>NZ_JBHTRZ010000011.1:342188-342376 GCF_042795335.1 Streptomyces sp. NPDC056479 | reverse complement strand
CCGAGTCTGGTCCGTCGCGTTTTCTCCGGACGGCGCCTGGCTGGCCACCGCTGGCGATGACAAGACGGTGCGGATCTGGGACCGCAACACGAGGGCTTGCACGGCCACCCTCACCGGCCACACCTCCTCCGTCCGATGTGTTGCCGTTGCTGCGGATGGTGCTTGGTTGGCTACTGCTGGCAATGACG
>NZ_JBHTRZ010000011.1:0-342091 GCF_042795335.1 Streptomyces sp. NPDC056479 | reverse complement strand
CGATGACGCCACGGTGCGGATCTGGGACCGCAACACGAGGGCTTGCACGGCCACCCTCACCGGCCACGCGGGGGTGGTCAACTCGGTCTCCGTTTCACCGGACGGCGCCTGGCTGGCCACCGCTGGCAATGACGCCACGGTGCGGATCTGGGACCGCAACACGGAGGCTTGCACGGCCACCCTCACCGGCCACACAGGGGCGGTCAACTCGGTCTCCGTTTCACCGGACGGCGCCTGGCTGGCCACCGCTGGCAACGACGCCTCGATACGGACCTGGGACTACGCCGTCGCCACCGATGATTCGGACCTGTCCATCGGCTGTCGAGTGAGGGTGCGTTCGCTGGCATTCTCTCCGGACGGCGCCTGGCTGGCTACCGCTGGCGATGACAAGACGGTGCGGATCTGGGACCGCAACACAGGGGCTTGCACGGCCACCCTCACCGGCCACACCTCCTCCGTCCGATGTGTTGCCGTTGCTGCGGATGGTGCTTGGTTGGCTACTGCTGGCAATGACGCCACGGTGCGGATCTGGGACCGCAACACGGAGGCTTGCACGGCCACCCTCACCGGCCACACAGGGGTGGTCAACTCGGTCTCCGTTTCACCGGACGGCGCCTGGCTGGCCACCGCTGGCGATGACGCCACGGTGCGGATCTGGGACCGCAACACGAGGGCTTGCACGGCCACCCTCACCGGCCACGCGGGGGTGGTCAACTCGGTCTCCGTTTCACCGGACGGCGCCTGGCTGGCCACCGCTGGCAATGACGCCACGGTGCGGATCTGGGACCGCAACACGGAGGCTTGCACGGCCACCCTCACCGGCCACGCGGGGGTGGTCAACTCGGTCTCCGTTTCACCGGACGGCGCCTGGCTGGCCACCGCTGGCGATGACGCCACGGTGCGGATCTGGGACCGCAACACGGGGGCTTGCACGGCCGCCCTCACCGGCCACGCGGGGGTGGTCAACTCGGTCTCCGTTTCACCGGACGGTGCCTGGATCGCTACCACCAGCCACGACCAAACGGTCCGGGTCTGGGATATCGATGACCTACATACCAGGGCTCTCGTACAAGTCGAGGGGCCGCTGCATTGCTGCAACTGGAGCAACATCAATCACGAGTTGGCGGTAGGCGGTGCGGCAGGGGTGTATCTCATGTCGCTCCTGACCTGACCTGCGGAGAGGTACGCTAAAGGCTGTCCCGTTATCGGTGTCCTGTTCGACGTAGGGTCTGCAGGACAGCGCGGTCGGCGCTGCTGTTCTCGGCGACATGAGAGGGCATCGTTGAACCCGAACCCCACCTGCTGCTTCTGCTATCAGGTCATCGATCTCGACCAGGACGGGGCAGCGACCGAGCTCAGGCTCGGTGCGGTTGACCCGGTGCGAGGCGGTGCCGTGCGGCAGCAGGCCTATTCACACTCAAACTGCCTGCGGGAACGGGTCCACCCGAACATCGAGCTCTGGTTTGAGTTCTGAGGCCAGGCTGACCTCCAAGGCTGCCGACCGTGGGTGCGATGATCCAGCAATGCCTCGCGTGATCACGGCGTCGGAACCGTCCTGGATAGCCCCGTTCACCGGGCTGAGCCCGCGCGACTTCCGCAAGTTGATGACCGCGCTGCGCCGCGAGGGCGCCGACACCGTGAGGCCCGGACGGCCGTGGGGCCTGCCCTTAGAGGACCGGGTACTGCTGGTCGCGGCCTACTGGCGCACCAACCTGACGTTGCGGCAGCTCGCGCCGCTGTTCGGGATATCCAAGTCGGCGGCCGACCGGATCATCGACCACGTCGGCCCGCTCCTCGCGTTCAAGCCGAGGCAGCGGTTCCGCAAGGACGCTGTGCTGATCGTCGACGGCACCCTGGTTCCTACCCGCGACCACACCATCGCCGAGCAGTCCAAGAACTACAGGTACTCCACCAACCACCAGGTCGTCATCGACGCCCACACCCGCCTGGTCGTCGCGATCGGCAGACCTCTCCCGGGCAACCGCAACGACTGCAAGGCATGGGAGGAGTCCGGCGCCAAGGCCGCCGTCGGCGGAACGACCACCATCGCCGACGGCGGCTACCCGGGCGCCGGCCTAGTCATCCCGCACCGCAGACCGCGCGGCGGGGACCTGACCGAGTGGCAGGCCGAGCACAACCGCGAGCACAAGCAGGTCCGCGCCCGCGTCGAGCACGTCTTCGCCTGGCCACGCTGTGGTGATCGTTGTTGGTGGCGGCGAGGGTCACGTGGACACACCGGGCAGCCTCCACACCAGCGGGGCCGTGACCGCTCCCCCGTCTCGGTCACGGCCCCGCTGGTGTGGAGGCTGGTCATTCGCGGGTCAGCAGCAGCCGCCCGGGACTGCGGGTTCCTTTGCGTCAACTGCAGTGTCGGCCGGGCCAGCACAGCAGGTGCTGCCCTGCTGCTTGGCCAGGAAATCAGCGTCAGCCTTGACGACGTAGACCTCCCAGGGCTCCTGGCCGGGGCCGTGGACCCAGACTTTGTCCTGGAGGGCGTAGCAGCAGGTGGTGTCGTTCTCCTCGGTCGTCAACAGGCCGGCCTCACTCAGGCGGGCGGTGGCGGCGTGAACGGCCTCCGTCGAATCCACCTCGACGCCGAGGTGGTCCAGGCGGGTGTCCTCGTCCGGGGTGCCTTCGATCAGGACGAGCTTGATCGGGGGCTCGGCGATGGCGAAGTTGGCGTACCCGTCGCGGAGTTTGGCGGGCTCGGTGCCGAAGAGCTTGCTGTAGAAGGCGATGGACGCGTCGAGATCTGGGACTCGCAGGGCCAGTTGTACGCGGGGCATGACGATCCTCCTTGTGCAGGTGTGGGGGTCAGCAGCCGCCGGACGTGGAAGTCGGGGCGCCGACGCCGATCTGGACGGTGGTGGGGGCGGCGCAGCATCCGCCGCCGGACTCTTCGGCGTTCTCCGGCTCGTCGAAGAGGCCCGCGCCGCCGCACACGCCCGTTTCCGGGAGGGTGAGTTCGACGCGTTCGGCTGCCTCGTGGTCTCCGGCGAGTGCCGCGGTGATAGAGCGGACCTGCTCGTAGCCGGTCATTGCGAGGAAGGTCGGTGCGCGGCCGTAGCTCTTCATGCCGACCATGAAGATGCCCTGCTCGGGGTGGGAAAGCTCGTTGACGCCGTGCGGGTAGACGGTGCCGCAGGAGTGCACGTTCGGGTCGATGAGCGGGGCGAGCGCGGTCGGCGCCTGGAGGCGGTCGTCGAGCCCGAGCCGGACTTCGGAGAGGAAGGACAGGTCCGGCCGGAAGCCGGTCAGGACGATGATCTCGTCCACGGGGTCCAGGCGCCGTCCGTCCTCGGCGATCAGGATCAGGCGGTCGCCGTCCTGTTCGACGGCCTCGGTGCGGAAGCCCGTGACAGCGGACGCGTGACCGGCATCCACCGCGGCCTTCGCGCGCAGGCCGAGCGCGCCGCGCGCCGGGAGCTGGTCGGCCTCGCCGCCGCCGTAGGTGTTGGTGCTGATTCCGCGGCGCAGGATCCACACCGCGTGCGTCCCGTCCTGTTCCTTCGCGAGGTCCGCGAGGTAGGCGAGGGCGGTGAAGGCGGAAGCGCCCGAGCCGACGACGGCGGTGCGCTTGCCCGCGTAACGGGCGCGTACGGACGGGTCCTTGAGGTCGGGGACGCGGTGGGAGATTCGGTCGGCGGCGGCCCTCTCGCCCAGGGCCGGCATGCCGTCGGCACCCATCGGGCTCGAAGTGGACCAGGTGCCGGAGGCGTCGATGACGGCGCGGGCGCTGATTCGTTCCTCGGACCCGTCCGCGGTGCGGACATGCAGAGTAAAGGGCTGCTCCTCGCGTCCGGCGTCGACGATTCGGTCCCGGCTGGCGCGGGCGACGCCGGTCACCGTGACGCCGTACCGGACCCTGTCGCCGAGGAGGTCGGCGAGCGGCTGTAGGTACTGCTCGGCCCAGTCACCGCCCGTCGGGTATGCGGCGCCGTCCGGGCGTACCCAGCCGGTCGGGGCCAGCAGCTTCTCGGCTGCCGGGTCGGTGAGCTCCGCCCACGGGGAGAAGAGCCGCACGTGTGACCAGTCCCGGACAGCGGTGCCGGCGGACGGTCCGGTCTCCAGGACCAGGGGTTCGATGCCGCGCTCGATGAGGTGGGCAGCGGCGGCCAGGCCGATGGGACCGGCTCCGATGACCGCGACGGGCAGCTGGTCGTTGGCGGACGGGTTCACGACGATTCCCCTTTGTTTCGACATCCGTCGATCTCTTGCGCTGCCAAGCATGGCACCTGTATCGATAAGCGTCAACATAGACATTTGTCGAATCTGAAGATCAGAACATGAGCCAGATAGACCTAGTGGTTGATCGGGGGGATGGTCCGGACTGGTCGCTGCACACGCTCTGCGCAGGCAGGGGGTGAGTTCTGTGGCGCTGGAGGCGTCCGGGCGGACGACCGGTTCTTGGTCGCGCCACTGCGGCAGTCTTGGCCTCTTCCGCTACCTCTCGGAAGGGCGGTAATACCATCCCCTCCCTCGCTGGTTCGATGTATGTCAACATAGATGCATGTCGAATACGACGACGGTGCTGCCCCTGCTGGAACCCGAGGCCGTGGCACCCTGCTGCCCGCCATTCACCGAACGAACGCTGACCGCCGAGGAGGCCGAGAAGACGGCTCGCATGTTCAAGGCGCTCGGTGACCCGGTGCGCCTGCGGCTGTTCTCGGCAGTGGCCTCACATGAGGGGGGCGAGGCGTGCGTGTGCGACATCTCCGACGTCGGTGTCTCTCAGCCGACCGTCTCCCACCACCTGAAGAAGCTCAAGGAAGCCGGATTGCTCACTTCCGAGCGGCGCGGCACCTGGGTCTACTACCGCGTCGAGCCGTCGGTGGTCGCTGCCATGGGGCGAATGCTCGGCACTCTCGGCTGACATGGCCCGTACGGCAGTGCGTCAGTTGAAGTTCGCCTTGAGGTAGCCCACCCCCTCAATACATCGGCCAGCATCTATATCCGATTTGCTGTTCGATGCGAGGGGGCAATGGTGCAGCGCCGACATGGGGTACGTACGGGACGGTTGAGCGCTCCGGCCACCGCTGCGGGACTGGCCGGCATGCTGCTCCTGGCAGGCTGCGGACTCGGCGACGCGGGCGACGGCGGTGACCGTCCCTCCACCAGCCCCGTGGCCTCCGACATCGACTGCGCGCGGCAGGGCAAGGTCCCGGGCTCGGGGTCGAGCGCCCAGGAAAACGCCATGAAGAACTGGATCACGCTGTATGAGCGGGCGTGCCATCCCGTGCGGATCGCCTACAACCCGCTGGGGTCCGGCGCCGGCGTCGTCCAGTTCATGCAGGGAAGCACGGCATTCGGCGGCACCGACAGCCCGGTCGATTCGGAAGAGAACACACCGGACGAGCGGGTCTGCACAGGCGGCCGGGTCATCAACCTGCCGATGGTGGGCGGCGCCATCGCGCTCGGCTTCAACGTGCCGGGAGTCGACGACCTGGTCCTGGACGCCGCGACGATCGCCAAGATTTTCGACTCGCAGATCACCACGTGGGACGATCCGGCCATCCGCCGCCAGAACCCGGGCGTCGTCCTGCCCTCCCAGCCCATCCGTGCGGTGCACCGGCAGGACGGTTCGGGCACCACGCAGAACTTCCAGGCGTACCTCGCGGGCGCCGCCCCGCAGGTGTGGCAGTACCCGACGGAGAAGTCGTGGCAGGGCCAGGGCGGCGAAGCGGCCAACGGTTCCAGTGCGGTGGCAGCGGCGGTTGCTGAAACATCAGGATCCATCGGCTACTTCGAGCTCTCCTTCGCCGCCGCTCAGCGTCTCAAGACAGTCCGCGTCGACACTGGCGCCTCCGAGCCCGTGGCGGCGAATGAGGAGACGTCGTCTGCCGGCATCGCCGCCGCCAAGGTGGTCGGCAAGGGCAAGGACTTGACCCTGGCGTTCGACTACCGGGTCTCCGCCGACGGTACGTACCCGATCGTCCTGGTCAGCTACGAGATCGTGTGCGACAAGGGCAACGCGGCCGCGACCCTGCCCGCCCTGAAGTCCTTCCTGACGTACACCGCCAGCGAGGAGGGCCAGAAGCCGCTGGCCAGGATCCACTACGTACCGCTGCCAGAGTCCGTCGCCGCTGAAGTACGGCGTGTCGTCAGCACGTTGAGCTGACGACCGGCAGGGAACTGTCAGGTTTGGACAACTCGGCAATCCCACGCCCCGAGCAACGTGCGGCAACACGAAACGACGAACGCGTTGGGCTGCACCTGCTGTCCTGTGAATATCTCATTGCAGGTGACTCTCACTCCGGTCCGAAGCACCGATACTGACCGGGCGATCGGCGAGCGGGGCAGGCGTGGACTGGACATTGGCGGGAGGGCTGGCCGCCGGTCTACTGATCGCGGTCATGACCGCCCCCGTGGGCGTGTCTGGCGCGGTGTTCCTCCTCCCGGTCCAGCTGAGCGTCTTCGGCGTGCCCAACCCGGCGGTCACTCCGACCAACCTGCTGTTCAACGTCGTCGCCGGACCCGGCGCCCTATGGCGCTACCGACACGACGGTGCCCTGCGCGGCGACCTTGCCCGCCGCCTGGTGCTGGGCACGCTGCCCGGCGTCGTCCTCGGCGCCGCCATCCGGGTCTTCGCCCTCCCCGGCCCAGGCCACTTCCGCGTCCTGATCGCCGCTCTACTGCTGCCGCTCGGTCTGTGGCTCTGCCTGCGCGCCCTCACCCCGGCACACCACTGGCCGTCGCCCGCAGCCGAGTTGGCCCCGCGCACGCTCACCGGTCTCGCCCTGGCGGTCGGCGTGGTTGGCGGCATCTACGGCATTGGTGGCGGCTCCCTGCTCGGGCCGATCCTCGTCGGACGCGGCCTGCCCGTCGCACGCGTCGCACCGGCAGCACTAGCCGCCACATTCGCCACCTCGCTGGTCGGCGCAGCTGCCTACGCGGTGTTGTCGCTCGTGAGCGCCGGAGACGTCGCCCCGGACTGGTGGCTCGGGCTCGCCTGCGGCACCGGCGGGCTGATCGGCGGATACCTCGGCGCACGCCTCCAACCTCGCCTGCCCGAACGGGCTCTACGGCTCCTGCTCGGCGGCCTCGCCGCAGCCGTTGGTGCCCTGTACGCCGCCCAGACGCTGAACTGAGCCCAGCAGGTCTGATCCCCAACCGTGACTGCCGCCGAGGACCCTAGGCGAACAACTCGGCGACCTCGCGCGCTGCGTCGCGGGCCGGGCGTCCGACGCCGATCAGGGTGGCAGAGGCGGGCCCGGTCCAGTCGCCGTAGCCGAGAAGGTGCAGGCGCGGTTCATCCACGGACCGCCTACCTGTGGTGGCGATACGGCCCCTCGGGCCGCGCAGCCCCAGAGGCGCCAAGTGCGAGAGGGTCGGGCGGAAGCCGGTGCACCAGATGATCGCGTCGGCGGGCGCTCGCGTGCCGTCGGCCCACACGACTCCGTCACGGTCGAGGCGTACGAAGATGGGCGACGCCTTCAGCAGCCCGGCGTCCCGGGCCTCCCGCACAGGTGCTACGGCGACGATGTCCCCCAGTGATGCCACGCCTTGGGTGTCAGTGCGGCCTTCGTCGAGGGCGCGGCGACGGGCCGTGGCCACGTCGAACAGGATTCGGCCGTCGATGTCGTCAGGCAGGAAGCGGGGCGGGCGCTGCGTCACCCAGGTCAGCTCGGTGTCGTAGGCGAGGTCGGCGGCGATCTGTGCACCGGAGTTGCCGCCGCCGATCACGATGACGCGCTGCCCGGCAAAGTCGCGCGGACTGCGGTACTCGACCGTGTGCAGCTGGCGTCCACGGAAGTCCGACCGACCGGCAACGGCGGGCAGGAAGGGGCGCCACCACGTACCGGTGGCACTGATGACGGACCCGGCACGCCAGCTGCCCGCGTCAGTCTCGACGCGCAGATGCCGGCCGTCGCGGTGAACCCCCGTCACGCACACGGAGCGGTGGACGGGAAGGTCGTAGCGCCGCTCGTATTCGGTGAGGTAGCCGACCACATGGCGCGCGTCCGGGTACGGCTCGCCCATCTGCAGGGGCATCGGCCGTCCCGGCAGCGAGGAGTACGCCGCCGGGGAGAACCAGTGCAGCGAATCCCAGGCGTGTTGCCAGGCGCCGCCCGGCTCGGCCTGTGCATCCAGGATCACGAAGTCCAGACCGAGGCGGCGAAGGTGGTAACCGGCGGCGAGACCGGCCTGGCCGCCGCCGATCACCACCACCTGCGTCGTCTGTGTCACCCGGCGGAAGGCTCGGAGCGGGAACGGGCGGGCATGAAGATCAGGGCCACGAGGGCCAACCCCACTACCGCGCCGACGATCTGCATGACGACGAACCCGGCGACCGAGCCGGGCGCGATGCCCGCGAAGGTGTCGGTGAACGCGCGGCCCATGGTCACAGCCGGGTTGGCGAAGGACGTCGACGAGGTGAACCAGTACGCCGCGCCGATGTAGGAGGCGACGGCCACGGGGGCGAAGCGCAGATTGTCCGCGCGGGCCAGGCCGAAGATCAGCAGGATCAGCCCGGCCGTCGCCACCACCTCGCCCAGCAGCAGGTGACCCGCCGAGCGGTCATGGGTGGACCACTCCACCAGCGGCTCGCCGAACATCGCGTCAGCCAGGATCGCACCCGCGATCGCACCCACGACCTGCGCGGGGACGTAGACGGCCACCTCGCGCAGTGTGACTCCGGGTCCGCCACGGCGGGCCGTCCACCACTCGGCCAGCGTGACGACCGGGTTGAAGTGCGCGCCCGAAACCGGACCGAGCAGCAGGATCAGGATGCCGAGGCCGAAGACGGTGGCCATGGAATTGGCCAGCAGCTGCACGCCGACGTCCTTGGTCAGCTCCGTGGCCTGGATACCGGAGCCCACCACGACCGCCACCAGCAGCGCCGTGCCTATGAGTTCGGCGGAAGCCCGCGCGACCAGGGGAGCACGCGACGGGGTGGCCGCCGGCACTTGCCCGGCGGATTCAGGCACTGGCGCGGCTGGCGCGGACTCCGCGGTCGTGGCGGCTTCGGCGGCGGTCATGGGCAGGCCCTCTTGTTCTCGGCGGCGGTGCGAGCGGACTCGGCCAGGTCGGCGAACTGGCCGGCGAGCGTGGCGATGACGTCAGGCTTCAGCCGGTAGTAGGTGAACCGGCCGCACGGCTCCGTCTCCACGACGCCGGCCTCGCGCAGCACCCTCAAATGGTTGGAGAGGTTGGTCTGCCGGGCACCGGTCTCCTCCACGAGGTGGGTGGTGCATAGCGTCTCTTTGGCGAGCAGGGTCACGATCTGGAGCCTGAGCGGGTCGGCCAGAACCCGGATCAGATCAGTGTCGACTGACGTCATCATGGGCTGATACTCTCACATCAGTGGTGACTGACACCACCGGGTACTGACGTGTGCCGTACCCCCTTTGTCGCTGAGACAGTCGCGAGACAAGAGAGACCTCCTGATGTCCGACAAGCCCTCCGTGCTGTTCGTCTGTGTCCACAACGCCGGCCGTTCCCAGATGGCCGCCGCGTGGCTGACCCACCTGGCCGGGGACCGCGTCGAGGTCCGCTCCGCCGGCTCCAACCCGGGTGCCAACGTCAACCCGGCCGCCGTCGAGGCCATGGCCGAGGTCGGCATCGACATCTCCGCCGAGGTCCCGAAGATGCTCACCGTGGACGCGGTCAAGGAGTCGGACGTCTGCATCACCATGGGCTGCGGCGACACCTGCCCCGTCTTCCCCGGCAAGCGCTACCTCGACTGGCAACTGGAGGACCCCGCGGGCCAGGGCGTGCAGGCCGTACGTCCGATCCGCGACGAGATCAAGGTGCTGGTCGAGGGCCTGATCAAGGAGATCGCGCCGGAGCCGCAGGCATGAGCACGGACGAGATCCGTAACGTCATCGTCATCGGCTCCGGGCCTGCCGGATACACCGCCGCCCTTTACACGGCCCGCGCCTCGCTGAAGCCGCTGGTCTTCGAGGGTGCGGTCACGGCCGGCGGTGCGCTGGTGCAGACGACCGAGGTGGAGAACTTCCCCGGCTTCCGCGACGGCATCATGGGCCCGGAGCTGATGGACAACATGCGGGCCCAGGCCGAGCGCTTCGGCGCCGAGCTCGTCCCGGATGACGTCGTCGAGGCCGACCTCACCGGCACGATCAAGACCGTGACCGACAGCGCGGGGACGGTCCACCGGGCGAAGGCCGTCATCGTGGCGACCGGCTCGCAGCACCGCAAGCTGAACCTGCCCGGCGAGGACGCACTCTCCGGCCGCGGGGTTTCGTACTGCGCGACCTGCGACGGCTTCTTCTTCCGCGAGCACGACATCGTGGTCGTCGGCGGCGGCGACACTGCCATGGAGGAAGCCACCTTCCTCTCCCGCTTCGCCCGTTCCGTGACCATCGTCCACCGCCGCGACACCTTGCGTGCCTCCAAGACCATGCAGGACCGCGCCTTCGCCGACCCGAAGATCTCCTTCGCCTGGAACCGTGAGGTCGCCGAGATCCACGAGGCCGGCGGCAAGCTCGCCGGGCTCACCCTGCGCGACACCGTCACCGGCGAGACGACCGAACTCCCGGCCACCGGGCTGTTCGTCGCCATCGGCCACGACCCACGCACCGATCTGGTCACCGGCCAGCTCGACCTGGACGACGACGGCTACCTCAAGGTCGCCTCTCCCTCCACCTGGACGAACCTCCCCGGCGTCTTCGGCGCCGGCGACGTCGTCGACCACACCTACCGGCAGGCAATCACCGCGGCCGGCTCCGGCTGCGCAGCCGCCCTCGATGCCGAGCGGTACCTGGCGGCCCTTGCCTACGTGCCTGCCCCCGCCGCAACCGAGGCCGTCACTGCCTGAGGGCCCCGCCCTCATCACGTAAGAGGAAACCCCGTGGCTCTCAAGAACATCACCGACGACTCCTTCGAGCAGGACGTCCTGGCCAGTGACAAGCCGGTCCTGGTCGACTTCTGGGCTGCCTGGTGCGGCCCGTGCCGCCAGATCGCCCCGTCGCTGGAAGCGATCGCCGCCGAGCATGGCGACAAGATCGAGATCGTCAAGCTCAACATCGACGAGAACCCGGAAACCGCCGCCCGCTACGGCGTGATGTCCATCCCGACGATGAACGTCTACAAGAACGGCGAGGTCGTGCAGACCATCGTGGGCGCCAAGCCCAAGACCGCCCTGGAACGCGAGCTCGCCGACCACCTCGCCTGACCCCACGCCCCCGGTTGGGGGTGCCCGGCACCCTCAACCTCCCTTTCCGACGGAGGTTTCCCGGTGGCCAGCAAGCGCATAGTCGCCATCGGCGGCAGCGACGCCGGCATCAGCGCCGCCCTACGCGCCCGCGAACTGGATCCCGACAGCGAAGTCACCGTGGTCGTGGCCGACGCCTACCCGAACTTCTCCATCTGCGGCATCCCGTACTACGTATCCGGCGAGGTCGGCCACTGGAGCAACCTCGCCCACCGCACCCTCGCCGATCTGAAGGCCACCGGCATGCAGGTGCGCGCCAACACCCTCGCCACCGCCATCGACGTGCCCGGCAAACAGCTCACCGTGCGCGACACCGACGGCCGCAGCGAGGAACTGCCGTACGACGCATTGATCGTCGGCACCGGCGCTGTGAGTGCTCGGCCGCCCATAGAGGGACTGAACGGCCCCGACGCCCTCGGCCCGCAGGACGGGGTCCATCTCCTGCACAGCATGGGCGACACATTCGAGATCATGCAGTCCCTCGCCGAACGCCGCCCGAAATCGGCGGTCGTCATCGGCGCCGGCTACATCGGCCTGGAGATGACCGAGGCCCTGGTCACACGCGGTCTGACGGTCACCCAGATCGAGGCGCTGCCCGAGGTCCTGCCGACCGTCGACCCGGAACTCGGCGCGCTCGTCCGCGACGAGCTCACCTCCCACGGCGTCGACGTGGTCACCGGCACCCAGGTCACCGCGATCACCCGCGACCCGTCCGGCGACCTGCTCCGCGTCCAGGCCACCGGGCCGGACGGCCGGACGTTCAGCCGCGGCACTGACCTCGTCCTGGTCGTCGTCGGCGTACGCCCCGACACAGCCCTCGCCGCCAAGGCCGGGGCCCGGCTCGGCGTGAAGGGCGCGATCGACGTCGACGAGCACATGCGTACCTCGCTTCCGGACGTCTTTGCGGCCGGGGACTGCGCCGTCACCCACCACCGCCTGCTCGGCAAAACCTGGCTGCCGCTGGGCACGACCGCCCACAAACAAGGGCGGATCGCAGGGGAAAACGCGTTGGGCGGTTACCGCTGGTTCGCGGGCAGCCTGGGCACCCAGGTCGTCAAGGTCTTCGATCTCGTCGCTGCCCGCACCGGCCTGCGCGACCACGAAGCGTTCGGTGCCGGACGGGACTGGACCCCGGCCACGACGGCCAGCCGTCCCGACGATCACAAGGCGTACTACCCGGGCGCCACCCCGATCTCGATCCGAGTCACCGGCGACACGACGAGTGGGCTCCTGCTCGGCGCCCAACTCGTAGGCCGCCGCGGTGCGGAGATCTCCAAGCGCGTCGACACGTACGCCACCGCGGTCTTCCACGGCATGCCGGTGGACGGGCTCACGGAGCTCGATCTCTCCTACACGCCGCCGCTGGGCTCACCGTGGGATGCAATCCAGGCCGCGGGGCAGGCATGGATGAGCGAGCACCAACTCGACGTCCAGCGCCGGATGCTGCGTACTCCCTGATCGGGAACGAGTCAGGCGGCTGCGGCGGGCTCGTGCTCCCGCACCGGTTCCAGAATCGCCCGTATGCGGCGCAGCCCGTCGAGGTTCACGGCGTACCAGACCCAGGTGCCGCGACGCTCACGGTCGAGCAGACCGGCTTCGGTCATGACCTTCAAGTGATGGCTGACGGTCGGCTGCCGCAGACCGAGGCACTCGGTCAGGTCGCACACACACGCCTCCCCCTTCGGGGCGCGCTCAATGAGACGGAACAGCTGCAGCCGGGTCGGGTCGGCGATGGCCTTGAGCATGGCAGCGAGCCGTCCGGCTTCGTCGCGGTCGATGAGGTGGCACGCCAGCGATGGGGTGCACGTCTCCGCCTCCTCCATCACCGCCTCTGCCCCTTCGCCGCACGCACTGATAGCCATCTATGCAGAGTAGGCGCCGCTCACGCGTTCCCATGGCGCTCAAAAGCTCACCTCGCCACGTGTTCATTTGGCGTTCACGCTGCCCCAGCCCTCCTCAATCGGCAGAGGGACGTTCCCCAGCGCTGCCCTGGGACCTGCAGCAGCATTGACAGCCGACAGTTACCTCAATGAGAATTGAGTCAATGAACGCTGACTGGTCTGCATCGATGGTGGCGCGAGCACAACGGCACGCGGCTCTGGGGGAACCCGCACGCCTGGCGATCATCGACCGTCTACTACTCGGCGACGCCTCGCCCGGCGAACTCGGCCAGGAGCTGGGGGTGGCCAGCAACCTCCTGGCCCATCACCTCAAGCTGCTCGAACAGGTCGGCCTGATCGAGCGGTCCCGCTCCGAAGGGGACCGACGGCGTACCTACCTGCACCTACGGGTGCAGGCCCTGGCCGACACGATGCCCACACCCCTGAGGACAGCACCGCGCGTGGTGTTCGTCTGCACCCACAACTCCGCCCGCTCCCACCTCGCCGCCGCCCTCTGGAAGCGCCACAGCACCATCCCGACCGCTTCGGCAGGAACCGACCCCGCCCCACGTATCCACCCCCGCGCGGTCGCGGCCGCACGCAAGCACGGCCTCTCCCTGGCCACCGCCCGCACCGCCCACATCGACGACACGCTGCAACCGGACGACCTCGTGGTCGCCGTCTGCGACAACGCTCACGAACAGCTCGGCCCCCGCATCCCGGACCGCCTGCACTGGTCAGTCCCCGACCCCACCCGCACCGGCACCGACGACGCCTTCGCCGACGCCCTGAGTGATCTCGCCGACCGGGTCGACCGGCTGGCACCCGCCGTCCGCCCGCCTGGAGGCAGTGATGACTGAGACCGCGTCCTTCCCGCCCCGCAACCTGAGCATCGACCAGCAACTCGCCCTGCGCACTGCCGCCGGCCACCTGCGCCGCCAGTTCGAAGGCACCTTCGGCGAGGAGACCATCGAACGGTTCCTGCACTCCAGCTACGACCAGTTCGCCGGCCGTAGCACCATCCCCAACTACCTGCCGCTGCTGGCCGAGCGCTTCGCCCGCCAGCGTCTGCACGCCCTGGCCAAGGTCGAAGGCCACATCACTGACGGCAAGCCCGTCGTGCTCTTCCTCTGCGTCCACAACGCCGGCCGCAGCCAGATGGCCATGGGCTTCTTCCAACACCTCGCCGGCGAGGGCGCCGTCGCCTGGTCGGGTGGCTCCGAACCCGGAAACGAGATCAACCCGTCCGCCATCGACGCGATGAGCGAGCGCGGCATCGACATCTCCCGCGAGTTCGCCAAGCCCTGGACGGACGAGATCGTCCGCGCCGCCGACGTGGTCGTCACAATGGGCTGCGGCGACGCCTGCCCGGTCTTCCCCGGCAAGCGCTACCTCGACTGGACCCTGGACGACCCCGCAGGCAGGACCGTCGACGACGTCCGCCCAATCCGCGACGAGATCGAGCGCCGCGTCCGTGGCCTTCTGGGTGACCTTGGTGTCCCCGCTCAACACTGATCCATACGACCGGGCGCAGGTCCGTCCGCTGTCTGTCCGGCGCTCTTCAGCAGGTGTCTGGCTGTGGCGAGCCGGGCTGACGGAGTCGGCGCCCGTAGACCTTCGCGAGCGACCCGGCTGACGTCGTTTCGTCCCAGACGACGTACGAAGCGCCAGCGCGGAGCGCGACTGGTGGCCGCCCCTCGTTACTTTGTCCAGCCCCGGGTACGGTCAAGGTCGTGTCTGGCGCGCGTCGGGTTGGTCACCCGTGGGCGTGCGTCGGTTGATCGCGCGTGACTAGGGGAGCTGGTACGGGCATGGCGGTTGACGCTGCTCGCACGGAAGAGGGGTTCACGTCGTCGAGGGCGGCCCGGGTGATGGCTGCCGCATGCCGGGCCGCGGGGCTCGATGACAGAGACGCAGAGTTGATCCGTCTCGGGGAGAACGCGCTGTTCCGGCTGGCCTCCGTGCCGGTGATCGTGCGCGTGGCACGGGGGGAGGAGTGGTTGCCCAAAGCCCGCGTAGAAGTGGCCGTGGCGCGGTGGCTGCGGGACGAAGAGTTTGCTGCTGCTCGCATCGTTGAGGAGCTGGAGCAGCCTCTCTTGATCGATGGCCACCCCGTCACGTTCTGGCATCTGATCGTCGAGGGTGACCGCAAGGCGACATACGGGGAACTGGGGCGCGTCCTGCGGGATTTGCACTCGCTGACCGTGCCTGAGGGTCTCGCTCTCCCGTCCTTCGCCCCCTTCGACAAACAGCAGCTACGCCTTGATCGGGCCGTGATTCCGGACGATGACAAGGTCTTCCTGCGGAAACGGTGGCGGGAGCTACAGGACAAGTACGGTGAGTTGCGGTTCGAGACGCCCAAGGGTCCGGTGCACGGAGACGCCCACGTGCAGAACCTCATGGTCGATGATCATGGCCGCGTCATCCTGATCGACTTCGAAGCCTTCTGCTACGACCACCCTGAGTGGGATCTCATGGTCACGGCGGTAGAGCACCACAGCCTGAGGTGGCAGACCGACGAACAGTACGCCGACTTCGTGGCCGCGTACGGGCGCGACCTATACGACTGGCCTGGCTACGAGACGCTGCGGGGGATCCAAGAGTTCGGCATGACGACGTGGCTCATGCAGAACGTCCAGGAGGACGAGGAGACCGCGGCCGAGTACCGCCGGCGCATTGCGGGTCTGCGTAACGACGACGCGCCTCGGGACTGGCGTCCTTGGTAGCTGCTACTCGTCGTCTTCGTCGAGGCGGATGAGCGCGTCGTGCACCTTCTCGTTGAAGGCGGCCACGGTGGGGTTCGCCACGTGCACACTGACTTCTCGCTGGAAGTCGGTCACGTAGCGCTGGAAGCGAGTGGACTGCAGGGAATCGCCGCCGTCGACTGCGAGGCTCGCGGTGGTGACGGCGGCTTCCAACTCGCCGTTGAGTAGCTGGCTCTGGGCGAGCACCATTCGGCAGAAGCCGAGGGTGCGGGCGTACTTCGGGTCGGTGCTGTCGACGGCTCGCTGGGCTTGTGCGACGGCTTCGCGCCGCATCTTGAGGTCGCGGAAGCAGTGGCAGAGTTCGCCCATGAGTTCCGCTTCGTCGAAGTAGCCCAGCCACGCGGGGTCTTCGCCTGTGGCGGCGCGCTCGAAGTGGCGCTCTGCCTCCTTCATTGCCCGGGCCGCCGCGATACCGTCGCCGGCGTTGGACAGGGCGCGGGCCTCCATGGCCGAGTAGTTCGACAACGCGCGCGGGGTGGCTCGACCCTTGGCGCCCTCGCCAGCGGCACGGGCTAACTGGATGGCCTGGGCGTGGTTGCCGAGGTAGTTGGCCTGGTGGCTGAGGTTGCCGAGGATGCGGGCGCCGAACATGCGGTCATCGATGACCTGGGACAGGCGCAGTGTGGATGTCAGGTAGCGGTGGGCAAGGCGGTGGTTGCCGACGTCGTAGGCGGTCCATGCGAGGAGCTGGGAGATTTCGGCGGCTGCGCCGAATAGCGCTGTGCCGACCTTCTCGCTGTAGGTCGTGTCCAGCAGGGGCAACACTTCGTGCCGGAAGTAGTGGCGTAGGGCTTTGTGGCCGTGGCCTCCGCCGTACTTGAAGTCGAGTTGCATGAACATCCCGGCGGCGTCCCTGATCGCGCGGACGTCACGCATGCCGACTCGTTGGTGAGCGGGCTTGTCGGCCTGGATTCCATCGGGGCGCGCGATCATCCATGAGAGGACAGCGGAGTTGAGATCGGCGTCGGCGATGGTCAGTTGATCCGACGCTGCTGTGTCGGCGCGCTCCTGGGTGACTCCGTCGAGCATGGACAAGAGGTCGGGGACGGTGCTCGGGTAGCCGATCGGCTCGGGTGCGGTCGACTTGGTGTGGTCGAAGAAGCCGAGATCACCTGGCGTGATGCGGTGTCCGAGCTTGGCTGAGAGCACATCTGCCATGAGCGCCGCCGTCTGCGGCCGGATGCCCGCGCCTTCGCGCCACCGCTTCACAGCGACGTGCGTTGTTCCCAGGTCCATCCCGCGCTGGGCGGCCTCGTCCGTCATGCGCTTCGCAAGGCCCTTGTTCGAGACCTTCGCTGCGTCCATGACCGCGATTAAGTGCGCGTTTGGCTCTCGGCTCATGCTCCCCTGCCAACCCGAGAATGACGGCGAGTGTTCATCGTGTCACAGCCGTCTCGCGGTAGGGGGTTCATTCGCGAACCCCCATTGCCTTTGCTGGTGTTCACGTGAACCCCCCGATGAACGCTCCCGCCTGAGCCTCCTGCGCCGTTCACTGGTCGACACAGATCGGCGGGCTAACGGGCTCGCCAACGCTCGGGAGGGAACGCGGTGGAAGCGCAGCAGAGCAAAGACACGGCGAACGCCTCGACGACGGGCGCTCAGCGCCGCTCGGTGCACGACCCGGACAACGGCCACTTCCGGGCGCTGACGCTCTACGCGGAGGACCCGGACTGCGTGAAGGCCGCGCGAGACATGGTCGGCTCCTACCTCCAGACCTGGGGCCTGGCGTACGCGGTCGACGACGCGCGGCTCATCGTCTCGGAACTCGTCGGCAACGTCGTGCACCACGCGGTTCCGGATGACTGCCTGGCGATGCCTGGTGTCGGGCGGCGAATCGACGTGCGGCTCATGAACTGGCCCGGGCTGCTGGGAATCGGCGTCCTGGACGAGGACTCGACTCCGCCTGATCTTCCGGCGGGTGAGTTCATCTCGCCGGCCCTGGCCGGTGACTTTGTCGAGGCGCTGTTGCCAGACCGGGGGCGGGGGCTGCTGATCGTTCAGCGCTTGGCCGATGCGGTCTGGTGGTCGCCGGGGCTCAAGGGCAGTGGCAAGTCCGTGTGGGCTCGCCTGGACCTCGATCGACTCTGGGCCGAGAACCCGGCCTGACAGACGCCGGGTCTCCGCCCCGGTCTGCTCCCCCGCGATCGGGAGCGGGCGGCGATCCGGTCATTGGCCGGAGTCTGACCACTCCGGCCAAAGGAGCGCGGCCTCTCCGACATCCGGAGTCTCCCCTCCCGAGTGAGGGGCCGCGCTTCATAACCCAATACCGAGACCGGGCCACCCCATCAGCCCTGGAAAGCGAAGGGTGGCCCGGCTGGGAACACGGCGGTTCCCGGTGCCTGATGGTACCGGGACCGTCGTGCTGCATTTCGGCCCCGGTCACAGGAAGTTGAGGATCCGTTACCTAGATCAGGGCAGAGGTGGGCAAGGTGACTGGCTCGGGTGAGGGTTGGCTGAGCGACGGTCTCGACGTGCCGGGCGTGGACTCCGGACTCTGGGTGTCCGGTGTCGACTACATCGAGGGTTGGCGCGAGGCGCGAGAGGTGGCCGATCGTCTAAACCGGGCGCTCTTAAGCGTGGGCTTCGAGCTGTCCGCCATGCGGGCCGTCGCCTCGACGAACGAGGAAGGTCGCGGGGTCGTGCGGCTGACGGGTTGGCCGGATGCCGTGGATCGACTCGCTCGGGTCCTTGAGTCGCACGCGGATGGCGACGGTGGTGCAGCGTGATGCGCCTTTTCGCTGTTGAGCGGTGCACGTGGGCACGTCGCCGGCCGGAGAGACTTTGGGCTGGAGCTGCCATGGGGCGAGTGAACAGGGGGCCTTACGCTCGCCAGCGGATCGGGCAGTCCTTGGACCTGCCCGCAATAGCCCGATCGGCCCCCTGTTCTTCGAGGCTCGCCCCATGGTGGCTGCCTAAAGTCTCGGAGGTCGTTGACCCCCAGCCCTGTGCGCCTCGGCCTGCGACGGCATGGCGACGCCTCGGCTTCTCGGGCGTGCTGCGTGCGGGGGCGTCGGGCGGCCGGACGGGATCGGCGGCCACGCCGCACGCCCGGCCGGGGCGGCCGGGCGCACCGGCGCGCCGCAGGCGCGCCCTTGAGGAAGTGAAGGCCTTTTCGACCGATCGCCGTTGGCGTTCAGGCGCGGGCGCGCCGTGCCGGCTGCTTGTCGGCGGTGATTCGGTAGGCAAGCTCGGCACGGTCCGCGCCGAAGCGAAGCTCTTCGAGGAACAGTGGGCGTTCGTCGGTGTCGTGCGTGATGCGGGCGACGTGCAGGATCGGGGTCGCGTCCGGAAGTTGGAGTGCGGTGCGCTCGTCGGGCAGAGGCATGCGGGCGCGTACCGCCTCGGTCCATGTCAGCTTGTGGCCGTCCTCGGTGAGCCATCGGTAGATCGCTGCTGGGCGCTTGCAGGGCTCCTCCGCAAGCATCGGGATGCCGTCCGCGACCTCGAAGGGGATCAGCGTGCGATGCATCGCACGCGTGCCGGTGCCTGGATCGATGAGCAATCGATCGCACCCGAACAGGGCTTCCTCCTCGCCGAGTTGGAGGAGTCGGCCAGTGTCCTTCGTGGTGTGGGTGCGGTAGGTGCTCGGCTCCTCGGCCTCTTGCCAGATGTCGCCGTTGGGCATCACGAACTTGCCCTCGGCGGTGCGGCTGATGCGGCGCTCGATGGTGAGGACGGGCTGTCCGCTGGAACGTACGAAGCTGCCCTTGCCGTGGCGGACGTCGATGAGACCTTCCGCGCGCAGAGCCGCGACCGCGTTACGGACAGTCGGCCGGGAGACGCCGTAGCGGGCCATGAGCTGGGCCTCGGACGGCAACAGGGAGTCGGGCGCGAACTCGCCGGACAGGATCGCTTCTCGGATCGCGGCGGCCACCTGCTGGTAGAGGGCTCCGGGGCGCTGGATCTCTGACATCTCGGCATCTCCGGGTTGAGGTTGTAGTCACGTCGCACGCGCGACATCACTCGTCAGCATAAGTAGTTGCACCCTCGCCGTACAGCACTTCATAGTCGTAACTCGTAAGGACAAGTGACGTCAGTATGAGAGCTGATGTCTCCGACTGGCCAGGGAGGCCAAAGCAATGCAGTCCATTCCCGTGGACACGGCGCGGCTGGGCGTACTGCGGTGCGCCATCGCGCCCGAAGCGAAGATCACCAACTCTGAGACACAGGAAGTGAAGAGAGACCGGGACGGCAATCCGGTCTGGACCGTGGCCGTCACCGTGCGGCAGGACGGACGGCGCATCTCCGTCATCGAGATCGCCGTGAGCGGACAGCCGAAGGGCATCGAGGAAGGACAGATCGTCCGGGTCACCGGCCTGACGGCGTTCAACTGGTCGATGGGCGACCGACACGGAGTCAGTTTCCGCGCCGACGCCATCACGCCCGTGCACGGCACGGCTGCGCACGGCAAGGGCGGGGATGCGTGATGGGACCGCTCCTGCTCGCGCTCGGCTTGGCGGTGCTGGCCTGGGTGCTCGTCGTCGGTGACCTTCTGCGCCGGCATCGTCCGGTCTGGCACTGGTACGTCGTCGGCTACCCGGTCACCGCGTGCCGGGTGTTAGCAACCTGGCGCAAGGTCGCCATGCTCAATGACCTCGCTGTCTCCCGCCGACCGCCGCGCGGGCTGCTCGGGGACCTGGTGGTAAAGGGCGATCCGCTGCGGCCGGTGGCTCCGCGGTTCTCGTTCCCGCGAGCCACCCGCATGGGCCTGACGGTGACCGTGCGGCTCCATGCGGGGCAGACTCCGGCGACGTACATGAAGGCGGCTGACGCCTTGGTGCACGCGTGGAAGGTCCACGCGGTCCGTGTCACCTCCCCGGAACGTGGATTCGTGCTGCTGACGGCGACGGACTCGGATCCGCTGGAGCGGCCTGGCCTCGCTACGGCTCCGGCCGAACTCCTCTCCGCGCTCATCGGCGTCCTGGAGAGCGGCGGCGCCTGGGTCATGAACCTGCGGCTCGTGCCGCACTGGCTGATCGCCGGGGCCACCCGCTCCGGCAAGTCCACCCTGCTGGCCCGGCTGATCACCCAACTCTCCGGGCAGCCCGTCGCCCTGGTCGGGATCGACTGCAAGGGCGGCATGGAACTCGGCCTATTCGCCGAACGGTTGAGCGCGCTGGCCACCTGCCGACGGGAAGCGGTCGCGGTGCTTTCCGCGCTCGTGGTCGACATGCAGGACCGGATGAGCGCCTGCCGGTCGGCAGGTGTCCGCTCGATCTGGGAACTGCCCGACAAGCTGCGACCGGTACCCGTCGTCGTGATCGTCGACGAAATCGCGGAACTGTACCTCTCGGACGGCACCCGTGAAGGCAAGGCAGAAGCCGAACAATGCTCCACCCTGCTCTTACGTCTGGCCCAGCTCGGGGCGGCGCTCGGCCTGCACCTGGTCGTCGCCGGACAAAGGGTCGGCTCAGACCTCGGACCCGGCGTCACCCCCTTGCGGGCTCAGCTCGCCGGCCGAATCTGCCACCGCGTCAACGACCCCGGCACGGCAGAGATGGCCCTGGGCGACCTCAACAAGGACGCCGTCGCCGTCGCTCAGTCGATCACAGCGGAAGAACGCGGCGTGGCCGTCTGCACCGGCCCCGACGGCGGCTGGAGCCGCGCCCGCTCCCACCTCACCCCGACCGAGGAAGCCGTGTCGACGGCCCGGAAGCACGCAGCCATGACCCCGGAACTGCCCGTCATATCCCGCGCCTTCGCGGTGCTGGAAGGAGACGACAAGTGATCAGCGAAGGTACGGCGTTCACGTTCGCGGTGATCTTCGGGATCATCACCGTCCTCCTCGTCCGCTCCCGCGATGTCCGCGCCTGGGAAGCAGTCTGCGTCGGCCTCTTCGGCCTCTACCTCGGCCAGACCCCGGTGCTTTTCACGGTCCACGGACTCGTCACCTGGCTGATCAACGGCTTCTCCCACACCTGAGCAGAAAGGAACCGCCCATGCCCATGCCCCGCGTGAGGTGCCCCCACTGCAAGGGCGACGGAGCCCGCAGGACCTGGACCGGCCGGCAGCGGCGCTGCCGCGTCTGCCGGGGCACCGGAACCATCCGCTGAACCTCACCCACCTGACGCACGCAAGGGAGTGACCCCCATGACCAACGGCGCACCACCACCCAACCACCGCGCCGCCTCGGCGGCCCACCCCGGAAGGTCACCACCATCACCCCGGAGTTCACCCCGGCTGGCAGGCGCGCCGTCCTTGCCCGCGCGGCGCGCCTGCGTCAGATCCCCGAAGCAGACCGCGACGCAATCCGCATCGCCCAAGATCCCAAGTTCCCGCGCTGGCTGGAGCAGATCACCGCAACCGGCGGCTGCTCCCACCCCGTCCACCTCTCCGGCTCGACCACCACCCTGGACGGCACAACCGGCGAAATCCTCCACCACTACGACACCCGCACCGAACCCGGCGAACGCCTCCTCGTCCGCTGCCGCAACCGACGCGCAACCGTCTGCCCGGCCTGCTCCCGCCTCCACGCCGGAGACACCTTCCACCTCGTCCGCGCCGGCCTCCTCGGTGGCAAGAACGTCCCGACCACGGTCCGGCACCGACCCCGGCTCTTCGTCACCCTCACCGCTCCGTCCTTCGGCCCGGTTCACCGAGCAGGGGAGTTGTGCCGCCCCCGCCGAGACGGTGGCCGGTGTGAGCACGGCCGTCCCCTCGGCTGCGGCGCCGTCCACACCCCGAACGTGCCGGTTGTCGGCCAACCGCTCTGCGGCGACTGCTACGACTACACCGCCCACGTGCTGTGGCACGCTCACGCCTCCAAGCTGTGGGACCGCTTCGCTATCGACGTACGGCGGCGCCTCGCCTCCTCGGCTGGCCTCGTACAGTCCCGCTTCGCCGATCACGCCCGGCTCTCCTTCGCCCGTGTCGCCGAATACCAGAAACGGGCGGCGGTCCACGTCCATGCCGTCGTCCGCCTTGACGGACCGGCCGGACCCGACAACAACCCCCCGGCCTGGGCCACCACCGACCTCCTCACCCACGCTGTACGCGCCTCCGCCCGGCGGGTCCGCGTTCGCACACCCCACAGCCCGGCCGTGGGTGAACTGGTTCTTCGCTGGGGCGAGCAGGTCGACACCCGGCGCCTCAACGTCGACGGGGACGGCCCGGGCGATGACGCCGTAGCCGCGTACGTCGCCAAGTACGTCACCAAGGGAGCCAGCGAGACCGGCGCCGGCCTCGACCACCCACTCACCACTTGGGCCGATATCGCCGCGGCACCCGTCAGCACACACGTCCGCACCCTCATGCGCGCCTGTTGGCGCTTTGGCGGCCTTCCCGAGTATGAACCGCTCCGTCTGCGGCCCTGGACCCACACCCTCGGCTACCGGGGCCACATCCTCACCAAATCCCGCGCCTACTCCACCACCTATGCAGCGCTACGCGCCGAACGCGCCCACCACATGGGCCAGACCGACAGCACTGACGCGATCACCGAACGGCACTGGCGCTACGCAGGCTCCGGCCACACCCCCGGCGCAGCCCTCATCGTGGCCGGAGTCGCCGACGACCTTGCCACGAACCGCGAGATCACCAAATCACTGGCGGCTGAGTGGGGGTGGCTGGGTGCCGCACCCGCATGACGGCCAGGAAGACCAGGACATGACTTGGGCTCGGGCACACGCACGCAGCGCTCCCCGTTGGTCTGATGCCCAGTGGCGCCGGATGAACGCAGCCTTGGGTGTGGAAGTCTCCACGCAGGATGGACCCCGTAACCACCGCCTTACCAGGGTGACCGGTCCGTGCCGCTAGGGACATCTTCGTCCCAAATACTTCCATAGACGTTGTCGAATACGTGCGAAGGGATATCCACAGCCGCCCTGAAGCACTTCGCAATCCAGTCAGCAAGACCGTTGGCGGCACCCTTGTCCTTGTCTCCGAGCGCAACGCCAAGTGCCAGCACGGGGGCACCGATGATGAGGCCTGCGGCAGCGCCAAGCAAGCACGAGAAACTGATCAAGGCCGCAACGACGAGCGCGATTGGCAGAGCGCACAAGGAAATCAAGAACTTGATGGCGATCATGGCTCCCCCGCACACCGTCGAAGATTGCGATTTCAACAGGGCAAGGCCGCTTCCGGATCATGAGGCTGACTGATCCATAAATGCGCTGGCATATCACTAATTATAGGGCTATTTGGCGTAGACGGCTTAGTGCTCGGCCCACACCGGAACCAGCCGGTCACGCAAAGGCACTCGGCGTCCACTCCCCACGGGAAGTGCTACCAGGGCCCTCAGCGTCCGCGCGACGTACGACCGACGCTCAGCCAGCGTGATTCCATCCCTGTCCCACTCCTCAGCCATATCCACGGGTTCACCCTGGTCCGCGAGCGTCTTACGCTGCCACGCGTTGCGCTCCCTCTTCAGTCGCTGCTCCTCGGCCTCGTACTCGGCGAGATCGGAGTAGTACCGCTCGGCGCTGATCTTCCGCTCACGGCGGGCCACCTTAAGGTCAGAGAGGTCCTCACGGACCAACGACAGTTCGGCCTCCTTCGGCCACTCCGCCGGCGCCTTGACGGTCTGTCGCTGGCTGGCCTCTTCCTCATACTTCGCAATCACCAGCTTGCGGATCAACTCGTCCGTCTCTGGCCCAGGGAGCTTGACACCGCCACACCCTCTGCCCGTGGTCTTCGCTGGGCAGACGTAATAGAAGTAGCCTTCCGGCTTGCCCCGGCTCGGCGCGGACTTCATCGCGCGCAGCAAGGAGCCACAATCCTCCTTGCCGCAGCGAAGCGTGCCGCTGGCCAGGTAAACGCGTGTGTTGTGGCTACCCCCACGCATCGGACCGTCGCCGATGATTTCTTGGATGGCCTCCCACTCGGCCACCTCCAAGATCGGCGTCCACCGTCCCTTGACCGGCTCGCCCTGATCATTGCGCGCGGTCGCCAGGCACCTGATTTCTCGACCCGACTCCGGATCGAAATCGATCACGACGTGAGATCGGTAACCGCACAGCCGCGGATTTCGCATCATGTCCCTGAGACCGATCTACGTCCACGGGTTGCCCTTGGACGTAGTGATCCCCTTGCGGTTCCAGTCGGCAACGATCGCATGCCACTCAACGCCCAGGATGATGCGCTTCGCCGCCTCCCGGATGTGCTGAGCCTCGGCGGGGTTCAGAGTGCGCTTGTCTTCCTGCCACCCGAACGGGCGCGTGCCTCCCACGGGTATGCCCCGGTCCCGCCTCGCCTTGTGGTTGCGGCGCACTCGGCGGGCCGTGTCGGCTGACTGCTTGTTGGCCATGGCAACGACTACACGGGCCATGGCGCGCCCGTTGTCGGTCAACAGATCCAGAGTGCCCGTGATGTCGATGATCGGGCGGAGGTAGTGCTCCACGGTCTCGATCGCGTCTTCGAGGTGCCGGGGGTCTCGGGTCAGACGGTCGATGTCGTAGACGATCAGGCCGTCGATGCGCTCGCCGTTCGGGGCCTTCGCTTGCTTCAGGTCCTCCAACGCGCCCTCGTACACGGGCCGTACGACGCGGTACCCGATGCTGCCGTCCGGCAGACGCACGCGCCGGCGCTTCCATGCCGACGTGTCCGGCTCCATGTACGTAAACACGTACCGTCCGCCTCGGCTCTCGACGAACTGACGGCCGTCCCTCTCTTGCTCCTCGGTGCTCTTGATGTCCCTGCCGGTCATGAACCTGGGGCGCGACTGCCCTTCTAAGCTGTCGTCAGAAGAGAGTTCGCCCTCAGCCTCCTCGGTCGACAAACGGGCCAGTCCGGCCCAGTTCTGCCCTTCGAGGTTCCCCCAGTGCGCGCGTCGTACCAAGTCACCAGCCATACAAAGAAGTTACCTTCGCGAGGGTGCTGTGCGGTCATCCAGGAGACGCCGAACACCTCCAGCGTCACGCCGGTCAGGAACATCACCGCGCACAGGACGGTGATCGGCACCGGTACGGCGAGCGCGGCCGAGGGAAGGGCCAGCGGGAAGACGCACAGGGTGCCGGCGAGCAGGAGGCGGCGTGGCTTCCAGCGGGTCATGAGGAGGGCGCCGGCGACCGTGCCCGCCCCGAAGAAGCCCAGGGCCAGGCCCCACGGACCGGCCCCGCCCAGATGGTCCCGGGCGACCAGGGGACCGTAGACCGCGTCCGCCGCGCCGACGACCGCGTTGGCGATGGAGAACTGGACGACGATGCCCCACAGCCACGGCCGCCCCGCGAACTCCCGCCAGCCCTCCCGCAGATCGGCGAGCATGCCGCCGCCCGGCGCGCGCCGCGGTATGTGACTCACGTCGAGGAACGCCCGCATGGAACCGGCGACCGCGAAGGCCGCCGCGTCCGCCGCCAGCACCCAGCCGGGCCCGATCACGGCCACCATGGCACCGCCGAGCGCCGCCCCGCCCACCGCCGCACCCTGCATCGCCATCCGGAACACGGCGAACGCCCGGCTCGCCTGCTCCCCTCGGACCGACGACAGCAGCATGCCCTCGGCCGCCGGGCTGAAGAACGCCTGGCCGGTGCCGCCGAGCGCGGTGAGCAGCATCATCTGCCACAGCTGCGCCTCCCCGGACAGGACCAGTACGGCGAAGGCGGCCTGTGAGACGCAGTTGAGGGCGTTGGCCGCGACCATCACCCGGTGCCGGGGGAGCCGGTCCGCGACGGCGCCGCCGATCAGCAGGAAGAGCACCAGGGGCAGCGTGCGGGCCGCGGCCACCAGGCCCACGTCCCCGCCGTCGCCGCCCGCCTCCAGCACCGCGAACGCCGCCGCGATCAGGGCGCCGTGACTGCCGAGGTTCGTGACGAACGCGGCGGCGGTCAGGAGGCTGTAGTTACGGCCCGCCCACGAGGGTCGGCGGGGACGGCGGCGAAGATCGGCGGCGGAGGTCACCGGCCGACTATCGCCGCCCGGAACTCGATTTGCCAAGCGGACTGCAGGTCACGCACCGGATGAGCCCGCCCGGCCGGGCGAGGGCCGGACGTGTCGGGGCCCCGTGCGGAGACGCCGTTGGGCGTGGCGGATACGACGTTCGTCACATCCGGCTCAGGCTGTTCCCAAATTCCTACCCATGGGTAACATGACCGTCATGAGCGCAGACCAGATGTCCATCGGCGAGATGCTCGCCGCCACGGTGCCCATGGCCCGGACCCTGAACCTCGAGTTCCTGGAGACCACGCCGGACAAGGCCGTGGTGGCTCTGCCGGACCAGGGCGACTTCCACAACCACGTCGGCGGTCCGCACGCCGGCGCGATGTTCACGCTCGGCGAGTCCGCCAGCGGTGCGATCGTGCTGGCCGCGTTCGGCGCCCAGCTCTCACGTGCCGTGCCGCTCGCTGTCAGCGCCGAGATCGCCTACAAGAAGCTCGCCATGGGCGCCGTCACCGCCACCGCGACGCTGGGCCGCCCGGCCGCCGACGTCGTCGCGGAGCTGGACGCGGGGGAGCGCCCCGAGTTCCCGGTGACGATCGCGATCCAGCGCGCGGACGGGGCCGTCACCGGTGAGATGACGGTGGTTTGGACCCTGCGTCCGAACAGCTGAGCCCGCCCCGTAGGGCAAGCAGGGGTCCGACGGGCCCCTGTTCTCCAACCGGCTCGTGACCCCTCAGGCCGCGAGCCGCTTCCGCCGCGCCCCGCCGCCCTCCAGTCCGGCCACGAACTCCTTCAGCCAGGACATGAACTCCGGCCCCAGATCCGGTCGGTCGCACGCCAGGCGGACCACTGTGCGCAGATAGTCCGCCTTGTCGCCGGTGTCGTACCGCAGGCCTTCGAAGACGACTCCGTGGACCGTGCCGTCCGTCGCCAGTTCCTGCAGCGCGTCGGTGAGCTGGATCTCGCCGCCGCGGCCGGGCGGGGTGCGCTCCAGGATGCCGAAGACGGCCGGGTCGAGGACGTAGCGGCCGATGACCGCGTAGCGGCTCGGCGCGTCCCCGCGCGACGGCTTCTCCACCAGGCCCGTGACACGGACCACGCCGTCCTCGCCCGACTCCTCGACCGCCGCGCAGCCGTAGAGGTGGATCTGCTCCGGCGGGACCTCCATGAGGGCGATCACGCTGCCCAGGTGACGGTCGCGGACCTCCAGCATCCGGCTGAGCAGTGTCTCGCGGGGATCGATGAGGTCGTCGCCCAGCAGGACGGCGAAGGGCTGGTCGCCGACGTGATGGCGGGCGCACAGCACCGCGTGGCCGAGGCCGAGGGGGTCGCCCTGGCGGATGTGGTGGATGTCGGCGAGCCGGGCCGGATCGCGCACCGCGTCCAGCCGTACGGTGTCGCCCTTGGCCGCGAGGGCCTGCTCCAGCTCGAAGGCGTGGTCGAAGTGGTCCTCGATGGCCCGCTTGTGCCGGCCCGTGATCATCAGGACGTCGTCGAGACCGGCCGCCGAGGCCTCCTCCACGACGTACTGGATGGCCGGCTTGTCGACGACCGGCAGCATCTCCTTGGGTGTCGCCTTCGTCGCGGGCAGGAACCGCGTGCCGAGGCCCGCGGCCGGGACGACCGCCTTGCGGACCGTACGGGTCGCCTCGGGGGTGGGTGTCGTGTGGGGGACGATCATGCGGGCCATGCTGACGCACGGGGATGAGAGGACGCCGAGAGAAACCTCGGAGCCTGCTGTGCGGCATGCGGAGTTGAAGATTCCGTGGACCGATGTTCTTTGTCCGCACACAAGTTGGCACCCGGTTCGATGGCGATTTCGAATGCGGGTGCGGATACCGGCGGTAACTCTTTTGAATTTCTCGCTTCTTGAACGTCGGTCACTCGAACTTCTTGTTACTTGTGCGTCGCTTGTGCGAAAGTGAGCGACCCGATAGCCGGTCCACAGGTGACACGGCCCAGGTATGCACCAATCAGGCACCTGCTTTTCCGATGGACGCGCATTCCCCTTGCCGTCCTGCGGCTGGGAAGGAAATGGTTCAGTGCAATCCCCTTACCCCCCACGACCGCCGTACCCGCCACGGCCCGGAGCGAGCCCGGGAGAGTCCGATCGCGATCTCGTCGCGAGCCTGGACGAGGACGGCGTGAACCCCCATTCCGTCGCCCTGTTGATGGCGCGGCACTGGCGAGCCACCCACGACTACGCAGCCATCTGCCTGGTGTCCACGGAGAGTTCGGCCGCCATGGTCGCCGCCGCGGCGTTCCAGCGCGTGCTCCGCCGACCGGCCGGCGGCGCGCTGCGCCCCCAACTCCTCGTCGCCGTCAGGGACATGGTGAAGGAGTGGGCGGCCGACGACGGCATTTCCGCACTGCTGCCGGAACTCGCCAAACCGACCGGCGGGCGTGGGATGCGCGCCGCGCGGTCCGTGACGCCCGAAAGGCGGCAAATCGCCGAGCGCGCATTCCAGGCCCTGCCGGGGGCCTCGCAATGCCTCCTCTGGCACACCGAGGTCGAGGCGGAACCGATAACCATACCCGCTGGTCTGCTGGGGGTTGACACGCCCACCGCGTCGGCCGCGCTGGAGGGAGTGCGCGAGCAATTCCGCCGGGGTTGTGTCCGCGCCCACGGCGAACTCGCCCCCACCCGGGAATGCCGTTTCTACAACCGCCTCCTCGACGTCCCCATTCGACGGGGCGGGGCCCTGCTGCCCGATGTCCAGCAGCATCTGATGGAGTGCCGCTACTGTCGGCACGCCGCCGAGCAGCTGAGCCATTTCGAGGGCGGTCTGGAGGTGCTGCTCGCCGAGACCGTGCTCGGCTGGGGTGCCCGCCGCTATCTCGACTCCCGGCCCGGGCGAGGCGGTACGGGACCGATGTCGGGCGACCGTCCCCGACGCGGCGGCCGTCACCGCCCGGAGCGCATCGCCCCGCCGCGCGTGCGCGGCAAGGCCGTCGCCGTGGGGGTGGGGGTGACCTCCCTCGCCCTGCTCGTGACCGTGCTCACCGCGAAGGGCTGGTCGGACGAGAACGGCGTCCCCGACGCCCACGCCACCTGGGGCGCGCCCAGTGGCAACTCCGTGCAGCCGAGCGCCGTCGAAGAGCCCTCGGCCGACGGCTCACCGTCGGCCGCCTCGGCTGAGAGTCCCGTCGAGATCGCCCAGGGCAGGCTCCGCAACCTCGACGGCGGCCTGTGCCTGGACCTGCGCGAAGGCGTGGTCCGCACCGGAGTCCGGGCCGAGCTGGCCGAGTGCTCGTCCGCCGCGTCCCAGCAGTGGTCGTACCGGGACAACGGCGTGCTGCGCAGCGCCGCGGACCCCGCCCTCTGCCTCGACTCCGACCCCGACGAGGGCAGGGTCGTGCTGGCCAACTGTCTCGCTCACGCCGGCGAGGTGCGCTACGACCTCACCGTCCACGGCGAGCTGCTGTTGCGCCGGGCCGCGCGGGTGGCGGTCGCACGCGGCGAGGGCGGGAGCGTGGTCGTCGCCGAACGCGACGGCTCCCGGGCGCAGCGCTGGATGCTCGACGGGGGGTTGGCCGACGTGGGCGGGCAGATGAAGAAGGAGGAGGCGCCGCAGAACGGCGACGATGCGGGAGGCCAGCGGAAGAAGGGGCAGGACGCCGCGCCCCTGGAGCCCGATCGCGGCACCCCGCACGACGCCATCCCCGAACCGCCCGGCGCCGAGCCCTCGCAGGACGGGCCGGGCCGGCCCGCGGAGCCCCCGCAGTCGCAGTACGAGACGCGGTACGTCCAGGCCGGCTCGGGCGACGAACCCCCGCCCGACACCCCGCTCGACACCGTCGCGGCCCTCCCGGCCGAGGTGACGGCCACGGTGTCCACGGTCGTCGGCACCGTCACGACCACGCTCGACTCCGCCCTCCGCTAGTCAGGGGTCACCCCGCCGGGGTGACCCCACCCGGCCGAGCCGCTCTTCACTTCTTGACGCCATTCGGCCGTTTCTCGTTCGGGTCATTGACACGAGTCACCAGGGTTCATAGTTTTCCCGCCGCACGCGTGTTGTCCCATGTTCATCAAGGTCCCATGTTCATCAAGCGGAGGTGGACCGGTGATACGTCGTTTGTCCGTGGCACTCATGGCCCTCGCGGCCGCCCTCGTCACTCCCGTGCCGGCGCAGGCGGCCGACCCGCCCGTCGTCCGCACCGACGCCGGCTGGGTACGGGGCGAAACCACCGCCGAGGGACGGCAGTTCCTCGGCATCCCCTACGCGCAGCCGCCGGTCGGGGGACTCCGCTGGCGGGAACCGCGCCCGGTGCGGCCCTGGCAAGGCGTGCGAACGGCGCGGGACTTCGGCAACACGTGTGTGCAGAGCGCGAGTTGGGACCCCGGCTACGAGCAGCCGAGCCACACCGAGAACTGTCTCGACCTCAATGTCTACGCCCCTGAAGGTGTCGCCCGTCGCGCGGTCCTCGTCTGGTTCCACGGCGGCGGACTCACCGCCGGGGCCGGTCAGGACGTTGTCCCCGACACCTTCGCCCGGCAGACCGGCACGGTCGTGGTGACCGTCAACTACCGCCTCGGGGCGATGGGTTTCCTCGCCACCGCCGGGCTCGACGACGAGGCCCACGACGGGGTGTCCGGCAACTTCGGCATGCTCGACCAGCAGGCTGCGCTGCGCTGGGTGCGGGCGAACATCGGCCGCTTCGGCGGCGACCCGGGCCGCGTGACGATCGCGGGCGAGTCGGCGGGCGGCCGCTCGGTCTGCACCCAGCTGGCCTCACCGACGGCGAAGGGCCTGCTCCGGGCCGGGATCATCCAGAGCGGGGCGTACGGCGACTGCGCCGCGCGTACACAGGAGACGGCCGTGGCCCAGGGTGCCGCCTTCGCGAGCAAGCTCGGCTGCGCGGACCTGGCCTGTCTGCGCGCCAAACCGGCCGCCGAGATCCTGGCCGCGCAGGGCGGGTTCGACTGGGCGCCCGTGGCCGGCGGCGCCTTCCTGCCGAGGCAGCCGAAGGAGGCGTTCGCGAGAGGAGCCGCGGCCGGCCTACCGGTCATGAACGGCGCCAACCAGGACGAGGGACGCCTCTTCGCCTTCGGCCGCTTCGATCTGAACGGCACCCCGCTCACCGCCGACCAGTACCCGACGGTGATGAGGACCGACTACGGCGAAGCCGCACTCACCCGTTACCCGCTGTCGTCGTACCCCTCGCCGACCATCGCCTACGCCACGGCCCTGGGCGACCAGCTCTTCGCCTGCCCGGCGCTCCGCCTCGACGGCACGCTCGCGGGACGCGGCCAGGTCTACGCGTACGAGTTCGCCGACCGCACCTCGCCGCCCTTCGCCTCCCTGCGGAACCTGGGCACGGACTTCGACTTCGGCGCGACGCATGTCAATGAGGTGCAGTACCTCTTCAAGCACTTCGGGCTGCCGACCCCGCTCAACGCCGAGCAGCGGACGCTGGCCCGGCAGATGGTCCAGTACTGGGGTTCCTTCGTCCGGGAAGGGGTGCCGCGGGCGACCGGACAGCCCGCGATGCCCGCCGGGACCGGCACCGTCCTGGCCCTGCGCCCAACATCCACCGGCGGGAATGTGCTGAGCAACACCGTGCATCGTGAGCACCGGTGCAACCTCTGGGACACCGAGCGCGTCACACAGACCGGGTAGGCTGCCCCGGCGCACGCTCACTGCTGAGCGTGCGCCGGGAAACACAGGGTCCAGGACTTGAGAGGAAGCGGCGTTGCACGTCCAGGAATGGCTCGAAACGGTGCCCCCGCTCGCCATCTATCTGCTGGTCGGCGTGGTCATCGGCCTGGAGAGCCTGGGCATCCCGCTGCCCGGCGAGATCATCCTGGTCTCGTCGGCGCTGCTCGCCTCGCAGCACGGTGACATCGACCCCTTCGTGCTCGGCGCCTGCGCCAGCGCGGGCGCGATCATCGGCGACTCCATCGGCTACGCCATCGGCCGCAAGGGGGGCCGCCCACTGCTGGCCTGGCTGGGCGGGAAGTTCCCCAGGCACTTCAGCGAGGGCCATATCGCGACCGCCGAGCGCTCCTTCCAGAAGTGGGGCATGTGGGCCGTCTTCTTCGGCCGCTTCGTCGCGCTCCTGCGGATCTTCGCCGGCCCGCTCGCGGGCGTACTGCGGATGCCGTACTGGAAGTTCCTGACCGCCAACGTCCTCGGCGGCATCGTCTGGGCGGGCGGCACGACGGCGGTCATCTACTACGTCGGAGTGGTCGCCGAGTCCTGGCTGAAGCGCTTCTCGTGGCTGGGCCTCGTGGCGGCGGTCCTGGTCGGCCTGACGTCGATGCTGATCATCAAGCGCAAGGCGAAGAACGCCCAGACGGCCCACCAGGAACCGGAAACGGTCGGCGCCGGGGACTGAAGCGCCCTTTCAGGGGCGCCGGGAACCGCGCGACCGGCCACATACAACCCGCAGACGGCGTACGACCTCTACGCCCCGTGCTCTTCCCGGTGCGCCTTGGCCAACTCCGCATACAAGGTTCCGTTGAGGGTGACGCCCTGACGCTCTTCCTCCGTCAGCTCCCGCTTCACCTTCGCCGGGACCCCCGCGACCAGCGACCCGGGCGGCACCCGCATCCCCTGCGGCACCAGAGCCTGAGCGGCGACCAGAGACCCCGCCCCGATCACGGCACCGTTCAGCACGGTCGCGCCCATACCGATCAGACAGTCGTCCTCGACGGTCGCCCCGTGCACGACGGCGTTGTGGCCGACCGACACCCGCTCCCCGATGGTCACGGGAAAGCCGGGGTCGGCATGCAGCGTGCAGTTGTCCTGGATGTTGCTCTGCGCACCGACGGCGATCCGCTCCACGTCGCCCCGTACGACCGCGCCGTACCAGACGCTCGCGCCCGCCTCGAGCGTCACGTCCCCGATCACCGCGGACGTGGGCGCGACGAAGGTCGCCTCGTCGATCTTCGGCTCCTTGCCGCCGATGCCCTTGATCAGCGCCTTGTGCGTCATCACCGTTCTCCTGTCGTCCGCGGTACAGCGGAACGCTACGCCACCCGGTAGGGCGAAGATCACAGGCCCTGCACCTCATGCGGGCGCCGTGCGGTAAGTACGGTGAGCCCGTGCCGAAGCGCAAGAACACGTTCTCATCCTGGCGACGCCGACTGACGCAGCGGGCCGTCCACGCCGGCTGGGCCTGGGTGCAGCGCACGGGTTCGGTCACGGCGGACCACCCCGGCCGTTTCCGCTTCGGCTCGATCGGCGAAGTCACCCGTCTGGCCTTCCCGCTCGGCACCGTCTTCGGCGAACCCTGGATCCACCTCGGCTCCCACTGCATCGTCGCCGAGCAGGTGACGCTGACGGCCGGCCTGATGCCCGACCTCGACCTCGGTCCGGAGCCGATCCTGCGCATCGGTGACGGGGTCGTGCTGGGCCGCGGCAGTCATGTCATCGCGGACACGACGGTCACCATCGGCAGTGACTGCTACTTCGGGCCGTACGTCTACGTCACCTCCACCAACCACTCCTACGACGATCCCCACGAGCCCATCGGCAAGCAGTGGCCGCGTATGGAGCCGGTCGAGATCGGCCCGGGCTGCTGGATCGGCACCGGGGCCGTGATCCTGCCCGGCGCGCGCATCGGTCGGAACGTCGTGGTGGCGGCCGGCGCGGTGGTCCGGGGCACGGTGCCCGACCACGCCGTGGTGGCGGGCGCGCCCGCCCGTGTCGTACGGCGCTGGACTCCCGACGACGGATGGCAGCCGCCGCTTCGCACGCCGGCGCCCGTGCCGATACCCGACGGGGTCACCCCCGAGCAGCTCCAGGCGCTGGCCGAGCTGGACGAGGAGACGGTGGCGAAGCTCACGGAGCTGGACGAGGAGGCGGCGGCGAAGCTGGCCGCGCTGGACGAGAAGGAGGCCGCTCGACTCGCGGAAGTGGACGCGGAGTCCTGAGTCAGCCGGCCGCGAGCAGCACTGAGCCGACCAGCGCGAGCCCCGCACCCGCCGCCTGCACCGCCCGCAGCCGCTCCCGGAGGAAGCCGCGCGCGGCCGCGGCGGTCACCACCGGGTAGAGCGAGGCGAGCACGGCGGCCACGGTGACCGGGCCGTGGTGTGCGGCGACCACATAGGTGCCGTTCGCCGCGACGTCGGCGAGACCGCAGAAGGCGAACGCCGGCAGCAGACGCCAGGCGAAACCGTCTTCCGGGAGGGCCGCGGCGCCCCGCCGCACCGAGGCGTACAGCGCGAGGCCGCCCGCCGCCACATTGATGAGGCGCTGGACGAAGAGCGCCAGGAACAGACCGGTGACGGTCGTCGACGCCTCCGCGATCAGTACGAACACCGTGCCGAAGCCGAAGGCCGCGATCAGCGTGAGCAGGATGGCCTGCCGTTGCACGGACGCGCCGCGCAACTGCGGTCCGCCCGCGAGGACGACACCGACGACGGCGACCGCGATCCCCGCGACCTGTGCAGGTCCGGGCCGCTCGCCGAGGAAGAGACCCACCCCGACCGGGACGGCCACGCCCACGGTGCCGAGCGGGGAGACCACGCCCATCGGGCCGAGCGCGAGCGCCTTGTAGAAGCAGATCAGGGCGACCGGGCCCACCACGCCGGCCGCGACCGCGAACCACAGCTGTGAACCGGCCTCGCTCCAGGCCCCGGTGGCCACCACGATCACGCCGAGCACGATCGCGGCTATCGCCTGCGAGACGACGACCACCGTCAGCGCCGGGGTACGCCGGGTCAGCAAGCCGCCGCCGAAGTCGGCCAGACCCCACAGCAGGCTCGTGGCCAGGGCGAAGAGTGCTGTCACGAGGGCCTCGCAGTACAGTTCGATGCACGATCGGGTGCAACCCACCGTAGTGCAGTCGGGTGAACCCTGTCATCCAGAATATTGGACTCCGCAACGTTGGACGGAATGTGTCGGACCTCGAACTGCTCACCCAGTCCCTGGCGCGCAATGTCAAGCACTGGCGCGCGGTGCGCGGCTTCACGCTGGACGTGCTCGCCGCCCGGGCGGGAGTCAGCCGCGGCATGCTCATCCAGATCGAGCAGGCGCGCACCAATCCCAGCCTCGGCACGGTGATCAAGATCGGCGACGCGCTCGGCATCAGCATCACCACCCTGCTCGACTACGAGCAGGGGCCGAAGGTGCGGATCGTCCCGGCCGACCAGGTGGTGCGGCTGTGGCACACCGACGCGGGCAGCCACAGCCGGCTCCTGGCCGGGACCGAGGCGCCCGGCCCGCTGGAGATGTGGCACTGGCGGGTGATGCCGGGCGAGAGCAGCGCCTCGGACCCGCACCCCGTCGGCACCGTCGAGATCGTCCACGTCATGGCGGGCGAACTCACCCTCACCGTCGACGGCACGGAGTACCTCGTCCCGGCCGGCTCGAGCGCCACCTTCGAGGCCGACGCCCCGCACATCTACGGCAATCAGGGCGACGTCCCCACGGAGTGGATGCTGGCCGTCTCGGTCCCGCCCGCCCGCTGAGACATCACCCAGACGGCGTCGGCGGTCCTGTTAGCGTGCGCTCATGGACGCACCCATCGGACACTTCGACAGCGCCGACCCGGCCCCGGACCGCCTTGACGAACTCACCCGCCCGGTCGCCGACGCCGTACGAAACTGGCGCGGCAGCGTCCCCGCCGACCAGATCATCTACGTCGAGACCGACCCGCAGTGGGCCGATACCGCCGTCTTCGTCGAGCACTACGGGCAGGAACTGCTGGAGCGGTCCGCGAACTGCGTGGTCGTCGCCGGCAGGCGCGGCGGCGAGACCACGCTCGCCGCGTGCGTCGTGCTCTCCACCGCGCGGGTCGACGTCAACGGTGTCGTGCGCCGCCAACTCGGCGCTCGCAAGGCGTCGTTCGCCTCCATGGACACGGCCACCGGCGAGACCGGTATGGAGTACGGCGGCATCACCCCGCTCGGGCTGCCCGACGGCTGGCCGGTGCTGGTGGACTCGGCCGTCGTCGACCTGCCGTACGTCCTGGTCGGCAGCGGGCGCAGGCGCGGCAAACTGCTGGTGCCGGGCAAAGCGTTCGCCGAGCTGCCGGGGGCGGTCGTACTGGAGGGGCTGGGCGTCGCGATCTGACCCCTCAGGCCGCCGCGTGGTGGGCGAGGGCAAGATGCGGATCGGCCTCGCCCGGCACCGGCGCCGGATCCGCGTGGACCAGGGCCGCGGTGAGCCGGGGTACGGCGTGCAGCAGGGCGTGTTCGGCGTCCACCGCGATGGCGTGCGCCTGCCGTACCGTCGCCTCGCCGTCCACGACGACCGCCACCTCGGCGCGCAGCCGGTGCCCGATCCAGCGCAGCCGCAGCTCGCCCACCTCACGCACCCCCGCGACCTCCCGCAGCGCCTGCTCGGCCCGGTCCACCAAGGCCGGGTCCACCGCGTCCATCACCCGCCGGAACACCTCGCGCGCCGCGTCCCGCAGCACCAGAGTGATGGCGGCCGTGATCGCCAAGCCGACGATCGGGTCCGCGAGTTGCCAGCCCAGAGCCGCACCCCCGGCGCTCAACAGGACGGCCAGTGAGGTGAATCCGTCCGTGCGGGCGTGCAGCCCGTCCGCGACCAGCGCGGCCGAGCCGATCTCCCGTCCGACCCGGATCCGATAGCGGGCCACCCACTCGTTCCCCGCGAAAGCGACGAGTGCCGCCACGGCGACGGCCGGAATCTGCTGCACCGGCCGCGGGTCGAGGAGGCGGTCGACGGCCGTCCACGCCGCGAAGGCCGCGGACGCGGCGATCGTCAGCACGATGGCGATGCCGGCGAGGTCCTCGGCCCGCCCGTAGCCGTAGGTGAAGCGGCGCGTCGCCGCGCGCCGGCCCAGGACGAAGGCGATCCCGAGCGGTACGGCGGTCAGCGCGTCAGCGGTGTTGTGCACCGTGTCGCCGAGCAGCGCCACCGACCCGGAGGCGACCACGACGACCGCCTGGGCCAGCGCCGTCACGCCGAGCACCGCCAGCGAGACCCACAGCGCGCGCATGCCACGGGCCGAGGACTCCAGGGCGGAGTCGAGTTTGTCGGCCGTCTCGTGGGAGTGGGGCTTGAGGAGGTGGGTGATGCGGTGGGTGAGACGGTGGCGGAATCCGGCTCCGGTGCGGGAGCGAGCATGGGGGTGGGGGTGGGGATGGCCGTGACGGTGATCGTGCCCGTGGTCATGGTGGTGCTCGTGGCCATGACCGTGCTCGTGGCTGTCGCTCACGGCGGTCCCCTTCCGGTGCGCGGGAGTGGACGCGGGCCGCCCACGACGCCATTATGTGCGTATGAGCGCACGCATGCACCTATCAACTGCACAGGATGCGCATCCGCGCACCCCGGGCGAGGAGCAGTTCGCGCTCGCCGCCGAACTCCTCGCCCTGCTCGGCGACCGCACCCGCCTCACCCTCCTGCACGCCCTGACGGCCGGAGAGGCCGACGTCACGACGCTCACGGAGGCCTGCGGCGCGGCCCGTCCCGCCGTCAGTCAGCACCTGGCCCGGCTACGCCTCGCGGGCCTGGTGAACACGCGAAAGGAGGGCCGCCGGGTGATCTACTCCCTGCGCGACGGACATCTGCGCCGCCTCGTCGACGAGGCGCTGAACGTGGCGGACCACCGGCTCAGCGACCGGCCGCTGCACGACTGAGTAACGGCGCCGAGGCTTCCCGGTTCGGCGCCAGGGCCCTCAGCCCGCGGTCAGCCTGCCCAGGTACTGCTCGGCGAACGCCCTGGCCGCCGTCTCGGAGTCGAAGATGCGGCGGAGGCGGGCGAGGGTGGTGCCCGCCCGGTACGGGTCGCCCGACGATGTGCCGTGGTAGACCTCGGAAAGCCAGTGGGAGAACTCCTGGTAGTCCCACACCCGGTTGAGACAGGCCGCCGAGTAGCCGTCCAGGCCGGTGCCGTCCCCCTTCGTGAGATGGGCGACCAACCCGTCGCCGAGGAGGAAGGCGTCGTGCAGGGCGAGGTTCATGCCCTTGGCGGCGATGGGGGCGGTCAGATGGGCGGCGTCGCCGGCCAGGAAGAGGCGGCCGAACACCATGGGCTCGACGACGTAGTTGTGCATGTCGAGGACGCGCTTCTCGATCAGCCGCCCCTCCGTCAGCGGCGGCACGCCCGTCGCCCCGAGCCGCTGCTGGAGTTCCGTCCAGACCCTGTCGTGCGACCAGTTCTCCGGGTCGTCGCCCGGCGGGCACTCGAGGTAGTAGCGGGTCACCTCGGCGCTGCGCGGCATGTGCCCGGCGAACCCGCGCGGGTGCATGCCGAACAGGACGCAGTCGGAGGACGGCGGCGCCTCGGCGAGCAGCGCCAGCCAGCCGATGCCGTAGTCGCTGCGGGAGATACGGGCCCGGTCGCCGGGCAGTGCGGCACGCGTGGCCCCCCGGGCCCCGTCGCAGCCCGCGACGAAGTCACAGTGCACGACATGCCGTTGTCCCGTCTCCGGGCAGGTGTACGACACCGAGGGGTGCTCGGTGTCGAGGTCGTGCAGTTCGACGTCCCGCACGCCGAAGCTGATGGCCCCGCCGCGCACGTCGGCGTACTCGCGCACCAGGTCCGTCACCAGGAACTGCTGTGGATAGACCCAGTGGTGAGTGCCCGTCAGCTCGGCGTACTCGAACCGGTAGCGCTCCCCGGAGAACCGGAACTCGCACTCGGTGTGCCGCTGGGCCCGCGCCAGCAGATTGTCCGCGAGGCCCCGCCGCTGGAGTCCGTGTACCGCCCCCTCCTCCAGCACCCCGGCCCGCGGCCGCTGCTCGATGAACTCGCGCGTCTCGATCTCCAGGACCAGACAGTCGACGGAGGCCGCCCGCAGGATGTTGCCGAGGGTGAGTCCGGCCGGCCCGGCGCCCACGATGACGACCGGAAAGCGCTGTGTGGGGGTGGAGTTGGGGTGGGGGGAGGTGGAAGTCACCCGAGCATTATGCGGGGGGACAGAGCGGGAGGGGAGGGCTCCGGGCGCCGCTCCGGTCGGCCGGGCCGGGGGCGGCCTAGCCCAGGCGGGGTATCTCGATCGCCGGGCAGCGGTCCATGACCATCTCCAGGCCCGCCGCGCGCGTGCGGTCGTACGCCGCCTCGTCGATGACGCCCAGCTGGAACCAGACCGCCTTGGCGCCCTCGGCGACCGCCTCGTCGGCGACCGGACCCGCGAGATCGCTGTTCACGAAGACATCGACCACGTCCACGTCGAAGGGGATGTCCGCCAGGGAGGCGTACCCCTGCTCACCGTGCACCGTCTCCGCCTTCGGATGGACCGGCACGATGCGCTTGCCGTAGCGCTGGAGCACACCGGCGACCCCGTACGCGGCCCGCCGCTGGTTCGACGACAGGCCCACGATCGCCCAGGTGTCGCCCAGTTCGGTCAGAATCCTGTGGACCGCCGCGTCGTCGCCGTACACCACTGGCCTCCTCGTGCTGCGCAGGACAGCCGTCCTGCTGTCGTCACCACCCACAACGGACGGCGCATCGCCAGGATTCCCCACCGCACGAGCGACCTCCGTCTTTCCGCGCGACCCCGCACCGCACTCCTGTCCGGGCGGGCCGGTGCGCAGTACCGTTCGGGCAGTCCGCACGGCAGGGGGTGGCGATGCCCGGTTACGACACCGATGACCAGCGCACTCCGGACGGAGCCGACTCCCGCCACGCCGCCCGGGAAGCGCGCCGGATGGCTGCGGACGACCGCGCCTGCACCTACGCTCGCTCCGTGCTGCGCATCATCGACGACCGAACCGGCGAGCCCGTCGACGCCGCGCCCGCCCGCCGGGGCCTGACCCGCGTCGAGGCGCATACGGAGGGCTTCGACGTCACCGCCCTGCGCGTGCTGCTCGCCGCCGACCTCCTCGTGCGTGCCCTGGAACTCGGCGGTACGCCGGTGTGGGCGCTGCTCGACGAGGAGCGGCAGCAGGCGGAGCTCCGGGCCGGCGCCGCGGCGCTGGGCATCCGGCCCTTCGAGGACGGCCGGGACGCCACCGCGGGCCTGGGCGAGGCACAGGTCATCCACGTGGTGCGCGAGGGCGGCGGCGCGGAACCCGACGGCGTACGGCTCGCGGTCGCACCGGTGCACTCGCAGGCACCGCCCGAGGACGCCGATCCCGCCGCACTGCGCCTCGCCCTGCTCTCCCGGCGCAGAAGCGTGCCCGTAGAGCTCGACGCGGCCGCCCTCAGCGACGCCCACGACACGCTGCTGCGCTGGCGCGGTGCCGTCGCCGCATGGGCACGGCAGCCGTCGCGGCCCATCCCCGACGAGGTCCGGGCGGAGCTGCGCACCGCCTGGGAGGACGACCTCGACCTGCCCGGGGTGCTCGGAGTGCTGCGCTGGGTGGAGAGCGCGTCCGACGTGCCGGACGGCGCCCGCTTCGAGACCTTCGCCTACGCCGACCGCCTCCTCGGCCTCGACCTCGCCCGCGACCTGGGAGGCCTGTCGTGACCGCGCACTTCGCAGCGGGCCCGCTGCGCCGGCTCATCGTCCTGCGGCACGCCAAATCCGCCTGGCCGGACGGCGTCGCCGACCATGAACGCCCCCTCGCACCACGCGGCCGCCGGGACGCCCCCGTCGCGGGCCGCATGATCGCCGAAGCCGACTGCCTGCCGGACCTCGCGGTGTGCTCCACCGCCGTACGCACCCGTCAGACCTGGCAGCTGGCCTCCGCCCAGTGGGGCACCCCGCCCCCGGTGCGCCATGACCCGCGGGTGTACGCGGCGGACGTGCCCGAGCTGCTGGAGGTCGTCCACGAGGCGTCCCCCGAGATCGGGACGCTGCTCCTGGTCGGGCACAACCCCGGCCTGGAGGATCTCGTCCTGGAACTCGCCGGGGACGCCCTCGCCGACACCCTGGAGGAGGTCCGCACGAAGTTCCCCACGTCGGCCATCGCCGTACTGGCCTGGCACGGCACCTCCTGGAGGGACCTCGCGCCCGGGACGGCGTTGCTGACGGGTGTGATGGTGGCGCGGGGCAAGAAGGAGTGAGGCGGCGGGCACGCGCGTGTGCCCGCACCTCCCGCGCGGGCCGCCGTGGACGCTCCGCATAGGCTGGCCGGATGCAGGACGAGTACCGCACCGTCGCCCGCGCGGGCGTGCACGAGACCGAGGTCAACCGCTCACGCTTCATCTGTGCGCTCGCCCCGGCGGCCACGGAGCAGGAGGCCCAGGACTTCCTCGCCGCCATCCGCAAGGAGCACGCGGACGCCACCCACAACTGCTGGGCCTACGTGATCGGCGCCGACGCCTCGATCCAGAAGGCCAGTGACGACGGGGAACCGGGCGGCACGGCCGGGGTGCCCATGCTGCAGATGCTGCTGCGCCGCGACATGCGCTACGTCGTCGCCGTCGTCACCCGCTACTACGGCGGCGTCAAGCTCGGCGCCGGCGGCCTCATCCGGGCGTACGGCGGAGCCGTCGGCGAGGCGCTGGACGCGCTCGGCACGCTCACGCGACGCCGCTTCCGGCTGGCCACCGTGACCGTCGACCACCAGCGCGGGGGCAAGGTGCAGAACGACCTGCGGTCGACCGGGCGCGAGGTGCGGGACGTGCGGTACGGGGAGGCGGTCACGATCGAGATCGGCCTGCCGGACGCCGATGTGGAGGCGTTCCGGGCGTGGCTCGCGGACGTGACGGCGGGAACGGCCGGGTTCGAGCTCGGGGGAGAGGCGTACGGGGACGCCTGAGACGGTCCCCCTTCTCGTCCCTGCTCGGGTGCGACTCCCGGATCATGCGTGCTGCCCGCCCCGGAACGGGTACTCGCCGAGTCGGCCCGCGATCGTGAAGGGACACGCCATGAGCAACCGAACGGGCTCCGACACGCGGCACGGCGTCTTCGCCCCGGGCGGCGGTACGTCTTACCTGGGGATCTACCTCAACGACCATCTCGCCGGTGCCACCGCCGGAACCGACCGGGCCCGCCACCTCGCGCGGTCGGACGACGGTTCCCCTCTCGTCGAGGTCCTGGGGCCGGTCGCCGACGAGATCGCCGAGGACCGGGTGAGCCTGATCCGCATCATGCGGCTGCTAGGTGTCCCGGTGCGGCACTACAAGGTCTACGCGGGCCGGGCGGCCGAGCGGGTGGGGCGGCTCAAGAGCAACGGCCATCTCGTACGCCGTTCTCCGCTCAGCACGCTGTGGGAACTGGAGGGGCTGCGGCTGGGTGTCGAGGGCAAGGCCGCCGCATGGGAGACGCTCCGCATGCTCGCCGACACCGACGCGCGCCTCGACCGGCGGCTGCTCGACGACCTGCTCGACCGCGCCCGGCGCCAGCAGAGCACCCTGGAGGAACTGCGCCGGAAGCAGGCCGAGACGGCCTTCCAGGACGCCTGACGCGCGGGGCGTGACGCCCTTGGTGGGTCAAGGCCCGCAGATGTGGCACCCGGCCCGCATGCAGGCGATGCGTGGAGCGGTGCCGCACGTCCGGCGGCTCATCAGGGCAGTAGGAGAGACCGTCCGGCTCGCGTGGGAGCGGCCGGGCCGTGAACGGGATCTGGCGGTTCAGGCCGTCAAGGCGGCGCTGGCCGCGTGCGTGGCTTGGGCGGTGGCGGGCTGGTGGCTGAAGATGCCGATGGCGTTCGTCGCGCCGTGGGTGGCGGTCGTGCTGGTGGAGTCGACGGTCTACCGGTCGATCGCGCACGGGCTGCAGCAGCTGGCGGCCATCGCCACCGGGACGGTGGTGGCCACGGGCGTCGCCCTCATGCTGGATTCCCCGATGGCGGCGATGGGCCTGGTGCTGCCGGCGGTGGTGCTGCTGGGCAACTGGCGGCGCCTGGGCAGCCAGGGCATCTACGCGGCAACGGGCGCCCTGTTCGTCCTGACCGGACCGGTCACCCTCGCCGGGTCGGCGGCCCGGATCGCGGAGGCGGTCTTCGGCGCACTGGTGGGCATCGCGGTCAACGCCCTGATCCGGCCCCCCGTCTACCTGCGCGGCACTCGCGTCGCACTCGAGGGCGCGGCCCGCGAGGCGCAGGAGATCCTCGATGCGGTGGCCGACCGGCTGACCGCCCATGAATGGGATGCCCGGGCGGCGGCGGAGCTGCACGAGCGGGCGCTGCGGCTGTTCCGTCTCGTGGAGCAGGCCCGCTCCGCGGTCGGCTGGAGCCGCGAGAGCCTGCGCGTCAATCCCCTGCCCCGCGGCCGTGCCCTGGCCCCTCCCGGTCAGGACTACGACGACGCGGTCACCGTCCTCGACTACGTGGCCGTACACACCACGGGCGTCACCCGCGCCCTGCTGGAGGCCAGTGCCGACGATCGGCCGGAACCGCGACCGGGCCCGGCGGTCACCGAGTCGTACGCGGAGTTCCTGCGCAACAGCGCCCGCGCGATCCGGCTCTACCCCCAGAGCCGGTTCTCCCCGGGCGGTCACGACCGGCACGCGGACCACGAGCTGCGCGAGGTCGTCGACGACATGGTCCACACGCTGGACGCGCTGCGGGCGAGGCTGCGCGGCGGGGTGCTCGAAGACCCCGATGCGCTGGCGACCCACGGCACACTGCTCACCCAGGCGCGCCGCCTTGCCGACCAACTGGTCACGCGCTGACACGCGCAGCGCGAGTACTGCTGCACCGCCGACCTTGTGATCTTTCGGGCATGTTGGTCATATCCGGTCAAGTCCGAACCGTGAACAGGTGGGTGCAGGAACGTTCATGACGGGGCGATACGGGAGTAACCGCTCGTGCTGTCAGACCCGGCCGTTAGTCTCGGGGATCATGAGACTGCTGCACACTTCCGACTGGCATCTCGGCCGGGCGTTCCACCGGGTGAACATGCTCGGTGCCCAGGCCGAGTTCATCGGCCACCTCGTCACGACCGTGCGTGAGCACGGCGTGGACGCGGTGGTCGTGTCGGGAGACGTGTACGACCGGGCCGTGCCGCCGCTCGCCGCGGTCGAGCTGTTCGACGACGCCCTGCACCGGCTCGCCGACCTGGGTGTGCCGACGGTGATGATCTCCGGCAACCACGACTCCGCGCGGCGGCTCGGCGTGGGCGCGGGGCTGATCGACCGCGCCGGCATCCATCTGCGGACCGAGGCGTCGGCGTGCGGCACACCCGTCGTGCTCCAGGACGACTTCGGCGACGTGGCCTTCTACGGCCTGCCCTATCTCGAACCGGCCCTGGTGAAGGACGAGTTCGGCGTCGACAAGGCCGGGCACGAGGCCGTTCTCGCCGCCGCCACGGACCGGGTGCGCGCCGATCTCGCCACACGCGCGCGCGGCACACGGTCGGTGGTCCTCGCGCACGCCTTCGTCACCGGGGGCGAGGCCAGCGAAAGCGAGCGGGACATCACGGTCGGCGGAGTGGCCGCGGTGCCCGCCGGGGTCTTCGAGGGTGCCGACTACGCGGCGCTGGGGCATCTGCACGGCTGCCAGACGATCACCGAGCGCGTCCGCTACTCCGGCTCGCCGCTGCCGTACTCCTTCTCCGAGGCCGACCACCGCAAGAGCATGTGGCTCGTCGATCTGGACGCCGACGGAGCGGTCACGGCCGAGCGGGTCGACTGCCCGGTGCCGCGTCCGCTGGCCCGCATCCGCGGGACGCTGGAGGAGCTGCTGGCCGATCCGGGGCTCGACCGGCACGGGGAGGCATGGGTCGAGGCGACCCTGACGGACACGGTGCGACCCGCGGACCCCATGGTCCGTCTCACCGAGCGGTTCCCGCACACGCTCAGCCTCGTCTTCGACCCCGAACGGGCGCCGGACGATCCCGACGTGTCCTATGCGCGGCGGCTGGCGGGCCGCAGCGACCAGGAGATCGCGGAGGACTTCGTGGCGCATGTGCGCGGAGCCGGACCCGACGTGCACGAACAGGGCGTGCTGCGGGACGCGTTCGACGCGGGGCGGGCGGACGAGGTCGTGCGGGAGGTGGCGCGATGAGGCTGCATCGCCTCGATGTGACGGCGTTCGGGCCGTTCGGCGGCTCCCAGTCCGTCGACTTCGACGCGCTGTCGTTGGCCGGCCTGTTCCTGCTGCACGGACCCACCGGCGCCGGAAAGACGTCCGTCCTGGACGCCGTCTGCTACGCGCTCTACGGCTCCGTGCCGGGCGCCCGCCAGAGCGGCCAGGGCATGACCCTGCGCAGCGACCACGCCGCGGCCGGCATCCGCACCGAGGTCCGCCTCGAACTGTCCGTCGCGGGACGCCGGCTGGAGGTCACCCGGCAGCCGCCCTGGGAGCGCCCGAAGAAGCGCGGCTCGGGCACGACGCTCGACAAGGCACAGAGCTGGCTGCGCGAGTACGACGCGCAGACCGGGAGCTGGAAGGACCTCAGCCGCTCGCACCAGGAGATCGGCGAGGAGGTCACCCAGCTGCTCGGCATGAGCCGTGAGCAGTTCTGCCAGGTCGTGCTGCTGCCCCAGGGCGACTTCGCCCGCTTCCTGCGCGCCGACGCCGAGGCCCGCGGCAAGCTGCTGGGCCGCCTCTTCGACACGCACCGGTTCGCCGACGTCGAGAAGCGCCTCGCCGAGCGTCGCCGGGCCGCCGAGACCCAGGTGCGCGACGGCGACGCGGCGCTGCTGGCCGACGCGCACCGCATGCAGCAGGCAGCAGGCGACGCCATGCCGCTGCCCGACCTGGTGCCGGGCGAGCCCGGTCTGGCCGACGCCGTTCTCGGCGCCGCCGCCGTCGCCCGCAGCACCGCCCGCGAGCAGCTGACCGTCGCCCACTGCCGCCTCCTGGCCGCCGAGTCCGCCCAGGCCGCCGCCGACCGCACCCTGGGTGACGTACGCGAAGTGGCGCGGCTGCAGAGGCGGTTCGCCGAGGCCCAAGGGCGGGCCCGGCTGCTGGACGAGCGGGCCGACGCCCACCGCGAGGCGCAGGCGCGTATGGAGCGGTCCCGCAAGGCCGAGATGGTGGCACCCGCACTGGAGCTGCGGGAGGCCGCCGACGCGGAGCACCGGCAGGCGGCCACGGCACAGGCACGCGCGCGTGCGCTGCTGCGGGGCACGTTCGGTGGGGGAGCGGCCGGGTTCCGGCCCGGCGGCGATCTCGGCTTCGAGCGGGCCGCCTCCCGGTCTCAAGGCGATCTCGGCATCGAGCAGGCCCTCTCCGAGCCTCAGGGCGATCTCGCCGAAGCCGGTGCTGTCGGGCTGGCCGCCGCCGCGCGGCGCGTCGCCGAGGAGCTGGGCGGGCTGGAGTCGGCTCGTCGCGGCGAACGGCGGCTGGCCGAACTCGTCGCGGAGCGCGCGGACCTGGACCGTCAGGAACGGGCGGACGACGATGTCCGGCTGGATGCGGAGACCTGGCTCGTCGGGTGGGAGGAGTCCCGGGCGGGCCTCCAGGCGCGCATCGAGTCCGCGCAGGACGCCGCCAACCGCGCCGACCAGCTGGCCGTGCAGCGCGAGCCCGCACGGCAGCGGCTCGCCGCCGCGCGGATGCGCGACCAACTGGCCGGCGACACGGACACGGCCGCACGTCAGACGACCGAGGCCCAGGGGCAGGCCCTCAAGGCCAAGGCGCACTGGCTGGACGTCAAGGAACAGCGCCTGAACGGCATCGCCGCCGAACTCGCCGCACAGCTTCAGGACGGTGAGCCCTGTGCCGTCTGCGGCGCCGTCGACCACCCCGCACCCGCCCGCAAGGACGCCGGACACGTCGACCGGGAAGCCGAGGAGCGGGCCCTGGCCGCCTACCAGCGGGCGGAGGAACGGCACACCGAGGCAGAAGGACGCCTGGGTCTCGTACGCGAAGCCCTGGCCGCGGCCACCGCCGAGGCCGGTGACAAGCCGACAAGTCGACTCGCCCAGGCGGCCGACGAGTTGGAGCAGCAGTACACGAAGGCCCGCAGGGACGCCTCGGCGCTGCACTCCGCCCACGAGGAGCTGCGGCGGGCCGAGGCGGAACACGAGCAGCGCACCGCCGTCCGCCAGCAGACGGAGGTCCGGGCCGCCGCCCGGGTCGGCCACCGCGAGCGGCTGGACCGCGAGAAGACCGCCCTGGAAACCGAGTTGGCCGAGGCCCGCGGCACCGCCGACAGCGTCGCCGCGCGCGCCACGCAACTGGAGCGCCGGGTGGCAGTGCTCACCGAGGCCGCCGAGACGGCACGCGCCGCCGAGGACACCGCCCAGCGGCTCAAGGACGCCGACGCCCGCCTCGCCGACGCCGCCTTCCGCGCCGGCTTCGACACCCCGCAGGCCGCGGCCGCCGCGCTCCTCGACGACGCCGCGCACCGCGATCTGCAACGACGGCTGGACGCCTGGCAGTTCGAGGAGGCCGCCGTCCGTGCTGTCCTGGCCGAGGCCGACACCACGGCCGCCGCCCAGCAGCCGCCCGCCGATCTCGTGACAGCGGAGCGGACCGCCTCCGATGCCGGCCGGCACGCGCGCGACGCCGCCTCCGCGCGCGACGCCGCCGCCCGCCGCTGCGCCGAACTCGACCGGCTGTCCGCCCGTACGGTCGCCGCCATGCGCCAACTCGCCCCGCTGCGCACCGAGTACGACCGCGTGGCCCGCCTCGCCGCGCTCACCGCGGGCACCTCGGCGGACAACGAACGCAAGATGCGCCTGGAGTCGTATGTGCTGGCGGCCCGCCTGGAACAGGTCGCCGCCGCCGCGACCGTACGGCTGCAGCGCATGTCGTCCGGCCGCTACACCCTCGTCCACTCCGACGACCGCACCGGCCGCGGCCGCAGTGGTCTCGGACTGCACGTCGTCGATGCCTGGACCGGCCGCGAGCGGGACACGGCCACCCTCTCGGGCGGCGAGACCTTCTTCGCCTCACTCGCCCTCGCCCTCGGCCTCGCGGACGTCGTCACCGACGAGGCCGGCGGCGTCCGCCTCGACACCCTCTTCATCGACGAGGGCTTCGGCAGCCTCGACGACCAGACCCTCGACGAGGTGCTCGACGTCCTCGACTCACTGCGCGAACGCGATCGCAGCGTCGGGATCGTCAGCCATGTCGCCGATCTGCGGCGGCGGATCCATGCGCAGCTGGAGGTCGTGAAGGGGAGGTCGGGGTCGGTGCTGCGGCAACGGGGTCACTGACCGAGCGGCCGTCGCGGCAGCGGAGACGAATAGACCACGCTCGTCGTCACCGAGCCGAGTGTGCCGATCTTGCCGGAGATCTCCTCCAGGTGCCGCATCGAGCGGGCCGCGACCTTGATCACGAAGCAGTCGTCGCCCGTGACGTGGTGGGCCTCCAGGATCTCGGGCGTGGTGGCGACCAGGTCGTGGAAGGGCTTGTAGTTGCCGTTCGGGTAGCGCAGGCGTACGAAGGCCAGGATCGACAGGCCGAGCCGGTGCGGGTCCACCACCGCGGCGTAGCCCTGGATGACGCCCGCCTCCTCCAGCCGACGCACCCGTTCCGTCACCGCGCTCGGAGACATGGACACGGCACGGGCCAGCTCGGCGAAGCTGGCGCGTCCCTCGCGCTGGAGAACGTCGAGGATGCGCCAGTCGGTGGCGTCCGGGGAAAACGTGGTCATGGGCGAGAGATAGCAGGGGAATCGCCGGTGGTTCAAGGGGAGCACCGGGGATTCCTTCTTCAGGCAGTGGATCACCGGCCGTAGGTTGGTGGGCATGACGACCGCTGCCACCACCGCCAACCCCGTCCTGCGTATCGCGCCCGCCGCGCCTGCCGAGGCCGTCGCCCACTTCCGCGCGAGCCTCGCCTTCCACGCCGACGTGTCCGACGTCGCCGCCGCGCTGGCGGCCGGCGGCGACCCCGGATTCGTCGTCGTGGACTCCCGCTCCACCGAGTCCTGGGACCAGGGCCACATCCCGGGCGCGATCCACCTGCCCACCGCCCTCATCCCCGAACAGGCCGAGCAACTCCTCGACAAGTCCGTGCCCGTGGTGACGTACTGCTGGGGCCCCGGCTGCAACGGCGCGACCCGCGCCGCCCTCGCCCTCGCCGAACTCGGCTACCGGGTCAAGGAGATGCTCGGCGGCTTCGAGTACTGGGCACGGGAAGGCTTCGAGTACGAGACCTGGCAGGAGCGCGAGCGCCGTACGCCCGATTCGCTGACCGCACCGGTCGACGCCGGCAACTGCGGCTGCTGAGGGCCAGTTCGACACGGTGAGTTTGCGGATCCGCTGTGCGTGTAGGTTCTGCTGCCATGGTGAGATACGCGGATCCGGGCGCCGTGGAGTGGATCGAGTCGGGCGGCGGCCCCCTGATAGCCGTACCGGAGACGGTGCTGCCGTTCTGGGCGGGCGCCGACGGCGACGAGACGGCCTCGGACTACGACCGGGCCTGTGAGGTCGACGGATCCGTAGGACTGCTGCCCGTGGGAGACAGCGCGGCGCTGGTGTTCGGTGACGAGCCCGCCTCGACCTCCTATCTGCCCGACCACGGCACCTTCGTTCGGTGGTGCGCGGCGGACTCCGAGGCGGAGCTGCTGGCCATGGTGCCGGGCGCGCTCACCACGGCGGACTGGGGACACGAGGTGCGCTGGAAGGTGCCGGGGACGGTGGTGCTGTTCGACTCGGCCTGGCCCGGCCCGGAGACGGAGCGGAGCGAGCATCTGCGGGTGGCCCTCGAGCCGGGGGCGTACGCCGTGCGCGCCGCTCAGGTGCAGCCCGGCCCGGAGACCTGGCTCGGGCTCGTCCAGCTTCGTCGACTGCGGGATTGACAGACCGGCCTTGGGCGAAAAGGGCGTGCGCCGGACCGGCCCGTTCCCCATCATGATCTGCCATGTCCCTACTCCCGCACCCCGCCCCCGAAGACCTCCGTCGCGACCCCCTGCCGCTGCGCGGACGTACCGCCCTGGTGACCGGGGCCAGCAGACGGGCGGGCATCGGGCATGCCGTGGCCCGGCGGCTCGCCGCCTACGGGGCGAGCGTCTATCTGCACCACCATGTGCCGCACGACGCCGCCATGCCCTGGGGCGCCGACCGGCCGGAGGAGGTCGTCGCCTCCGTGCGGGAGGCGCTCGGTGATCCCGATGCCCAGGTCCATGCAGGCCCCGGCGACCTCTCCGACCCGGCCGCGCCCGCCGAACTGATCGCCACGGCCGCGTCGGCGCTCGGCGGACGGCTCGACATCCTCATCGCCAATCACGCGGTCAGCGGCTCCGACGGCACCCTCGACGAGATCGACGCCGCCATGCTCGACACGCACTGGGCGGTCGACACGCGGTCGGTGCTGCTGCTGGTGCAGGCCCACGCCCGGCTGAGGCCGGCCGGTCCCGGTGGCCGGGTAGTCATGATGACCTCGGGCCAGGACATCGCCGGCGGTATGCCCGGCGAGATCGCCTACGCGCTGCAGAAGGGTGCCCTCGCCTCCATCACGCGCTCCCTGTCGACCACGCTCGCGGGGCAGGGGATCACGGTGAACACCGTCAACCCGGGCCCCGTGGACACGGATTACCTGACCGGCGAGGCGTACGAGGCCGTCGCGGCATGCTTCCCCGCAGGTCGCTGGGGCATGCCGGACGACCCGGCCCGCCTCATCGCCTGGCTGGCGACGGACGAGGCGGGCTGGATCACCGGTCAGGTCATCGACTCCGAGGGCGGATTCAGACGCTGATCACCAGGCGGACCGTCAGAGCGCGGACAGCTCGTCCACCAGGTCGTCCAGGCCCAGGGAGCCCTGGGACAGGGCCGCCATGTGCCACGCCTTGAGGTCGAAGGCGTCGCCGTGCCGCTCGCGCGCCTTCTCGCGGCCGAGCAGCCACGCCCGCTCGCCCAGCTTGTAGCCGATCGCCTGGCCCGGGATCGTCAGATACCGGGTCAGCTCGCTCTCCACGAAGTCCGCCGGACGGCTGCTGTGCGCGCCGAAGAACTCCTGCGCCAGCTCGGGAGTCCAGCGCTCGCCCGGGTGGAAGGGAGAGCCGGCCGGGATCTCCAGCTCCAGGTGCATGCCGATGTCCACGATGACCCGGGCCGCCCGCATCATCTGCGCGTCGAGGTAGCCGAGCCGGTGCTCCGGGTCGGTGAGGAAGCCGAGCTCGTCCATGAGCCGCTCCGCGTACAGTGCCCAGCCCTCGGCGTTGGCGCTGACCCCGCCGATGGTGGCCTGGTAGCGGGAGAGGTTCCCGGCGACGTACGTCCACTGCGCGAGCTGGAGGTGATGGCCGGGCACGCCCTCGTGGTACCAGGTCGAGACCAGGTCGTAGACCGGGAAACGGGTCTGGCCCATCGTCGGCAGCCAGGTGCGGCCCGGACGTGAGAAGTCCTCCGAAGGGGCGGTGTAGTACGGCGCCGCCGCACCTCCGGGCGGAGCGATGCGCGACTCCACCTTCCGCACCGGCTCGGCGAGTTCGAAGTGCGTGCCGTCCAGCTTCTCGATCGCCTCGTCCATCAGGCCCTGGAGCCACTCGCGGACCTCGTCGACGCCCTCGATGTGACGGCCGTGCTCGTCGAGATGGGCCAGCGCCACCCACGGCGTCGCGGCGCCCGGCAGGATCTTCTCGGCCTCCTTCTTCATCTCCCCGAGGAGACGGTGGTACTCGGCCCAGCCGTACGCGTACGCCTCGTCGAGGTCGAGGTCGATGCCGTTGAAGTAGCGGGCCCCGCGGGCGTAACGCTCGCGGCCCACCGTGTTCGGCGCGCCCTCGATGGCCGGCGCGTACACGTCGCGCATCCAGTCCCGCAGCTCCACCACGGCGGCCGTCGCTCCGCGCGCGGCCTCGTCCAGCTCTGCGCGCAGGGAGTCCGGCCCGGCCGAGACGAAGTCCTCGAACCAGCCGCGCCCCTCGCCGGTGTCGGCCCACTCGGTGAGCTGCTCGACGAAGGTGGCGGTCGGGCGCGGCGCCGCGTACAGCTTGCGCTCCAGGCCCAGCTCGAGGGTCTCGCGGTAGCCCGCGTACGCGGTCGGTACCGCGCGCAGCCGCTCGGCGATCGCCGCCCAGTCCTCCTCGGTCTGGTTCGGGGTGACGGCGAAGATGTCGCGCACCGAATGTGCGGGCGTGGCCATGTTGCCGACCGCGCGCAGACCCTCGTCGGCCTCGTGCACGGCGAGTTCCGCGGTCAGCCGCTCGCGCAGCAGGCGCGCGCACCGGCGCTCGATGTCGCTGTCCGCGCCGGGTCGGCGCTCGGCCTCGTCGAGCCGGGCGAGCGTGGCCCGCTGGAGCTGTGCGAGCGCCTCCTGGCCCGCGGGGGAGAGGTCGGGGAGTTTGCCCGAACTCTCCTTCACGCCGAGATACGTACCGGTGACCGGGTCGAGGGCGATGAGGTCGTCGACGTACGCGTCGGCGACCTCGCGGGGAAGCGGGCTGTTGGTCTCAGACATGCGGTCCATCCTCATACGGCGACCACTGCCGCGTCAGCCCGGTTTCACCGGGCCTTGTCCCGAGTCAGGCCGATTTCGCTGAGGGCGTGCTTCGCGGGGCGTCGGGTGGCAGCAGCGGACCGCAGTCCCACTGCTGGAAGATCAACCGTGTCTCCACCCGCGCCACTTCGCGCTGGGAGGTGAACTCGTCGAGGACCAGCCGCTGCAGGTCCGCCATGTCCGCGACCGCGACATGGACGAGATAGTCGTCCGGCCCGGTGAGATGGAAGACGGTCCGTGACTCCGGCAGCGCCCGGATCCGGTCCACGAACGGTCCCACCAACTCCCGACGATGCGGCCTGACCTGCACGGACAGCAGCGCCTCAAGCCCTCGCCCGAGTTTGGCCGGATCCAGCCGGAGCTGATGGCCGAGGATCACGCCCGAACGGCGCAGCCGCGTCACCCGGTCCAGACACGTCGACGGCGCGACCCCGACCTGCGCGGCGAGATCGCGATAGGTGGCCCGGGCGTCGTTCTGCAGGAGCCGCAGCAGATGCAGATCGACCGGATCCAGTACGACAGATTCGGCCATTGGTCGAACGTAACACGGGATTCGCACACCTGATCCCGGTCACTGTTCACTCTTCCGGCCATGGACCCATCGATCAGGGAGGCGTACGACCGCATGCCCGGGTACGACGACGCACGCACCGCACCGAGAGCACTCGCCACCGAGGCCGTGCACGCCGGCCGTGACGACCTCGCCCGGCAGGGCCTGCACGCCCCGCCGATCGACCTGTCGACCACCTACCCCTCCTACGACAGCCGCGGCGAGGCCGCCCGTATCGACGCGTTCGCCACGACCGGCGCCGAGCCGGACGGCCCACCTGTATACGGCCGCCTCGGCAACCCGACCGTCGCCCGCTTCGAGACCGCCCTGGCCCGCCTGGAGGGCACCGAGTCCGCCATCGCCTTCGCCAGCGGGATGGCGGCGCTGACCGCGGTTCTTCTCGTACGGGCCTCGATGGGCCTGCGCCATGTCGTCGCCGTACGTCCGCTGTACGGATGCAGCGACCATCTGCTCACCGCCGGCCTGCTGGGCTCGGAGGTGACCTGGACCGACCCCGCCGGGATCGCGGACGCGCTACGGCCGGACACCGGCCTGGTCATGGTGGAGTCCCCGGCGAACCCGACCCTCGCCGAACTCGACCTGCGGGCCGTGGCCCACGCCTGTGGCTCTGTCCCGCTGCTCGCGGACAACACCTTCGCCACGCCCGTGCTCCAGCGCCCAGCCGGACAGGGCGCACGGCTGGTGCTGCACAGCGCCACCAAGTACCTCGGCGGGCACGGGGACGTGATGGCGGGCGTGGTGGCCTGCGACGAGGAGTTCGCCGGGCGGCTGCGGCAGGTGCGGTTCGCCACGGGCGGCGTGCTGCATCCGCTGGCCGGCTATCTGCTGCTGCGCGGTCTTTCGACCCTCCCGGTCCGGGTCCGGGCCGCCTCGGCGAACGCCGCCGAACTCGCCCGTCGCCTCGCCGCCGACCCGCGTGTGGCCCGTGTCCACTATCCGCGCATCGGCGGCGCCATGATCGCCTTCGAGGTGCACGACGACCCGCACGAGGTGATCGCCGGCGTCCGTCTGATCACCCCCGCCGTGAGCCTCGGCAGCGTCGACACCCTCATCCAGCACCCGGCGTCCATCAGCCACCGCATCGTGGACGCGGACGACCGCCGGGACGCCGGGGTGAGCGACCGGCTGCTGCGGATGTCGGTGGGACTGGAGGACGTGGAGGACCTGTGGGCGGATCTGGACGGCGCGCTGGCGCGCCCCCGAAGGGGCGCGGAATCGCATCGATCTGCGGCTCAGCCGCGGGGCGCGACCGGCCACCACACACCCGCGGCCGCCGGTCGGCCATGACCGCGACGGCGCTCAGGCCGTCCCCAGCTCCCTCGCGTTCGACAGCCGTTCCGGGGCCTGCTCGTCCCGGGGCGCATCCAGCCGGGCAGTGATCACCAGGGTCCCCTCCTCGATCTGATAGTCGAGGGGGAGACCCAGCCCGCGCATCGCCGCGACCATCCCGGTGTTGGACGCCTGCGTCACCGCGTACACGCTCGCGCAGCGCGCCTCGACCGCCATCGCCACCAGCCGGCGCAGCAACTCACCGCCGATTCCGCACCGCTGCCAGGCGTCCTCGACGAGCAGCGCGATCTCCGTCTCGTCGCCGTCCCAGAGCAGATGCCCGAGGCCGACGACGCGCCCAGAGGCGGTCCGCACGGCAAGCGTGCGGCCGAAGCGCGGGCTGAGCAGGTGGTTCAGATAGCGGTCCGCGTCACCGATCGGGCCGTGGTAGCGCATCCCGAGCGTCCGCGCGGAGCACCGCTCGTGCATCTCCTTCGCGGCCTGGAGATCACCGGCGTCCGCGCGGTGCACGGTGATGTCGTTGCCCTTGGGCAGCGTCAGCACGTCCTGGCCGCGCGGCACGCGCGGGCCGAGCCGGGCGTCCAGCTCCACCAGCGCCCGCGCCCGCGCGAACTCGGTCGGCGTGAACGGCAGATACGGCCGCTCCACCGTGATCACTCCGCCCTCCGGTGCCCGCAGCCGCATCACGGTGTCCTCCAGTGCCCCTTCCACCGGCACCGGTTCGGGACGCCGGCTGCCCACGGCAGGCACCGCGGGCAGCGACCGGATGGTGCACCGGCCCAGCAACTGCCGTAGCGCCAGCGGCAGTTCCGCCGCGTCCAGGGCGGTACGGGTGGCAAGGCCCAGCACCCGGGTCGGTGCGTCCACCAGGTCATGGGCGTCGGCCCGCTCGATCCAGGTGCCGTCACCGCCGGCCGCGGAGACCGCACGCGCGAGGTCTGCCGCCGCGAGTCCTCCGGGCGCACGCAGCAGGAACTCGTCGACCGTGCCCTCCGCCAGCGGATGCGTCTGAAGGCTCAGGATGTCGACCCGCAGCTCGGCGAGCGCCATGCACAGCGCGGCCAGCGACCCCGGTTCGTCCCTCACCGTCGTCCGCATCCGCCACAGCGCACCCTCCTCGGAGACCGTCGCGGTCGTCTCCCGCGGCTGGTCCGACGGCCCGGTCTGCGCCTCGGAGCGCGGCCGGGCGCCGGTATCACTTGTCGGGGGTGCGTGACCCTGGCGGCGTGTCCGCCATAGGTGGAACCCCGCCGTGGCGACCAGCAAGGCCGCCGAGGTCAGCAGCAGGGCCGGTGCGCCGGGTCCGTGTCCGTTCAGGGTCGCCACGGCCTCGGCCACCGCCACCGCCGACAGGACGGCGGCGAGTTCCACCACGTTGCGCCGCCAGTGGTGGACAGGACGTCCGTGCCTCGCACGCGTCACATCAGATATGTCTCGACTCATGCACCCACTGTGAAGGAACGGTGTTGCGTGATCACGAACGCTTTGTGACCGGGCGGTAAAGAGCACCTATGTCGTGTTTGTGACTTTTTCAACAGTCTGGGACGGTCCGCTGAGGATGTGTCACGCGGCCAACTCCTCCACCAGCGTGCTGTGCAGTCGCCTGGCCTGCGTCACGACCCGGGACGAGCCCCGCCGCTCCGCCGCCCCCGCCAGGTGCGGCAGCTCCTCGCGTGCCCCCGTTCGCTCGGCGCATTCCGCCGCGACGGCCAGAAGGTCGGCGAGTCCCCGTGCCGCGGTGGCCGCCTCACCGGTCGCGAGGTCGGCGAGCAGGACGGGCAGGGTGTGCCGCAGTACTCCCCAGACGGTGGCGTGCGCCCCCGTGGCCACCGCAGTCCGCGCCGAGTCGACGAGCCGCGACGGCTTCACGGCACCGCGTCTCACCAACTGCCCCAGATCCGCGCCCAGCCGGTCCGCGTCGAGCTGCCCGCGCGCCGCCAGCACCAGCAAGGCGTCCACGGCGGCGAGCCGGTCCTCGGGGTGCCGTGCGCCCAGTCCGTAGGCCACGCACAGGTGCACCGCCTCACCGGCCTCGCCGTCCGACTCGGCCAGCTGCGGCAGGATCGCCGCCTCACCGCGGGTGTCGTCGACGGCGACCGCCGAGAGGTCGCGCAGCATCCGGACGGCCACCAGCTCACGTTGCTCGGGCAGCAGGGCGAGCCAGTGCGGCCGCATTCCGTCGTTCCAGTGGTAGCAGTGCCAGCGGTCCCGGTAGACGCTCACGGGCCGCCCCAACGAACCGAAGTCGGACGGGAAGTCCTCTTGTAGCTCGGCGATCTCCCCGGACTCGACGAGTATGCGGTCCCCGGCGGTCCGCAGCTGATACGTCGGCGCGAAGGCTCCGCCGGCGTTCAGCCACCGGGCGAGGCGCATCCCCTCCGTGGTGCCGAGCGCTGCCGCACGCTCCGCGGCCGCCTCCGCCGCCGCACGGTCGCCGCGCCGGACCCGCAGCAAGGCCTGCGCGAAGTCCGTCGCCGACACCCGCGCCCCGAGGCGCCGGTACTCGTCGAGACGTGTCACCAGCTCGTCCGGCTCCAGCAGTCCGGTGCCCCAGGTGGGCGTGGACAGCAGAAGCGGCAGCGGGTCGGTGCTGAGCCGGTACGCCACTTCCCAGATACGGGCCTCGAAGGCTCGGGCGAGCGGGCCGTGGCCGCAGTCGCCGGTGACGGTCGTCCCGCGTCGGAGGGTGTTGTGGAGCGTCGAGGCGGGCACCTTGCCACGGAGCGTGGCCAGGAGGAGTTCGAGACCGTGCGCCGCGTTGAACAGGCCGTGGCGTCTGATGAAGTAGTCGTCCACGCTGAACGCGTACTGCGGGTTCCGCTCGTCCCACCAGCGCTGGACGACGACGGGTTCCAACGCCTCCAGCAGCGCGTCCCGGTCGCCGTACCTGTGACGCACGAGCCCGTCCAGGGCCCGCTCGAACGCCGCCACGTCACCACCGGATGCGAGCAACGCTCCGACCTCTTCGGCGAGTTCCGCCGCAGACTCGGGCGCCGGCGCCAGACGCACCGGCGCCGGTGCGGGAGGCAGGACCTCCTCGTACGTGACCGGTTCCGACCCCTCGGGGGACGCCCCCAGGCTCTGCGCCGCGCGCTTGCGAAGGGTCGGGATCAACTGGTCCGCGGCCGCGGCGAGTTCCTCCCGCACCTCGGCGGTGCCGACCCTGCGGACATGCCGCTCCACCAGCTTGAGCGCCCGCTCCTGCACGTCCGAGTCCTCGTGCCCGAACGCCTGGGCGGCGACGGGCAGCAGCTCATCGCTGGTGGACGCATCCCGGGCGATCACCTTGCCCAGCAGGACCAGCTGGGCGCGCACGAGCTTCTTCTCGGTGCGGAACAGGACCGCACCCGACATCTCGGCCAGCTGATGCGCGGTCAGTTCACCGTCCAGGGCGAGCGACGCGAGCACCGACTGCGCGTGCGCGGCCACGACGGACGCGGCGTCGGCGGCCAGGGCCAGCCAGTCGGCCGTGTGCTCCCGCTCCTCGTCCCGGGTGAGGGCGAGCGCCTGGAGCATGCGCAGGAACACCCGGTGGTCCGCGACCGGACCGCCCCGCAACAGCCGGGCCAGGCACGCGTCGACCGTCGCCCTCCGGTCCAGCGCACCCTCGACGGTGAGTCGCGCGAGCGCCTCGGTCCAGCTGTCCGGACCCTCGACGGCGGTCCATGCCAGCCGGCTGCCGATGTCGTTCGTCTCGAACAGCGCGGCCGTGAGCTGCGCGAGGTGCGGGTCCTGGCGCAGCCGGGCCAGGACGGTGTCGCCCCGCTGCCAGACGTGCCCGGTGTGCTCCACCCAGCCGTGGACGTAGGCCTCCGTCGTCGGCACCGGACAGCCGGAGAGCCGGACCAGGCCCGCCATCAGCTCGTACGGCACCCGCGCCGTCAGCGGTCGCTCGGCGATCCGGTGCGCCACGACGCCGAGCCAGCCCGGGGCTCGGTCGCCCAAGACGTCGATCAGGACACTCGGCGACGCGGGCCACCACCGCATGTCGGCGGCGGCCAGCCAGCTCGCGACACCGGCCGCGCCCGTCTGGCACGCGGCCCCCGCCGTATGCAGCGCGGGATAGGCGCGACGGGCCTGCGAGGTCCACTGATCAGCCCTCAGCTCCTTGCGCAACTCCTTCAACTGCGGGAAGAACGCTCGCCGTTCGGCGTCCGTCATCCCGTCCAGGAGGCTCACCACCTCGGCCGTCCGCCCCGCCCGTACCGCGTCCATCAGTGAAGTCATCGCGCGTCCCCCTCGACTCGTGCCATGTCCCGCTCCGTCGCGGCGACACCGCGCCGCACCATCCGCACCGCCAGCGCGTGCTTGCACGGCCCGCGCCCGCCCCGGTACTTCGCCCACCACAGACAGCTGCAGCTGAGCACCCCCGCCTCGTCCCGCACCCGGTGCACATGCCCGTCCTCGGCCGTCACGGTTCCGATGGCGCCGTGCAGCGCGACCGCGCCCGCCGCCACCAGTGCCCGTGCCGAGCGCAGCCGAGGGTTGTGCCGCTCCACGCGCTCGGCGTCGTAGGGCAGCTCACGGTGGAAGTAGGCCGCCTCCGCCGTGTCGTACCCGACCCGCCCCGAGGTGCCCAGGCGGACAAGGGCCGCGCGGACCCGCTCCGGTGTGAGCCCCGAGGCCGCGGCCAGGTCGGCGACATCGACGCGGGGCTCCCACGCGAGGAGCACCGCGATCAGCTCCGCGTCCTCGGCGGCCTCGTCCGTCGCCAGCGCGTCGAGGACACCGCCCTCGCCGGAAAAGCCGCGCGAGGCGTCGGGGGACAGCGTCAGCGTCAGCCGCATACCCGGCAGGACCGCCTCCCAGGCACTGGCCGTGGCGGACGCACCGCCGGTGACCGAGGGTCCGTACACCCGCAGGGCGATGGCATGGCGCAGCACCCGCTGGAGCGCGATGAGCCGCTCCGGACCCGGCAGGCACACCGCGCCGGGCACCGCGCGCGTGGTCGGCCGAAGTCCGTTCCCCGAGGGCACCACCCACCGCGGGCCGACCGAGGCGCCCCGCGCCCCACCGCGCGGCAGCGCCCGCAGGAACCGCACCGCCTCGGCGGCCGGCAGCTCCGCCCGCAGATCGAAGCCGGCCGCCATCACCTGTGCCTCGGCGAAGCCGCGCAGCCAGCGGTCCGGGAGGGGCACCTTCTTCTCCACGACCGGGCCGTCCAGCGTGGTCACCGCCAACTCCTCGGGTCCCACCCGGAGATGGAGCGGATCGTCCGAGCCGATTCTGGACAGGGCCTCGCGCAGCGGGTTGTTGACGTCGACGTTGGTCGTGCCGTGTCCCACCTCGCCGCCGTCCAGGCCCGGCTCCAGCACGTCCAGGCGGGCGTACACCCCGCAGCAGCCGGAGAAGGACTCGAAGCGCAGCCGGTCGCCGTTGCCCGTCACGACCGGGTCCAGCGAGGCACGCAGCTGGCGCTGGTAGTACCGAGCGGCCGCCACGTCGGCCACCGCGAGCAGCGCGGCCGACGCCACCTGAGGAGACGTCAGAAAGCCCGTGAAGAACTGCGGATGGTCCCGCATGCCCGAGGGCGTCGCACCCCGTGAGGTCTCAAGTCCCAGCCGCTGCCCACCCGCTGCGGACTCCAGCACGGAGGGTCGTCGATAGGCCACGGCCTGCAAAGATCGCGTCATGGAAAAACCGTAGAGGCGACCACTGACAATCGGCTCTGACCTGCGAAAACGCCCTGCCGACAGGCGAGTTCGCCGGCGTCGGCTCCCGGACATACGAGTGCCGCGCACCAGGGGATGACTCAGGTGCGCGGCACTGTCACGAGCGTACGGGACCGGCGGGCCTACGGGCCGAGCCGTCCGACCGGCCAAACGGTATTGCCGGCCGAGGCGTCCTACTGGCCGACGCGACCCGGCTGGAGCACCTTGGTGAACAGCACCGTGCCGTCCTGCTCCCGCAGCCGCACCGTCAGTTCACCGCTGTGGCCGTCGATGTCGACGTCGCCGAAGAACTGGTAGCCGCCGGCGGGGGAGACGTTGGCGGCGGTCGGCGCCTTCACGAACACCCGCTCGGGACCGAAGGTGGCGTCGAGCGCGCTGGCCGGGAAGGCACCCGCGTTGAGCGGACCCGTGACGAACTCCCAGAACGGCTCGAAGGCGGTGAAGGCCGCCCGCGACGGCTGATAGTGCTGGGCCGAGGTGTGGTGGACGTCGGCCGTCAGCCACACCGTGCCGGTGATCCGCCGGTGCTTGATGAACCGCAGCAGCTCGGCGATCTGCAGTTCCCGGCCGAGCGGGGCGCCCGGGTCGCCCTGAGCGACCGCCTCGATGTTCGGCTTGCCGTCGCCGGTGTCCGGCACGACCAGGCCAAGCGGCATGTCCGAGGCGATCACCTTCCACACGGCCCGGGACCGCGCCAGCTCGCCCTTGAGCCACTTGAGCTGCTCGGCGCCCAGGATGCCCTGCGCGTCGGTGGTCTGGTCGTCCGTCGAGTTGGCGTTGCGGTAGGTGCGCATGTCCAGCACGAACACGTCGAGCAGCGGCCCGTGGTGCACCGTGCGGTACACCCGGCCGTCGGGACGGCGCAGCGTCGAGATGGGGAAGTACTCCGAGAACGCCTGCCGGGCGCGGGCCGCCAGGACGTCGACGTTCTTCTCCGTGTAGCGGGAGTCGCCGAGGATCTCGCCGGGGTACCAGTTGTTGGTCACCTCGTGGTCGTCCCACTGGATGATCGACGGGACCTGGGCGTTGAACCGCTTGAGGTTGTCGTCGAGCAGGTTGTAGCGGAAGTTGCCGCGGAACTCGGCGAGGGTCTCGGCGACCTTGGACTTCTCCTCGGTGGTGATGTTCCGCCAGGTGCTGCCGTCGGGCAGGGTCACGGACGACGTGATCGGTCCGTCGGCGTAGATGTTGTCGCCGCTGCACAGGAAGAAGTCCGGGTCCAGCCTGCCCATCGCGTTGTAGATGGTGTAGCCGCCGAAGTCGGGGTTGATGCCCCAGCCCTGCCCGGCCAGGTCGCCGGACCAGACGAACCGGACGCCGTCGCGCCGCCGCGCGGAGGCGGTGCGGAAGGTGCCCGTCACGGGCTCACCGGTGCGGCGCGGGTCGTCCGGGTCGGCGAGCAGCACGCGGTAGTGGATCTGCTCGCCGGACGGCAGGCCGCGCAGCGGGGTCGTGCCGGTGAAGTCCGTGCCGGCGTCGAGCAGCGGGCCGTGCCATCTGCGCGCGTTGCGGAACGACTCGGTCGCGGACGTCTCGACGATCATCCGGGCCGGACGGTCGGAGCGCACCCACACCAGTCCCGAGTCGCAGGTCACGTCGCCGGTCTGCACGCCCCAGCCCGCCTTGGGGCGCCCGGAGAGGGCGAATGCCGGTGCCGAGCCGAGGGCCGTGGGCAGGGTGAGGGCCGCCGACGCGGCGAGCGAGCCGCGCAGAACGCTGCGGCGGCCCGGGAACGGACGGTGTGACATGGAGGCCTCCAGAGGCGGGATCCGGCCAGTGGGCAGTGCCACAACTACTGGTGCGCCGCAGCGCACACGCAAACCACAAGTGAACAACTGACCCCATCCGCAAGGGAGCCGACACGTCATACGGCAGACACACCGACGTGCGGCTCCGATCACCTGCCGGTGGGCTTGGCGGCACCCGAACGTCCCGTCAGCGTCGTCCCGCGCTCACCGCACGGGCCATCAGCCGTACGCCGTCCCGGATCCGTGCGGGGGACAGATGGGCGTACCCCAGCACCAGCCGCACGCCCGGCCCCCCGTCGTCCCCGGCACGCGCGTGTGCGTAGTCCGACACCGGGCGCACCGCCACACCGGCCGCGCCCACGCGTGCCAGGAACCGCTCCTGCGGGCCGTAGCGTTCCGGCAGCGCGGCGATGACGTGCAGCCCCGCCGCGATGCCCGTCACCTCCGCGCCCGGAAAGTGCTCCTCCAGCGCGGCGACCAGGGTGTCGCGGCGCTCCCGGTACGCGCGCTGGCAGCGGCGCAGTTGGCGGTCGTAGTCGCCGCGCTCCAGGAACCGGGCGAACAGCGCCTGGTCGAGGGTGGGATGACCGAGGTCCATGGTCCGCTTGCGCTCGACGACGTCCTCGGCCAGCGCCTCCGGCACGAGCAGCCAGCCGAGCCGCAGTCCGGGTGCGAGGGACTTGCTGACCGACCCCGCGTAGGCGACACGCTCCGGATCGAGCCCCTGGAGCGCGCCCACGGGAGCGCGGTCGTAGCGGAAGTCGCCGTCGTAGTCGTCCTCCAGGACGAAACCGTCGACGGACCGCGCCCAGTCGAGCAGTTCGGCACGGCGAGGGGCGGAGTAGGCGATGCCGGTGGGGAACTGATGGGCCGGCGTCGTGACGACGGAGCGTATGCCCGACTCCCGCAGCGGGCCGATGGCGAGCCCCTCGTCGTCCATGGGCAGCGGCACGGTCGTCACGCCCGCAGCCGCGTACAAGGAGTCGTGCTGGGGGCTTCCGGGGTTCTCGACACCGACTTCGCGCACCCCGCGCGCGTGCAGTACGAAGCCCAGCACCGTCGTCGCCTGCGACACCCCGGAGACGACCAGGAGGCGCTCGGGGTCCGCGACCACGCCCCGGCGGCGCGCGAGCAGTTCCGCGAGCGCCGTACGCAGCCGGGGCAGCCCGCGCGGATCGGGATAGCCGAGCTCCTGGTGCGGCAGCTCGGCCAGCACCCCGCGCTGTGCGGACGCCCACGCGGCGCGCGGGAACAGCGACACGTCCGGCGTCCCCGGCACGAAGTCGGCCCGCGCACCCGTGGAGCGCGGGGCGAGGTCATGCGTGCGTGACCGGGCGGCCCGTACCGCATCGCCCACCCAGGTCCCGGCGCCCCGGCCGCTGCGCAGGTAACCCTCCGCCGTCAACTGCTCGTACGCCTCGGTGATCAGCCCCCGCGACACCCCGAGGTCGGCGGCCAGATCCCGGCTCGACGGCAGCCGCGTCCCCGGCAGCAGCCGCCCCGATCGCACCGCCTCCCGCAGCGCCGCCTGGAGCGAACGCCCACGCGCGCGTGCGGGCGCCGACGCGGCGGGAAGCAGCAGCTCCCAGGCCGGGGAGCCGGCCCACGAGTCCGGATTGGTCTCCGATGACGTCATGAAAATGGACCTTAATGCGGACCGCCGCGCTTTCTAGCGTCGTCCCATGAACGCCACCACCACGCGCGGCGCCCTGCTCGCCGCCCTCGCCTGCGTCCTCGTCGGAGGTTCCTTCACCGCCAACAGCCTGCTCGGCGACTACCCGTACGCGGGCGGCCAGTTCCTGCGCTACGCGCTGGCGTGTCTGCTGCTCCTACCCAGCCTCGGACCGGATGCCGGAGCGCGGATACGGGCGCTCACACCCCGCCAGTGGGCCCGCCTCGTGCTGCTCGCCGCGATCGGCATGGTCGGCTTCAACCTCGCCGTGATCGCCGCAGAACGCACCGCGGAACCGGCCGTCCCCGGTGTCTTCGTCGGCTGCGCGCCCGTGGTCGTGGCCGTCCTCGTCCCCCTCCTGGAGGGGCGTCGACCCCGCCGCGCGGTCCTGTGCGGCGCATCGCTCGTCGTGGCCGGCGCCTGCGCGGTCCAGGGCTGGGGGCGCACGGACGGCACCGGCATCGCCTTCTCGGTGTGCGCGCTGGCCGGCGAGGTGGGATTCGCGGTACTCGCCGTGCCCGTGCTGCGGCCGCTCGGCCCGCGTCTGCTGTCCGCCACCGTGTGCGGCGTCGCGGCCGTCGAGTCCGCGATCGCCGGGGCGGTGCTCGACGGGGGCGCCTGGCTGCGCCGGCCGGACGCCACCGAGACCGCGGCCCTGCTGTGGCAGGCGGTGATCGTGACCGTCATCGGGTTCGTGTGCTGGTACATCGGCATGCAACGGCTCGGCGCCGAGCGCGCCACACTCTTCTCCGGGCTCATCCCGGTCGCGGCCGCCTTCACGGCACCGCTCGTCGGAACAGGCTCCTACGGTGTCCCGCAGGCCGTCGGCAGCGCCCTGGTCGGCGCGGGCGTCGTCCTGGGCTGCCGGGCCCGTCCATCGTCCCCGCACCACGAGGAGATGCGGCCGCTCACGAGTAAGCAAGTATGAAGACCGACCCTCCTCAAGGCGTCCCTCGGAGCGCCGGCCGGTCAACCGCCCGGCACGCTCAGCGGCTGCCGTCGAGCAGCACCCGCGCGACCAGCGCCGGATCGTCGCTCATCGGCACATGGCCGCAGCCGGGCAGCCGCACCAGACGGGCCCGGGGGATGATCCGCTTCGCCCGGATTCCCTGCCGGGGCACGAGGAGCCGGTCCTTGTTGCCCCACGCCACCGTGACCGGAATCCCCGACACCTCATCGGTGAACTGCACCTCCCTGCCCGACCGGAGGGTCTCGAAGAAGCCTTCCGCGCGGGCCAGTCCGACCGTCTCGGCGACCACGGACTCGGGTGAACGGCGGCCCGGACGGGCGTAGATGGTGCTCGTCAGGGCGACTCGGCCGGCCGTCGAGCGGGACAGCCACTCGACGAGGGGCACCGGCATGCGCTCGGCGGTCCGCCGCATCCCCGTCAGGACGGTGAAGGCGTACTGCCTCTCCCAGGGCGACCAGAACCCCGCCGGCGAAAGGGCGGTGACGGACCGCGCGAGCTTCGCCCGGCCGAGATCGAGGGCCAGCAGCCCGCCGAGCGAGTTGCCCGCCACATGCGGCCGTTCCAGCTCCAGGGCCTCGCACAGGGCGGCCAGCACGAGGCTCATCGTCGACAGGTCGTGCGCCATCCCCTTCGGCATCGCCGGGGACTGTCCGCACCCGGGCAGATCCACGGCGATCACGTCGCGTTCGAGCGCCAGGACGGGTATCACCGGGTCCCACACCTGACGGTGGTGGCCGATCCCGTGCAGCAGGAGCAGCGGTTCGCCGGTGCCCACGCGCGTGTAGGAGAGGGTCATGCTCTGCGGGCCGTACGGAGTGGGGACTTCGAAGGAGACGGTGGCGGACATGCTGCTCCTCGGCGAGGCTCATGGGCCGACTTTGGATAGACAGCCTGTCAGCAATTGCTACCGGCGGGTAGACCCCAGGGGGAGTCCCCTCCCTCGCGGCGATTTCGCCTGGACAGGGCCGGACGGGTGGGCTGGGATGGATCGGTGACCACCGACATCCAGACCGACGTCTTCGAAGAGCACCGCCCCGTCCTGCTGGGGGTCGCCTACCGCATGCTCGGGCGCGTGGCCGACGCGGAGGACGTGGTCCAGGAGGCGTGGCTGCGCTGGTCGAGCGCCGACCGGTCCGAGGTGCGCGAGCCGCGCGCCTATCTGGTGCGCATCACCACCCGCCTCGCCATCGACCGGCTGCGCCAGGTGAAGGCGCGCGGTGAGACCTATGTCGGCCCCTGGCTGCCGGAGCCGTACGTCACCGACTTCGGGGACACCGTCCAGGACACCGCGGAGCGCGCGGTCCTGGCCGACTCCGTCTCGCTCGCCGTCCTCGTCGTCCTGGAGTCGCTGTCGCCGCTGGAACGGGCGGTGTTCGTCCTCAGGGAGGCCTTCGGCTACCCGTACGGGGAGATCGCCGTCATGCTCGACCGTGGCGAGACGGCCGTGCGCCAACTGGCCGGGCGGGCCCGCCGGCACGTCGACGAGCGGCGACCGCGCTATGAGGTCGACCCGACGCAGCGACGCGACCTCACCGAGCGGTTCCTGGCCGCGGCCGCCGAGGGCGACCTGGAGGGGCTCATGTCACTGCTGGCCCCGGACGTCCGGCTCGTCGGCGACAGCGGCGGCAAGGCGAAGGCGCCGCTGCGGGTCCTGGAGACCGCCGATCACGTGGGCCGCTTCATCGTCGGTGCCGCACGCAAGGGGGCCGAGGACCTGTCCTGGCGCTTCCTGGAGATCAACGGCGGCCTCGCGGTGCTGGCACTGTCCGGGGGCAAGCCCGACTCCGTCTTCCAACTCGACGTGCTCGACGGGCGCGTGCAGGCCGTCTACATCATCCGCAACCCCGACAAGCTGCGGTCCCTGGCCACCGTCTAGACCTCAACGCCGAGCCGGTCCGGTGAGCCCCCGTCGATGCGACCGGGGCTTTGCCGTCACGTAACAAAGGCGGTTCTGTACGAACGTGCCGTGAACGTTCCCGGACGGCACGCGCGCGCGTGGCCACGGTATGGAGGATTGGTATTGACCAAGGGTGAGGGCCGCCCTATGGTCGCAGATAAGTGCAACAACCTTTAATAAACAAGGGCGCTAAAACGCCGCCGGGCCACGGCGATTGCGGAGGACAGGGTGGGGACCACGCAACTGGAATCGGTGCCGGAACCGAAGTACTGGCATCTGAGGACCGTGCTCAGTGAGGCACTGGACTCAGAGTTCTCCGTGGGCGAGATCCTGCCCAACGAGCGCGATCTGGCGGCCCGCTTCGGCGTCGCCCGAGCCACACTCCGGCAGGCCCTCGAACAGCTCGAACTGGAAGGCCGGCTCCAGCGCCGCCGTGGTGTCGGTACGACCGTCGCCCCGCCGCGCGTCGGCGTGGCCGTCGGGACCGAGCAGCACGCCTGGCCGAGTGCGGCCGACGACGTCTGGAAGGCCGCGGACTGCACCCTTGCGGTGGCGCCCGCGTCCGTCGCCGACGCCCTCGAATGCGGCCGGGACGTCCCCGTGCACATCGTGCGCCGCTCGCGCGTGACGCACGGCCAGCCCGTCGCCGCCGAGCTGCTCTACATCCCGGAGTCGTCGGTGCCCGACCTCTCCGGCATCGACGCCCCCTCCGGGTCGGCACGCGCGCGTGCGGTGCTGCGCGAGCTGCACCGCCTGGGGCTGGAGGGACAGGAGAGCGCCGTCGAGCTGGGCTCGGCCCGCGCGGACGACGCCAAGGAGCTGGACCGCCTCCCCGGCGCGCCCGTCCTCGTCGTGACCACCCGCTACCTCGCCGGGGGCCGCACCGCCGCGCTCTCCGTCGCCACCTACCGCGCGGACACCTGCCGGCTGACCTTCGGCGACTCCGGCGGCGTGGAGATCCACGAGGACGCGGAGCGCCGCGCGTCCTGACCGCCGTATCGGACCGTATGGACCGACACACGCCTCGCGCCCCGGATCCTGTCCGGGGCGCGAGGCGTTCTCGGGCACGGGTGGTCCTGTGCTGATCCACCGCGCTCGACGGAAGACCGTCAGCGCCGTCCTGTCACCGTCCCCTCCACCGCGAACAACTGCTCCTCCACATGGTCGAGGGCGAGCCGCAGCGCGCCCGTCGCCACGGCCGCCTCGCCGAGGAGCGACAGGGCCACTTTCGGGGGGCGCAGGCAGTAGCGGGCCAGTTCCTGGCGCAGCGGCTCCAGTACGCCGTCCAGTCCGGCCGCCCAGCCGCCGACCACGACCAGTTCGGGGTCGAGGGCGAGGACGAGCGCGGCCACGTCGTGGACGAGGCGCTGGATGAAGCGGTCGACGGCCGCACGGGCCCCCTGGTCGCCCTTGCGGGCCTGGGCGAACACCTCGGCGACGGCGTGCTCGTCCAAGGGCCGCAGCGGCTCGTCCGTCGTCGACAGCAGGGTCTCCGGAGTCGCCTCGCGGCCCAGCAGATGCAGTGCGCCGATCTCGCCGGCCGCCCCGCCGAACCCCCGGTGCAACTGGCCGCCGATCAGCGAACCGGCACCCGGGCTCAGCCCGGCCAGCACGAACACCACGTCGTCGGACTCGGTCGCGGAACCCTTCCAGTGCTCGGCGACCGCCGCCGCGTTCGCGTCGTTCTCCACCAGCACCGGGCACTTGAAGGACCGGCTCAGCCGCTCGCCCAGCCGCAGCCCCGTCCACTCCGGCAGCGCGGCGCCCAGCCGCACCGTGCCGTCCGCCTCCACGATGCCCGGCGTCGCGACCCCCACCGCCCGCAGCGAGCCGCGTGCGACCCCGGCCCGGCGCAGCAGTTCCGCGACCGCCGTACGCACCCGCTCCAGCCGCTCGTCCGCCGGAGCAGCCTCGTCCACGTCCTTGGCGATGGCGCCGAGCACCTTGCCGTCCAGGTCCGCAAGGAGCGCGGCGACCCGATGCGCGCCGACGTCCACGCCCAGCAGATGACCCGCCTCCGCCCGGAACCGGAACCGCCGCGCGGGCCTGCCCTGACGCCGCACGACGCTCTCGTCCGCCGCCTTCTCGACGACGTACCCCGCCTCGATGAGCCCCTCGACGACGCCTTCGACGGTCGGCCGGGACAGTCCGGTCACCCGGGTGATCTCCGTCAGCGTGGCGGCGTCCGTGGCACGCAGCGCGTGCAGCACCACCGCGGAGTTGATCCTTCGCAGCAGCGAGGGATCCCCGCCGGTCAGCTGCCCCAACGTCCGTCCTTCCAGCTCGTGCGCATGTTGGGCGGATGGTACTCGCCGGGGCGGACCCCGGCGAGTCGCTCCGCCGGAAGTTCCGCCCGGCGCCGCCCACCGCCCGCGGCACCGTCGTGGCCGGTCGCGCTCGCGTGACTCACCCCGGAGCCACGAACCCCGACTCGTACGCCGTGATCACCGCCTGGGTGCGATCCCGTGCCCCCAACTTCGCGAGGACGGCACTCACATGGGACTTCACCGTCTCCGTCCCGACCACCAGCCGGGCGGCGATCTCCGCGTTCGACAGCCCGCGTGCCATCAGCCGCAGCACCTCGGCCTCCCGTTCGGTCAGCCGGGCACGCTCCAGGAGCGCGCGTGCCGCCCGGTTCCCGCCGCCGTCGCCGTACTGCGCGGCGAGCTGCCGCACCGACGCGGGGAACAGCAGCGACTCGCCCTCGGCGATCAGCCGCACCGCGTGCACGATCTCGGCCGGCCGTGCCCGCTTCAGCAGGAAGCCGTCGGCACCCGCCCGCAGCGCCTCGTACACGTACTCGTCGTTCTCGAAGGTGGTGACGACGAGGATCTTCGGCGGCTCGTCGACCGTGCGCAGCACCGCACGCGTGGCCTCGATCCCGTCCAGCAGCGGCATCCGTACGTCCATGGCGACCACGTCCGGCCGCAGCTGCCGGACCAGCGGAATCACAGCCGCCCCGTCGGCCGCCTCCCCCACGACCTCGATGTCCGGCTGCGCCTCCAGCACGGCCCGCAGACCGGCGCGTACGAGGGGTTCGTCGTCGACGAGGAGAACGGTCACCGGCATCCGGCCAGCCTAGATCAACTCACCGGCAGCTCCACATGCACCTGCCAGTCACCTTCGTCGGGGCCGGTCCGCGCGTGTCCGCCCAGCAGGGCGGCGCGCTCGCGTATGCCGCGCAGCCCGCTGCCCCTGCCGGGCCCGGGTATCTCCGCGGTGAGCGGGTTGCGGATCTCCAGGGTGAGCGTGCCGTCCACGACTGCGATGCGCACGGCGGCCGGGACCGAGCCCCCGTGTCGCAGCACATTGGTGAGCGACTCCTGCAGAATGCGGTAGCCCTCCCGGGAGACCGGGCCGGGCACCGAGCCCAACGGCCCTGTCGTCTCGACATCGACCTTCGTGCCCGACGCCCGCGCGGACTCCAGCAGCCGGTCGGCGTCCGTGAGCGTCGGCCTGCTGCTGACCGGCCGCTCGGACTCGCGCAGGACACCGAGGACCCGCTCCAGGTCCTCCAGGGCGGCCCGGCCGGTCTCCTCGATGGCGGCCAGGGCCCGGTCGGTGAAGGCGGGATCACCGGCCGCGCGGGCCGCGCCCGCCTGGACGACGGCCACGGTCAGGGCATGGCCGATGGAGTCGTGGAGTTCACCGGCGATACGAGTGCGCTCCAGGAGTTGCTCGGTGCGCTCTTCCATGGCGGCGAGGCGCTCCGCGGGGGAGGGGCCCAGCAGGCGGAGGGCGAGTGCCGTGATGAGGCGGCCCGAGGCGAGCACGACCATCCCCAGGGTGACCAGCAACAGCGGCACGAGCAGGAGATGCCACCAATGGTGGCCCTCAAAGGGGATCGGTCCGACCCGCTCGGAGTCTCGACGGAACGGGGCCGACACCAAGTCCAGCGTGGCGAAGAGCAGTTGGGCACTGAGCATCGTGGTCACGTAGCCCAGCAGCAGCCGCGCCTCCAGCCAGACGACGAGCCGTCCCCGGTCGCTCCAGGACCTGGAGGGCGCGACGACGATGTCGGTGCTCCCTTGGTCATGCCGGTGACCGGTCAGCAGCAGCCTTGCCTGGAGGCCTTCCACGGTCCGCATCGCGGGCACCAGGGCGGCCGGGGCCAGGGCCACGGCCGCCACGACCCAGATCCACCACTCTTCCCGGACGAACAGCCACAGGCTCGGCCACACGATGGAGATGCCCAGATGCAGCCATCGTGTGTACGTCACCGCCCGTCCGAACGGGCGCAGCAAGCGGACCATTTCGTCATCGTGCCAGCCGGCACTGACAACGAGCCTCCCCCGCACGGGGGAGACGATCTCCACGGGCGGGGGAGGCCCCGAGCCGCCCCCGACGGCCAGGCTGCTGCCATGACCAGCATCGAAGTCCAGGCCCTCACCAAGGAGTACGGCACCCGACGAGCCGTGGACGACCTCACCTTCACCGTCGTCCCCGGCCGTGTCACCGGCTTCCTCGGCCCCAACGGCGCCGGAAAGTCCAGCACCATGCGGCTCGTCCTCGGCCTCGACCGGCCGACCTCCGGCACCGCCACGATCGGCGGCCGCGCCTACGCGACCCTGCACGAACCCCTGCGCCACGTGGGCGCGTTGCTCGACGCCCAGGCCGCGCACGGCTCCCGTACCGCCCGCGACCATCTGCGCGTCCTGGCCGTGAGCAACCGCATCCCCGGGCGCAGGGTCGACGAGGTGCTTGAGGAGACGGGGCTCGCGTCGGTCGCGCGGCGCAGGGTGCGCACGTACTCCCTCGGCATGCGCCAGCGGCTCGGCATCGCGGCGGCGCTCCTGGGCGATCCCGAGGTCGTCATCCTCGACGAGCCGTCCAACGGACTCGACCCGGAAGGCATCGTCTGGATCCGCGCGTTGCTTCGCCGGCTCGCGGGGCAGGGGCGCGCGGTCCTGGTCTCCAGTCACCTCATGACCGAGACCGCGTCCTTCGCCGACCACCTGGTCGTCCTCGGCCGGGGACGACTGCTGGCCGACACTCCGATGCGGGAGTTCATCCACGCGCGCGTGGAACCCCGCGTCCGCGTCCGCACCACGGACGCCACGGCACTGGAGGCCGCTCTCGCCCGGCACGGGCACGCCGCCGTCCACCACGAGGACGGGCACTGGACCGTGCGCCACGCGCGCGTGGACGACATCGGCCGGCTCGCCTCGGAGGCCGGCGTCCCGCTCCTCGAACTCGCCGCCGAGGAGGGCACCTTGGAGCAGGCCTACCTCGATCTGACCGCGTCCGAGGCCGAGTTCACCGCACAGCCCCAGGAGGCCTGATCATGGCATTCGCGCCCGTACTCCACGCGGAATGGCTCAAGATCCGTACGCTCCGCTCCTTGCCGGGAGCACTGCTCGCGCTGTTCGCCGTGACCACGGCGTTCTCCGCGCTGGCCGGTTCCGACGGGAGCTCCGACCCGGAGTTCGACCCGCTCTTCACCGCACTCTCCGGTGTCCTGCCCGGTCAGATCGCCGCCGTCACCTTCGGCGCGTTGGCGGTGTCGTCGGAGTACCACGGGGGTGCGCTGCGGCTGTCGCTCGCCTCGGTGCCGCAGCGCGGGCGGTGGTTCGCCGCCAAGATGACGGCGATCGCCGTGCCGGCGCTGCTCGTAGGACTGGTCACCGCGTTCACGGCGTTCGTCGTGGGACGCGCGGGACTCGGTTCGGCGGCGAGCGGACTCACCACGGCCCAGCAGGTGCGAGGCGTCCTGGGCTGCGGCATCTACCTCATGCTCATCGCCCTGTTCGCGGCGGGCCTCACCGCCCTGCTCCGCAGCGGAGTGGCCACGCTCTCCCTGCTGATCCCGTTCATCCTCGTGGTGTCCTTCGTGATCGGTGACGCCGCCGGCACGGTGGCGGACTTCATGCCGGACAAGGCCGGACAGATCGCCCTCCACCAGAGCTACGACGGCACGCTCGGGCCGTGGTCGGGCCTCGCGGTCACCGCGCTGTGGACGTCGGCCGCGCTGCTGGCGGGGGCGTGGAGCGTGCGACGCCGGGACGCCTGACCCCGGGGAGGCGACTGATGCCCCGCCAATTGTCAGTGGCGGCGGCAATACTGGATCACATGGACGTCGCGAAGGATCTCGCCCTGACCGACCTGCTGTGCACCCGGGACTTCCCCGCCGAGCGCGGCAGGACGGACTTCGCCCTGGGCGGACCGGGCTACTACATGACGGAGTTAGGACCGGGCTCGTGGCCGAGCACGGACGACCTCTACGCCCATGAGGCCGCCCTTGCGCTGCGGTTCGACGAGCGATGGGAAGAGGGGGAGCGCTGGGGGAGCGTGACCCTCCAGGAGCGGAGTCTGCGAGGAGAGGACATACCCGAGCCCTGGGCCATGCTCGGCACCAGGGCCGACGACCTGCGCACCTGGAGCGCGACCGGCACGGGCCGCTGGGTCACCATGGCCGTCTCCGACCGGGACCCCGAGGCCGAACCCGAACTCCTGCTGATGGTCACCGAGATAGACCCGCCGTGACCGGTCAGACCCCGACCGCCGCCACCCGCAACCGCCCGAACTCCTCCGCCATCGTCGCGGCCGTCCAATGCGCGTTCAGGCCACTCGGATTCGGCAGTACCCACACCCGCGCGTCCCCGATCAGCCGCTCCTGCGGACCCACCCGTGCCTTGCGGTCGTCGAACGCCGCGCGATAGGCCGTCACCCCGACGACGGCCAGCCAACGCGGCCGCAGCCGCGCCACCTTCGTCGCCAACAGACGCCCACCCTCGCGGTACTCCTCGGCGCTCAGTTCGTCGGCCCGTGCGGTCGCCCGTGCCACGACGTTCGTGATGCCCAGCCCATAGGACGGCAACTCGCCCTGCTCCGACGGCTTCAGGAGCCTTGGTGTGAAGCCGGACCGATGCAGGACCGGCCAGAAGCGATTGCCGGGGCGAGCGAAATGATGACCGGTCGCGGCCGTCATCAGTCCGGGGTTGATGCCGCAGAACAGCACATCGAGGCCGTCCGCGACGACGTCCGGAACGAGACGGTCGCGGGCGGCCTCCAGTTGCTCGGCGGTGAAGCGCGTCATGCCGTGACGGGCCTCAGAGGATCGCCCCAGGCGTGTAACCGGCGGCCTCCGGGCGCTGCTTGACGATCTCCTCGATCCGGCCGACGACGATGCCGACCTGGTCGGCGGCGGCGCCCGTGAAGGAGAGCTTGTCGGCCATCAGTGCGTCCAGCGCGCCGCGGTCGAGCGGGATGCGCTCGTCGGCGGCCAGCTTGTCGAGCAGCTCGTTGCGCTCGGCACCCTGCTCGCGCATCGCCAGCGCGGAGGCGACGGCGTTCTCCTTGATCGCCTCGTGCGCGACCTCACGGCCGACGCCGGCGCGCACCGCGCCCATCAGCACCTTGGTGGTGGCGAGGAACGGCAGGTAGCGGTCCAGTTCGCGGGCCACGACCGCCGGGAACGCGCCGAACTCGTCCAGCACCGTCAGGAACGTCTCCAGCAAGCCGTCCAGCGCGAAGAACGCGTCCGGCAGCGCGACCCGGCGCACCACCGAGCAGGACACATCGCCCTCGTTCCACTGGTCGCCCGCCAGCTCGCCGGTCATCGAGGCGTAGCCGCGCAGGATGACCATCAGGCCGTTCACACGCTCACAGGACCGCGTGTTCATCTTGTGCGGCATCGCGGAGGAGCCGACCTGACCCGGCTTGAAGCCCTCGGTCACCAGCTCGTGCCCGGCCATCAGCCGGATCGTCTTGGCCGTCGACGACGGCGCCGCCGCCAGCTGCACCAGCGCCGTGACGACCTCGTAGTCCAGCGAGCGCGGGTACACCTGGCCGACCGAGGTGAACGCCTGCGAGAAGCCGAGGTGCTGAGCGATCCGCTGCTCCAGCTCGGCGAGCTTCGAGGCGTCCCCGCCCAGCAGGTCCAGCATGTCCTGCGCCGTGCCCACCGGGCCCTTGATGCCGCGCAGCGGGTAGCGGCCCAGCAGCTCCTCCACGCGGCCGTAGGCGACGAGCAGCTCGTCGGCGGCCGTCGCGAACCGCTTGCCCAGCGTCGTGGCCTGCGCGGCGACGTTGTGCGAGCGGCCGGCCATGACCAGCTCGCCGTACTCGCCGGCCAGCTTGCCGAGGCGGGCCAGGACGGCCACCGTGCGGTCGCGCATCAGCTCCAGGGAGAGCCGGATCTGGAGCTGCTCGACGTTCTCCGTGAGGTCGCGGGACGTCATGCCCTTGTGCACGTGCTCGTGCCCGGCGAGGTCGTTGAACTCCTCGATCCGCGCCTTCACATCGTGCCGCGTGACCTTCTCGCGCTCGGCGATCGAGGCCAGGTCGACGGTGTCCAGGACGCGCTCGTAGTCGGCGATCGCCTCGTCCGGCACCTCGATGCCGAGGTCCTTCTGGGCCCGCAGCACGGCGAGCCAGAGCTGCCGCTCCAGCTTCACCTTCTGCTCGGGGGACCAGAGCGTGGCGAGCTCGGTGGAGGCGTAGCGTCCGGCGAGGACGTTCGGGATGCGGGGCTTGGCGGGCGCAGAAGTCACGTGTACGGAGTTTACCCGGCGCCCCGGGGGCCCCTCGGCCATGCCATGCGGAGTGCCCCAGGTCAGGAGTGCCGGCCGGGTCCGCGGGCGATCGGGTGAATTCCCAGACTGTCGACGCGTCCTGGTTTCCGAGGGCCTTCACATTTCGTTCATAGTCTGCAAGTCGTGGCGAGTTTGAACGTGCGGCATCACGACTCCTGCGACAACCTCACGAATTCCGGCAATCGACAAGATCGCGTCAATGACCGACGTCGGCCTCCCCATTCCGATGAGAGAAAGAAAACGAGCATGAAACAGGCTCTTACCAGGGGATTGATCGTGGCCGCCGCCGCGACGAGCGCCCTGTCCCTGTACGGCACAAGCGCGTCCTCGGCCCCACGTACGCAGGGGGCCGTGGTGAACTCCGCCGCCGCGCTGTCGGGCCGTACGGATCCCTTGGACTCGGACGGGCTGGACCAGCTGGACGAGAAAATCGGCAACATGCACGAAAGGGTCGACAAGGCGCGGGAGAGGGTCCAGGAGGTGAATGACAGACTCGACAAACTGGATCTGCCGCGGCCCGCCTCCGGGGACACCACCTCGGGATATGGCAGTTACGGCGACGAGTCGCCCAGCGCCGAGGGCTACGGCTACGAGAAGCCGAATGACGACGGCTACGGCAAGGAGAAGCCGAGCGACGACGGCTACGGCAAGGACAAGCCGAGCGACGACGGCTACGGCAAGGACAAGCCGAGCGACGACGGCTACGGGTACGGCTCCGAGGAGCCCAGCGACCACGGCTACGGCACTGAGAAGCCCAGTGACCACGGGTATGGCTATGGCTACGGCTCCGAGAAGCCCAGCGACCACGGCTACGGTGACGAGAAGCCGCGTGACCACGGCTATGGCTACGGCCACGAAGAGCCGAGCGACCACGGCTACGGTTCCGACAAGCCGAACGACGACGGCTACGGGCACGATCACGGCTGCGGCTATGACGACGGCTACGGGTGCGACTCGCCCACCCCCACGCCTCCCGGGAAGCCGGACCGACCCCACATGCCCGACACCGGCGCCGAGAGCGTCATCGGAGGCATCGCCGCCAGTGGGGCGCTGCTGATCGCCGGAACCGTCCTGTACCGGCGAAGCCGGGCCGCGTCACGCCGCTAGCGCGGCGCATGCCGGGGACGACCCGGCGACGGGCGAGAGATGCCGCCGCACGCACGGTGGGAAAGGCGTCGCTCGCCCGTCACCCCTGTCTGTCGGGCCGAGTGGGTCTACGCCGCCGGGCCCTCGAACGGCAGGAGTTCCGGCCGCTTCGCCGGCAGTCCGTCCCCGGACGACCGCCCCGTCAGCCGCCGGCCTATCCACGGCAGCAGATACTGCCGCGCGAACCGCACGTCCGTGACCCGCCGGGTGACCCACCCCGGCGGCAAGGTGGCCGCCATCGGCGTATGCCACTCGGCGTCCTCGGCGTCGTAGCCGAGCGTCTGCCACACCGCCTCCGCGACCCGGCGATGCCCCTCGCCCGTCAGATGCAGCCGGTCCACGTCCCACATGCGGGGGTCGGCGAGCGACGGAGCCCCGTACAGGTCGACGACGATCGCTCCGTGCCGCTCGGCGAGCTCGTCGACGCAGGCGAACAGCTCCTCCATGCGCGGCCGGAACCGCTCCAGGACCGGCCCCTGCCGCCCCGGGCTGCGCATCAGCACCAGCTGCCGGCAGGACGGGGCGAGCTTCTCCACCGCCTCCTCCAGCAGACCGCGCACCCGCCCCATGTCGCACTTGGGCCGCAGTGTGTCGTTGAGCCCGCCGACGAGCGTGATCACATCCGCGTTCATCGCGGCCGCCACGTCGACTTGTTCCGCGACGATCTGTCCGATCAGCTTGCCGCGCACCGCGAGGTTGGCGTACCGGAAACCGGGTGCGCGGGCGGCCATCCGCCCGGCGAGGAGGTCGGCCCAGCCGCGGTAGGAGCCGTCCGGGAGAAGGTCCGACATGCCCTCGGTGAAGGAGTCACCGACCGCGACCAGGCTGCTGTGTGTGGGGTTCGTCTGCATGGCGACAGGAATGGTATCCCGGGCTCCATACCCGTCGGTCGGTCGGCCCGGGGGTACCTTCTCGGCCCGGCCGTCAGGTCCGCTGCCCGAACAGTTCCCGCAGCACGTCCTCCATGGTCACCAGGCCGGCCAGCCGCCCGTCGCTGCCCAGCGCGGCAGCGAGATGCGTACGGCTGCCCCGCATCGCCGTGAGCACGTCGTCCAGCGGTGTGCTCTCCCGGACGCGCGCGATGGGCCGCATGTCCGTGACCTCGAACGGGATGTCCGGCGCAGAGGCGTCCAGCGCGTCCTTCACATGCAGATAGCCGACGATGTGACGGCCCTCGTCGACGACCGGGAAGCGGGAGAAGCCCGACTCGGCCGACAGCCGCTCCAGCTCCTCCGGTGTGACGCCCACGCGGGCGTAGACGACGCGCTCCAGCGGAAGCACCACGTCACGCACGGGTCGGCGCCCCAGTTCCAGGGCGTCGTGCAGCCGCTCCCGCGCACGCTCGTCGATGAGACCGGCCTCGCCGGAGTCCCGCACCAGCCTGGCCAGTTCGGCGTCCGAGAAGGTCGCGGTGACCTCGTCCTTGGTCTCGACGCGCAGCAGCTTCAGCAGGGTGTTGGCGAAGGCGTTGATCGTGAAGATCACCGGCCGCAGTGCCCGGGACAGCGTGACCAGCGGCGGACCGAGCACCAGGGCACTGCGCACCGGCTCGGCCAGCGCGATGTTCTTCGGCACCATCTCGCCGAGCAGCATGTGCAGATAGGTGGCCAGCGCCAGCGCGATCACGAACGAGACCGCGCGCCCGGCGCCCTCCGGCACACCCACCGCGTGGAACACCGGCTCCAGCAGATGCTCGATGGCCGGCTCGGCGACCACACCGAGCACCAGCGTGCACAGCGTGATCCCGAGCTGTGCGGCCGCCATCAGCGCGGACACGTGCTGCAAGCCCCACAGCACGCTCTTGGCGCGCCGGTCGCCCTCGTCGGCGTACGGCTCGATCTGGGAGCGGCGCACGGAGATCAGCGCGAACTCGGCGCCCACGAAGAAGGCGTTGACGACCAGCGTCAGAAAGCCGATGAACAGCTGTACGGCGGTCATCGCCCGTCCTCCTTCTCGTGCTCCGGCGCGTCGTCGAGGGGTGAGTGCAGCAGCACCCGCGCGGCTCTGCGCCCCGAGGCGTCCACCACGTCGAGCCGCCAGCCGGCGACCTCGACGCGGTCACCGACGGAGGGAATGCGGCCGAGCTGTGCGGCGACGAGCCCGGCCAGGGTCTCGTACGGCCCTTCCGGCACCCTCAGGCCGACGCGCGCGAGGTGGTCCACCCGCGCCGAACCGTCGGCCGAGTACAGCGCCCGGCCCTCGTCGTCGCTGCCCGCGGGGGCGATGTCGGGCGTCTCGTGCGGGTCATGCTCGTCGCGTACCTCGCCGACGACCTCCTCGACGATGTCCTCCAGCGTGGCCACGCCCGCCGTACCGCCGTACTCGTCGATGATCACGGCCATGGTGCGCTTGCCGGACAGCCGGTCGAGGAGCCGGTCGACGGTGAGCGTCTCGGGGACCAGGAGCGGCTCGCGCATCAGCTCCGAGACGGGGACGCGGGGCCGCCGCTCGGCGGGCACCGCGAGGACGTCCTTGATGTGCGCGGTGCCGACGACCGCGTCGAGGCTGCCGCGGTAGACGGGGAACCGGGACAGGCCGGTCGCGCGGGTGGCGTTCGCCACGTCCGCGCAGGTCGCCTGGGCATCGAGGGCGACGACCTGGACCCGCGGGGTCATCACGTTCTCGGCGGTGAGGTCGGCCAGGTTCAGGGTGCGGACGAACAGCTCGGCGGTGTCCGCCTCCAGGGCGCCCTCCCGGGCGGAGTGCCGGGCGAGGGCGGCCAGCTCCTGGGGGCCGCGCGCGGCGGCGAGCTCCTCGGTCGGCTCCACACCGAAGCGGCGCACGATGCGGTTCGCCGTGTTGTTGAGATGGGTGATGAAGGGGCGGAAGACCGCGCTGAACCAGCGTTGCGCGTTCCCGACCCGCTTGGCCACGGCCAGGGGCGAGGAGATCGCCCAGTTCTTGGGAACCAGCTCGCCGACGACCATCAGCACGAAGGTCGACAGCGCGGTGCCGATCACCAGCGCGATCGAGCTCGCCGTCGAGCGGGAGACGCCGATCGACTCCAGCGGGCCCGCGAGGAGCGTGGCGATGGAGGGCTCGGCGAGCATGCCGACGACCAGGTTGGTGACAGTGATGCCGAGCTGAGCGCCGGAGAGCTGGAACGTCAGACTCCGTACGGCCTTGAGGGCGCCGGAGGCACCCCGCTCGCCGCGCTCCACGGCCCGCTCCAGCTCGCTGCGCTCGACCGTGGTCAGCGAGAACTCGGCCGCGACGAAGGCACCGCAGGCGAGCGACAGCAGGATCGCCACCAGCAGGAGGATCACTTCGGTCATCGGGTCACCTCCGTCCCATGGTCGGACAGGGTGGGGAGGTTCGCGCGATGTCTGGTACTGGGAGGCTCGCCCATGGGCGGACGCTCACACCTTTCACTGGAGGACCGAAGTGGTCCCCCAATCGTAAAGGATCGGCAAAGCGGTTCGGTCGGTTCAGTCCGTGAGGGGCTTCACCCATCGCCGCCAGTGTTCCTCGGGCGTGTACCCGGCCGCGCGCCAGGCATGATGCGCGGTCTCGTTGCGCCGGAGCACCATCGCGTCGCCCCGGCGCCCGCCGAGCGTGACGAACCTCTCCTCGGCGGCGACCAGGAGCGCCGAGCCGATGCCCAGGCGGCGGCGCTGCGGGTGCACGGCCAGCCGGTACAGATGACACCGCCAGCCGTCGAAGCCCGCGATCACCGTGCCCACCAGCTCGCCGTCCAGCTCGGCCAGGATCAGCGCCTCGGGGTCACGGGCGACCAGCCGCTCCACGCCGTCCCGGTCGTCGCTGATGCTGGTGCCTTCGGCGGCCGTCTTCCAGAAGGCCAGGACGGCGTCGAGGTCGTCGGCCGTCGCGGCCCGTATCCGCAGATCAGTCATGCCGTGATCCCATCACGGACGGCGGAACGGGACGCCGAATTCCGCCATCCGGACGGCTACTTGCCGCGCAACTCCTCGATCACCGGCGCGAACGCCTCCATGTACGGCTCCAGGACGGTCAGATACGAGAACCCGTACCGCTCGCGCTGGGCCAGCACCTGCGCCGTGATCTGCTCCAGGGTGCCGATCAGGAGGATGGGCAGGGCCAGCGCCTGCTCCCGGGTCAGCTCCGGCACGCGGTCGAGGAGGGGCTGGACCACGGCCTCGCGGTCGTCCGTCACGGTCACCATCTGGAGGAGCAGATTGAGCTCCGCCGGTTCGGCGCGGCCCGCCGCGAACTCGCGGTACCGGGCCACCCGCTCGTCGAGCCGCTCGGCCGTGACGGGGATCAGCCGCCCGGTCGAGCTCTCCGGGTCCGGGTAGGCGCCCCCGAACGCCGCGATGTCGGCGTGCTCGGCGGTCAGGCGCAGGACCCGGTCGCCGTTGCCGCCGACCAGCAGCGGCACCCGCGGCTTCTGCACCGGCTGCGGCTGATACGACTCGGACCCCAGCAGCCGCCCGAGCTCCTCGACCGTGTGCCGCAGATGGTCCACGCGCTCGCCGGGAGTGCCGAAGGGCAGCCCCGCCGAGTCGTGCTCCGCCTGTACGTAGCCCGCGCCCAGCCCGAGTTCGAGGCGTCCGCCCGTCAGCGCGTCGGTGGTCGCCACCTCCCGGGCGAGCAGCGCCGGGTTCCACAGGCCCGCGTTGAGCACGAACGTGCCCAGGCGGGGCCGCTCGGTCGCCTCGGCCGCCGCGACCAGGGCCGGGAACGGAGCGGGCATGCCCAGGTGGTCGGGGACCAGGATGACGTCGTAGCCGAGCTCCTCGGCCCGGAGGCACTTGGCCCGCCAGTCGTCGGCCGGGGCGGAGGTCAGCAGATTGACGCCGAAGCGGAACGGACACGGGCTCACCGGGTGCGACATGAACTCTCCTCGCCTGCACGGGACTTGAGTGCCTGCCGCGATTCCATCACTCGTGCGCGATGGCCGCCAGCACATTCATGCGCGATGCACGCAACGCCGGCAGCAGCGCCGCCACGACACCCACGACCGCAGAGCCGATCACCACCGCCACGATCGTGCCCCAGGGAATCGCCAGCGCCGTCATGCCCTGCAGCGCGAGCACCTGCTGGGTGCACACACCCCACACCAGCCCCAGCGCCAGGCCCAGGACGGCACCGAACACGGCGATCACCACCGACTCCAGCCGGATCATCCGGCGCAGCTGCCGCCGCGCCAGCCCGATGGCCCGCAGCAGCCCGATCTCCCGCGTACGCTCCACTACCGACAGCGCGAGGGTGTTGACCACGCCGAGCACCGCGATGATGATCGCGAGCCCGAGCAGCGCGTACACGAGGTAGAGCAGTACGGCGATCTGGTCGTGCACCAGGTCCTTGTAGTCGGCGATGTCGCGGACCTGTACCTGCGGATACGGGTCGAGCGTCTTCTCCAGCCCGGCCCGCAGGTCGTCCGCGCTCGTGCCGGAGGCGGCATTGACGTACACGGCCGCGTCCTGCCCGCCCGGCGCGTACTTCTCCAGGGTGGCGAGGCCGAAGTAGATGCCGCCCTGGGCGCCGAATCCGTCGGCGGACTCCTGGTCGGTGAGTGCGCCCACCGTCAGCTCGGCCCGCCGGCCGCCCTGGAACTCGACGGGGACGGTGCTGCCGACGCGTACGCCGTGGTCCTCGGCGAAGTCCTTGTCCATGGCGAGGCGGCCGTCCGCCAGCGCGGCCCTGCTGTCGCCCTGGGCGTAGGTGATGTTGGCGACCTGGTCGAGCTCGGGCTCGTAGCCCGCCGCGGTCGTCTTCACACGGTCGCCGTCCGGGAGCCGTACCGCGATCGTCGTGAACTGCGAGCGTACGACGAGCCCCGCGCCCTCGGTGTCGCGGATCCGTTCGGTGATCTCTCGTGGGAAGGGGACGAAGTTGCCGTTCTGCACCACGAAGTCGGCGCCCAGCGTCTTGTCGATCTGCTGGTCGAAGGACTTGGTCATCGAGGCGCTGGCCACCGACATCCCGCCGACCAGCGCGAGGCCCACCATCAGCGCGGCCGCGGTGGCTCCGGTGCGGCGCGGATTGCGCAGGGCGTTGCGCTGGCTCATCCGGCCGATCGAGCCGAACAGCGCCGGGAAGGCCCCGCCGAGCACCCGGATCACCGGGCGTACCAGCAGCGGTCCCGCGATCACGGTCGCGATGAGGGTCAGCAGTACGCCGAGGCCCAGCAGGGACGCCGCCGAGGAGGTCTTCGACGCCACCGCACAGCCCACGAGCGCCGCCGCACCGGCCGCCCCGACCACCGAGCCCACCACGGCGCGCATCCGCAGCGGCCGCCCGATCTCGGCGATCTCGGCGTCCGCGAGGGCCGCCATCGGTGAGACGCCCGCCGCCCGCCTGGCCGGGAGGTACGCCGCGACGAAGGTGACGCCCAGACCGACGACGTAAGCGGTCACCGGCGTGCCCCAGCCGACGACCATCTCGTCCGTCCTGATGTTCATGCCCAGCAGACCCATCAGCTCGATGAGTCCGACGGCCAGCCCGATCCCGGCCGCGAGGCCCGCCGTCGAGCCGACCAGGCCGAGCAGCAGCGCCTCGGTGAGCACCGAGCGCCGCACCTGGCGCCGGTCCGCGCCGAGCGCCCGCAGCAGGCCCAGCTCGCGGGTGCGCTGGGCGATCAGCATCGAGAAGGTGTTGACGATCAGGAACACACCGACGAGGACCGCGACCCCGGCGAAGCCGAGCATCACGTACTTGATGATGTCGAGGAATCCGCCCAGCTGTTCGACGTCCGACTCGGCCTGCTCGTCCGCGGTGCGCAGCTCGTAGGTGTCGCTGTCGCCGCCGAGCGCGTCGGCCACGCGCTGCTTGAGCACCGGGTCGCTCACGCCCTCGGCCGCGTCCAGGGAGATGCTGGTGGCGCCCTTCGGCTGGCCGAGCAGCTTCGTCTGTGCGGTCGGGGTGTCGAAGAAGACCAGTGCGGCGCCGGGGTTGGTGGTGGTGAAGGTGACGATGCCGACGACCTCGACCCGGAAGGAACCCTCCTGGCCGATCACGGTGAGGCGGTCGCCGATCCGGACGTCCTTGTCGTCGGCGGTGTCCGCGTCGATCATGGCCTGGCCGCCGCCTTCCGGGGCGTGGCCGGAGGTGAGCTCCACGGGGCTGCGCTCGGTCGGGTTCCAGGCGGTGCCGATCGTGGGGGCACCCGTGGTCGGGCCCACCGACTCGCGGTCCTTGCCGACGACCGTGATGCCCTCCACGTCCACGTCCGCGCGGGCCGCCGCGACGCCGTCGACCCGGGCCAGCCGGTCGGCGAGCGAGGCCGGCAGGGTCAGGGTCTGTCCCGACGGGATCGTCTCGTCGAGGGTCTCCTTGGGGGTGACGGTGACGTCGGCGGCCGTCGACGCGAAGAGCCGGTCGAAGGTGCGGCTGACGGTGTCCGAGAAGATCAGGCTGCCCGCGACGAACGCCACGGAGAGGATCACCGCCAGGGCGGACAGCAGCAGCCGCCCCTTGTGGGCGAGAAAGCTGCGCAGCGTCGCCTTCAGCACGTCGGTCAGCTCTCCTCGGACGACCCGACCGGGCCGCCCCCGGCAAAGAGGCGCAGCCGTTCCAGCACGGCCTCAGCGGTCGGCCGTTCCATCTCGTCCACGATCCGCCCGTCGCCCAGGAAGAGCACCAGGTCGGAGTGGGCGGCCGCGCCCGGGTCGTGGGTGACCATGACCACGGTCTGCCCCAGCTGGTCGACGGCCTCGCGCAGGAAGCCGAGCACCTCCAGGCCCGCCCGGGAGTCGAGGTTGCCGGTCGGTTCGTCCGCGAAGATCAGCTCCGGCCGGGAGGCCAGCGCACGGGCGCAGGCGACGCGCTGCTGCTGGCCGCCGGACAGCTGCGACGGCCGGTGCTTGAGCCGGTCCCGCAGCCCCAGCGTGTCGATGACCTGGTCCAGCCACTTCTCGTCGGGCTTCTTGCCGGCGATGTCCATGGGCAGGGTGATGTTCTCGGCCGCGTTCAGGGTCGGGATGAGGTTGAACGACTGGAACATGAAGCCGATCCGGTCCCGCCGCAGCCGGGTCAGCTCGCGGTCCTTCAGGCCGGTGATCTCGGTGTCGCCCAGCCACACCTGTCCCGCCGAGACGTTGTCGAGGCCGGCCAGGCAGTGCATCAGGGTGGACTTCCCCGAGCCCGACGGTCCCATGACCGCCGTGAAGCGGCCGCGCGCGATGTCCACGTCCACCGAGTCGAGGGCCAGCACCGTCGTCTCTCCCGAGCCGTAGGCCTTGGTCAGCCCTCTGGCGCGGGCCGCGATCCCGTCCCCCGAGGCCGGTCCCGGGACGTACTGGGCAGCTGCTGCGGACAAGACCGCCTCCTCACGGACGTGACGACTCTCGTCCCCGCCGAGAGTAATGTGATCCACCGCACAGCTGTATCCCCCCAAGGTCCCGGTCGGTCTCCATCCCAGGTCGGGCCCCCGATATCGATGTAAGGGGCATCCTCGGCGCCTGGGGCGGCACCCTTGCCGGTGCTAGCACTCCCGCGCTAGCTTTGAGGTATGGCGAAGACCCAGCTGAACGTGAGAGTGGACGAGGGCACGGCCCGAGCCGCCCGTGAGCGCGCCCTGGCCCGAGGCATGAGCGTCAACCGCTACATCGAGGAACTGGTCCAACAGGACACCGGCGAGGTCGGCCATACGTTCGTGGAGGCCGCGGCCGATTTCATGAAGCAGTACGAGTCGGTGTTCGTCGAGGAGTTCGGCGCCGACCGTGAGGGCACGCGCGAAGGTCGCCACTGATCCGTTGAGCTATCTGAACATCGACCTCGCCTGGCTGCTGATGCTCGCCGAGAAGAGGACGCCGGGGGACCCCCAGGTCACCGACTGGGGAGCCCTCGTCGCCGCCGTCGCACGCCACGAAGCCGAGATATTCGACGTCCCCGTCTACGACAGCCCGCAGGCCCGAGCCGCCGCCCTGCTCCAACTGCTCGTCCACGTCCCCGCGTTGGAGCGCTCCAACGCCCTGTTCGCCTCCGCGGTCGCCTACGCCTACCTCGTCGCCAGTGGCCTGAAGGTCGTCACCTCGCCCGAGCAGGTGCGTGACCTGGCCCGGCTGGTCAAGAGCGGCGAGGCCACGGTGTCCGACATCGCGCGGGAACTGCGGCAGTGGAGCCTGTGAGCGCGGGCCGGTGCCGGTGACCACTCGCCGGCCGGCGCCGTGACTACTCGCCGGCCGGTGCCGGTGGCCGCTCGCTGACCGGTGGCCGCCACGCCGTACCCAGCACGCAGTACGACGAGGGCAGCACCGGACCGTTCTCCGGCATCATCACCCGCCGGACGGGGCCGAGCTCGAAGCCCGCCGCGCGCAGCGACCCGAGCGGGTCCCGGGAGACATGGCAGCCGCCGCTCACCAGCGGCCACACCGTGCGGTCCAGCGCGCGCTGAGTGAGGAGCATGGCCTGCCCGCCGCCCCGGCCGTGCTCGAAGAACCGCACGACCCCGCCGGGCCGCAGCACCCGCCGTACCTCGGCGAGCGCCCGGGGCACGTCCCGCACGCTGCACATCACCAGCGACAGCACCACCGCGTCGAAGGCCTCGCTCTTGACCGGCAGCGCCTCCGCCGCACCCGGCACCACGTCCACGGGCACCTCGGCGCGCCGCGCGGACTCCACCGCCAACTGCCGCAGCAGGCGCTCCGGTTCGATGGCGACGATCTCCGAGACCGCGCTCGGATAGTGGGCGAAGTTCAGGCCGTTGCCGGCGCCGATCTCGATCACCCGGCCGGACAGCCCGGCCAGCAGCCGGTCACGGACGCCGGCCATGCCCATCTTGGTCTCGGCGTTGACGCTGATCCGTGCGTAGAAACGGGCGAACAGCGGGTGGTGCACGGCATCCCGTGACACCTTGCCGGAGTCGGCGGACCGCAGGGCCATGGGGACCTCCCGGGCAGGACAGGACTCACCCTGATTGTCCCCCTCGGGGCGCCGAAGCACCCCCGCTGTCGCTGTGCCGGTCGTTTTCCGGCCCGGATCAGCCGATGAAGTCCCGGACCTGCTGGTACACGCCGTGATCGTTGTTCATGTCGGTGTGCGAGACACAGCCGACCTCGACGTTCGTCGCGCCGCTCAGGATGGCCGTGGTGTCGGGCGTGAGCGCGTCGTCGCAGTTCGACCAGTAGCTGGCGTACGACACGCTGCCCGGGGTCTCGTCGCCGGAGTTCAGGGTGGACAGGAACGAGCTGCCCGTGTTCATCTCCGCGTAGGAGGTGTACAGCCACGCGCACCACGAGGCGGTGGAGGTGCCGTGATTGACGCCGGCCGTCGAGACGAAGTCGTCCACGTACGCGGTCCCGCCGAGGTTCTTGAGGTAGTAGCGGGAGTTGAGCGCGCCCATGGAGTGGACGACCAAGTCGACCTTGGATGCGCCGGTCCGGGCGAGCACGTTTCTGATCTCGGTCGCGAGCTGCTGGGCGGTCGTGGCGTTCGACCGGGTCCAGTCGTACGACCAGGCGTCCAGTTCCGCGGAGCTGTAGCCGTCGGCCTCGAAGTAGCCGATCCAGTCGTCCCAGCTGCTCGCCGAGCTGCTGAGGCCGTGCACGAAGACGACGGGGTCGTGGCTCGCGGCGTGCGCGGGTGTGGGGGAGAGGGACAGTGACAGAAGGAGCGAGGTCGCCACCGCCGAGACGGCCGTGGCGATGCGACGCGAGGGGCGCTGCATGATGCCTCCTGAAACGTGTGGGGTTGTCAGGAGTGTCGAGCCGGGTCTACGCGCGCCGCATCGGTGAAATCGCCGGTCTTTACGATTCAAATAACCCGCCAGTAACGTCATTTGTGTGGTGACTCCGGTGAACCCCCCACCTCTTGACCGCACTTCGCCACCGCCGCCCCAGGACGCGTGGTCCCAGCTGGCCTCCACCCTTCCCGAAGGCGTCCGCGTACGGGTGCTGCGTGCCGTGTACGGCGATCCGCGCGCCGCCGCCGACCTGGTCCCGCACCTCACCGACCGCCAGGCGTCGGGCGCCGACCCCCTCCCCATCCAGCCGGCCGAGCTGGCCCCGGCCCTGCTGCGCGAACGCCGGGCGGAGATACGGGCGTTGCCGGACGACACCCGCCTGCTTCTGCTCCTTGCCGCGGCCGACCAGTACCCGGTCCCCACCGGCGCCTTCCTGCGCGCCGTCATGGCCGCCCGTCTCGACACCCGGTCCCTGGACGCAGCAGAGGCGGCCGGGGTCGCGCATGCCGGGGCGGGCGGGGTCGTGTTCCGCGACGCGTGGACGCGGATCGCCGCCTATGAGACCGGATCACCGGCCGACCGCCGCGACGTCCACCGTCTGCTGGCCCGGGTGCTGAGCGGCAAGGGCGAGACGCCGTGGCGCTCCTGGCACCGGGGCGCGGGGGCGGTCGGCCCCAGCGGGCGGCTGGCCGCGGAACTCGGCGCCGCCGCGGGGAAGGCGGCCGGCGCGGGACGGCTGTCGGTGGCACGGGCTCTGGCGGAACGGGCCGCCCTGCTGTGCCCCGACCCGTCCGGGCGGGCGCGCCTGGTGATCCGTGCCGCTGCGTACGCCTGGCGGTCGGGTGAGGGGGATCGGGCGCGGAGGCTGGCGGAGGATGTGGCCGACGACGCGTTGAGCGGGGTGCTGGCCCTGCGGGCCGGGAACGCCACGGAGGCGTTCGACGCGTTGGTGACGGCGACGGTGCGGACAGTGGCGGCCGGTGCGGGTGCCCGTGCCGAGGGCGCGAACACTGACACAGACGTGGATACGGATACGGATACGCGAGCCTCGCGCCCGTCATGGTCTGCGTCCGTCACCTCCGACGTGGCCACCCACCTCCTCGCCCGCGCCACCGAAGCCGCCGTCTACACGGGAGACGTCCGCCGCCTGCGTGAAGCCGCTCGGGTCGCCGACCGGCTGGGAGTGGCTCAGCCCGGCACCTTGAGCGGGCTCGTGGCCGCCTTCGACGGACGGTACGAGGACGCGCGCGAACTGCTGAAGGCGGCCGCCGGGCGATGCGGTCCCGGCGGCGATCCCACCGTCCTGATCCACGCCGCCATCGCCGCCCTGCTCCTCGGCGATCACACCCTCGCGGCCACGGCCACCGTCCGCGCGGCGGCATCCGCACGGGCGCGGGGCACCCCGGTGAGCGTGCCGCAGGCGATGGAGTTCCGCGCGTACGCCGACTTCTGGACAGGACGTCCCCGGGCCGGGGAGGCGGCCGCGATGGACGCGCTGTGGCAGGCCCATGCCACGGGCCAGGACAACGGCGCCTGCCATCTGCAAGCAGCCCTCGCCATGTTCGCGGCGCTCACGGCGGACGCCGATGTCTGCCGCGAACGCGCCGCGACCGCACGGTCGTACGCCCTGGCCCACGGCCTGGGTCTGCCCGCCGCCCTCGCCCAGTGGGCGCTCGCCTTCCTCGACCTGGTCTGCGGCCGTTTCGCCGACGCGGCGGCCCGGCTGCGCGCGCTCGCCGGATTCGGCCCCGGCCACGGCCACCGGGCCATTCGCCATCTGGCCACCCCGCACTACGTGGAGGCCGCCGTCCGCACCGGTGACACCAGGGTCGCCCGCGTGGCGCACGCCGACTACGACCGCTGGGCGGCTGCCGTGCGCAGCCCCGACGACCTGGCCCTCAGCGCCCGCTGCCGTGCCCTGCTCGCCCCCGGCGCGGAGGCCGTGGAGCACTACCGCACCGCTCTCGACCTGCACTCCCACGGCACCCGCGACTTCGAACGCGCCCGCACGGAGCTGCTGTTCGGCAGCGCCCTGCGCCGACTGCGCCGCCGTACGGAGGCACGCGACCGTCTGCACAGCGCCCTGGAGGCCTTCGACTCGTTCGGCGCCCCGCACTGCGCGGCCCAGGCCCGCACCGAGCTGCGCGCTCTCGGTGCACCCGCCTCACCGGCCCCCGACGCGGCGGAGCACCCCACGAGCCGCCTCACGGCCCAGCAGCTCCTGGTCGCCCGCATGGCCGCCGACGGTGCCACCAACCGTGAGATCGCCGTCCGCCTGGCCCTCAGCCCGCGCACCATCGACCACCACCTGCGAGGCGTCTTCACCCGCCTGGGGATCCGCTCCCGCATCGAACTGGTGCGGCTCCTCGCCGAAGGCGACGGGGGCGCGGCCGGATAGACCTCGTGCAGCCCTGCCTGGTCCCGTCCCACGCCCTGATCAGGGCGCCACCCGCCCCCGGAACCCCTCCGCGTCCCACGCCCCGAACAGCCTCGGCGCAAGCCAACCCGGCGCCGCGGCACGGAAGCCGGCCGGCGCCAGCGCCCCGGCCCCCGCCGGAACCGCACCGAGCAGCGGTGCCCCGGCGACCTCCGGCAGGTCCGCCACATTGCAGCGCGACGCCAGATCCGGTGCCTCGGGCCAGCTGCCGATCACCACGCCCAGCAGGTCCAGCCGCCGACCGCGCAGTTCACGCGCCGTCAGCTCCGTCGTGTTCAGCGTGCCGAGACCCGCCGTCGCCACCACCAGAACGGGCGCCGCCATCAGCTCGGCCGCGTCCGCCAGCGTGCCGCCCGTCTCGTCGAAACGGACGAGCAGACCGCCCGCCCCCTCCACGAGCACCAGGTCGTGCTCGGTGGCCAGCTTGGCGGCGGCGTCGGCGATCTCGTGCGGACGGACCGGCGCCAGACCGGCCCGCCGCGCCGCCGTCGCCGGGGCCAACGGGTCGGGATAGCGGGCGAGTTCGGCCGTCGTCACCGCGCCCGCGAGCCGCGCGACCTCCTGCGCGTCCCCGCTCTCGTCCGGCCGTACGCCCGTCTGCGCGGCCTTCAGCACGGCCACCGACCGGCCCGCCGCCACCGCCGTCGCGGCGACCGCGGCGGTCGTGACCGTCTTGCCGACCTCCGTGCCCGTGCCCGTGATCACCAGTACCGGCATCTCAGCCCTCCCGCGCCGCCGCGCACACCGCGCGGGCGATCCGTGCCACGTCCGCGTCGCCCGTGATGTACGGCGGCATCGTGTAGATGAGGTCGCGGAACGGCCGCAGCCACACGCCCTCGCGTACGGCGGCCGCGGTCGCCGCCCGCATGTCCACGGGGTGGTCCAGCTGGACCACCCCGATCGCGCCGAGGACCCGTACGTCGCGCACGCCTGGAAGGTCCGACGCCGGGGCAAGCCCGTCCCGCAACCCTGCCTCGATCCGCTTGACCTCGGCCAACCAGTCCTGACCCAGCAGCAGCTCGATCGAGGCGCAGGCGACGGCGGCCGCCAGCGGGTTGCCCATGAAGGTCGGGCCGTGGGCGAGCACCGGCACCTCGCCCTGCGAGATGCCGTCGGCCACCCGAGCGGTGCACAAGGTCGCGGCCATCGTCAGATAGCCGCCGGTCAGCGCCTTGCCCACGCACATCACATCCGGCGTCACCGCGGCGTGCTCCGCGGCGAACAGCGCGCCCGTGCGTCCGAACCCGGTCGCGATCTCGTCGAACACCAGCAGCACGTCGTGCGCGTCGCAGGCCTCGCGCAGCACCCTCAGATACGCGGGGGAGTGGAACCGCATCCCGCCCGCGCCCTGCACCACCGGCTCGACGATCACCGCCGCCAGTTCGTGCGCGTGCCGCTCGATCAGGGACCGCAGCCCCTCGGCGTACGACTCCTCGTACTCGGCCGGCGGCGGGTCCGCGAACACCTGGCGCTGGAGCACCCCGGTCCACAGCCCGTGCATCCCGCCCTCGGGATCGCACACCGACATCGGCTGCCAGGTGTCGCCGTGGTAGCCGCCGCGCCAGGTCAGCAGCCGCTGCTTCTCGGGGCGGCCCAGCGAACGCCAGTGCTGGAGGCACATCTTGACCGCGACCTCGACCGACACCGACCCGGAGTCGGCGAGGAACACATGCTCCAGACCGTCGGGCGACAAGTCGACAAGGAGCTTCGCCAGCCGTACGGCGGGTTCGTGCGTGAGCCCGCCGAACATCACATGGCTCATCCGCGCCAGCTGCTCGCGCGCTGCCTCGTTGAGCACCGGGTGGTTGTAGCCGTGGATGGCCGACCACCAGGACGACATACCGTCGACCAGCTCGCCGGACCCGTCCGCGAGCCGCAGCCGTACCCCGCTCGCCGACTCCACCACGAGCGGCTCCGCCAGGCCCGGCATGGGCCCGTACGGATGCCACACGTGCCGCCGGTCGAGCTCCAGCAGCTCGGGCACGCTCAGGTCAGGCATTGGGCGCGAGGTCCGTTCCGGCGCCCCGGCGGCGTACGGCGACCAGGTCGGTGCGCGGCTCGCCGGCCGGCGCGGCGGGGTCGGCCGTACCGCACACACCGCCACCCTCGTGCGACCCGCACCCGGCGCTCTCGTGCGATCCGCACCCCGCACCTTCGTGCGATCCGCAACCCGCGCTCTCGTGCGACCCGCACCCGCCCCCGGCCGTCGCCCGGTGCTCCGGCAGCGTCACCTGGTCGGTGCCCTCCACCTCGAACCCGGCGTCCGCGATCATCTCCAGGTCGGCCTTGCCCGCCTGGCCCTCGGTGGTCAGGTAGTCGCCGAGGAAGATCGAGTTGGCCAGGTTCAGGGCGAGGGGCTGCATCGTGCGCAGATGGACCTCGCGGCCACCGGCGATCCGGACCTCGACGTCGGGGCAGACGAACCGCACCATCGCCAGGATGCGCAGGCACCGCTGCGGGGTGAGGTTCCACTCCTTGGCGAGCGGGGTGCCCTCGACCGGGATCAGGAAGTTGACCGGAACCGAGTCCGGGTCGAGCTCGCGCAGCGAGTAGACGACGTCGACCAGGTCCTCGTCGCTCTCGCCCATGCCCGCGATCAGACCCGAGCAGGCCGAGAGGCCCGCCGCGTGCGCCTTGTTCACGGTGTCGACGCGGTCGGCGTAGGTGTGCGTGGTCGTGATGTCCGCGTAGGTGCTCTCGGAGGTGTTGAGGTTGTGGTTGTAGGCGTCCGCGCCCGCCTCGCGCAGCCGCTCGGCCTGGCCGTCGGAGAGGAGGCCGAGGCAGGCGCACACCTCGACGCCCTCGTTCTCGTCCTTGATCGCCTTGATGGTCTTGGAGACCCGGTCCACGTCACGGTCGGTCGGGCCGCGCCCGGACGCCACCAGGCAGACCCGCTTGGCGCCTCCCGCCAAACCGGCGGCCGCGGCCTGGGAGGCCTCGTCCGGCTTGAGCCAGGTGTATTTGAGGATGCCGGTGGTCGAGCCGAGCCGCTGGGAACAGTAGTTGCAGTCCTCCGGACACAGGCCCGACTTGAGGTTGACGAGATAGTTGAGTTTCACCCGTCGGCCGAACCACTGCCGGCGCACCTTCCCGGCCGCGGCCACCACATCGAGCAGGTCGTCGTCGGAAGTGGCGAGGACGGCCAAGGCTTCCTCGCGGGTCGGCAGCTCGCGCCGAAGCCCCTTGTCCACCAGCGTGTTCAGCAGGTCCATGGAAGCTGATCCTGACGTACGGAGGGGCTCGGAGCCAAGGAGAGTTCGCACAACCCTGTCCATTGGATGTGTGGGTATTGCCACACCGTGGGGGTCCGCCGCTGCGGCTAGTGTCTGTCCACTGCCTACAAAAGCCCGGAGGAGTCATGGCGTTCGGCTGGATCGACGAGCAGGCGGAGCTGCGCCGCCGCGCCGGACTCGTACGGACCCTGCGCCCCCGCCCCGCCGAATCGCCGCTTCTCGACCTCGCGAGCAACGACTACCTGGGCCTGGCCCGCCACCCCGAGGTCACCGATGGTGCCGCGCGGGCCGCGCGGGCGTGGGGCGGCGGCGCGACCGGCTCCCGCCTGGTCACCGGCACCACCGAGCTCCACACCGCGCTGGAACGCGAGCTCGCCGACTTCTGCGGCTTCGAGGCGGCCCTGGTCTTCTCGTCCGGCTACGCGGCCAACCTCGCCGCGGTCACCGCGCTGGCGCCGCACGGGTCGCTGATCGTCTCCGACGCCGGAAACCATGCGTCGCTGATCGACGGCTGCCGACTGGCCCGGGGCACCACCCAGGTCGTCCCGCACTCCGATCCGGAGTCGGTGCGCAAGGCGCTGCACACGCACGCGGGCACGGCGGTCGTCGTGTCCGACACGGTCTTCTCCGTCGACGGCGACGCGGCCCCGCTGGCCGAGTACGCCGAGGCGTGCCGGGAGCGCGGCGCGGGGCTGGTCGTCGACGACGCCCACGGCCTCGGCGTGCTCGGCGACGGCGGCCGCGGCGCCCCGCACGCGGCCGGGCTCGCGGGCGCCGACGACGTCGTCGTGACGGTCACGCTGTCCAAGTCGCTCGGCAGCCAGGGCGGCGCCGTCCTCGGCCCCGCCCGGGTGATCGAGCACCTGGTCAATTCGGCCCGGACCTTCATCTTCGACACGGGACTCGCCCCGGCGGCGGCGGGCGCGGCCTTGGCGGCGCTGGGTCTGCTGCGCCGCGAGCCGGAGCGGGCGGCGCGGGCGCGTGAGGTGGCACGCGAACTCCACGCACGTCTGACCGCCGAGGGTCTGGAAGCGGTACGTCCGGACGCGGCGGTCGTCTCCGTGCGCGCGCCCTCCCCGGAGGGGGCCGTGCAGTGGGCGGCCGACTGCCGGGCGGCAGGCCTCGCCGTGGGCTGTTTCCGTCCTCCTTCCGTCCCCGACGGCATCTCACGGCTGAGGCTGACCGCCCGCGCGGACCTCTCCGAGGAGCAGATCGAACGCGCTGTACGAGTGATCGGCGAGACACGACCATGAGTCGGCGTGACACGGCCCTGCTCTCGCGTCCGGCGAAACCGATCAGAATCGATCAGGGGTGATCGGGACCGTCAGGGTTGGAAAGCGGTCGTGAAGCCCGCCCAGCTCTCGGGGGAGAAGAGCAGCGCGGGTCCCGCAGGGTCCTTGGAGTCGCGCACGGCGAGCAGTCCGGTCCAGGGACCGAAGCGCGGCCGCGCCGTCTCGACGCAGTTGTTCGCGCCCGTGCTGTAGCTGCTGCGCAGCCATCGCACACCGGGCAGTTCTGCACTTGAGGGCATGTTCCGAGGCAATGCGGTCATGGTGCCTCCTTACGCGCCGCCACCTAGCGCGGCGATGTAATCCATCGATTCCTCGGGCGAAAGGGCGTGGATCCGAAGGGCGTTGAAGGCCTCCGTGTAGGCCTGGAGGTCTTCTTTCCGTTCGAGATAGAGGCTACTCGTCAAGTGGTCGAGAACAACCACATCCAGATCAGAAGTGCTCGAAAATGAGAAGATAACGAAAGGTCCGGTGATGCCAATATGCTCACCTGCCTTGAACGGCAGGACCTGGAGCCTGACTTGGGGCAGCCGCGCCGCCTCCACCAGCCGGCTCAGCTGCCGCGCCATCACCTCGGGCCCGCCGATCTCCCGGCGCAGCACCGCCTCGTCGAGCACCGCGCTCAGCCTCAGCGGAGGATCCGCGCGCAGCACGTCCTGCCTGGCCAGCCGCACCGCGACCAGTGCGTCGAGGCGGTCGTCGGTGTCCGGGCCGAGCCCGCCGACCGCGGCCCGGGTCACCGCACGGGCGTACTCGGGCGTCTGCAACAGCCCCGGCACCACCGACGTCTCCAGCGTGCGCATCGCGCTCGCCTGGGACTCCAGGCTGATGAAGTCCCGGTACGTCGGCGGCAGCACTCCGCGGTACTCGTGCCACCAGTGATGCCGGCCGTCCCCGTCGTCGGACCCCGCCAACACCAACAGCAACTCGCGCAGTTGGGCGTCCTGTACGTCGTAGACGTCGAGCAGTAACCGCACATCGGCCGGTTTCACCCCGCTGGCGCCGGTCTCGATCCGGCTCACCTTGGACTGGTGCCAGCCCACCAGCCGGGCCGCCTCACCACTGGTGAGCGCCGCCCCGGTGCGCAACGCACGCAGTTCTGCGCCCAGTTTTCGGCGGCGCACCGCGGGACCGTGCTGCATGGGCAACTCCTTACTCCAACCGGGCCGCCCAAATACGGTCTGCCGTCGCAGAGTTCACCGCTTCGAGCGACAGATATATGCACATCTTGGTGGATCGCCACCCGTGACGGGCGCGGTAATGGCAGTCTGGCGACGAAGCACCAGTCCGGGACCGTACTCGAACCATCCGCTCCGTGTCGGACTCCGGTCCCGTGGGAAAGGGACGACGTCGCCATGGCAGATCACCTGGAAGCATCCGTCACTCTGCCGAGCGATGCCGCCTCGGTGCGCGCGGCCCGGGCCTATGTGCTCACCACCCTCGCGGAGTGGGGGCTGCCACCGGACACGGAAGTGGCCGACACCATCCGCCTGATCGTCTCCGAACTCACCACCAACGCCGTACAGCACACCCTCGGACAGTCACCCACCTTCACGGTGGACCTCGTACTCGACCGTGACGAACACCTGCGCATCGGCGTCACCGACAGCCATCCGCGCTTCCCCAAGCGACTACCGGCCGCCGTGCAGCAGGACAACGGACGCGGCATGGTGATCATCCGCTGGCTGACCGCGGAGTGCGGCGGCAAACTGAGAGTGCGCCCGACCCGCGAGGGCGGCAAGACCGTCTCCATCGAACTTCCCTGGACGGTGCCCGCCGCACCGGTCGGCGCCGCGGGACCGCAGGAACCGTAGCCCCTCAGGCCTGCGGCAGCTGCCCGGAGGACCGGCCGAACGTGCCGCGCAGCAGGGCCCGGAAGGCGTCCGCGGCAGGCGCCGCCTCCTCGCTCCGGAAGGCGACCGAGACCGTACGGCGCAACCGCCCGCCTTCCAGCGCGCGCACCCCGACCGGAGTGACCGACGTGCGCGCCACCATCTCCGGCACCACCGCGACCCCGAGTCCCGCACTGGCCAGCGCGCACACCAGCAGATACCCCGGCGTCGGGACCAGAACCGACTGCGTGGCCCCCGCCCCCGCCAGCGCCGCCTCCACGCCGCGCCGGGCGGGAGCGTCCGGCGCCATGCTGATCAGCGGCTGCCCGGCGAGCTCGGCCAGCGGAAGCCGTGCCGCCCCACTGGTGAGGACATGGCCCGGAGCGGACACCAGGACCAGTTCCTCGACCAGGATCGGCTCGATGCCCACGGACGCGGGCAGCGGCATCGGTTCCCCGGGCTCGTAGGCGTGGGTGAGCGCCAGGTCGACCTCGCCCGCCGCCACCGCGGCGACACCGGCCGAGGGCTCGTAGTCGGCGACCGTCAGCTCCACGTCCGGATGCGCCCGGCGAAAGGCGCTGAGCGCAGGGGGCAGCAGATGGATGCCCGCGGTCTGGAAGGTCGCCAGCCGCAGGGTGCCGCCCGTCAGCCCGGTCAGCCGGGCCAGTTCGTGCCGGGCCCGATCTAGCTCGTCCAGTACACGCCGGGCCCGGATCACCAGCAGCTCGCCGGCACCCGTCAGCCGCGCGCCCCGGTGGTGCCGTACCAGGAGAGCGCAGCCCGTCTCGCGCTCCAGCTTGGCCAGCTGCTGGGAGAGCGCCGGCGTGGTGTAGCCGAGCCGCTCCGCCGCCCGGGTGATCGAACCGGCCTCCGCGACCGCCACCAGGGCGGCCAGCCGGGTCGGGTCGTACATGCGGGCCCCGCTCTGTCTTAACCAATGCTTTAGGGCTTCCCAGGATATTCGAAATACCTGCTGAAGGCTTCCGCGCGGCAGGCTGGACGCCATGGACGCTCAGCTCATCGCCTTCACCGGGGTCTCCGCCGGCCTGGTCGCCATGCCCGGGGCCGACTTCACCGTGGTCGTACGCAACGCCCTCGTCTCCCGCCGGGCCGGCATCGCCTGCGCGCTCGGGATCGGGGCCGGGCTGCTGATCCATGTGACGCTGGCGGTGGTGGGAGTCGCCGCGGTGCTGGCCGCCGTACCGGCGCTGTTCCGCGCGCTCCAAGTGGTCGGCGGCGGCTATGTGTTGTACCTGGGCGTCCAGACACTGCGCCACCGGCACACCCAAGCGGTGGACGAGCGCGAGGACTCCACCGCGCGGCCCCTGCGGCAGGGCTTCGTCACCAACGCCCTCAACCCGAAGGCGTCCCTGACCTTTCTCAGCGTGCTGCCGCAGTTCGTGCCCGCGGGCTCTCCGGCGCTGCCCAGGACGCTGTTGCTCGCCCTGATCGTGCTGGCCATCGCGCTGGTGTGGTTCCAGGTCGTCGCCCTGCTGGTGGACCGGCTCGGCAGGTGGCTGCGCCGGCCGCGGGCCGCCCGGACGGTCACGCTCGTCACCGGCATCGCACTGACCGCCTTCGGCGTGGCGCTCCTCGCCGCGCCGCTGTCGGCCCGCTGAGGCCCGGGACCGGTGACGGCGTGTCAGGCCGCCGCCACCGCCCCCGGGAAGGTCACTTGACCCGGCCGTACCAGACGCTCCTGGTCCAGATCTTCTGGAGCTTCACGACGTCCCCGCTTTTGGGGGAGTGCCAGATCTTTCCCTTCCCGGCGTAGATGCCGACGTGGTAGACGTACGACCCCGAGTGGAAGAACACCAGGTCCCCGGCCTTGCGGTTCTTGCCGGAGATGTGGCGCGTCTTGTTGTACTGCTGGGCTGCCGTACGGGGCAGTTTCTTGCCCGCCTTCTTGTACGAGTACAGCGTGAGCCCCGAGCAGTCGAACCGGTTCGGCCCGGTGGCGCCCCACCTGTACGGGGAGCCCTTCTTGGAGGCCGCGACCTTGAGTGCCTTCGACGCCGGCGTGGCGGCCTGCGCCTCGGAGGCGAAGCCGGGCGCCACGATCGAGCCGCCCACTGCGGCAATGGTCAGGGCCGACGCCGTACCGGCGCGGACCATGAGCGACGGGACACGATTGAGCGCAGTCATGCGCAACCCTTCGTCAGCCGCCTGTGAAGGATGACCTGTCGGATTCGGGCTGGCGAAGTTGCCCGGCCGCTTGTCGCGGCTTCACCCCAAGGGTTGCTCGGCTCGAACGAACGTCCGCTCCGGCGACCCGTCTTGCTTGGGTCCTCCACTCCTGCCGATCCACTCCTGTCGACCGGTCATCCGGGCGGCGGCAGGACTCGGCGTCCGCCCGGACCGCCCCGCCGCTGTGGCGGGGGCTTGTCGTCAGTCAGGGATCTTGACGCACGGATGAACGAAATACCCAACGGAATCGAGGATTTGTGGGGTTACTCACCACTCACCCGTTCGGGTGGGTACTCACCCGTTCGCGCGGGTGTCCAGAGGCCCGAGGAGTCCCGGACCAGGGATGGAACGACTAATTCCGCCTTGGGGTCGTGCCCGTTGCGCAACCCTGACGGCCGCGCAAAAGGAGAGTCGTCTACACCGAATGGGGGTACGCCATTTGGTCCGTTTCAGCCCCGCTCCGGACGCCTCGTCAGTGGGTCGGGGCGTCCGGAATCCGGCTGTACGCGTCGTCAACTGTCGGAGCGCGGCGGAACCGTGACGCGAGCCGTGCGGCGCTCTCCGTCCAGCACGCGCAACGCACGCGCCAGCGTGGGCGCGTGCAGCTCCGTCTCGCCGCGCCGGTGCATCAGCGCCAGCGCGTCCCGCAGCTCGGCCGCCTTGCTCACGAGCGCCTGGGCGGCACGCAGTCCGCGGTAGGTGTCGCCGTCCTGTGCCGGGTTGATCCGGCCGAGCAGGTCCACCACATCGAGGTAACGGTCGATCAACTCGCCCTCCGCGCGGGTCAGCGCGGGCAGCGGAGGCAGCTCGGGTGGCAGCACCGGTCGATCACCGCCCCGTGGGCGGCGCGAGCGTGGACCTGCGGTTGGGGATGATGCGGTCGACCAGCCCGTACTCCAGGGCCTCTTCGGCGGTCAGGATCTTGTCCCGCTCGATGTCCTCGGCCACTTGTGCGCGGCTGCGCCCGGTGTGCTCGGCGAGCATCTCCTCCAGCCGGGCCCGAACGCGCGTCAGTTCCCCGGCCTGGATCGCCAGATCGCTGGCCTGGCCTTCGACCGGCTCGGGAAGCGCGGGCTGATGGATCACCACCCGTGCCCCCGGCAGCGCGAACCGCTTGCCCGGCGTGCCCGCGGCCAGCAGGACGGCGGCGGCCGAGCCCGCCTGCCCCAGGCAGATCGTCTCCAGGTCGCAGGCGACGAACCGCATGGTGTCGTAGATCGCCGACATGGCGCTGAACGAGCCGCCGGGCGAATTGATGTATAGCGAGATGTCCTGGTCGGGGTCCTTGTGCTCCAGGTACATGAACTGCGCCATCACGTCGTTCGCCGAGGTGTCGTCGACCGGTGTGCCGAGAAAGACGATCCGCTCCTCCAGCAGCTTCGAGTACGGATCCTGCGTCCTGAGGCCTGAACTCGTGCGTTCGGTGAACTCGGGCAGTACATGGCGGGCGGACGGTCGGGTCATGGCTCACGCTCCCTTGCCGGGGTGCCTGTAAAAAATGTACAGGACGTACATGACGTAATGTGGGGAGCATGGCCTACGAGATTCCGGTGACGCAAGCCAGGGCTGAGCTCGCCGACCTCATCAACCGAGTGGTGTACGGCGGTGAACGCGTCGTCGTGACGCGGCACGGAAAGCCCCTGGTCGCCCTTGTCTCCGCCGCTGACCTGGAGCGACTCGACGCCCTCGATGCCCCTGCCGAGGAGCAGGTGATCAGCGCGGTCTCCCGTGTCCGCGAGGTCGCTTCCGCTTCCCGCGAACGTCAGCGCTTCGGCATCGCCGCGGAGCACCGCGGGCCGAACCCCTCCTAGGACCGGCCGGCACCGCCTCGGACACGACAAGACCGTGCACCCCCGTCCGCTACAGCGGGGGTGCACGGTCGGTTCGGTGCGGCCGGGGTCAGCCGACGGGGGCCAGCTCCCGTTCCGGCGCGGGGTCGGTGCTCGTCCTGCGTGTCTTGAGTGCGGTGCCCAGCAGCACGGCACCCAGTCCCAGCGCGGCCCACCAGGTCAGCGTCAGGGCCGGGCCGGTCGCCGCCGCGCCGTCGAAGAAGGACACCGAGCGCAACAGCGTCGTGCCCGCGCCCGGCGGCAGCCACTGACCGATCACACCGGCCGGCTCGGGCAGCATCTGCGGCGCCGAGGCGGCACCGGAGAAGGGGTTGCCGAACAGCATCACCGTGCCGGCCATGATCCCGACACCGGCCGTGCCGACAAGGGCGGCGAGGCCCGCCACTCCGGCGCTCACGGCCAGCGTCGCCAGGGCCAGCACCCCCGCCTCCGCCCACCAGTCGCCGCTGAGCACACCCAGCCAGCTGTGCGCGATCGTCGCCGCGACCATGCCGATCAGCGCGGCGGCACCGACCAGGGCGCTCACGGCCCGGATGCCGCGCAGCCCGAGCAGGGTCACCGCGGCGCCCGCCGCCATGCCGGCCAGGGCGAGCGGCAGGACGCTCGCGTTCAGGGCCGCGCCGCGCGGGTCGTTCTCGGGCGCGGGCACCACGTCGACGGTCTTGACCTGGGTGCCCTCGGCGGCAGCCTGCTGGGTCACCGCCTGCTGGAGCAGCTGGGCGACGACCGGGCTCGCCGCCGAGGCGGTCAGCAGCTCCGGGCCCTCGGGGGTCACCACGACGGCGCCGTATACGGTCCGGTCCTCGACGGCCTCCCGGGCGGCGGCCTCGTCGGCGTAGCGATGGATGTCGAACGCGCCCTCGTGCCGCCCGAGTTGCCGCTCCACCTGGGCCGTCGCGGCGGCCGGTCCGGCCACGCCGAGCGGCAGGTCGCGCGGGGCCGTGCGGGCGGCGGGCCAGGCGAACGCCCACAGGGCGAGGGCGGCGAGGACCGGGACGAGCACGACGACCGCGATCAGGCGCCGGGATGCGGCGTGCCGGGGCGGTGTGGCGGACGGGGTGGACATGGGGTCTCCCTGGAGCGTGAACCAAAAAGAAGGATCGTTCGTTTTAGCTGTTCCATCACCGTGCTGCGAATGCCGGTCCTTGTCAAGAAGGAATGTTCGTTTTACTTTGTGACCATGGCCCGTGTATCCCAGGAACACCTCGACGCCCGCCGCCGGCAGATCCTCGACGGCGCCGCGATCTGCTTCGCCCGCAACGGCTTCCACGCGACGTCCATGCAGGACGTGCTGAAGGAGGTCGACCTCTCGGCGGGTGCGGTGTACCGCTACTTCAGCGGCAAGGAGGAGCTGATCGGCGCGATCGTCGCCGAGGTGCTGGGATCGGTCCACGCCGCTTTCGAGGAGGCGGCACGGCAGAGCCCGCCCCCGCCGCCGGACGAACTCGTCGCCTCCGTCCTCGGCAGGACACTCGCCGCCCGCGAGTCCCTGGTCGTCGACGGCCGGCCCGCGTTTCCGCGGCTCGTCATCCAGGTGTGGACGGAGACACTGCGCAACGAGGACCTGGCGGCCATCCTCCGGGAGGGCTACCTCTCGGTGCGCGGGGCCTGGGGGCAGATCGTCGAGGGCTACCAGAAGGCCGGGATGATGCGGGCAGATGTGGCGCCCGACCATGTGGCGCGCACGATGATCGCCGCCGTGCTCGGCTTCATCGCCCAGCAGTCCCTCTTCGGGCCCGCCCCGGTCGAGGTCCTGCGGGACGGTCTGAGGGCGCTGACGAGCATGCGGGACGACGGTGCCGTAACCGATGGATCACAGCTTGGTTAACTTGCCCGAAACGCGGTCCAACTAGCCTGCCGATCCACGCCATCAGGGACTTTGCCCCGTGGCCGCGGCAACCGGACCCGCACGGTCCGGAGCGAGGACTGTGAGGTGGGACGTGCAACTGACCCCGCACGAGCAAGAGCGACTGCTCATCCATGTGGCGGCCGACGTCGCCGAGAAGCGCCGGGCCCGCGGGCTGAAGCTCAACCACCCCGAGGCGGTCGCCCTCATCACGTCGCACCTCCTCGAGGGCGCCCGGGACGGCCGTACGGTCGCCGAGCTCATGTCCTCCGGACGCAAGCTGCTCACCCGCGACGACGTCATGGAGGGCATCCCCGAGATGATCCACGACGTCCAGGTCGAGGCGACCTTCCCGGACGGCACCAAGCTCGTCACCGTCCACGACCCGATCGTGTGAGGGGGGCTCGATGATTCCCGGAGAGATCCTGTTCGCCGACGGCCCGATTGCCTACAACCAGGGCCGTGAGGTCACCCGGCTCACCGTCCTCAACGCCGCCGACCGGCCCGTCCAGGTCGGCTCCCACTACCACTTCGCCGAGGCCAACCCGGGTCTGGACTTCGACCGGGACACCGCCCGAGGCAAGCGGCTGAACATCGCCGCCGGCACCGCCGTGCGCTTCGAGCCCGGGATCCCCGTCGACGTCGAGCTCGTCCCGCTCGCCGGCGCCCGTGTGGTGCCCGGACTGCGCGGCGAGACCGGAGGTGCCCTCGATGCCTGAGATCTCCCGCGCCGCGTACGCCGACCTGTTCGGCCCTACCACCGGTGACCGTATCCGGCTCGCCGACACCGATCTGCTCATCGAGATCGAGGAGGACCGCTCCGGCGGACCTGGACTCGCCGGGGACGAGGCCGTGTTCGGCGGCGGCAAGGTGATCCGCGAGTCCATGGGCCAGTCCCGCGCCACGCGCGCCGAGGGCACACCGGACACGGTCGTCACCGGCGTCGTGATCATCGACCACTGGGGCATCGTCAAGGCCGACGTCGGCATCCGCGACGGCCGTATCACCGGCATCGGCAAGGCGGGCAACCCCGACACGATGGACGGGGTGCACCCGGACCTCGTCATCGGCCCCGAGACCGAGATCATCGCGGGCAACGGGCGGATCCTCACCGCCGGCGCCATCGACGCGCACGTCCACTTCATCTGCCCCCAGATCGCCGACGAGGCCCTCGCGTCCGGCATCACCACGCTCGTGGGCGGCGGCACCGGCCCCGCCGAGGGCTCCAAGGCGACCACCGTCACGCCCGGCCCCTGGCATCTGGCCCGGATGCTGGAGGCGATGGAGGGGCACCCCGTCAACTTCGGTCTGCTGGGCAAGGGCAACACCGTCTCCCACGAGGCGATGCTGTCCCAGATCCGCGGTGGCGCGCTCGGCCTGAAGCTGCACGAGGACTGGGGCTCCACCCCGGCCGTCATCGACGCCTCGCTGACCGTCGCCGACCGGACCGGCATCCAGGTCGCGATCCACACGGACACTCTGAACGAGGCCGGCTTCGTGGGCGACACACTGGCCGCCATCGCCGGCCGGGGCATCCACGCGTACCACACCGAGGGCGCGGGCGGCGGGCACGCGCCGGACATCATGTCCGTCGTCTCCGAGCCGCACGTGCTGCCCAGCTCGACCAACCCGACACGGCCGTTCACCGTCAACACCGCCGAGGAACACCTCGACATGCTGATGGTGTGCCATCACCTCAACGCGGCGGTGCCCGAGGACCTCGCCTTCGCCGAGTCCCGGATCCGGCCCTCGACCATCGGGGCCGAGGACATACTGCACGACCTCGGCGCGATCTCGATCATCTCGTCGGACTCGCAGGCCATGGGGCGCGTGGGCGAGGTCGTCATGCGGACCTGGCAGACCGCGCATGTGATGAAGCGACGGCGCGGCGCGCTCCCGGGGGACGGACGGGCCGACAACCTCCGCGTACGGCGGTATGTCGCCAAGTACACGATCAACCCCGCGCTCGCGCAGGGCCTCGGCCGCGAGATCGGCTCCGTGGAGAGAGGCAAGCTCGCCGACCTGGTGCTGTGGGAACCGGCCTTCTTCGGCGTCAAGCCGCACCTCGTCATCAAGGGCGGGCAGATCGCCTACGCGCAGATGGGCGACGCCAACGCGTCCATCCCCACCCCGCAGCCGATCCTGCCCCGGCCGATGTTCGGCGCGATCGGGCGCGCCCCGGCCTCGAACTCGGTCAACTTCGTGGCGCCGCTCGCCCTCGAGGACGGGCTCCCGGAGCGACTCCAGCTGGGGAAGCGGTTCGTGGCCATCGAGTCGACGCGCGGGGTCACCAAGGCCGACATGCGTGAGAACGACGCGCGCCCCGACGTGCGGATCGACCCCGACAGCTTCGCCGTGCACATCGACGGGGAGCTGGTGGAGGCCACGCCCGCGGCCGAACTGCCCATGGCGCAGCGGTACTTCCTGTTCTGAGGGTCGGCTCCCGATGATCGGTTTCTGATGACACGAGCAGCACTTCTCGTTCTGGCCGACGGCCGCTTTCCCGCCGGGGGCCATGCGCACTCCGGCGGGGCGGAGGCGGCCGTCAAGGCGGGCCGGATCACCGGGGCCGCGAGCCTGGAGGACTTCTGCCGGGGGAGGTTGCACACGGCGGGGCTGGTCGCCGCCTCGCTCGCGGCGGCGGCCGCGCTCGGGGGCGACGCGGTGGCTCTGGACGAGGCGGCGGATGCCCGTACGCCGTCGCCCGCGTTGCGGCTGGCCGGGCGGAAGCTGGGGCGGCAGTTGATGCGGGCCGCTCGGGCGACCTGGCCTTCGGCGGAACTGGAGGCGCTCGCCCACCGGTTCCCCAAGGGCGCCCATCAGCCGGTCGTGCTCGGAGTCACGGCACGCGCGGCGGGCCTGGATGCCGTGGAGGCGGCGTACTGCGCGGCGTACGAGAGTGTGAGCGGGCCGGCGAGTGCGACGGTGCGGCTGCTCAGCCTTGATCCCTTCGAGGCCACGGCTGTGCTGGCCCGGCTGGCACCCGAGGTGGACCGGGTGGTCGACCGAGCCGTGGAGGCGGGGCGGCGAGTTGCCGCCGGCGGGGTCGATGAACTGCCCGCGGCGTCCGGGGCGTTGCTGGAGATCGGGGCGGAGGTGCATGCGGCTTGGGCTGTTCGGCTGTTCGCGTCCTGATTGTTCTCGCCCCCGCCACCCTTACCCACTCCCATCCCCAGGGGCTCCGCCCCTTCGACCCCGCTGGGGGCTGCGCCCCAGACCCCCTTCGGCCTGAACGGCCTCGTCCTCCACGCCGGACGGGCTGAAAGACAAAGGAGCCGCACATGCACCTCGACCACTCCCACGGCGGCCCCTCCGCCGTCAGTGCCGACGCCCACCGTCGTGACGGCTCGCGCCGCGCCTTGCGCATCGGGCTCGGAGGACCCGTCGGGTCCGGCAAGACCGCCACCGTCGCCGCGCTGTGCCGTGCACTGCGTGACGAGTTGTCCCTGGCCGTCGTCACCAACGACATCTACACACGCGAGGACGCCGAGTTCCTGTTGCGGGAGGCGGTGCTGCCGCCCGAGCGGATCACGGCCGTGGAGACGGGGGCCTGTCCGCACACGGCGATCCGGGACGACATCTCCGCGAACCTCGAAGCCGTCGAGGATCTGGAGGACGAGGTCGGGCCGCTCGATCTCATCCTCGTCGAGTCCGGTGGGGACAATCTCACCGCCACCTTCTCCAAGGGGCTCGTCGATGCGCAGATCTTCGTGATCGACGTGGCCGGCGGGGACGACATCCCCCGCAAGGGCGGACCCGGGGTCACCACCGCCGACCTGCTCGTCGTCAACAAGACCGACCTGGCGCCGTACGTCGGCTCCGACCTGGCGCGGATGGCGGCGGACGCCAAGGCGCAGCGCGCCGAACTGCCGGTCGTCTTCCAGTCGTTGAGGAGCGAGCCGGGTGTGACGGACGTCGCCGAGTGGGTGCGGGCGCGGCTCATGGCGTGGACGGCGTGACGACCTCGGCCGGCGGGGTACGGGCGCTCGCGCGGATCGTCGCCCGGGACGACGGGCGGGGGGTCACGTCGCTGCCCGTGCTCGACGGCGGCGGACCGCTGGCGCTCCGGCGGACCCGGGCGAGCGGCGCCGAGGCCCGGGTCGTGCTGGTCGGCGCGATGAGCGGGCCGCTCGGTGGTGACCACTTCACCGTCGAGGCCGATGTGGAGGCCGGGGCCCGGCTGCACGTCGGATCGGCCGCCGCCACCATCGCACTGCCGGGGCAGAGCAAGGGCGAGGCGCGATACGACGTACGGCTGTCCGTGGCCGACGGGGGTGAACTGCACTGGCTGCCCGAGCAGTTGATCTCCGCGCAGGGCAGTGATCTGTACGTCACCACGCGCGTCGACGTCGGTGCGGCCGGGCGGCTCGTCCTGCGGGAGGAGCAGGTGCTCGGGCGCGTGGGGGAGGGGCCGGGGCGGCTCACCAGCCGGATCCGGGTGCGTGTCGCGGGGCGCGTGGTTCTTGATCAGGAGTTGGCCTGCGGGCCCGGTGCCCCGGGCGGCTGGGACGGTCCCGCCGGGCTCGGCGGGTGCCGCGCCGTCGGGCAACTCGTCGTCGTGAGGCCGGAGTTCGCGCGAGACCCGGTGGCGGCTCGGGTGCTGGGGGACGGTGCCGCCGTCATGCCGCTCGCCGGGCCTGCCGCCCTGGTGAGCGCCGTGGCGGCCGACGCGCTGCGGCTGCGCCGACTGCTCGACGAGGCCCTCGCGTCCCTGGGCTGAGTGCCGCCGACCGGCCCGGCCGACGGCACCGCGTCAGCGGATGGGCAGCCGCAGGAACTTGCGCTCCTTCTCCGCCGTGGCCTTGGCTGCGGTCTCCTCGGCCTTGACGACGGCCGCGTACTGGTCCACGTACTCCTGCTCGGACAGCGACAGGATCGCGTACATGATCTCGTCGGTCACGGCGCGCAGGATCGCCTTCTCGTTCTCCATGCCTTCGTAGCGGGAGAAGTCGAGGGGCTCGCCGAAGCGGATCTTCACCGGGTGGATGTTGGGGATGACCTTGCCCGGCGGCTGCGCCTCGAACGTGCCGATCATCGCGCACGGGATGACCGGGACCCGGGCCTTGAGGGCCATCACGGCGACGCCGACCTTGCCCTTGTAGAGGCGGCCGTCGTGCGAGCGGGTGCCCTCGGGGTAGATGCCGAGGAGTTCGTCCTTGCTCAGCACCCCCAGCCCCTCGCGGATCGCGGCCTGCCCCGCGTCCTTGCCGGTGCGGTCGACCGGGATCTGACCGGCGCTGCGGAAGAAGGCGGCGGTCAGCCGGCCCTTGATGCCAGGGCCGGTGAAGTACTCCTTCTTGGCCAGGAAGGTGATGCGCCGCTTGAGTATCGCCGGCATCAGGAAGTGGTCCGAGAACGAGAGGTGGTTGCCGGCGACGATGGCCGCGCCCGTGGCCGGTACGTGCTCCAGACCCTCTATTCGAGGCCGGAAGACCAATCTCAACAGAGGTCCCAACAGCACGTATTTCAGTACGTAGTAGAACAAAGGGGCGCTCCTCACTCGAGGGGATCAGCTCGGGCCGCCGTGTTCTGGCAGGTCAACCAGCGTGCCGTGGGGCTGCCAGTGTAGGTGCAGGGGTGAGCGGCCGGAACCGGGTCGGTAGGGACGGATACCGACCCATACCGATTTACCTGACCGGGTGTCAGGTGGGCGGTGGGCGGGTGTCGTTCGCGGATGGGGAGGACCGCCGGACCAGCCTGGTGTTCCGGGGCCGTGCGCGGCAACCCGATGGCACGGTTTGGCGTGATCGTGATCGCCGGGTGGCAGGTGGTCCGTCCTTGCGGGGAGTCGGTGCGTCTGCTCGTCATCACAGCCGCACGATGATCAGTGCGGTGTCGTCCGTCGCGCCGCCGTGCGGCAGCAGCTCCAGCAGAACGGCGTCCGCGAGGGACTCGGGGTCGGCCGTGCGATGGCGGCCGAGGGAGTCGGCCAGGCGGGCCAGTCCGGTGTCGATGTCCTCGCGTCGGCGTTCGACCAGACCGTCCGTGTACAGCGCGAGCGTGGCGCCACTGGTGTAGGTGATGAGGGCCTCGGGTCTCGGCTTCGGGTCGGGTCGGGCGTCCAGCGGCGGGTCGGTGGCCTGGTCGAGGAACTCCACACGGCCGTCGGGATGGACCAGGACGGGCGGCGGATGGCCCGCGCTGCTGTAGGTGATGGTCTGGGCGTCGCAGTCGATGAAGGTCGTGGCCGCGGTGGCCGATTCGGCGCCGTCGACGACATGCGCGTACCGCCCCAGCACGTCGAGCGCCTGGGCCGGGCCGTCGGCGACGCGCGAGGCGGCGCTGAGAGCGCTGCGCAGCTGGCCCATGACCCCGGCCGCTTCCAGGCCGTGTCCGACCACATCGCCCACGGAGACGCCGATACGGTTGCCGCCGACCAGGTCGACCAGGTCGTACCAGTCGCCGCACACGTTCAGCGCGCCGACCGCGGGCCGGTAGCGCACCGCGGCCCGGTGGTTGCCGACCTGCCGGCGGGCGGGCAGCATCGCCTCCTGCAGGGCCAGAGCCACCTCGCGCTCGCGGGCGTGGGACAGCCGCAGCCGTTCATTGAGCTCCTGGAGCTCCCGGGCCCGGCTGTACAGCTCGGCCTCCAGCACCCGTGCCCGGCTGTCGCCGCCGGTGCCGCCGCGCAGCCGGATGAGCTCGGTGACCTCCTCCACCCGGTGCACGACGAGCGCCACCTCGCCGTCGGGGCCGAGGACGGGCACGTTGATCGGGCTCCAGTAGCGCTCCTCCCACTCGCCGGGGTGCAGGGGGTCCTCCACGTCGTAGCGCTGCAGGGCCATGGCGTCGCGCTCGCCGGTGCTCACCACGCGCAGCAGCGACGAATGCAGATTGCGCATGCCGGTGGCGGTGGAGTCGTTGGGGTTGTCGGGGAAGACGTCGAAGAGGTACTGGCCGACCAGCTCTTCGCGCATGCGTCCCGACAGGCGCTGGAAGTCCTTGTTGGCGTCGACGTAGATCAGCTCCGGGGTCAGCAGCGCCACCATCCCCGGCAGCTGCTGGAACACCGCCTCGTAGTCCGTCGCCGTCTCTTCCATGGCTGCCGCCTCACCACAGGGATCTGACCAGTTTCCCACGCCACATGGCTTATGTATCGATGTACTACATCTGTCCCGATCCGTCAGATCAGGCCAATGGATCCGTCAGGGGCTGCTCGGCCCAGATGATCTTCCCTTCGGGGACGAACCGTGTGCCCCACTGCTGGGTGAACTGGGAGACCAGCAGCAACCCGCGCCCGCCCTCGTCGGTGGTGCGGGGATGCCGCAGATGGGGGGCGGTGGCGCCGCCGTCGTAGACCTCGCAGAACAGCGCGCGCTCCCTGATCAGGCGCAGCCGGATGGGGCCGGTGGCGTACCGGATGGCGTTGGTGACCAGCTCGCTGACGACCAGTTCCGTGGTGAACGCCAGCTCCTCGAGCCCCCATTCCGCCAGCTGCCGGGAGGCCGTCTTCCGGGCGTCGGCGACGGCCGCGGGGTCGGCGGGCAGGTCCCAGTCGGCGACCTGTTCGGTGCCCAGGACGCGGGTACGGGCCATCAGCAGCGCCACGTCGTCGTGCGGGCGGGCCGGGACCAGGGCATCGACCACGGTGCGGCAGTGCAGGTCGAGCGAGGTCGTGCGCCCCTCGAGGGCCTGCCGCAGCCGGTTCCGGTCGGCGTCCATGGTCCAGTCGACCCCGCCGGCCAGCAGCCCGTCGGTGTGCAGGGCGAGCGTGCTGCCCGCCGCCAGGGCCAGCTCCACCGACTCGAAGGGCGGGCCTCCCACGCCGAGCGGCGGGCCCTGCGGAAGGTCGACGAACGCGACGCTGCCGTCGGGCATGACGACGGCGGGCGCCGGATGGCCCGCGGCCGCCATGGTGCACGTCCCGTCGACGGGGTCGTAGACGACGTACACGCATCCGGACCCCACGGACTGGGCGACGGCGGCCTCCTCCCCGTCCGTGTCGCCGCCTTCCTCGCGGGCCGACCGCGCGACCAGGTCGTCGAGGTGGGCCAGCACCTCCTCGGGCGGCAGATCCAGCGCGGCGAGGGTCCGTACGGCGGTCCGCAGCTGCCCCATGGCCGCCGCGGCGTCGATGCCGTGCCCGGGCACCTCGCCCACGACCAGGGCGACGCGGGCGCCCGACAGCGGGATGACGTCGTACCAGTCGCCGCCCAGGCCGGTCAGCTCGTCGGCCGGCCGGTAGCAGGCGGACACCTCCACCGCCTCCTGCTCGGGCAGCCGGTGCGGCAGCAGGCTGCGCTGCAGGACGAGGGCCGCGTCACGCTCGCGGGTGTAGCGCCGGGCGTTGTCGACACACACGGCGGCGCGCGAGACCAGGTCCTCGGCCAGGTGCAGGTCGTCCTCCTCGAAGGGCTCCTGGCGATGGCGCCGGAAGAAGGTGGTCAGGCCCAGGGTGACGCCTCGCGCACAGATCGGCACGATCATCACGCTGTGCAACCCCAGCTCCAGGAAGATCGCGGCCTGTCCGCCACGCGCGTGCTCGGCCCAGGCCTCGGCCAGCGGGTCCAGCTTCTCCTCGCGCCAGGACCTGGCCGTACGCAGCGAACGGAGCGGCGGCGACCCCGTCGGATACCTGACCCGCTCGCCGATGGCGACGACGGCCTCCGGCACGCTCTCGAGCAGCGATCGCTGCCCCGCGCGCCGCAGCGGCATCGGATCGTCGTCCCTCGGCGGACCGGACGCGGGCTCCCCGCCCCGCAGCACCGATTCCAGCAGGTCCACGGTGACGAGGTCGGCGAGCCCCGGTACGGCCACCTCCGCCAGCTCCTGGGCGGTGCGCGTGATGTCGAGCGTGCGGCCGATGTGCTCGCCGGCCCGGTCGAGCAGGGCCAGGCGCTGCCTGGCGCGATGCCGGTCGGTGACGTCCTCCACCGTGTAGTACACGCCGGTGGGGTGGCCGTGGCCGTCGTCCAGACGGGTGAACGACATCATGTGCGCGGTCTCGCGCAGCGGGGCGGAGCGGGCGTGGCCGACGTGCTCGTAGCCGACGATCGCCTCGCCGGTCGCCAGCACCTGGCGCATCTGCGCCTCGATGGACTCGGAGTCCAGACCGGGCTGGATGTCCGCGAGCCGCAGACCGAGCCGGTGGGGCGGCGGGCCGCCCCCGAACCGCCCGAGGGCCGCGTTCGACCAGACATAGCGCAGATCCGTGTCGACGATCGCTATGCCGACGGGGGAGCGGGCGACCATCTGTTCCAGGGTGTCGCGGCTCATGTCCCAGCCGGGGGCGTCCGCGAGCTCCGACAGCAGCACGAGCCAGCGCGAGGGGCCCTGGGTGTCGAGGGCCGAGGTGATCCGGACGTTGAGTCTGAGGCGGGCCCTGTCCGCGCGCAGCGCCGTCAGCAGCCCCGCCCAGCCGCCCTCCCGGCCGCACCGCTCGATCAGCCCCGGCACGCGCGCCGCGTCCTCGGAGCTCAGCAGCTCGGCGACGCTCTTGCCCACCGCCTCGGAGGCCGCGTACGCCAGCAGCCGCTCCGCGCCCCTGGTCCACCCCGTGACCAGGCCCTGAGCGTCGAGCAGCAGAGGCACGGCGTCCGCCACGTCGAACCCCTGCCTGGCAACACCCTGTTCCTCGTGTGTGCCCACGGCCGACCTCTCTGTCGCTGAGAGCGGTCTACCACCTCTTGTCCCCATCTTCACCCTTCCCCTCACCACCGCCTCTTAGTGGGGGCCGAGCGTGTGCGGGGGAGGGGAACCGGGTGGATGATGCGCGACAGCCCGGCTCCCACCCACGGGAACCGGGCTGTCCGGGCGGAGCCGTCTAGCCCAGCACCTTCTCCAACGCGCCCAACGCCCCCGTCAACTCCTCCGCGGTGATCGTCAGCGGAGGAGCCAGGCGGATCGTGGAGCCATGGGTGTCCTTGACCAGGACGCCCTCGCGGAGCAGACGTTCGCTGATCTCGCGGCCCGTGCCGACCGCGGGGTCGATGTCGACGCCCGCCCACAGGCCCCGCGCGCGGAAGCCGACGACGCCCTTGCCGAGCAGTGCCGACAGACCGCCCCGCAGGACCACGCCCAGATCGGTGGCCCGGCGCTGGAATTCGCCCGTCTCCAGCAGCTCGACCACCGCCGTGCCGACCGCGGCGGCCAGCGGGTTGCCGCCGAACGTCGAGCCGTGCTCGCCCGGCCCCAGCACGCCGAGCACCTCACGGCGGCCCACCACCGCCGACACCGGCACGATGCCGCCGCCCAGCGCCTTGCCCAGCAGCAGCAGGTCCGGGACGACCGACTCGTGCTCGACGGCGAGCGTACGGCCCGTGCGGCCGAGGCCCGACTGGATCTCGTCCGCGATGAACAGACAGCCCTTGCGGCTGGTCAGCTCGCGTACCCCGGCGAGGTAGCCGTTGTCCGGGATCAGCACACCCGCTTCACCCTGGATCGGCTCCAGCAGCACGGCCGCCGTCGTCTCGTCGATCGCCTCCTCCAGGGCCGCCAGGTCGTTGTACGGCACGATCCGGAAGCCCGGCGTGAAGGGACCGAAGCCCTGACGCGCGGTCTCGTCCGTCGAGAAGCTGACGATCGTCGTCGTACGGCCGTGGAAGTTCTCCGCGGCCACCACGATCGTCGCCTGATCGGCCGGAACGCCCTTCACGTCGTACGCCCACTTGCGGGCCACCTTGATGCCGCTCTCCACGGCCTCGGCGCCCGTGTTCATCGGCAGCACCATGTCCAGGCCCGTCAGTGCCGCCAGCCGCTCGGCGAACTCGGCGAGCCGGTCGTTGTGGAAGGCCCGGGACGTCAGGGTCAGACGGTCGAGCTGGGCGTGCGCCGCCTCGATCAGGGCCGGATGGCGGTGGCCGAAGTTCAGCGCCGAGTACCCCGCCAGCATGTCGAGATGGCGGCGGCCCTCCACGTCCTCCACCCAGGTGCCCTCGGCCCGGGAGACGACCACCGGCAGCGGATGGTAGTTGTGCGCCAGGACTGGCTCCTCGGCGCGGATCAGATCGGCGGACGAACGGGTCTGCGCGGGCGCGGTCATGAGCGGATCTCCTGGGTGCAGCACTTGATGCCACCGCCGGCCTTGCGGAACTCGGACAGGTCGACGGGGACGGGGACATAGCCGCGCTCGTCCAGCCCGGCGGCGAGGGCCTCGGCCTGGGGCGCGATGAAGACGTGGCGGCCGTCGGACACGGAGTTCAGACCGAAGGCCGACGCGTCGTCGCGGGTCGCGAGCACCGCGTCGGGGAACAGCCGCGCGAGCACCTCACGGCTGCCCGGCGAGAACGCCTCCGGGTAGTAGGCGATGTTGTCGTCGTCGAGCACGAACAGCGCCGTGTCCAGGTGGTAGAAGTACGGATCCACCAGCGTCAGGCTGATCACCGGGTGGCCGAAGAACTCCTGCACCTCGCGGTGCGCCTCGCGGGTGGTGCGGAAGCCGGTGCCGGCGAGCACATAGCGGCCCGTCCACACCAGATCGCCCTCGCCCTCGCACACGGACTCGGGCCGGTACACGTCGAAGCCCGCCGTCTTGAACCACGTCTCGTAGTGCGTGGACTCGGCGCGGCGCTCGGGCGCGTGGAAGAGGGAACCGAAGACGCGGCCGCCGACGACGACCGCCGAGTTCGCGGCGAAGACCATGTCGGGAAGGCCGACGACCGGCTCCACGACGTCGACCGCGTGGCCGTGGGAACGATAGGCGCGGATCAGCGACTGCCACTGATCCTGGGCCAGATCGAGGTCGACCCGGATGTCGGGTTGCATCCAGGGGTTGATCGCGTACTGCACGGCGAAGTGTCTGGGTTCGCAGACCAGGAAGCGCCGCCGGCGCGGCACACGGGTTTCGGGCACAGAGGGGTTCCTCCGCTTCCTACGGTGTTGATGAGGATTGACTCCAAGGTAGAAAGAGACGCCGACGAGCGACAAGAAACAAGAAGTGCGTGTTCGCGCAGGAACGCTGCGTCTTCGAGCCGGTCAGCGCACGACTGCTGCGTCAACCCCACGATCCCGTGTCTTCTTCCTGAATGGCCTGGGTGGCACCCGCTTCCGGACTCTCCGGGATGAGATGGGACAGCACCATGACGCTGATCGTCTTGCGGATGAACGGCTCGACGCGGATCCGCTCCAGCACCTCCTCGAAGTGCTCCACGTCCCGCGCCCGCACATGCAGCAACGCGTCCGCGCCCCCGGTCACCGTCATCGCCGCGGTGATCTCCGGATGGTTGCGGACCACCTCCGCCAGCCGCCGCGGCGGGGCCGCACCCTCGCAGTACACCTCGACGTACGCCTCCGTACGCCAGCCCAGCGCCGCCGGCTTGACCGTGGCCGTGAACCCGGTGATCACACCCGTGTCCCGCAGCCGGTCCACGCGCCGTTTCACCGCCGTCGCCGACAGCCCGACGCTCGAGCCGATCTCGGCGAAACTGGTCCGGGCGTTCGCCATCAGGGCCGTGATGATCTTCCGGTCGAGTTCGTCGAAGGAGGCCGCGCCGCTGTTCATGACGGCACTGTAAGCGGCACGACACCCGGCGGAGACGTCCACGCAGACCACATGTCCACGCGCACTCATTGCTCTTACACTCCCGTTCATGCTGCGCGCCCTGGCTGTCGACGACGAACGCCCCTCGCTGGAGGAACTGGTCTACCTCCTGAACGCAGACCCGCGCATCGGCAGCGCGGAGGGCGCCGGCGACGCGACCGAGGCGCTGCGCCGGATCAACCGCGCCCTGGACTCCGGACCGCACGGCCCGGAGTCGATCGACGTCGTCTTCCTCGACATCAACATGCCCGGCCTGGACGGCCTGGACCTGGCCCGGCTGCTCACCGGCCTCGCCAAGCCGCCGCTGGTCGTGTTCGTCACCGCCCACGAGGACTTCGCCGTCCAGGCCTTCGACCTCAAGGCCGTCGACTACGTGCTCAAGCCCGTGCGCAAGGAGCGCCTCGCGGAGGCGGTCCGCCGTGCCGCCGAGCTCAGGGACACCGCTCCCCGAATACCCGTGAGCGAACCCGACCCCGACCACATCCCCGTCGAACTGGGCGGCGTGACCCGATTCGTCGCCGTCGAGGACATCACCCACGTCGAGGCCCAGGGCGACTACGCCCGCCTGCACACCGACAAGGGCAGCCACCTCGTCCGCATCCCCTTGTCCACCCTGGAGGAGCGCTGGCGCTCGCGCGGCTTCGTCCGCATCCACCGCCGCCACCTCGTCGCCCTGCGCCACATCGGCGAGCTCCGCCTGGACGCGGGCACCGTCAGCGTCATGGTCGGCGCCGAGGAACTCCAGGTCAGCCGCCGGCACGCACGCGAGCTGCGCGACCTGCTCATGAGGAGGCCATGACGATGCCGCAGAGCCCCACCGAACGCCGGGTCGTCGTCACCGGCCCGCCCCGGCGGACCGGCCGGGTCTCCGGCTACTACCGCCCGCGTACCGAGATCGACGAGCAGACCACCCTCGGCCACACCTACGTCCGCTCCCTGATGCGCACCCAACTGCGCGCCGGCCTCGCCGTGTTCGCGGTCCTCGGCCTGCTGATAGGCCCCCTGCCGCTGCTGTTCGCGGCCATGCCGGACGCCCGCGGCCCGGAGTGGCTGGTCCTCGGCTTCTGCCTCTACGCCCCCATGGTCCTCCTCGCCCGCTGGTACGTGCGGCGCGCCGAACGCAACGAGCGCGACTTCGTGCGCCTCGTCGAAGACCGCTGAGCGGCGAGGGACAGATGAGGCCGTGAACTCCAGCTACGCCGTCCCCGCCGTCGCCCTCGTCGTCCTGGCGACCATCCTCGTCGGCGCCTTCGGCCTGCGCATCTCCCGCACCACCTCCGACTTCTACGTCGCCTCCCGAACCGTCGGCCCCCGCCTCAACGCGGCCGCGATCAGCGGCGAATACCTCTCCGCCGCCTCCTTCCTCGGCATCGCGGGCCTCCTGCTCGTCCAGGGCCCCGACATGCTCTGGTACCCGGTCGGCTACACCGCCGGATACCTCGTCCTGCTGCTCTTCGTCGCGGCCCCGCTGCGCCGCTCGGGCGCCTACACCCTGCCCGACTTCGCCGAGGCCCGGCTGTCCTCCCAGGCCGTACGGCGACTCGCGGGCGCCTTCGTCGTCGGCACCGGCTGGCTGTATCTGCTGCCCCAACTCCAGGGCGCCGGACTGACGCTGACCGTGCTGACGGGCGCGCCCGACTCACTCGGCGGACTGATCGTCGCCGTCGTCGTGGTCGCCATCGTCGCCGCGGGCGGCATGCGCAGCATCACCTTCGTACAGGCCTTCCAGTACTGGCTGAAACTCACCGCCCTGCTGGTCCCCGCCCTGTTCCTGATCCTCGCCTGGCAGGGCGACGGCGCCCCCCGCCACGCATTCGACGAACCGGCGACCTTCCGCGAACAGAGCGTCGTCCGCATCGACGACAGCATCAGGCTGAAGCTCGACCGCCCGCTCGCCGTCACCGTGAGCGGCACCATCGACGGCCGCGGTCACGAGGACGACAAGCTCGAACTCCGCGCCGGCACCCACCACATCGAGGCCGGCACCCGGCTGACCTTCGCCAAGGGCGCCGAGGTACCCGAACGCGAGCGCAGCGCGGGCGGCGGTCTGTCCCCCTCCCAGGCCGAGAGCCGCGGCGAACGCCCCCTGTACGCCACCTACGGCCTGATCCTCGCCACCTTCCTCGGCACCATGGGACTGCCGCACGTCGTCGTGCGCTTCTACACCAGCCCGCACGGCGTCGCCGCCCGCCGCACCACCGTCGCCGTGCTCGGTCTGATCGGCGCCTTCTACCTGCTGCCCCCGGTCTACGGCGCCCTCGGCCGTATCTACGCCCCCGAACTCACCCTCACCGGCGACGCGGACGCCGCCGCACTCCTCCTGCCGGACCGCATGATCGGCGGACTCGGTGGCGACCTGCTCGGCGCGTTGGTCGCGGGCGGTGCCTTCGCCGCGTTCCTGTCCACGGCGTCGGGCCTGACCATGGCCGTCGCGGGCGTGCTCACCCAGGACGTCCTCCCGGCACGCGGCGTACGGCACTTCCGGCTCGGCACGGTCCTCGCCATGGCCGTCCCGCTCGCCGCGAGCGCCCTGGTCGGCGGGCTGCCGGTGGCCGACGCGGTGGGCCTCGCCTTCGCCGTCTCGGCGTCGTCCTTCTGCCCGCTGCTGGTCCTCGGCATCTGGTGGCGCCGGCTCACCCCGCCCGGTGCCGCCGCCGGGATGCTGGTGGGCGGCGGCTCGGCGCTGCTCGCCGTCGCCGCGACCATGGCGGGCTTCCCGGGCTCCGGCGCGCTGCACGCGCTGCTCGCCTGGCCCGCGCTCTGGTCGGTGCCGCTGGGCTTCCTCACCATGGTGCTGGTCTCGCTGGCCACCCCGGGCCGGGTGCCGCCCGGAACGGCGGCGATCCTGGCGCGCTTCCATCTGCCGGAGGAACTACGGGCGGAGGCGAAGGCATGAGCGGATTCATCGCGGGCCTGTGCGTGGCGATCCTCCCCCTGCTCGCCGCGGGCTTCTGGCTCGGCCGGCGCACCGCCCGCCCCGAGAACCTCGGCGGCCTCGGCACCCCCGTCGAGCACGCCACTTTCGAGACACTGCACACCGCCTCCCTCGCCGCACCCCCGCTGCGCGCCGGACTCACCGAGGAGACCGCCCGCAAATCGGCCCGCAGGCTCCGCTCACTCCTCGGCACCGACGCGCTGTGCCTGACCGACCAGAAGGACGTCCTGATGTGGGACGGGGTGGGCGGCCATCACCGTACGCAGATCATGGAACTCCTCGCCGGCCCGCTGGAGTCCGGCCGCGGCGAGGCCTTCCCGCTCACCTGCGACACACCCGACTGCCCGGTGCGCTGGGCGGTCGTTGCCCCGCTCACCGTCGACGACCGGGTCCACGGCGCCCTCGTCGCCTGCGCGCCCCGCGAATCGGCGGTGCTGGTGCGCGCGGCCGGCGAAGTGGCCCGATGGGTGTCCGTGCAGCTGGAACTGGCCGACCTCGACCAGTCCCGCACCCGCCTGATCGAGGCCGAGATCAAGGCACTGCGGGCACAGATCTCCCCGCACTTCATCTTCAACTCGCTGGCCGTCATCGCCAGCTTCGTCCGCACCGACCCCGAGCGCGCCCGCGAACTGCTCCTGGAATTCGCCGACTTCACCCGCTACTCGTTCCGCAGGCACGGCGACTTCACCACCCTCGCCGACGAACTGCACGCCATCGACCACTACCTGGCGCTGGTGCGGGCACGCTTCGGCGACCGCCTCTCCGTCACCCTCCAGATCGCCCCGGAGGTACTGCCGGTCGCCCTGCCCTTCCTGTGCCTGCAGCCGCTCGTCGAGAACGCCGTCAAGCACGGTCTGGAGGGCGCGTCCGACAAGTGCCGCATCCAGATCACCGCGCAGGACGCCGGCGCCGAGGCCCTCGTCGTCATCGAGGACGACGGCGCCGGGATGGACCCGGCCCTGCTGCGCCGCATCCTCGCCGGCGAGGTCAGCCCTTCGGGCGGCATCGGGCTGTCGAACGTCGACGACCGGCTACGGCAGGTGTACGGCGACGACTACGGCCTCGTCATCGAGACCGCCCCGGGCGCGGGCATGAAGGTGACCGCCCGGCTGCCGAAGTACCAGCCGGGCGTGCACTCGGCGGGGCGACTCGCCCGGGAGTGAGGCTCACGTGGGACGGCTGACGACCATCCCCAGCGTGATGAGCCCCAGCACCACCCACCCGAACCACAGCCAGCCATTGCTCCCGAGCGCCACCGTGTAGGCCGTGACCACGACGAGTCCGCCCACGGTGAGCACCCCCATCGCCTTCGTAGAACCGTCCGTAGAACCGGGCATCGCAACACCCTCCTAGGGTTCGTCCCCCTCCATGGTGCCCCCGTTCTGCTTCCGGACGGTGCACACGACGAAATGCGTGCCGTTCTTCCAGGCCCCCTCGCTGGTCCAGGAGCCCGCCGTGTACACGGAAGGATCGAATCCGTAGTCGCCCGGCGGCACCTCCCGGGCGCACGCCGTGTCCGACTCGGTACGGGCCTCGCTCAGCGTGACGTCGGCGCCCAGCCGGGCGAAACCGAGCACCTGCTCGTCGTGCGGCCCCGTGCAGGACACCAGCCGGGCGTCCCGGTGCGAGCGGACGTCCAGACAGTCCCGCCGCTGCATGGTCGCCGTGTCCGCGAAGGCAGCCCCCATCTCGCGGTGCTCGCCCAGCGGCCCGTACACCGGCCCGTGCCCGCCCAGCACCAGACAGGCGGTCCGCCGCCCGGCCGCCTCGAACCCCGCCTCACTCGGCACCACGGCGAAGCTGCGGACGTCCGCCAGCCCCTCCCGGAGCTCCGCCGTCCGCTCCTCACAGGCCGCAGGACCCTCCTGGCGGGCCTCGGCGGCGGACGCGGCCGGCGCGAACGCCATCACCTGGCCGTCGGGCACCTTCTCCCCGCAACCGGCATCCAGACTCAGCCGGGGCGTGCCCTGGAAGGCGGCCCCGCCGGGCCAGTCGGCGAGCACACAGTCGCCGCCCTTCAGCGGTGTGCCGAGTCCGACGGCGTCGCCGTACGGCCGCTCGGTCCCGCCGGTCTCCGACTGCCGGGACATCGCGTACCAGACGCCGGTGCCCGCGAGCGCCAGCCCGAGCAGACCGGCGAGGACCGCATGGAGGATGCGGGGGCGGGTCCGGCGTGGCCCACCGGCCCCGAAGCCCTGCAGCCCACCGGGAGGCTCCGGCAACCAGTCGCCGGGCTGCCCGTACCCGGAGCCCGGGCCCTGCGATCCTTCGATACGTCCGGACGGGGGACGGAAGCCCTGCGCACCGCCCGGCCGCTCGGACACGGGCAGGGACCCGAACCCTCCCGCCTCGGGCACGGCCCCCGAAGGCGGCGCTCCACCCCAGTGCGGCTGCGAACCGAGGTCGGTCTGGGTCCGCGCGTACGCGTCTGCCTCCGGAGCGACGATCCGCGACAGCGCCGCCTCCGCCTCCGCGGCCGACATCCGCCGCGCCGGATCCTTCTCCAGCAACGCCCGCACGACGGGCTCCAGCGCCCCGGCCCGCCCGGCCGCCCGGGGCTCCTCCATGACCACCGCGGTCAGTTCCGCCAGATGGGACTCGCGGTCGAAGGGACCCCGGCCCTCGACGGCGTAGTACAGCGTGCAGCCCAGGGAGAACACATCGGTGGCCGGCGTGGGTGCCCCGCCCGTGACCCGCTCCGGCGCCAGATAGCCCGCCGTGCCCACGAGCACCGACGCCAGCGTGTACCGCGTCTCACCGGCGTCCGGCTGCACCGAGATGCCGTAGTCGGTGAGCAGCACCCGCCCGTACGGCGCCCCGGTGCGGTCCGGTGCCAGCAGGATGTTCGCCGGCTTCACATCCCGGTGCATGACACCCCGCCGGTGCCCGGCGGTCAGCGCGTCGAGCACGGCGAGGCCGATGCGGGCGCACTCCGCGGGCGCCGGCGGGCCCTGCTGATCGACCAGGTCACGCAGGTTGACGGCGCCTTCCACGTACTCCATGACGATCCACGGCAGCCCCTCGTGCTCCAGCACGTCGTGCACGGTCACCACATGCGGATGCCCACGCAGCCCCGCCGCGTGCCGGGCCTCGGCCCGGGCACGGGCCACCCGGGCCTCGTGCTCGTCGGCCTCGGCCGGGTCCCGGAACACGATCTCCTTGAGCGCCACCTCGCAGGCGAGTCTCCGGTCATGGGCGAGCCAGACATGGCCCATGCCGCCGCTGCCGAGCCGGTTCAGCAGCAGATAGCGGCCGGCGATGACCCGGCCCACTCCCGACGTCGGTGTTCCTGAAGGCATCCGGTGACTCCCCGGTTCTGCGGGTGCGCTGGCTGCGTGGTGGTCAGGCGGACGTGCTCGCGGTGGGCCCGTCGGTGGACGGCCTGCCCGTCGCCGGGTCGCTCGTGGCGGGGGCGGTGGTCACGGACGGCGGCGGTGCGCTGCTGGTGACCGGGGCGCTGGTCGGGGGAGCGCTCGTGGTCTCCGGCGGTGCGCTCGTCACGGTCGGGGGTGGTGAGCTCGTCGTGCTCGGCGGTGGTGAGCCGGAGGTGGTGGGGGCCTTGGTCGACGGGGGCGGGTCCGAGGAGGGCGGCGCGGAGGACGGCGGGGCCGGGGACGGGGGCCCGCTCGTGGGGCCGGGGCCACTGGGCCCGGAGCTGCCGGGAGGCGAGCTGCCGGGGCCCGAGCTGCCGGGGCCGGAGGACGGGGCCGACGGCGTCGAGGACGACGGATCCCGCGACGGCCGGGATGTGTCCGAGCCGGGGGGAGTGGACGTCGTGCCGTCGGACGATCCACTGGACCCGGAGCTCCCTCCGGCCACGCTCAGCGTCACGTACTCCCCGAACCGCAACTCGGTCCCGGCCGGCGGATCCGACGACGTCACCCGGGCGTCATCGGGCGGCAGCCCTCCGCCGTCGAAGCCCACCGCGAGTCCCTTGTCGGCCAGTCGCCGGCTCGCCTGCCCGAACGTCGCCCCGGCGAGGTCGGGCACCGCATGCCGCTCGCGCGTGTCGAAGGCGGCGTCGTCCTCGCCCGTGGTGCCGACGGGACGGTTGATGCCCCGGTCGGGCTCGTCGACATCGACGAGGGCGAGCCGCTCCACTTTCCGCGTGGCGGGCCGCACGGCCACCACGGACTCCTTTTCGTATCCCTTCCACTCCTCGTTGCGGTTGTCGAACTCGACCTTTATCCGAGTCGTGTCACCCGCGAAGGGCCGCAGCGGATTCCCGCACGAGCACTTCACTGCGGGAAGCCCGTCCGCGTCGACAAGAATCGCGATTCCCGCCTGAAGCAACGCGTTGAAGGGGGCGGCCTTTCCCTTCTTGTAGTCGTGATTCCGCACGAGAGTGTCGTGACGCAGGAGAACAGGTGTGAGTCGATCGATATAACCCGGAATCTCGTCCCTGGTGAGGGAGAGCGCGGCTGCCCACGCCTGTGCCTTGCGGTCATTGGCGGGATCGGTGAGAAACTCCTTCAGCCGTTCGACATCGCAGATCGTCGGCTGCTTGGAACCCCCGTACAGACCTGGCGTATCACCCTGCTGCAGACCGCCGTGCACCGTCTGCGCCCTGACCTGCGCGTCCCTCCCGAGCCCCTGGTTCTCGTCGAAGAAGGGTGCGAGAGAGGGAACTCCCGCCGCCACGGCCTTCACCACGAACAAGGGCGTGTCCCGGTCGCACGCACTGAGCGCCAGAACCAGGACCAACAGGACGGCTATCCTCCGAATCACCGCTTTACCGGACCTGTGTACGAAAACACGAAACGCCATTACCGCTCCCCCCGGCGGTTCCCCCGACGCGCTTCATGCTACTGAAAGGCGAAGCCTTTCGGTTTCGTCAGTTTCCGCGTGCGTTCAATGAGGCCAAATAGGCGTTGTACGCCTCGAGTTCCTTGTCGCCGTCGCGGTCGGCGGCCCGGTCCTTGCGCTTGGCCTGCCGCTGCTCCGAGCCGTACCACTGGAACAGCAGCGCGAGCAGGACCAGCACGGACGGAACCTCACTGAACGCCCAGGCGATACCGCCGGCGGCGTTCTGGTCGGAGAGCGCGTCGATACCGAGCGAGGCGGGCGGGTTCCTGAACGTCTCGACCATCGGCGACGACGCCATCATCAACGCGATACCGAAGAACGCGTGGAACGGCATACCGGCGAACAGCTCCAGCATGCGCATCAGATATCCCGGCCGATGCGGACCGGGATCCACCCCGATGATCGGCCAGAAGAACACCACGCCCACGGCGAGGAAGTGCACCATCATTGCGATGTGCCCCGTCTTGGAGCCCATCAGGAAGTCGAAGAGCGGTGTGAAGTACAGCGCGTAGAGGCTGGCGATGAACAGCGGGATCGTGAACGCCGGATGCGTGATGATCCGCATGTACCGGCTGTGCAGCAGGGCCAGCAGCAGCTCCCGCGGCCCTTTGTGTCCCCGCGCGGCGGGCGGCAGCGCCCGCAGCGCCAGCGTGACGGGCGCACCCAGCAGGAGCAGGATCGGCGACAGCATGCTGATCACCATGTGCTGCACCATGTGCACGCTGAACATGACCATTCCGTAGTCATTCAGCCCGGTACACATGACGAGCATCACGGACAGCACACCGACGACATAAGAGACGGTCCGCCCCAGCGGCCACTTGTCCCCACGCCGCCGCAGCCGCACGACACCCCACGCATAAAGCGCGAGCCCCACAAGACAGGCCACGAGAAAGAACGGGTCCGCGGACCACGCAAGCCCCCGCCCCAGCGTGAACGGCGGCAGATCCATCATCATGCCGTGCCCGCTGTGATCCATCCGGCGGCTCCTGCTTCGTGGGGGTTGTGCGCTGTCTGTCCCCCACAGACTAGAACCGCCCCCGGCCGAGCCATCGACCGGGGGCAATTACAGCAAGGCCCTCAGAGCACGCACTCAGCCTCTTCGTAACGGTTCTCGGGAACCGTCTTCAACGTCTCCACGGCCTCGGCCAACGGCACCATCACGATGTCCGTCCCCTGCAGCGCCGTCATATGACCGAACTCCCCACGGTGCACGGCCTCCACCGCATGCCACCCGAACCGAGTCGCCAGCACCCGGTCGTACGCGGTGGGCGTACCACCCCGCTGCACATGCCCGAGAATGACCGGCCGCGCTTCCTTCCCGAGCCGCTCCTCCAGCTCGATGGACAGCTGACGGGCGATCCCGGCGAACCGCTCGTGCCCGTAGATGTCCTTGCCGCCCTCGTCGAACCGCATCGAGCCGGGCCGCGGCTTGGCCCCCTCCGCCGCCACGACGATCGCGAAGCGCTTCCCGGCCTCGAACCGCGCTCCGACGACCCGGGTCAACTCCTCGATGTCGAAGGGCCGTTCCGGTACGACGACGGCGTGCGCGCCGGCCGCCATGCCGGAGTGCAGCGCGATCCAGCCGGTGTGCCGGCCCATGACCTCGACCACCAGCACCCGCTGGTGGGACTCGGCGGTGGTCTTGAGCCGGTCCAGCGCCTCGGTGGCCACGGTCACCGCGGTGTCGAAGCCGAAGGTGACGTCGGTGACCGCGATGTCGTTGTCGATGGTCTTCGGCACACCCACGACGGGAAGGCCGCTGTCCGACATCAGCCGGGCCGCCTTGAGCGTGCCCTCACCGCCGATGGGGATGATCGCGTCGAGGCCGAGCTCCTCGACATGGCCCTTGGCCCGCTCCACACCGTCCCGCAGATGGGAGGGCTGGACCCGGGAGGAACCGAGGATCGTGCCGCCGCGGGCGAGGATGCCGCCCACAGCGTCGAGGTCGAGCTTGAGGTAGTCGCACTCCAGGAGGCCCTTCCAGCCGTCCCGGAAGCCGATGACCTCGTCGCCGTGGTCGACGACGGCGCGGTGCACGACGGACCGGATGACGGCGTTCAGGCCGGGGCAGTCGCCGCCGGACGTGAGGACACCAATGCGCATAGCCCGAAAACCTTCTCGACGTGGGCCGGGACCGGACCACGCTGTCCGGCTCGAATCCCCGCCACCCTAGCGGCATCGGGGGGCGGGGCCGAACCATGCGTCCGCCTGCTGGACGACCCCGCTCACCTGTGCGGACGCACCGTCAGACGGGCTGGTTACAGCAGGCAGGCAGCCAGATGTACGAGCCCTCAGGCGGGCTGCTGCGCGGACGCGATGCGCTCGCCCCGCAGCGCCTCGTACCAGCGGTCGTCCGTCGGGGGCAGCGCGTTCACATCGAGCGCCAGTTTCAGCAGCAGATCCGCGATCAGCGGGTTCCGGGCTAGCACCGGGCCGTGCATGTACGTACCGAAGACGGTGTCGTTGTACGCCCCCTCCGTGCCGTCCCCCGTGCCGTTGCCGTTGCCCAGGCGGACCTGGGCCAGCGGGCGGGCGGTGGGGCCGAGGTGGGTGACGCCCTGGTGGTTCTCGAAGCCGGTCAGCGGGGGCAGACCGAGGCGCGGGTCGATGTCGCCGAGCACGTCGCCGACGCACCGCGCACCCTCACCACGCACGGACACCACGTCGATCAGCCCGAGCCCGGGCTCGCGCTGGCCGAGGTCGTTGATGAACTCGTGGCCGAGGATCTGGTACCCGGCACACACCGAGAACACGATGGCGCCGTTCTCGACGGCCCGGGAAAGACCGCCGTCCCGGCGTAGCCGCTCGGCCGCCAGCCGCTGCGGGCGGTCCTCGCCGCCGCCGATGAGGTAGATGTCACCGGAGGTCGGGATCGGCTGGTCGCTGCGCACGTCGAGCCGGGCCACATCGAGACCGCGCTGCCGCGCCCGCCGCTCCACGACGAGGACGTTGCCCTGGTCGCCGTAGGTGCTGAGCAGGTCCGGGTAGATCCAGACGACCCGCAGTTGGTTGTCGCTCACTTAAGTCCCCTGAAGTCTCGTGCTCAGTTGCCGACCCGACGGCGCAGGTCCTGGAACGCGGTGTAGTTGGCGATGACCTCGATCCGGCCCGGCGGGCACATCTGCACGGCCTGGTCGAGGTTCTCGCAGACCTGGAACTGCTGGTTCGCGACCTCCAGCCGCACCGCCAGGTCGAGCTTGCGGTCGCCGAGGACACAGATCGGGTGCCCGGTCAGCCGCGTGTAGTCCACGTCCCACAGCCAGGAGGTGTCGGTGCCGTCGGCGCCGCGCGCGTTCACCGAGAGGATCACCGGGGTCGGCGGCGGGTCGATCAGGGAGAACGTCTCCAGCCAGCCGGCCGGGTTCTTGGCCAGCAGCAGCCGCAGATCCCGCCCCTCGAACTGCACGACGTCATAGCGCCCGGCGACGGCCTGCACCTGGTACATGCGCTCCAGGGCGACCTGCGGGGGCACCCCGAACACGGCGGCGACGGCGGCCGAGGAGGTGGCGTTGGCCTTGTTGGCACGCCCCGGCAGCTGGAGTTGGATCGGCCAGGCCGAGCCGTGCGGGTCCAGCACATGGTCACCGGACAGCGCCCAGCTGGGGGTGGGACGCCGGAAGCCGCACTCACCGCAGAACCAGTCGTCGCCCGGCCGCTGCATCACACCGCCGCAGGACGGGCAGGACCAGGCGTCGTCCTTCCACATCTGCCCGGCGGCGACCCAGATCACATTGGGGGACGAGGACGCGGCCCAGACGACCAGCGGGTCGTCGGCGTTGGCGACGATCACCGCCTTCGAACCGGTGAGCCCCTCGCGCCAGTTCTCCGCGAGCATCCGGGTCTCGGCGGCCCGGTCCAGCTGGTCGCGCGAGAGGTTGAGCAGCGCGATGCACTTCGGGTCCGTGTCCCGGGCGACGCCGGCGAGGTACTTCTCGTCGACCTCGATGACGCCGTACCGGGCCTCCGAGCCGCCCGCCAGCGCCGAGGTGATGCCCGCGGGCATGTTGGCGCCGAGGGCGTTGGAGACGACCGGCCCGGCGGCCCGCAGGGCCTCGGCGATGAGCCGGGTCGTGGTGGTCTTGCCGTTGGTCGCCGAGACGAGGACCACGTCCAGGTTCTGGGCGAGCCGGGCGAGGAGGTCGGGGTCGAGTTTGAGCGCCACCCGGCCGCCGATCACCGAACCGCTGCCGCGCCCTGCGGCGCGCGATGCCGCCGCGACCGCCTTGCCCGCGGTCACGGCGATCTTGGCCCGCGGCGTGAGCGGGTCCGAGTTGCCTGCCATCAGTTCTCGATCCTCCTTGCGTACGCGCCGCGCCTGAAGCCCTACGGCAACGTGGTGGTGGTCAGCCTATCGAGATCCATTCGCACTCCCGAATCGCCGTACCCTTGCGGCCATGCGCAACGGCTCCATTCCGGGCACCCACGGACGTGTCCGGCCCCTCACCCTGCTCGGAAGCCCGGTGCTCCAGGCACCCTGCGAGCAGGTCACCGACTTCGGCCCGGAACTGGCGACGCTCGTGGACGACTTGTTCGCGACGATGTACGCCGCGCAGGGCGTGGGCCTTGCCGCCAACCAGGTGGGGGAGTCGCTGCGGGTCTTCGTGTACGACTGCCCGGACGACGAGGACGTACGGCACCTCGGCCATGTGGTGAACCCCCGGCTGGTGGAGGCGGACGGCGTGGTGATCCGCGGACCGGAGGGCTGCCTGTCGCTGCCGGGGCTGGAGGCGGGGACGGAGCGGTACGACCACGCGGTGGTCGAGGGTTTCACGGTGACGGGGGAGCCGGTGACCATCCATGGGACGGGCTTCTTCGCGAGGTGCTTGCAGCATGAGTGCGACCATTTGGAGGGCAGGGTGTACGCGGAGCGAGTCGGCGGCTGGCGCCACCGCCGCCTCATGCGCCAGGTGGCCCGCGCCTCTTGGCACCGCTGACCGCGGTGCCGTCAGGGGCGCGGGACTGTATCGATATGCGGCTTCCGCCGCGTGGGCGCGACCAGCCCCCACCGGCGGGTCGGACGGACTGCAACCGTCAGAACCCGGGACCGCCCACCTTGTCCCCCGCCGCGGCGAGCCGACCCCACAACAGGTCCGCCAGGCTCCGCACCAACTCCGCCCGCGTACAGGGCCGTTCCCCCAGCCACCAGTCACCCGCGGCATGCATCATCCCGACGATCCCATGCCCCCAGACCCGCGCCAGCTGCTGACTCCCGGGCCCGAGATCCAACCGCTCCTCGATCACGGTGGCCAGCTCCTCGCCCATCGTGCGGAGCAACGGCATCGAGTGCTTGCCGACGTCGAATCCCTGATCCGCCGTCTGAACCCCCTCGGTCGGATGCATCAGGAACCGATAGACCTGAGGGCGTGCCTCGATCGCCGCGAGGTAGGTGTCCAACGTGGCCTCGACCCGCTCGCGCCGATCCGCAGGGGCATCCAACGCCGCCCGGAGCGAGTCCAGCAGAGCGTCGGTGTGCCGCTTGGCCAACGCCGCGTAAAGTCCGCCCTTGTCGCCGAAGTGCCGGTACAGAATCGGCTTCGTAATACCCGCTTCCGCGGCGATGGCGTTCATCGAGGCCTGTGGCCCGTCGCGCAGGACCACCCGGTCGGCGGCCTCCAGCAGCTCGCGCCGACGCCGGTCGGCGGATCGTTGCTGATCGGTCCGCTGCGTGGTGTCCATTCGCTCTCCCCACCCGTGCTCAATCGATGACGCCTGCGCAAACTAACACCCACCATGCTCCATCCATCGAATGGGCTGTCGATGAGGCATCGGGAGTTGACTTTACCTACTAGCCAGTAACAAACTAGGGTTACCGCTAGTAACACGCACGTACCGCCGCTGGAGGGGACATGGCCGAGTTCACCATGGAGCTCAACGACGAACAGAAGGAGGTCCGGGACTGGTTGCACGGTTTCGCCGCCGATGTGATCCGCCCCGCGGCCGCCGAATGGGACGAGCGTGAGGAGACTCCCTGGCCGGTCATCCAGGAGGCCGCGAAGGTCGGCATCTACTCACTCGACTTCTACGCCCAGCAGTACTTCGACCAGACCGGCCTCGGCATCCCCATGGCGATGGAGGAGCTGTTCTGGGGTGACGCGGGCATCGCCCTGTCGATCGTCGGAACCGGTCTCGCGGCCGTAGGCGTCCTCGCCAACGGCACCGAGGAGCAGATCGGCACCTGGGTGCCGCAGATGTACGGCGACGCCAACGATGTCAAGCTCGCCGCGTTCTGCTCCTCCGAGCCCGACGCCGGATCCGATGTGGCCTCGATGCGTACGCGCGCCGTGTACGACGAGGCCAAGGACGAGTGGGTGATCAACGGCACGAAGACCTGGGCGACCAATGGCGGTATCGCCAACGTCCATGTGGTCGTCGCCGTCGTCGACGCCGACCTCGGCTCCAAGGGGCACGCGTCCTTCATCGTCCCGCCGAACACGCCGGGCCTGTCCCAGGGCCAGAAGTTCAAGAAGCACGGGATCCGCGCCTCGCACACCGCCGAGGTCATCCTGGACAACGTGCGGGTGCCGGGCTCCTGCCTGCTCGGTGGCAAGCAGAAGCTGGACGAACGGCTGGCGCGGGCCCGTGAGCGGGCCAAGGCGGGCGGCGAGCGCGTGAAGAACGCGGCGATGGCCACCTTCGAGGCGTCGCGGCCGGCCGTCGGCGCGATGGCCGTCGGTACGGCCCGGGCCGCGTACGAGGTCGCCCTGGACTACGCGATGACGCGTGAGCAGTTCGGGCGGCCGATCATCGACAACCAGGGCGTGGCGTTCCAGCTGGCCGAGATGGCGACGCAGATCGACGCGGCACGGCTGCTGGTGTGGCGGGCCTCCTGGATGGCGGTCAACGGCAAGCCGTTCAAGGCCGCCGAGGGGTCGATGTCGAAGCTGTTCGCGAGCGAGACCTCGAAGAAGGTGACGGCTCAGGCGATACAGATCCTTGGCGGCAACGGCTACACGCGGGAGTACCCGGTGGAGCGTATGCACCGGGACAGCGCGATCTACACGATCTTCGAGGGGACGAGTGAGATCCAGCGGCTGGTGATCGCCCGCACATTGTCGGGTATGCCGATTCGGTAAGCGCCGTATGGGTTCCGCGCCCCTGGGGTGGCTGCGCCGAGCCCGATTCCGAGTTGGAGGACGTCGATGACGGCCAACCCTTTCGTCGCGCAGATCGCTCGCGGTGAGGCCGACCGCACCAGCCTGGCCGGCCTCGCTCTCGAACAGAGCCGGGTGATCCCCGCCGACCGTCGCGCGTTCCTCCATCTGGCCCAGCGGGCCACCCCCGACGCCCCCGAGTGCGCCGCCTTCTTCACCCTGCTGGCCGAGGGCGAGGTCCTGGCGGGGGAGCGCCTGGGCGCGTTCGCGGCCGCGTGCGGAGTGACGGAGGCGCAGTCCGCCGCCCACGAACCCCTCCCGGGCTGCCAGGCCTACCCCGCGTACGTGGCCTGGCTGGCCCTGAACGCCGCACCGGCCGAGGCCGTTTTCGCGCTGACGGCCAACTTCGCGGCCTGGGGCGGCTACTGCGCGACCATCGCCGAGGCCCTGCGCACCCGGTACGGCTTCAGGGACGAGGCCTGCGCCTTTTTCGACTTCTTCGCGGAACCGTCCCCGGAACTGGACCGGCAGGCACGAGAGGCCCTGGAGGCAGGTGAACTGAACGAGCCACGAGCTCACCGGTACGCGCGCTTGCTCCAGTCCTACGAGGACCAGTTCTGGTCAACGCTGCGCGGGGCAACCCCGTAGGGGCGCGACCAGCCACACACGACCGACACTCGGCAACGCACGGCACCCCCCTACGGCGTGGTCCCGCTGCTGTGCGCGATGCACGCCACGTCGATCCGGTCCGCGAGCTTCGCCAGCTCGATCGTCAACGCGGCCACCGTGTCCTCGTCGAGCCCTTCGTCCCCGGCCTCGACAAGGTGCAGCCACCGACCACCGACCGTACGCAGCAGCTTGCTCACATCGGCGGCAGCCACCTGCAAGGTCCCGCGGTCATCGACGATCAGCGGCAGAGTAACTTCGCGGTTCACACCCGGGATCGTAACCGCGCGGCGCTCACGCACCCTGCCAAACCGTAGTGATGTTGCAGAACTCGCGGATTCCGTGCCCTGACAGCTCACGCCCGATACCGGACCGCTTCACTCCGCCGAACGGGAACGCCGGATGGGAGGCCGTCATCCCGTTGACGTACACGCTTCCGGCCTCCAGATCCCGTACGAAGCGGTCGACCTCGGCCTCGTCACGGGTCCACACATTCGAACTCAGTCCGAACGGCGAGTCGTTGGCGATCAGCACCGCCTCGTCCAGATCGGCCGCGCGATACAGCGTGGCCACCGGGCCGAACGCCTCCTCCCGGTGGATCCGCATCTCACGGGTGATGTCGGCGAGGACCGTGGGCGGGTAGTACCAGCCGGGCAGTTCCGGCCGGCGGAGCTCATGGCCGCCGCACAGCACGGTCGCTCCGCTGCGGCCGGCGTCGTCGACGAGTTCCTCGAGGTCCGTCCGGCCCTGTTCGCTCGACAGCGGGCCGACCTCCGTCTCCTCCCGCATCGGGTCGCCGACGACCAGCGCCTTCATGCCCTCGACGAAGCGCTCGGCGAAGGCGTCGTAGACGTCCGTGTGCACGATGAACCGCTTCGCGGCGATACAGGACTGTCCGTTGTTCTGCACCCTCGCGGTCACCGCGATCCTCGCGGCACGGTCCACGTCGGCCGACGGCATGACGACGTACGGGTCGCTGCCGCCCAGTTCCAGCACCGTCTTCTTGATCATCTCCCCGGACGTGGAGGCGACGGCCCGGCCCGCGGGTTCGCTGCCGGTCAGCGTCGCCGCCTTGACGCGCTCGTCGCGCAGGATCTCGTCGACCTGTCCGGAGCCGATGAGCAGGGTCTGGAAGCAGCCCTCGGGATAGCCCGCCCGGTGGAACAGATCTTCGAGGTACAGGGCGGTCTGGGGAACGTTCGAGGCGTGCTTCAGGAGGCCGACGTTGCCGGCCATCAGCGCGGGGGCGGCGAAACGGATCACCTGCCAGAGCGGGAAGTTCCACGGCATCACCGCGAGCACCGGCCCGAGCGGGCGAAACCGCACCCGAACGCGCGAGGCGCCCGAGTCCTTCACATCGGAGTCGGCCGGCTCCTCGTCGGCGAGCAGCTCTTCGGCCCGCTCGGCGTACCAGCGCATCGCTTTGGCGCACTTGGCGGCCTCCGCGCGGGCCTGCTTGATGGGTTTGCCCATCTCGGTGGTCATCACCCGCGCGATGTCCTCCTGGTCCGCGTCCAGGAGATTCGCGGCCTGGAGCATCAGACGCGAGCGGTCGACGAAGCTCGTCGTCCGATACGTGCGGAACGTGGCCTCGGCGAGCTGAAGCCTGCGCTCGATCTCCTCGGCGCCCATGGCCTCGTACGTCTTGAGCGTCTCGCCGTTCGCCGGGTTCACCGTCGCGATGGGCATGACCGACCTCCTGGGAGCGGACTGTTGCTTCGACCTTCCCGCGCGGCGGTGGCTACCGCAACGCGTGTACGGCTGCTCAGGCCGAGTGCTCCGCCAGCCGGTCGAGAAACGCGGCCTGAGCCTTGACGACGACCTCGCGCGCCCGGTCGAGGTCCAGCCACTCGACCCGGTCCAGCTCCGGGAACTCCTGGGTCCGGCCCGAGCGCGGTGGCCACTCCATGACGAAGGTGCCCGGCACCACCGTCGCCGGGTCGAGGTCGGCCTCGATCGCCCACACCGTCACGATCTTGCCGCCCGATTGCCTGACCTCGCCGAGCGGTACGGCCTCCCCGTCGGGCGGCGCCAGCCCCAGCTCCTCCTCGAACTCGCGACGGGCCGCGTCCCAGGCGGGCTCGTCGGGTTCGTACTCGCCCTTGGGCACCGTCCACGCCCCGGCGTCACGCTTGGCGAAGAACGGGCCGCCCATGTGGCCGAGCAACACCTCCAGGCCGTCATCGGCGCGGCGGAAGAGCAGCAGGCCGGCGCTGCGCTTCTCGCGGGACGCGGTCATGGCTTCACCTCCGGATGGGCGGCGAGCAGCGTCTCCACCGTGTCGGCCTCCTCCGGCCGCTTGTCCTCGCGGTAGCGGACCACGCGGGCGAAGCGCAGGGTTACGCCGGCCGGGTAGCGGGTGGACCGCTGCAGGCCGTCGTAGGCGATCTCGACGACCAGCTCGGGGCGTACGGTCACCACCCAGTCGCCGCTCTCCATGGCGAGCTCCTGGAGCCGCTCGGTCTGCCAGGTCAGCATCGCGTCGGTCATGCCCTTGAACGTCTTGCCGAGCATGGCGAAACCGCCGTCCGCCGTGCGCGCCCCGAGGTGCAGGTTGGACAGCTTGCCGGTCCTGCGCCCGTGGCCCCACTCCGCGGCCAGGACCACCAGGTCGAGGGTGTGGACCGGTTTGACCTTCAGCCAGGAGGCGCCGCGCCGGCCCGCGCTGTAGGGGGCGTCGAGGGCCTTGGCGACCACGCCCTCGTGGCCGCGTCTCAGGGTCTCGGCCAGGAAGTCCTCGGCCCGCGGGAGGTCCTCGGGCCCGGACACCAGCGCACGGCGCACCCGCATCGGCTCCGGGACGAGTCGGGCCAGTTCCGCGTGCCGCTCGGCGAACGGCAGGTCGAGCAGGTCGTGTCCGTCGACGGACAGGGCGTCGAAGAACACCGGGGAGACGGGGACCTCCCTGGACGCCGTCGACACGTCCACGCGCGAGCCGACGCGGCCCGCGGTCTCCTGGAAGGAGCGGGGGCGGCCCGCCTCGTCGAAGGCGATGACCTCGCCGTCCAGGATGAAGCGCTCACCCCTCAGTTCCAGGGCGGCGGCGGTCAGTTCGGGCAGCCGGTCGGTGATGTCGTCGAGGGTGCGGGTGTAGAGCCGTACCGTGTCTCCCTCGCGGTGGATCTGGACGCGGATGCCGTCCAGCTTCTCCTCGACCGCGCAGACGCCCAGCTTGCCGACCGCCTCGGACACCGAGGAGGCGGTGTGCGCAAGCATCGGCAGGACCGGGCGGCCGACGGTGAGCCGGAAGCGGGCCAGCGCCTGCGGTCCGTCCGCGAGTAGCGCCTGGGCGACGCTCTGGAGGGACCCGGCGAGCATCACCGCCCGCCGGACCTCGGCCGGCGGTGCCTCGGTCGCCTGGGCCAGGCCCTCCACCGCCACCGCGTCCAGCGCGCCCTGCCGGACCTCCCCGGTGATCAGCCCGAACAGGAACCGCTGCTCGTCCTGAGTGGCCGCACCCATCAACTCGCCGACCAGCCGGGCCCGTTCGGCCTGCGAACCGGCACCGGACACCTTGCCGAGCTCACTGAGCCGGGCATCCACCTCACGCACGGTCAGGGCCGGCTCGGCGGCGGGCGGCACCGGGCGGCTCAGCACCTTCCAGCCGATGCCGAGCCTCCCCTGCGGCAGTCGGCCCGCCAGATACGGGATCACGATCGGCACGTCGTCCGCCTCGGCGTCCCGGAACAGCTCCGCCAGCAGAGCGATCTTCCGGGACCGCGCCGAGGTCGCGGCGACCTCCTGGGACACCTGGGCCAGCCGGGTCAGCAGCATGCAGCCATCGTGCGGTGCGCTCCGCTGGTTTTCACCCGGACGAACGGGTTGTTGTTCGGCTGCGGCGCCGTCGTGGCTGGTCGCGCCCACGCGGCGGAGCCGCACATCGATACAGCCCCGCGCCCCTTAGGGCGTTGCGTCGAGGTCGGCGAAAAGTAGCTCTCCGTTGATGAAGGCCCCTGCCCGGTAGCCGCCTGCTGCCGCGTTGATGACCTGCTCGGCGAAGCCCATCACGTTGCCGACGGCCCAGACGCCGGGCACGGAGGTGAGCCCGGTCGGGTCGACCACCGGGTACGCGCCGAAGGGCGTCTGCTGGAACTCGGCGTCGAGCTGCTCCAGCAGTTCGTTCTGCGGTACCGCACGGGGCGCGACGAACAGCGCCTCGCGTGCGTGCACCGTGCCGTTCGCCAGGCGTACCCCCGTGAGGCGGTCCTCCTCGATCACCAGCCCGGCCACCGCACCCGGCACCACCTTCACGCCGGCCGCCGCCAGCCTGCGCAGGTCTTCGTCCGAGAGGTCCGGCTCGGCGACCTCGTGGAGGAAGAAGGTCACGTCCTTCGACCACTGCGACACCATCAGCGCCTGGTGCACGCTCAGCGTGGTGGTCGCCAGTACGCCGAAGGCCTGGTCACGGACCTCCCAGCCATGGCAGTACGGGCAGTGCAGCACGTCCTTGCCGAAGCGCTCGGCGACGCCGGACACGTCCGGCAGCTCGTCCTTGAGGCCGGTGGCGACGACGAGTCGCCGGGCGCGGACACTCCGGCCGCTCGCCAGGACGACCGTGAAGTTCTCGTCGCGCGTGACGTCCACCGCCCGGTCCTGGACCAGCTCGACGCCGTACCGCGCGATCTCCTCGCGTCCCACGGCCAGGAACTCGGCGGGCGACATGCCGTCCCGGGACAGATAGCCCTGCATGTGCGCGGCGGGCGCGTTGCGTGGTTCGCCGGCGTCGATCACCAGCGTGCGGCGCCGGGCGCGGCCCAGTACGAGGGCCGCGGACAGACCCGCCGCGCCGCCTCCGACGACGATCACTTCGTAAGTCTCGGTCACGTTGACCACCTCCACGAACGACGGTTGCGCGACGGCACGGGATTGACAAACATCTTTGCCGAAACTGCAATACGGGCATGAGTACCGACGACGACGTTCTCGCGGGCGTGGGCCCGAGGCTGCGCCAGATGCGGAAGGAGCGCGAGGTGACCCTCACCTCGCTGTCGGAGGCCACCGGAATCTCGGTGAGCACGCTCTCCCGACTGGAGTCCGGCCTGCGCAAACCCAGCCTAGAACTGCTGCTGCCGATCGCGCGGGCCCACCAGGTGCCGCTGGACGAGCTGGTCGGCAATCCCGTCGTCGGCGATCCGAGGGTGCGTGCCACCAAGCCGATCGAGCACTACGGCCGCAAGCACTGGCCGCTCACCCGCCAGCCCGGCGGTCTCCAGGCCTTCAAGGTGCTCGAACCCCAGCGCACGCTCGAACCCGAGCCGCGCACGCACGAGGGCTACGAGTGGCTGTACGTCCTGTCGGGCAGACTGCGGCTGGTGCTCGGTGACCACGACGTGGTGCTCACGGCGGGAGAGGCCGCCGAGTTCGACACACGGGTGCCGCACTGGTTCGGATCGACGGGGGAGGGGCCGGTGGAGTTCCTCAGTCTGTTCGGGCCGCAGGGGGAGCGGATGCATGTGCGGGCGCGACCCAAGAAGTCGTGACGCACGTGACTGTTCCCTGATCGGCAAGCGACCGCTTAGTATGCGAAGCGACCCCGGTCAGACGAAGCAGTCCCCCGTGGAGGCACCGCATGCAGGCATGGCAAGTGCACGAGAACGGCGAGCCGAGCGAGGTGATGCGCCTCGAGGACGTCGAGACGCCCACGCCCGGCGACGGCCAGGTCCTGCTGAAGGTGCGCGCCGCGAACATCAACTTCCCGGACGCGCTGCTCTGCCGGGGTCACTACCAGGTCCGGCCGCCGCTGCCGTTCACGCCGGGCGTGGAGATCTGCGGCGAGACCGCGGACGGGCGCCGCGTGCTCGCCAACCCGGCGCTGCCCTACGGCGGCTTCGCCGAGTACGCCGTCGCGGACGCCGCCGCCGTCCTGCCCGCGCCCGAGGCGCTGGACGACGCCGAGGCCGCCGCCCTGCACATCGGCTACCAGACCGGCTGGTTCGGCCTGCACCGCCGGGCCGGGCTGGAGGCCGGCGAGACGCTGCTGGTCCACGCTGCCGCTGGAGGGGTCGGCAGCGCGGCCGTGCAGCTCGGGAAGGCGGCCGGGGCGAGGGTCATCGGTGTCGTGGGCGGCGCCGACAAGGCCGCCGTGGCAAGGGAGTTGGGCTGCGACGTCGTCATCGACCGACGCGCCGAGGACGTCATCGGCGCCGTCAAGGAGGCCACCGGCGGCCGGGGCGCCGACGTCATCTACGACCCCGTCGGCGGCGAGGCCTACGCCCAGTCCGCCAAGGTCGTCGCCTTCGAGGGCCGGATCGTGGTCGTCGGCTTCGCGAGCGGCAGTATCCCCAGCCCGGCACTCAACCACGCCCTGGTGAAGAACTACTCGATCCTCGGCCTGCACTGGGGCCTGTACAACACCAAGAACCCGAAGCTGGTCCAGCACTGCCACGAGCAGCTCACCGAACTGGCCGCCCGGGGCGCCATCAAGCCGCTGGTGAGCGAACGCGTACCGATGGGCGGGGCCGCGGCCGCCGTGCAGCGGGTCGCCGACGGCGTCACCACGGGCCGCGTCGCCGTGATCCCGGGGCTCACCGAAGGAGGAGCGGCATGATCGACGCCACCGAACTGCGCCGCCGCACGGCGGAATTGCTGGCCGCGCATCCGCCGGCCACGACCGAGCGCCTGGACTTCCTGCGCGCCCGCTTCGACGCCGGACTGGCCTGGGTGCACTACCCCGAGGGCCTCGGCGGACTCGGCGTGCCCCGCTCCCTCCAGGTCGTCGTCGACGCCGAGCTGGAGGCCGCGGGCGCCCCCGACAACGACCCGCGACGCATCGGCATCGGCCTCGGCATGGCCGCGCCGACGATCCTCAAGTACGGCACCGAGGAGCAGAAGCAGCGATATCTGCGGCCCCTGTGGACCGGCGAGGAGGTCTGGTGCCAGCTCTTCAGTGAGCCCGGCGCCGGGTCAGACCTCGCGGCGCTCGGTACGCGTGCGGTGCGGGAAGGTGGGGGCCCCTCCCGCTCGAGCGAAGTCGAGAGTGGGGGAGACTGGGTCGTCAACGGGCAGAAGGTGTGGACGTCCAGCGCCCACATCGCCCGCTGGGCCATCCTCATCGCCCGCACCGACCCGGGAGTGCCCAAGCATGCGGGCATCACCTACTTCCTCTGCGACATGACCGACCCCGGCGTCGAGGTCCGTCCGCTACGCCAGATCACCGGCGAGGCCGAGTTCAACGAGGTCTTCCTGACCGACGTCCGCATCCCGGAGTCGCGGCGCCTCGGCGAGATCGGCGAGGGCTGGAGGGTCGCGCAGACGACGCTGAACAACGAACGCGTCGCCATCGGCGGCATGCGGCTGCCCCGCGAGGGCGGCATGATCGGCCCGATCGCCAGGACCTGGCGCGAGCGGCCCGAGCTGCGCACCCACGATCTGCACCAGCGGCTGCTGAAGCTGTGGGTGGAGACCGAGGTCTCCCGCCTCACCGCCGAGCGGCTGCGCCAGCAGCTCGTGGCGGGCCAGCCCGGCCCCGAGGGCGCCGGCATGAAGCTCGCCTTCGCCCGCCTCAACCAGGAGATCAGCGGCCTGGAGGTGGAACTGCGCGGCGAGGAGGGCCTGTTGTACGACGACTGGACCATGCGCCGCCCCGAGCTGGTGGACTTCGTCGGCCGCGACGCCGGCTACCGCTATCTCCGCTCCAAGGGCAACAGCATCGAGGGCGGGACCAGCGAGGTCCTGCTGAACATCGTCGCCGAGCGCGTCCTGGGCCTGCCGTCCGAGCCGCGCACCGACAAGGACGTCGCCTGGAAGGATCTGGCCCGATGACCGACCTGCTGTACTCGGAGGAGGAAGAGGCGCTGCGGGCGGCCGTACGGGACCTGCTCGCCGACCACTGCGACGCGCCCGGCGTCATCGCACGCACCGAGTCGGACGCCCCGCACGACCTCGCGGCCTGGAAGGCGCTCGCCGACGGTATGGGTCTGGCGGGGCTCCTGGTCCCGGAGGCGCAGGGCGGCCAGGGGGCCACGCACCGCGAAGTGGCCGTCGTACTGGAGGAGTTGGGGCGCGCGGTCGCTCCCGTGCCCTATCTGACGAGCGCCGTCGTGGCCACCGAGGCACTGCTCGGCTGCGAGACCGACGGGGGCCTGCTCGCCGAGCTGGCGTCCGGGCGGAAGATCGGCGCCCTCGCCGTCGCCCTGAATGTCGCACCCGACGGCGCCTACAAGGCCGTACGGCATGAGAACGGCGCCCTGCACGGGGAGTTGACCGCCGTCGCGGACGGGGCCGTCGCCGATGTGCTGCTCGTGCCCGCGGACGACGGCGGTCTGTACGCGGTGGAGGCCGACGCCGTGACCGTCACCCCGCAGTCGTCCCTCGATCTGACCCGGCCGGTCGCGACGGTCACCCTGGACGGTGCGCCCGGCCGGCTGCTGGGCGACGCCGAGCCCGCCGTACGACGCGCCCTGCGCGCCGGCGCCGGACTGCTGGCCTCCGAGCAACTCGGGCTCGCCGACTGGACGTTGACCGAGACGGTCCGCTATCTGAAGGACCGCAAGCAGTTCAACCGTCCCGTCGGCGGCTTCCAGGCCCTCAAGCACCGGCTCGCCCAGCTGTGGCTGGAGGTCGTCAACCTGCGCGCGGCCGCCCGGGGTGCCGCCGACGCGCTCGCGACGGGCGAGGACGTCGAGGTGGCGGTCGCGGTCGCCCAGGCCTACGCGGCGCCCGTCGCCGTACACGCGGCGGAGGAGGCCCTGCAGTTGCACGGTGGTCTCGGGATGACCTGGGAGCACCCGGTGCATCTGTATCTGAAGCGGGCCAAGGCCGACTCGATCGCCTACGGCACCGCCGGTGCCCACCGTGAGGCACTGGCCGAACTCGTCGACCTCCGGGCTCCCTGACGTACACCTGAGCGAACCACACGAAAAGCCCGCCCCACCTGGGGGCGGGCTTTTCGTGTGCGCTGCGCGGAGGAAGTGAACGAAGGACGGCAGTCCGGCCAACTCACCGCTCAGGCACTGCTGTTCGGGCCCTTCGGAATCGCATACTCACTGCGGTTCCATCCGGCCCTATCAGGGAGGCAGAGCATGGCCCTCACCACCCGTCGCAGAGCCCTCACCACCCTCGGCGCAGCCCTCGCGGGCACGGTCGCCCTGCCCGCCACCGGTGCGCTGGCCGGCGAACAGAAGCACCGTCCGCGTCCGCTGTGGCGGGCGCACGCCCACAACGACTACGAGCACCCGCGGCCCCTCTTCGACGCCCTCGACCACCGCTTCGGCAGCCTCGAAGCGGACATCTACCTGGTCGGCGACCAGCTCCTGGTCGCCCACGACCCCGAGGACCTCGACCCCGAGCGCACCCTTGAGTCCCTCTATCTCGACCCGCTGGCCGCGCGTGTCCGGGCCAACCACGGCTGCGTCTACCGGGGTCACCGGGGTTCGCTTCAGCTGCTCATCGACATCAAGACCGAGGGCTCCTCGACCTACCTCGAACTCGACGAGCACCTGCGCCGCTACAAGCACCTGTTCACGACGTACGCCCACGGCCGGGTGTTCCCGGGCCCCGTCACCGCCGTCATCTCCGGCGACCGCGCCGCGCGTACCCCGATGGAGGCCCAGACCGTCCGTCGCGCCTTCTACGACGGCCGTCTCAGCGACCTCGGCACCTCCGCGCCCGCCTCCTTCGTCCCGCTCATCAGCGACAACTGGACGCTTAACTTCACCTGGCTCGGCGTGGGCGCCTTCCCGGACGCCGAGCGGCAGAAGCTCCGCGGCATCGTGCGGGCGGCGCACTCGCGTGGACAGAAGGTGCGGTTCTGGGCCACCCCCGACATCGCGGGTCCCGCCCGGGACGCCCTGTGGGGCGAGTTGCTCGCCGCCGACGTCGACTACCTCAACACCGACGACCTCGCCGGTCTGGAGGCCTTCCTCGACGCCCATCGGACGGTCTAGCGACACCACGGAGGACACCACTCGTTCGGAGTACAGGTCAGCCGCACGGACGAACCCTCCGCTACGCCACACTTACGGCCGAACGCCGTGAACCGGGCAAGAGGCGTGGCGGAGGAGACTGACGATGGCCATTTCCATCTCTGTGGTGCTGCTGCTGTTCGTCCTGGCGGTGATCTTCGTGCGCAACGGCGGGCTGAAGATCACCCACGCGCTGGTGTGCCTGCTGCTCGGCTTCTATCTGGCCAGCACGAGCATGGCGCCCACCATCAACAGCGGGCTGACGGCCACGGCCGACATCGTGAGCGGCCTCAGACCGTGACCGTCAGGATCGACGCGAGGGCGTCCGTCAGGGGGCCGAGAAGACCCCGATGCCGTTGGGAACGGGGCGTTCCCGCCCGTCGGACGGATGGTTCCGTACGGACACCGTCGCCGCCCCCGGCTCACGGGCGACGAGCGTCGACGAGCCGCCGCCGTCCAGGCTGAAGGCGTCGGCCGAACCCAGATCACGCATCACCGAGGCCACCTCCGCGATGGTCAGGCCGGTGCGGTACTCCGGCGCGCCGTCCAGCGCGAGCAGCACCAGGCGCCGGCCGCCGTCCGCGATGCCGACGGCGGTGCGCACGGCCGAGGCCCGGTCGTCCAGGCCGGGCAGCGGCTGACCGTCGTCGAGCACCGGGTAGCCGCCGAGCGCGAAGCGGTACGGGATCCGCGACGACGCCGCCACCAGCCGGTGCCGTACCGACACCGCCTCGCCCGCGAAGAACTTCCGCAACTGCTGGGCACCGGCCTCGCGGCCCACCAGGACGGTGGTGCCCTCGGCGATGGGGCCGCTGCCCGGGGTGTCGGCGGTAGACACGACCTTGCCGTCCCGGACCGCCACCTCATAGGTGTCGGTGCTGCACGGAGCCGCCCGGTCCGTGTCCGTGCCGCAGGTCGCGCGCACCCGGGAGACGCTGCCCCACTTGGAGGTGAACGCCCCGATGGAGCCCACCGGCAGCGCGTACTGGTTGAGCCCGCCCAGCGGCAGGCTGCCCTCGGGCGTGGCGATCGAGCCGTCGAGGCTCAGCCCGTCCAGCCGGGCCCGGCGGTCGGTCCCCACACCGAACACGTCCTCGGTGCTCGTGCCGGGCGGCAGCGCGGGCCCGAAGCGCTGGCCGTTCGGGACCGCCGCCTTCAGCGCCAGGCCGCTCGCGATCACCGGTCCCACGCTCGAGCCGGTGGCCGCGACACCGGGGTGCTGGGTCTCGCTGATGTTGAAGAAGTCGCCGTTCACGCCGGCCACCGCGCCCTGTGCGGTGGCCTGCTGGGAGACGGTGGCCCGGGCCGCCGACGCTCCCGGGTACAGCAGATCGAGATGTACGCGCGGATTGCGCAGGTCGACGGTGAGGACGTGGGCGTGTGCCGTGCCCTTCGCCGCCGGGATGTCGAACTCGTCGTAGGCGACACCCGGCGCGAGCGGAGTGCCCTGCGCGGCGCCGGCCGGTGCCGCCCCCGCCAGGGCAGCGCCGGCCAGCGCGCCGAATGCCGTGAGCAGCGTGGCCGCCGCTCTCGCTGCCGCGAACCGTTTCTGACGAACAGTCACGTCTCTCCCTGAGGTCTCGTCAAATGTCCCAGGACTCAGGGAAAGTGCACCAGACGGCGATGGCCAGCCGGGTTTCTAGGTGCCGACGACGCGAGAACGGATGAGGAAACGCACTCCCTCGGGTGCCTCCAGCGAGAATCCGCTGCCCCGTCCCTCGACCACGTCGACGATCAGCCGGGTGTGGCTCCACGCCTCGTACTGGTTGCGCGACATCCAGAACGTCACCGGCTCCGCCACGCCCTCGACCTGCAGCTCGGCGAGCAGCACGTCCGAGCCGCCGGTCCGGAACTCGCCCGCCGGATAGCACATCGGCGCGCTGCCGTCACAGCAGCCACCGGACTGGTGGAACATCAGCGGGCCGTGCGCCGCGCGCAGTCGGCGCAGCAGGTCGGCGGCCGCGAGGGTCAGCTCGACGCGCGGGGTCTCCTCATACATGGCAGCAAGGGCAGCACAGGCAACGTTGCGAGAGGGTTGCACCAGCCGCGGCGCACGCGGCGGCGCTTCTAGCGCCGGCCGCCGCCGACGGTGATGAAGCCCGCGGTCCGTGCGCCGGTGACGTTGTCGTGGACCACGTCACCGGTGGACTTCTTCCAGATCCTGATACGGAAGGTGTCCGGGGCGTCGGTGGCGGTGACGCGGAAGCCGTAGCCACCGCTGCCATTGACCTTGCCGGAGCCCTGGTACACCGCCCGGGACCCGCTCACCACCAGCCAGTCGGAGCCGGTGGACCGGAACTTCAGCCCGGCCCGAGCGAAGTCGAAGTCGACCTTCCCGGTCGGGACGGTGGCTCCCTTCGGGTAGGCGACGGCGAACGAGAAGACCGCCTTGCCGGTCAGTCCGGGCCTGGCGGGGTAGGCCCCGGCCGGCGAGGTGATCACGCCCGTGCCCAGCGCGGGGCCGGCGGCGCGGTCGTAGACGATCAGCTCGGGGAGGGTGGTGCTGTCCGAGGCGTCGTCGTTGTCGGTGACGGTGACCACCGGGCGGTGGATGCCGGCCCCGGCGTAGGTGTGCTCGGCTCGGCAGGTCGAGCCCTCCACCTTGCCCGCCGTCGGATCCGTGCCGTCCTTCCAGTCGACCCGGCAGGTGTGCCGGTCGCCGACGTCCGCGTCCCGGAACCCGGCCGTGACGGTGACCCGGTGACCGGCCGGGACGGGGGACGTCGGTCCGGTCGAGGAGACGACCGTCGGAGCGCGGTTGACGATCGGGTCGATGCCCGTCAGCGTCGGGACGACCTTCTTGATCAGCCCTTCGGAGTCGAACTCCAGCTTGTCGACGGTCGTTTCACGGTGGGTGCCGTCACCGCCCGGTACGGCGAACCGGTGGTAGGCGATGTACCACTCGTCCGTCTTCGGGACATGCACCACCGAGTGGTGGCCGGGGCCCTTGATGCCGAGGGAGAGGTCCTTCTCCAGGATCACTCCGTGCCTGGTCCAGGGGCCGGTGGGGGAGGGGCCGGTGGCGTACGCGACACGGTAGTTCTCGTCCCGGGTGTCGTTCTCCGACCACATGAAGTAGTACGTGCCCTTGCGCTTGACGACGAAGGAGCCCTCGTTGTAGCCGTTCGGGGTGATCTCCTCGGCCTTCGAGGTGTCGATGGACGTCATGTCGGCGTTCAGGGGCGCGACGTACGCATGCCCGTTGCCCCAGTACAGATACGACTGCCCGTCGTCGTCGGTGAAGACCGCAGGGTCGATCATCTGGCCGCTGAACTGCCCGGCCTTGAGCAGCGGTTGGCCGAGCGCGTCCTTGAACGGACCCGTCGGCGAGTCGGACACCGCGACCCCGATGTTGGCGTCGGCGCAGAAGTAGAAGTAGTACTTCCCGTCCTTCTCGGCGATCGTCGGCGCCCAGGCCCTGCCGTCCGCCCAGGAGACGTCCGGACCGAGGTCGAGGATGACGCCGTGGTCCTTCCAGTGGACCAGGTCGGTGGAGGAGTACGCCTTGAACTGCGTACCGCTCCAGCCCTCGAAGCCGTCGGTCGTCGGATACAGGTAGTAGGTGTCGCCGAAGCGGACGATGTTCGGGTCGGCGTTGAGCCCCGGCAGTACCGGGCTCTTCATGACGAGTGCCGAGACCGTCCAGCTGCGCTTCCTGCCGTCGGAGCCCGTGACCTCGTACGTCACCGGCTTGCTGAAGTCCTGGACGCTGCCCGAGGCCGGGCTGATCGCCGCACCGTGCGCGAGGGTGAACTCCGGGGCGAGGGCGGTGAGATCGGTGCCCTCCCGCATCGGCAGGGTGACCCTGCTGCCCGCGTTGTCGATGAGCGCGTCGACCTTGAGCGCCGGGTGCGTCGCCTTCGCGATGCCCGCGGTGTTGCCGCTGAGCTCCATGACCTCGGCGGCGGTCAGGGCCCGGTCGTAGACGCGGAAGTCGTCGACCTCGCCGCCGAAGTACGGATCGGCGGCGTAGAGGGATCTGCCGATGTAGCCGCTGTGGTCCTTGCTCGCGTCGTACAGCTCGGACGGCTTGATGGTGGTCGTCGTGCGGGCCGCTTCGACGCCGTCCGCATAGAGGACCATCGTGCCCGTCGAACCGTCGAGGGTGACGGTGACGTGCCGCCACTCGCCGGGCGTGAGCCGTGAGCCCGCCGTCAGCTTCGACTCCGCCGACCAACTCGCCTTCGTGATCGCCGAGTACAGGCTGGAGCCGCCGTTGGAGGGGGTGGCGAAGAGGTACTTGTCGCTGTCGGGCCCGAGGCCGAACAGCCACTGGAAGTTGTCCCCGCCCTTCCACTTGGCGTACGTCGAGACGGTGACGCTGTCGGCGTCCTTCAGCACGCCGTTCGGGATCTTCACATATGGCGAGTTCGAGTCGCCGGACATCTTGAACGAGCCGCCCTCGACACCGGTGCCGAAGTCGGGCGTACGGACGTAGGTGCCGTGGTGGCCGTGACCGCTGGAGTCGCGGGCGATGCTGCCGCCGGTCTCGTCGAATCCGTAGTGCAGGAGCAGGTCGGCGGGGACGCCTGGGCCCGCCTCCGACACGGTGACCTCGGCGCGGACCGGGATCGCGGCGCCGTCGGGCAGGCTGCCCGTCACGGTGAAGGCGCCGGGCTGCGCGTACTTCGACTCCGGGACGTCCTCCCAGGTCACCGCGACGGGACGCTTCACACCGTCGGCGTATGTGGCGATCACGGTGGCCGGCAGAACGGGCGCCCGGCCGATGCCGGTCTGCACGGAGACGTCCTCGACGCCCTCCACCAGCTGGTCCGGCTGATAGGCGCGCAGCAGGCGGTCGTACTCGGCCTGGGTGACCGGGAGCACCGTGCCGTGGCGGGGCCTGGCCGGGAGGTCGTAGCCGGTGGACGGGGTCCAGACGCCGGAGGCGAGGTCGGTCGTCTCGAAGGGGATGTAGCCTCGGCCGCCGAACTCGTCCAGGAAGGCGTACCACTTGTCCTCGGTGTTCGACTTGAACACCAGCGGCCCCTCGGCGGCACTCATCGCGCCCTTGCCGATGCCCTCGGCGACGGCGTCCCAGGAGAGGTTGAGGAGGGAGTCGCTCTTCTCCTCGAAGATGAACTTGCTGTTGGGCGTGGAGGAGGAGTTGTTCCGCTCGTCCTTGGAGAGGCGGAAGTAGGTCCCGTCGTGCCGGATCACCGTGGAGTCGATGACCGAGTAGCCGCGGTCGATCCAGACCTTGGGCTCGCTGAAGGTGTAGAAGTCGCGGGTGGTCGCGTACATCATGCGGTTGTACGTGTCGCCCGAGTGCGCCTCGTTGTCGTACAGCTTCGACGCCCAGAAGACGACGTACTCACCGCGCCGGGCGTCGTAGAACGCCTCCGGCGCCCAGGTGTTGCCCGCGCTGTCCGGTGAGACCTCGACGAGGCGCTGGTTCGTCCAGTGGACGAGGTCGGTGGACTCCCACACCATGATGGACTTGCTGCCGGTGCGCTGGGCGGCGTCCCAGTCGCCGTTGCCGTAGATCCTGAGGTCGGTGGCGATCTGGTAGAACTTGTCGCCCTCCGGGGAGCGGATGATGAACGGGTCGCGCAGGCCCTTCTCGCCCAGCGTGGAGGTCAGGACGGGCTTGCCGTCGTTCAACTCCCGCCAGTGCAGCGGGTCGTCGCCCTTGCTCAGCGCGGCGTAGAGCTGTTCGCCGTCGGCCGTGCCCTCGCCGGTGAAGTAGCTGAACATGTAGCCCTTGAGGGCCGCTTGCTTCGCCAGCTCGGGCACCTTCGCGGTGAGGACGCGGGTCGTCCTCGCCTCGCCCTTGGTGACGGTGGCGGTCAGTTCGACGGTGGTGGCGCCGGTGCCGTGGGCCGGGCGGTGGACCAGGCCGTCGGAGGTGATGACGTCCGGCTGCGCGGAGGTCCAGGTGACGTCGGTGCCGTGGCCGCCTCGTGCGGGGAGCGTCAGATTGCCGCGTACGTCGTCGAGATTGCGCACGGTGAGGGCCGCGGCGGCCTGTTCGGTGGCGGTCCGGTCGTCGAAGTCGGGGAGCACGGTGACATCGAAGACCTTGGTGTCCGTCACGGTTCCCTTCTTCAGGGTCGCCGTGAGCGTGGCGTGGGCGTCGGGCTGACCGGCGGCGGGGCGGTTCACCTTGCCGGAGTCGGACAAGGCGGCCGGGTTGTCACTGGCCCAGCCGATCACGGAGCCGCCGGCCGTGCCGGTTCTCGGGAGGTCCAGGTCTGCGACGACGGCACCGGTGTCGCCGAGGCTCAGCGCGGCCTTGTCCTCGGCGACGCCCTGGGTGGCGACGGGGAGGGCGAGCTGCTCCACCTCGGTGGCGGCGAGGGCGCGGTCGTAGACCCGGAAGTCACGGATGCGGCCCTTGAAGAGCTTGTCGCCGGAGTAGACCGACCTGCCTATGTAGTTGGCGGTGGTGGTGCCGGAACCGATGGCGCCCGCAGTGATGCCGACGGCGGTGTTGCGGCCGACCTCGACGCCGTCCTCGTACAGGACACCCGTGGTGCCGGTCTGGGTGTAGGTGAGGTGCTTCCAGACCGAGCGGGTCAGGTTGTGGGAGTCGGCGGGCTTGGTGGTCTGCTCGGTCGACCAGTTGCCGCTCGCGACCGACGTCCGCAGGGAGTTGCCGGTGGTGAAGAGGTAGCCGTTGCCGTTGCCGCCGCTCGAGTTGCCGAAGCCGTAGACGAAGTACGGCGTGCTCTGGGCGGCGTCGACCATCACGTCCAGCGAGACGGAGATCGAGTCCATGCCCTTCATCACGTCGTTCGGCACCTTGAGGTAGGTGTCGGAGCCGTTGAAGGCGAGACCCTGACCGGTGCCCGACCAGTCGGCGGTGCCGTTCACCGAGGCGTCCAGGCCGTGGCCGGAGGCGTCGGTCACGGTGTCTCCGGAGGCGGTGTCGAGCTTGTACCAGAGGGCGAGTCCGTCGGTGACGTCCGCCGCCTCGGCCGTTTCGGCGGCCTGCGCGGGAAGGGCGGGGGTCAGTCCCAGTAACAGCGACGCGGCGGTGAGCCCGGCGAGTCGGCCCGCCAGGCGTCTCGCGCGGACACGGACACGTGCGATGTACGGCATGTCGAGTTCCCTGCTGAGGCATGGCGGGGCCTCGGCCATGGGCACCCTGCCGTTTCGGCTGTGTGACGTCGTGTGGCGAGAGTTTCAATCGGGGTGTGGTGGGGCGTCAAGGGTTTTCGAACAATGTCCGACCAGTCGAACGAGGTTGTTCAGCGGTCGCGCTTCGCCCGGCGGGCCTCCGTCAGCAGGGGGAGCAGCGGCAGCAGGGAGATCACGACGACGATGCCGACCATCGGCAGCAGATAGTCGTCGATGTCGGGGACGGACTCCCCGAGGGCGTATCCGGCCAGGACGAGACTCTGTGACCAGAGCAGCCCGCCGACGATCTGCCAGAGGGTGAAGGTCCGCGCGGGCACGCCGAGCGCCCCGGCCGCCGGGTGCAGGACGGTCCGCACCATCGGGATGAAACGGCCGATCACCAGGGCCTTGCCGTAGCCGTAGCGCGCGAGGAGTTTCTCCGCCCGCGCCGCCGTGTCGCGGACGCGCCGTCTGGAGGTGCGGGCGAGCAGGGGCCGGCCGCCGTGCCGGCCGATCAGATACCCGACCTGGCCGCCGGCCACGGCGCCCACGGCCGCGCAGAGCAGCACCTGCCACAGGACCAGTGGGGCCGCCTGCTCGGCGCTCGCCGCGCACAGCACACCGGCCGGGAGAAGCAGGGTGTCGCCCGGCAGGAAGAAGCCGACGACGAGCAGGCCGGACTCCGCGAAGATCACCACGAGGACACCGATGGCCCCGAACGTCGCCAGCACCGAGTCGCTGTCCATCGGGTTGACGGCGATCATCACCCTCACCTCCCGGCCGCCCTCGGCGCTCGCCCTCCGTACGGCATCTCCCGCTTCGGCCCGTGAAGCCGGGCGTCAGGCCCGTCCGTGCGCCTCCTGGGAGCGCCGCGACAGCGCGTCGATGACCACGGCGGCGAACAGCACCCCGCCCGTGATCATGAACTGCACGGCGGCGGGGGTGTCCGTGATCGCCATGCCCGAGGCGATCGACTGGATCACCAGCATGCCGAGCACCGCCGTCCACGTCGAACCACGGCCGCCGAACAGGCTGGTGCCGCCGATGACGGCCGCCGCGATGGCGTTGAGCAGCAGCACGCCCGAGCCCGAGGTCTGGCTCACCGAGGTGATGCGCGAGGCCAGGAACAGACCGCCGATCGCGGCCATGGTGCCCGAGACCGCGAGTACCGCGGTCTGTACCCCCGTAATCCGCAGGCTGGCGCGCCGGGCCGCCTCGACGCCGCCCCCGAGGGCGTAGACCTGGCGCCCGTAGTGCGTGCGGCGCAGCACGATGTCCAGGCCGGCCACCACCACGAGGAAGATCAGGAGGGCGAGCGGCAGGCCCTGGAACCGGTTGAGCAGATACGCCACGGTGAACGCGATCACCGCGAGGCCTCCCGCGCGCAGGGCGATGACCTGGAGCGAGCGGTGCGGCATGCCGGCGGCCGTCCGGCGCCGCAGATCCAGGTAGGAGACCAGGAAGACCATCCCCGCGGCGAGCGCCGCCAGTCCGTAGGCGACGGCGTCGTCGGTGAAGTAGTAGCTGGTCAGCTTGGCGATGAGCCCGTTCTCGTCGAGGTTGATGGTGCCGCTGGTGCCCAGGATGTACAGCATCAGGCCGTTCCAGGTGAGCAGCCCCGCGAGCGTGACGACGAACGCCGGCACCCGCGTTCTGGCGAACGAATAGCCCTGCACCGTGCCCGCCGCCGTGCCCGCGAGCACCGCGATGATGAGCGCCAGCCACTCGGGCACGCCGTTGTTCACGTTCAGCACCGCGAACACGGCCGCCGCGAGCCCGCTGATCGAGCCGACCGACAGATCCAGTTCACCGAGCAGCAGCACGAAGACGATGCCGACCGCTATCAGGCCCGTGCCGACGATGTCCACGCTGAGATTGGACAGGTTCCGGGGTGAGAGGAAGTTGTCGTTGAGGGACTGGAAGGTGATCCAGACGACGGCGAGGACGACGACGACGGGGAGCGAACCCACTTCACCGGCCCTCAGCTTGCGCCGCGAGAAGGCGACCCAGCTCTCCAGGGTCCGGGCGACGGACGACCCGCGGTGCGCCTTGCGGGCCTCGGCGGTGGGTGCGGAGGATTCGGCCTGCGGGGTGTCCGCCGTCTCGCGCGTACTTTTCACCTCGGCGCCTCCTGACGGGCTCACCACGCCGCCTCCTGGTGCGCCGGCCGGCGGGGCGTGTTCTCCGTCGCCCCGGTGATGCAGGAGATGATCTGTTCCTGCGAGGCGGTGTTCACGTCGAAGAAGCCGTTGTTGCGGCCGAGCCGCAGCACGGCGGCCCGGTCCGCGAGGGCCTTGACGTCGCCCATGTTGTGGCTGATCAGCAGGACACCCAGGCCGCGGTCCCGCAGTTCGTCCACCAGGTCAAGGACCTCGTTGGTCTGATTCAGGCCCAGTGCGGCGGTCGGCTCGTCCAGCACCAGGAGCCGGGGCTCGCCGAGGAGTGAGCGGGCGATGGCGACGGTCTGCCGCTGACCGCTGGACAGCGACACCACGGGGGCGCGCAGCTCCGGGACGCCTCTGGTCAGGCGCTCCAGCAGGGCGAGGGTGCGGCGCTCCATCTCCATCTCGTCGAGGAAGCCGTATCTGCGGATCTCGCGTCCCAGGAACAGGTTGCCGACGATGTCGAGGTTCCCGCACAGTGCGAGGTCCTGGTAGACGGTGGCGATGCCGAGGTCGCGGGCGTCGTTGGGGCGCCGGATGTGGACGGGACGGCCCTCCCACTCGATGACGCCCCGGTCCGCGGGGGCGACGCCGGAGATCGCCTTGACCAGGGTGGACTTGCCGGCGCCGTTGTCGCCCAGGAGCGCGACGACCTGCCCGGCATGGATCTCCAGGTCGATGTCCACGAGGACCTCGACGGCGCCGTAGCGTTTGCACACGCCACGCAACGCCAGCAAGGGGGCAGCAGGCACGGAGAACCATCTCCTTCCCGTGGCCCGGACGGCGCCGGGGCAGAGGTCAGGTCAGCCCCGCCCTGGCACAGGCGGCGCCGAGACCGGGGGTGCAGATCTGCCGGACCGTGTACACGCCGTCCTTCACCAAGGTGCTCTTGATGTTGTCGGCGGTCACGGAGACCGGGGTGAGCATGACCGCCGGAACCGTCTTTCCGGTGTTCGTCCTCACCTCGTCCTTGCCCACACGGTCGAGGTTCTCGCCACGGGCGGCGGCCACGACCATGGCGGCGCCGGCGGCGGTCTCCGGCCGGAAGGGCTTGTAGACGGTCATGTACTGCTCGCCGCGGACGATGCGCCGCACGGCGGAGAGTTCGGCGTCCTGCCCGGTGACCGGGGGCAGCGGGTCGACCTTGTTGGCCTTGAGCGCGGAGATGCTGCCGGCGGCGAGGCCGTCGTTGGCGGCGTAGACCCCCTGGATGTTGTCGACGCCGAGCGCGGAGATGGCGCCGGACATGTTCATGTTGGCGCTCTCGGGCCGCCACTGCAGCGTGTCGTACTCCTTGCCGATCTTCACCTTGCCGGTGAGCACGGACAGCGCGCCCTCCTTGAACAGCACCGCGTTGGGGTCGATGGGATCGCCGTTCATCATGACGATCTGGGCGCCGGGCACCTTGTCGCCCATGGCCTTCAGCAGCGCCCGGCCCTGCAGTCTGCCGACCTCCTGGCCATCGAAGGAGACATGGCCGGCGATGGGTCCCTCGGCGAGGCGGTCGTAGGCGATGACCGGGATACCGGCCTCGTCCGCCTTCTTGACCGTGGTGGCGAGCGATCTGGAGTCCACCGCCACGAGCAGGATGGCATCGACTCCCTGGGCGATCAGCGAGTTCATCTGCTGCTGTTGCGTCGCCACGTCACCCTTGGCGTTGCCGTGCTCGATCGTGCACGTGGGGCACAGTGCCCGGATCCTCTTGTTCAGCAGCGGCCGGTCCTGGGTCTCCCAGCGGGCCGTGGTCGCGTCCGGCAGCAGCACACCGATCCGGGGTCCGTCATCCGGCTCGGAGGTACTCCCGCCGTCCGTCCCGCAGGCCGCGAGGCCGACAGCGACGGAGATCGCGATCATGGAGAGGGCCGCATTCCTGATGGGGGCCTTCGAACGGGAGAACTCACTGGTGAGCATGGCGACACCTGGCCTTCTCACATGTCGACCACTTGGTCAGTGTGACACCGGGTGTCGTGATCTGCGAACGCAGCGAGGGCGCCCGGCAGGGTGGGTAAGCGGGCAGATATGTCCGGGTCATCCATATATGCGATTCTGGTGTTCAGGCGTCGCCTCACCGCGCTCGAACGTGCTGCGAGCGGGCGCCCCGATCTCCTTCGGCACCTCCGGCAGGGACGGGAGGAAGGTTGCGGACATGCCTCACGACGGCCGGGCCCGGACCGGAGTTTCGGCGCCGGGGGCATCCGGGGCCGGCACCGCGGACAACGGCTCAGCGCCCTCGGGGCCCGAGGCCGCCACGAGTGATCGTGCCCTGACCTTCGCCGGAGCGGCACTGGCGGCGCTGTACGCGCCCGCCGCCGGGGACGAGGAACTCGAACTGCTGGAGACGACCGGCGGCGCTCCCGAGTACCGGCTGCCGAAGCGGCTTTCCCTGTCGGGCGGTTCGGCCGCGGCCCACGCCTTCCGCACCGACCGCCCCATGTGGCTGAACGCCGCGGCTCTCGCCGCCTACCCCGAGGGCGCCCCCACCCCGCCCAGAGCGCGGACGGCGTCGCTCGGCGCGCTGCCGCTGGGGGCGGACGGGGAGCGGCTGGGCTGCCTCGTCGTCGTGGGGGCCATCGCGGACGGCTTCGACGCCGGGCAGCAGCGCTTCCTCGAGCGGTACGCCGTCGCCGTCGCCTGCGTACTGCGCGCCGGCGCCGAGGACTCCCCGCTGAGCCGTGCCCTGCGGGGGCTGCGCGTCGGTTCGTTCGTGCTGGTGCCCGACACCGGCCTGATCGAGGCCGACGATGCGCTGCTCGAAATCGTCGGCATCACGCCGGACGACTTCGACGGCAAGGTGGACACCCTGCTCGCGCACGCCCTCCCCGAGGACATGCCCGCGCTGATGTCCGTCACGGAGCCGTCCCTGCACGCACTCGGCCGACGGGAGCTGGAGTTCCGCGTCCGCCGCCCCAGCGGCGAGGTGCGCTGGCTGAGCCTGAGCTGCCGGGTCCCGGCGAGCGCCGACGACGAGCCGGAGCGGGTGCTGGGCGTGGTGACGGCGACCCAGGTCAAGAGCCGTGGCGTCGACGACGTTTCCCGGATCCAGTGGCTGACCGCCGCACTCGACGAGGCCGCGTCCGTCGGTGACGTCGGACAGGTCGCGGTCACCGCCCTGCGCGAGCCCTTGGGCGCCGACCGGGTGGCGCTCGCCGATGTACGCGACGAACGGCTCATGGTCACCCTGCTCGACCCGCCGGATCCGGACTCCTGGCCGCAGCTGTGGCGCCCGCAATGGCGTTCGGAGTGGCCCGACGCACCCATCAGCGCCCTGCCCACCCTGCAACTGGCCCTGCGGGACGGCCGGATGGATCTCTGGCCCGCCGGCACGGCCGTCGAACCGGGACTCGCGGGCGTCGGCCCCGGCGGACTGGCCGTTCTGCCGCTCCCGGCCAAGGGCAGCGTCGCCGGGGTGTGCCTGGTGGGCTGGGAGGAGCCGCACGAGTTCATCCCCGAGGAGCGATCCCTGCTCACCGCCACCGCGGCACTCGTCGGGCAGGCACTCAAACGGGCGCACGCCCACGACGCCGAGCAGGAGCTCGCCACGCTGTTGCAGCGCAGTCTGCTGCCCCGGCGCCTGCCCGAACTGCCCGGCGGGACGGCCGTCGCCCGCTATCTGCCGGCCCGGCGGGGGCTCCAGGTCGGTGGCGACTGGTACGACGTCATCGCCCTGTCCGAGGACCGGGTCGCGCTGGTCATCGGCGACGTACAGGGGCACAGCGCCGCCGCCGCGACGATCATGGGCCAGATGCGCACCGCGGTCAGGGCGTACGCGGTGGAGGGCCATCCGCCCGACGTGGTCGTGGCGCACGCCAACCGCCTCCTCGTCGGCATGGAGACCGACCTCTTCGCCACCTGCTGCTATGTCGAACTGGACTTGGAGGAGGGCACCACCCTGTTCGTCCGGGCGGGCCACATCTCGCCGCTGCTGCGCCATCCCGACGGCTCCACCGAGGAGGTGCTGATCGAGGGCGGGCCCCCGCTGGGCATTCTCGCGGAAGCTGAGTTCCCCCTGACCGCGGTCGCGCTCACCCCCGGCACGGTGCTCGCCCTGATCACCGACGGCCTGGTCGAAGCCGCCGACCTGCCCCTGGACGTCGGCATGGAGCGCACACGCACCGCGCTCGCCGGGGCCGATCCGACGGATCCGGCGCGGATGGCCGACGCGCTGCTCGGCGACGGCGGCCGCCGTGAGGACGACGTGGCGCTGCTGCTGCTGCGCTACGACGGCATGAAGACCCGGCCGATCCGGGCCGGCTGGGTGGTGTGGCGACTGCCCGACGCCGTCATGCACGCCCGCCGCTTCACCGCCCGCACCCTGCGCCACTGGCACGTCCAGGAAGCCGCCGACGCGGTGCTGCTCGTGGTGTCCGAACTGGTCACCAACGCCTTGGTGCACACCCAGGGCGCGGTCCGCCTCGACCTGGTGCTGCGCGGCAACCGGGTCCGGGTCAGCGTGAGCGACTCCTCGCCGCGCGCGCCCGCCAAGCCGGTGATCGTGGACTGGGAGTCGACCGGCGGCAGGGGCCTGCTGCTGGTCGAGGCGGTGTCGGACGCCTACGGCACGGTGCCGGTGGCCGGCGGCAAGCAGGTGTGGAGCGAGATCACGGTGCCGCGGGGCGAACCGGCCACCGCGGACGCGAAGGCATGACGGAAGGGAGGAGCTGCGATGAGGACCCGTACGCTGCCGGTCGTCGCGGCGCTCGTCACAGGACTCGTGATGGTGCCCCTGGCCGCCTGCGGCGACGACGACGCGGCGGGCTCGGACAGCAGTTTCACGGTCGGCCTGCTTCTCCCGAACCGGGTGACCCCCCGCTGGGAGCACGCCGACAAGCCGCTGATCGAGAAGCGGCTCAAGGAGCTGTGCGACGACTGCACCATGATGTACGCCAACGCCGAGAACGACGCGGCGAGGCAACGGGAACAGATGTCGTCCATGATCACCAAGGGGGCGGACGTCCTGATCCTCGACCCCGCGGACAGCAAGGCACTGCGCTCCTCCATCCAGGAGGCACGCCGGTCGGGTGTCCCGGTCGTCGCCTACGACCGGCTCGCCGAGGGCCCGATCTCGGGCTTCGTCAGTTTCGACGGCGCCAAGGTCGGCAGGATGCAGGGCGAGGCCCTCCTGAAGGCCATGGCGAACCGGGGGAACGGCAGCACCGTCGTGATGATGAACGGCGATCCGAGCAGCGCCAATGCGGTGTGGTTCCGCCAGGGCGTGATGTCCGTACTCTCCGGCAGGGCGACGATCGCCAGGTCGTACGACACCGCGGGCTGGAGTCCGGAGAACGCCCACGCCAACATGTCCGCCGCCATCGCCTCCCTGGGGGCGGACCGCATCAGCGGCGTCGTGGCGGCCAACGACGCCATCGCCTCGGGCGTCATCTCCGCCTTCAAGAAGGCCGGCGTGACGGACCTTCCCCCGATCACCGGTCAGGACGCCGACCTGGAGGCGGTGCGGCGCATAGTCGGGGGCGAGCAGTACATGACGGTGTACAAACCGTTCGAGAAGGAAGCCGCCGCTGCCGCCGCCATGGTCGTCGCCCTCGGGCGCGGCGAGGACGCCGAGGACGTCTCGACGACGAGCATCGACAGCCCCACCGACGAGGACATCCCCTCCATCCTGCTCACTCCGATCCTGGTGACCGCCGCCGACATGGAGAAGACCGTCATCCACGACGGCGTCTTCACCGTGGAGCAGATCTGCATCCCGAAACTCCGCGCCGCCTGCGTCAGGATCGGGCTCGCCGGATGAGGAGCACTGGTCGGCGGGCCAGGTCGGGCGCAGCATGGGAGAGAAACGACCGACGGAGGTCAGCCATGAAGACCGGAGACTCGGACTACGACCGCTGGCTGTACTCTCACACCCCCTCCCAGGCCGAGGGGGAACGCGAGGAGCCGCCCGGGCGTGCGGCCATGGAGCGGCATCCGCAAGTCCCCAGGACCGAGCCGTCCCAGGCCGAGGGCGAGCGGATGGACGACACCGGGACCAAGTGACCTACGAGCTGCTCGGCGTAGGGTCATCCGGCGCCGGACGAGGCGCCGGCGGAACGGCGGGCCCAGGCCGGCGTCCAGATCTCGCCGTCCGGGCGGTCGTGGTGCAAGGAGGCCAGATACGCGCGGAGTGCGGCGAGGGCCGGGTGCCGGTTGTCGGCTCGCCACAGGAGTGAGTGCGGGTAGACCGGGGTCGGGTCGCGCAGCGGGATCAGCCGCATCTCGTATCCGGCGGGCCGGATCAGGGGCGTCTGCACGCCGAGGAACGTCGCCAGCGTCGAGGAGGCGGCGACCCTCTCGATGAGTGCCTCGACCCCGAAGTTGGGGCCGGACGCCTCGATGGTCAGCCCGAACTCGGCGGCCAGCGCCTCGTAGTACGCGGTCCACTCCGTGCCGGGGACGTTGCCCGGCATCCAGATCCGGTGCCCGGCCAGCTGGGCCGGGGTGACCGCGGTGGCACCGGCGAGCGGGTGGGCGGGACCGGTGAACAGATGGAGCGGCTCGTCGCTGACCGGGGTGATCTCGATGCCGTCGGGGATCGGCTGACCGGGCATGGTCACGGCGCGGAAGGTGGCGTCGATGCCGCCGTCCCGGACGGCTGCGACGGCCTCCTGCGAGCCGGCGAGGGTCACGACGTCGAGATCGATCCCGGGACGGTCGCGGTGGAAGCCGCGCAGCAGACCTGCGAGCGAGGCCCGACGGCCGATCACATCGACACGCAGGGCACGACTCCCGGGTCGCACGGAGGCCCTCGCCCGTGCCTCCGTCCGGAGGAGGGCACGGGCGTGCGCCAGGAACGCCTGCCCGTCGACGGTGAGCTCCGCACCGCGCGGCGTACGGGTCAGCAGCCGCACCCCGAGCTCCCGCTCCAGCGCGGCGACACGCTTGGAGACGGCCTGCTGGGTGAGGGACAGATCGACGGCGGCCTTCTGGAACTGACCGGCGTCCGCGACGGCGACGAAGGTTCGGACGGCGTTGAGGTCCACGTCGGGCAGCCTATGCGTACGACGTGTGGTCGTGCCCGCGGCTCTAGAAGCCGTCCACACCCAGCTCGGTGATGCCTGCGTAGAACCAGCTCCACACATGGCCGCTGGGCGTCGTGCGGTCGAGCAGGCCCGGGGCCAGCTCGTCGATCTCCGCCAGGAACACCGCCGTCACCGCGTCCTGGCCCCGCTCCACCGGATAGGGGTGCCAGCAGGCGTTGCTGTAGCGGTAGACCGCCTCCAGGACGCGTGTGAAGACATCGAGGTCCGGAGCCAGTTGTACGAGTTTCCCGCCCGCCTTGCGGTCCAGCAGGCTCCACATGTGCACGGACCCGTTGTGGCGGTGCAGAAACAGCTCGCCGTAGTCGACCTGGCCGAAGGCGATCAGATCCGAGGTGCGCACACCGTCGGGCAGGCCGTTCCCCGAGAGGTCGCCGTCGGCCGGAGGACGCATGGCGTCGGCCGGCCGCGCCTCGTACTGGGCGCCATGGCACATCCACAAGGTGGGGAGGCCGATCTCCCGCAAGTGCCTCCTGCTTCCCGGGTGTTCGAGGCCCTCGGGAAGGCCGCTCTCCGGGATGCGCATCACGTGCCGTTCCCCGAAGGCGTCATCGACGCGGGCCGGGGTGAGCGGGCCGGTCGGCCGCCGCAGCTCCGGTTCGGGATCGGGCAGCGCCTCCTCGGACGAGGAGCAGTCGATTCCCTCACCGCGCGGCCAGTCCAGCAGTACCTTCTCGTCCGCCTCCAGCACCGCCAGGCCGTGGTTGCCGTTGACGAGATACCGGATCCTGCCCTCCTCGGCGCTGAACGCGGCCGCGTGCTCCCAGCTCTCCGGCGCGACCAGGTCGAACTCGTACAGCTCGGGCGCGTTGAGGGCTTCCAACGACAAGGGCGCCTCCGGCAAAGGCTCCTGGACCCGGACCTGCAGCCTCCGACCGGTCTCCGCGTCGAGCCAGGTCGGGCCCCGCCAGTTGTCGGCGACCTCGATGAGCTCGCGGCCCTCGTGGAGACGATGACGAACCTGGTAGTAGTCGCCGTTCAGACTCGGGTTGGCCACGAACCAGTTGGCCGGCCGCCACCACGCCCACACCGTCCGCCATGGCATCTCCGGCTCGACCGCCGCGATCGACTCGGCGTACTCCTCGTGGCCGGTCGCCTTGGCCGCGAAGTGCAGCCAGGAGGCGAACTCGGCGGGTGTGACCTCCGCGTTCCCGAAGATCGCCTCGGCCTGGAGGAAGACCTCACGCCCCACGCCGTCCACAGCGTCCCCGGCGGCGATGCGGTCCCGCACCGCCGCGCGGTCGGCGGTCAACAGCCGTGCGGGGTCGGCCAGTACGTCGTCAAACTCAGCACACATACGGCCATCCTGTCACCCTCCGGTGACGCCCCGGGTTGACGTCTCCAACGCTGAACTCAAGCCCCCTATACATCGGATGAGTTGGAGACTCCTGATGTCGCTGAGGTCATTGACAGGTTCATGAGCCCTGCTAGGTTCCGCGATACACCCGATGTATCGAAGATCCGTCAGGTCTGGAGGACAAGGATGACCTCACAGCCGGAGCAACGTTCGACGGTGGCCCGCCGGGCCTTACTCGGCACCGCGCTCGGCGGCGCGGCAGCGGCGGCCCTGCCCGGAACGGCCCACGCGGAAGAGCCCATGGAGAGCGTGCCGCCCGCCGCGGCCGGCGGCACCAGACGTCCCTGGCGTCTGCGCGACACCATGACCACCGACGGCGCCTGGGCGGGATTCCTGCGCGGCCAGGATCTGCGGTGGGCCAGGCTGCCCACTCGTTGGTACGAGGGCCCGTTCCTCGGCGACGGGCTGCTCGGCAGCATGATCTACCAGGAACCGGGCGCCAACCGCATCCGTTTCACCGTCCAGCACGGCCGGGTCCAGGACCACCGGCCGCAGTTCGGCAGCGGCTGGGGCACCTGTCGCCTCCCTGTCGGACACCTCACCCTCGACCCGGTCGGCACCGTCACCGCCGTCGACTGGCGGCTGAGCCTGTGGAACGCCGAACTCACCGGCACCGTCACCACCACGGCCGGCACGCTCACCCTCGCCGCCCTCATCCACGACGAGGTCCTCGCCGTCCGCGCGACGGCCGACGGCGACGAGCGCGTCGTCTGGACCTTCCACCCCGAGGAGGCCGTCAGCCCGCGCAAGATCAGCGAGGCTCCGCCCGCCGGCTACACCGCCAACCCGCCCTGGACCACACGGACCACCTCCGACGGCACCGAGCAGGTCCTCCAACCCCTCACCGGCGGCGGCAGTACCGCCACCGCGTACCGCCGTACCGGCGACGACCTGCTGCTCAGTGTCGGACACGGCTTCCCCTCCGCCACCGCTGCCGAGACCGACTCACTGCGCAACCTGAGCCGCGCGACGTCCTACGGCGACCTGAGACGACGGCACACCCGTTGGTGGCACGCCTTCTACCGCAAGAGCTTCGTGTCCTTCCCCGACCAGCGGCTGCAGAGCTTCCACTGGATCCAGCTGTACAAGGTCGCCTCCGCCAGCCGCGCGGGCGGCCCCGTCATGGCGACCTGCGGGCCCTGGCTGGAACCCACGCCGTGGCCCGCGGTCTGGTGGAACCTCAACGTCCAGCTGGAGTACTGGCTCATCCACGGCTCCAACCACCTGGAACTCGACGCGCTCGCCACCACCCTGCGCCAGAGCCAGGAACAGCTCATCGCCAACGTGCCCGCCGCCTACCGCGCCGACAGCTCCGGAGTCGGCCGCAGCTCCGACATGTTCGCCAACCGCGGCGTGGGACAGCCGGGCACCGGCGCCGAGACCGGCGACCTCACCTGGGCGCTGCACAACGTGTGGCTGTCCTACCGCCACTCCATGGACGAGGCCCTGCTGCGCGACACGATCTACCCCGTGCTCCGCCGGGCGATCAACTACTACCTGCACTTCCTCACCCCCGGCAGCGACGGCAGACTCCACCTGCCGAGCACCCTCTCGCCCGAGTACCCCATCGTGCCCCCGAAGGACACCAACTACGACCTCGCCCTGATCCGCTGGGGCTGTCGAACACTCATCGAGTCCGCCGAACTCCTCGGCATCGACGACGAGTTGACGCCGCGCTGGCAGGAGGTGCTGGCCTGGCTCACGCCCTACCCCGTCGACGGCAACGGCTTCATGATCGGCGCCGACACCCCGTACGCGCAGTCCCACCGGCACTACTCGCACCTGCTGATGGTGTACCCGCTGTACCTCGTCAACTGGGACCAGCCCGAAAGCCGCGAGCTGATCACGAAGTCCGTCGAGCACTGGCACGCGCTCACCGGCGCCCACCGCGGCTACAGCTACACCGGGGCCGCCTCGCTGTACGCGATGACCGGGGACGGCGACACCGCGATCGGCTACCTGAAGAAGTTCTTCGACCCCACCACCCGGTACCCCTGCCAGGCCAACACCCACTACACCGAGGCGGGTCCGGTCATCGAGACGCCGCTGTCCGCCTCGCAGTCCCTGCACGACATGTTCTGCCAGAGCTGGGGCGGGGTGATCCGGGTCTTCCCGGCCGTGCCCACCGCATGGGCGGACGTCACCCTGCACGACTTCCGCACCCAGGGCGCCTTCCTGGTCAGCGCCGTTCGCAAGGCGGGCACCACCAGGTTCATCCGGATCAGGAGCCTGGCGGGCGAGCCGCTCCACCTCCGCCACGGTCTGACCGGCACCCTCACCGTCCTCCTCGACGACGGCACCCCGGCCCGCACCCGCGACCTGGGCGAGGGCACCCTCGCCATCGACCTGCCCAAGGGCCGCGAGGTCCTCGTCCACTCCGGCTCCCGCCCCGACCTCGTCATCGCGCCCGTCGCCGTCGGCGAACCGGGTCCGGCCTGGGGACTGCCGTAGCCACCGTCCGAAACCACGCACAACAGGGAGGGTCCACATGGCGGTTCCCCTCAGGACCGCGGTCGCCGTGCTCAGCGCCGGGCTGGTGGCCACACTTCTCACCAACGGGCCCGCGCGGGCCGACCAACGCGAGCACGTCTGGACGGTGTCCGGCCCCGCCGCGCACCAACCGACAGCGCGGATACGGCTGGACGACACGACCGGCACCGTCAGTCTCTCGGTGACCCGCGGCGGCCGTACGGTCATCGAGCCGTCGCCCGTCGGCATCGTCACCGAACAGGCCGACCTCTCCGAGGACTTGCGCTTCCTGCACCGCAAGAGCCGGATGGTCGACGAGCGGTACCGGGCCAAGTCCGGCAAACGACTGGAGCGCCGGGTCCGGATGAACGAGACCCGGCTGTCCTTCGCCACGTCCACGGGCGCCCGGCTCGACCTCGTCGTCCGCGCCTCCGCCGACGGCGTCGCCTACCGGTACGTCCTGCCCGCCGGATACGGCGACGTGCTCGGCGAGTCCTCCGCGTTCAACCTGCCTCGGGACGCCGGCGCGTGGCTCGGCACCTACCGGGTCGACAACGAGGGCCAGTTCGCGCAGTACACCGCCGCGACGGCACCGACCGGCGAGTACTCGGACCAGGCACTGTTCGAGACCGACGGCGGCTACACCCTGCTCGCCGAGTCCGACCTCACCGGCGCCTACTCCGGTGCGCGGCTCGCCCACGACCAGGGCACGGGCAGCTACCGCATCAAGCTCGCCGACGACCGCGTCCCCGCCGACGGCCCGCTCGCCACCCCCTGGCGGGCGATGGTCACCGGCGACCTCGCCACCGTCACCCGCTCCACCTTCACCGACGACCTCGCACCCGCCTCCAAGGTCCCCGACACCTCCTGGATCAAGCCCGGTACCGTGCTGTGGACCTGGCTCGCGGGCGGCAAGGAGGCAGGTCAGAGCCTCGCGGCACAGAAGGCCTACGTCGACTACGCCGCCGAGCGGAACTGGCCGTACGAGGCGGTCGACGCGGGCTGGTACTTCAAGGCCGACGAGTGGGACACCACCGACCCCGACTGGCAGACCGACAGCTGGATGCCCGAACTGGTCGACTACGCACGCGCCAAGGGTGTGGGCATCATCGTCTGGATCCACCAACGCGACCTCGACACAGCCGAGGAGCGTGCCCGGTGGCTGCCCACCCTGGAGCGGTGGGGCGTCAAGGGAGTCAAGATCGACTTCATGAACTCCGAGGCGCAGCCCATGCTCCGCTGGTACGACACCATCCTCACGGAGACCGCCGCCCACCACCTCATGGTCGACTTCCACGGCTCGACCGTTCCCAAGGGTATCCAGCGCACCTGGCCCCAGGTCATGACCCTGGAGGGCGTCGCCGGGGAGGAGAAGCGCACCAACACCGCCGCCCACCTGACCACCCTGCCCTTCACCCGCAATGTCATCGGTTCCATGGACTTCACCCCCGGCGCCTTCCAGCGCGTCGGGCTGCGCCCCAACTCCGACGCCGCCGAGGTCGGGCTCACCGTCGTCGCCGAGTCGGGCCTGCAGATGTTCGCGGGCACACCCGAGTCGTACGACGAACGTCCCCTGGCCCGCGCCTACTTCGACCAGGTGCCGGCGGCCTGGGACGACACCCGGCTGCTCGCCGGCCGGCCAGGCCGGGAGGCCGTGCTCGCCCGGCGCAGCGGGGACCGCTGGTTCCTGGGCGGGGTGTATGCCGGCGCCGCCCGCACGGCCGAGGTGCCCCTGACCGTCGGCCCGGGGCGGTGGCTGGTCGAGACGGTCGAGGACGGCGCCACCGGCCTCGTAGGGAACCTGCGGGTACTGCGCGGCGGCGACACGCTGAGCGTGGATGTCGTCGCCAACGGCGGCTTCGCCGGTATCGCCTGCCCCTGGCGGCCGGGAATCACCACCTGTCACCGCTGAGCGGGGCCGTCCCGGCGGTCACGTGGACCCGCCGGGACGGCCGCTCCGCTGGATGTTCACATTGATGAACATTGCTCATGTGGGTGTACAGCGCGGAGCCTGTCGTGCAAGGCTCGGTCAACTTCGTTCTCCCGTTGACCAGTTGGAGGGACCGGCATGAGTGTTTCCCGGCGTACTGTGCTGGCTACGGCGGCCGGCGCCGCGGCGCTAGGTGCTTCCGTGGCACCGGCCGTGGCAGCGGAAGCGACCGCCGCTCGGACACCGGCACCGACCCTGCGGAAGTTCCGCGCGGCGGCCGACTACGCCGTCGACAAGCTCCACGCGGTCGCACCGACCGTGACCGCCTTCCCCGTCGGCACCAAGTTCGAGAAGTGGACCTACTCGCAGAACGGCGACTGGGTCGGCGGGTTCTGGCCCGGCACGCTGTGGATGGCGTGGCTCTACAGCAAGGACGACGCCTTCCGCACCTGGGCGCTGGCGTCGGCGGAGAAGCTGGCCCCGCGCCAGTACGACACCGGCACGCACGACCTCGGCTTCCTCTTCTACCCGTCCTGGGTCACCGCCTGGCGGCTGACCGGCGACGACAGGTGGCGCACGGGTGCCGTCAGGGCGGCCGACTCCCTGATCCAGCGCTACAACCCGCGCGGGCGCTTCCTCCGGGCGTGGGGTGCGCTGGGCGACGAGCGGAACGCCGGCCGGGTCATCATCGACACCATGATGAACCTCGACCTGCTGGCGTTCGCGAGCGGCGAGACCGGCGACCGGAAGTATCTGGACATCGCCGTGGAGCACGCCAAGACCGCCCAGCGGGTCTTCCCCCGCCCGGACGGTTCGACCCCGCACGTGTACGACTTCGACCCGGCGAGCGGTGCCGCGATCGGCCCGAACACCGTGCAGGGGTACAGCCCCGCGTCGTGCTGGTCGCGCGGACAGGCGTGGGGGCTGTACGGATTCACCACGATGTACCGGCGCACCGGGAACGCCGAGTTCCTGGCCACGGCCCGCAAGCTCGCGGACTTCGCGGTGGGGGCGCTGACCGCGGACCACGTCCCCGTGTGGGACTACCGCGCTCCGCAACAGCCGTACGACATCAAGGACGCGTCGGCCGGCGCGATCATGGCGTGCGGGCTGCTCGACCTGGCCGCGGCCACCGGCCGACAGACCTACCGCGAGGTGGCGCTGCGGCTGCTCAGCGCGCTGGCGGAGAGCTGTCTGACGAGGAACTCGACCCGCGCGGACGCGGTGGTGGCCCGCTGCACACGCAACCGGCCGAGCGAGGACGGGGTCGAGATCTCGCTTCCGTATGCCGACTACTACCTGTTGGAGGGCATCCTGCGGGTGTTGCAGCCGCAGGACGTCGACCGGGCGATCGACCTGTCCACGGTCTGATCGCCCGGGGACCGCCGCTCAGCCCGCGATCGAGTCCAGCTGTTCCGCCGCCGGGCGCAGTACCCACAGGTCGCCGCCCGGCGGCTCCTCCAGCAGCGGTACGGCCCGCTGGGCGGCCCTGTCTCCCGCGTCGGCGGCCGCGTGGACGACGTCGGTCGCCGCGTACCGGCGGAACTCCAGCTCCGGATGCGGCCAGGCGGCGGCGCCTGTCGCGGAGGGCAGCAGATAGTCCACCGCCTTGAACAGGCTCTGTCCGTCCGGTCCTCGGTAGCCCCACAGGTCCACACCGACATGCCGGCCGATGGCCGCGAGCCGGGTGTAGGCGACCAGGTCGAACGTCGAGTAGTGCCAGCTCCTGGTCCGGGTCAGCTCCTGGGGCTGGCTGCCGTCGGACGCGATCTGCGGCGCGATGCGCTTGGACCGGGCGTCCAGGACCGTTCGGCGGGCGAGGTCCTTGTCGCCGGTGGCGTAGGCGAGGCCCGCGAGCTGCATGTCGTAGAAGGTGCCGTGGTTGTTGGTGGCGGCGGCCTCCTGTTTGCCGAAGTCGCTGTTCTTGAGCCAATCACGGAAGTCGGTGTTCCACTTGGCCATGGCGGTGCGGTCCTTCGCGCTCCAGCCCGGTGCGCCGCTCTCCAGGAGGGCGAGTGCGTCGAGGACGCTGGTGTACGACTGCGAGAAGTCGATGATGCCGATCGCGCGGCCGTCGTACTTGCACGGGATGAACTGCGCGTGGTTCAGGTTCGGGTTCATCCGCGTGGCCGGATCCAGGAACCAGGTGCGCAGCACCTGCCCCGCCTTCTCGGCGTAGCGCCCATCGCCGGTGTAGTACCAGGCGAGGGAGAGGTCGTAGACGGAGTCGAAGGTCTTCTCGACGTCCTGGCGGTCGGTGCCGGAGTCCACCTCGGGGTTGCGCTCGCCGTCGCGCTGGACATAGGGGCAGCCCCAGGGGTTGTCCGGGGTCGGGGCCTTGGTGGGCCACCAGTACGGAGCCTGGCTGAGGTAGTCGTGGACATCGCCGCCGGGGGCGGGCCGGGGTTTGTCGACCACGGTCCACGGGCCCTGGTTCAGCCACTTGTCCGCGCGGACCTTCAACGCTGAGACGGCCCGGCGGAGTTGCGGGTCGCCGCGATCGAGGCGGATCTTCGTCTGCTGGAGGCGTGCGCCGTCCAGTACGGCGGTGTGCGGGACGCGAGGCGCGTGGTGGGCCTCCGTCCGGGCCGTGGCCACGGGGGCGACTGCGGTGGTGAACGCGGCCAAGGCCACCAGCAGGACGCCCAGTCGGGGGACGTGCACTCATGTCCGCTCTCCCCTGCTGCTCTTCATGGATGTGAACGACGTTCATATTTGCGTGCGATGGCCGTGAGCATGACATGCGCGTTCGGAAGTGTGAAAGGGGCGTGCGGCGACTTATTGGTTGACCCCTGCCCGGTGCTCCATGATGCTGTGTTGCGACAGATGAGATGTGTGCCGTAATGAGCAACATCAGCTTCAAGTCTCTCGACCAGCCGAGGAGTGGCCATGACGCACCAGGTCCGTGCTGTCGTCGCGCGGGGCAAGGGCGCCCCCGTCAGCCTGGAGACGATCCTCGTGCCCGACCCGGGCCCGGGTGAGGCACTGGTGAAGGTCGAGGCCTGCGGGGTCTGCCACACCGACCTGCACTATCGCGAGGGCGGCATCAACGACGACTTCCCCTTCCTGCTCGGCCACGAGGCGGCCGGCGTGGTGGAGTCGGTGGGGGAGGGGGTCACCGACGTCGCCCCCGGGGACTTCGTGATCCTCAACTGGCGGGCGGTGTGCGGGCAGTGCCGGGCCTGTCTGCGCGGGCGGCCCTGGTATTGCTTCAACACCCACAACGCGAAGCAGAAGATGACCCTGCCGGACGGCACGGAGCTGTCGCCGGCGCTGGGTATCGGCGCGTTCGCCGAGAAGACGCTGGTCGCGGCCGGGCAGTGCACGAAGGTCGACCGGGCCGCCTCGGCGGCCGCCGCCGGTCTGCTGGGATGCGGGGTGATGGCGGGCATCGGCGCGGCCATCAACACCGGGAACGTGGGGCGCGGCGACTCGGTCGCCGTCATCGGCTGCGGCGGTGTCGGCGCCGCGGCCGTCGCCGGCTCGAACCTGGCGGGTGCGGCGAAGGTCATCGCCGTGGACATCGACGACCGCAAGCTGGAGACGGCCCGTTCGATGGGGGCCACACACACGGTCAACTCCCGTGAGACCGATCCGGTCGAGGCGATCCGCGAACTGACGGGTGGCTTCGGCGCCGACGTCGTCATCGAGGCGGTCGGCCGCCCTGAGACGTACCGGCAGGCCTTCTACGCCCGCGACCTGGCCGGCACCGTCGTGCTCGTGGGCGTGCCCACCCCGGAGATGAAACTGGAGCTGCCGCTGCTGGACGTCTTCGGCCGCGGCGGAGCGCTGAAGTCGTCCTGGTACGGCGACTGCCTGCCGAGCAGGGACTTCCCGATGCTGATCGACCTCTATCTCCAGGGCCGCCTCGACCTGGACGCGTTCGTCACCGAGACCATTGCGCTGGACGAGGTCGAGAAGGCCTTCGAGCGGATGCACGACGGCGACGTGCTGCGCTCGGTGGTGGTCCTGTGACGGCCGGCGCCCGCATCGAGCACCTCGTCACCTCGGGCACTTTCTCGCTGGACGGCGGCACCTGGGACGTCGACAACAACGTCTGGATCGTCGGCGACGACCACGAGGCGATCGTCATCGACGCCGCCCATGACGCGGAGGCGATCGCCGGGGCCATCGGGGACCGAACCCTGCGGGCCATCGTGTGCACGCACGCCCACAACGACCACATCGACGCCGCGCCCGAGCTGGCGGCGCGTACCGGCGCCCCGATCCTGCTCCACGGCGACGATCTGCCGCTGTGGAAACAGACCCATCCCGACCGGGCACCCGACGGCGACCTGACCGACGGACAGGTCCTCAAGGTGGCCGGTGTCGAACTGGCCGTGCTGCACACACCCGGCCACGCTCCCGGCGCGGTGTGTCTGTACGCGCCCGCCCTGACAGCTCTCTTCAGCGGCGACACCCTGTTCGCCGGTGGCCCGGGGGCGACGGGACGGTCGTACAGCCACTTCCCGACCATCGTCGAGTCGATCCGGGAGCGGCTGCTGACGCTGCCCGGCGAGACGGTCGTGCACACCGGGCACGGGGCGGCGACGACCGTCGCCGAGGAGGCGCCGCACCTCCAGGAGTGGCTCGACCGGGGCTTCTGACCGTCTCGGCGGTGCTCGTCGTGGGGCGCCCGTTCCGCCTGTTTCCGCAGGTGGTTCGGGCGTTTCGCGCTGCCCGGAGAACGCGCCGCGGGCCGGTCCGAAGCGGGCTTTTTGACGCCTTGACAACGGTTCGGAGCGGCCCCCAAACTGGCGTTGCGCCAATCGCAATCCGTTTCGCTATACGCACCCGAGGTGTCATGATGATTCCCGCGTGCCGTCTCGCGGATCTCCCGCGAGGCGAGGCCCACCGGCTCGACATCGGTCCGCCGGTCTCGGTGTTCCACACCGAGGATGGTGAACTCTTCGCCATTGACGACACCTGCACCCACCAGGACGCCTCGCTCGCCGACGGCTGGTTGGAGGGCTGTGAGGTGGAATGCCCTCTGCATGCCTCGAAGTTCGACCTGAGGACCGGTGCGGTCGACGCACCGCCGGCCAAGCTCCCGGTCCGGACCCATGAGGTCGTCGTCGAGGAGGGCATGGTCTACGTCCAGCTCTCCCTGGACGCGCCCAACCTGCCGCCCTGCATCGCAGCCCGGCTCGCCGGAGGTCCCGCGTGAGGACCGTCGCCGTGGTCGGCGCCTCGCTGGCCGGCCTGTCGGCGGCGCGTTCGCTGCGCAAACAGGGCTACGACGGACGGCTGGTCGTCATCGGGGACGAGCTGCACCGTCCGTACGACCGGCCCCCGCTGTCCAAGGAGTTCCTCACCGGCTCACTTGGCGAGGCCGAGCTGGCGCTGGAGTCGGACGACGAGGATCTGCGGGTCGAGTGGCTGCTCGGCAGCCGCGCCGTCGGACTGGACGGCACCGACCGTGCCGTCCGGCTGGCCGACGGGAATCAGGTGCGCGCCGACGGCATCGTCGTCGCGACCGGTGCCGCGGCCCGCACCCTGCCCGGCTCCGAGGGCCTGGCCGGGGTGCACACCCTGCGCACCCTGGACGACGCCCGCGCCCTGCGGGACGAACTGGCCCTCGGCGGACGGCTGGTGGTCATCGGCGGCGGCTTCATCGGCGCCGAGGTCGCCTCCACCGCGTACGCCCTCGGGCTCGACGTGACGGTCGTGGAGGTGGCCCCGACGCCGCTCGCCGGGCCGCTCGGCGAGACCATGGGCGCACTCGTCTCCGCCCTCCACGCGGACCACGGCGTACGGCTGTTGTGCGGGGTGGGCGTCAAGGGACTCAGCGGTGAGACCCGGGTCGACGCCGTCCTGCTGGAGGACGGCCGCACCCTCCCCGCCGACATCGTCGTGGTCGGGGTGGGCGCACGCCCGTGCGTCGAGTGGCTGGAGGGCTCCGGCGTCGCACTCGACAACGGCGTCAAGTGCGGCGCGGACGGCCGCACCAGCCTGGCCGGTGTGGTCGCGGTCGGCGACTGCGCCAACTGGTACGACCCGCGGGCCGGTCTGCACCGGCGCGTCGAGCACTGGACCGGTGCGCGCGAACGCCCCGACGCCGCGGTCGCCACGCTGCTGGCGGGCGGTGCGCTGGAACCGGGCGTGCCCCGGCCGCCGTACTTCTGGTCCGATCAGTACGGCGTGAAGATCCAGTTCGCCGGCCACGCGGCGGGTGCCGACAGCGTGACCGTCGAGGCGGGCGCCGCGGCAGACCGCGATGTCCTGGCCGTCTACCGGCGGGCCGGGGTCCCGGTCGCCGTGCTCGGGATGAACCAGCCGCGGCTGTTCACCCGCTTCCGCAAGCAGATCGCGGCAGCGACGTCTTGACATCGCCCTTGGGCCATCCCATGCTGCGGTTTCACATGGCGCGCAGCGTTGCTCCATACACAACGCCGTCCGGAGTCGCTCTTCCCGGCGCGTGAATGACCCCTCAACGACGTTCGACGAGGAGTGCACCGTGACCTCGACCAGCCTGCCGGACAGTCTGATCGCCACCCTCCCCGGCACCGCCTACACCGATCCGGCGGTCTTCGCCCAGGAGCAGGAGCACATATTCGAGACCATGTGGTTCTGCGCCGTCCGCGCCGCCGACCTGGCGCGGCCCGGCGCCTTCCGCACGGTCGACGTGGGCCGCGAGAGCATCCTCGTCACCCGGGCCCGGGACAACAGCGTGCGGGCGTACTTCAATGTGTGCCGGCACCGCGGCGCCAAGCTGTGCACGGAGGAGACCGGCGAGGTCAAGCGGGCCTTCCAGTGCCCGTACCACGCCTGGACGTACGACCTGAACGGCAAGCTCGTCGCGGCGCCCAACCTCACCAAGATGCCCGATGTCGGCCGCACCGAGTACGGCCTGGTGAGCGTGGCCGTGCGCGAATGGCTCGGCTATGTCTGGGTGTGCCTCGCCGAGAACCCGCCCTCCTTCGAGGAGGAGGTCATGGGAGAGGTCGTCGCCCGGCTCGGCGACGTCGAGTCGATCGACCACTACGACATCGACACCCTCTCGGTCGGCCGGCGGATCGTCTACGACGTCAAGGCGAACTGGAAGCTCATCATCGAGAACTTCATGGAGTGCTACCACTGCGCCACCATCCACCCCGAACTCACCGAGGTGCTACCGGAGTTCGCGGACGGTTACGCCGCGCAGTACTACGTCGGACACGGTGCCGAGTTCGGCGAGGGCGTCCAGGGTTTCACCGTCGACGGCTCCGAGGGGCTCGACCGCATTCCCGGGGTCGCCGAGGACCAGGACCGCCGCTACTACGCGATCACCGTCAGGCCCCAGGTGTTCATCAACCTCGTCCCGGACCATGTGATCTTCCACCGGATGTATCCGGTGTCCGTGGACCGCACGATCGTCGAGTGCGACTGGCTGTATCTCCCGCACGTCGTGGAGAGCGGCAAGGACGTCAGCAGGTCCGTGGAACTCTTCGACCGGGTCAACCGCCAGGACTTCGAGGCGTGCGAGCGCACGCAGCCCGGGATGAGCTCCCGGATGTACGCCAAGGGCGGAGTGCTGGTGCCCAGCGAGCACCACATCGGTGCCTTCCACGACTGGGTGACCGAGCGACTCGGTGCTCCCCGTCCCTAGTCGGGCGGGTCAGCCCAGGTAGCCCATCCGGTGGCTGATCTCCTGGGCGCCCTTGAGGAGCATCGGGGAGAGCTCGTGCAGGCGCTCCTCGGTGAGCCGGTAGGCGGGACCGGAGGCGCTGAGGGCCGCGATGACCTCGCCGTCCCGGTCGCGGACCGGGGCGGCCATGGCGTGCAGGCCGATCTCCAGCTCGTCGAGGGTGAAGGCGTAGCCGCGCTCCCGAGCGTCGGCGAGGTTCTTCTCCAGCTTCGTCTTCGCGGTGATGGTGTGGGGGGTGACCTTCTTCATCCCGGCCGCGGTCAGCACGGCGGTGCGCTCCTTCGTGGGGAGGTGGGCCAGCAGGATCTTGCCGCTCGACGTGGCGTGCAGCGGAGTCAGCTGACCGACCCAGTTCTGCGCGGTGACCGCACCCGGGCCGCGCACCTGGTACAGGTTGATCGCGTAGTGCTCCTGCATGACCGCGATGTTGACCGTCTCGCCGAGCTCCTCGGCGAGACGCTCGCAGACCGGGCGGCCCTGCTGGGTGATGTCGATACGGCCGGTGACCGCACCGGCCAGCCGCACGATGCCGAAGCCGAGCCGGTACTTGCCGCGCTCGCCCGCCTGCTCGACCAGACCGCGCGCCTCCAGGGCGCCGAGCAGGCGGAAGGCGGTGGACTTGTGCACGTCGATCTCGCCCGCCACCTCGCTGACACCGGCCTCGCCACGCTGGGCGAGGATCTCCAGGACGCTGATGGCCCGGTCGACCGACTGCACTCCGCCGGCCTGCGTGTTCGACGTTTCCGCGTCAGGGCTGTAGTTGCTCACAGTGAAACTATACGCGTAGTAAACAACGTCACCACAAGTAACCGCGTCGAAATGCGACCGTCGGAAGTTGCGTCGTTCGCAACCTGGTGCGTATAGCGATACCGGCGCTAGCATGCCTCGCGTATCAAACGGCGCGAGCGAGACGAGGCACCATGGCTCCTGTGCACTACGACTTCGTCATCGTCGGCGGTGGTTCGGCCGGCAGCGCACTGGCGAACAGGCTCTCCGCGGACCCGGCGAACCGGGTGCTGGTGCTGGAGGCGGGCCGCTCCGACTATCCGTGGGATGTCTTCATCCACATGCCCGCGGCGCTGACTTATCCGATCGGCAGCCGGTTCTACGACTGGAAGTACGAGTCCGAGCCCGAGCCCCACATGGGCGGCCGCCGCGTCTATCACGCCCGCGGCAAGGTACTGGGCGGCTCCAGCAGCATCAACGGCATGATCTTCCAGCGCGGCAACCCCATGGACTACGAGCGCTGGGCGGCCGACGCGGGCATGGAGACCTGGGACTACGCGCACTGTCTGCCGTATTTCCGGCGGATGGAGAACTGTCTCGCGGCCGACCCGGACGACGAGTTCCGCGGCCACGACGGTCCCCTCGTCCTGGAGCGCGGCCCCGCCACCAACCCGCTCTTCACCGCCTTCCAGAAGGCCACCGAGGAGGCCGGCTACGCGCCCACCGACGACGTCAACGGCTATCGGCAGGAAGGCTTCGCCAAGTTCGACCGCAACGTCCATCGCGGACGCCGGCTGTCGGCCTCGAAGGCGTACCTCAAGCCCGCGATGAAGCGGCCCAACCTTGACGTCAGGACCCGCACCCTCGTCACCCGCGTCCTCTTCGAGGGCAAGCGGGCCGTCGGCGTCGAGTACCGGCGCGGCCGGGGCGCGCCCCAGCAGGTCCGCGCCCGCGAGGTCATCCTGTGCGGCGGCGCGATCAACTCCCCGCAGCTGCTTCAGCTCTCCGGCGTCGGCAACGCCGAGGAACTGCGCGCCCTCGGCATCGACGTGGTGCACGACCTGCCGGGCGTCGGCGAGAACATGCAGGACCATCTGGAGGTCTACGTCCAGTACGCCTGCAAGCAGCCGGTGTCCATGCAGCCGTACATGGCGAAGTGGCGTGCCCCCTTCATCGGGTTGCAGTGGCTCTTCCGCAAGGGCCCGGCCGCCACCAACCACTTCGAGGCCGGCGGCTTCGCCCGCAGCAACGAGGACGTGGCCTACCCCAACCTGATGTTCCACTTCCTGCCGGTCGCGGTCCGCTACGACGGCTCCTCGCCCGCAGGCGGCCACGGCTACCAGGTGCACGTCGGGCCCATGTACTCCGACGCCATCGGCTCGGTGAAGATCAAGAGCAAGGACCCGCGCGAGCACCCGGCGCTCCGCTTCAACTACCTCTCCACCGAGCAGGACCGCCGGGAGTGGGTCGAGGCGATCCGCGTGGCCCGGGGCATCCTCAACCAGCCCGCGCTCGCCCCCTACAACGGCGGCGAGGTCTCGCCCGGTCCGAAGGTGGCGACGGACGAGGAGGTCCTCGCCTGGGTCGCCAAGGAGGGCGAGACCGCCCTGCACCCGTCCTGCACCTGCAAGATGGGCACCGACGAGATGGCGGTCGTCGACCCGACGAGCCTGCGGGTGCACGGAGTCGAGGGCCTGCGTGTCGTGGACGCCTCCGTCATGCCCTACGTCACCAACGGCAACATCTACGCGCCGGTGATGATGGTCGCCGAGAAGGCCGCCGACCTGATCCTCGGCAAGGAGCCGCTCGCGCCGTCGAAGGCCGTGTACTACCGCCACCATGACGCCCAGAAGCAGGCGGAGTAGGCATTGGGCGCCGCAGGTCTCCGGGCGCTGCTGAGCAGTGTCCGCTACGAGGTGCTGCCCGCGAGGCCGACCGAGGACAAGGTCCTCGCCCATGTGCCGCGCGACGTCGTCGTCACCGTGACGGCGTCGCCGGTCAAGGGCCTGGAGCCGACCCTCGACCTCACCGCCCGGCTCGCGGCGCACGGCTACCGGGTCGTCCCGCACGTGCCGGCCCGGCTGTTGCGGGACGACGCCCATCTGAAGGAGGTCGTCGACCGGCTGCGCGAGAGCGGCGTCGACGACCTCTTCGTACCGGCCGGCGACGCTGATCCGCCGGCGGGATCCTACGAGGGCGCCTTGCCCGTGCTGCGCAGTCTTGGCGAGCTGGGCAGCCCCTTCGCGCACCTCGGCGTCACCGGCTACCCCGAGAGCCATCCCCTCATCCACGACGACGTCACCGTCCAGTCCATGTGGGACAAGCGCGAGCATGCCACGTACCTCGTGAGCAACCTCTGCTTCGATCCGCGGGTGCTGGGGGACTGGATCGGCCGGATACGGCGCCGGGGCATCGCCCTGCCCCTCCATGTGGGGGTCGCCGGGCCCGTGCAGCGGGCCAAGCTGCTGGCGATGGCGACGAAGATCGGCGTGGGGGAGTCGACGCGCTTCCTGACGAAGCACCCCTCCTGGTTTCTGCGCTTCGCGGCGCCCGGCGGCTACGCGCCCGACAGGCTGCTGCGACGTGCCGAAGCGGCCCTCACCGACCCATCGGCAGGGGTGGCGGGTCTGCACGTGTTCACCTTCAACCAGATAGCGGAGACCGAACGGTGGCGCCGTGCCCTGCTGGAAGGACTGGGTGGCTGAAACTGGGTAGGGGAGTGGGATGGCACCCGTCCCCACCTGGCAACTGACCCACAGCTTCACCAGCGCGTCCGGTGACGTCCGCTGGGACCGGCTGGGCCGGCCGGACCGCCCGCCCGTCGTCCTTCTGCACGGCACGCCGTTCTCCTCCTACGTCTGGCGTGCCGTCGCCCGCTCGCTCGCCCGGCACCATCAGGTGTTCGTCTGGGACATGCCCGGCTACGGGACGTCAGAGAAGGCGGCGGGCCAGGAGGTGTCGCTCGCCGCGCAGGGCCGGGTCTTCACCGAACTCCTGGGCCACTGGGGCCTCACGGAACCGCTCGTGGTGGCCCATGACTTCGGCGGGGCCGTCGCCCTGCGCGCCCATCTGCTGCACGGTGCCCGCTATCGTGCCCTGGCGTTGGTGGACCCGGTGGCGCTGGCGCCCTGGGGTTCCCCGTTCTTCCGGCTCGTCGGCGAGCACTCCGACGTCTTCGAGCGGTTGCCGCCCGCACTCCACCGTGCCCTGGTCCGTGAGTACGTCGCTTCCGCCAGCAGCCCCGGTCTGCGTCCCGGAGTCCTCGACCGGCTCGTCGAGCCCTGGCTGGGCGACCTCGGCCAGGCGGCCTTCTACCGTCAGATCGCCCAGGCCGAACAGCGCCACACCGACGAGATCCAGGGCCGGTACGCCGGGATCACCATCCCGACACTCGTCTGCTGGGGCGAGGACGACACCTGGATCCCGGTGGCGAAGGGACGCGAGCTCGCCGCCCTCCTGCCCGGCGCGCAGTGGGAGCCCATCGCCGGCGCGGGGCACCTCGTCCAGGAGGACGCTCCCGCGGAACTCACCGCCGTACTCCTCGACTTCCTTCAGCGGCAGCTCTGAACGGGGGCGTCGTGCACCTTCGTATACGACATCGCGTTCGCCTTCGTAACGACGTCCCGGGCGCCGTCGTACACGAGTCAGCGGAAGACCACCGTGCGGTTGCCTTCCACCATCACGCGGCTCTCGCTGTGCCACTTCACCGCGTGCGCGAGCACCTGCGCCTCCACGTCCCGGCCGACCGTGACCAGCGCGTCGGGGTCCAGCGAGTGGTCCACCCGGACAACGTCCTGCTCGATGATCTGGCCCTCGTCCAGATCCGGCGTCACATAGTGGGCCGTCGCGCCGACCAGTTTCACCCCGCGCGCGTAGGCCTGTTCATAGGGGCGCGCGCCCTTGAAGCTGGGGAGGAAGGAGTGGTGGATGTTGATCGCGCGGCCCTCCAGCTGCTTGCACAGGTCGTCGGAGAGGATCTGCATGTAGCGGGCCAGCACCACCAGATCGATGTCCAGCTCGTGCACGAGCTCCAGCAGCCGCGCCTCGGCCTCCGGCTTGGTCTCCTTGGTCACCGGCACATGGTGGAAGGGGATGCCGTAGGTCTGCGCGAGCCCCTCGAAGTCCCGGTGGTTGGAGACGATCGCGGGGATCTCGATGTTCAGGGCGCCGGTGCGCCGGCGGAAGAGCAGGTCGTTCAGGCAGTGGCCGAACTTGGACACCATGATGAGCGTCCGCGTCGGTGTGGCCGCCTCGGCCAGGGCCCAGGAGATGCGGTAGGCCTGGGCGACGGGACCGAAGCGGTAACGCAGGCTTTCCAGGCCGGCGTCCGGGTCGGAGACGTCGAAGTGGACCCGCATGAAGAAGCGGTCCTGAAGTCGGTCGTCGAACTGCTGGCTTTCCAGGATGTTTCCGGAGTTCCGGACGAGAAAGCCGCTCACGGCGTGGACCAGACCGGCGCTGTCGGGACAGGAAAGGGTGAGGACGAACTCACGGCCAGGGCGCGGTCGAGAGGGCTTGGTGGACACGTCGACCTCCGTCGGTGCGTATTGCACAACATGGTGAGCGATACGCAACATGGTCGGGTCGGTGCCCCCTGCGGTCAAGGGTGGCAGGGTAAGTGGTCACGCGGTGAAATCGTCACCGGCCAACCCCTTGACGTCTGTCTGGACATTCGCCAGGGTGTTCCACCACAAGCAATCGAGTGCACGATGCGCAACGAATTTCGTTGAAAGGCTCGGCGCGTGGCAGACCTGTACGTGGATGGCGAATGGCGGGATCCGGTGGCCGGCGGGCGCCGGGAGATTCGATGTCCCGCCGACGGCACGCCCGTGGCGACCGTCTCGGAGGCGACCCGTGCCGACACCGAGGCGGCGATCACCGCGGCCCGCCGCGCCTTCGACGAGGGGCCGTGGCCGAGCACCCCCGAGCGTGAGCGCGGCGCTCTGCTGCTGCGCACAGCCGACCTCATCGAGCGCGCGGCCAAGGAGTTCGCCCGCGCCGAGTCGCTGGACACCGGCAAGCGGCTGGTGGAGAGCGAGTACGACATCGCCGACATCGTCTCCTGCTTCCGTTACTACGGCGGCATCGCCGGCACCGACGCCGGCCGCGCGGTGGACACCGGCCGCGACGACGCCGTAAGCCGCGTGGTCTACGAGCCCGTTGGGGTGTGCGGACTGATCACCCCGTGGAACTACCCGCTGCTGCAAGCCAGTTGGAAAGTCGCTCCGGCGCTCCTGGCGGGCAACACGATCGTCCTCAAGCCCAGCGAACTCACTCCCTCCACCTCGATCCTGCTGATGAAGGCGCTGGAGGAGGCCGGGCTCCCGGCCGGTGCCGCCAACCTCGTCCTTGGCGCCGGACCCGAGGTGGGCGCACCGCTCTCCGAGGACCCCGCCGTCGACATGGTCTCCTTCACCGGAGGCCTCGAGACCGGCAAGCGCATCATGGCCACCGCCGCCGCGGGCGTGAAGAAGGTGGCGCTGGAACTCGGCGGCAAGAACCCCAACGTCGTCTTCGCCGACGCCGACTTCGACACGGCCGTCGACTTCGCCCTCACCGCCGTCTTCCTGCACTCCGGACAGGTCTGCTCGGCCGGCGCCCGGCTGATCGTCGAGGACTCCCTGCACGACCGCTTCGTCGACGAGGTCGTGCGCCGCGCCCGGCAGATCCGTCTCGGCGGCCCCTTCGACCCCGAGGCCGAGACCGGGGCGCTGATCTCCGCCCAGCACCGCGAGAAGGTCGAGGCGTACGTCGCCTCCGGCCTCGCCGAGGGCGCCGTACTGCGCTGCGGTGGCGCGCGACCCGACGACCCGGCGCTGGCGGGCGGCCACTACTACCTGCCCACCGTGCTCGACGAGTGCCGGCAGGACATGCGCGTGGTGCACGAGGAGTCCTTCGGCCCCGTTCTCACCGTCGAGTGCTTCACCGACGAGGACGACGCCGTACGCATCGCCAACGACACCGAGTACGGACTCGCCGGTGCCGTCTGGACGCAGGACGCCGGCAAGGCCCAGCGGGTGGCCCGGCGGCTGCGTCACGGCACGGTGTGGATCAACGACTACCACCCCTATGTGCCGCAAGCGGAATGGGGTGGCTTCGGGCATTCGGGCGTGGGCCGGGAGCTGGGACCGACCGGCCTGAACGAGTACCGCGAGCCCAAGCACATCTGGCAGAACATCCAACCCCGGCCGCAGCACTGGTTCCGCGGCTGAACGCCGAATGAGGTCGATCGTGACCACTCAGACCGAGGTGCCGCAGCGGCGCGGCACGCCCCAGGACTCGGGCTCCACCCCGGTCATCTCCGTGCGCGGGCTGTGGAAGGTGTTCGGCCCGAAGGCCGACCAGGTGCCGGAATCCGAGGAGTTGTGCGGCCTCACCCGCCGTGAGCTCATGGACCGCACCGGGTGTACCGCCGCCGTACGCGACATCCACTTCGACGTCTCGCCCGGCGAGGTCTTCGTCGTCATGGGCCTGTCCGGCTCCGGCAAGTCCACGCTGGTGCGCTGTCTGACCCGGCTGATCGAACCCACCGCCGGTGAGATCGTCTTCGAGGGCGAGGACATCCGCCAGGCCGACGCCGGGCGCCTGCGCGAGCTGCGGCGCCGCAAGTTCTCCATGGTCTTCCAGCACTTCGGTCTGCTGCCCCACCGCCGCGTCGTCGACAACGTGGCGTTCGGGCTGGAGATCCGGGGCATGAGCCGGGCCGAGCGCGTCAAGCGGGCCCAGGAGGTCGTCGAACTGGTCGGTCTCGCCGGTTACGAGAACTCCTACCCCGACCAGCTGTCCGGCGGTATGCAGCAACGCGTCGGCCTCGCCCGGGCGTTGGCGGGCGACCCGGACGTGCTCTTCTTCGACGAGCCGTTCTCCGCGCTCGACCCGCTGATCCGCCGCGACATGCAGAACGAGGTCATCCGTCTGCACCACGAGGTCGGCAAGACCATGGTGTTCATCACCCACGACCTCTCCGAGGCACTCAAGCTCGGCGACCGCATCCTCATCATGCGCGACGGCAAAATGGTCCAGTGCGGCACCGGCGACGAACTCGTGGGCGCCCCCGCCGATGACTACGTACGCGAGTTCGTCAAGGACGTGCCGCGCGGCGACGTGCTGACACTGCGCTGGATCATGCGCGCCCTGGAGGACGGCGACGAGCTGGACGGCCCCGAGCTGGGACCGGACGTGGTGGTGCGCGAGGCCACCCGCGCCGTGCTGGCCGCCGAGAAGCCGGTCAAGGTCGTCGAGAACGGCAAGCTGCTCGGCATCGTCGGCGACGAGGAGATCCTCGCGGTGGTCGCCGGACGGGAAGGCGACGCGTGATGACCGTCGCGATGGAGAAACCGGAGAAGACCGGGACCGTCGAGGAGCGGCCCCCTGCGCTGAAGACCGAGCGCGGGATCAGCCGGTCCACGGTGGTCGCCGTGATCCTCGTGCTCTGGCTGGCGCTGTTCTTCGTGCTGCGCGGCAAGCAGACCCTTTCCCTGGCGGCGGCGGACCTCACCGATCTGCACCGATGGTTCAACGACGTCAACGACTCGATCGGCGCCGATCGCAACTCCAACCCGCTCTTCCTGTACTTCTTCAACGAGATCCGGCTGGTCATCGACTCGCTGGTGACCTTCGTGCAGGAACTGATCTCGCAGCCCTCCGCCGGCCGCCCCGTCCCGCAGATCGGCTGGCTCGGGGTCGTCGGCATCGCCGGCTATGTCTCCTGGGCCGTGGGCAACTGGCGGGTCGCGCTGCTGGCGGTGGCCGGCTTCACCTTCCTGGGCCTTCAGGGGCTGTGGCAGGAGAGCATGGACACCCTCGCGCTGACGGTGTCCGCCGTCCTCGTGGCGCTGCTGTTCGCGATCCCGCTGGGCGTGTGGGCGGGGCTGTCCGACCGGTTCAACCGGATCATGACGCCCTTCCTGGACTTCATGCAGACCATGCCCACCTTCGTCTACCTGGCCCCGCTGACCCTGTTCTTCCTCATCGGCCCGGCCTCCGCCACCATCGCCACGCTGATCTACGCGGCGCCGCCCGCCATCCGCATCACCGCGCACGCCATCCGTTCCGTGCCCAAGACCACGGTCGAGGCGGCCGACTCGCTCGGCGCCACCCGACGGCAGACCCTGACGAAGGTGCTGCTGCCGATGTCCAAGCGGACCGTGGTGATGGGCGTCAACCAGACCATCATGGCCGCCCTCGCCATGGTGACCATCGCCGCGCTGATCGACGCGCCCGGCCTCGGCAAGACCGTCGTCCAGGCCCTCCAGTCGCTCGACGTCGGCACCGCCTTCAACGCGGGTCTGGCCATCGTCGTCATGGCCATCGTGCTGGACCGGGTCACCACCGCGGCGAGCGCACGCGAGGAGGCGGCCCGGCGTACGAAGAACCGTTTCCTGACCTGGCGGCGTCCGCTGCTGGGCGCGGGCGCGGTCGTCACGGTGGTCCTGATCTACCTCTCGCACACCTACCTGTGGGCGGCCGAGTTCCCCGGCGAGGGAGGCGTGGGCAGCGCCATCTCCAGCGGGGCGGACAGCGTGACCACCTGGGCGCAGGACAACCTGTCCGGCCTCACCAACGCGATCCGCGACGCCCTCACCAACGGCCTGCTCAACCCCTTCCAGACACTGCTCACGGACTCCCCGTGGTGGCTCGTCGGCGCGGCCCTGATCGCGCTCGCCGTCGTCCTCGGGGGCTGGCGCGCCGGCATCACCACGGCCGTCTGTGTGGGCCTGCTCGTCGGAACCGGCGTGTGGTCCGACAGCATGACGACACTGGCGTCGACCGTCGTCGCCACCGTGCTGGTGATGCTGCTCGGCGTCGGCTTCGGCGTGTGGATGGGCCGCAACGCCCTCGTCGACCGGCTGCTGAGGCCCAGCCTGGACGCGGCACAGGTCATGCCGCCGTTCGTCTATCTCGTGCCGTTCCTCGCGCTGTTCGGCGCGACCCGGTTCACGGCCATCGTCGCCGCCGTCGTCTACGCGGCACCCGTCGCCATGAAGATCATCGCGGACGGGGTGCGCAACGTGCCCGCCACCACCGTGGAGGCGGCCACCTCCGCCGGGTGCAGCACCTGGCAGATCATCACCAAGGTCCAGCTGCCGATGGCGCGCAGCGCCCTGACTCTCGCCACCAACCAGGGCCTGATCTATGTGCTGTCGATGGTCGTGGTGGGCGGCCTGGTGGGTGCGGGCGCCCTCGGCTACGACGTCGTGGCCGGCTTCTCGCAGGGCCAGCTGTACGGGAAGGGGCTCGCCGCGGGGCTCGCCATCGTCCTTCTCGGAGTCATGTTCGACCGGATCACTCAGGCAGCGGCTCGCCGCACCAGCGCATAAGGAGCACCACACCATGGCAAGACACTGGCGAGCAGGGGCGGCCGGCCTGGCGGTCCTCGGCCTCACCCTCACGGCCTGCGGCGGCGCGAAGGTCGGTGACGACTCCGCGGGGTCCGGCTCGGGCGACTCCGGCAAGTGCGGCACCTTCAACCTGGCGGTCAATCCGTGGGTGGGTTACGAGGCCAACGCGGCGGTCGTCGCCTACGTCGCGGAACACGACCTCGGCTGCAAGGTCAACCAGAAGGACCTCAAGGAGGAGATCGCCTGGCAGGGCTTCGGGACGGGCGAGGTCGACGCCGTCATCGAGAACTGGGGCCACGACGACCTGAAGAAGAAGTACATCACCGACCAGAAGACGGCCGTCGACGCCGGCGCGACCGGCAACAAGGGGCTCATCGGCTGGTACGTACCGCCGTGGCTGGCCAAGGCGCACCCCGACATCACCGACTGGAACAACCTCGACAAGTACGCGGCCGAGTTCAAGACCTCCGAGTCGGGCGGAAAGGGCCAGCTGCTCGACGGCGACCCGTCGTTCGTCACCAACGACGAGGCCCTCGTGAAGAACCTGAAGCTGGACTACAAGGTGGTGTACGCGGGCAGTGAGACCGCGCTCATCCAGGCCTTCCGCAAGGCGGAGAAGAACAAGGAATGGGTGATCGGCTACTTCTACGAGCCGCAGTGGTTCATGTCCGAGGTGCCGCTCGTCAAGGTCAAGCTGCCCGAGTACAAGGAGGGTTGCGACACCGACGCGGAGAAGGTCGCCTGCGACTATCCCGTGTACGAACTGGACAAGATCGTCAGCGCGAAGTTCGCCAAGTCGGGCAGCCCCGCCTATGACCTGGTGAAGAACTTCACCTGGACCAACGACGACCAGAACACCGTGGCGAAGTACATAGCGGTGGACAAGATGGCCCCCGAGGCGGCGGCCAAGAAGTGGGTCGAGGCCAACCGCGACAAGGTGGACGCCTGGATCAAGTAGCCCCTTGAGGAACGCCCGGTGGGCGGTGCGCGCAGACGCGCACCGCCCACCGGGCATTGCTGTTTTCCGGGCCGTTTCCCGACGTCACCGGGCCTCTTGACACCCACTTGCACGGCAGGCACATTGAGTTGCGCAACCTGAATCACGTTGCGTAGAAAGCAACTGAACCGGAGGTGCGGCGATGGCGGGACCCCGAGTGGTCATCATCGGAGCGGGCGTCGTGGGCGCGGCACTCGCGGACGAGATCTCCGCACGAGGCTGGACCGAAGTGACCGTGGTCGACCAGGGCCCGCTCCCCGCCACCGGGGGCTCCAGCTCGCACGCCCCGGGTCTGGTCTTCCAGACCAACTCCTCCAAGACCATGACCGAGCTGGCCCGCTACACCGTCGAGAAGTTCTGCTCCCTCGACGTCGACGGCAAGCCCTGCTTCCTCCAGGTCGGCGGCCTTGAAGTCGCGACCACCCCCGAGCGCCTCACGGAACTGCACCGCCGCCACGGCTGGATCACCGCCTGGGGCATCGAGTCCCGGCTGCTGACCGCCGACGAATGCCTCGAGCAACACCCCCTGGTCGACCGGGACAAGGTCCTCGGCGGCCTCCTCGTCCCGACGGACGGACTCGCCAAGGCCGTCCTCGCCGTCGAGGCGCAGATCCGCCGGGCCACCGAGCGCGGCGTACGCTTCCTCGCCCGCCACGAGGTCCTCGACGTCCTCAAGGCCGACGGCGAGGTGACCGGCGTCCTGACCGACCAGGGCGAGATCCCCGCCGACATCGTCGTGTGCTGCGCCGGCATCTGGGGCCCGAGGATCGCCCGCATGGTCGGCATGAACCTCCCGCTCACACCGCTCGCCCACCAACTCGCCTGGACCGGCCCGATCCCGGCCCTCGCCGGCCAGACCCAGGAGGCGGTCCGCCCGATCCTGCGTCACCAGGACGCCGACCTCTACTACCGCGACCGCTTCGACGGCATCGGCATCGGCTACTACGGCCACCGCCCGATGCCGATCTCCGCCGACGACATCCTCTCCGTGGACGAGGCCCACGAGATGCCGTCGGTGCTGAAGTTCACCGAGGAGGACTTCGAGGACGCCTGGACCGAGACCCAGTCCCTGCTGCCGGCGACGCGCGAGGCGAAGATCGAGGAGGGCATCAACGGCCTCTTCTCCTTCACCACCGACAACTTCCCCCTCCTCGGCCAGTCCCCGGACGTGAGGGGCTTCTGGGTCGCCGAGGCCGTCTGGGTCACCCACTCCGCGGGCGTGGGCCGGGCGATGGCCGAGTGGTTGGTCGACGGCCACTGCTCGTCCTTCGACCTGCACGAGTGCGACGTCAACCGCTTCGAGCCACACCAGCTCTCCCCGGAGTACGTCCTGGCCCGCGACTGCCAGAACTTCGTCGAGGTCTACGACATCCTCCACCCCCTCCAGCCGTCCGGGCACCCGCGCCCGATCCGCACCAGCCCCTTCCACCCCCGTCAGCAGGAGCACGGCGCCTTCTTCCTGGAGGCGAACGGCTGGGAACGCCCGCAGTGGTACGAGGCCAACGCGCCGCTGGTCGAGGGGCGTTCGGTGCCCACCCCGAACGACTGGGCGGCCCAGTACTGGTCGCCCATCGTCGGCGCCGAGGCCCAGGCCACCCGCGAGACCGTCGCGATGTACGACATGACGGCCCTCAAGCGCCTGGAGGTGAGCGGCCCCGGCGCCGCCGACCTCCTGGAGCGCCTGTGCACCGGCAAGGTCGCCAAGTCCGTCGGCTCGGTCACCTACACCCTGCTCCTCGACCACGACGGCGGCATCCGCAGCGACATCACCGTGGCCCGCTTGGCCCGCGACCTCTTCCAGGTCGGCGCCAACGGCAACCTCGACCTCGACTGGTTCACCCGCCACCTCCCCGCCGACGGCACGGTCCAGGTCCGCGACATCACCCCCGGGACCTGCTGCGTCGGCCTGTGGGGCCCGCTCGCCCGCAAGGTCCTCCAGCCCCTGACGGACGAGGACTTCTCGAACGACGGCCTCAAGTACTTCCGCGCCAAGCGCGCCTGCATCGGCAGCGTCCCGGTGACGGCGATGCGGCTGTCGTACGTCGGTGAGCTCGGCTGGGAGCTGTACACCACCGCCGACCAGGGCCTGAAACTGTGGGACACCCTGTGGCAGGCGGCCAGGCCGCTCGGCGGCGTCATCGCCGGCCGCGGCGCCTTCAACAGCCTTCGCCTGGAGAAGGGTTACCGCTCCTTCGGCACCGACATGACCTACGAGCACGACCCCTACGAGGCCGGCGTCGGCTTCGCCGTCAAGCCCGACAAGGGCGACTTCATCGGGAAGGCGGCCCTGGAACGCCGTAGGGCCGACGTCCGACGCAAACTGACCTGCCTCACCATCGACGACCCGCAGTCGGTCGTCATGGGCAAGGAGCCGGTGTACGACGGCGACCGCGCGGTCGGCTATGTCACCAGCGCCGCGTACGGGTACACGATCGGCAAGGGGATCGCGTACGCGTGGCTGCCGGCGGAACTGGCGGTCGCGGGAACCGCGCTGCACATCGGCTACTTCGACCGGCGTGTCTCGGCCGTGGTCGCCGAAGAGCCGCTGTTCGACCCGACCATGTCCCGTCTTCGGGGTTGAACCACTCGTAGTGGATGCCGCCATGGGCTGCCGGTCGACCGCCGGTACATGGTGGCCGGTCGCGCAGTTCCCCGCGCCCCTGTAGGCCTTGCAGCCCAGGTTCTAGGAAGGATTCCCGCCGGTGACCGCACAACTCCTCGACGGCAAAGGGACCGCCGCCGCCATCCGCCGCGAACTCGCCGAACGCGTGGCCAAGTTGACCGCGACCGGCGGTCGTCCGCCGGGACTCGGCACCGTCCTGATCGGCGACGACCCCGGCAGCCACGCCTACGTCGCCGGGAAGCACCGGGACTGCGCCCAGGTGGGCATCGCCTCCATCCGCCGGGACCTGCCCGCCGACGCCTCACAGCAGCAGGTCGAGGACGTCATCGACGAGCTCAACGCCGACCCGGCCTGTACCGGATACATCGTCCAACTCCCGCTCCCGCGCCACCTCGACGCGGCAGCCGTACTTTCCCGCATGGACCCGGCCAAGGACGCCGACGGTCTGCACCCGGTCAACCTCGGCCGCCTCGTCCTGGGCGTGGAGGGGCCGCTGCCGTGCACCCCGCGCGGCATCGTCGAACTGCTGCGCCGCCACGACGTGCCCCTCGCAGGCGCGCGGGTGTGCGTGATCGGCCGGGGCATCACGGTCGGACGTCCCCTGGGACTGCTCCTCACCCGCCGCTCCGAGAACGCCACCGTGACCCTGTGCCACACCGGCACCAAGGGCCTGTCCTGGCACGTGCGCGAGGCGGACATCGTCGTCGCGGCCGCCGGCTCACCCGGCCTGATCACCAAGGAGATGCTGCGCCCCGGCGCGGCCGTGCTGGACGTCGGCATCACCCGCACCGACCAGGGGCTGAGAGGCGACGTGCACCCGGAGGCGACCCAGGTCGCGGGGTGGATCGCGCCGATGCCCGGGGGAGTGGGGCCGATGACGCGGGCGATGTTGCTGGCCAATGTGGTGGAGGCGGCGGAGGGGTGCGCGAACGGCGGATGACCGTGTATGTCACCGAAGGCTTCACTGGTGGCATCCCCGGTGGCCTCCCTGGGGTTTCCCATCACCGGTGATAATCCGCTTGCACCATGGACAGGCGAACGTGGCAGGCTTGCGCGGTGATAGTCGACCTGGCTCCCCGCTTTCTGACCTGGGACGATGTGGATCCCGCCCGGCACCCCTTCGACCACGGTTCGGCGCCGTCGGTGGTGGGATCGCTCGGGCCCGCCCGGACGGTGCCCAGCCGTCCGGACGCCCCTCACGGAGACCCCGCGGTGCATGCCTGGAGCTGGGACAAGGGACAGCCCTGGGCCGACGCGATGTCGCACGCCCTCGCCGAGCACTACGGCCGCTGGACCCTGGGCTGGCGCTGGGCCCACGACGAAGGCGACTTCGACGGCGGACCGGTCGGGAACTGGTGCTGTCCGACGCACTCGATCACCACCCCCGAGGAGACGCTCGAGCGAGTCGTCGCGGCGCTCTGCGAGTGGCGTGAGTGGCTGGAGAGCCTCGCCGGGTGGTTCGAGGCATATCCGCTCGACCTGTCCGACATCGAAGGCCAGCGGATCCTGTGGGAGCGCGCGGCGCGAAATCTGATCCTCCAGGTGACCGACCGCACCGGCTGCGGCAGCGGCTGGTACGGGCACTGCCATCAGGTGCTCACCTGGTTCCTCAGCCGCTGGGGCGTGGCACCCGACCTCGGGCGGAAGCTGGTCGACGAGGCGATCGGCGGGCGGTTCGGCAGCTGGACCGGCCCCGACCCGGAGCTGGTCGAGGATGTCGCGGAGCGGCTCGCGAGGTCGCTGCGACCGGAAGACCACACCGCTTCAGGGCGGGCACGATCCGCCGCCCCCGTACCGGACCACCTGCGTCTCTGGCTCGACGTGCGCGCGAACGTGCCGTGGCAGGAGGCTCCGAACGGTGGCGGCGACGAACCGGTGGCCCCGCGACGCGACGGTGCCGCGGAGTACATCCGCGCCTACGACGCAGCGTTGGATCCCGCCCGGGCCCAGGGCCTGCTCGACGCCCTCCGACTGCTGCGGTCCGACGCGGCCCGCGGCGCCCGCCTCGACTTCGAGCTGCTCCGGCGCTGGCAGCAACACGTCCTGGGCACGCCGGAGCTCCCGCCCCTGCGCGACCAGCCGGCCTTCGCCAAGCAAGGCCGGGAACGCTACGGCATAGGCCCGGACACCCGAGTCCGCCTCGACACCTGCCTGGCCGAGAGCGAGCAGGACCCCGAACGACCCCTCCCGCTCACCGCCCGGGCCGCACGCGCCTACCTCGACGTCTGCTTCTTCCACCCCTTCGGCGACGGCAATGCCCGGTCCGCCTTCCTCGCCCTCGTCTACGTCCTCGCGCGCTCGGGCGTCGCGCTCGACGGGGTGAGCCTGTTGCGCCGGGTCACTTTCCAGGCCGACGAGCCGCAGGACGCGATGATCCTCGCCAGGTACATCGACGTCCACCTCACGGAGACGCGAAGCAATGCGGCGTCGGGCGGCTCATAGGGACCGGCGGCAGGTAGGGCAGGACGGTCCAAGCGATCCTACGGCCGATGGCGGCCGAGACCATCGGCGGCAGGCGCGGTCAGGTGGCCGGAGGGCCGAGTTGGACGGGGAGCTGCTGGTGGCCGTTGCTGATGAGGGAGGCCACGGGCTTCAGGTCTGTAGCGGGCACGGCGAGCCGGATGTCGGGGAAGCGGTCGAAGAGGTGTTGGAGCGCGCTGGTGACCTCCAGGCGGGCCAGCGGGGCGCCCAGGCAGAAGTGGATGCCATGGCCGAAGGCCAGGTGGTCCTTGTTCGTACGGGTGGCGTCGAAGGTGTCGGGGTCGGTGTGCCAGTCGGGGTGGCGATTCGCGGCGGCGTAGGAGGCGAGGATGGCTTCGCCGCGGGCGATGGTCCGGCCGTCGGGCAGCGGGATGTCTGCCACGGCGAAGCGCAGCGGGAGGTGTTTGACGGCGGGCTCGTGGCGCAGGGTCTCTTCGACGACGTCGTTCCAGGTGATGGCACCGGCACGGACCAGCTTCAGTTGGTCCGGGCGCGTCAGCATCGTGACGACGCTCTGGTCGATGACGTTGACCGTGGTCTCGTACCCGGCACTGATCATCAGCAGGAGCGTGTCGCGCAGCTCCTGCCGGCCGAGGCCGGTGCCGCCGTCCTCGTCGTCGCGGGCTTCGATCAGCAGCGACGTCATGTCATCACCCGGGTCGAGGCGCTTGGCGGCGATCAGCTCGTCCAATTGCCCGTACAGGCGCGCGGTGTTGGCCTGGGCCTCCGCCGGGCTCAGAGTGGTGTCGAAGACGCCGTCCACGAGCTTCCGGAAACCGTCACGGCGACCCTCGGGCACCCCCATGAGATGGCCGATCACGGCGATGGGGAGTGGGTAGGCCAGGTGCTCGCGCAGGTCCACCGCCTCGTGCGCCGGGAGCGTGGCGAGGCGATCGACCAGCTCACCGACCATGGTCTCGACGGCCGGCTTCATGGTGGCGATGCGCCGCGCGCTGAAGGCCGGCGCGATCAGACGCCGCAGCCTGCGATGGTCCGGGCCGTACGCCGTGAACATGTTCTCCACCGCGATCCACAGCGCAAGTGGCCAGCGAGTGACGGTCTCTTGGAAGGCCGGCCAGTGAGCGCGCCCGTCCTTCGACACATCCGGGCTGGTCAGCAGACGCTTGAGGAGATCCGGGTCGGTAACGGCCCAAGCCGGGACACCGAGGACGTCCACCTGCGCGGCGCTTCCGTGTGCCCGCAGCGAGAGGTGCTCTGCGTGGCGGTCGGCGCCGGTGGGGTCGAGGACGAACGGGGGCTGCTCGGGCACGGAGGGCTCCTTGGTGAGCGGCGGGGAAGTGGAACTGGTCGGGGAATGCTTCGAGCTCGCGGTGGACGCTCCTCGACAGTTTGACCGGATCACGAAAGAAGCCTCCCCGGCGGAGGCGTCTCCGGCTGAAAAGGCTTCACTGATGCCCGGAACTGATGCCGGGGGTGCGCGGCATCACCTTCCGCGATGTGGGCCGTAAACCCAGGCTCGCGGCGATCGTGGGCGGCTACGTGGTGCTGCGCCTGCGCGACGCCTGACCGCGCCACGGGCCTGCGGCTGTCCTTCCCGCAGGCCCGCGGCACAACTCCCGACTTGCGGCACGGTGATGCCGGTTAGAAGAAGCCCAGCTTCTGCGGGGCGTACGACACCAACAGGTTCTTGGTCTGCTGGTAGTGCTCGAGCATCATCTTGTGCGTCTCACGCCCGATACCCGACCCCTTGTACCCGCCGAACGCCGCGTGCGCCGGGTAGGCGTGGTAGCAGTTCGTCCAGACGCGGCCCGCCTGGATCGCGCGGCCGGCGCGGTACGCGGTGTTGATGTCCCGCGTCCATACGCCCGCGCCGAGGCCGTACAAGGTGTCGTTGGCGATCTTGATGGCGTCGTCGAAGTCGTCGAAGGACGTCACCGAGACGACCGGCCCGAAGATCTCCTCCTGGAAGATCCGCATGCGGTTGTCGCCCTCGAAGACGGTCGGCTGGACGTAGTAGCCGCCCTTCAACTCGCCGTCGTGCTCGATGCGTTCGCCGCCGGTCAGGATCCGGGCTCCTTCCTGACGGCCGATGTCGAGGTAGGACAGGATCTTCTCCAACTGGTCGTTGGAGGCCTGCGCGCCGATCATCGTGTCCGTGTCGAGCGGGTGACCGGTCTTGATCAGCTCGGTGCGGGCGACCGCCGCCTCCATGAACTCGGCGTAGTTGCCGCGCTGCACCAGCGCCCGGGACGGGCATGTGCACACCTCGCCCTGGTTGAGCGCGAACATCGTGAAGCCCTCGAGCGCCTTGTCGCGGAAGTCGTCGTTCGCCGCCCAGACGTCGTCGAAGAAGATGTTCGGGGACTTGCCGCCGAGTTCGAGCGTGACCGGCGTGATGTTCTCCGAGGCGTACTGCATGATCAGTCGGCCGGTCGTGGTCTCCCCGGTGAACGCCACTTTGGCCACCCTGGGGCTGGATGCCAGTGGCTTGCCCGCCTCCACGCCGAAGCCGTTGACGATGTTGAGCACGCCGGGCGGGATCAGGTCGGCGACCAGGCTGAGCCAGTAGTGGATGGACGCCGGGGTCTGTTCGGCCGGCTTCAGCACGACGGCGTTGCCCGCGGCCAGCGCCGGCGCCAGTTTCCATGTCGCCATGAGGATCGGGAAGTTCCACGGGATGATCTGCGCGACCACGCCGAGCGGCTCATGGAAGTGGTACGCCACCGTGTCGTCGTCGACCTCGCCGAGCGAGCCCTCCTGCGCCCTGATGGCGCCCGCGAAGTAGCGGAAGTGGTCGATGGCCAGCGGAATGTCGGCCGCCAGCGTCTCCCGCACCGGCTTGCCGTTCTCCCAGCTCTCGGCGACGGCCAGCTTCTCCAGATTCGCCTCCATACGGTCGGCGATCTTCAGCAGGATGTCGGCACGTTCGGTCACCGACGTCCGGCCCCACGCGGGGGCGGCCGCGTGCGCCGCGTCCAGCGCCCGCTCCACGTCCTCCGCGGTGCCCCGCGCGATCTCGGTGAAGGGCTGCCCGTTCACCGGCGTCGGGTTCTCGAAGTACTGCCCCCGGATCGGCGGCACATACTCACCGCCGATGAAGTGGTCGTAGCGCGCCTGGTAGGAGACGATCGCACCCTCGGTGCCGGGCGCCGCGTAACGGGTCATACTGCTCTGCCTCCCGAAGAAGCGCTGCCCGCCGTTGGGCAGCTCTCCGCGCGAGGCTAGGGACGGCGAGGTTGCAAGTACGTTGCGTGGGCCGGGGTTCCGCGGGGCGCTGGTTCGGTCAGTGCGTCGGCCGCCGGTCCCAGGCGGGCGGTGCCGAGAGTTCGGACTCCAGCGAGGCCAGCCGGGACCGTACCGCCGCCGTCGGGCGCACCACGGCCAGTGCCCGCCATACGCCGATGTCGTCCTCGCCCCACGGTGCGTGCGCCCAGTCAGCCAGCAGGTCCGGATCGTGGCGGGCGATCAGCGCCGTACGCAGCCCGTCGGCGAGGAGACGCCTGAGCCGCACCACCGCCGGCGCCTGGGAACCGGGCAGCAGCGGGCCCGTGTACGCCGTGGCCGCCGCTGTGACCGCACCCGTCTCCAGGCGTCGTTCGACGACCGTGACGTCCGACTCGACCGGTACCGTGAGCCGGTACGGCCGAGAGCCGAGCAGGCCGGGGCCGAGCAGACGGCGCAGACGGGCCAGTTCGGCTCGCAGCGTCACCGGCGTCACCGACTCGTCCTCGTACAGCGCGCACAGCAACTCGTCGCCGGTCAGACCCTCCGGGTGGCGCGCCAGCAGCACCAGGATCTCGCTGTGCCGGCGACTGAGCCTGACCCGGCGGCCGGCGATGCACAACTGCGCCTCGTCGCGGCCCAGCGCCGACAGCTCCAGCGTGTCGGCGCCGGGCAGCTGCGGCGCGAGCAGCGCCAGATGGGACTCCGCGGCACGCGCGACCGCCTGCACGAACCCCAGGCTGTGCGGATGGGCCAACCCGTCACCGCCGGTGATGTCCACCGCCCCGAGCACCCGCCCGGTGCGCGGATCGTGCACCGGCGCCGCCGCACAGGTCCAGGGCTGCACCCGGCGGATGAAGTGCTCGGCCGCGAACACCTGCACCGGCCGGTCCACGGCGACCGCCGTGCCCGGCGCGTTCGTGCCGACCGCGCTCTCCGCCCACCGTGCCCCCGGCACGAAGTTCATCCGCCCCGCCTTGCGCCGGGTCGTCGGATGGCCCTCGACCCACAGCAGCCTGCCGTGTGCGTCGCACACTGCGAGCAGATGCTCGCCGTCGGAGGCGAAGGTGCCCAACAGCTCCCGGAACAGCGGCATCACCCGCGCCAGCGGATGCTCCGCGCGATACGTGCCGAGGTCGCCGTCCGCGATTTCCACGCACGCCGTCCCGTCCGGACCGACACCGGCCCGCGCGGAACGCCGCCACGAGTCGGCCACCACGCCACGCACCGGCTTCGGCACGGTGCCCACCTCGGTGAACGTTTCGTGCGCACGGCGCAGCACCCGTACGCGCTCGGCGGGGTCGGCTCCCGGCTCCAGAGCCACCCACGGATCGGTCAACTCGGCCTCCCGGGAAAGCGATGCGCTGGGGACATCGTCACTCCGAGTACGCGCGCGGACAACCTTTTCGACGAGGGGCACCCGAACGACGGGCACACCGGCGCAGATGTACGAGTCCTCAGGCCGCGTTGACCAGCCGTATGTAGCGCGTCCAGTCCCAGTGCGGACCGGGATCGGTGTGGTCGGTGCCCGGCACCTCACGGTGCCCGATGATGTGCGTCCGGTCCTTCGGTATGCCGTGCCTGGCGCAGATCGAGGCGGTGAGACGGGCCGACGTCTCGTACATGACGTCGGTGAAGTAGGCGGGTTGGTCCACCCAGCCCTCGTGCTCTATGCCGATGCTGCGCGTGTTGTGGTCCCAGTCCCCGGCGTGCCAGGCGATGTCCGCCTCGCGCACACACTGGGAGGTGTGTCCGTCGGCCGACCGGATGACGTAGTGGGCGGACACCTGGTACTTGGGGTGCTGGAAGACGATCAGGGACTTGGGATAGCGGGTCTGTGTCACGTGGATGATCACCCGGTCGATCGGATGGGTCGTGGGGCGGTTCGACACGGTGTAGTTGGCGGTGCTCGCCGGGCGCCACTCGGCGAGCGGGTAGTCCGGGCCCGGGACGTGCGTGCCGGGCTGCCATTCGGGGAGCAGGGCGTACGGGACGGCGGCGAGAGCGGTGCCTTGGAGGATCTGCCGTCGGCTGAGACGCGGTCTCGCGCGTTCCAGACTTGGTCTTGCGCGTTCCAAAGGGACGATTTCCTTTCCGTGTTGACCTCGGCTGCGGGTCGCGGGTCGCGGGTCTCAGGCCGCCGGCGAGTGCGGCCGGGCGCTCAGGGCAGCGTCGTCGAGTGCGGCCGGGCAATCAGTGCAGCGTCGCCGCCGTCTCCCGCAGTCGTGCGTGTACTCCCCGGTGCGTCTCGCGCGTGGGCAGCCACTGTTTGCGGATCTTGGCCACACATGTGTAGTTGGTGTCGCACACGTTCGCCAGCGGTGACTCGACGGCCTGCGTCGCGAACTGGTACGCGTCCAGCTCACTGAACCCGTAGTCCCGCGCAAGCCACTGCACGAGGTCGAGCTGGGATATCCGGAACGCGTCCTCCAACGGCCGTGCCGAGCCGGTCGAGATGATGTGCGTGTCCGACTCGATCCGGGGCCAGGGCGTCGCGAGCCCCTTGAGAAGTTCGACGATCACCACGGTGTTCATCGCGCACTCGACCGCGACCCCACAGGTCTCGCCCTCACCCTGCCGGGCGTGCCCGTCGCCGAGGCTGAGCAGCGCGCCCTCGACGTTCACCCCGAGATAGCAGGTGACGCCCGCCCGCATCTCCGGCGTGTCCATGTTGCCGCCGTGCGCGTCGGGCACCAGCGCCGAACGGACCTCCAGGTTGGCAGGCGCCACCCCTACGGTGCCGTGCATCGGGTCCATGGGCAGCTCGGCCTCGATGTCACTGTCGTGCGCCCGGAACAGCGCCGTACGCCGTGTCCGGTCGAGTTGCCAGATCCAGACGGTCTCCGGCAGGGGCGGCTGCAGCGTGGTCGTGCTGTGGGTGGAGGTGAGCGCGCCGAACAGCGGGACGGTGGTGGACGCGGCCCAGTCCCGGGCCGGTTCGATCGACACGAAGTGCACGGCGATCGTGTCGCCCGGCTCGGCGCCCTCGATGTGGAAGGGGCCCGTCTGGGGGTTCAGGTAAGGGAATTCGCACACCTCCGAGACGAGGTCCTTCTCAGACCGCACCCGTCCCGCGAAGCAGTCCTCCGTGTACAGGTCGAGGACCGTACCGGGCGCGATGCGCGCCACGGGTGGTACGCCGCCGAACGTCCAGGCGTACTCGCCGGGCTCGGGTCGCACGGTGAGGATCCGGGGGTCGCTCATCGCTGCACAGCTCCGTTCTGCGAAAGGCCGGTGGGGAAAGGGGCGTCGACGAGGACATCCGCGGTGTCGGCTGTGGGCCCGGGGTGACACCGACACGACGGCTGCGCCTCGCGTGAATCACGGTACGGCGCTGGTGGGACGGGCAGAAGAGCACGCCGGGTTTCCGTGGACAGCCGCGAGATTGTGGATAACTCGCTCACTCACACGAGTGAACACGGCCTGGAATCAGCCCCGTTGTGCCCTGGGCCGGCCGAACCCGCCCGGAATCAGGCCCGCTCCGCCACCGCGGCCGGATCGTCCAGCACCGCTCGCACCACGGAGTGCGCGGCCCCCAGCAACGGCCCCTCGGGGCCCAGCCGGGACACGGACACCGGACAGGCCGGACCCGCGGTGCGCCGGTCCAGTTCGGCCTCCAGCGACGGCAGCAGCCAGGGCGCGAGCCCGGCCAGCGCACCGCCCAGTACCACGCTCTCGGGGTCCAGCAGATTCACGGCCCCGGTCAGCGCTACACCGAGCGCCGTTCCCGCGTCGCGCAAGGCACGCCGTACGTCCTCGTCCCCCTCGGCGGCCCGCCCGGCGAGCAGCCCGACGCGGTCCTCGCCGGGCTCCAGTCCGGCCGCGCGCAGCACCGCCTCCTCACCGGCGTACTGCTCCAGGCAGCCGCGGCCCCCGCACGGGCACTCGGGTCCGTCGGGCCGAACGGGCACGTGGCCCAACTCGCCCGCGAAACCGCGCGTTCCACGCAGCAGCCCTCCGTCCACCACGACCCCCGCGCCGATGCCGATCTCCGCCGACACATGCAGGAAGTCCCGAGGGGTGCCGTCACCGAGCCAGAGTTCGGCGAGCGCGCCGAAGTCGGCCTCGTTGCCCACGGTCAGGGGGCAGTCCGCAGGGAGCAGGGCGGCCAGGTCGGTGTCGTGCCAGTCGAGGTTCGGGGCGCGTACGACCGTGCGGGCGTCGCGCGCCACCAGACCCGGCACGGCGACCGCCAGGCCGGCGGGCCACAGTCCCTCGCGCTCGGCTTCGTCGACGACCCGGCGCACCAAGGCGTGGAGTTCCTCGATCACCGGTTCCGGGGCCCTGCCCCGGTTCGCTCCGTGCCGTACCGCCCTGGAGCGCACCTCGCCGCGCAGATCGACGGCACAGACGGCGAGATGGTCGACTCCGATCTCCGCGCCTATCCCGGCCGGACCGTGCCCGCTGACGGCGAGTGCCGACCCGGGACGGCCCACCCGGCCGGGCCGCTCGGGGCCGAGTTCCTCCAGGAGGCCCGAGCGGATCAGCTCGTCGACGAGGGTGGACACCGCCGCACGCGTCAGCCCGATGCGGGAGGCGACGGCGGCACGGGAGAGCGGCCCCGCGGCGCTGACGGTGTGCATCACCCGGGCGAGATTGCGGCGGCGCATGCCCTGCTGGGTGTTGGGCAGCGCGCGCCCGGCGCCGGTCGGGTGGGCTTCGTGCAGCGGTGCGGTCATTCCTCCGTCAGTCCTCAGTCCTCAGTGCGCCTCGGGGTTACGTTCCAGCAGCGGGGCCGCGTCGGAGAGTACCCCGCTGATCCTGTTCAGCGTCTCCTCGTCCCGCTCGACGGCGTCCAGCACCGGCCCCCGCGCGGTGTTCCAGCGCCGGGCGACCGCCGCCGGATCCTCGCCGGTCAGCAGGCCGGCCGCCTGGGCGGCTGCGCCGAGCGCGACCAGTTCCCTGGCCTCGGGCACCTGCACCGGACGCCCCGACAGCCGTCGTACCGTCTGCTGCCAGGCCGTGCCCCGGGCGCCGCCGCCGATCAGCAGCAGCGGGGCCGAGCGGTCCGCGTCCTCGTCCAGCACCAGGTCGAGGGCGCCGAGCAGGGCGTGCACGGCACCGTCGTAGGCGGCCTGGAGGACCTGGCCCCCGGTCGTGTCGTGACGCAGGCCGTGAAGGATGCCGGAGGCGTTGGGCAGGTTGGGCGTGCGCTCGCCGTCGAGGTAGGGCAGGAGCGTGAGGCCGGTGGTGGGTTCCACGGCCTCGCGGTCGAGGCCCAGCAGCGTCGCGAGGCGATCGACGGCGAGCGTGCAGTTCAGGGTGCAGGCCAGCGGCAGCCAGTCGCCGTGCGCGTCGGCGAAGCCCGCCACCGTGCCGGTCGGGTCGCCGGGGCGTCGCTGCGACACGGCGTACACCGTGCCCGATGTACCGAGGCTCAGCACCGGCATGCCGGGGCGCAGGCCCAGGCCCAGCGCGGCGGCGGCGTTGTCGCCGGTGCCGGGCGCGACCAGGGTGCCCTTGGAGAAGGGCAGGTCATGGCTGTCGCGCACGGTGCCCGCGATCTCACCGGGCCGGACCACACGGGGCAGCAGCGCCGGGTCGAGCCCCACATGCGCGAGGATCTCGTCGTCGTACGACTCCGTCCCGGACGCCCACCAGCCCGTACCGGAGACATCGCCCCGGTCCGTCGTGCCCTGGCCCGTCAGGCGTTCGGTGAGGTAGTCGTGGGGGAGGCGTACGGCCTTGATGGCCCGGACGGACTCCGGCTCGTTCTCGGCCAGCCAGGCCCACTTCGTGACCGTGAAGGACGCGGCCGGGACGGAGCCCGTGCGCTCGGCCCAGAAATTCGCGCCGCCCAGCTCCTCGGTCAGACGGCGCGCCTGGGGCGCCGAGCGCACGTCGTTCCACAGCAGCGCCGGGCGGACCGGCTCGCCCCGGTCGTCGAGTGTGACCAGGCCGTGCTGCTGCCCGCCGACCGACACCGCGGCGGCCTCGTGCGCGGCGTCGCCGCACTGGCGCAGCGCCTCGCGCAGGGCGTCCCACCACTGGCGCGGGTCGCTCTCGCGGCCGGCCCCGGAGGACACCGTGTGCGCTGCCTGGCCGCTCGCGACGACCTGCCCGGTCGACGCGTCGACGACCAGGGCCTTCGTGGACTGGGTGGACGTGTCCACGCCGACGACGAGCGGACCCTCGGCTGCTGACATCGGGCTCTCCCTTTTTTCCGGCTCGCGGGATCTGACCTGCTGTTTTGCGAGTGCCCGGAGTGTCACGGCCCGGACCTCACCCCTTCGGGGACATCTTGTCCCTTCCCAGGGACGCGTGGGCATACTAATTTGTAAAGCGCCATGACGAAATAGTCGTAGCGAGTCGTGCAAGCAGTCGTCAGCAAGCAAGGAGCCGCGACATGAGCTACCAGCCCACCCCCGACGACAGGTTCACCTTCGGCCTGTGGACCGTCGGCTGGCAGGGACGGGACCCCTTCGGCGACGCCACCCGCCGTGCCCTCGAACCGGTCGAGACGGTGCAGCGCCTGGCCGAGCTCGGCGCGTACGGCGTCACCTTCCACGACGACGACCTGATCCCCTTCGGGTCCTCGGACACCGAGCGCGAGGCGCACGTCAAGCGCTTCCGCGAGGCTCTCGACGCGACGGGCATGACCGTGCCGATGGCCACCACCAACCTCTTCACGCACCCCGTCTTCAAGGACGGCGGCTTCACCGCCAACGACCGCGACGTGCGCCGCTACGCCCTGCGCAAGACGATCCGCAACATCGACCTCGCCGTCGAACTCGGTGCACAGACCTATGTGGCCTGGGGCGGCCGTGAGGGCGCCGAGTCAGGCGGCGCCAAGGACGTGCGCGTGGCCCTCGACCGCATGAAGGAGGCCTTCGACCTCCTCGGCGAGTACGTGACCTCCCAGGGCTACGAACTGAAGTTCGCGATCGAGCCCAAGCCGAACGAGCCGCGCGGCGACATCCTGCTGCCCACCGTCGGCCACGCGCTCGCGTTCATCGAGCGCCTGGAGCGCCCCGAGCTGTACGGCGTCAATCCCGAGGTCGGCCACGAGCAGATGGCCGGGCTGAACTTCCCGCACGGCATCGCGCAGGCCCTGTGGGCGGGCAAGCTCTTCCACATCGACCTCAACGGCCAGTCCGGCATCAAGTACGACCAGGACCTGCGCTTCGGCGCCGGCGACCTGCGTGCCGCCTTCTGGCTGGTCGACCTCCTGGAGAGCGCCGGCTACGCCGGCCCGCGCCACTTCGACTTCAAGCCGCCGCGGACCGAGGACCTCGACGGCGTGTGGGCCTCGGCCGCGGGCTGCATGCGCAATTACCTCATCCTGAAGGAGCGTTCGGCCGCCTTCCGCGCGGACCCGGAGGTCCAGGAGGCGCTGCGTGCCTCACGTCTGGACGAGCTGGCGCAGCCGACGGCGCCGGACGGCCTGAAGGCGCTGCTCGCGGACCGTACGGCCTTCGAGGAGTTCGACGTCGAGGCGGCCGCCGCGCGCGGGATGGCCTTCGAGAGCCTCGACCAGCTGGCGATGGATCACCTGCTGGGCGCGCGCGGCTGAGGCCACGTGTGTATGCCCGACCGCGTGTGACCCCAGGTCGAGAGAACCGGTCGCACGCGGTGCGGCATGAAGATCGACCCCGACGCGGAATGTTCCGGAATCGTGCGGTCCGTGGCTTGGGCGCGTATTAACTCCCGTGTGGGGGTCGCGCCTTGCGCCGTACGCGGCGATTCTGGACGGTATGGCCATGCCGCCCGTACCGCCTCAGCCGCCAGGACCGCCGGGTGACACGCCACCTCCGGGTGGCGGCTTCGGACCGCCCACCGCAGGGGGGTATGGGACGCCGGGAGGATACGGCCCCCCTCCGGGGGACGGCGGCCCGCCCGCGTACGGTGGCTGGCCGCCTTCGGAACCGCCTGACTCAGGCGGCGGACCGGGACGGCGGCGCAGTCCGCTCGTCATCCTGCTTCTCGCGATAGTGGTCGTCGGAGCCGTCGTGGCCGTGGTGCTGATGGCATCGGGCAGCGACGACTCACCCGACGACAATCCGCCTGCCGGGAGCAGCACGAGCGGCTCGCCCAAGCCGTCCTTCAGCATTCCGACCGAACTGCCCAGCCGACTGCCGAGCTCCCTGCCGACGTCATTGCCGTCGGGGTTCCCGACCGAGCTGCCGAGTGATCTGCCGAGCGGTTTGGAGTCGCTGCTGCCGTCGCTGGCGGACGAGTTGCCGTAGGAGCCCGAAAGGAGCGGCACGCGCGCGTACCGCTCCCCGACGGCCACGCACGCGTGCCGTTCGTCGTGAGTCCGACGTCAGATGCCGTGCGGGAGGCGTACGTAGGTCACGGACGTCTCGATGCCGCTGTCGACCAGCCGGCCCTCGTCGTCGAACGCGCCCGCGCCGTCCGTCATCCCGAAGTCGTTGTCGTTGATCAGGGCAAGCGTGTCGTGGTCCACGCGCGCGATGCCCTCGATCTTCCCCGGCACACCGGCGACCGTGCCCAGGTCGACGACCAGCCGCTTGCGCAGCACCGGCACGCCCGAAGTCGCCGGGTCGTCGAGCTGCTCGAGCGACGGAGACGTCGTGTCGTCGTCCCAGCGGCTGCCGAGGATGTTCGCCGAGCGGTCCAGACGTACCAGCTGGACCCGCGCGGCCTTGTCGGTGCGCTCCTCGACCAGCAGCCGGTTCCCGCCGACGGCCACCACCGACGAGATCTTCAGCTCGGAGGTGTCGTCCTCGCTCGGGTCCACCACGTTCACCGCGTCGAAGCGGTACGCGTACTCCGCGGTGATCGCCTTCTTCTTCGGCGAGAAGCGCATCAGCCGTGTCGTGCGCGACGCCTCTCCGGCATCCGTGTCGGGCAGGGACAGCGGGCTCTGCACGGCCATCACCAGGTCGCCGCCCGGCAGCAGGGCGAGCCCTTCGAAACCGCGGTTGATCTTCCGGTGCAGCAGCACGGAGGGCAGCGCCTCCACGACCGGGTAGTCCGCGCCGGTGAGCCCGAGCCCCTGGGGCACGTACCGCGTGAGAACCTTCCCGCGCGCGGAGACGTGCACCAGGGAGGGTCCGTACTCGTCGACGAGCCAGAAACTCCCATCGGCGGCCCGGACGATGCCCTCGGTGTCCAGTCCGTTCGGGTTGTACGTGAGAGGAGTCCGCGCGTCGTAGGAGTACGGTGCCTCGTCGCGTCCCTGCTGGTTCGAAAGACCGGTGACGGCCTTGCCGGACGCCGTCGTGATCGCAATCGCGTCCAGCACCTTCACGGAGCTTGCCGTCACCCGGATCTTCACGATCGCCGGATCGAAGCCCGGCACGGGGAACGTACGGCGCTTCGTGCCGTCCACCTTGATCTGGCCGTTGGGCCCGCGGTCGGTGACCGTCCAGAACTCGCCCTTGCGGCCCGTCGGGTAGATGTCGCTGCCCATGCCGCCCAGGTCCACGCTCCGGTCGTCGCCCACGGTGCCGGGCAGCAGCGCGTTGCTGAACGCGCCGAGCGGGATGTCTCCGAGAGTGGCCGTACGCACGACGTGCGCGGTGCCGTGCCCGTCCCCGGCGCCGGCTGCGGGGCCGGCAGCCACAAGTGCCGCGATCACGGCGAGGGGTACGCCCCCTGCGACGAAACGGTGAGCACGGCGCCTGCCTGTGGCGTGCGGGGACATTCGGGCCTCCTGAGGACCAAGTTCGCTGACAGCGGCCAGATTTGGAGCCCGCGCGGAACACCGGACGACCAGAAGGTGAACGCGGAACGACGGGCGCTCGGCGAGCCGAAGACGCCGACAGGGGCATGAACTCGCCCAGAAATCAAGCCCGTTCGTCCCGAGTGGTGCCGCGCGATGGGGGTTTTCCGGTGCCCGTCACCCACGCCGTTGCCGCTGCGGGCCGGTCCTACGGTTGCTCCTCCTCCGTGTGCCGCACCGACGCCAGCGCCGTCGCCGGATCCCGCGCGGGGCCTCCCGCCGGCACCCAGCGGCCCCGTTCCTCGCGGTACGGCCACCAGCGTCCGTCCCGCCCGAGGCGCAGTTGCCCCGGTGTGCCGACGACCGTCCACCGGTTGCCCTGGGCCCGCAGGGCAGGCCGCTCCTCCTCGTCCCAGGCCGACTCCAGGGCGGCACGCGCGCGTGCGAGCGCTTCGCCCTCGACGGACCACTCCTCGTCGAGCACGGACAGCGCGGAGACACCGCCGAGTTGCCAGGCACGTACAGCCGTCGCCAACCCCTCCCGGCCGCGCCCCGATCCGTCGGCCAGCCGTTCGGTCACGCTCGTGTGGGGAGCGCCGTCGGTGAGGCGCACGGCGTCCTGTTCGAGATTCAACTCCATGTCTGCAATGTGCTGTTCCGGATCCGTCCGCAGCGCCTCCGCGAGCATGCGGTGCGCTTCCGCTGCCGTCCGGGCGGCAAGGAATTCCAAGGCGGCCGGATCGACACCGGGCGCGGGAGGGGTCTCGGTGTCCAGGGACGGCGGCACTCCCGGCTCGGCGGGCAGCTCGGGCAGGGCGGGCAGCGACGGGAGGATGTCGCCCGTCGCATAGGCCTCGGCGGCGTCCACGCCCTCGGGCTCTGACGGTTCGGGCCCGCCGGCGTCGGGCGCGGCGCTGCGGGCCTGGAGGTCGTTCAGGAGGTCGCGTTCGCCCCGTCCGCGCATCAGCAGCAGGACGAAGGGGTCCTGGTCCAGCAGCCGTGCCACCTGGTAGCAGAGGGCCGCTGTGTGTCCGCAGTGGTCCCACGCCTCGCAGCCGCACTGCGGCTCGAGATCGCCCATGCCCGGCAGCAGTTCGATGCCCGTGGCGGCCGCGTCCTCCACCAGGTGCGGCGGCATCTCGCGGTCCAGCAGCGCGGCGACATGCCCGGCCCGCTCCACGGCCATGTCCAGGAAGCGGTCCCACTCGTCCGCGGTCAGTTCCTCCAGCAGAACATCGGCCCGGTGCGCCGTACGGTCGCGGCCCTGCACCACGGCCGTGATGCGCCCCGGACGCACCGACACCGCCCCTACCGCTCCTGCCCGCGCGAGTCTGCGACCGGCCTTGAGCTGCGTCGAGTCCAGCGCGGTGTCCTCCAGCGCCTTCAACCAGGCCTGACCCCACCACGTCTGCGCGAACCCTCGCCCGTGCGCGGGCGGCAGCGCCGCGAAGGTGCGCTCCATGTCACCGTCGTACCGAGTCATCGCGTGCCCCCTCGCAGTTCCACCAGATCGGCCAGCTCCGCGTCCGTCAGCTCGGTGAGTGCCGCCTCGCCCGCGCCGAGCACCGCGTCGGCGAGCTCACGCTTGCGGCTCAGCATGTCGGCGATGCGGTCCTCGATGGTGCCCTCGGCAATCAGCCGGTGCACCTGCACGGGCCGGGTCTGGCCGATGCGGTACGCGCGGTCGGTGGCCTGTGCCTCGACGGCGGGGTTCCACCAGCGGTCGTAATGCACGACATGTTCCGCGCGGGTCAGGTTCAGGCCGGTGCCCGCGGCCTTCAACGACAGCAGGAAGACGGGCACTTCACCGTCCTGGAAGCGCTCCACCAGGGCCTCGCGCGCTGCCACCGGTGTCCCGCCGTGCAGGAACTGCGTCGGCACCCCACGGGCCGCCAGGTGCTCTTCGATGAGGCGTCCCATCCGCACGTACTGCGTGAAGATCAGGACGCTCGCCCCTTCGGCGAGGATGGTGTCGAGCAGTTCGTCCAGCAGCTCCAGCTTCCCCGAACGTCCGGCGATCGTCGGCCGCTCCTCCTTCAGGAACTGCGCCGGGTGGTTGCAGATCTGCTTCAAGCCCGTCAGCAGCTTCACGATCATTCCGCGCCGCGCCATGCTGTCGGCTTCGGAGATCTCCGCCAGCGTCTCGCGGACCACCGCCTCGTACAGACCCGCCTGTTCCGTGGTGAGGGACACCGCACGGTCGGTCTCCGTCTTGGGCGGGAGTTCCGGCGCGATCCCCGGGTCCGACTTGCGTCGGCGCAGCAGGAACGGGCGTACGAGCCGAGCGAGCCGTTCCGCGGCGGCCGGGTCCCGACCGCCCTCGACGGCCCGGGCGTAGCGCGCGCGGAAGGTGCCGAGACGGCCCAGGAGGCCCGGGGTCGTCCAGTCGAGGATCGCCCAAAGTTCCGACAGATTGTTCTCGACCGGGGTGCCGGTGAGCGCCACGCGCGCGCGTGCGCCGATGGAACGCAACGCCCGCGCGGCAGCCGAGTACGGGTTCTTCACATGCTGAGCCTCGTCCGCCACGACCATGCCCCAGGGCACCTCGGCCAGCCGGTGCGCGTCCAGGCGCATCGTGCCGTACGTGGTCAGCACGAACTCACCGTCCGCGACGGAGTCCAAGTCGCGCCGCGAGCCGTGGAAGCGACGCACGCGCGTGCCGGGCGCGAACTTCTCGATCTCGCGCTGCCAGTTGCCCATCAGGGATGTCGGACACACCACCAGCGTCGGGCCGGCGGACGAGGCGTCGGACTGCCGGTGAAGGTGCAGCGCGATCAGCGTGATCGTCTTGCCCAGGCCCATGTCGTCGGCCAGACAGCAGCCCAGACCCAGGGACGTCGTGCGGGCCAGCCAACTCAGGCCGCGCCGCTGGTAGTCGCGCAGCGTGGCCGCGAGGGCGGGCGGCTGGCCCACCGGCTCCAGTCCCTCGGGGTCCGCGAGGCGCTCTCGCAGCGCCGCCAGCCAACCCGTGGGCCGGACCTCGACCTGCCGGCCGTCCACCTCGGTGGAGCCCGTGAGCGCGGCACCCAGCGCGTCGATGGGCGTCACCTTGTGGTCCTGCTGCGCACGGGCCCGGCGCACCTCGTGCGGGTCGACGAGAACCCACTGGTCGCGCAGCCGCACCACTGGACGGTTCGCCTCCGCCAGACGGTCCAGCTCCTCGCGCGTGAGCCGCCGGTCGCCCAGTGCGAACGACCAGTTGAAGGCAAGCAGCGCGTCGGCGGACAGGAACGACGGTGTGTCCGACGAGATCCTGCCGGGCGCGGACTCGTCGTCCGGCGGACCGATCACCGCGCGGGCCGTCAGCTCGCGGGACAGTTGCCTGGGCCAGTGCACGTCCACGCCGACCCCGGCGAGATGCCGCGCGCCCGCCCCCAGGAGGTCGGTCACCTCCTCGTCGGAGAGTCCCACGACGTCCGGTACAGCTGCCGAGAGCAGCGGAGTGAGTGGAGGCCAGGCGCGGGCCGCGCGTCGCAGCGCCAGCAGGGCGTCCATCGGCGCGCGTGGGCCGAACCCGTCCGAGCCGGACCACACGTCGGCGGCGTCCGCGACCAGCGTCGGATCACTCACGCTGTGCACCTGGAGCACCGCCCGGAACGACAGCGCCGTATCGTCCTGCGTCACCTCGGCGAGGCCGGGTACCTCGAGCCGCAGCGAGAGCCGCACGCCCGCGTCGTGGCCCGCGGCGACATCGGCGGCCCACGCGCGCAGCGCGGGTACCTGCTGCGGCTCCCGCGCCGCGTAGGCGGGCCCGCCCGTCACGAGCGTCGCCGCGGGGGAGCGTGGCAGCGCGTCGGCGACGGCGTCCAGGAAGGCCCGCAGCAGCAGCTCCGGAACCGGCAGCCTCAGCGGCTGCACGCCGCTGAGCGGTACCGCGTGCGCTTCGGGTGGCATGGCGGCGGCGAGGGCACGGATGCGTTCGACGTCCTCGGGGCGCAGCGGACCGACGCGCCAGGCGTCGTGATCGTCCGCGGAGAGGCCCGGCAACATCAGTCCACGTGCCACGAGTTGCAGGGCCAGTACGGCGGCCGTGCCCCAGAAGGCCCCCGCTCGGGGCGCCTGCGCGAAGGTGCGCGCACGCGCGAGCGCGGGCAGGGCGGCACGGACCGGGAGGAGCACGGCCGGCACGCGCACCAGCTCGACACCGTCGCCGCCGGGCAGAACGACGTCCAGATCCTCGATGGATCCGGACGCGACGGGTGGTACGGCGCCGCCGTCGGCGCGCCAGAAGGCGATCCGGCCGGTGCGCGCCGGATCACCGGGCACGAAGACCGCACGGCAAAGAGCCAGTTCGGAGATCTCGGACGGTGTTGCCTCGGGAAGCCTCGGCACAGTTCTGCGACACTCCTCAAATTTGACTACCCGGGTTGGAGTGGTCGAGGGTACAGCACTCGGAAGCGTTCCGGCTTGCCTATGCTGTGACCTGGGTCACCCGTGTTCGGTATGGGTATCTCACATGTGCGGAGCCCGGGGCTCGACCGGGTGGAGCCGGCGCATCGGCCGTCCCCGGACCTTCGCAACCCGTAGGGGCCGCACCTCAGGGTCGTCTCAGGGTCGCGATTAGGAACCGCCGGCAACGCGGACCCGTTTTCAGGTCAGAGAGCGGCAGTGGCCGCGAAGGAGGCGACGCACATGTCGAAGAACGCGAAGATCGCCGCAGGAGGTGTGGCGGCCGGTCTCATCCTGCTGATCTGGCTGCCGTGGTGGGCCGCGCTCCTGATAGTCCTGGGAGTCCCGGCCGCCGCGTACCTCACGCTCGACCCGTCACAGCGGCGCAGGCTGCGCCGTGCCACGCGCAAGGAACTGGGGCGCTGATCCTCACCTGGCCGCCGGTGCGACAGGGGTGGACAGCGCGCAGGAGTTGAGCACATCCCCGCTCGCGGGCCTGCCGACGGTACGGTCCGCGGGCGGTCGGATGCCTCGCTCCACCCAGGAGACCAGCGTGTCGAACGCCGACCGGTAGCAGGGCAGGATCGGCCGGAGCCGGTCCGGGTAGGTGTCGTACAGCCCGTCGACGTGCGTGCCGCCCGCGATCGTGTAGTAGCGGTGCAGTGACCCGCGCCCGCTCGCGTCGATCATCCGCGCGTAGACATCGGAGTCGGCCGCCTTCGGCAGCAGCGCGTCCAGATCGCCGTGCAGCGTGATCAGCGGTCGGCCGACGCGCCCGGTCAGGGCGACGCGCTCCACGGCGCGACGGACCGACGCGGGGCGGGACGCGTAGTCGTACCGGGCGTCGGACGCGCACGGCGCGAGGATCTGCTCCGGCGTGCTCCCGGCGGACGGGCCAGGGCAGCCGGGGTCATAGGCCGGGTCGAACTCGGCGCGATAGATCTTCTGGGTGACCCCCCAGTAGGCCTGCTCGTGATACGGCCACAGAAACTCGGAGCCACGTGCGAAGCCGACCGCGTACAGGTCCTCATCCTGTGCGGAGCCGAGCACGCGGGCCACGGCCGTCGGCAAGGAGGTGAGGAGGCTGGGGCCGTCCGCGGTCCACAGGGCGCCCTCCCAGTCGACGCCGCCGTCGTACAGCTCGGGATGGTTCTCGAGCTGCCAGCGCGTCAGGTATCCGCCGTTGGAGATGCCGGTCATGTACGTGCGTCGCGGAGTGTGGCCGTAGCGCTGGGCCACCGCCTTGCGCGCGGCCCGCGTCAGCTGAGTGGTGCGCGTGTTCCACTCGGCGACCGCGTCACCGGGCCGTCTGCCGTCCCGGTAGAAGTCGGAGCCGCTGTTGCCCTTGTCGGTCGCCGCGTAGGCGTAGCCCAGCGCGAGCACCTGGTCGGAGATCGCCTTGTCCGTCGCGTACTGCCTGCGGGTGCCGGGGGCCCCGGTGACGACCAGCCCGCCGTTCCAGCGGTCCGGCAGCCGGATCACGAACTGCGCGTCATGACGCCAGCCATGGGTGTTGTTGAACCGAGAGGAGTCAGGGAAGTAGCCGTCGATCTGAACCCCGGGAACCCCGGACGGCGTCCGGGTGCCCCGTGCCGTCAGACCGGCCTGGTCGGCGGTGTCGGTGTAGGGCGTACCGGCGAGCCCCGCCGTGGTCAGATCCGGGAGGCAGACGGTCTGCTGGAAGGCCGCGCCGGGTGCCCGTACGCGATCCTGGTGCCCGCAGTGCTCCTCGCCAACTGCCTCGGCCATTGCGGGAGTCGGTCCGCTGAGGGCGGTGGCCAGCAGCGTGGCGGCGACGATCGGAACAGCCCTGGACAGGCGCATGGCGGTCTCCCGGCAGAGGAGATACGGGTGACATGAGAGAGCGGAATCGCGAAAGCTGCCTCATGGTGCGGGTCCGCCTCCGCGCCATCCATGGGTTGGGGCCACATGGAACGCCGCCGTCAGATGGGGCCTCGGGACAGGACCGCTGGAGAAGGCCCGCAGTGTCGCCACCATGAGCCCGATGGCCCTGGGGTCAAGGCGCGATGCGTCGCGCTCCCGGCACCGCAGCCGTGCCGAGACCCCACACCTAGCGTCCTGCCGACGCGCCACCCTCCGCCCGGCTCAGATCGGGCGGACGGCCATCTTGTCGAGGGCGTCCAGCAGCCCCGGCAGTTCCGGTCCACGGCCTACCGGCAGGACCTCGCCGGGTTCGTCGTCCAGGAGCACGAACGCGATGTCGTCGGTCCTGGCGACCAGCGACCAGCCGGGGCCGTCCGCGCGCAGGGTCCGCGCGTCACCCGGGGCGAAGGAGGACCGGACGCGGCCGAGGGGCGGCGGGGAGTCGACGTACGCCCGAGCCTCCGCGAGAACCCGCCGGATGCCGCTGTGGCCGCCCTCGCCCTCGGCGTTCTCACCCTTGTCGCCGCTCGCGGGCTGGTCGGCGTTCGCGGCCTCCGCGCCCTCGCCCTCGCTCTCGTCCGAGGTCGCGGCGGCCTCCGACGCGCCGCCCGGCGCGAACTGGGCGTCGTCGATCTGCTCCCGCCAGATCGCCCATTGCAGTGCGATCTCGTCGGCACCCAGACGCCGTTGAGCCGCGCCCCACACGCTCGTGTCCGGCGGAGTCAGCGGCGGGCCGTCGGCGATGTCGGGGGCGGGATCGTGCGGCGCGGGCACATTGGGGGCGGCGACGGCGACCGCCAGCGGCCAGCCGGGCAGCGCGGCCACGACCGTGCGTTCGTCGGGTGACAGGTCGTACTCCATGCCGCAGTCCCAGGACGCGATGGCGACGGCCACCAGGGACACGTCGTCGATGACGACCGTCCACCGGGCGCCGTCGCCGTCCTGGCCGATCACCAGGCCGTAGCCGTCGGCGAGCGGCGCGAGGCCGAGCGCCGCGCAGGCCTCCGGATAGTCGTCGCCCAGCACGCTCGGAAACTTCGCCGGCGTCAGCAACACCGCCGTGAGCACATAGAGCGCATCGTCCGCGGCGGCGACGGCCTCCTCGTCCGTCCCGGCCATCCCAGCCTCCCCATCGGTTCGTCCATCGGCGCGCACCCTAGTGCGACCGGAAGCCGCTTGTCACGACTCCCAGGCGCACCCGAGCTGCAGTTTTCCGGCCGGACGGGGCGAATCGACCGCGATTTTGCCAACACTGTCAGGCGGCCGGGAGCCCGAGCAGCGACCGGGCCACGGTCTGCGGCGACTCGTCGCGCTCCTGGGCGAGCGCGATGACGGCGCGGCACGCCAGCTCGCTCACCCCGAACGACAGTGCCTCCGGAGACACCCAGCCGGTGGCCTCGTCGATCTGGTCCTGGTCGTCCTCCGCGCAGGCCGACACGTACACGGCGGCTGCCTCGAACAGATTGTGTGTGCGCCGGTCCCCGCCGGTGTCCGGTTCCGAGCGAAAGGCACCGAAGAACCTCGCGCACGCCTTGCGCACCCTGCCCCACATACTGACCACCATCCCCCTCTTGGCTGTCCTGGTTGATCGCCCATCTCCTGGCAATCAACGTAGAGTTGGAGTCCCGGCGACAGAAGGGGGACGACGCGGTGAAGGGTCCCCGGCTCCCGGCCCTCGATGATCGTGACTCAGTCGTCGAGTGAGGCGATCGTCTCCCGCAGCCATCTGAGTTCGGCCCTGGACGTGGCCCGCGCGATGGTCAGGATGCCGCGGCGGAAGGGGTCGTCCAGCTCCTCGGCGCCCAGCGGGCGGTCGCCGTCGTAGAAGAAACTCGCGGGCTCCTCGAGGAAGGCCAGCCGACGTCGCAGTACGGCGGACTGGGCGGCCGCGTCGTCGAGGTGCCGCAGGAATGCGAGCACGGTGAACCACCGGTTCTCGTCGCTGATGTCGCGCGGGTCCGGCTCGGCGAGTCGGCGGCGCAGCTCCCGTCGTCCTTCCTCGGTCAGTGTCAGCACATGGCGCGGAGCCGCCACGGACCCGGGTGCCGTGGTCCGCGCCAGCAGGTCGGCCTTCTCCAGCCGCTTGATCGCGGGATACAGCGTGCTCTCGGCGACCGGTTTCACGTGCCCCGTCAGTGCCGCGATGCGTTTGCGCAGCTCATAGCCGTGGAGTGGGGTGTCGCAGAGGAATCCGAGGATGGCGAGCTCAAGCATGTCCACATTCTCTCCCGGCTTCGTTGTACATCGGAGTCCGCGTACACCTGTGTCTGGGTACATCGGATACTTGATACCTCGGCGACGATGTATATAGTTCGAGTAGTGAGTGCTGAAACGACTCCCAGGGGGCGCAATGAAGCAGGCCGACTTCGACGGCAAGGGCAGTCTCATCCGCTGGACGGAGACGCCGGGGGAGGAGCCCGCGCGCGTGTACGTGCACGGACTGGGGTCGGTCTCCTCCGTGTACCACGCCCACATCGCGGCCCGGCCCGAGCTCGCGGGGCGGCGAAGTCTGTTCGTCGATCTCCCCGGTCACGGCATCAGTGACCGGCCCGAGAGCTTCGGCTACACGCTGGAGGAGCACGCCGACGCGCTGGCGGCGGCGCTGGATGCGGCGGGGTTGAGCGGCGCCGAGCTGATCGCGCACAGCATGGGTGGTTCCGTCGCCATCGTGCTCGCCCACCGCCGCCCCGACCTCGTCTCCCGGCTGCTCCTCACCGAGGCCAACCTCGACGCCTCGCCCCCGCCCGCCGCAGGGAGCGCTTCGATCACCGTCTATGACGAGGAGACCTTCGTCGAAGAGGCGCACGCGCGCGTGCTGGAGGCGATCGGGCCGGCGTGGGCGGCGACCATGCGGTTGGCGGACCCGCGAGCGCTGCATCGCAGTGCCGTGGGGCTGAGGCGCGGCTCCGTGCCGATCATGCGCGACATCCTTGTGGGGCTGGCGATCGACCGGGTGTTCCTCCAAGGCGAGTCGAGCGGTGAACTCGCGGGCAGGCAAGCCCTGGAGGAGGCGGGCGTACGCGTGGTGAACGTGCCCGGCGCAGGCCACAACGTCATGCTCGACAACCCCGACGCCTTCGCCGCGGTCGTCGCCGGACAGGACTGAGCCGGCCGGGCTGAGCCGTCAGGACTCCCGTACGGCCAGCGCCAGGAAGCGGTCGTTCTCGTCGGCGTACGTCGTCATGCGCCACCCGGAACCGGCCAGCAGCGGCCGGAGGTTGGGCTCGGCCCGTAGGTCGTCCGGGGTGATCTGCCGCCCCTGCCGTGCCGCGAGCGCCGCCCTGCCGATCGGGTGGAACAGTGCGAGCATGCCACCGGGGCGCACCACCCGGGCCAACTCCCGCAGGTTCTCGGCGGGATGCGGCAGATGCGCGATGAGGCCGGCCGCGAACACGGCGTCGAGCGACTCCGACCGCAGCGGCAGCGCGGCCACGTCGGCGAGCAGCAACTGCCCGTCCGCGTCCCGTCCGGCCTGTACGGCGGCCTCCAGCATGGCCGGGGTCAGATCGGCCCCCAGTACCGCTCCCGAGGGCCCCACGGCGGCACGCAGCGGCGGCAGGGCGCGACCGGTGCCGCATCCCGCGTCCAGCACCCGAGATCCCGCGCGCAGTCCGAGCTCGGCGACCGCGGCAGCGTAGGCGGGCCCGTCGTCCGGGAACTTGCGGTCCCAGCCGTCGGCACGGGCGGTGAAGAACTCCTGCACATGTGTGTGGTCGTCGCTCATGCTCCGCATGATCCCTCACCGGCACGGATGACGCCGCTGTGCACACGTTCGAGCGTGAGGCGGTCGTTCCGGTGCATATCCACGTCATATTCCAACAGCTTTCGAAATGCGCCCCCTTCGTGCGCCCTTGCCCCGGCTAGCGTCCCGGGGCCATGGGACACCTGGACCACGCCGCCCTCGGCTGGCTGACCCCCGCTCTGTCGTACGTGATGGCCTGCACAGGCGCCGCGCTCGGCCTGCGCTGCACCGTCCGCGCCCTCGACGCCACCGGCCGGTCGCGCCGCAACTGGCTCGTCACCGCCGCCTCGGCGATCGGCACCGGCATCTGGACCATGCACTTCGTGGCCATGCTGGGCTTCAGTGTCAGCGGCACCGACATCCGCTACGACGTGCCGCTCACCATCCTGAGCCTCCTCGTCGCCATGACCGTCGTCTGCGCCGGCGTCTTCGCCGTCGGTTACAGCCGTGACCGCACCCGCGCGCTCTTCCTGGGCGGACTCACCACCGGGCTCGGCGTCGCGAGCATGCACTACCTGGGCATGGCCGCCGTACGACTCCACGGCGACATCACCTACGACCCGCTGCTCGTCGGACTCTCCGTGCTGATCGCCGTCGTCGCGGCGACGGCGGCCCTGTGGGCTGCGCTCAACATCAAGTCGCCCGTCGCCGTCACCATCGCCTCGCTGATCATGGGGGCCGCGGTCAGCAGCATGCACTACACCGGCATGTTCGCGGTCGGCGTCGACGTCACGCCCTCCGACCTGATCCTGCCCGGGGCCACGGCGATGCAGTTCATCTTCCCCCTCGCCGTCGGCCTCGGGTCCTACCTCTTCCTGACCTCCGCCTTCGTGGCGCTGTCGCCCACGACGGGCGAGCGCCAGGAGTCCGGGTCGGCCAAGCAGTCGGCACAGAGCGTCCCCGGCTAGCCGCGCGGCCGGACCGGCCCGGACCGGCGAGCCCGGGAAGTACGCCCCAACCACTTCCGAGCGAGGAGGCCATGCGCCCACCCCGTAGGACCACCGCAGCCGGCGCCGAGACGCCGTCCCCGCCCCCGGTGCGCGGCCGTCGCGCCCATGCCGGGCCCCCGGCCGACGAAGGGTCGGACGAGCCCGCGGGCCGGGAGCCGGACGATCCACCCGCGCGCGTGGTGCGTCGGCACATACGGCCGCGCACCGTACGCGCCAAGATCATCTGCCTGCTGATGGTGCCCGTCGTCTCGCTGCTGGCGCTGTGGGGCTACGCCACGGTCACCACCGCGCAGAACGTCTCCCGGCTGCGCCAGTTGCAGCACGTCGACTCCGAGATCAGGGCACCCGTCGCGGCAGCAGTGGCCGCGCTCCAGGCCGAGCGTGGCGCCGCGGTGCGCTTCGCGACCGACCCGTCGGACGGGCGCGGCGACGACTTGAGGAAGCGCGCGCGGGACACGGACAGGGTGGTGGCGCGCCTGCGGCTGGGCGAGCGCACCACGGTCGCCGACAGCGGGGAATTCCCCGCCGGAGTTGCCAGGCGCCTGGAGGCGTTCGTCAGCGGCGCGGAGCAGCTGAGCACCGTACGCGGTGACGTCCTCGACCGCCGTTCGGGATGGGACGCGGCCTACGGGCGGTACACGCGGACCATCGCGACCGCGTTCTCGGTGGACGGCGCGCTCACCGGCATCCAGGACGCGGAGCTCGGATCCGACGCGCGCGTGCTGCTCGAATTCGCCCGCGCGGGAGAGGCGTTGGCCCAGGAGGACGTTGTGCTCGACAGCGCACGTCTCGCGGGCCGCCTCGACGGAGTGCGGCTGCGGCTGTTCACCGGTGCCGTCGACACCCGCCGTACCCTCACCGAGTCCGCCACGGCCGACCTGCGCGGACCGGAAGGCGCGGCCTGGCAGCAGCTCACCGGCGGCAGGGACTACACGACCGTGCTGGCCGCCGAGGACCGGGTCCTCGCCGCCGCACCGGGCGTACAGGCCGTCGCCACGGCGACCGAGGGCACCTGGAGCAAGGCACACGCGCGCGTACAGGACGCCATGCGGACGATCGCGCAGGACGCCGGGCGCGATGTCGCCGATCGTGCCGACCCCTTCGCCCGCGGACTGCTCACCCCGGCCGGCGCCGCCGTCCTCCTCGGGCTGGTCGCCGTCGCCGCCTCACTCGTGATCTCCGTCCGCATCGGCCGCGGCCTCGTCGTCGAGCTGGTGAGCCTGCGCAACAGCGCGCTCGACATCGCCCGGCACAAACTCCCCGAAGCCATGCGGAAGCTGCGCGCCGGCGAGGAGATCGACATCCGGGCCGAGGCGCCGCCCGGACCGCCCGCCGAGGACGAGACCGGTCAGGTCGGCGAGGCCCTGGGCACCGTCCACCGTGCCGCGCTCAGTGCGGCCGTGGAGCGCGCCGAGCTCGCCAGCGGCATCTCCGGCGTCTTCGTCAATCTCGCCCGCCGCAGCCAGGTGCTCGTGCACCGCCAACTGAGCCTGCTGGACAGCATGGAGCGGCGTTCCGACGACCCGAACGAACTGAGCGACCTCTTCCGGCTCGACCACCTCACCACGCGCATGCGGCGGCACGCGGAGAGCCTGATCATCCTCTCCGGAGCGGCGCCCGGACGCGCCTGGCGGATGCCGGTCTCCCTCACCGACGTGGTCCGCGCGGCCGTCTCGGAAGTCGAGGACTACGCGCGCGTGGAGGTACGCCAGCTCCCCGAGGCGTCCGTCATCGGAGCGGCCGTCGCCGACGTCACGCACCTGCTGGCGGAACTTGTCGAGAACGCCGCCCAGTTCTCGCCTCCCCACACGCGTGTGCGCATCACCGGCGAGCCCGTCGGCAACGGATACGCCGTCGAGGTCGAGGACCGCGGCCTCGGCATGGGCAAGGAGACCCTGGCCGAGGCCAACCGGCGCATCGAACAGTCCGAGGCCCTCGACCTGTTCGACAGCGACCGCCTGGGCCTCTTCGTGGTCAGCAGGCTCGCCTCCCGGCACGGCATCAAGGTGCACCTGCGCACCTCGCCCTACGGCGGCACGACCGCGGTCGTCCTGCTGCCCACGGCCCTGCTGCACAGCGCATTGGCGGAACGTTCCCCCGGCGCCACGGCGGACGCCCCGCGGCCCGCGGAACGCGAGCACGCGCGTGTGCCCGTCACCGAACGGCACCAGGAGCCCGTCCACGCGGCCGCCGACCGGCCCGCCCTGGTGGCTCCGGCACCGGCCGCGACGCAGCCCGCGAACCACACCCCACCCTCCGGAGTCACCACCTTGAGACTGCACCGCCCACCGGAAGACTCCGAGACCTCCGACGACCTTCCACGCCGTGTGCGGCAGGCGAGCCTTGCCCCCCAACTGCGCGAGGGGCGCCCCGAGGAATCGGCAGCGGCGACCCCCTCACACGACGACCAGCGCACCCCCGAACTCGTCAGAGACCGCATGGCGGCCTACCGCGACGGATGGGCGCGCGGCGGCGGCAGGCAGCCCGGCCGCGCTGCCACCCCCGACATCCCACCGCGCGGCGACAGCAGCGAAGGAGACCCCGCATGATCCAGGATCCGAGCATGAGAGCCGCCCAGCGGTCCGGCGAACTCGACTGGTTGCTGGACGACTTGGTGCTGCGCGTGAGCGAGGTACGGCACGCCGTGGTGCTGTCCAACGACGGGCTCGCCGTGGGGGCGTCCACGGGCCTCCGCCGAGAGGACGCCGAGCATCTTGCCGCGGTCGCCTCCGGCTTCCACAGCCTGGCCAAGGGCGCGGGCCGGCACTTCGGTGCCGGCGGGGTGCGCCAGACCATGGTGGAGATGGACGACGCCTTCCTGTTCGTCGCGGCCGCGGGCGACGGCTCCTGTCTCGCCGTGCTCACCGCCGTGACCGCCGACATCGGGCTGGTGGCGTACGAGATGGCACGGCTGGTCAAGCGGGTCGGCGAGCACCTCTACACGCCCGCGCGCGCCGCCGCGCGGCCGCCCGCCGCGGGATGAGCCGGAAGGGCGGCTCACGCACATGACCGACGAGACGACGGGCGTCCCGCGCGAGCAGGGCATCCAGTGGTACGACAGCGAGGCCGGACCCCTGGTCCGCCCGTACGCCATGACCGGCGGCCGCACCAAACCCGGCCCCACCGGCATACGTTTCGATCTGATCGCCCTCGTCACGCTGTCCGCCTCCGCATCCGGAGCCGACGACGACCGCGCGCTCGGGCCGGAACACCGGGCCCTGATCGAGCTGTGCCGGCCGGAGACGCAGTCGGTCGCCGAACTCGCCGCGGGCGCCGACCTGCCCGTAGGCGTCGTCAGGGTGCTCCTCGGCGACCTCCTGGAACGGGGGCATGTCACCGTCAGCCGTCCGGTACCCCCCGCACAGCTTCCCGACGAACGGATCCTGCGCGAGGTGATCGAAGGATTGCGAGCGCTGTAGATGAGATGTCAGAACAGGAAGGAGACGGTCGCATCGGGCAAAAAGCGATCCAATCCCACGAAAGGCAGGCGCAGTTGTCATGATGCTGACTTCGCACAGTGACGTCGACCGATGCCGGCACTCCCGAGAGAAGTGATCGATGGTCTCCGAGCACTCCGACGCCTCCGACGGCGAGACGGCCGCGCTGGCGCTGAAGATACTGGTCGCCGGTGGATTCGGCGTGGGCAAGACCACCTTGGTGGGCGCGGTCAGTGAGATCAGGCCGCTGCGCACCGAGGAACTGCTCAGCCAGGCCGGTCAGTTGGTGGACGACACCGACGGTGTGGATCAGAAAGTGACCACGACCGTCGCCATGGACTTCGGACGCATCACCATCCGGTCCGGCCTGTCCCTCTACCTCTTCGGCACTCCCGGGCAGGACCGCTTCTGGTTCCTGTGGGACGAGCTGTCGCAGGGAGCACTGGGTGCCGTGGTCCTCGCGGACACCCGGCGTCTGGAGGACTGCTTCCCCGCCGTGGACTTCTTCGAGCACCGGCACATCCCGTTCGTCGTCGCCGTCAACTGCTTCTCCGGCGCCCGGACGTACGGCGCCCAGGACGTCTCACGCGCCCTCGACCTGGACCGGGGAACGCCGGTCGTGCTCTGTGACGCTCGGGACCGCGACTCGGGGAAGGAGGTGCTGATCCGACTCGTCGAGTACGCCGGGCGGATGCACACCGCCCGGCTGCTCAACTCGGTCGGCTGACCGGCGTCGGCCGGTCGGCACCGGGGCGCCGACCGGCCTTCTGCCTGCCGTCAGTCGGCGACGTCCTGCTCCGCCAGCACCTTGTCGATCGTGACGCGGACGAGGAGTTCACCCGGGACGCCGTTGCGTTTCCCGAACTCCTCCGCGCGCTCCTCGCCCATGTAGCGCGCCCCGATCCGACCCGCCCAGTGCCTCAACTCATCGAGATCCTCCGAGAGCTGGGCCCGTCCCTGGAGCACCACGAAGGAGTACGGCGGCCGGTCGTCGTCCACGCACAGCGCCACCCGGCCGTCACGGGCCAGATTGCGGCCCTTCACGCTCGACTTGCCGGTGTTGAAGATCAGGTCTTCGCCGTCGAGTACGAACCAGATCGGCGTCACATGCGGACTGCCGTCCGCGCGCACCGTCGAGAGCTTTGCGGTCCGCGTGCCGTGCGAGACGAACGCCCGCCATTCCTCATCGGTCATCTTCTTCGCCATGCCCCCATCCTCCTTGCCCATGGGCCGGATTGTCGGGAAGGCTGGCGAAGAGATCCTCCGGTGCAGGGGGAGACATCTACACGGGGAGACCGCATCATGGCGCAGAACCAGGGGCTTGACTGGCTGCTGGACGACCTGACGGAGCGTGTCGATCATGTGCGGCACGCGCTGGTGCTGTCCAACGACGGTCTGGTGACCGGCGCCAGTACCGGACTGCGACGCGAGGACGCCGAGCACCTCGCCGCCGTCTCGTCCGGACTGCACAGCCTGGCCAAGGGCTCGGGACGGCACTTCGGCGCGGGCCGAGTGCGTCAGACGATGGTCGAGTTCGACGACGCCGTGCTGTTCGTCACCGCGGCGGGCACCGGCAGCTGCCTGTGCGTCCTCAGTGGCGCGGAAGCCGACATCGGCCAGATCGCCTACGAGATGACGCTGCTTGTCAACCGGGTCGGCGAGCATCTCGACGTGGACGCCCGACAGCCCGAACGGGCACCGCTCACAGACCTCTGACCTGCCCATTCGACCTCACCCGTGGAGTTATCCACAGGCCGGCCCGAAGATCCGGCGAACCGGTTACGGTTTTTGTCACGGCGAGCGCACGGAGCGTGAGCCACTGACCGCACGGGGGAGATCGGCCATGTCGGGCGACACCATCACGACCACGCACCGCCTTGCCTGCACGCCAAGTCGCGCGGCCCGGGAACTGGGTCTGAAGCGAGGGGAGTTGGACCTCGCCCTTCACCTCGGGCTCATCCGGACCGTGCCCGACGAGGGAGGCGGGGGCCGCCGTGTCCCACGGTCCGAGATCGACCGGGTGAGTTCGGGGGACGGCTTCCCGGACACGTTGCTGGACCGTGTGAAGGTCGTGGGCACGACGCAGGGCGCGGACGTCATGGGCGTGCCCGCCGGCAGGTTCACGCGACTCGCCCGTCTGGGCCTGGTGGTGCCGGTCACCTTCTACCTGAACCGCTATCGAGCCGTGGTCTGGCTGTATCTGGCCGAGGAGTTGAAGCGGTTCGCCACCGACGAGAAGAACGCCTCACTGCTGAACGACCGCCGTATGCCCGAAGGGCTGCGCGCCATGCTGGACGCGGGCGTGGATCTGCGTCCTCGCAACTGGCGCGGACGCCACCGTGGATTCCTGCTGCGGCCGGCCGAGGACCCATGGGAGCGCGCCGGGGCACTGGCCGCCTTCCTCGATCCCGTCCAGATCGCGGAGATCGTCCCGGACCCCTATGAGCGCTCCCGTCTGAACCGCTTCCGGCCGGGGCCGCCGGCATCCGGTACTCCGGGTTCGCCCTTCGGGCTCATCGCCGAGAGGATCATGACGGCCGACGACCCGGACGAGATCGGCCTGCTGCGGGCCGACCTGACGGCGGTGCTGGACGAGGCGCGCCGGGTACGGCCCGCGCCGCGTCCCACGGGTGAACGGCCCCCGGCACCGGCGCATCCAAGGCAGCTCGGCTCGCCCCGGCCCGAGGAGCCGGCACCGCCCCGCGGACTGCTGAGCCGGTTCCGGCGCAGAACTCCATGGGCTACAGCGCTCTGAACAGTCCCTCCTGGACGACGGACACCAGCAGGCGTCCCTCCAGGTCGTAGATCCGTCCACGGGCGAGGCCCCGGCCACCCGTCGCGATCGGCGACTCCTGGTCGTACAGGAACCACTCGTCCGCGCGGAACGGCCGATGGAACCACATGGCGTGGTCCAGCGACGCGATGTCGAAGCTGCGCGGGCCCCAGAGAGGTTCGACCGGGATGCGGACGGCGTCCAGGAGCGTCATGTCGCTTGCGTAGGTCAGCGCGCAGGTGTGCACGACCGGATCGTCGCCCAGCGGCCCGACCGCGCGCATCCACACCGCGCTGCGCGGCTCGGCGTCCTTGACGTCCTCCTTGGTCCAGCGCAGCCGGTCGACATAGCGGATGTCGAAGGGCTGACGCCGGGCCATCCGCTCCAACTGCTCCGGCAGCCTGCCCAGATGCTCCCGGATCTCGTCGGTGACCGTCGGCAGCGACTCCGGGACCGGGACCTTCCGGGCCGGCGGCAGCTGGTGCTCGAAGCTCCCCTGCTCAGGCTTGTGAAAGGAGGCGGTGAGATTGAAGATCGTGCGGCCCTGCTGCACGGCGGTGACCCGCCGGGTCGTGAACGACCTGCCGTCCCGCACTCGTTCGACCTGGTACACGATCGGCACGCCGGGCCGCCCCGGGCGCAGGAAGTACGCGTGCAACGAGTGCACGGGGCGGTCGCCGTCCGTGGTGCGTGCGGCGGCGACCAACGCCTGGCCGGCCACCTGGCCGCCGAAGACCCGCTGCAGGGATTCCTGCGGGCTGCGGCCCCGGAAGATGTTGACCTCGATCTGCTCCAGGTCGAGCAGGTCGACGAGCCTCTCGGCCGGGTTGGTCGTCATGGGTGGGAGTCTCCTGTGCTCAGAGCTGGCCTACGTCGGTGACGCGGACCACGGCTCGGCCCTCCGCGTCGGAGGCGGCGAGGTCGACCTCCGCACTGATGCCCCAGTCATGGTCGTCGCTCGGGTCGTCGAAGATCTGGCGGACCCGCCACAGCCGATTCGCCGGCTCCTCCTCGATCACCAGGAGCTTGGGGCCGCGCGCGTCCGGTCCGGTGCCGAGGTCGTCGTACTCGTCCCAGTACTTGTCCATCGCCTCGCCCCAGGCCTCGGCGTCCCAGCCGGCATCGGCGTCCATCTCGCCCAGCTCCTCGACCTGGTCGAGCGCGGCGAGCTCGACGCGACGGAACATGGCGTTGCGGACCAGGACGCGGAAGGCGCGCGCGTTGGTGGTGACCGGCTTGACCTCGTCGGCCTTCTCCTGGGCCTCCTCGGCGGTCATCTCCTCGGGGTTGGCGAGCTGTTCCCACTCGTCGAGCAGGCTGGAGTCGACCTGGCGCACCATCTCGCCGAGCCACTCGATCAGGTCCTGCAGGTCCTCGGACTTCAGGTCGTCCGGGATGTTGTGGTCGAGGGTCTTGAAGGCGCTGGCGAGGTAGCGCAGCACGATGCCCTCGGTGCGGGCCAGCTCGTAGAAGGACACCAACTCCGTGAAGGACATCGCCCGTTCGTACATGTCCCGGATCACGGACTTCGGCGACAGCGGATGGTCGCCGACCCAGGGGTGGCTCTTGCGGTACGTGTTGTACGCGTGGAAGAGCAGTTCCTCCAGAGGCTTCGGGTAGCTGATGTCCTGGAGGCGCTCCATGCGCTCCTCGTACTCGACGCCGTCCGCCTTCATCGCGGCCACGGCCTCGCCCTTCGCCTTGTTCAGCTGGGCGACGAGGATCTGCCGCGGATCGTCCAGGGTGGACTCGACGACGGACACCATGTCGAGGGCGTAGGAAGGCGACTCCGGGTCCAGCAGCTCGAACGCGGCCAGCGCGAAGGTGGACAGCGGCTGGTTGAGCGCGAAGTCCTGCTGGAGGTCGACCGTGAGCCGGGCGATGCGGCCGGAGGCGTCCGGTTCGTCGAGCTTCTCGACGATGCCGCCGTCCAGCAGCGAGCGGTAGATCGCGATGGCCCGCCGGATGTGCCGCAACTGCTGCTTGCGCGGCTCGTGGTTGTCCTCCAGCAGATGCCGCATCGCCTCGAAGGCGTTGCCCGGCCGGGCGATCACCGACAGCAGCATGGTGTGCGTCACCCGGAAACGGGAGGTCAGCGGCTCGGGCTCGGAGGCGATGAGCTTCTCGAAGGTGTTCTCCGTCCAGGCGACGAAGCCCTCGGGAGCCTTCTTGCGGACGACCTTGCGGCGCTTCTTCGGGTCGTCGCCCGCCTTGGCGAGCGCCTTCTCGTTCTCGATGACATGCTCGGGCGCCTGGGCCACGACGAAGCCCGCCGTGTCGAAGCCGGCGCGTCCGGCGCGGCCGGCGATCTGGTGGAACTCACGGGCGCGCAGGGTGCGCACACGGCTGCCGTCGTACTTGGTCAGAGCCGTGAACAGCACCGTGCGAATGGGGACGTTGACCCCCACACCGAGCGTGTCCGTGCCGCAGATGACCTTCAGCAGACCGGCCTGCGCGAGCTTCTCCACGAGGCGCCGGTACTTCGGCAGCATCCCGGCGTGATGCACACCGATGCCGTGCCGGACGTAACGGGAGAGGTTGCGGCCGAACTTGGTGGTGAAGCGGAAGTTGCCGATCAGCTCGGCGATCTGTTCCTTCTCCTCGCGCGAGCACATGTTGATGCTCATCAGCGCCTGCGCCCGCTCCACGGCCTGCGCCTGCGTGAAGTGCACGATGTAGACCGGCGCCTGCTTGGTCTCCAGCAGTTCGGTCAGGGTCTCGGTGAGCGGGGTGAACTTGTACTCGTAGGACAGCGGCACGGGGCGGGTGGCCGAGCGGACCACCGACGTCGGGCGGCCCGTGCGCCGGGTGAGGTCCTGCTCGAACATCGAGACATCGCCGAGGGTGGCCGACATCAGGATGAACTGTGCCTGCGGCAGCTCCAGGATCGGGATCTGCCAGGCCCAGCCGCGGTCCCCCTCCGCGTAGAAGTGGAACTCGTCCATGACGACCTGGCCGACGTCCGCCTGCTTGCCGTCGCGCAGCGCGATCGACGCGAGCACCTCGGCGGTGCAGCAGATGACCGGAGCGTCGGCGTTGACGGACGCGTCGCCGGTCAGCATGCCCACGTTCTCGGTGCCGAAGATCTTGCACAGCTCGAAGAACTTCTCCGACACGAGCGCCTTGATCGGAGCGGTGTAGAAGGTGACCTCGTCCCGGGCCAGCGCGGCGAAGTGGGCGCCCGCGGCGATCATGCTCTTGCCGGAGCCGGTGGGCGTCGACACGATCACGTTCGCACCGGAGACCACCTCGATCAGCGCCTCCTCCTGGTGGGGGTAGAGCGTGAGCCCACGCTCCTCGGCCCACGACTCGAAGGCTTCGTAGAGGGCGTCGGGGTCGGCGGTCGGCGGCAGCTGATCGATGAGGGTCACCCGACCATCTTGCCTGCCCTCCTCCCCCATAGGGGAATCGGCTGCGAGCACGAAGATCGCGAACGCTACGCTGTGTCGCCGACAACACGTCAGCGAACCAGGTCAACTGGACAGCGGCACACGAGGAATGGGGCGGGCAACGGCCATGATGGGACCAGCACACTCTCTGTCGGGCGCTGCCGCCTGGCTCGGCGTCGGAGCGGCGGCCGCCGCTGCCGGGCACGGGATGCCCTGGCCGGTCCTCCTTGCCGGTGCGCTGATCTGCGCCGGAGCCGCACTCGCCCCGGACCTCGATCACAAGGCGGCCACCATCTCGCGGGCCTTCGGGCCGCTGTCGCGCTGGCTGTGCGAGATCGTGGACAAGCTGTCGTACGCCGTCTACAAGGCGACGAAGAAGCAGGGCGACCCGCGTCGTTCCGGTGGGCACCGCACCCTGACACACACCTGGCTGTGGGCGGTCATGATCGGCGGGGGCGCCTCGGCCCTGGCGATCACCGGTGGGCGCTGGGCGGTGCTGGCGATCCTGTTCGCGCACATGGTGCTGGCCATCGAGGGCCTGCTGTGGCGTGCGACCCGTGGCTCCAGTGCCGATGTCCTGGTGTGGCTGCTGGCCGCGACCAGCGCGTGGATCATCGCCGGGGTCCTGGACAAGCCGGGCAACGGCTCGGACTGGCTGTTCACGGCACCGGGCCAGGAGTATCTCTGGCTGGGGCTCCCGATCGTGCTGGGCGCGCTGGTGCACGACATCGGGGACGCGCTGACGGTTTCCGGCTGCCCGATCCTGTGGCCGATCCCGGTGGGCCGCAAGCGCTGGTACCCGCTGGGTCCGCCCAAGGCCATGCGGTTCCGGGCCGGCAGCTGGGTCGAGCTGAAGGTGCTGATGCCGGTGTTCATGGTGCTCGGCGGGGTGGGCTGCGCGGCGGCGCTCAATGTGATCTGAGCGGGTGGGTGCCGGTAGGGCACGACCCCGGTGACGGATCTTCGGGACCGGGCAGCCGCGGACCACGGACCTGCGGTGCGCTCAGCCCCGCCCGTCCAGGATCAGCCGCCCTGCCCCGTGCCACCGCCGTAGCGCCGCTCGAACGCGGCGACGCGGCCCTCCGAGTCCACCGTCCGGGCCTTGCCGGTGTAGAAGGGGTGGCTCTCCGAGGAGATCTCGACGTCCACTACCGGGTAGGTCTCGCCGTCGTCCCACTCGATGGTCTGGTCGCTGGTCGCGGTGGACCGGGTCAGGAAGGCGTAGCCTGCGGCGCGGTCACGGAAGACCACCGGGCGGTAGTCGGGGTGCTTGTCCTGCTGCATGGGAACTCCTCGGGTGGCGGCATCGGCAAGGCCGACGGCGTGGGACCCAACGGTGGGGCCGACGGGACGGGGACTGCGGTACGGCGGCGGGCGTCGGTCGCAGGGCGTTCACGGACGTCAGCTGCACGGCGGTCACGGGCGTCAGCCGTTCAGGGCGTCCTCGTCGACGATGTGCATGGCGGCCTCCTCGGCGGACGCCGCCGCGCCGTCGATGCCCACGTCCGTCGCGACGAGCGCGCTCTCGTCGTCCTCGTGGGCGCCCTCGTCGGGTGCCACGAGGCGGCCGGAGCGCAGGGCGCCGACCTCGTCGTCGAGGAGTTCCCCGTCGGTGCCCTCGGCGTCCCCGATGCCGTCGCCGTCGGGCGCGGGCTGGTCAGGCATCTCCTCGGCGAGCCGCTGGTCGAGGGTCTCGCCCTGGTGCCGCTCGGCGGCCGTGACACCGGAGTGCTCCACCGCCCACGGTCGCTCCGGAGGGGACCAACCCCGGTCCAGAGGGTCGTCGACGCCGTCGTTCTCCAGGGTGTCCTCGGTGTCCAGCAGCCCCGTGTCCTCACGTTGATCGGATGCGTCGGGCTGGTAGACGTCGTCACCCCATCCGTCGGCGCTGTTCACGGCTACCTCCAGGTGGTGCGGACGGGCCCGAACCCACCGCGGCCGACGGCAGGCCGCCGCGGCGCGGGGCACAGGCCGCACCCGGCGCGAACCGCGAGGTTCCCGTTCCCGGGTGCTCCCCGAACCGGTGCCGCTATCCAGCCTTCCACCCCTTTTCGCCCCGGCGCAACGGCACGGGCAAGGGTGAGCGTTCCGGATCCGTCGAGGCCGGTTCTCCGCCGTCGTGCAGGGTGCAGGCGACTGGGGCCGCCTCGGGGCGCCGACCGCGGACACGGCTGCCGTCGTGCCGGGTGGTGGCGGTCGGTCCCGCTCCGGGACGCCGACCGCGATCATGCCGCCCGGCCCATGCCGTGCCCGCTCTCCAGCCAGAGGGAGCGGCGTCCCAGGTCGCGACGGCACGCAGGCTCGAACACCGGTCCGAGGTCCGCCGGGGTTCCCCGCCTCGGCCGACCGGGTTACCGGTCCGGTCGGCTCAGGCTCCCGCCCTGGCCGGAGACCCTGCTGGTTCCGGCCGCGCGACGCCCCGGCCCTCACCCCCACTCACCCATGCCACGAGCGCCACAGCGCCGCATAGGCCCCGTTCGCCCTGACCAGTTCCTCATGGCTGCCCAGCTCGCTGATTTGGCCGTCCTCCACGACGGCGATGACATCCGCGTCGTGGGCGGTGTGCAGGCGGTGGGCGATGGCGACCACCGTGCGGCCGTCGAGGACGCGGGCCAGCGAGCGTTCCAGATGGCGCGCGGCGCGTGGGTCGAGGAGGGACGTCGCCTCGTCCAGGACAAGCGTGTGCGGGTCGGCCAGTACCAGGCGGGCCAGAGCGATCTGCTGGGCCTGGGCCGGAGTGAGCGCGAAGCCGCCGGAGCCGACCTCGGTGTCCAGGCCGTCGTCGAGCGCACGGGCCCAGGCGTCCGCGTCGACCGCGCCCAGCGCCGCCCACAGCTCGGCGTCGGCCGCGTCCGTGCGGGCCAGCAGCAGATTGTCGCGCAGGGAGCCGACGAACACGTGGTGCTCCTGGTTGACCAGGGCCACATGCGAGCGGACCCGCTCCGCCGTCATCCGGGACAGTTCGGCGCCGCCGAGGGTGATCCGGCCGTCCCGGGGTGCGTAGATACCGGCGAGCAGCCGGCCCAGGGTCGACTTGCCGGCGCCGGAGGGGCCGACGAGGGCCAGCCGGGTGCCGGGGGCGACCTCCAGGGAGACCTTGCGCAGCACGTCCACGCCCTCGACGTAGCCGAAATGCACCCGGTCGGCGTGCACGTCACGGCCGTCGGGCGCGAGCCGGGCGTCCCCGGCGTCCGGCTCGATGTCCCGGACGCCGACCAGCCGGGCCAGCGACACCTGGGCCACCTGGAGCTCGTCGTACCAGCGCAGGATCAGCCCCACCGGGTCGACCAGCATCTGCGCGATCAGTGCGCCCGTCGTCAGCTGGCCGACGCCGATCCAGCCCTGGAGGACGAACACCCCGCCGATCATCAGGACGGAGGCGAGCACGGTCACATGGGTGACGTTGATGACCGGGAAGAGCACCGACCGCAGCCAGAGCGTGTAGCGCTCCCAGGCCGTCCACTGCTTGATCCGCAGCTCCGACATCTCGACCCGGCGCCCCCCGAGGCGGTGGGCCTCGACGGTGCGACCGGCGTCCACGGTCTCGGCGAGCGCGGTGGACACCGCGGCGTACCCGGCGGCCTCCGAGCGATAGGCGGCCGGCGCCCGCTTGAAGTACCAGCGGCAGCCGGCCACCAGCAGCGGCACCGCGAGCAGCACGGCGGCCGCGAGCGGCGGCGCGGTGACGATGAGCCCGCCCAGCAGCAAGGCAGCCCACACGACGCCGATCGCCAGCTGGGGCACCGCCTCGCGCATGGCGTTGGCCAGCCGGTCGATGTCCGTCGTGATCCGGGAGAGCAGGTCGCCCGTGCCGGCCCGTTCCAGGACACCGGGCGGCAGCCCGACCGACCGGACGAGGAAGTCCTCGCGCAGATCGGCCAGCATCCGCTCGCCGAGCATCGCCCCGCGCAGCCGCACCTCCCGTACGAACACGGCCTGGACGACGAGAGCGACGACGAACAGGCCGACGGTGAGCTCCAGATGGAGTTCACGCTCGGCCGCCCCGTCCGACACCCGTTCCACCAGCGCGCCCAGCAGCCAGGGCCCCACCATCGAGGCGACCACGGCGGCCGTGTTCACGGCGACGAGGAGCAGGAAGGCACGACGGTGCCGACGGAACAACTCGACCACGTAGGTGCGTACGGTCGTGGGGGCGCCGACCGGCAGGGTGTTCGCCGTGGTCGGGGCCGCCGGGTCGTACGCCGGTGGCGCAACGCCGATCATGCCGACTCCTCGATCTCTTCCAGTTCCTTCAGTACGTCGTTGAGGCGGGACCCTTCGCGCGGTCCGTCCTCGCGGGTGGAGCTTTCACGCGGACCAGTGGTCGGGTCCGCTTCCTCCTCGGTCTCCCGGGTCACCACCGCCCGGTACCGCGGTTCGGCATGTACCAGCTCGCGGTGGACGCCGACCGCCGCGACCTCGCCCTCGTGCACGAGCACGACCCGGTCGGCGCGGTCCAGGAGCAGGGGCGAGGAGGTGAAGACCACCGTCGTGCGCCCCGCCCGCAGGTCCCGCACGCCCTGCGCGATCCGCGCCTCCGTGTGGGAGTCGACGGCGGAGGTCGGCTCGTCCAGGACGAGCACCTCCGGGTCCGTGATCAGCGACCGGGCGAGCGCGAGGCGCTGGCGCTGGCCGCCGGACAGGGACCGGCCACGTTCGGTGATACGGGCGTCCATCGGGTCCCCGGCGCCGAGCGAGCCCTGGACCAGTGCGGCCAGGACGTCCGCGCACTGCGCGGCGGCCAGCGCCTCCACGGCGCCGACGTCGCCCGACCTGGGCACGTCGAGCAGTTCGCGCAGGGTGCCGGAGAGCAGCACCGGATCCTTGTCCTGCACGAGGACGGCCGTACGGGCGTTGTCGAGCGGGAGTTCGTCGAGCGGGACGCCGCCCAGGAGCACCGATGTGCCCTCCTCGGAGGGGTGGCCGCCCAGCCGATCGGCCAGTCGGCCCGCCGCGTCCGGGTCGCCGCACACCACGGCGGTGAACCGGCCGGTGGGGGCGAGGAGACCGGTGGCCGGGTCGTACAGATCCCCGGACGGCATCTCGGACCCGTCGCGCGACCCGCCGGTGTCGGTGGCCCGCTCCAGGGCGAGCACGCGCGCGGCGCGCCGGGCCGAGGGCCGCGAGAAGGAGTAGGCCATCGCGATCTCTTCGAAGTGCCGCAGCGGATAGGTGAGGATCATGATCGAGCTGTAGACGGTGACCAGTTCGCCGACGTTCACCCGGCCCTGGCGGGCCAGATGGACGCCGTACCAGACCACCGCGATCAGCAGCAGCCCCGGCAACAGCACCTGGATCGCGGAGATCAGGGACCACATCCGGGCGCTGCGCACGGCCGCGTGGCGCACTTCCTGGGAGGCGCGGCGGTAGCGGTCGAGGAAGAGTTCCTCCCCGCCGATGCCCCGCAGGACGCGCAGGCCGGCGACGGTGTCGGAGGCCAGTTCGGTGGCGCGGCCGGCCTTCTCGCGCTGGAAGTCGGCCCGCCGGGTCGCGCGCGGGAGCAGCGGCAGCACGGCGAGGGCCAGCACGGGCAGGCCCACGGCGACGATCGCACCGAGCGCGGGCTGATAGACGACCAGGGCGACGCAGACCACGACGATGGTGACCGCCGCCGCGGTGAACCGGGACCAGGCCTCCACGAACCAGCCGATCTTCTCGACGTCACCCGTGGAGACGGACACGACCTCACCGGCCGCCACGCGCCGGGTCAGCGCCGAGCCCAGCTGCGCGGCCTTGCGGGCCAGCACCTGCTGGACGCGGGCGGCGGCGGTGATCCAGTTGGTGACGGCGGTGCGGTGCAGGAAGGTCTCGCCGATGGCGTTCCCGGCGCAGCACAGCACCAGCAGCCCGCCCGCGAGGGCGAGCCGTTCGCCGGAGCGGTCGACGACGGCCTGCACGGCGACGCCGACGCAGAACGGCAGCGCGGAGACGGACAGGAAGTGCAGGAGTCCCCAGGCCAGTGCCTTGAACTGGCCGTCCAGCTGGTTCCTGAAGAGCCACCACAGGAATCGGGGACCTGAGCGCGCGTCCGGCACACCTGGGTCGGGATACGGAAGGTCTTTGATTTGCATGACGTCCCAGTGGCTCGTGTCAATGGGGGGAGGTAGGGGGAGTTGGTCGGAAACCGGTGCGCGGAGCGGGCAGCGCACGGCGGCAGCAAACCGTGACAGGTTCGCGCCGCAGCGTGGCCGGACGCAAACGGTTTTCCATGCGGCCGCACAGTTCCGGTCCCCGCCGGGTACGTGGTGCGACCATGGAGCGATGCGCAACGGCGGAGCATGGCGTGCGATGGCCGTGACGGCGGCCCTCGGATCACTTCTGACGAGCCTGACGGCGTGCGACGGGGCGCGGGCCGGCGCCGGTTCGGACGTCGGCAAGCCCGCACCTCGACGGTCGGTCACCACCGTGCATCCGACCCGCATCCCGGACGTCGGCGACCGCTGGCAGCGGCGCATCCCCGCCGACTCCCGCCAGGTCGTCGCGGTCTACGGCGACGGCAAGGACTCCCCGGACTCCACCGTCGTGCTCTACACCAGGCACGGCTCCACCTGGGACCGTGTCCGCAGCTGGCCCGCGCACAACGGCAAGAGGGGCTGGACCACCGATCACCACGAGGGCGACAACCGCAGCCCCGTAGGGGTGTTCACGCTCAGCGACGCGGGCGGGGTACTCACGGACCCCGGCTCCAAGCTGCCGTACACACGGTCGGCCGCGTTCGCCGCGCCGCGCTGGTGGGCGAAGTCGTACTGGCACGACTTCGACTACGTCATCGCCATCGACTACAACCGGGTCGAGGGCACCCCGCCCAACGACCCCACCCGTCCCCTGGGGGACGCCAAGGGCGGCGGCATCTGGTTGCACATGGACCACGGCAGCGGTACGTCGGCCTGCGTGAGTGTGTCCGAATCGGCGATGGGGTATCTGCTGCGCACGCTCGATCCGGATCGGCATCCCGTGGTGGTGATGGGGGACAGGGCCGACCTGAAAGACTCGCGCTGACGGCGAAGGCCTCATTGCGGCGGATGGCCGACTCCCCGTAGAACACGGCCATGAAGAGACGGATCGTCATGTCCATGCTCGCGGGAGCGACCCTCCTGGCGAGCTCACTCCTCGGGGCGTCCCCCGCTCAATCCGCCGATGGGTCTTCCCCTGCTCAATCCGCCGAGGTGCCGCCCGAGTTCGGCACCGACTGGCACGACCCCATCACCGCCGCCCCGCCCATCGCCGCACCCTCGGGCAGGTCCTGCCAAGTCACCGTCGCCGAGGCGCAGTTCCGCGACTTCACGCCGTACAGAGGCAGCTACACACCGCCCGACGGCTGCGGCGACCGCTGGAGCAAGGTCGTGCTGCGGATGGACGGCAAGGTCAAGGGGCGCCAGTACGACCGGCTCGGCCATCTGAGCATCGGCGGGGTCGAGGTCTTCCGTACGTCGACTCCGGAGCCGTCGCCGGACGGCATCGAGTGGTCCGTGGAGAAGGACGTCACGCGCTACAGCGACACCCTCCGCCGTGGCCAGGACGTCGAGATGCTGATCGGCAACGTTGTCGACGACACCTACACCGGCGTCATCGACGTCAAGGTCACGCTGACCTTCTACACCGGCCGCGAGGCCGCGGCCGTGACCCCCGACCGGGTCCTCACCCTCCAGGACGGCACGCTCACCACCCCGCGCAACAGCGAACGCATAGTCGCCGAGGTGTACGCGACCGGCTCCGGCGGAGGCTGCGAGGAGTTCTGGTACCTGTCGGCACCCGACCCCGCGCCCTACTCCTGCAAGGCGGCCGGCGGCCCCTACCGCGAGGTGCAGATCAAGGTCGACGGTCGACTGGCCGGAATCGCCGCGCCGTTCCCGCATGTGTGGACGGGCGGCTGGTCCAACCCCTTCCTCTGGTACGTCGTTCCGGGGCCGCGCGCCTTCGACGTCAAGCCGATCGAATACGACCTGACGCCCTTCGCGGGCATCCTCAACGACGGCCGCCGGCACCGCGTCGAGGTCTCCGTCCTCGGTGTCCCCGAGGGGCAGAGCGGGTGGAGCGCACCCGTGAACGTCCTCGTCTGGCAGGACGCGAAGAGCGTGCACGTCACCGGCGGGCTCACCGCGCACCGGGTCGGCGACCTGGCCAACTCCTCTAGGTACACGCCCGGTTCGGAGCACCGGGTGGACACCGAGGGTGGTCACCGGCTGACCGTCTCCGGGTACGTCGACACCTCGCACGGCAGGGTGGCGACCACGGTGCGCCGGTCGCTGACGAACGACTCCGCGCACCGCTGGACCGACGGCGAGAACCTGGACGCCCTCGACGCCACCTGGACGGACGACGAGTCGGTCACCGTCGACGGACGCGGCCCGGCCCGAACGACGCGCACGCAGCGGACGTACACGATGGACGGCTCGATCACGATCGGCGCGGGCGACCGGCTGCGTACCGTGCTGACCCTCGGTGACCGTGCCGCGGTCGTCGCGACCCAGGACGGACGACGGACCGCGTGGTCGCGGCTCGACGACACCGTCGAGGGCGACGCCTCATGGACGTTGAACGTGCCGCGCGACCAGCGGCACGCGGTCGGGACGACGAGCGAGCGCTATCGGTCGTACGGCTCAAGCGGTTGCTACGACCGTTCGCTGACCACCGTCCAAGGGATGCTCACCGAGGATCGCGGCGGCTGCTGAGGCGAGTTGTGTGCGACGCGTCGCGCGGGGCGTGATTTACGCGGAAGCAACACGGCGGTCTTGTGCGGGAACAACATCACCCGCAAAGTGATCGGCACGGAATGCGCTTTCCGTATGGCAGAAGTCCCGGCCGTCCCTGGGGACTTCTGTGTGCCGCCGTCCCCAAGGAGTGCCCGTGCCGCCGTCCGTACCGTCCCTGCCGCGACGCGTCGCACGCATGCTGCGTACCTCTCTCTTCGCGCAGGTTGCCTGCGCGCTCGTGCTCGGAATCGTCGTCGGGAAGCTGTGGCCCGGATTCGCCGCGGATCTCCAGCCGCTCGGCGACGGTTTCATCCGGCTCATCAAGACGATCATCTCGCCGCTCGTGTTCTGCGTGGTCGTCGTCGGCATCGCCAAGGCCGGTGATCTGAAGGCGTTCGGCCGGATCGGGCTGAAGGCCCTGATCTGGTTCGAGGTCGCCAGCACGCTCGCGCTGGTCATCGGACTCCTCGCCGCCAACGTGGTTCAGCCCGGGTCCGGGATGAACGTCGACCCGTCCACGCTCGACGCCTCGGCGGTCGACGCGAAGACGGGCGGCGGGCATCTGCCCTCGACAACGGAGTTCGCGCTGGAGGCGATCCCGACCTCGTTCATCGGTGCCTTCGCGGAGAACTCTCTGCTCCAAGTGCTGGTCCTGGCCTGCCTGGTGGGTGCCGCGCTGCTGCATCTCGGTCATACCAAGGTGCCGCAGGTGCTGCCCGCCATCGAACAGGCGCAGGAGATCATCTTCGCCATCGTCGGCTTCGTCATGCGACTGGCCCCGATCGCGGTGTTCGGCGCGATGGCGGTTCTGATCGGCAACTACGGGCTCGGTGTGATCGAGACGTACGGCAAGCTGATCGTCCTGTGCTACGTCGCCGCCGCGCTGTTCATCGCGCTGCTCGCCCTCGCCCTGAGGGCGGTCACCGGGCTCAGCCTGTGGAAGTTCCTGCGCTACATCCGTGAGGAGATGCTGCTCGCGCTCGGCACCGCGTCCACCGAGTCGGTCCTGCCGCGGGTGATGCAGAAGCTGCGCAAGGCGGGGGCCCGCGACGACGCCGTGGGTCTGGTGCTGCCGACGGGCTACTCCTTCAACCTCGACGGCGCCTCGCTCTACCTGTCCATCGGCACGCTGTTCATCGCCCAGGCCGTGGGCGTCGACCTCAGCCTCGGCCAGCAGATCACCGTGGTCCTGGTGCTGATGCTGACCAGCAAGGGCATGGCGGGCATCCCGGGCTCGGCGTTCCTCGCCCTGTCCGCGACCGCGTCCTCGCTGGGCGCGATCCCGGCCGGCGCCGTCGCCCTGCTGCTCGGCGTGGACCGCATCATGGACTCGATGCGCGTCGTCACCAACCTGCTCGGCAACTGCGTCGCGGTCTTCGCGGTGTCCCGCTGGGAGGGCGCGCTCGACCGGGAGCGGGCGAGGAAGGTCCTGAACGGCGAGATCGAGGTCGATGTGGAGGACGGCGGGTCGGAGAAGCCGGAACCCACGGAGCCCGAGGTGCCAGAGATGGCGGAACTCGAGAAGTCCGAGGTACCCGGGAAGGCCGGACCCAGGAAGCCCGACGTGCCGACGGCCGCAGCCTCCGAGACCGGTTGACGTCCACGCACAGCCGGCGCCGCGGCCACCGCTCCAGCACCACGGAGCGGTGGCCGCGGCTCTTCGCGCTCAGCAGCCTCGGCCGGCGGTCCCGTCGATCAGCGTGTCCAGCAACTCACCCAGCACCGCCCGCTGTTCATCCGTCAGCGGCGCCAGGATCTCCTCGGCGGCCGACCGTCGCGCCCCGTGCAGTTCCCGCAAGGATCTACGCCCGTCCTCGGTGAGCTCTATCCGGATCACCCGCCGGTTCGTCGGATCCGGCGCCCGCCGTACCTTCCCGCTCGCCTCCAGCCCGTCGACGAGCGTCGTCACCGCGCGCGGGACCACCTCCAGGCGCTCGGCGAGATCGGCCATCCGGGGCGGCGAGTCATAGTGCGCCAGCGTGCGCAGCAGGCGCGACTGCGCCGGGGTGACGCCCAGGCCGCACTCCTGGAGGTGCCGTTTCTGGATCCGGTGCACCCGGCGGGTGAAGCGCAGCAGCTGCTCGGCGAGCGGGCCGTCGGGATCGGGGGTGCTCATGCGGGAACAATATCAGGACCATGTGCATTGTGAGCATAGGTAACAATGAGCTAAGCTCCGTCAGTCCCTTTCGTCACCCCTCCGTAGGAGCCCATGCACCCCGACAGCGAACCCACCTGGACGGCACCAGCCGAGCCGAAGGAACAGCCCCGGCAGGTCCGCCGCATCCTCAGGCTCTTCCGCCCGTACCGCGGACGGCTCGCCGTCGTCGGCCTCCTGGTCGGCGCCTCGTCGCTGGTCGGCGTCGCCACGCCGTTCCTGCTCAAGGCGATCCTCGACGTCGCGATCCCCGGGGGCCGCACCGGCCTGCTCAGCCTGCTCGCGCTCGGTATGATCCTCAGCGCCGTCCTGACCGGTGTCTTCGGAGTGCTGCAGACCCTGATCTCCACGACGGTCGGCCAGCGCGTCATGCACGATCTGCGCACCGCGGTCTACGGCCGCCTCCAGCGCATGTCGCTCGCTTTCTTCACCCGCACCCGCACCGGCGAGGTGCAGTCCCGCATCGCCAACGACATCGGCGGCATGCAGGCCACCGTCACCTCCACGGCGACCTCCCTGGTCTCGAACCTGACCAGTGTCGTGGCCACGATCGTCGCGATGATCGCCCTCGACTGGCGGCTGACCGTCGTCTCGCTGCTCCTGCTTCCGGTCTTCGTCTGGATCAGCCGCCGCGTCGGCAACGAACGCAAGAAGATCACCACCCAGCGCCAGAAGCAGATGGCCGCCATGGCCGCGACCGTCACCGAGTCCCTCTCGGTCAGCGGCATCCTGCTCGGCCGCACGATGGGCCGCTCCGACTCGCTCACCGACGCCTTCGCGGACGAGTCCGAGCGGCTGGTCGACCTCGAGGTGAGGTCGAACATGGCCGGCCGCTGGCGCATGGCCGTCATCACCGTCGTCATGGCCGCGATGCCCGCCGTCATCTACTGGACCGCGGGGATGGCCCTCCAGGTCGGCGGCCCGCAGGTCTCGATCGGTACGATCGTCGCCTTCGTCTCGCTCCAGCAGGGCCTGTTCCGCCCGGCCGTCAGCCTGCTGTCCACCGGCGTCCAGATCCAGGCCTCGCTCGCGCTCTTCCAGCGCATCTTCGAGTACCTCGACCTGCCCATCGACATCACCGAGCGGGACAACCCCGTACGCCTGGACCGGGTGAAGGGCGAGGTCCGCTTCGAGGACGTGGAGTTCCGCTACGACGGCAAGAGCGGCCCGATCCTCGACGGCATCGACATCACGGTCCCGGCGGGCACCGGCCTCGCGGTCGTCGGCCCGACCGGCGCCGGCAAATCGACGCTCGGCCATCTCGTGCCGCGGCTGTACGACGTGACGGGCGGCCGGGTCACCCTCGACGGGGTCGACGTGCGCGACCTCGACTTCGACACCCTCGCCCGCGCGGTCGGCGTCGTCTCGCAGGAGACGTACCTCTTCCACGCCTCGGTCGCCGACAACCTGCGCTTCGCCAAGCCGGACGCCACCGACGAGGAACTGCACGCGGCGGCGAAGGCGGCCCAGATCCACGATCACATCGCGTCGCTGCCCGACGGCTACGACACCGTCGTCGGCGAGCGAGGCCACCGCTTCTCCGGTGGTGAGAAGCAGCGCCTGGCCATCGCCCGCACGATCCTGCGCGACCCGCCCGTCCTGATCCTCGACGAGGCGACCAGCGCCCTGGACACCCGGACCGAACACGCCGTCCAGGAGGCCATTGACGCCCTGTCCGCGAACCGCACCACGGTCACCATCGCCCACCGGCTGTCCACCATTCGGGGCGCCGACCAGATCGTGGTCCTCGATGCGGGGCATGTCGCCGAACGGGGCACGCACGAGGAGTTGTTGGAGCGGGAGGGGCGTTACGCGGCGCTGGTGCGGCGGGACGCCCAACTGGCGCCGACCGGGTGACGATATGCCGGGTTTGTGACCATGTGCGGGTTACCGTTCCCGCATGTACTTGAACACTCCGCCACGGAGCACGTTTCGACTGACGCGCCGGGGGCGTATGGCCCTGATCGCCGCCGGCGCCGTCGTGGCCGGCACCGCCGTGGCGGTGCCGCTGCTGATCACGGACGAGGAGGAGGCCTCCAGGCCCACCTCGCTGGTGATCCCGGAGGGCTGGCGGGCGAGCCAGATCTACGTCGCCGTCGACAAGGCCCTCGCCCTGCCGTCCGGCACGACTAAGAAGTCCCTCGGAAAGCTCGACCTCAAGCTGCCGAACGACGCCGACGGCAACCCGGAGGGCTACCTCTTCCCGGCGACATATCCGCTCGAGCGAGGCGGGCAGAAGGAGACGTCGGATTCGCTGCTGTCGGCCATGGTCGACACCGCCAACAAGAAGTTCAGCGGCGCTCCGATCGCCGCCGGAGCGCAGCGCAACGCCATGAACGTCTATCAGGCGGTCACCATCGCGAGCATCGTCCAGGCCGAGGCCGCCACCAGGACCGACATGGCCAAGGTGGCCCGGGTCGTCTTCAACCGGCTCGAACGCGGCATGCCGCTCCAGATGGACTCCACCATCAACTACGCGCTGAACCGCTCCACCCTCAGGACGACCGAGGCGGACACCCGGATCGAGAGCCCCTACAACTCGTACCAGCGCATGGGCCTGCCGCCCACGCCGATCGGCAGCCCGGGCGACGAGGCGATGCGTGCCGCGACCAGTCCGGCCGCGGGCGACTGGCTGTACTTCGTCACGGTCAAGCCCGGCGACACCCGCTTCACGGCCGACTACGCGGAACACCAGCGCAATGTCGCCGAGTTCAACGCCGAGCAGAAGAAGGCGAGCCCCAAGCCCACGAAGTGAGCCGACGGGAGATCATGCGGATGCTGGTCCGTCCGGTCGGCGCGTCACGCCGCCACCGGCTCCTCGGCCAGCAACCGCCTGATGTCCCGTACGGCCGCGCGGCCCGCCCGGTTGGCGCCGATCGTGCTGGCGGAGGGGCCGTAGCCGACCAGATGGATACGGGGGTCGGCGACCGCGCGGGTGCCCTCCACCCGGATGCCGCCGCCCGGCTCGCGCAGATGCAGCGGGGCGAGGTGGTCGACGGAGGCCCGGAAGCCGGTCGCCCACAGGATGACGTCGGCGGCGACGTGCCGAGTGTGCTGCCCGTCACTCCACTCGACCCCGTCCGGTGTGATCCGGTCGAACATGGGCTGCCGGTCCAGAACCCCGTCCGCGAGCCCCTGCCGGATGGCGTCGTTGAGAGGCAGCCCCGTGACCGAGACCACGCTCTTCGGCGGCAGGCCCTGGCGGACCCGCTCCTCGACCAGCGCCACCGCCTCCCGGCCGACGTCCTCGGTGAAGGGACCCTCGCGGAACACCGGCGGGCGCCGTGTGACCCACGTCGTGGCGGCGGCGTAGGGGGCGATCTCCAGCAGATGCTGGGTGCCTGAGGCTCCACCGCCCACGACCACGACCCGTTGACCCGCGAACGCCTGGGGTCCGGGGTACTGAGCGGTGTGCAACTGGCGCCCCCGGAACGTCTCCTGACCGGAGTAGCGCGGCCAGAACGGCCGGTCCCAGGTGCCGGTCGCGTTGATCAGTGCCCGTGTCGCCCAGGTCCCGGCCGAGCTCTCGACGAGCAGCCGTCCGTCCGGACCCTCGCGCACGACACGCACGTCGACGGGCCGCCGCACACGCAGGTCGAAGGTCCGCTCGTACGAGTCGAAGTACTCCGCGATGACCTCGGACGACGGCCGCCCGGGGTCGGCGTCGGTCAGTTCCATGCCGGGCAGCGAGTGCATCCCGTGCACCCTGCCGTACGTCAAGGACGGCCACCGGAACTGCCAGGCGCCGCCCGGACCGGGGGAGTGGTCGAGGACGACGAAGTCGCGGTCCGGCTCGAAGCCGGTGCGCCGCAGGTGGTAGGCGCTGGACAGACCCGCCTGACCAGCGCCTATGACGACCACGTCGACTTCCTCGACCGCCTCAGCATTGTTCACGCTTCCACTAACGGCTTCGGGGGCGCGGATCTTCCCGAACTGAGATGGGCGGTCAGGTCAGGACCCCTCCGAGGCCCGGGCACGAGTGGTCGACGGCGGCAGGTCGCCGTTGTAGCGCGTGTCCACGAAGTCGCCGAAGTCCACCTTGTTCGGGATGAGCTTCAGCTCGGTGAAGGTGTCGGCGATCTCCTGCTCGGAGGCGATGACCGGCTTGTCGAGCGCGACCGAGATCCGGGTGGCGTTGGTGCGCTTGACCGAGGCCAGCGCGACGTCGTACGGCAGCCCGGTGTCCTTCGCCCAGACCTCGGCCCACTCCTCCTGGTGGTCGTACACCCACGCGGTGGCGCGCCGCAGCCGCTCCAGATAGTCCTTGATGGCGGCAGCCTTCTTTTTGTCCTTCAGCGCGGAGGGGGCCGCCACCTGGAAGGTCAGTCCGTTGGTGATCCCGTCGCCGGTCGTCAGGACCCGGCCCTGCTTGGACACCAGCACCTGCGAGGTGTACGGGTCCCACACCGCCCACGCGTCGACCTTGCCGGCGCTGAACGCGGCCAGCGCGTCGGCCGGTTGCAGGTACTTGACCTCGACGTCGCTCAGGCTCAGCCCGACCTTCTTGAGGGACGCGACCAGCTGGTAGTTGGCGGAGGAGCCCTGTGCCACGGCGATCGACCTGCCCTTGAGCTGCTCGGGCCCGGTCAGCTTCGAGTCGTTGGGTACGAGGATCGCGTCGCCCTTGGAGGTGCCCTTGAACGCGGCCACCGGCGTGATCTTCGAGCCCGCGCCCGCCGCGAAGACCGGCGGTGTGTTGCCGACGCCGCCGATGTCGACGGCCTTGGCGTTGACGGCCTCAAGGAGCGGCGGGCCGGAGGTGAAGGTCGACCACTTGATCTTGTAGTCGAGGTTCTTGAGCTCTCCGGCGGCGCGCAGGATGGCCTCCGAGCCGCCCTTCTGGTCACCGACTTCGAGCGTGAGGGAGCCCTGGCCGTCGATGTCGGTCCCCGTGCCGGCGGACGAGTTCCCGCCGCAGGCGGTGAGCAGGAGCGCGAAAGGGAGGAGGAGTGCGGCGGGGGCGAGGCGTCGTCGCATGGTGGTTCCGTTCAGGTGTGGGTGGTCAGGCGGCTTCGGCGGCGGTGTCGACGCCGAGTCGCTCCAGGAGGCCGGCGCGCAGTTCGGCGAACCGGGGGTCGGCGATGTCGCGAGGGCGGTCGAGATCGATGCGCTGCTCGTGCGCGATCACCCCGCCGTCCATCACCAGGACGCGGTCGGCCAGGAGCACGGCCTCCTCGACGTCGTGCGTGACGAGCAGGACCGCGCAGCCGCGCCGCTGCCACAACTCGCCCACCAGGCGCTGGGCCTTGATCCGGGTGAGCGCGTCGAGCGCGCCGAAGGGCTCGTCGAGCAGCAGCAGATCGGGTTCACGGACCAACGCCCTGGCCAGGGAGGCACGTTGGGCCTCGCCGCCGGAAAGTGTCTTGGGCCAGGCGTTCGTACGGTGGTCCAGGCCGACCTCCTCGAGCGCCCGCTCGGCGACCGCGCGGCCGGGCTTTCCCGGCAGGCCGAGCAGGACATTGCGCCACACCTTCTTCCACGGCATCAGCCGCGGTGCCTGGAAGGCGACCGCCTTGCGGCGCGGCACCAGGACGGTGCCCTCGATGTCGCGGTCGAGTCCGGCGAGGATGCGCAGCAGGGTGGACTTGCCGCAGCCGCTGCGGCCGAGGAGGGCGACGAACTCGCCGGGGCGGACGTCGAGTTGCAGGTCGTCGATGACCGCGCGCCCGTCGAAGGAGCGGGTCAGCCCCGCCACATGCACGGCCTGGGGGGCCTTTGTGGCCTTGCGGCTCACCGGCCGGTGAACGTCGGTCGCCATTGCAGCAGCAGCCTTTCGAGGGAGCGGACGATGAAATCGGCGAGCAGGCCGAGGAAGGCGTAGACGATCAGGCAGACCACGATCACGTCGGTCCGCAGGAAGTCCCGCGCCTGCACCATGAGGAACCCGATGCCGGAGTCGGCGTTGACCTGTTCGGCGAAGACGAGGGCCAGCCAGGCGATGCCGAGCGAGTAGCGCAGGCCGGTCAGGGCGCCCGGCAGCGCACCGGGCAGCACGACATGCCGTACGAGCCCCCACCTGGACAGCCCGAGCGACTCCCCGGCCTCGATCAGCTGGGCGTCCACGCCGCGGATACCCGCGTACACATTGAGATAGAGCGGGAAGGTCACGCCGAGCGTGATGATGGCGACCTTGGGTGCCTCGCCGATGCCGAACCAGATGATGAACAGTGGGATGAGCCCGACGAAGGGCACGGTCCGCAGCATCTGCACGGGCGCGTCCACCAGGTCCTCGCCGACCCGGAACAGGCCCGAGACCAGGGCGAGTCCGGTCCCGACGGCGGTACCCAGCGCCAGCCCGGCGGCGACGCGCTGGAGGGAGGTCCCCATGGCCGAGGTCAGCGAGCCGTCGGCGATCAGATCGCTCGCGACCTGGGCGATGCGGCCGGGTGAGGCGAGGACGTCGGCGGTCAACACGCCGGTGGCGCTGAGCAGTTGCCACAGGATCAGCAGCAGTACGGGGCCGGTGGCGCGGCGCAGCCAGCGCGGGATGCGGGTGCGGCGGGAGGAGGCGGGGACGAGGGGGACGAGGTCGGGTGGGGAATGGGTCGTGGCGGCGACATCGGCACCGGATATATCTGAAATATCCGTCGCGGATGAGTCGGGCGGGGCGTGGCTGATGCTCATGAGTGAGTGCTCCACGGGGGCGAGCGACCGGTGGGGGTCCGCGCTGGGGCACCGCCCCGTCTCATCGAGAGCTCAGGCGTACGGGTGGAGCGGTGCCGTGCCGGCGCAGGCGAGGTGAGGTGAGGTGAGGTGAGGTGAGAAGGGCGTCAGCGGCCGCGGCGACACGCGGCGGAGGCCACCCGCAGCAGGTCGATGTGACCGCGCGTGGTGAGCAGGGCTGAACGCAACATGCCGCAGAAAGTAGCCAGATGGCGTGGCCACGGTCAACGGTGTCTCGCGAAGTGGACCTCGCGTATCGCGCCCCGTCCGCCTCCTGACGTGTGAACTCCGTCGCATGGGGTGAGGATGGAGGACATGTCAGACGCCTTCACCACCCGAGTTCTGAACGTCGACTCCGGCTCCTCGGAGCGGGTCATGGACCTCACCCGCGACTGCGAGGCCTTTCTGCGGGAGGTGTCGGCGGGCCGCGACGGCCTGCTGAACATCTTCGTGCCGCATGCCACGGCCGGTGTCGCGATCATCGAGACGGGCGCCGGCAGCGACGACGACCTCCTGACCGCCCTGCACACCCTCCTGCCCGCCGACGACCGCTGGCAGCACCGCCACGGCAGCCCCGGCCACGGCCGCGACCACGTCCTCCCGGCGATCGTGCCGCCCCACGCGACGCTGCCGGTGGTGGGCGGGCGGCTGGAGCTCGGGACCTGGCAGTCGGTGTGCCTCGTGGATACGAACAAGGACAATCCTCGTCGCCAGGTGCGGTTGTCGTTCCTTGCGTGACGAAGGTGCCGACTGCAGGTCTGAAGTCCGGCCGAACCAAACGAGTCCGGCTCGCACTCTGCAGTCCACCCGCAGCTGACATCGAGCGATGCGGTGAACGATGAAGCCGAAGGCAGGGGGTGCTGCTGTGTTGTCTGAGCAGCGCGCCTTGTCTCTGATCGGCCTTGGGTTCGAGTCCCACCCGCCCCACCTGTGCGGGTCCGCGGCCTGGGGAAACGTCTCATCATGGGTGCGGATTCAGGACGTTGAGCCACCGGACTGAATCCGCTGCTCGCTGAGTTCGACTCCGTGGCCCTCAGCGCTAGTTTGAACTGCTCTGACCTGCGCAGATGTGGTGGTCCGGCGAAGGGGTAGGTCCCCACGGGTGGCGTGTACGAGGCCTTGGACGCCGGATTCGGGACGCCGGTAGGACAAACGCCGGGGAATCAGCTCAGTCCGTGGGGCGGGTGCCAAGCCGCGGACCGGCCCCGGCCGCGGAAGGAAGCTGTTCTTCCTGCTGGTGCTGCCGCTGTACCGGCTGGGCGCCGAGCCGCCGGCGCTGATTGCGGCGGGTTGGGCCCTGGTGGGCCCGCATCTGCTGTACCTGCTGCAGCCGGTGGTCGGCAGCCGCTCATTCCTCATCGTCGGCCAGGCAGAGGGCCTCGTCTCGCGGTTCTTCACGGGCGGCTGTCCGGCCCTGACCTGGGTCCCGTTCGTCATCGGCGGCATGGCTGTCGCACGTCTCGATCTGGCCGCCACGGCTGTCCTGGCTCTCGCCGGCGTCGCCCTTGCCGTCGTCGGCTACGGCGGCTCCTGGCAGGCGCTGCGTCTCGTGTCCGGTGCCGCCGCAGCCGTCCGGGAGGCCAAAGCGGGGTCGTCGATGCCGTCCGTGTCGCCCGGCAGTGTCGGCCTCTTCGGTGCCCCCGCCGGGTCCCGGACGCCAGCGCGGTGGCGGGTACGGCCACGGCCCGGGCGGCGTCGGAGCGGCGCGAGCGGGCTCGGCGCGGATGTGGGGTGGTGTTGCTGGTGTCGGTCGCAGAGAACATCGCCCTGAACACCGGTATCCCGCGCCGCGCCGGACTGATCTCCTGGCGGCGCCACCTCGTCAGCCAAGGCTCGCCGGCGGACCACCCCCCTGCCCGCCTGGGGCACGCCATCGGCGAGGAGCTGGCTGAACACCGCACCACCACGGCCCCAGCCGGCGGTCCGGCCGTCCTGGCCTTCGGCGGCGTCCAGCGAGCAGCACCAGGCGGTCACCGTACGCGAGCCGCTGTCCCTGCAGGGCCGGCAGACCGCCGACGAGTTCCGAGCCTTCTCCGGCCGTCGGCCAGCGGATATGTGGCCCCCTTCGTTGGGTTACCAGGGGGCGTACTGGGTGAGCAGGAGGGCGATGTCGTCCGCCCTGTCGGCGGACCGGCGGGCGTCCCGCAGCAGCGCGTCGGCCAGATCCTCCAGGCGGCCCCCGCCCATGCGGGCCAGTGACGCCCGGAGCCGGTCGACGTCGGAATCGATGTCCGAGTCACGCTTCTCGATCAGTCCGTCCGTGTACAGGGCCAGGACCGACCCGGGTACGAGGCGCAGCTCCGACTCCGGAAAGTGTGCCGCTGTGTCGATGCCGAGCAGGGGGCCGCCGGGCACGTCCAGGACTTCGGCCTGTCCGTCGGGCAGGCGTAGCAAGGGCGGAGGGTGGCCGGCACGGACGATGCGCACGACCCCCGAGCGAGGATGGAGGCGGGCATAGCAGCAGCTTGCGAGTAGCGCCGGGTCGAGGTCCATGTGGAGCCGGTTGGCGTTGGCGACGACGTCGCTCGGCCGGTGGCCGGCGGTGGCGAAGGCCCGCACCGCGCTGCGCAGCTGGCCCATGGCGGCCGCGGCGGCGACGTTGTGCCCCTCGACGTCCCCGACGATCAGCGCGACCTCGTCGCCGGTGGGGATGACGTCGTACCAGTCGCCGCCGATGTCCATCCCTCGGGTGCCCGGAAGATAGCGCCCGGTGACATCAAGGCCCGGCAGTGTGGGCAGCCGGTGCGGCAGCAGCGCGTTCTGCAGGCCGCGGGCGAGGGCGAATTCGGCGTCGTAGAGCCTGGCGCGTTCCAGGGCCTGGGCGATCAGGCCGCCCAGCGCGGTGAGGACTCCACGCTCCTCGTCGGGAAATCGGTGGACGTCGTTGAAGCCGAGCAGGCAGACGCCGACCGGGCGGTTCGAGGCGATCAAGGGCAGGAACGCCCAGGAGTTGGCCTGACTGACCATGATCCCGGGGTAGGTCTCGAGAAGCTCCTCACGGGACTCGACGAACAGCGGGGCCCCGGAGGTCAGCGCGTCCGTCACGGGCAGCCGGGCATGCAGCGGAGTGCCTTCGAACCGGGCGAGAAAGCGCTTCGAGTAGCCGCGCTGATCGAGCAGGCGCAGGCGCCGCTCCTCCACCACGGCGATCGCCAGCTTCTGACCGCCGAAAGCCGGCAGCAGCTGCTCGGCGACGGCCTCGAACACCTCGTGCGCGGTGACCGCCTCGGTGAGCGCGCTGCCCAGCGTGAGCACCCGATAGAGGGAACCCACACGCGGGGCCGCGGGCGGAGGCGACCAGGAGACGGGCGGCCCCCCGTCCGCGAGGGTTGCCCCGGGTCCGGTGTCGGCCGGTACGGGCTGTCGCACGGGTGCCGCCCACCCCGTCATGCCCTGAGCGCCCGGGTGGAGGGAGAAGACCAGCCATGTGGCCGGTGGGCGGCGGACCAGGAAGGAGACCGGTTGCTGGGAGACCAGGGCGGCCCGGTAGCGGTCCTCGTACACGGGATCGGCCAGCCAGGGCAGGACGTCCCAGGGGCGTCGGCCGAGCAGTTCGTCCTGGCGGACCCGCAGCAGATTCTCCAGGCTGTGGTTGGCGTAGGCGAGACGTCCGTCGGGCGAGAGCGCGAAAAAGCCGTCCGTGAGCTGCTCGATCGCAGCCACGGCGGCCATGCGGCTCCCGGAGTCGAGAACGGCGCCGACCAGATGGGCCGGGGCCTCCAGGTCGTCAGGGCTCTCGGGCACCCGGCCCCACAGCTCGACGGTGTGGTGGCCTCCGCGGCCGTCCCGGATGCGCAGGCAGTGTGCCAGTACGTGGCGTTTCTGGACCGCGGCACGGGCGGCGGCCCGGAAGCCGGGCAGATCGGCGGGCTCGATCATGGCCGCCAGGGTGGCCGCCCGTCCGTCGAACTCGCGGGGCGGCATTCCGAAGATCGCGCACAGCTCGTCGTCGGCCGTGAGGGCTCCGGTGTCGAGATCCCAGTCGAACAGGCCCACCCGGATCACCGGGGTGGATGGCAGCGGGACCACCACCGGAGCCGTCTGTTCGTCGTACTCACCGAGCGCGCCGCGGGCCCGCAGTCCGGCGAGGGTGGTGCCCAGCCGGTCGGCGGCGGAGCGCAGCTTCCGGCGCTGCGCCCTCGACAGCCCTGTCCCGTCCGGCCTGGCCGACCACACCACGGCCATGGTGCCGAAGGTCCGCTCGCCCGCCCGTACGGGGACCGATGCAGAGCCGAACGGGTAGGGCAGGGCGACCGAGAGCTGCGGGAAGCGCCGCATCGTCTCCTCCGCGCCGGCCAGATGGACCATGCGCCCGGAGCGGTACGCCTCCGCCACTGGCAGACCGCTGTTCACCGGGATCCGACGCCACCCGCTGAGCAGGGAGGGCGGCGACCCGCACGACGCGGCCACTACGAGCGAGCGGTGGTCGCCGGAGAGCAGAAACACGCTTCCGGTATGCGCTCCGGTCAGCTCCACGGCACCGACGATGGCGCTGACCAGCGCGTCCTCGCGCTCGGGTGCTTCGTCGACACTTGCGGCGCCGAACGGGTACAAGTTCGATGCCACACCGTTGGCCGACACGTTGCCCTCGATCATCGATGGATAATTCGTTCCATTTTAGGACGGTCTGTAGCTCCCCGTGGACAGGTGCCGGGCCGGGAAGGCTGCCCAGCACCCACGGACCGAGCGGCAAGTGCCCACGTTTCCGCTTGGCCGGCGGCCAGAGCAGGGGCCCACCCGGTCGGGATCGACCTGTCGGAGAAGCAGCTCGCCACGGCTCGCGCGATGCAGGCGGAGTGGGGCATCGGCTCCTGCACGACAGGGGGCTACCGTCCGGCCGCGCCGGTGGGGCTCGCCTCGACCGGTCACGCTCCTTCGACGCTCTGAGGGCCCCGGCACCCGCCCGAAGGACCGCGAAACGCCTACTGACCTGGCGTTCTCTCGCTCCTGCTTCATGCGAAGCGATTCCGGTGAGGCATCCAGTGGGGATTCCGTGCTCGGGTACCTTGGCGGTTGTCTTAACGGAGTTTGGCGGATATGAATAGGGATGATCCGAGCCGTCGGGTGCGATTGAGCTTCATGGCGTGAACCGGGCGCCTTCAGCTTGTCCCAGCCGACCTTGCCGGGAATCCCGTCCGCGTCCAGTCGGGGCTCGGGCCCTCCTCGTAACGGCCGCAGCCCTCCTCGACCAGGCGCTTGCCCAATGCGGTGATTCAGCGGGTCGCGGCGGCCGATCTGGAAGAAACCGGCGCCCGGGAACGGCTCGTACTCGGGCCGGGGCTGGGGCAGGCGCCTCCGCCGCCCGGCTTGCCCCGCAGGCGGCCCGCGATGCGGGAGCGCATGCCGTCGATCGTGAAGCCGCGCGGGTCCTGCTTGCCCGGCTCCCACTCCTCGTGGCCGATGACGGAATGTTCGGCAAGGTCGGCCCGCACACCTGGGGGCGCTGCGCCGATGACGGCGTCGGCGCGTGCTCGACCGGCGGCCCAACTGCGGGCGCTGCGACGGCGCACCAGCCTCAGCCCGGCCGGACCTGCCCACCGCTTGCCGTACGGCAAGTCCTCCCGGTCGCGGTACCTGAACGCAGAGCCCCGGTGCCCCGGCAGGCGGTCGAGGTGCTGTGCCGGCTCGCGGGCGAGCCTCGCAGCGGCCGGTCGCCCTGTGGGAACTGGCCGAGTGGAGCGGCCGTACGGGGGAGCGGAGTTCCGGCGACGCCTCGGCGACCGACGCGGACGGGGAGCGGACGGAGCCGGCGGATGCCGGGCGGCGGGAGGAGGCGCCGACGGAGTCCCCAAGGTCGGCCGGTTGTCGCGGCGTGTGTCGGCCCTCGTGGTCGGGACTGCCGTTGCGGTGGGGGTGGCGGTGAGGATGGTCTGGCCGCAGGGCGGGGAGGTGTCACCCGGTGAGGCCACGACGGTGTCGGTTCCGCCCCCGGGCTGTCGTGGACAGGCCTGCGAGGGCGGAGATCCGCAGAGCATGGCCTGCGGGCGGGACGCGCGCACGCTGGCCGGCTGGCGCACCCGCGCGGGAGCCGGGGCTCGAGATCAGGTTCAGCGCGCGATGCGATGCAGCCTGGGCGCGGATCTGGCAGACGCCGTCGCCGACAAGTTCGACGCCGGGGGTGGGGTAGCTCTTCACGCAGATGGTCCCGGCACGACAGCCCTCGGCGCTGCACGCCTGCCTCATGCCCACGTCCGGTGACGCGCGCGAGTGCGTCGTGCCTCAGGGCCTCGCTCAGCGGCTGGCGGCGAGTGCCGCGAGGACGGCGCGGGTGAGGCGGGCGACGTAGGCGTCGTCGGTGGGTCCGCCGACCGCGAGCATCCTGAAGTACAACGGGGCGCCGAACAGGTCGACGGCCAGGCCCATGTCGATGTCGGCCGACAGCTCTCCGCGGTCGATCGCCTGGTGCAGCACCGTCGCCACCGCGGCGCGCCGGGGGGCGAGGACCGCCTCGTGGAGCGCGGCGCTCAGCGAGGGGTTGCGGGCCGACTCGGCAACCAGGTCGGGGACGATCCGGCCGACGAGCGGATGGCGGAGGTCGGCCATGGTGTCCCGGACGAACCGTTCGACGTCGTCGCGCAGTGACCCGGAGTCGGCCGTCGCGGGGAGGTGTTCGGCGGCGGCCTCGGAGACCAGCTCCACGACCATCGCCTCCTTGGAGGGCCAGCGGCGGTAGAGGGCCGCCTTGCCGACGCGGGCCCGGCGGGTCACGGCCTCCATCGACATCCGGGCGAACCCGGTCTGGGCGAGCTCCTCGAACACCGCCCGCCTGATCGTCTCGGTCACGGACTCCCGCAGGACCGCGGAGCCCGTGGGCCTGCGGTCGACGTCGTCACGGCTGGTCGATTCCACTGCGGGAGATTAACACCGAACGGAACGGTTGCGTTCCGTCCGGGCCGGGTGTACGTTCCGGCGCGAGACGGAACGGCTCCGTTCCGTTCCATCTCGAAAGGGGCCCCGATGAAGTTCCTCTTCGACGACGCGGCGTTCTCCTTCCAGGCGCTGCGCACGGCCGGGCACGCCGCTTACGCGGGCGCCGATCTCGGCGAGGTCCTGGCCGCCTGCCGCAACATCCCCGACGGCGACGAGGAGGCCTGGTGCCGGGAGTGGACCGCCGTCTCCGAACGCCTCCACCGTGTCGGTGCCGAGGCACTCGCCGCCGGCCACCGGGTCAGCGCCCGCGAGTCCCTCCTGCGGGCCTCGAACTACTACCGCACCGCCGACTTCTTCCGCGTCGAGGACCGGGACTCCGACCTCGAGTCGGCCCGCCTCGCCCGGTGCTCGCGGCAGACCTTCGCGCAGGCGGCACAGCTGTTCGACACTCCGGTCGTGCCCCTGCGGATCCCCTACGAGGACACCACCCTCCCGGGATACCTGTTCCTCGTGGACGACACCGGCCGCCGCCGGCCCACCGTCATCCACCACGGCGGATACGACTCCACCCTGGAGGAGCTGTACTTCATGGCGGCCGGCGGGGCACTACGCCGCGGCTACCATGTCCTCGCCTTCGAAGGCCCCGGCCAGCAGTCCGTCCGCCGGGAGCAGGGACTGTTCTTCCGGCCGGACTGGGAACGCGTGGTCACGCCCGTGGTGGACCACGCCCTGATCCGCCCGGAGGTGGACCCTGAGAGGCTCGTGCTGTTCGGCACCAGCTTCGGCGGACTGCTGGCCGCCCGCGCGACGGCCTTCGAGGACCGCTTCGCCGCGTGCGTCCTGCACAACGGGGTCTACGACTTCTACGAGGCCCCCCTCCGCGGCATTCCGCCCTACCTGGGTGAGTGGGTGACGGACGGCCGGGACGACGTGGCCGGGCCCGCGCTGGCCGTCAGCATGTCCCAGAGCACCCAGGTGAGCTGGTTCCTGCGGCACGGCATGTGGGTCTTCGGGGCCAAGACGCCTCCCGAGGCGCTGCGCGCCTGCGCGCCGTACAACCTCGACGCCGCGGCCGCGCACATCACCTGCCCCACGCTCGTCCTCGACGCGGAGAACGACCTGGCCTTTCACGGCGAGGCCCAGCGGGTGCACGAGGCGCTGCGCTGCGCGAAGGAGTTGATGCTGTTCACCGTCGCCGAAGGGGCCGGCGAACACTGTCAGGAGGGCGCGGCACTCCGCTTTCACCAGCGGGTCTTCGACTGGCTCGACGAACGTCTGGCCCGCGCATGACCGTTGGGGCGGACACCCGGTCGGCCACGGCGGACGGCACCCGCCGCCGGGCCCGCACCGTCCTGGCCGTGCTGGCGCTCTTCATCGTCGTCAACGCCGCTGACAAGGCCGTCCTCGGCCTGACCGCGGGCCCCATCAAGGACGACCTCGGGCTCTCCGCCACCGAGTTCGGCACCATCGCCAGCAGCTTCTACCTCCTGTTCAGCCTCTCGGCCGTCTCGGTCGGCTTCCTGGGCGACCGCATCCGCCCCCGGCCCCTGCTCGCCGTGCTCGCCCTCGTCTGGGCGGCGGCGCAACTGCCGATCCTCGTCCCCGCCACAGGATTCGGAGCCCTCGTCGCCACCCGGGTCGTGCTCGGTGCGGGTGAGGGGCCGGGCTTCCCGCTGGCCAACTACACGGCGTTCACCTGGTTTCCGGAGAAGCGGCGCGCGCTGCCCTCGGCCGTCGTGGTCGCGGGCGGCGCGGGGGGCACCGTCCTGGCCGCCCCGCTGGTCGTCCTGGTCAGCAACACCCTCGGCTGGCGGGCCGCGTTCGGCCTGCTCGGGGCCACCGGGGTGGTGTGGACCCTGGTCTGGCTGCGGGTCGGCGGCGGCGGGCCGTACGCCGCACACCTGGGCCCCGGACCGGCAGACGACGAACCGTCGGCAGGGGACGTCCCGACGGTCTCCGCCGACGGGGCGCCTCCCACGGTCCCCTTCCGGCGCATCGTCACAACGGGCACCTGGCTCGGGGCCACCTTCTCCACCTTCGCGGTCATGTGGACGCTCTCCCTGGGTTTCGCCTGGCTGCCGCTCTTCCTGGAGGACCAGGTGGGCTTCAGCGACGCGGAGATCAGCGGGATCGTCGGGCTGCCCGCCCTGTCCATGGCCGTCCTGGTCCTCACCGCGGGAGCCGTCGCGCACCGGCTGCTGCGGAGAGGGGTGACCGCCCGGGTCGCGCAGGGACTGGTCGGCGCGCTGCTGCCGCTTCTCGCCGGCGTGTGTCTGCTACTCGCGACCCGGGCCGGTCCCGCCGTCCTCCTGCTGCCGTTGCTGGTCCTGGCGTTCTCCGCGGGCAACGGGCAGACCCCCCTGACCAACGCGGCGATCGCGGACATCTGCCCGGCCGGCCGGCGCAGCGCCGCCCTGGGTCTCTCGTACGCCCTCGCCGCCCTCTCGAGCCTGCTCGCCCCCTATGTCACCGGGCGGATCATCGACGCGGCGTCCACCGAGGCCGCCGGCTACGGCCGGGCCTTCGACCTGGCCGCCTGTCTGCTGATCGCCGGTGCCGTGGTCTCGGCGCTCCTGATCCGACCCGACCGGGACGCCCTCACCTTGCTCGCCGCACACCCGGCGACGTCCAGCGCGTCCGCCGCGTGTCCGCCGAGTCCAGCGCGGACGCGGAGCCCTCAACGAAGGAGTGACCCCCGATGCCCGTAGACATCGCCGTCGTCCACGGGGCGCGTACCCCGATCGGCCGGTACAAGGGCGCACTGAGCTCGGCTCCCGCGCACCGGCTGGGCGCCCTCGTGATCCGCGAGGCGGTCGTCGGCGGTGGGCTGGACCTCGGCGCCGTGAGCGAGGTCGTCCTGGGCTGCGTGGGCCAGGTGGGCCCCGACGCGTTCAACGCCCGGCGTGCGTCCCTGGCCGCCGGGCTACCCGTGACGACCCCCGCGTACAACGTCAACAGGCTGTGCGGGTCCGGCCTGCAGGCCGTCTGGTCGGCCGCGCAGAGCCTCACCCTCGGCGAGGTCGACGTCGTCGTGGCGGGCGGCAACGAGTCGATGACCCGTCAGCCGCTGCTCGACTACAGCGAACGGGCCCCCGACGAGGTGCCGGGAGAGCCGACCGTGGACGGCACCGTCTCCCTGGTCACCGACCCCTTCGGGCGTTACCCGATGGGCATGACCGGCGAGGTGGTGGCGGACCGGTACGACATCTCGCGGCAGCGCCAGGACGGGTGGGCCGCCGAGAGTCAGCGCCGGGCCGCCGTCGCCGTCGGCGAGGGACGTTTCGACGAGCAGATCGTGCCCGTGGCCACCCCGGGCGGCGTCGTGGAGCGGGACGAACATCCCCGGCCCGGCACGACGGTGGACAAGCTCGCCGGCCTGGCTCCCGTGTTCTCGCAGAACGGCACGATCACCGCCGGGAACTCCGCCGGCATCAACGACGGCGCTGCCGCCGTGCTGCTGATGCGCTCGGCCGATCTGACCCCCGGCGCCGTACCGCTGTGCCGGCTGCGCGACGCGGTCGTCACCGCGCTGGAGCCGGAGATCATGGGCGTCGCCCCGGCCGAGGCGATCCGCAGCCTGCTGCATCGCAACGGCCTCACCCTGGACGCGATCGACGTGATCGAACTCAACGAGGCGTTCGCTGCCCAGGTCCTGGCCGTCATGGACGGACTCAAGCTCGATCCGGACCGCGTCAACCCGAACGGCGGTGCGATCGCCCTCGGCCATCCCATCGGCGCTACGGGAACCGTCCTGTTGCTCAAGGCGGCTCACGAACTGCGCCGCACGGGCGGCCGGTTGGCCGTGATCGCCCTGTGCATCGGCGGCGGCCAGGGAATCGCCGCACTGATCGAGAACCCGGGCGGGACCCGATGAGCGCGTATGTCTGGCATCCCACGCCGGAGTTCACCGAACACGGCAACATCGCGGCCTTCTGCCGCAAGCACGGCATCGACGGCGGCTACCGCGAACTGCAGACCAGGTCCGTCACCCACCCCCAGTGGTTCTGGGAACGGGCCGTGGCGGACATCGGCATCGTCTGGCACACGCCGCCGACGCGCGTGTGCGACGACACCGGAGGCATCGCCTTCACCCGCTGGTTCCCGGGCGGACGCACCAACCTCGTGGACTCCTGTCTCCACCGCCATCTACGGCAGGGGCGCGGGCGGGCTCCCGCACTGCGCTGGGAGCGGGAGGACGGCACGAAGGGGGTCCTCACGTACGACGAGGTCGCCGCCCGCAGCTCCCGGGTGGCAGGCGGACTGCGCGCCCTCGGGGTCGCGGAGGGCGACCGAGTGGCCGGATATCTGCCGGCCGGTCCCGAGGCCTTCGTCCTGCTCTTCGCCTGCGCGCGCATCGGCGCCGTGCTGGTGCCGCTGTTCTCGGGCTTCGGCACCGAGGCGATCGCCGTACGGCTTGTCGACGCCGGGGCGAGGGTCCTGGTCACCGCGGCGGCCGCCACCCGGCACGGCCGCCGGCACGACATGGAGACGGTGGCCCGTACAGCACTGGAAAAGGCCACGTGCGTACGTCATCTCGTCGTCGTTCTCGAAGAGCCGGGCGCCCCGCTGGAACCCTCCGGGCAGAGCCGCCGGAACGTGCCGTCCGCACCCGTGGGGGCGGGCGCAACGCCCCGTGCGTCGAGGCACTCCCGGGCAGGCGACGTGTCGCAGGACGAGCCGACCGCCTCGCCGGGGCCCACGACGACGACCTGGCACCGGCTCTCCGGCGCCGAGCCCGCGGCGACCGTCTCGCTCCCCACCGACACCCCCTTCCTCCTGCTGCACACGTCGGGCACCACCGGGCGCCCCAAGGGCGCGATCCACACCCACGGCGGCTTCCCGGTCCAGGTCGGCAGCGAGACCCGGTACAACCTCGACCTGCGGCCGGACGACGTGGCCTTCTGGGTCACCGACCCCGGCTGGGTCATGTTCCCGCTCGTCGCCGTGGGCGCCACCCTCGCCGGCGCCTGCGTCCTGGCGTACCAGGGCACGATCGACCATCCGGACGTCACCCGCCTGTGGCGGCTGCTCGACGAACACGGGGTCACCGTCTTCGGCAGCTCGCCCAGCCTGGCCCGCATGCTGATGGGCCGCGCCCCCAAGCATCCGGCGCCGTCCCGGTTGCGCGTCCTCGGCTCCACCGGCGAGCCGTGGACCGAGGAGGCGTGGCGCTGGTACTTCGCCGACCTCGGCGGCAAACGCTGCCCGGTGATCAACATCTGCGGCGGCACCGAGGTCGGCGGATCCCTGCTCGCCTCCGCGCCCACCCTGCCCCAGTCGCCGTGCAGTTTCTCGGGGCCCTGCCTGGGCATCGACGCGGCGATCGAGGACGACCAGGGCACCGAGACGCCCGAAGGACACGTCGGTGAACTGGTCGTGCGGCACTCCTGGCCCGGCATGACCCGGGGACTGTGGCGAGCGCGGGAACGCTTCGCCCACACCTACTTCGGCCGGAGGCCGGGCCGCTGGTCCCACGGCGACCTCGTCTCCCGGACCGGTGACGAGTGGTTCGTCCACGGCCGCCTCGACGACATCATCAAGGTGGCCGGCAAACGCCTCGGGCCCGCCGAGGTCGAGGAGGCCGTCGTCGGCGACCCGGCCGTCGCCGAGGCGGCCGCAGTCGGGATACCGCACCCCGTCAAGGGCGAGGCCCTGTGGTGCTTCGCGGTCCCGGCGGCCGGGCGGCCCCTCGGCGCACCGGAAGCCGAGCGGATCCGCGGACGGGTGGCCCAAGCGCTCGGCCCCGCGTTCCGGCCCAGCCGGGTGGTCGCCGTACCGGAGCTGCCCAGGACCCGCAACGGCAAGGTGATGCGGCGGCTCATCCGCAGCCTCGTCACCGGCGAGGCGCCCGGTGACCTGTCCACCCTCGTCAACCCGGCCGGCCTCGACGCGATCCGTACCGCGCTGCAGGACCAGTGAAAGCGGGCAACCCGCCCACGGACCAAGGGAGTTCCATGCCGACGATCGACATCCTCCTGCCCGGCTTCGCCATCGACACCGACCAGGGCTATCCCGCCTTCTGCGGGGTGTTCCTGGTACGCGGCCCGGACGCCGCCGGACGGCACCGGAACATCCTCGTCGACGCCGCCCACGTCGGCCGCCGCCCCTTCCTGTGGAACGCGCTCGCCGCACACGGCCTCGACGCCGAGGACATCGACACCGTCGTCCTCACCCACGCCCACTGGGACCACGTCCAGAACATCGACCTGTTCCCGCAGGCCACCCTCGTCCTCCACCCCGACGAGCGCCGGTACGCGCACACCCCGCACGCCAACGACTGGGCCACGCCCGCCTGGACGGGGCTGCTCCTCGAACAACTCCCCGTCCGCGAGGTCACGGACGGGGAGGAGATCATCCCGGGCGTGGACGTCATCGGCCTGCCCGGCCACTCGCCCGGCAGCATCGGCGTGGTCGTGCGGACCGAGCGGGGGCGCGCCACCATCACCGGCGACGCCCTGCACTTCGCGTACGTCGCCCTCACCAAACGCAACCCCCTGGTCTTCTGGGACGCCGACCAGGCCGCCCGCAGCATCGAACGGGTCCTTACCGTGTCCGACGTGGTCTACCCGGGCCACGACCGGCCGTTCCGGCTCACGTCGGACGCCGGCATCGACTACCTGGAACCCTTCGCGCTCACCCTGACCGGACTGCGGCCCGACACCCGGGGACTGAGCTTCGCCGAAGCCTCGTCACGCCCGCTGTGGGTCATGCCGGGCGTCAAGGAGCAGCACACGCTGTACGAGAAGAACGCCGACGAGATCCAACGACGGATCAACCGGGTGCCGAAGGTGGTGCGCCCAGTTCCGCGAGAAGCCGGGCCAGCGAAGGGCTGAGCCGGTCGAAGAACGGATCGGGTGCCTGGCGCGGAAAGAAGTGACCGCCAGGGACGGTCGTCATGCGGAAGCTGTTCACGTACCTCCCCCAGGCCCGCACCGCGCCCGGGGTGACGAGCGGGTCGTCGACGCCCGCGAAAGCCTCGACGTGGAGCGGCAGCCGGGCCCGTTCGTCGTCCGGGTCCGGCAGTCCCGCCCGGTGGTGGGTCGCGCAGACCCGCAGGTCGTCGCGGAGGATGGGCAGCAGCACCCGCAGCCAGTCGTCCCGTCCGAGGAACCGCGGACTCAGACCGCCGAAGTCCACCAGCAGACGGGCCAGTTCGTGGTCGTCGTACCGGTCGGGCGGCGGCAGCGACGGCGACACATACGGCGCCGCGTACGCCCCGAGGAACAGGGCCTCGGGAGGGCGGCCGCCCTCGCGCAGCCGGGCCGCCGTCAGCGCGAAGGCCACCATCGCGCCCATGCTGTGGCCGTAGGCGGCCCAGGGCCCCTCGTCGAGCCGAGGCGCGAGATCGCGCCCGAGGGCCTCGACGACCTCGCCCGCGTCCTGGAAGCGGGGCTCGCGGTAGCGCGCCTCGCGGCCCGGCAACTGCACCGGCAGGACGTCGACGTCGAACGGAAGGCGACCGGGCCACGAGCTGAAGAACGAGGCCCCGCCGCCCGCGTGGTGGAAGCAGAACAGCCTGAGCCGGGCGCCCTCGCGGGGCGCCCGGCCGAGGCAGGACGCCGGAGCCGTGGTGGTCATGCAGGGGCTCCGGGCAATGTACGGGCGAGTCGGCGGCGTGCGCGCAGGACCCGGGCCCGGGCCGAGGCGGCCCGGCGGACGCCGCTCGCCGTGCCGGCCATGCGCAGCGCCTGCGACAGCAGCCACAGCCGGGTCTCGGCAGCCTGGTCGGGCCGGCCGCCGAGGGCGTCGTTCTCGACCAGGCGCAGGTGTGGCACGGTCTGCTCCAGCAACCGGACGTCGGACGGCGGCGCGACCTCGTCGTCGCGGCTCGCCGCGTACGCGACCGGGGTGCGCAGTCGGGTCAGCCGCTCCTCGTCGACGCCCCAGTCGGCGAGGGCGGCCGGGAGCCGGTCCACCGGCGTCCGCATCACGTGGGACAGGGTCAGCGTCATCAGGCGGGGCAGCGGCGTGCGGTGCGCGGCGCGGGTGAAGAAGTGGCGCACCGGCGCCCCGGCGGTCGCCAGTCCCCGGATGCGATCGTCCTCCAGCGCGTGTCGCAGGGCGAGATGCCCGCCGAAGCTCAGGCCCACGACACAGGTGCGGGAGGCGTCGGCGGCACGGCCGAGCAGGTCGAGGAGATACATGAGCATGCGCGTGCTGTCCGATCCGTAGGTGAGGGTGTTTTCGCCGACGCCGGGCAGTTCCGTGACCACGACGGCTGCGCCGAGCCGGTCGGCTCCGGCCAGCACCGGGGCCCACTGTTCCTTCGTACTGGTGACGCCGCCCAGAACGAGGATGAGCGGGAGACTGCTGCGCTGGGACAGCCCGGCGGCCCAGCAGGCGAAGCCCTCCCCATCGAAGGGCAGATCGAGCCGGGAGATGCCGCGGACGCGTTTGCGCCAGCGGTCGAAGGCCTCCACACCGGCGCTCTGTGCCGCCTGCCGGCTCGGCCCGTCGACGTACGGGAAGCGGGCCATCGTGTAGTAGCGAACCGCGTCCAGATCGCGGCCGCGTGCCTCGGCCGCCTTCGCGAGCGACGACCACTCGTGGGTCCAGACGCCGGGGCCTTCGCCCTTGGCGTCCTCATTGACGCTCCGCATCACCCGGTGGACGACATCCCCGGGGATGCCCTGGGCGTACGCGTGGGGAAGGGCGAACCTCCACAACTCGGCTACGGGGATCACCGGGCCGTTCCTTTCTCTTCGGGGACACGTGCCTCTTCCGGGACACGCGCCGGGACCTCGGACGCGCCGCCGGTGACGAGGCGGGCGAGGCCGGCCCGCATCCGCCTGCCGAAGCCGGGGGACAGGACGAGGTCCAGCGGGGTGTCGAGGAACAGGGCGCGGAAGTGCAGGCAGGCCTCGGGTTCGGCGGATACGAGTGCGGGATCGACCTGGGGCGTGGTCACCGGCCCACCACCACTTCGTACATCTGCCGGAAGGTCCTCGTCTCCAGCAGGTCGACCACTGGGATGCGCCGGCCGACGAGGTTCTCCACGACGGTCACCAGCCGCAGCAGCAGCACCGAGTCCCAGTCGGGGAAGTCGTCCAGGGGGCGGTCGAGGTCCTCGGCCCGGACCTGCAGGCCGAGTTCCTCCTCCAGGAGAGTGCGGAACTCTTCGGTGTCGGCGAGGGCAGTGGTCATGCGGAGTCTCCGTCGAACGGCCCGAACGCGGCATGCAGCCGCAGATGGGCGGGGGCAGGGGTGATGTCGCCGAGGTCGTGCCGCAAGATGACGGCGTCGGGGTGGTCCGGATCGATGCCGGTGACGGCGAAGCCGTGCTCGGCGTAGAAGGAGGCGAACGCGGAGTTGCGGGGCGTGGGCCGATAGCGGCCCGTCACGGCGCCCGCGCCGGTGTCACGGGCGAACTCCAGCACCGCCCTCACGCAGGCGCTCTCGATGCCCCGGGAGAACACCCGGCAGCTGAGGACGAAGTTGTCGATGCGCAGCACCTCTGCGTCGCGCCGCAGGAACAGGGCGCCGACCAGGCCGTGGTCGCCGAACCGATCGCGCGCCCGCACCGCGATCACGTGCAGCCCCGGGCGCTCCATCCGCGCCGACACCTGCGGGACCTGCAGGCGTTCGGTGGCCAGGTGGAACTGGTTGGTGCGCAGTGTGAGCTGGGAGACCCGGGCGATCTCCGACTCCTCCGGCGGCCGCAGGACGACCTCCAGCCCGAGTCCTTCGAGATAGTCCTGGTAGGAACCGAAGTCCTCGCGGAATTCCTGCCGCAGGGCCTCGGTGCGGTAGCGGCCGGCCCGTTCCAGGTCGGCCTCGGTGAGCTCGAACAGGTCGAACCAGCCGTCGGCCAGCAGCGCCGAGGGGTGCAGGGCGGGCTCCTCGTCGACCCGGATGACGGCGACCTCGGGCAGCTGCTCGGCGACCAGCCCGCACTCGAAGAGGCTGTCGTCGACGAAGACGAAGCTGTCCAGGCCGAGCCCGAGCCGGTCGGCGATGTCGCGGAGGTTGTCGTGCTTCGCCTTCCAGTTGGCGTTGACGCGGACGAAGTCGTCCTCGCGCAGCACCATGGCCGGATGGGTGCGCAGCGTCTCGCGCACCGCGTCGGTGTCGTTCTTGCTGCTGACCGCCAGCAGCACACCCTGCGCGCCGAGTTGCCCGAGCACCCGCTGGAACTCCTGGAAGGCCTCGCCCCGCAGCCCGGAGCCGAGTTCGACGCCGCCGGGCCCGTCCTCGCCGAGCACCCCTCCCCACAGCGTGCCGTCCAGGTCCAGCACCAGACACTTGCGGGTGCGGCCCAGGCGCGCGCGGACGACGTGTGCGGCCTCCCGGGCGTAGGCGGCGAGCAGCGCGTCGGACAGCCGGGCGCGGGCGTACTGCGCGGTGCGTGGATCGCACGCGGGAACGCCCTCGGCCACCAGCGGATCGAGGTCCACGATGACCACCCCGGGGTGCTGCTCGGCGAGGGACAGCAGACCGCGGTTGAAGTCCCGCCACTCCGCGCCGAGCCGGGCGCGGGAGCGCAGGTCGACCAGCTGGTGGGTGTAACGGCGGTGCAGCGGCACGGTGTTGAGGACTAGCAGGCCACGCCCGGCCTTCTGGTGAGTGCGCACGGCGCCGGCGACGAGCGAGAGCCGGGCCCGTGCCGCGGCCTCGACGTCTTCGACCCGCCAGGGCACGGTGACGTCGTCGAAGACCGTGTGCGCGTCGAGCAGACACAGCGTGAGTTGCGGTTGCACCTCTCCGGCCGCCGCGGGCCGCATCAGGTCCTGCAAATAGGAACCATACGGTGCGACCTTCGCCTCCAACAGCATCCCGTGCCGGGCCAGTTCGGCGGTGAGGGGGGCCACAAGGGGGGCTACCGTGGAGTGGCCCGTGACGGCGACCGTGACCACCGGCACGTCGGCGTGGCGGCATACCTCCTTCGCATCGAGCCGGGTCAGCAGCTGGCCCGCGGCCGGCAGGTCGGTCGCGGGCATGCGTGCCAGCAGGGCCCGTACCCGTCCGTACTCCGTGGCGAGCGTGCCCGCCCGGTGCAGGGCGCGCAGGGTGCCGAGAGCCTGGGGGTCGTGCCAGGTGCCGGACGCGCCGAAGGTGCGGTTCTCGGCCTCGGTCATGAACGCTCCAGGGCGATACCCGACTTGATCCACTTGCTGGACTCGATGGCGACCGCGACCGCGCGCCCGGGGCCGTCCCACTGCCGCAGCAGCTCGGCGAGCTGGAGGAACGGCAGGGCGTTGCCGTTGTTCCCGACGGTGCGCACCACGTTGATACGCCGGGCTTCCGGGGCGGGCATGCCCGCGGAGATGCGGTCGCTCATCCGGCCGGAGAGCTGTGGGGGCAGCAGGAAGTCCACTGCGTCGGCGCCCCAGCCGAGTTCGTCCAGGAGCTCCCAGAACATCTGCCCGGCCATGATCGGCACCGTCTCCTCGATCGTCTTGTAGTCCTCGGAGACAGCCGGGCGGTCGCTGTGCCGGTCGCCGAGCCCGAACCAGTCGATGACCTGGCCGGGCTCCCGGCCCAGGCCCACCAGCCGGTTGAGGACCTGCCGGATCTCGATGCCCTGGCCCATGGCCTCGGTGCTGAGCACGGCCGCGCCGGCCCCGTCGCCGAAGAGCACGTAGTTGACGAGTTCGGCGGAGGTACGGCTGCCCGGGTCGAAGTCCGTCTGAAGATGCTTGGCACACACGTCACCGCCGATCACCAGCGCGGTGCTGCAGCGCCCGGCCAGCAGCAGGGTGCGGGCCACGTCCAGGGCCTGTACGGCACCGGCGCAGCCGGACTGGAGCTGGTACGTGGGGACGTTGTCGACGCCGAGCCGGTCCGCGACCAGGTTCACCGTGGCGGGCATCAGATGGTCCGGGGTGGCCGTGCCCATGACGACGCAGTCGATGTCACCCGGCTCCAGGCCAGCCTCCACCAGCGCCCGGTCGGCCGCGGTCGTCGCGATGTCGGCCAGGCTGTGCCGTACCTGGCCGGTCGCCAGGTCGACAGCGAGGTACCGGCTGGTGTTGCCGATGAACATCTCTGCCCAGGTCTCGTCGACGCCGACGAGTTTGGCCAGGGTCGCGTTGTCCACCGGGTCCCCAGGAAGGCAGGTGCCGACCGAGGCCAGGTACGCGGTGGGAGGTGCCATCAACGTGTTCCTTCCATGGTCATGGGTACGGGAGTGGCGGAGCCGTGGGCGAGTTGGTCGCGCAGGTACGCGACCAGGTCGGCCACCGTGCGCAGGCTGGCGAGCAGGTCCTCGATCGGGAGCGACTCGAGCTGCGGCAGCGCGTCCTCGATGCGGGTCTTCAGCTCCATGACCCGGATCGAGTCGAAGCCCAGGTCCTCGTGGAGCCGGTCGTGGTCGTGCACGTGCTCCGGGTCGTGCCCGCCGACCCGGCACACCAGACGGCGTGTCAGCACGGCGAGGGAGTCGGGCAGGTCCCCCGCCGGGGCCGGCGGGCACGATTCCCCGCGGTCCGCGCCACTCGGTACCGCGGCGGTGTCCGCGCCAGGGGGGACGGATGGCGTGGACGGTTCCGGAAGCCCGGGGGCGGCACCGGAGCGCCAGGACCGGAACGACTCGTCGAACAGGTACGGCGGCAGTCGGCGCGGCACCCGGTCCGCCGCGTCGTACAGCAGGTCCCAGTCCGGCGTGAGACCGGCGCACCACAGCTCCCCGAACAGCTGCTGGGGGCGGTGTCCGGGAGCGTGCTCTCCCGGGTGCGCGCTGTGCAGGCTCACGGCATGGTCCCCGTCCGCCCGCAACGTCGACAGCAGCGGGGTGAGCACCGCGCGCGGGCCGATCTCCACCACATGGGTGACGCCGGTGGCGAGGAGCGCGCCCGCGGCCTCGGCGAACCGGACCGGCTCGGTGATCTGCCGCGCCCAGTACGCGGCGTCCATGGTCTCCTCGCCGCTCAACTCACGGCCGTACACCGTCGAGAACACCGGGAGCGCCGGCCGCCGGTCGGACACGTCCGCGCACTCCCGGCGGAACTCCTCGACCACGGGCCGCATCAGCGGCGAGTGGAAGGCATGCGAGACGGTGAGCCGCCGGACGGACACCTTGCGCTCGGTCAACTCCTCCTCCAGCGAGGCCAGTTCGCCGAGATCCCCGGCGATCACGGTGCTGCGCGGGCCGTTGACCGCGGCCACGCCGAGCCGCTCCCGTCCCACCAGCAGCGGTTCCACATGCGTGGCGCCCAGGCTCACCGAGAGCATCCCGCCGTCCTTGGGCAGCTTCTCCATCAGCGCCCCGCGCCGGGCGACCAGCCGCGCCGCTTCCGCCACGTCCAGCGCCCCGGCCGCGCACGCGGCGGCGAACTCGCCGATGCTGTGCCCGATCACGTACGACGGCCTGATCCCGGCCTCGGTCAGGGTGGCGGCCATCGCGTACCCCACGGCGAACAGCGCGGGCTGGGCCAGCCGCGCGCGCTGGACCTCCGCGTCTGCGTCGAGCACCTGGTCGCGCACGGACACTCCGGTGTGCGGGGCGAGCAGCGTGTCGATCTCCTCGAGGTGGCGTGCGTAGGCGGGGCACGACCGATACCAGGACGCGGTCATACAAGGGTGCTGGGCGCCCTGGCCCGTGAAGGCGAACGCCACCGACGGCCCCCCGCGCCGCCCGCCGTCCACCCGCGCGGTCCCCTCGGCGCGCTCCGCGGCCTTGCGCAACCCGGCGACCAGCGTGGGCAGATCGCCCGCTGCCACGGCCGCGCGGTGCGGCAGCCGGGACTTGACACGGTTGCTGGTCCAACACAGCTGCGCCAGCTGGCTCCCGGGACGGCGGGACAGGGCGTCGGCCTGCGCCAGCAGATTCGCGCGCAGCCGCTCCGGGGTGCGGGCGGAGAGGGTGAACACGCCCGGTGCCGCGTGCCGGCTGTGGTGGACCGCGCGGGGCGCTGAGGCCAGCACCGCGTGCGCGTTGCTGCCGCCCATTCCGAAACTGCTCACCGCGGCGTGCACGGTGCCGGACGGCAGCTTGAGCGGCGACCTCAGCAGGGACAGCCGGCGCCCGGACAGATCCAGTTTCGGGTTCTCGTCGTCGGCGAACCGACTCGGCGGCACCGTGCGGTGGTGCAGTGCGAGGACGGCCTTGATGAGCCCGGCGATCCCGGCCGCGCCCTCCGCGTGCCCGAAATTGCTCTTGACCGAGCCCAGCGCGACGCTTCCGCCGCCGCGGCCACTGGTCAGCTCGCCGAGCGCCTGGGCCTCGATGAAGTCGCCCAGCAGGGTCCCGGTGCCGTGCGCCTCCACGAAGCGGATGTCATCGGCGGTGACGTCGGCCCGCCGCCACACGGACTCGATCAGCCGCTGCTGCGCCCAGCGGTTGGGTGCCGTGATGCCGTTGCTGCGCCCGTCCTGGTTGATCCCGGTCTCCTTCAGAACGGCGTAGACCGGCTGACGGTCCGCCAGGGCGTCGCTCAGCCTGCGCAGCACCAGCACCGCCACGCCCTCGGCCCGTCCGATCCCGTCGGCGGAGGCGCTGAACGGCTTGCAGCGGCCGTCCGGCGCCGAGAGACCGGCCTGGGCGTAGAAGATGTTGATGACCGGCGTCATGATCAGGTTGGTGCCGGCCGCGAGGGCGTGGTCGCACTCTTTGGCGCGCAGCGCGTTCACCGCGAGGTGGACGGCGACGAGCGAGGAGGAGCAGGCCGTGTCCACCGCCAGGCTGGGGCCCTTGAGGTCGAGGTGGTACGAGACGCGGTTCGCGCCCATGAAGTAGCCGTTGCCCGAGCCGTAACGAGCGGTGATCCGGTCGTAATCGGCGAGTTGCAGGAACGCCCACTCGTTGGCCATCACGCCGACGAACACGCCGGTCTCGGTGCCGGCCAGGTCCTGAGGAGCGAGCGCGGCGTCCTCGATGGCCCGCCACGAGCACTGCAGCAGCAGCCGTTGCTGCGGGTCCATGGCGGTGGCCTCGCGCGGGGCGATCCCGAAGAAGCCGGGGTCGAAGGCATCGGGGTCGGCGATGAAGCCGCCGCGCACCGTGTTGCTGCGGCCCCGCGGCCGGGCCTCGCGGGCGCTCTGCGGGGCGGCCGACGGAGTGGCGTGGTAGCGGTCGGCGTCCCAGCGCTGTTCGGGCACGCGGTCCGTGCCGTCGCGTCCGTCCATGAGGAGCGACCAGTACTCCTGGGCGTTGCGTGCGCCGGGGAAGCGGCAGTCGAGGCCGACGACCGCGATGGGTTCGCGTTCGGTCATGAGGGCTCCTCGTCGTGCTTCGTCCTGTCGGCCAGGCGCTCGGCGAGGTGACCGGTGATCGCGTGGACGGTCGGGAAGTCGTACGCGATGGTGGGGGCGACCGCGAGCCGGTAGTGCTGTTCGATCTCGCCGCAGATGCTGATGGCCGCGACCGAGTCGATGCCGTAGTCGGCGAGCGGGGTGTCGGGGTCGATCTCGTCGCACGCCCGGTGCAGGTGGAAGGCCACCCGTTCGGTCAGCCACAGCTCGAGGTCGGGGGCGTTCCCATGCGGCAAGGGACGGTCCAGGGGTTGGGGGGTGGCGGTACGCGTGTCGGGGGCGATGCTCATGGCGTACTTCTTTCTCGGGATCTCGGACGCGGATCTCAGGGGCGGGGAGACACGGCGGCGGTGGGCGCGGGTGCCGCGTCCGTGGCGGGCAGCAGGGCGACGACCGCGGGTGCCAGGCGCTGGTGCAGCACGGGCAGGCCGCCGTCGAGGAAGAGCCGCCGCATGAGCGTGCGCTGCGTCTTGCCGCTGGTGGTCTTGCGGATCGCCCCGGGCCGTACGAGCACCACGCTCACCGCGGGCAGCTGGAACTGGCGGCTGAGCAGCGCCTGCACGGCGGCGGCGAGGCGGGTCAGGGTCTCCTCGTCGCTGGTCGCCCGGGCCCTGAGCTCCTGCACCACGACCACGTGGGCGCGTTCGGACGCCTCGTCGGTGACGCTGAACACCGCGCCGCCGCCAGGCCGGAACGCGTCCCCGGACTCCTGAACGGCCTGCTCGATGTCCCGCGGGTAAAGGTTGCGGCCGTGCTGGATGAGCATCTCCTTGATCCGCCCGGTGACATAGAGCTCCTCGTTGAGCAGCGCCCCGAGGTCGCCGGTGCGCAAGTAGCCGGCCCGGCCGTCCGCCGTCACCGCCCGGAAGGTGTCGGCGGTGAGCTCGCGCCGGTTCCAGTAGCCGGCGGCCACCGACGGTCCACGCAGCCAGATTTCGCCGACCCGCCCGCCGGGCAGCGCCCGCAGGGTCATCGGGTCCACGATCAGCACTTCGGTGTCCTTCGGGCGGCCGCAGCTGACCAGGGTGCGGCTCTGGCGGTCGGTGCGGGCGGGACGCAGCTCGTCCTGCTCCAGGGCCTGGGCGTCGACGGTGAGTTCCAAGTGCGGCGAATCGGGGTCGTTGCCGGAGACCAGCAGCGTGTTCTCGGCCAGGCCGTAGCAGGGCAGTACGGCCTCGGCGCGCAGTCCGTTGCCGGCGAATCGCCGGACGAAGGCGCGCAGGGTGTCGGCGCGCACGGGCTCGGCCCCGTTGAGAGCCACCCGCAGGCTGGACAGGTCCAGCCCCGCCGACTGCTCCTCGGAGACGCGCCGGACACACAGCTCGTAGCCGAAGTTGGGCGAGGCGGTGCCCTCCACCCGGTAGTCGTGGATCATGCGTAGCCAGCGCCCCGGCTGTTTGATGAACGAGATCGGTGACATCTGCACACTGGTGCCTCCCACCCACAGCGGCTGCAGCGTCATGCCGATGAGCCCCATGTCGTGGTAGAGCGGCAGCCAGCTCCCCGCCACGACACCCTGCGGCGTCTTCATGGCGGAACGGATGGCCTCCTGGTTGGCGGCGAGATTGGTGTGCGTGACCATCACGCCCTTGGGCTCGCTGGTGGAGCCGGAGCTGTACTGGAGGAAAGCCACGTCGGTGCCGCGCACCTGGGGCGGGGTCCACAGGTCGGGATCGGTGCCGTCGTCCTCGTCGGCGCCGGTTGACAGGCACACCACGTCCTGCTCCCCCGAGGCGGCCAGCCAGGCGCTGATGGCCTGCCGGTACTGGGGGAGGGTCAGGACCGCTCCCACCTTGGCGTCCCGCAGGATGCCGCTGACCCGGGCCAGCCGCTCGCCGGGCTCGTCGGGCAAAGGGGCCGGAATGGCCGTACGGCCGGCGTAGAAGCAGCCCAGGAAGGCTGCGACGAAGTCCAGGGTCGGCGGGTAGAGCAGCAGGACCGGGCGAGAAGGGTCGCCCTTGGACGCTTGGCGCAGCCGGGCGGCCACGACGCGGGCCCGCCGGTCCAGTTCGGCGTAACTGAGCTCCTCGGGCCTCATCCCCAGGCCGTCCTCGTGCAGGTACACGAAGGCGGCACGATCGGGATGGCGGTCCACGCCGGCTCGTACGGCGTCCGTCAACGTTCGGGGGTCAGGCTGGTGCGGCACAGGCTGTCCTTTCCGCGGTTGGTACCGGTGCGGTGTGGAACCTTCGGGAGGCACCGAGTGCCACCCGGTGACATCAGCCTTGAGGTGCCGTGAAAAGGAGACGTAAAGCGGAAATTGGTGCGCACGTCACGGGTTTGGGGTCCTCCGGGCGGTCGACGTACGAGCGGAGGCAACGGTGAGTGTGCGGATTGGCACAGTAAGTACTGGCACGCAGTGCCTACCGAGGCGACGAAGGAGACGGTGATGGTGGATTCGGACGCGGCATTCGAGGGGGCGGCCCCCGGGGGCTCCTTACCTGATGGGGGGCCGCTTCCCGGAGGTTCCCCACCTGACGGGAGACCGCTCCCTGTCGGCCCTTTGCCCGAGGTGGGCTGGCGCGCGGTCCATGGGGCCGTGCTGCGGCACGGATACGCGGTCTGCCACGGTCGGCCGGACGACTGGGGAAGCGGAGGGGAGATGGTGTCGGCCGTGCGTGAGGTGCTCGGCCCGGACTGGCCGCGCTACCGGACGGCACGCGAACCCCTCGTACGGGCAAGGCTTTTGGGCTCCCGGTTGCTGCTGCGCCATGCGGTGGCCGTCGTGGCGGGCACCGCACCGGGCCGGGTGGTCGTGGGCCGCGACGGCCACGGGCGCCCGGTCCTGCACCGGCCCGCCGGACTGGATGTGGGCATCAGCCACACGGCCGGGATGCTGGTGGTCGGGGTCGCCCGCGGCCGCCGGATCGGAGTGGACGTCGAGGCTTCGGACCGCCCCCTGCTGGCACCCGGACTCGCGGAGAAGTTCTGCCACCCGGAAGAACTGGCGGAATTGTGCGGGCTGCCGCCGGCCGAGCGGAACCTGAGGCTGGTACGCCTGTGGACGCTGAAGGAGGCCTACACGAAGGCACTCGGCGTAGGCCTGGCGCACGATTTCTCCCACCTGCGCCCCAGGCCCGAACCGAGGGGCGGCGGCTGGCGGTTGGACCGAACGGAAGGAGGCTGGCACCTGCGCTGCGATCAAGTCGCGGGCCGTTTTGTGGTCGCCTGCGCGCTGGGCCCGGAAGGCGGGTAGGCCGACTGCGCGCCTCACCGTACGACGGTCTTTCGGCAACGGTCCGGGATCGAAAGGCGGTGGCCGACTGTCAGGGCGCCCGGTCCGCACGGCGGTTGTTCGGCTGCGCGCCGGCCCCGGACGGCCCGTGACGGCTTGCGGAAGTGCGCCCCAGCGGGGAACAGGTAATCGAGTCAACGATGTTTCGATACACCGTTGACTCGATTGCCTGCCAGGTCTAGCGTCGACAGGACACGGCAGTAGAACGGCACTCGGCTCACGCACCCCCTCTTCCTTCCGAGGAGCGGAATCCGTGACATCTCAGCCCCGCCTCAAGCTCGCCGAGCACACCCCGCAGACCGCGCACCCGCACCGGTGGCGCGTTCTCGCGGTCCTGCTGGTGAGCCTCCTCCTCGTCGTCCTGGACACGTCGATCCTGAACGTGGCCCTGAAGACACTCGCCGAGCCGGCACCCGTCGGCCTCGGGGCCACGCAGAGCGAGTTGCAGTGGTCGATCGACTCCTACACCCTCGTCTTCGCCGCCCTGCTCTTCACCACCGGCGTCCTCGCCGACCGCTGCGGCCGCAAACGCACCCTGCTCGCCGGACTCGTCGTCTTCGGCGGCTGTTCCCTGTGGTCCGCCTACGCCCACAGCGCCGACGAACTGATCGTCGCCCGGGCCGGGCTGGGCGTCGGCGGCGCCCTCGTACTGCCCGCCACCCTCGCGATCATCATGGCCGTCTTCCCGCCCGCCGAACGCGCCAAGGCCATCGGCGTCTGGGCAGGCGCCGCCGGACTCGCCGTCGCGCTGGGGCCCATCACCGGCGGTGCCCTGCTCGAACGGTTCTGGTGGGGCTCGGTGTTCCTGATCAACCTGCCCATCGTCGTGATCGGCGCCGTCGCCACCCTGTTCGTCGTACCCGAGTCCCGCGATCCCGAGCGCACCGGCTTCGACCCCCTCGGCGTCGTCCTCTCCGTGGCCGGCCTGACCGTCCTGGTGTACGGCGTGATCAAGGGCGGCGAGTCGGACGACTGGGCGGACGCCACGGTCTGGGGGCCGATGCTCGGCGGCCTCGCCGTCCTGGCTCTCTTCACTCTCTGGGAACGCCGCAGCGCGCGCCCCGCGCTGGACCTCGGCCTCTTCCGGAACCGTCGCTTCTCCGCCGCCGTGACTGTGATCGGCCTGGTCTTCTTCGCCCTGCTCGGCGCCACCTTCTTCCTGGTCTTCTACCTGCAGAGCGTGCGTGGTTGGACCCCGCTGGAGGCCGGCTGCCTGCTGCTGCCCCTGGCCGTGGCCCAGTTGGCGTTCTCGCCGCCGGCCACGCTCGCCGCCAAGCGCATGGGGGTCCGGCCGGTGTGTGCCGGCGGCATGCTGCTCGCCTCGCTCGCCTTCCTCGCCGTGGCCACCATCGACGAACACACCGAGATCTGGGTCATCGAGTCCGTCCTCTTCGTCATGGGCATCGGCATCGCCTGCGTCATGCCCCCCGCGACATCCGCCGCGATGTCCGCCGTAGCCCAGGACCGCGCGGGCACCGGAGCGGCGGTCAACACCACCTTCCGGCAAGTGGGCGGCGCCCTCGGCGTCGCGGTCCTCGGCTCGGTGCTCTCCGTCGCCTACCGCTCCCGGGTCGAGGACCACCTGACGCCGCTGCCCGCCCCGGTCCGCGACACGGCGCGGGAGTCCGTCGCCGCCACCCTCACCGTCGCGGAGAAGCTGGGGGCGCCCGGCTCCGCGCTCGCGGCCCGCGCCGTCGACGCGTTCGTGTCCGCCATGCACCTCACAGCCCTCGTCGCCGCCGGCGTCACCTTCCTCGGCGCCCTCGTCTGCCTGCTGCTCCTGCCTTCCCGTACGGCAGCCGGGACGCCCGGCGCCGAAGAGCCGACCACCAACAAAAAGGTCCACACCACGGAGGTCTGAACCGCATGTCGCCACACGTCGACCGTCCGGCGGCCGCCCCGGGACACACTCCCCGGGGCGGCCGCCAGCGCGACCCCGCCGCCGACCGGGCGATCCTGGACAGCACGCTCGGCCTGCTCAGCGAGGGATGCAGCTTCGGCGACCTGTCCATGGACCTGGTCGCCCAACGCGCCGGCGTCGCCCGGGCCACCATCTACCGCCGCTGGCGCAACAAGGAGGAGCTGGTGCTGGCCGCGCTGAGCACCCTCGACCTCCCCGTGCCGCCGCTGGAAGGACTCGGCCTGCGGGACCAGCTGGTGGCCCTCGTGGACCAGCTGCGCCACCGCGGCCAGGACACCAACCTGCACCGACTGATCGGCAGCCTGCTCGGTGAGGCGGTGCGCCGCCCGCAGCTGGTCGAGAAGTTCGAGGACACCGTCGTCGCCGCACGACGCGAAGCCATGCTGCGGGCGCTGCGGGACGGCGTCGCGAGCGGTGAGCTGCGCGCCGACCTCGACCTGAACGACGCGGTCGAACTGCTCACCGGCCCGATGGCCGCTCGGCTGATCCTTCGTCAACGCCCTGTGGAATCAGTGGCGTTCGCCGAGTCGATCGTCGACACGTTCCTGAACGGAACCCGCACGACCCGTGCCGGGACAGGCCCCGGCACGGCACCGGAGCACCTCCCACCACCACAGGAGCCGCTGCCATGAAGTTCCTCTTCGACGACCCCGCCTTCGACTACCAGGCGCTGCGCACCGCCGGTTACGCCGATTACGGCGGTGCGCAGCTCGGCGAGGTCGTCGCGGTCGCCGCACACATCCCCGACGGCGACACCGAAGCCTGGCGGCACGCCTGGGCCACTCTCGCCGAACGCGTCCACCGGCTGGGCACCGCAGCCCGGGACGAGGGCCGCACCGTCGACGCCCGCTCCGCCCTGCTGCGGGCGCACAACTACTACCGGACCGCCGAGTTCTTCCAGCGCGAACAACCACGGGACCCGGAGGCCCTGCAACTGATGCGACTGTCCCGGGCGACCTTCGCCGACGCGGCCGAACTCATGGACCGGCCGCCGGAGTTCGTCCGCATCCCCTACGAGGACACCTCACTGCCCGCCTACTTCTACCGGGCGGACGACTCGGGCGAGCCCAGGCCGACCATCATCCACCACGGCGGCCTCGACTCCACCGTCGAGGAGGGCTACTTCTTCGTGGCGGCGGCGGCCCTCGCCCGCGGGTACCACTGTCTGTGCTTCGAGGGGCCCGGGCAGGGGTCGGTCCTGCGCGAGCAGGGGCTGGTCTTCCGCCCCGACTGGGAGAAGGTGGTCACGCCGGTCGTGGACCACGCACTGTCCCTGCCCGGCGTGGACCCCGACCGTCTGACGCTGATGGGCACGAGCCTCGGCGGTCTGCTTGCGGTGCGGGCCGCGGCGTTCGAGCACCGGCTGGCCGGCTGCGTCGCCCATGACGCGGTCTGGCAGCTGGGCGACGTCGTGGGGCTGCCGCCGTTTGTCCTGGAGTGGGTCGAGCAGGGATATGACGACTTCGCCGACCCGGTGATGTGGGGGATCGCCGCCCGGCAGACCTTCACCCGCTGGCTGCTGAGGCAGACACTGTGGACCTTCGGCGCCGACACCCCCTCCCAACTGCTGCGCAGGCTGACCGCGTTCGGTCTGTCGGAGGTGATCGGCCAAGTGCGCAGCCCCGTGCTCGTCCTCGACGCGGAGGAGGACTTGTTCTTCGCCGGTCTGGAGCACGCGAAGAAGGTGTACACAGGGCTCAACTCGCCCAAGACGTTGCATGTGTTCACGGCCGACGAGGGGGGTGGGGCGCACTGCCACTCGGGTGCGATGCGGCTGTTCCACGAGCGGCTCTTCTCCTGGCTGCTGGAAACACTCGGGGCGGAACGGCCGGCGGCGGCCTGACCGGCGGCCGCCCGATCGGCGGTCCAGCCGCGGAATTCTCCCCGGACAGCCCGGCCCGCTCACCGGCGGTCCGGGCTCCTGGCCGAAATCAGTCGGCGGCCCGGTGCACGGCGGCAGATTTCTCCGGCCGCCCGTATCCGGGCCGCCGGATTTTCATCCTCCTTAATGGCGGTGTAACGGAACCGACTGGCATCGTGTAACGACCCCGCATAAACTGCACGTCATAGCAGCGAACTGCTGTTCGTATGACGCCCCAGACCAGGGCGGACGGGGGAAGCCGGAATATAGTTGGATGCGTTTCACGCATTCGGGGGGTTGTCGTGTCCCTGTCCTGTTTACAGGCTGACCAGGCGCTTCGCTACGAACTGTTGGGCCGACTGCGAGTGACCCGCGGCGGAGTCGACCTGACGCCCGAGCAGCCCAAGCTCACCAAACTCCTCGCCCTCCTGCTGATCAGGGCGGGCGAGACCGTACCGGGGGACAAACTCGTGGCGGAACTCTGGGAGCAGGGTCCGCCGCGCTGCGCCGTGGCAAGTCTGCGCGTGTACGTCTCACAGTTGCGGAAAATCCTGAACGGGCCCAGAGGAACGTCTCCGATTGCCACAACATCGCCGGGATACATCCTCGGCGTGAGCGGCGTCACGACAGATTTCCAAGATTTCGAGGCGCTCTACACCCGTGGTCGAGAACGATATGGCGCAGCCGATTTCCTGCACGGCTCCGAACTTCTCCGCCAGGCGTTGTCACTGTGGCGGGGGCCTGTTCTGGAGGGAATTCATGGGTCATTGGAGATCGAATCATTCGTGGCCGTGCAGGAGGAAAGACGGCTGAATTGCACTGAACTGAGCATCGACTCCGCTCTGGCGCTCGGCCGCCATCACGAAGTGATCGAGGACCTGCAGGGCCTCCTCGTCCAGCATCCGCTGCGGGAGCCCTTCTACCGCCAGTTGATGGTCGCCCTGTACCGGGCGGGCCGTCAGGGGGACGCGCTGGGGGCGTACCGCAGCGCCCGCCGGATGATCAGAGAGGAGCTCGGCGTCGAGCCGGGACCCACCCTGCGCCTCGCCCACGAGGCCATACTCCGGGCGGATCCGGCACGCTTGGAGGCCGCCGGCGTCATCCCCGCCATCCGCTGACCGCGGGGCCGCGCACCCGTGCGTGCTTCATACGGCATTTGCAGTCGCTTAACTGCCCACGGATAGCGTGCAGTTGACCCCCGCACCAGCGGGGGGAGCTGGGATGCCGTGCTCGGCCGTGTACGAGCCGGCACCGGCCACGGTGCCGTGACCGTGGCCCTGGTGCCGGTCTCGGAAGACCGTCGAACCCACTCCGCTTGTGCCCTTTTCCATGCGCTCGCATGGAGGAGCCTTCAGGGCCGGTGTGTGGATGGTCCTCCTCTCGGTGTCTGATCGGATGCTCCGTCGCGCCGGCGAAGCGTCTGGCGCATCGCGACACCATGGGTCACCCGAACACGTTTCTCGCCACCCACCGAGCCGACGTCGGCTCCGCGGTGCTGCTCGGGGACGGCCCGGTGCTGTGGCTCTTCGGAAGTTCTTCACCTCGGATGCGGCTGGCCCGCCAACTGCGGTGCTTGGTACATCTCCCAGGTCCTCGACGCGCTCACCTCCGGCCCGGAGGTGTGGAGCAAGACGGCCCTGCTCATCACGTACGACGAGAACGACGGCTTCTTCGACCACCTCGTGCCGCCGTTCCCGCCGCAGTCTGCCGCGCAGGGCAAGTCCACGGTTGATCCCGGCCCGGACCTCCACCAGGGCGACGCGAGCCGCACGGCCGGACCGTACGGACTCGGCCGGCGTGTGCCGATGCTCGTCGTGGCGCAGCGCGTCGGCGTCAGGACGGGGTCCCCGGGTCGGTGTACCGCAGCAGGGCGCCCACGCCCTCGTACAGCCTCAGCTCGCTCTCCGGTACGACGACCAGCTCGGCACCGGTGCCGACGAGGGCCCGGAGAAGGGCCTCGTCGGCGCGTTCCTCGCGCGGGGCCCGCACGCCGAAGGACATCAGCTCCGCCTCGGTCAGGGCGACCTGAGTGGGCTGGGAGCCCGCCCAGAGCCGCAGCGAAGACCCTGGCGGCCGGTTCAGCAGCAGTGCCGCGACCTGGCCACGCTGGAGGGCGGCGACGGTGGCGGCCAGCCCCTCCGTCATGGGTCCGGCCAGGGCACGCCGGCCGATGAAGATGTCCACGAGTTCCCGGTCGTGCGCGGCCATGCGGCCGCGGAAGACGCCGTCGAGCTGCGGCTCCAACAGGGCGCGTCCGGTATCGGTGGGGGTCCGGCCGCCCACGCGTACGACCTTGTCCCGCAGGGTGTGCGGCAGGCGGCGGATCAGTACGTTGCACGCCCACTCGCTTCCGCCCACGACGACGGCGTCGGCATGGGCGCGTCGCGCCCGTTCGTCCAGCCGGTGACCGAGCCGGAGGGAGGTGCGGTGCCAGGTCGCCACAGCGACCCTGCGGTGCATCCGCTCACCCGGGGTGACGGTGGACGCGGGCCAGGTGCCGGTCTCCGCCTCCAGAGTTACCCAGCCGTGGGTCTCGGCGGTCGGGAGACCGCCGTAGTGGACGACTACGGCCATGTAGGGGATCTCCGGAACATGCTGGGTGACCAGGGGCATCGCATCCGGCAGGGTGCTGTAGTGCGCGGAGTCGTGCTCGGGCGGCCTGGGCAGCTCTCCGTCCAGGACGAGCGTGCCGTGGGCGGCGAAGATGGCCTGACCGTGCACCCCCGGCACATCTCTGTCGGCGCCGACCACCTCCTCCAGTACGTTCAGCAGCGCCCGGTCGGAGCCCTGACGGGACAGACTCTCGCGCAGCAGCCGCCAGCGCAGGGCGATCGCCCGCTCGGGATGCTCGACGTCTCGGGAGGTGTCCAGGTACACGGAGGCGAACGGGCCCGGCTCCTCGTAGAGGGGTTCAAGGAACGACAACCTCATCGCCACTCCTCGTCGATGGTCTCCCCTCCTTTGATGATGCGCCCCCGGGGGCGATGGAGATCGACGAGCGCAAAGCGGTGCCGAACGCGGGGCGGTCAGGCGCCGGTCGCCAGCGGCCGGCCCATCGTGAGCATGGTGGTGGCGACCAGGCCGTCCAGTACCGCCAAGCCGCGGGCCGGGACAGCAGGCCGCTGAGCAGCCGGGCTCCGTAGCCGGATGAAGGAGTAGTGTGCGCGGGAGTACCAGATCGTGGCGGGGGCCGCCTTGCCCCACACGTGAATACCGGGTTCTGGGCCGTATTCGACAGACCGAGCGGCGCATTCGTGAGCTGCGGATCCAGCACGGGCCCACCCATCCGGAGGCCATCGCGGCACACATGGGTTGGATGAGCTAACGGGTCGCTCAGGCGATGTGCGTGGTGCGGCGCAACTTTACGACGGACTCGGTCAGGACTGCTGCAGTTGGTTCGGTCCACATGACCGGAAGACACTCGACGCTTTCGAGGGCATCGCGCGCTGGACCGAGAGCACAGCGGGGTGATCCCGCAGCCGTCGGCTCCTGCACGACCTCGGTTGAGACAGCCCCGGGACCGCAGCCTCCTCGGCGCCATGGATCACCCATTGGAGCTGCGGCAGGCCGATCGGAAGGGTCGGGCTTGTCCTAGCGGAGGTTGGCGGACACCAACCGGGACAACCCAGATGGGCAAGTGCGGTTGAGCTTCCTGGGCTGGGCGGGCCGTGCGCGTGTAGCAACGATGACCCGGGCCGGACGCGGCCGAGCCGTCACGGCCGTACGCGTCCCCCGGATGCGTACGGACGCACCGGCTTCAGACGACCGGCCGGCGTCTCGACGGGCACGTTCTGGCCGTGCGCGGGCGTCGCGCACTGTCCCTGGAGGCGGGACAGCTCGCCCGCGCAGCGCTGAAGGGCCACCTCCAGGACCTCCGGCATGTGCAGGCTGCCGGTGCCGTCCGGCGGGACCAGCCAGCGCAGTGCGCCCCAGCGGCAGTGCGGAGCGGGAGCGGCGATCCAGGTGCCGGCGCCGAGCAGACGCACACCGGTGCCGATCCACACGGTCTGCGGCTCGGGAGGCAGCAGGAAGCCCACATGACGGCGCCGGGCGTCCAGCAGACAGGGGCCGGGGTCGAGCAGCGGCAGTTCCTCCAGCAGGTCGGCGACCCGCAGCCCGAGTTGCTCCGGCACGACCAGCACGTCCCAGAACCGGCCGGCCTCCAGGAGCGCGACGCCCGTGTCGCCGTTCTGCCACTCCTGCTTGCAGGCGCCGGGATCCTCCGACGCCGCCGCCAGCCACTCCATCGACCTCGTCCACTGCGTGAGTGCCATTGAGGAGCCTCCCTGTGGTGCGCTGCCGCGCGGTTGATGCCCTAGGCCGTGTCCGCAAGGTCCCGCCTGCCCCGCGACGCCCGGCACGCCGAGAGCACCCACCAGGCACCGCGGGGCCCGCCCTGCGGGCGGACGACGGGACCTTGCGGACACGGCCTAGTGCACCGGGTGCCGCGTGTCGCGGCCATACGACGGGAGCCCAATTCCCCGTATGGGGCGAGCGCCCGCGCGCCAAACAGGCAGGTAGCAGGGCATGCGCCCCCGTACTGGCGGAGCGCGCCGGGGTCGGTCGCGGGCGCCGGGTCCGCCCCGAGTCGCTCTTGTCCGCCCTGTCACCACCCGTACGCTGTCCGTGCTCGCGCCGCGCGCAGCGACCCCGTGCGGCGCGTGCGTCGCTTGTGAAGGATTGTCACCGTTCTAGGGTGTTTGGTGTGGTGCGCTGGTTTCAGTCGTTTCATCGACCGTCGGCGGTGCGGCCCGTCGCCTCCGGCGGCGTACCCGAGCAGGACCTCGTCGTGCCCTCCCGGCTCGCCGCGCTGCGCACCGCCCTGGCCAGGATCGGCACCACCCTCGACGAGAACGCCACGTGCGTGGAGCTGACCCGGGAGGCGGTCCGGCAGGTCGGCGGCACGGCGGCGGTACTGAGCCTGGACCGCGAGGCCGCTGCGGAGTACGAGGCCGTCAGCGGCGACCCGGCCCTGTTGCCCGACGTCCGCTGGGCCATGGCCGCGGCGCAGGCGACGAGCGCCCTGGGGGAGGTCGCGACCGCCATCTCCCACGTCGGTGCCGGCAGGTCCCGACCGGCGCTCTGCGTGCCGCTGAACACCGACGGAGAGGCCTACGGCGGGCTGGTCTGCGCCCGCGACCGGGCACCGTTCACCCCGGCGGAGGCCGAGTTCCTCGGCGTCCTCGCCGAACGCGCGGCGTCCCACATCCGGCACGCCCGTGAGCATCAGCGGGTCAGGGGGATCGTCGGCAATCTCCAGCGTGCGCTGCTCGCCGAGCCCGGCCGCCCGCACCCGAACCTGGACGTCGCCATCCGCTACATGCCCGTCGGACAGAGCGCCCTGGTCGGCGGCGACTGGTGCGAGACCGTCCGCCTGCACTTCGGCCGCACCCTGCTCGTCGTCGGCGACGTCATGGGACACGGTATCGAGGCCGCCGTCGACATGACCGCGTACCGCTCCTCGCTGCGCTACATCGCCTCCGCCGACCTGCCACCGCACCGGGTGCTGCGGCAGCTCGACGACAGCGCCTCCGCGGAGCCCGACCGTCGCCCGGCGACTTGCCTGATCGCCCGCGTCGACCCCAACCGCGGCCAGGTGACCCTGGCCAGCGCAGGCCATCTGCCGCCGGCCGTGATCGACGGCCAGGGCCGCACCTCACTGCTGCCGGTCCCGGTCGGCCCGCCCCTGGGCACGGGGTTCGGCGGCTACGAGCCGGCGACCTACCAGCTGGACCCGGCTCAGACGCTGGTGCTGTTCACCGACGGGCTCGTCGAGCATCGGGGCGAGGACATCGACCAGTCCCTGGACCGGCTGGCCGACGTCGTGTTCGAGCCCACCGCGGACGTCGAGGACGTCCTCGACACCGTGCTCGCCGGACTCGACGCCCGGCACGCCGAGGACGACGTCGCCGTACTCGCCGCCCAGCTGCACGAGCGCACGCTGCGCGGCGACGGCGTGGGCACGTGACGCCCCACCGCCCTCACCAGTCGTCGTCGCCGTCGTCGTACGGCGCACCCGAGACGTAGGGGTCGTGCCGTCTCTCCGGGGGCGCCGTCGGCGGTGCCGTGGGTGGCAGACTCGCCTCCCGCAGGGCGTCGCACCACGGGCAGCCGGCGGCGTCGTCGCTGTCGTTCGGGTCCATGCAGGCGGATCCTGTCTCGTTCGAGGACGGGTGTTGTGGGTCGAGCACGTCATGACTCCATCCGGGGGACCTGCTCACTCGACCGGGTGGTAGCGAGGGTCGTCGGCGTACCACCGGCGCACGCCTCGGCGTTGCCCCGGCATGGACAGCCCTGAATCGGTGCGGCGCGTCCTACGAGGCGATGCCGCACCCTTGTCGTATGTCGTACCGGTAACCGGCGTCCGGGGTCAGCCGTCGATCTACGCGGCGCTGGTCGCCGAGTGGCGTGCCAAGGGGCGAGCGGTCCCCGGACGGCGCGACACGGCGTGGGACGGCGAACCGGCCAGCGAAGGCCAGGGGCAGGCCGTCACCTCCTGGGCGGTCGGCCGGTGCGCCGGGCTGGCCCCGGCGGCCGACGCCGGACCGGCGGGCGCGCGATACTCCGGCGAACCCGACCGCGTACCGGCCGTCGTCGTGCCCCGGGGCCTTCCCGGGCCGATGTTCGTGTGGGAGGGAAGCGCGAGGCGCGGACGCGTCGGCGTCGCCGACCCGCTCACGTCCGACTGACGCGCGCTGCGGCGGCGAGCGCGCCGCCCGCCTCGCTCAGCGCCAGCCGCACGACGTCCGGGTCGTACAGGGCTCCGGTCCCGTCCGGCGGCAGCAGCCACTCCAGCCGCCAGCCACCGGACTGATAGGGCGGCGGTACGGCGACCCACGACCCCCTGCTGACATGGCGGACGCCGGCCCCCGTCCACTCGGTGCTCGGAGCGGGCCGGACGAAGAAGCCGACCCGGCGTGCCCCGCTGTTCATCAGGACGGGTCCGCACGTCCGCCGTCGTGCGCGGCTCAGCAGATCCAGGGTGCTCAGGCCGAGGTGCTCGGGCACACTCAGCACGTCCCACAGCCGCCCGGCCTCCAGCAGTACCGCGTCCGCGCCCCGGTCCCACTGCCGTTTGCACGAGCGAGGATCCACCGCGGCCGCCGCGAGCCACTCGACGGCCTGCTTCCCCATCGCGCGCTGCATGTCCTACCCCCAGCAATCTCGGTTCCCGGCCGTTCAGGGCCCCTCATGCTGGTGGATAAATCTATGCGCCGGAAGGGGTGGCGCGGCCTGGCGTTTGCAGTTGATCCGTGCGACGTTCGCAGAGCCGTTCGGCTCCGGCGGTGCCGCGCACCGCTGACACACCTCGCCGCGTGTAGCTGACGGGTCATCTGTTTCATGGGTTTTACGGTTATTTGATGCGACTTGTGCCTAGATGGGCCTTGCTCTCGTCGGGATGTGCTCCCTCCGTGCTGATCGCAGGCTGGGCGATCGCGGCGCAACTCGAAGGGCCCGCCTACGACCCGGCCACGCAGACGATCAGCGCCCTGGCGACCTACGGCGCCGCGGGATTCTGGGTGATGACCGCGGCGCTGGCAGGCCTGGGCGTCTGCCATTTCCTCACCGCCCTGGGGCTGCGCGCCGCGGCACTCCCCGGACGGGTGGCCCTGGGCGCCGGGGGAGTGACGGCATGCGTGGTGGCGGTCATCCCGCCGCCCAGCAGCGGGGGGTCCCTGCGCCACGGGGCGGCCGTGGGCATCGGTTTCGCCCTCCTCGCCGTATGGCCGGTGCTGGCCGCCGACCGTCGGGACGCCGCACCCTGGGCGCTACGGATCGTGCCCTCCGCCACGGCGACCGTCCTGATGCTGGTCAGCGCCGCCTGGTTCATGCTCGAGATGCACCAGGACGGCCCCGCGGGCGTCGCCGAACGCCTTGTGACGGCCATTCAGTCCCTCTGGCCCTTCGTGGTCGTCGCCTCCTGCCTGCGGCATCGCTACGGCGAAGGCCCTTCGAACTGATCGGAAGGGCATGGAACGTCCGGGAACTCCCCGGCCGCCGGGCCCGACTCCTGAAGCGGTACGTGCGTCAGGAGGCCGTTGATGAGAGCACCCCAACTTGTACCGCCCGCCCTCTGCGGGTTTCTGCTGCTGCTCGCCGTGATCTTCACGGTGTCGTACGCCGTCGGAGCCGCCGCGGGTCCCGTCGCGCCCGGCATGCATCGCACCGGAACGAGCGGCGACGGCGGCGGCACGGACACAGGGGAGACGGGCGAGATGGGGAACATGGACATGCGGCACGGGAGCGGTGGCTGATGACAACCGAACCGGCACCCCCGATGACCGTCACTGACCTGACCGTCGGCGGGATGACCTGCGCCGCCTGTGTGCGGCGGGTGGAGAAGAAGCTCGCGAAGCTGGCGGGCGTGACCGCGACGGTCAACCTGGCCACCGGGCGCGCCCGGGTCAGCCATCCGCCGGACATCCGCCCCCAGGAACTCGTGGCGACCGTCGAACAGGCGGGATACACGGCCGCGCTGCCCGAGCCGCCGAGGAAGCGGCGGAGCCAGGACCGGGAACCCACCGAGGACGGCCGCCCGGAACGCTCCGGGCTGCTGGTCACCGCATTGCTCGCGGTGCCGGTGCTCGTGCTGTCGATGGTGCCCGACTGGCAGTTCCGCAACTGGCAGTGGCTGTGCTTCGCGCTGGCCGCGCCGGTCGCCGTGTGGAGCGCCTGGCCGTTCCATGCGCGGGCGCTGCGCGGGCTGCGGCACTCCACGGCCACCATGGACACGCTGGTCTCCCTGGGCGTGGTGGCTTCCTTCGCCTGGTCGGCGTACGCGCTGTTCCTCGGCGGCGCGGGCGAGCCCGGCATGCGGATGCCGTTCAGCCTGCTGCCCTCAGCCCCGGACGGCGTGGCCCACGTCTACCTCGAAGCGGCGGTCGGCGTCCCGCTGTTCGTGCTGGCCGGTCGCTTCCTGGAGGCGAGGGCACGCCATGGCACCGGGGCGGCACTGCGCTCGATCGCCCGGCTCGCCGTCCGGGAGGTGTCGGTCCGCGCGGACGACGGCATCGAACGTCTGGTCCCGATCGAGGAGTTGACGGTCGGGCGGACCTTCGTCGTACGCCCCGGCGAGCGGGTCGCCACCGACGGCGACGTCGTGGAGGGCAACTCCGCCGTCGACCTGTCCCTCGTCACCGGTGAGAGCGAGCCGATCGAGGTCGGCCCCGGCTCGGCGGTGGTGGGCGGTGCCGTCAACGCGGGCGGGCTGCTGCAGGTGCGGGCGACGGCCGTGGGCGCGGACACGCAACTCGCCCGGATCACCCGCCTGGTGACCGACGCCCAGGCCGGAAAGGCGCGCGCGCAACGGCTCGCGGACTCCGTGGCCGGGGTCTTCGTGCCCGTGGTGCTGGCGCTCGCCGCCACCGTGCTCGGGTTCTGGCTCGGGGCCGGGGCCGATCCGCAGGCGGCGATCACCGCGTGTGTGGCCGTACTGGTCGTGGCCTGTCCCTGCGCGCTGGGCCTGGCCACCCCCACCGCGCTGATGGCCGCCACCGGACGCGGCGCCCAACTCGGCGTCCTGGTCCGGGGCCCGCAGGCCCTGGAGGGGCTGCAGCACATCGACACCGTCGTCCTCGACAAGACGGGCACCCTCACCTCCGGACACATGAGCGTCGCCCGGGTCACGGCCGTGCCCGGCGGGCTCGGCAAGGAGGCGGTGCTGCGGCTGGCCGGCGCGGTGGAGCAGGGCTCGGAACACCCGCTGGGCCACGCCGTCGTGGCGTACGCCCGCAGGAACACACCCGAGCACGGGCCGCTGCCCGAGGTGCGGGACTTCCGCGCGGAGCCCGGCCGGGGTGTGCGCGGCCGGGTCGAGGGCCGGCTGGTCGAAGTCCTCGCGCCGGACGACGAGTTGCCCACGGCGCTTGCGGAGGCGCTCCCGGTCGCGGAGGCCGCCGCGCACACACCGGTCCTCGTCCGCATCGACGGGACGGCGCAGGCGCTGATCGAGATCGGGGACGTCGTACGCCCGGGCAGCTACCGGGCCGTGGACCGGCTGCGCCGCCTCGGGGTTCGCCCCGTGCTCGCCACCGGCGACCGGGAGGCGCCGGCCCGGGCGGTCGCGTCCGCGCTCGGCATCGAGGAGGTGCACGCCCGCCGCACACCCGAGGACAAGGTCGACCTGGTACGGGAGTTGAGAGCACAGGGCCGCCGGGTCGCGGTCCTCGGCGACGGCGTCAACGACGCGGCGGCGCTGGCCTGCGCCGACCTCGGCATCGCCATGGGCACGGGCACGGACGTCGCGATCGGGGCCGCCGACGTGACCCTGGTGCGCGGCGACATCGAGGCGCTCGGGGACGCCGTACGGCTCGCCCGGCGCACCCTGGGCACGATCCGCGCCAACCTGCTGTGGGCCTTCGGCTACAACGCGGTGACCGTGCCCCTCGCCATGGTCGGTCTGCTCAACCCGATGGTCGCCGCGGTCGCCATGTCGGTGAGTTCGCTGCTCGTGGTGGGCAACAGCCTGCGGCTGCGGGCCTGGCAACCGACGCCCGCCGGTGGCCGTCGGCACGTCGGAAACGGAGAAGGACCCCGATGACCTCATCCACCGCTGCGCTTCGAAGCCGGCGCCGGGCCACCGACGGCCTGCTCGCCGCGCTCGCCCCGATCACCGCTTGCAGCGTCGCGCTGGGCGGCCTGACCACCTGGGTGAACACCGGCAACGCGGGCGGCCCCGCGCGGATCGCGGTCACCGACGGACGGGTCTTCCTGCCCTACGGCGACGTCCGGGACACCGCGGCGTTCTTCCGGATCACCAACTCCGGCGGCGCTGACGACCGGTTGCTCGAGGTGACGTCGTCGGCGGCCGATGGCGGTACGGAACTCAGTCGACACCGCATGATCAGCGACAGCGCGGCGTCCGCTCAGACGGTGGACTCGGCCCGGGTCCCGGCCGGTGACGGTCTCACCATGTCGCCGTTCGGACTGGACGTGACGCTGCGGGCACGGCCGGAGTGGGTGGTGGGCACCTTCGTGCCCTTCACGCTGCACTTCGAGGACGCCGGCCGGATCGAGGTGCAGGCCGTGGTCGTCCGCCCGGGCGATATCGAGTGAGAACGACCCCACTCCCCTAGAAGTCGTTCCCCGGGCGCGCCCGGTTCCCTCTTGTCGATGTGTCCTGTATCACTCTTCTGGGCTTGAGTGCGGAACAGGGGTGTTGTGCGTACCCACCCGTGACGAGTGGGCCCAGGATGCGAGGATGAGGGCCGTCATGACAGCTGGGTGGGGTGTGCGCACGATACGGGCCGCGGTGTTCGCGTCGGTCTGCGTGCTGCTCGCCGCCCTCGGCCACGTACTGATGTCGGGCGCCACCGTCCCCTGGTGGACGCTGGCCGCCGGTGCGCTCGTCACGGGCGGTGCGGGCTGGTGTCTGGCGGGCCGGGAGCGTGGACTCGGACTGGTCGTGTCCGTCGTGGTCGTCGCTCAGGGCGGGCTCCACGCGGTCTTCGAGTTCGCGCAGTCCTCCGCTGCCACCGGTCATGACGGCATGGGCGCCATGTCCGCCCACATGGGTTCCGGGGACTCCATGGGTTCCATAGGAGCCATGGCTGCGGGGCACATGGGCATGGGCAACATGGGCGCAGGCCACACAGGCCTGGGCCACATGGATGCCGGGCACATGGATGCCGGCCACATCGCCATGGGCCACGACATGACCGGCACGTCCTCGCTCGGCATGTTCGCCGCCCACACACTCGCCGCGCTGCTGTGCGGCCTGTGGCTGGGCCACGGAGAGCGTGCCGCGTTCCGCATCCTGCGTGCCGTCGCCGGCTGGCTCGCCGCGCCGCTGCGGCTCTCGCTCACCCTCCCCGCAGCGCCGCACCGACCGCGCCTCAGGCCGCGACGCGGTCGCTCCGACCGGGCGCCGCGGCTGCTTCCGCTCGTCCACACGATCACCTCTCGGGGGCCCCCGGCGGGGATCGCTGTCGTCTGAGACAGCCGGTTCCCCGGGGCAGCACGGTCAGGGACGTCGAGTCGTCGACGCGGACCGTGCCCTCGGGCCCCGGCCGTACCTGTCGTACGGCCGCATCCCTTGCTTCCCGGACTCATCCGGTACGGCGTGCCCGATACGTCTTCGCGCTCCCGTGCCTCGATGCCCGGTGGTGACGCCGTCGCGTCCGCCGCCGTACCGGAGTCCGGTCTACCCGAGAAGGACTCAGGTGATCACTCCTGCCCTGCCCGCACGCGCGGCGCGCGTGCGGCACACGATGGCGGACGACACTGCGCAAACGGCCTCCGGCGACGAGTCGACGACCGCGTGGGCGCTGGCCGCCGGCGGCGGCGACCCGGACGCCGCCGACCGGTTCGTCCGCTCCCTGCACCGCGATGTCGTGCGGTACGTGGCGCATCTCTCCGCCGATCCGCAGGCCGCCGACGACCTGGCACAGGACACGTTCCTGCGGGCGCTCGGCAGCCTGCACCGTTTCGAGGGCCGCTCCTCGGCGCGCGCGTGGCTGCTGTCCATCGCGCGTCGCGCGGTGATCGACAGCCACCGGTACGCCGCCGCCCGGCCACGGCTGTGCGACACCGACGACTGGACGCTGACGGCGGAACGCGCCCAGCCGACCGGCCTGCCCGGGTTCGACGACGGCATCGCACTGCTCGACCTGCTGGACGCGCTGCCCGACGAGCGCCGCGAGGCGTTCGTCCTGACCCAGCTGGCGGGCCTGCCCTACGCGGAGGCGGCCGAGATGAGCGACTGCCCCGTCGGGACGGTCCGCTCCCGCGTGGCACGCGCCAGGGCGACCCTCGTCGAGCTGCTCACGGAGGCGGAGGCGGAGGCGGAGGCGGACGTCGAAGCCGTGGCCGAACCGGTCGCCGTGGCAGCCTGACCGGGAACCCGGTGTCCGTTCCATCTGCCGGGAACTGACACCGGGTTCGCCCCGACTACTGGATCGGGCGGCGGGGATCCGCCCGATCATCCAGTGGATCCAGGGGAGTTGTTTCGATGCGTTCTCGTAGGTGGCGGGCGAAGACGGCCGTGGCACTCGGCGGCCTGTTGGCGGCGGGCTGCGGCAGCGGGGGCGACGGCAACGCGAGTCCGGCCGCCGGCAAGGGCTCCGCGGGCTACCCGGTCACCGTCACCGACTGCGCCGGCGCGAGAACGACGTTCACCTCGGCCCCGAAGAACATCGTGACCAGCAACGCCTCCAGCCTCGAACTGCTGCTGCGACTGGGCGCCGGGGACAAGGTGCTCGGCACCGGCTTCCCGCCCGGCAAGGGCACCCTGCCGGGCGCACTCGACGCCCAGGCCCAGCGGGTGAAGGTGCTCGGCGAGCACGTCATCCCCAAGGAGAAGCTCCTCGGCTCCGGCGCCGATCTCTACATCGACACCTTCGCCTCGATGGACATGGGCGCGGGGATGGGGGAGACGCCGAGCGAGGAGGAGTTCAAGGCGGCCGGCATCAAGCACACCTTTCTGAAGTCCACGGCCTGCGGCGCCATGAGCGAGGAGCCGGTCACCGACCTGTCCGCCGTCCAGGACGACATCACCTCCCTCGGCGCGGTCACGGGCACGCGCGCGAAGGCGAAGGAACTCGTCGACGGGATGAAGGAGAAGGTGGGTGCCGTCCGGAAGGCGCTGGCCGGCACCCCCGAGGACCAGCGGCCCACGTACTTCTTCTTCGACTACGACGCCGGCACCAAGCAGCCCATGGCCGTCTGCAACCGCCAGGTCGCCAACGCGGTCATCACCCTCGCCGGGGCCCGCAACGTCTTCGCCGACTGCGACGGCGACTACAAGCAGGTCGGCTGGGAGGACGTGATCGCGAAGAACCCGGACTGGATCCAGCTCGCCGTGCGCAACCGGGGCAGCGAGGCAGCGAACGAGAAGGCGTTCGACGAGGCGCAGAAGTGGCTGCGGACGAACCCCGCCACCAAGGGGCTGAAGGCAGTCGAGGAGGGCCACTTCCTGCGCATCGGCTCCGAGCCGACCACGATCGGCGGGGTCGCCAACGCCGCTGCCGTCGAGAAGATCGCGAAGACGCTGTACCCCGGCAAGGTCGGCTGACCGTGACCGACACCCTGGTGGGCCGGAAAACCTCGACGGACCCGCAGGAACACGCACGGACGCGTTCCGTACCCGCCGCGCTGCTGGCACTCGCCCTCGCCCTGGCACTCCTGGCCGCCCTCACCGCGGCGGTGTCCTGGGGTTCGACGTCCATCCCGGCGGGCGAGGTGTGGGAGGTGGTCCGGCGACGGCTGTCCGGTGCGGCACCACGCCCCGGCACCGACGACCTGATCGTCTGGCAACTCCGCCTCCCCCGCGCCCTGTTGGCGGCCCTCGTCGGCGCGGGCCTCGGTCTGTGCGGTACGGCGATGCAGGCCCTGGTGCGCAACCCGCTGGCCGACCCGTACTTCCTCGGCATCTCCAACGGCGCATCCCTCGGCGCGGTCGCCGCGATCGTGCTCGGCCTCGGCACGGGGGGCGCGCTCGGCCTGGGCCTGTCCGGCGCGGCCTTCGCGGGCGCACTCGGCACCTTCGCGCTGGTCTGGACGGTGGCCCGGCGCCGCGGGGGATTCGCGCCGCTACGGCTGGTGCTGGCCGGGGTGGCGATCGGGCAGTTCCTGTCCGGGTTCACCAGCTACCTCGTGCTCCAGGCCGGTGACGAACAGCAGACCCACAGCGTGCTGTTCTGGCTCATGGGCAGCCTGAGCGGCGCGAGTTGGCCGCTGCTCGCCGCCCCGGCCGTCGCCGTGCCCGGGACGCTGCTGTGGCTGCTGGCCCGCGCCCGGGGACTCAACGCCCTGACCATGGGCGACGAGACGGCGGCCGGACTCGGCGTCGACGCCGGCCGGCTGCGCCGGGAACTGTTCACGCTCACCAGCCTGCTCACCGGCGTCCTCGTCGCCGTGTCCGGCGCGATCGCCTTCGTCGCGCTCATGGTGCCGCACGCCTGCCGCCTCGTCGTCGGCGGCGACCACCGCCGTCTGCTGCCCGTCTCGGCACTGTTCGGGGCGCTGCTGCTGGTCGTCGTGGACATCGTGTGCCGTACGGCGATGAACACCGAGGAGTTGCCGGTCGGCGTCGTCACCTCGCTCATCGGTGCTCCGGCGCTGCTGTATCTGCTGGACCGGCGCCTGGGGAGCGGGAGTTGAGGATGCGGAACATCTGGGGGAGCGGTCGTTGAGAGTCGACATCGAGGATCTGCACGTCGCCTACGACGGCCGTACGGTCGTCGCGGGCGCCCGGCTGATGGCGGCCGAGGGTGAGATCACCGGCCTCGTCGGGCCGAACGGCAGCGGCAAGTCCACGTTGCTGCGCACCGTCTACCGGCACCTGAAGCCGGCGGCCGGCCGGGTCCTGCTGTCCGGCACCGACCTGCGCCGGCTGAGCCCCGTCGAGGCGGCCCGGCATGTCGCGGCCCTCCCGCAGGAGCGCGGCGGCGACTTCGAACTGACCGTCCGCGAGGTCGTCGCCATGGGCCGTACGCCCTACAAGCGGGCCTTCGCCGGCGAGGACGCCACCGACCGGGACGTCATCACCCGCGTCCTGGCCGACGTCGGCATGGCCGGACACACCGGGCGCCGTTTCACCGAACTGTCCGGCGGCGAACGTCAACGCGTCCTGCTGGCCCGTGCCTTCGCCCAGCAGCCGGACGTCCTGGTCCTGGACGAGCCCACCAACCATCTCGACATCCGCCACCAGGTGGAACTCCTCGCCCTGCTGCGGGCAGGGCGCCGTACCACGCTGGTGTCGCTGCACGACCTCAATGCCGCCGCCTCCGTCTGCGACCGGCTGCATGTCCTGCACGACGGCCGGGTGGTCGCCTCGGGCCCGCCCCGCGAGGTGCTGCGACCCGCCCTGCTGGCCGAGGTGTTCGGCGTACGGGCGACCGTCGTCGACCACCCGCTGACCGGCGACCCGCTCATCGCCTTCGACCACCGCACCCCGGCGGACGAACCGGCCCCCGAACCCGGCCCCACCGACACCGTCCCCACCTGATCCAGGAGCCCGCATGTGCGGAATCACCGGCTGGGCGTCCTTCCACGGCGACGCCCGCACCCAGGCGCCGGTCATCGAGGCCATGACCGGCCGGCTCGCCCGGCGCGGCCCCGACGCCGGGGGCGTATGGCTGGGAGAGCGTGCGGCGATCGGCCACCGCCGCCTCGCCGTGATCGACCTCGAGGGCGGCGTACAGCCGATGACCGACCGGCCGCACGAACCCACCGTCGTGCTCAGCCACAGCGGAGAGATCTACAACCATCACGAGCTGCGCGCGGAACTGCGCGGCCGGGGCCACCGCTTCGACACCCGCAGCGACACCGAGGTCGTGCTGCGCGCCTACGCCGAGTGGGGGGACGGCCTCGCCGACCACCTGGAGGGCATGTTCGCCTTCGCCGTCTGGGACGAGCGGGCCCAGCGCCTCCTCCTCGTCCGTGACCGGCTCGGCGTCAAACCGCTGTTCTGGGCGGCCGTCGACGGAGGACTCGCCTTCGCCTCCGAGCCCAAGGCGCTCTTCGCGCACCCCGAGCTGCGGCCCCGGGTGGACGCGGACGGGCTGCGCGAGGCGTACAGCCTGCTGTTCAACACCGGGCCCACGGTGTGGTCCGGCGTACGGGAGGTCGAGCCGGGCGGCCTGCTGGTCCTGGACCGGGACGGCATCCGGGAGCGCCGCTACTGGCAGTTGGAGGCCGGTGCGCACCGGGACGACCGGGACGCCACCGTGGACCGGATCGCCCACCTGGTCGGCGCGGCCGCCCGTAGTCAGCTGGAGGCCGATGTCCCCCTGTGCAGCCTGCTGTCCGGCGGCATCGACTCCACCGTCCTGACCGCACTGCTCGCCGACGAACTCCGCCTGCGCGAGGGCCCGGACGCCCGGATCCGCTCCTACGCCGTCGACTACAGCGACCAGGCCGAGCACTTCACCGGTGACGTCCTGCGCACCGGCCACGACACCCCCTACGCCGTCGAGGCGGGCGCGTTCATCGGCACCGACCACAGCACGGTCGTACTCGACCCGCGTGCGCTGCTCGACCCCGAGCACCGCAGGGCCGTCGTCGTGGCCCGTGACTCGCCGATCGGCGTCGGCGACATGGACACCTCGCTGTACCTGCTGTTCGGGGAGATACGGCGGCACTCCACGGTCGCCCTGTCCGGCGAGGCCGCCGACGAGGTCTTCGGGGGCTACCCCTGGTTCCACAGCCCCAAGGCCCTCGCGGCCGATACCTTCCCCTGGCTGCTGGTCACCGGCGACGAGGCCGCGATGCCCCTCAACCCCGAACTCGACCTGAACATCGGCGAGTTCCGCGCCGACACCTACCGCAGCGCCCTGGCCGCCGTACCCCACCTCGACGGCGAGAGCGCCGCCGAGCACCGGCAGCGCGAGATGCAGCACCTGTCCCTGACCCGCTGGCTGCGTCAACTCCTGCACCGCAAGGACCGGTTGAGCATGGCCCGGGGACTGGAGGTCCGCGTCCCGTACTGCGACCACCGGCTCGTCCAGTACGCCTTCGAGGCCCCCTGGGCGCTGCAGAGCTTCGACGGCCGGGAGAAGAGTCTGCTGAGGGCCGCCGCATCGGGGCTGGCACCCGACTCGGTGCTGCGGCGCCCCAAGAACCACTACCCGGCCACCCACCACCCCGACTACAACCGCGGCCTGCAGGACCTGGCCCGCGACGCCCTCGCCGTCGAGCAGGTCCGGGCGCTCGCCGACGAGACCCGCGTCAAACCCTGCCTCGACACCCCGCCCGAGCGGCTGGAGTGGGGCCACCGCCTGCGCCTCGAACGCGTCGTGGACCTCGCCCTGTGGCTGGACCACCACAAGCCCGAACTCGCCCTCTGAGGAGCCCGCGCATGACCCTCCAGGAACCCCTTCCGGCCGTGGACCCGGAGCCGCTCCCCGACCCGGTGCCGCTCATGGGCTGCCCGTACAAGGCCGACCCCTATCCGCTGTACGAGCGGATGCGCGAGGCCGGGCCGGTCCACCGCGTCCTTTTCCCCAGTGGCGTACGGGCCTGGCTCGTCACCGGCTACGAAGCCGCCCACGCCGCCCTGAACGACGACCGCCTCGGCAAGAACCACGACCGGGGCAACGACGGCTGGCGCGCCCGCGCCTCGATCATGCCCGAGCCGCAGCATTCCCGGCTCCAGGTCCATCTCCTCCACCAGGACCCGCCGATCCACACGCATCTGCGGCGCTTCGTGACGGACGCGTTCACGCCCCGCCGGATCGAGCGACTGGGGCCCCGATTCCAGGAGTTGGCCGACCGCCTGGTCGATGCCCTCCCGGAGTGCGGACCCGCCGACCTCGTCGCCGCTTTCGCCGCCCTCTTCCCCTTCCAGGTCCTCGCCGAAGTCATCGGGCTGCCGGGAGAGCTGGCCGCGCGCTTCGACCGCGACTGGGGCAAGGTCGTCCAGCCGGTCGGGCCGACGGACCCCGGACGACCGCTGTACGAGGCACGCCTGCACGGTCTGGAGAGCTATATCGCCGAGGTCGTCGCCCACAAGCGGGAGCACGGGGACGACGACCTGCTCGGCCGTCTCGTCGGGGCCCGCGACCGGGGCGAACTGGCCCAGGAGGAGCTGGACTCGATGATCTTCCAGCTGCTGGTCGCGGGTCAGGAGCCGGTCACGAACCAGATCACGACAGCGCTGATCGCCCTGCTCCGCCACCCCGGCCGGCTCGCCCGGCTGCGCGACGATCCCGGTCTGATGCCCCGCGCGGTCGAGGAACTCCTGCGCCACGACAGCGCCTTCGAGCTGACCACCTGGCGCTTCTTCGACCGGGACAGCGATCTGCACGGCACCGAGATCCCCGCCGGCGACTCCGTGATCGTCTCCCTGTGCGCCGCCAACCGCGACCCGCGCCGCTTCCCCGACCCCGACACCCTCGACCTCGACCGCAGCCCCAACCCCCACCTCGCCTTCGGCCACGGCATCCACTTCTGCCCCGGCGCCGCCCTCGCCCGCGCCGAACTGCGGATCGCCCTCGGCACGCTGCTCGCCCGGCTGCCCGGCCTGCGCCTTGCGATCAGGGACGAGGACATCGAGTGGATCCCGTCCGTCCTGGGCCGCGGCACACACCGGCTGCCCGTCGGATACGACCGGCGGCTGTGAAGCCGGCCCACGGCTGATCCCCCACCCGAACGACAGCGCCCGGACCGCCGAGGCGCCATGCCCGCATGCCCTGGAGGAACGACATGCTGCTGACGACCGCACCGGACACCCTCCCCACAGCCACGGCCACCCGGATCCTGAACCTGCTCCTGCCGCACCACCGCACGACTGACCACGACCACGCCTCCGCCGAGGCCTTCCCGCGTCAGCTGCGCCGGATCTCCGACTTCGTCCGCGAGGGCACCCCCATCGTCTTCACCCTGCCCGGCTTCCCCTGCAAGTCACCCAATCCGGCCAAGACCCTGGGCCACCTCCCCGACATGGGCGAACGCCTCTCGCTGACCTTCCTCGACACGCTGTGCACGAGGATCGAGCGGATCCATCCGCCCGGCGCCCGCGTCGTGATCTGCTCCGACGGCCATGTCTTCGCCGACCTGATCCACGTCCCCGACCACCACATCGACGCCTACGCGGACGAACTGCGCGCGCTCATACGGGAGTCGGACCTGACTCATCTGTCCGTCCTCGACCTGCGCGACATCCTCGGCGACCTTCCGCACGACATGAAACGCGCCCACGTCCACGACCGCCACGCCCCCGCCCTGGACGCCCTGCGTGCCGAGGTCCGCACCGACGCCCCCACCCTCGCCCTGTACCGGGGCATCACCCGCTTCCTCGTCGAGGACACCGCCGGCTTCACCGGCACCCGCTCCGCGCTCCAACGCGAGTGCCGCAGACGGGCGTACGGCGTCATCCAGCGCAGCCGGGCCTGGGGCGCGCTGATCGCCGACCGCCACCCCGGCGCTGTACGTCTGTCGATCCACCCACAGCCGATCGGCGCCGCCAAGTTCGGCATCCGCCTCCTCGACGCCCCGGACGTCTGGACCACCCCCTGGCACTCGGCCGCCCTGCGGGAGCCGGGTGGCGGTTGGACCCTCATGCCACGCGCGCGGGCCGAGCGACTCGGCCGCCTGGTCCACCGCGACGGCCGGCCGAGCCACTTCGAGCGGTAAGGCGCCGGGATTCACCGTGCGCGGAGCACGATCACGTCGGGCGTTGTCAGTGGGGCGCGTTATCCAGGTGGGGACCTGGGAGGTGGCTCGATGCTGATCGACCCGACCGCTCCGCGGGCCCGTGCCGTCGTGGAGGCGATCCGGACCGGCGACGTGGCGGCGTTGGAGGAGCTGCTCACCGCGCATCCGGGGCTGGCCACGGCACGCGTGGGCAACGAGACGACCGCGCGGACCCTGCTGCACATCGCGACCGACTGGCCGGGCCACCTGCCCGACGGCGCCCGGACGGTGAGCGCGCTGGTCGCCGCGGGCGCGGATGTGAACGCCCGGTTCACCGGCGCGCACCGTGAGACGCCGCTGCACTGGGCGGCGAGCTGCGACGACGTGCCCGTCCTCGACGCCCTGCTCGACCGGGGCGCGGACATCGAGGCCGACGGCGGCGTGATCGGCGACGGCACCCCACTCGCGGACGCGGTGGCCTTCGGACAGTGGAAGTGCGCACGGCGCCTGGTGGAACGAGGCGCGCGCACCACCCTGTGGCAGGCCGCCGCCCTCGGCGAGGCCGACCGCGTCGCCGCCTGCTTCACGTCCGGCACCGAGCAGCCCACCGCCGAGGACGTCACCGCAGCGCTGTGGTGCGCCTGCCACGGCGGGCAGCGCGCGATGGCCGACCACCTGCTGCGACGGGGCGGTGACGTCAACTGGATCGGCTACGACGGGCTGACCGCACTGGACGCCGCCCACCGCGAGGGGCACCTCACGCTGGTCGCATGGTTGCGCGACCAGGGGGCGAAGCCCGCCGAGGAGTTGGCCTGACACGAGGCCGACCAGGCGCCCTCTTCCCGCCGACGTGCGGCCGACCGGGCGGAGGTGAAGACTGGAACACGGCGGGGCGGGTCCGTCCTGCCGACATCGACACGTCGACAGATCGATACGAGGTGCGAACGGAACCGCGCACCACGCCCGCAATCCCGCCCGGACGTCATGCGCCGTCATCCGTCCGCGGCTCACCGTCTTCACACTGAGGGAGCCGGCCATGGGCGGCATCAACGGAACAGCACTTCAAGGCCTGCGTGAGGCACTGCGCGGCCCCGTCATCACGCCGAGCGACCCCGGCTACGACGAGGCCCGCAGCATCTACAACGCCATGATCGACCGGCGCCCCGCGGCCATCGCGCAGTGCGTGGACGTGGCGGACGTACGGACCGTGATCTCCGTCGCCAGGGACACCGGAGCGGAGCTCACGGTGCGCGGCGGCGGCCACAGCGGCCCCGGTCTGTGCCTGGTCGACGACGCGCTCGCCCTCGACCTGTCGACGATGCGCGGGGTGCGCGTGGACCCGGGCACGATGACCGCGCAGGTGGCCGGCGGAGCCCAGCTGGGCGACCTGGACCACGCGGCCCACACCTTCGACCTGGGCGTGCCCGCCGGCATCATCTCGATGACCGGCGTCGGCGGCCTCACCCTCGGTGGCGGCCATGGTCATCTGACCCGCAAGTACGGACTGACCATCGACAGCCTGCTGTCCGCCGACGTCGTCCTCGCCGACGGGAGCTTCGTCACCGCCTCCGAGGACGAGCACCCCGAGCTGTTCTGGGCGCTGCGGGGCGGCGGCGGCAACTTCGGCGTCGTCACCTCGTTCACCTTCCGGCTGCACCCGGTGGGCACGGTCGGCGTCGCGGTGACGGTGTGGCCGGTCGACCGCACCCCGGAAGTGCTGCGCTGGTACCGGGAGTTCCTGCCCGCCGCGCCGCGGGACCTCAACGGCTTCTTCACCCTGTTCACCATCCCGCCCGGACCGCCGTTCCCCGAACCGATCCACGGGCAGAAGATGTGCGGCGTCGTCTGGTGCTACACCGGCGACCTGGCGGGCGACCGCCTGGAACAGGCGCTGGCCCCGGTGAACGAACCGGCGCCGTCCGCCTTCCACTTCACCACGCCCATGCCCTACCCCGCCCTGCAGGGCATGTTCGACGAGTTGATCCCGAAGGGCTACCAGTGGTACTGGCGCGGCGACTTCTTCGACACGATCTCCGACGCCTCGATCGACGTGCACCACAAGTACGGCGAGAACCTCCCCACCGAGCTGTCCCTGATGCACCTCTACCCCGTGGACGCCGCCGCCCACGAGCTCGCCGCCGACGACACGGCCTGGGCCTACCGTGACGCGACGTGGTCCGGGGTGATCGCCGGGATCGACCCCGACCCCGCCAACGCCGAACTGATCCGGCAGTGGAGCGTCGACTACTGGAGCGATCTGCACCCGCACTCCATGGGCGGCTCCTACATCAACTTCATCGGCGAGGGGGAGAGTACGGACCGCGTCCGGGCCACCTACCGTGGCCACTACGACCGGCTCGCCGCGACCAAGCACACCTACGACCCGGACAACTTCTTCCACGCCAACCAGAACATCCCGCCGACCGCCGGCTGACCTCCCTCGCCCCGTCGTTCACCCGGGAATGTCGCCTGGGGTAGGGCTCCCACGGAACTCGCCCCGCTGTCCGCCCGGCAGCGTTGGTCGCTGTGGCGCTATCTCACGGGCCTGATCCGCGGCGGTCGCTGACCCTGCGCCGCGCACGGCTTCCCGGCGCCGAACAGCCGCGGCAGCTCGCGGCTCCGTGATCGACTGGAGGCCCGTCCGGCACCGGCGTACCGTCGAATGGTGGCGGGAACCAGCCACCGAACCCCCGCCACGGCGTGATGCCATGAGCAATCCCGAGCCGACACCCGAAGCACGGACCACCCCGCAGGAGACGGAGCGGGGTCAGGGCCGTGGCAGCGGTATGGCGCTGTTCGTCATCGCGTCCTGTCAGCTGATGGTGGTGCTCGACATCACCATCGTGAACATCGCCCTGCCGGACATCCAGAGCTCGCTCGACTTCTCCACCACGAGCCTGTCCTGGGTGGTCAACGCCTACACGCTCACCTTCGGCGGGCTGCTGCTGCTCGGCGGCCGGATGGGCGACATCCTCGGCAGACGGCGGGTGTTCGTCTTCGGCGTCCTGCTCTTCGTCCTCGCCTCGTTGCTCGGCGGACTGTCCCAGAACTCCTGGCAACTCCTGGCCGCCCGCGCCCTGCAGGGTGTCGGCGGCGCCATCGCGTCCCCGACCTCCCTCGCCCTGATCAGCACCACCTTCCGTGAAGGGCCCGAACGCAACCGGGCGTTCGGCGTCTTCGCCGCGGTCTCCGCGGGCGGCGGCGCGATCGGGCTGCTGATGGGCGGCATCCTGGTCGAGTGGCTGAACTGGCGCTGGGTGCTGTTCGTCAACGTGCCCATAGGGCTGCTCATCGTGCTCGCCACGCCGCGCTGGATCCGGGAGTCCGAGCGCCACCCCGGGCGCTTCGACATAGCGGGCGCGATGACCTCCACCATCGGCATGGTGCTGCTGGTGTACGGGTTCATCCGGGCCGCACAGGACGGCTGGCGGGACCCGCTCACCCTGGGCTCGTTCGGGGCGGCCGTCGTCTTCCTGATCCTGTTCGTCCTGGTCGAGCAGCGCTCCAGACAACCGATCACGCCCCTGCACATGTTCGCCGACCGCAACCGTGCGGGCACGTACGGCATCATGCTGAGCCTGGCCGCAGCGATCTTCGGCATGTTCTTCTTCCTCACGCTCTTCGTGCAGGACGTGCTCGACTTCAGCCCGCTGGAGGCCGGACTGGCCTTCCTGCCGGTGAGCGCCGTGATCGCGGTGGGCGCGGGGATCGCCTCTCAGCTCCTGCCGAGGTACGGGCCCAAGCCGTTCATGGTGACGGGCGCGATCCTCGCAGCCGGAGGCCTGTCCTGGCTGACCCTGACCGATGTCGACTCCACCTACCTCGGCAGCATCCTCGGGCCCATGCTCGTCTTCAGCCTCGGCATGGGCATGGAGTTCGTGTCCCTGACCCTGATGGCGCTGTCCAACGTGACCGTCCAGGAGACGGGCGCCGCCTCCGGGCTGCTCAACGCCACACAGCAGGTGGGCGGTTCCCTCGGGCTGTCCATCCTGGTCACGACGTTCGGTACGGCCAGCAACAACGAGGCCGACAAACAGATCCCCGCGTTCCTGTCCCAGGCGACCCCGCTGGAACGGCTGCGCTTCGAACGTACCGGGCAGCTCCCGGCGCAGTACGCCGACGAGATCCTCACCTCGGGCGTCTCCGCCGCCTTCATCGCGGCCGCGATCTTCACCGGGATCGCCGCGGTGATCGCCCTGCTCGTCATCCAGGTCCGCCCTTCGGACCTGGAGCGGCTGCAGGGCGGCGGGATGCCGACTCCCTGACTCGACGTCTGTCGTTGGCACACCCGTCACCCGGCGCTCTTACTGTGCGCGCCATGAGAAGAATTACGATCATGGTCAGTGCCGCGGTGCTGACCGTCGGCCTCGCGTCCCCCGCCGTGGCCGACCGCGGTGGGCAGGACTTCGGCCGGGCCACGCTGACCGGCTTCGCGTCGCTGCCCGCCGAGACGTTCGTGCCGGGCAGCGAGCCGTCCGGCTCCGCCATCGGTGCGGGCCCCTTCAACGGAATCGCGGCGCCGTTCGCGCACCAGCCGGTGCAGGGCTTCAGCGGTGTCGTGAACCGGCGTGACGGCACCTTCGACGTGCTGTCGGACAACGGCTACGGCAACAAGGCCAACAGCGCCGACTTCCAGCTGCGCGTCCACCGCATCAAGCCGGACACGCGGACCGGCGAGGTCAAGGTGCTCGGCGGGTTCAACCTGAGCGACCCCGACCGCCACGTGTCGTTCCCGCTGACGCGGGCCGACCGGGTGCTCACCGGCGCCGACTTCGACGTCGAGTCGATCCAGCGGATGCCCGATGGGACGTACTGGCTGGGCGACGAGTTCGGCCCCTGGCTGCTGCACTTCTCCGCCAAGGGCCGCCTCCTGGAGGCTCCCATCGCGCTCGACGGGGTGAAGGCGCCGGAGAACCCGTACCTGGACGGCGCCCAGCCGAACATAGCGAGCAGCAAGGGTTTCGAGGGCCTGGTCCGCTCCGTGGACGGCCGCCGTCTCTACCCGCTCCTCGAAGGCACCGTGAACGGGGACACCCCCGGCGATCTGCGGTTCAGCGAGTTCGACCTGCGCATGCGCGCGTACACCGGGAAGCGGTTCGTCTACCGCCTGGAGTCGACCGCGAACGCCATCGGGGACGCCATCGCCGTCGACCGGCACCGGTTCCTGGTCATCGAGCGCGATGGCGGGCAGGGCGACACGGCCAAGTTCAAGCGGATCTACCTCGCCGACACCCGGGACCGCAACGGCGACGGGCTGATGGACAAGACACTGGTCGCCGACCTGCTGGACATCGCCAACCCCAAGGGGCTCGGCGGCTTCGGGGAGACCTTCCGCTTCCCCTTCCAGACGATCGAGGACGTGAACCTCGTCGACGACCGGACGCTGGCCGTCCTGAACGACAACAACTTCCCGTTCTCCTCGGGCCGTACGGCCGGCCAGGCGGACGACAACGAGTTCATCACCATCCGGCTCGCGGAGCGACTGCACGCCGACAAGCGCGCGTTCCGCTGACCTCCGGGCGTGGCTGGACCGGTCGAGGGGGCGATCGGTCCAGCACACGGAACGACACATCCGGCGCCGCCATGGCGTACGAGGCCTTACGGGAGCACCAGCCGGTCATCACCTGGCGGGAGTTCGCCGGATTCGGCGCGACGCCGGGCATGCAGGCGCTCGACGCAGGCATCGGGCTGATCGACGATCAGATCACCCAACTGACCCAGGCCGCCCCGCCCTTGCTCCGCGCACTGCGCTCGGACGCCGCGGAGGCCTGAGGGGGCCCACCGGGCACCGCTCGCCCAGTCACCGGTGACAGTTCTCGCGCCGCGTCCGATGAGTGACTTGTGGGGACCGTGCAAGCGGCTGGTGCCCTTGATGTGTGACCACGTTCACCCTGATGTGGCGGAAAGTGATGAATTCCTTACGCAAGTGACGCGTAAAGGACGGTAACTCAGACAACGACCGTGGAGGCTTCGAGTGCGACCGTTCACTCTCAACTACGCGATATCCAGGGGGCTTCCGAGCGCGGTGATCCCCTATCACTTCGACGCGGCCAGGCAACTGAACGTTCTTCCCGACGGACGCCCCGCCGTCAGTGACCCGGACCTGATGCTCGCGGCCGGCACGACGACGTCCACCGCCGGGTCCGCGACCCACTTCGACGACTGACGGACCGGGCCGCGCATGACGGTTCTGATCCTCACGTCCGAGGAGGACGTGACCGCCGACATGGTGGTGGCCAGGCTGCACGGGACGGGAACGCCCGTGATGCGCCTGGACCCCGCCGACCTGCCGGGCAAGGCCGTGCTGTCCGCCGACTACGCCCACGGCGACTTCGACGGCCACCTGTCGGTCAACGGACACGTGCTCAGCATGGGCGGTCTGCGCTCCATCTGGGTGCGCAGGCCCGGCGAACCGGCCGCGCACGCGGCCGAGCCCTCACCTTGGCTGACCGCCGAGACCCGGCAGGCGCTGTACGGGATGCTCTACTCCGCCACCGCACGGTGGATGAACCATCCGCGCAACGCCGACCAGGCCCGGCTGAAGCCCTGGCAGCTGCGGGTCGCCCACGTCAGCGGCTTCGCCGTGCCGCCGACGGTCTTCACCACGGCACCCCGGCTGGCGCGGGAGTTCGCCGAGGAGTACCGGGACGTCGTGGTGAAGTCCGCCTCGGGGCCGCCGCCCGGTGAGCCGGCGCTGGCCCTGCCCACCACCCTCGTCGGCCCCGACGCGGACTTCTCGGCCGTCGCGGCCGGGCCCGCGCTGCTCCAGCGGTACGTCCGCAAACGGGCCGACATCCGCCTCACCAGCGTGGGTCCCCGGCTGTTCGCCGCACGCAAGGCCGCCGAACCCGACCAGGTCGACGGCCGCTACGGCGACACCGGGCACGGCTGGGAACCGGTTCCGGTCCCGGACCGCATCGGCAAGTCGGTGCACGAGTACGTCACTCTGGCCGGACTGGCGTACGCCGCCTTCGACTTCGCCGAGGACGAGGACGGCATCTGGTGGTTCCTGGAGTGCAACCAGAGCGGCCAGTTCGGCTTCGTCGAGCTGGAGACCGGGCAGCCCATCGCGGAGACGGTCGCCCTGTGGCTGGCGCAGCGCGGGGCGGAACGCCGCGGCGGGTGAGCCGGCCCGCACTACGTTGGGTCGGGCCAGGGACATACGGGCAACGGCGGGACGGGGAGGAAGACGCGATGACCACGCGGCGGACGATCGCTCCGGAGGAGATCGACACGCTGAATCTGGCCGATCCGCGGCTGCGCGCCGAGAGCGATCTGTCCGCCGTGTGGCACCACTTGAGGGAGCGTCGCCCCCTCCACAGCTGCCTCAGCACCCTGCCGCTCGCGCTGAAGGCCGCCTGAACTGCCCTGCGGCCTACGCGGCCAGTTCCTTGCGGATGCGGTCCAGCATGAACGCCGAGGATTCCTCGGCCCGTTCCTCCCAGGCGAAGACGCAGGCCGTGGCGACGCCGTCGACGTTCAGTTCGCGCAGCGTGCCGAAGAAGGCGTCCCAGTCGATCTCGCCCTGGCCGATGTCCAGGTGCTGGTGGATACGGGCAACGCACGACCACCCCGCCTCGAAGGAGACGGGGTGGTGATGGCCGGTCGACCGCTCAGGCGGGGCGTATCGCGCTGTGGATCGCCGCCTCGCCGGCGTAGTGGATCGACTCCTCGCGGATGATGGCCCCCGGCCCCGGGGCGTGGATCATCATGCCGTTCCCGGAGTAGATACCGACGTGCCCGGCATGGAAGAGCACCAGGTCACCGGGCTCCAGACGGGTCAGGGCGACCCCCTGGCCGGCGATCGCCTGCTCCTGAGCCGTGCGCGGGAGGCTGATGCCGGCGGCCTTCCAGGCTGCCTGGGTGAGGCCGGGGCCGTCGTATGCCTCCGGGCCGGTCGTGCCCGAGACGCAGGGCTTGCCGAGTTGGGCGCGGGCGAACTCCAGGGCGCGGATGGACCGGGTGTCCTGCGGCCCCGTCGAGGTGAGGGCGGGGTAGGCGCCGAGGGTCTGGTCCGTGACCGGGAGCGCGAGGACGTCGGCGATGGGGGCCGGCGCGGCCGCGGGCCAGGCCGTGGCGCCGGGCGGGACCGTGGTGAGGTCGGCGGCCGACTGCGCTTGCAGTGCCTGCCACTGTGCCTCGGGTGAGGGCTGGATCGGATCCGGCGTCGCGCTCCAGTTGTCAGCCGCGGGCAGGACCAGCGGCGCCGTGAGCGGATCGTTCTGCCGCGCGAGGTAGGTGGACAGCAACTGCCGGGCCCGGTCCAGCTTGCGCTGGTTCTGCTCCTTGGTCGTCCGCAGTGCGGAGCGCTGCTGCGGCTCGGCCGCCGGTGCGGTGTCCCAGGCCGTGTCCGGGGCGTTTCCGGCCGGGAGAGCGAGGACGGGCGGGATGACCTGGGTGGCCTGAAGGTCCGCTCCCGGTGCCGGCGGGGCGGGCGGCAGGGCGGCGATCGGGCCGGCGGTGAGCTCCGCGAGGGGAGCCGCGCCGATGGCCCGAGCGGACGTCGACTCGGCGGCCGGCCCGGCCGTGAGTTCCAGCGCCGGGCGGCCGGAGGAGTCCCGCGCCCGGTCGGGGCCGTCCAGCTCGCGCGGAGGCCGCTGCGGGGCGGGCCGGTCCGGCGTCCGGTCGCTCGGCAGCACCGCCGGCACGGTCGGACCCAGCTTTGCGCGTGCGACGTCGAACCACTGCCGGGTGACGCTGTCGAGTGCGGGGTCGCCGCCCCTGCTCTCGCCGGCCCGGGGCGCTGCGGCGGGCGAGGATCCGAAGTCCGCCGGCCGGGCGGCGCGCTTGCGCGGTCCCGTCGACGCCGCGCGGGTGGCGTTGAAGGTCCCCGAGTCGGTCTCGGCCCGGTCGTAGAGCGAGCTGATGCGTCGGCCGACCTCTTCACGGCTGGGCGTCTCGTCCGCCGCCGAGGGGGTGGCGCCCGCCGTCTGGCCGAGCAGGGCCACCGACGTGAGGGCCGCTGACGCGAGTGCGGAGTTGCGCATGCCGGGGAGGCTGAGAGCCCCCGGCCGCGCGGTGCCTTCCGGCGCCATGGGCGACGTACTCCTTCCTGATCCGCCTACCGAGTTAGCGGTGGGGGTACCCCCAGGCCGTTCAGGCTCTGGGGGAGGGTTCGGGCGGTTGTTCCGGAAGGTGTGCCCTACGGCCTGTGCCCCGAGGGGCAGTTGGCCGATTCACCCCAAGTTCGGTTGGGTCCCCGGCTCCAGTGAACCCTGCGGGCGCACCGGACTCGGCGGAAGCCGCGCGTCCCGGCGGGGTTCGCCGGAGATCGTCGTGCGGTCTGAGCCGTAACCTAGCCAACTTGTGCGCCTCCCGTGAAGGTTGAGGCGTTAAATGTCCGATACGTTTCTGTGACCTTCGACGCTTGCGCGGAGCGGGAGCCCGATTTACTGCGCGGTGCGTCTACGTCGCCACGCTTCGTAGTGATCCAGGACCGTTTCCTCGATCGGGCGGTAGGTGATGCCCAGTTCGCTCACACTGCGGCTGTTGTCCACCCGGAACCGGATGCCAAGGTGTTTGCGGATGTAATCCTGGCTCAGTCCGAAGGCCGGACCCAGGACGCGCACCGGCCAGTGCGGGAGCGCGGTGCGCGGGAGGCGGAGATCGCGGGGGTATCGGGTCCGCAGGATGCGGGACATCTCGTGGAACGACGTCATGGTCTCGGACGCCACGATGTAACGGCCCTTCGCGTCCGGGTTCTCGGCCGCCGCGATGTGCGCGTCGGCCACCTCCCGCACGTCCGCCGTGGTGAAGCTGAAGTCCGGTGCGCCGTAGAAGAAGTAGCCGTTGAACAGCTCCTGGAGCAGGAACAGACTGCCCGACTCCGAGGTGGGCGTGAGGGACGGACCCAGGATCAGGCCGGGGTTGACCGACACCATGCGCCAACGCCCCTGCGCGGCCTCCGCGTCCCACGCGGCGCGTTCGGCGACCGTCTTCGCGTAGTGGTACGGATTGTTCTCCACCGTGCTGGTGGTGTTGAAGTACCGCTCCGACAGCACCCCGTCGTCCATCTCCAGGACGTCCGCGTAGTCGCCGAAGATCGCGCCCACGGTCGAGGTCAGGACGAGCCTGTCCACCGTGGGCGTCCGCTCGATGGCCGCCAGCACATTGCGCGTGCCGAGCAGGGCCGGGTCGACCATGTCCCGGCGCCCGTCCTTGATCTTCTCCGGCATACGGAACGGCGACGCCACATGGAACACGGTCCGGCACGCCGTCATCGCCTCGTCGAAGGAACCCTCGGCCAGCAGGTCCGCCTCGAACAGCGACAGTTGCCCGGGGTGCGCCTCCTGCATCTCCCGCAGCGGCCGCACTTTGGCCGTGGCCGCCGAGCTCCGTACGGTGGCGTGCACCCGATGACCGCGCTCCAGCAGCCGCTTCACCAGATGACTGCCGACGAACCCGCTGCCACCGGTTACCAACACGGCCGTCGACCCGTCTGCGCCCACCCTCACTCCTTCGCCCGCGCGGAAGCCGGTCGATCACGGTAGCGGCGTTGCCCGTGCGGGGCCATGGCTGCGATGGAGCCCGATCGCTCGGGACGCCAAGGTCCTCGCCGCGGCCGGCGTCCGGCACCGCGTCGAGGTCACCAGCGCGGCAGTCGCAGTTCGTACTCCGGGTGGATCCGCCGCATGTAGCCGGTGTCGTCACGGGAGCGCACCCCCGAGTCGACGTACAGCCGGTGCAGCCGGTCGAGGGCGTCGTGGTCGAGGTCCACCCCCAGGCCGGGTCCGGTGGGGACCTCGACCGCCCCGTCGCGCAGCTCCAGGACGCCGGGGACGATCACGTCGTCGGCCGAGTTCCACGGGTAGTGCGTGTCGCAGGAGTGGTCGAGGCCGGGAATGGCCGACGCCACATGGGTCAGGGCCGCGAGGCTGATGCCCAGGTGCGAGTTGGAGTGCATCGACAGGGCGATGCCGAACGCCTCGCAGACGGCGGCCAGTTCACGGGTGCGGCGCAGTCCGCCCCAGTAGTGGTGGTCGGTCAGCAGGACTTGGATCGCGTTCTGCTCGATCGCCGGCTTCAGATGCTCCCAGGCGATCACACACATGTTGGTGGCAAGAGGGAGCGGCGCGTCGTTCGCGACCTCGGCCATGCCGGGGATGGTCGCGGTCGGGTCCTCCAGGTACTCCAGTACGCCGTCCAGCTCGCGTGCCACGTACCGCGAAGTCTCCACCGTCCAGGCCGTGTTGGGGTCCAGGCGCAACGGCAGGCCGGGGAAGGCCTCCGCCAGCGCCCTGATCGCCGCGATCGCCTCGTCCGGCGGGAAGACGCCGCCCTTGAGCTTGAACGAACGGAAGCCGTACCGCTGTTGCATCAGCCGGGCCTGCTCGACGATCCCGGCGGGATCGAGCGCCTCACCCCAGTCGTCGCCGACCGCCGGGCGGCCGTCGAGGGCGGGGTGTTGCGCCCACTTGTAGAAGAGGTACGCGGCGAAGGGCACCGAGTCCCGGACCCTGCCGCCGAGCAGATCGCTGACCGGACGGCCGAGCAGCCTGCCCTGGGCGTCGAGGCAGGCGACCTCCACCGCCGAGGTGGTCCAGCCGCGTTCGTGGGAACTGGGCACGGTGGGCAGCAGCGCTGCGTCGACCGCGGCCGTCACGGCCGTCGTGTCGAAGACGTCCATGCCGACGACCACCTTCGCGGCCGCCCGCAGTCGCTCCAGACGGGCGGCGCCGCCCGGGGATTCGCCGAGGCCCACCGTGCCGTCCTCCAGGACGAGTTGGAGGATGACGCGCAGGGCGAGGGGCTCGTGGACGCCGTTGGAGTTGAGCAGGGGCGGGTCGCGGAAGGCGATCGGGGTGACGATCAGCTCGCGGATCCGGGTGCCGTCGGTGCTGCTCATGCGCGGACCGCCTCCAGGCCGTGGTTCATGTGCATGTACGTGAACTCACTTCACGCACCTAGATGATCAATCAAGCTATGAATCGCTCCCGTCGTATGTCAAGACATGGTTGCCGGATCTCGCCGGACCTCTGACGGAGGCTCTCCGTGGGGCGGTTTCGGGTCACCCCGGGAAAACCAGCCACCGAGGGTTGTGTGCGACTCGAGGAGGTCGCACGTACGTACGACCAGTCGAACGTCGGGTGTGCGGGCGCTCCCTACGGGGCTGGGCCCGTCCGGCGTCCCGTGACGGCACCCGGTGTGCAGAACCTGTGAACCACCTGGCCGGGGCGCGCAGGCACGATGTGCGGATGCCGGGAGGGCGCCTTCACCAAACCCCCTCGCGGGGTGGCCTGAAGGCGCCTTGCTCGGTCAACTTCGAACGCACCAAGGTGGATTGAGCACTTGAGCATCAGGAGTCACAAGCGCGTTGCTTGGCCCGGACGGCCGACAAGTCCGGGGTACCGACGGGGGAAACTGATGCGGTGCGCCTGCCGCCGCCATTGACCATGGGCGCTGTTCGCGCACCCGTCCACCACTTCCCCCTGCCGTCTCTTGGTGCCCATGTCCCGGTGCCCGAGACAGGGATAAAGGAGGGGGAAAGCCGATGAGCGCGGTGAGCGCCGCCAAGCCGACGTATCCCGGCGTCTACGTCGAAGAGCTTCCCAGCAGCACCCGTACGATCTCGACCTTGACCACGTCCGTGACCGCCTTTGTGGGCCACACCCGACGCGGTCCGCTCAACGAGCCGGTACGCGTCACCAGCTTCGCGGAGTTCGAGCGCCGCTTCGGCGGCCTGAGCGCACAGAGCGCCGTCGGCTACGCAGTCCACCAGTTCTTCGGCAACGGCGGCACCATCGCGGTGATCGTCCGAGTCGCCAAGGCCGGCAGTGGCAAGGCCGCCTGCGTCACCCTCAAGTCCACCGAGGGCCACAGCGAGGGCCCGGTCCTCGAGGTGCACGCCAAGGAACCCGGCCTCTGGGGCAACGGCCTGCGCGTCGCCGTCGACCACGACACGACGTGCCCCGACGAAACCTTCAACCTCAGGGTCTACGACGCCAAGGGCGACGCCCGGGAGAGCTTCACCGGCCTGTCCATGGACGCCGCGAACGGCCGCTACGCGCAGACCGTGATCAACGCGGCCTCGAAGCTGATCCGCGTCGAGGTCGTCGGCGAGGGCCGCCCCGACCCGTCGGGCACCGTCTCCAAGCCCTTCGGCGACGAACTCCCGAACCTGGCGGTCGACCTGACCGTCAAGATCGGCGAGGTGGAGCGCGAGTTCACGCTCTACGACCCCGACTGCGACGGTGAAGCGCCGTGCAGCGTCGCCGAGTTGGCGCTGCTCCTGGAGCGCAAGCTGCGCGCCCTGCCCGACGCGCCCGGCAAGCACGCCTTCGCCGGCGCCGAGGTCACCGCCTTCGGCCGCCGTATCCAGGTCGTCGCCGGCTCCACCGACCCCGAGGACGTCGTTCGCTTCCTCGGTGAGTGCGCCAACGACCTCGGTCTGGAGGCCTCCGTCAACCCGCCGGTCTTCCCGCTGGAGGGCGGCGAGGACGGCGAGGCACCCGGACCGCGCGACCTCATCGGCAGCGAGGGCGACAAGACCGGCATCCAGGCGCTGCGCGGCGTCGCCGACGTCAACCTGCTGGCGCTGCCCGAGCTCGCCGCGTACGAGAAGACCGAGGACGCCCTCACGGTCATCTCGGCCGCCCAGCGGCTGTGCGCCGAGCGGCGGATCTTCCTGCTGGTCGACGCGCCGAGCACCTGGGCAAACGTCGACACCGCGCGCGCCGGGCTCGCCGCCTTCGACGCGGTGCGCGGCAACCACGCGGGCCTGTACTTCCCGCACCTGCAGCTCACCGACCCGCTCACGGGCCGGCTGCGCTCCTTCCCGCCGTCCGGAGCGGTCGCCGGCGTCATCGCGCGCACCGACTCCGAGCGCGGGGTGTGGAAGGCCCCGGCCGGCACCGAGGCGCGGCTCGCGGGCGTGCACTCGCTCACCGTCAACCTGACGGACCGCGAGACCGGCCTGCTCAACCCGCTCGGCGTCAACTGCCTGCGCACCTTCCCGGTGACCGGCCCGGTCGTCTGGGGCGCGCGCACGCTGGAGGGCTCGGACGCGCTCGACAGCGAGTGGAAGTACGTGCCGGTGCGCCGGCTCGCCCTCCATGTGGAGGAGAGCCTCCAGCGCGGCCTGCAGTGGGTGGTGTTCGAGCCCAACGACGAGAACCTGTGGCAGCAGATCCGGCTCGCCGCCTCCTCGTATCTGCACACCCTCTTCCGTCAGGGCGCCTTCAAGGGCGGCACCCCGCGCGAGGCGTACTTCGTCAAGTGCGACAGCGACACGACGACCGCCGAGGACATCGAGAACGGCATCGTCAACGTCCTCGTCGGCATCGCACCGGTCCGGCCGGCGGAGTTCGTGATCGTCAAAATCCAGCAGACGTCCGGGCAGTTCGCGCTGTAGGCGCGGGGAATCGTGGAGAACTGAAGGAATCCGATGGCTGAGTTCACGGTCAACGCGCATCGCTTCGACCCCTACAAGAACTTCAAGTTCCTGGTCCTGTGGGACGGTCGGACGGTCGCGGGCATCAGCAAGATCAGTCCGCTCAAGCGGACGACGGAAGTCGTCAAGCACCGGCACGGAGGCGACCCTTCGTCTCCCCGCAAGTCTCCGGGCCGCTCCGAGTTCGAGGGCATCACCCTGGAGCGCGGCGTCACCCACGACCCCGAGTTCGACCGCTGGGCCAACAAGGTCTGGCAGGTCGGCGCGGGGCTGGGATCGGAGGTGTCCCTCGCCGACTTCCGCAAGGACATCGTCATCCAGGTCCTCAACGAGGCCGGGCAGGTGGCCGTCTCGCACAAGCTCTACCGGACCTGGCCCAGCGAGTACCAGGTCCTCGGCGAGCTGGACGCCAACGCCAACGCGGTGGCCATCCAGTCGCTGAAGCTCGAGTGCGAGGGCTGGGAGCGGGACTACGAGGTGCCCGAGCCGGAGGAGCCGTCGTTCCTCAACCCAGCTTGAGCAGTGGGTAGGTGAGGGGGGACGAGATGGCGATCACCGGGGCGGCCGAGCTGCTGGCCACCTGGGAGGCGGGCCTCGCCGAGGCGCCGACGGGGCGTGCCCTGCTGCTGCACCGCACGGCACGCCCGGACGTCGACGTCGCGACCCTGCCGGTACTGCCGGTGGGGTCGCGCGAGGCCGACCTGTTCGCGCTGCGCCGCGCCCTGTTCGGGGAGCGGATGCAGGTGCGGCTGGTCTGCTCGGCGTGCGGGGAGGACATGGAGTTCGACCTGGACGCCGGGGAGTTCGCGCGCTCGCTCGGCGGGCCGGGTGACTCCGTGGTGCGGGTCGAACAGGACGGCTGGGACGTGGAGTTCCGGCTGCCCGGTGTCGCCGACCTGACGGCGGCGGCCCGGACCGCGGACCCGCGTGCCGCCCTGCTCGCGCGGTGCGTCGTTTCGGCGGAGCGCGCCGGGGCGGCCGTGTCCGCCGAGGACCTGCCCGCCCCGGTCCAGCGCCGGATCGCCGAGGCCGTCGAGGCCGCCGACCCGGGCGCCGACGTGACACTCAACATCGCCTGCCCCGAGTGCGGCGAGGCCACCCGGGCCGAGCTGGACATCGCCTCCTACCTCTGGACCGAACTGGACGCCTGGGCACGGGATGTGCTGCTCGACGTCCATCTGCTCGCCACGTCGTACGGCTGGAGCGAGCCGGAGATCCTGGCGCTCAGCCCGCTGCGGCGCCGCTACTACCTGGAGCTGTGTGCGGATGTCTGACAGCGGCGGGGCGCCGGCACCCGACTTCCTCGACCGGCTGATCGCCCGGCACGCCCCGGCCGCCGCCGGTCCGCGTCCGGACGTGGTGAAGGTACGGCCCCGGCTGCCCGGCCCGTTCGAGCGGGTCGAGGCCGTACGGAGCACCGCGACGGCACCCGACGACGGCTCGGACCTGCTCCGGCCCGCCGCCACGCCGTCGGACGTACGTCGGGATTCGGCGCCGCGTCCGGCGACGCCCGCCACCCGCTCGCACACGGAACGGGAGCGGACGGTCGTACGCACCGAACACACCCCGGCCGACCCGGCACCCCGGCCCGCCGCGAGGGCACTGCCCGAGGCGCCGCTGCTGCGTCCCGTCGCGCCGCTCGCGCCGGGACCCCGGCAAACACCGGACGCCGTGCAGCGGACGGCGGGTCGAGGGCGCCCGGAGCGGGGCGCCGCGCAGACCGCGGCGTCCGTGCCCAACCCTCCGGGTACGGACGCCGCCACCTCCGCCACCGTGTCGAGCCCCCTGCGGCCCAGCGCCGCGGACACGGCGGCGGCCCGCGACGCCGTGCGGCAGGCCGCCGCGCGGCGCCCCGGGCGGCCGCCCGAGCAGGTGGTGCAGGTGCAGATCGGGCGGCTTGAGGTGACGGCGGGAGCGTCGCCGTCCGGCGGCACCCGGCAGCGGACATCGTCGGCGGCGCGACCGGGGACGACCCTGAGCCTCGCCGAGTACCTGGCGCGAGGGCGGGAGTGACATGACAGACCGAGGAACCGAGGAACCGACGCCATGAGCAACGCACTCGCCATCGCCCATGTCACCCAGGCCCTCGCCCTGCTGCTCGCGTCCAACGTGGGCCCGGAGTTCGACGAGGCCGTGAAGGTGGAGCCGCACAAGCCGCCGACGGAGCCGCCGGACTACCCCACCATCAACGTCTTCCTGTACCAGGTCACGCCCAACACCTCGATGCGCAACAACGACCTGCCGACCCGGGCGTCCGACGGCACGCTGGTGAAACGGCCCGCCGCCGCACTGGACCTGCACTTCCTGATCAGCGCGTACGGCGACGAGACGACGCTCGTCGGGCAGCGGCTGATCGGCTCGGTGGTGCGGACCCTGCACGAGATCCCGGTGCTCCCGAAGGACGTCATCGAAGAGACCGGCCACCTCCCGCACCTGATGGGCAGCGACCTCGCGGAGGCCGCCCAGCGGGTGCGGTTCACGCCGACGGTGATGGACATCGACGAGACGTCGAAGCTGTGGGGGATGCTCCACCAGACGCCGTACTCGCTGTCCGTGGTCTACCAGGCCACCCTGGTCCTCATCGACGGCCGTGAGCAGCCGGCGCCGGCCAAGCCCGTCGAGCGGCCCGAGGTACGGGTGCTGCCGTTCGGGGCGCCGGGGGCGCCGGTCCCTCCGGGGGGCGAGCCAAAGCCTGAGCTTCCGTCAACTGAGCGCGACGCGACTGGTGTTGAGAAGACGACGGCTGTTGAGAAGGCGACGGCAGATCCCGGGCCGGTGAGTGCTGCTGCCAAGAAGACCACGAAGGCCCCGGCCAAGACCGTCGCCAAGGCTCCGGCACGGGCCCGCAAGACCGCCCGGGCGAGCAAGCCGCCGCAGCCGGAGCCCCGGAAGGGCACGGAGGGCTGAGAAGCAATGGGGACGACGGGGGCAGGTGAGGGCATGGGGACGAACGAGCCGGGAACGGCGGCCACCTCGGGTACGGCGGGCGGTCACGACGTGGGCGCGCCGCTGATCGAGGAGATCCGGCGTGTCCTGTCCCGCGTCGACGCCCACGCCACCGGCGCCGGGGAGACATCCGGCTCGGAGCCCGCCCGACCGAGCAGCACGAGCCCGGTGCCCGTGGCCGCCCCGGGCACCGCCCCCCTCGACGCCCTCGTCACCTGCTTCGGGCTCACCGCCTTCGAACGCGACCTGATCCTCCTCGCCGCCGCCCACGAGCTGGATCCGACGACCCCGGCCCGCTGCGCCGCCGCCTCCGGCGACCCCCAGCGCGCGTACCCGACGTTCTCGCTCGCCCTGGCCGCCCTCGCCGAACCGCACTGGAGCGCGCTCACGCCCGTCGCGCCACTGCGCCGCTGGCAGATCGTCGAACTCGACGACGAGTCCCGGCTGACCACTTCCCGGCTGCGCCTGGACGAGCGGATCCTGCACTTCCTGCTGGGCTCGCCCTATCTGGACGCCCGGCTGCACGGCCGCCTGCGCCGCACCTCGGTGCCGGAGCAGCTGCCGCCGTCGTACGACCTGGCCGCGAGCCGTGTCGCCGAGGGCTGGACGACCGGGGCGAGCCCCGACGCGCCGCTGCTCGTCGAGGTCACCGGCGGTGACCTGCGCAGCCGTGCCGACATCGCCGCCGCGGCGGCCGCGCGGTCCGGGCTGGGGGTGTACGCCATGGGCGCCGAGGACATGCCCACCGACCCCGCCGAACGCGACCGGCTCGCCCGGCTCTGGCAGCGCGAGGCGATCCTGCTGCCCGCCGCACTGCTCGTCGAGGTCGGCGACCTGGACCGCGACCAGCGGGCGGCGACGGAGGCGTTCCTGGCCGGAGCGGCCGTACCGGTCGTCGTATCGAGCGAGGACCCGCTGCGCTCGGACCGCCCGCACGGCGCGCGGGTGGCGGTGCCGCGTCTCGACGACGAGGAGCAGGTCGAGCTGTGGGCCCAGGCCATGCACCCGATCGCCGACCTCGACGACGGTGAACTGCGCTCCCTGGTGGCCCAGTTCCAGCTGCCGCCGCACGTCATCCGGTCCGCCGCCGCGACCGTACGCCGCCGGCTGCCCTACGAGGACCTCGACGCAGCCCAACTCGCCTGGCGGGCCGGCCTGGAGGAGGCCCGGATCGGCATGGACGAGCTGGGACGCCGGATCGAGCCTGAGGCGGCCTGGGGCGACCTGGTCCTGCACGACCGGCAGACCAACGTCCTGCGCGAGATCGTCGCCCATGTGCGCCAGCGCGCGACCGTCCACCAGGAGTGGGGATTCGCGGGCACCCTGCGCCGCGGACTGGGCGTCACGGCCCTCTTCGCGGGTGGTTCGGGCACCGGCAAGACGCTGGCCGCCGAGGTCATGGCGAAGGAACTGGGCCTCGACCTGTTCATCGTCGACCTCTCCCAGGTCGTCAGCAAGTACATCGGCGAGACCGAGAAGAACCTCCGCCGGGTCTTCGACGCGGCCGAACGAGGTGGCGCGCTGCTGCTGTTCGACGAGGCCGACGCGCTGTTCGGCAAGCGCAGCGAGGTCAAGGACAGTCACGACCGCTACGCCAACCTGGAGGTCAGCTACCTGCTGATGCGGATGGAGGCCTACCGCGGCCTGGCCATCCTCACCACCAACATGAAGAAGGCCCTCGACACCGCCTTCCTGCGCCGCATCCGCTTCGTCGTCGACTTCCCCTTCCCCGCCGAGCACGAGCGTGCCGAGATCTGGCGGCGGGTGCTGCCCTCACAGGCCCCGGTCAAGGGCATCGACGCGGACCTGCTCGCCCAACTCACCGTCGCCGGCGGATCGATCCGCAACATCGCCCTGTCCGGGGCGTTCCTCGCGGCCGAGGAGGGCGACCGGTTGCAGATGCGGCACATGCTGGCGGCGGCACGCACCGAGTACCAGAAGCTGGAGCGGTCCCTGACGCCGGGGGAGGTGCGGGGATGGGTGTGAACGGGGAGACCCGGGACGAACCGCGTGAGATCCGGGTGGAGATCGGCGAACTCGCCCTGAACGGCTTCCGGGTGGACGCCGAACGGGTCACGGACGCCTTCGAGCGCGAGCTGACCCGCTTGATCCGCGTCCACGGCGTGCCGTTGGCGGCCGACGGCGCCCTGACCGCCGACACGCTCTCCGGCCTGCCGCCACTGCCCGCCGGCCTGTCCGCCCGCCGCCTCGGCCAGGAGCTGGCCCGCGCGGTGCATGAAGGGCTCAGCGGCCACGGGGAGGTGGCGCGATGAGCTCGACCCAGGATGCCCGTGCCGAGCAGTCCGCCGAACAGCGCCGCCGCAAGCGCAAGGAGCGTGCGGCCAAATCCCGTGCGCCGGAACCGAAGGACATCGTCAGCGGCGCCGGTCAGCCTCTCGACCCGGGCGTACGACGGGAGTTGGAGGAGCGGCTCGGTCACGACCTCAGCCGGGTACGGCTGCACACCGGCCGCGACGCCGGGCAGCTGACCGACCTCCTCGGCGCCGACGCGGTCGCCGTCGGCCAGGACGTCTTCTTCGCCGAGGGCGCCTTCAAGCCGGGAACCGACGAGGGCCGCCGCCTCCTCGCCCACGAGCTCCTGCACACCGTCCAGAACCCACACGGCCTCGGCACCCTGCGGGCCGGACGGGAACTGGGCGCGGTCAGCCTGCCGCAGCAGGGCATCGAGCGGGAGGCGGAGACGGCGGCGCGGGATCTCGTACGGGATCCGGAGGCGGGGCCGGAGACGGCGGACGTCGAGCAGGACCAGGCCACACCCGGGTGGCTGCGATACGCCACCGTGGACGCCGACCGGAACCGCGCCGAGGCCATGGACCCGGCGACCCTCGTCGACCGCCTCGCCAACTCGGTCGTCCGCTCCCTGCGCGGCGACCCGGAGGACCTGTCCCACCGCACCCGCAAGCAACTCGCCCGATTGCCGGAGGAGTTGCTCGACGGCGTTCTCGTCCGGCTGGAGAACCGGCTGCTCGCCCCCGAGCACGACCGGGTGCTCGACCTCGTGGACGAGGTCGAGGCGTACGACGACCACGCCGAGGCCCCCGAGCGTAACGCGCACGACGCCCCCCAGATCGAGCCGGATGTCGCGGAAGAGGTGCGCACCGAGCGCGAGAACGAGCGGCGGGACGCGGAAGAGCGCAAGACGGAGGAACAGCGCCCGAAGCCGGCGCCCGGGCCGGAGAAGGAGCAGACCGACGACGAGGGCGCGGCCGGTAGCACCCCGCAGAACGGCGGTACGCCGGAACACGGGACGACTCCGCAGGGTGGCGGTGCGCCACGGGGGTCCGAGGCGTCCGGTGCGGGACCTGCCGGAAAATCCGGGGCGTCTGGGGCCTCCGGGGCAGGGGGCGGGCAGGGGGCGGCGGCGCCCGCACCCCAGAAGGACCAGTCCTCGTCCTCCTCGGCATCCGGGGGGAAGCCGGAGGGCGGGCAGCGCGGCGGTCAGCAAGGCGAGAAGAAGTCGCAGGACGCGACGGGGGGCAAGGAGAAGGCCGGCAAGGAGGCCACCGAGCAGGAGCAGACGCCCGCCGCGAGCAAGGAGGAGTCCGCGGCGAAGAACCGGTCGGGCGCGGCCGAGGCGATGGTGGCGGGCCGGCAGCTGAAGCAGCAGGACAAGCGGGGCCAGGAGAAGCCAAAGGGCTCACCGACCACCTCCGGCAAGGACACCCTGTCGGCGGGCCGGATCAGCACGCTGGAAGGAAAGCGCAACCAGGACGTCGAGGGGCTGGAGGAGGAGACCGAGGAGGACACCGACGGCTCACGGAGCGAGTCGGAGGTCGAGGTCGGCGGCGAGGAGCCGAGCGCCTGGGACATCAAGCTCCAGCCCGAGGACTTCCTGCCGAAGCAGGACCTCGACGTGTCCGGCATCCCGACGGCGGACACGCTGGATCCGTCCGCCACCCCGTCCGCCCCGTCCTTCCCCGCTCCGCCGCCGACCAGAGCCGAAGAGGTGCAGGCGCGACGGGACGCGGAGGACGCCGAGGACGAGGCGGCGGAGGCCGAGCCCGAGGAGCAGGTCCTCGCCGAGGAGGCGGAGTCGTCGTCGGCACCGGAGACCGAGGGCGGGCCGCAGAGCGACGGCGGGTTCGCCGGCCTCGCCCTGGAGCAGGCCGCCGCACCGCCCGTGGCGAGCACGGCGACCCGGGACCCGAAAGCCGGCGACGACCCGAAGGTGGGGGCGGTCGCGTCGCAGACGACCGTGCAGGAGGCGCCGGGCAGGACGGACGGGAAGTCCGAGGGCGGCAGCGAGGCCAAGGAGTCGGCGGCCAAGGAGGAGAAGGGCACCGCGGCCGGCGGTGACAAGGCCGCGGCAGCGCCGGAGAAGGAGTCGCAGCAGGCCACGGGCGGCCGGTCCGCGCAGTCCGAGGCCGGGGGCAAAGAGGGCGCGAAGGAGTCGGGGGGCGGTGCCGCTACGGAGGCCGCCGGCGCCCAGAACACTCAGGCCGCGCAGGACCGGGCCGCGGGAGGCGAGTCCGGCCCAGGCGCCGCCCCGGGGACGTCCGCCGGTGGCCCGACCGGTGCCGCGGGTTCGTCGGAGAGCGCCACGTCGGGCGGTACGACCCAGGAGAGCGCGCTGGAGTCCAGTACTCCTGCAGAGGCCCCGACGGCGCGTACGGAGACCCCGGCCGCGGCGCCCAAGTCGGCGCCCGCCGCTCAGGAGCCGGCACCGGCACCCGCGTCGCAATCCGCCGCCAAGGCAGCCCCCGAGGAGAAGGGCGCACCGGAGACCGCACCCGCGCCCAAGGCGGCACCGTCGCGTGGATCCTCGGGTGCCGGAGGCGGTGGCGGCGGTGGGGCGGCTGCCCCGGCTCGCGGAAAGGGCAAGAAGGATTCCGCCCCGGCTCCGAACCTCTCGGGCGTGGCCCCTGAGGCCGGCTTGTCCACCGCCTCGAAACTCAAGCCGCACAAGGCACTTCAGGCCATGGGCGGCGTCGGCGGCGCGGTGGACCGTACGGTCGGTGACGAGCACAAGACGCTCGCCGCGGCACCGCCGTCCATGCAGCGTCCGGCGGGCGCGCCGCAGACACTGGAAGGCAAGCCGAAGACGGACGCCCCGGCCGCGTATTCGCAGGATCCGGCCGCGCAGGCGCAGACACCGGACCAGGAGAACGCCGAGGTCACCGGCGCGAAGGAGCCCGAAGGCCAGATCGAGGCGGAGAAGGCCGAGGAGCCCGGCGGCTGGGACACCTTCAAGATGGCCCTGGGCTTCATCGGCGGCAAGATCGTGAACGGGGTCGCGAGCCTCTTCGGCGCTGACGAACCCGTGGTGGATCCACAGGAGTTGGCCGCGAAGTTCGCGGGCCTGCCGACGAAGGACGACGCCCTCAAGCAGGCGCAGGCCGGCAACGCGCCGGGCGTCGAGATGCAGGGCGGCGCCGAGCAGGCGTCAGGGGAACAGGGCGGCAACGTCGATGCCAAGGGCCAGGAGACCATGGGGACGGCCCAGGACGACGCCGGCCGCGGAATGGGCGAGAACCAGGTCTACCCCAACGCTCCCAAGGAGCGGCTGACCGCGAAGGTCCCGGGGCAGGGTGGCGGCGGCGAGGGGGTTGCCGTCGAGGGCGGGGGCGCGACCGGTGCCGTACCGCCGGAGGCCGCCTCAGAGGTGGCCGAGCACGAGCGTGGCCCGCAGTTCCAGGCCGCGTTCAGCGAGGGTCAGAAGGGCGTGTCGGAGGGTCGTCAGGCCAAGGACCGTGACTTCCGCGACTCGCAGGCGAAGCACAAGCGGCAGGTCGATGCCGAGATCACGGCCAACACCGAGACGCAGGCGGGCGAGCGCGAGAAGGCGATGGCCGATGTCACCGCCCAGCGCGAGGACTGGCGCACGGAGCAGGACAAGGAGCTCAAGAGCCTCGGCGACAAGAAGTCGGACCGGCAGGAGAAGGTCCGCCAGGACGTCAAGGACGAGGAGAAGAAGACAGACGACAAGGTCGACACCGAGAAGGAGGGCAGCGACAAGAAGGTCAAGGACAAGGCCGAGAACGCCGAGAAGGACGCGGACCGGCAGAAGGACAACGCTGCCCAGGACTCGGGCAATTGGATCTCGAAGGCCTTCGAGTGGATCAAACAAAAGGTCATCGAGATCAAGAACGCGATCGTCAAGGTCATCCGCGAGGCGCGTGACGCGGTCATCACCTTCATCCGCGACTTCAAGAAGAACGTCGAGGGATGGATCAACGCGGCCCGCAAGGGCATCATCGACGCGATCAAGAACCTGATCAAGGATCTGATCGAGTTCGCGATATCGATGGTGCGGGCGGTCATCGATCTGGCCAAGCGCATCCGGAACCTGATCACCTCGCTGATCAACGCGGCGATCGCACTCGTCAACAGGCTCGCCGTCGCTCTCAAGCAGGCCATCAGCGATCTGCTGGACTCCATCGGCAAGCTGCTGAGCAGCATCCTGGAGATCCTGAAGAAGGCCCTCCTGGACGTCATCAAGGCCGTCGTGGACGCGGTGAAGGCGGTCCTGGACTTCGCCGCCGGACTGCTGAACGCCCTCGGCGACTTCATGCTCATCGCGGTCGACTTCCTGTCCGACCCGGGCGGTTGGCTGAGCGGCGCGAAGAACTCCGCCGTGGACGGCGCGAAGAACCATCTGTTCCGCGAGGTCAAGGCGGCCGTCAAGGAATGGTTCCAGTCGAAGATCGAGGAGATCATCGGCGTCCCGAAGGCCATTCTCGACAAACTGATCAAGGGCGGCATCTCCCTCGAACAGATCGTCAAGGAGACCTGGGACGCCATCGTCCCGCAACTCCCCTTCATCATCGGCGAGATCGTCATCACGAAGGTCATCGCCAAACTGATCCCGGGCGCCGGCTGGGTCATGGCCGTCATCGACGCCATCCGCACGGCCATCGGGGCGCTGGGCGAGATCCTGCGAGCGATGGGCGCGGTCCTCGACTGGCTCAAGGCCGTCCGAAGCGGCGCCGCGGGCATCCTCTTCGCGAAGGCGGTGGCGGCGGGGATCGTCGCGCTGCTCGAACTCGCCTATGAGGCCTTGCTGTCCGGCATCGGCAAGTACGTGGCGAAGGTGGGGCGGCGCTTCAGGGGCATCGCCGAGAGGCTGGGCCGAGGCAAGGACGGCAAGGGCGACGGCAAGAAGCCCGCTGCCGGTGGCTCGGACGACAAGGGCGGCAAGCAGGGTGACAGGACACCCGCGGACGGCAAGCCGGAGACCGGGGTACCGACGGTGCGTCCTACGTCCGTCCTCCCCAAGCCGGGCAGGGGCCCGGGCGCGGTCACGAAACCGCACGCGAAGCCGGATCCCAAGTCCGGCCCGAAGCCGACGACGAAGACCCCGGACACGGACACGACTCCGAGCAAGCCCAAGGATGTCAAGGACGTCTCCGCCAAGCCCAAGGACACGGACAAGCCGGGCCGGCCGAAGCAGGACGGGCAGAGCGAAAAGCCGGACACCCGCCCGACGCCTGCGCCCAAGCCGAAGGCGAAGCCGGAACCCAAGCCGAAAACGGAACCGGACGCCAAGCAGAAGGACGCGGATGGCAAGTCCCCGGACAAGCCGAGGGACGACAAGAACGCACCCGCGACCACCAAGCCGAAGGACGGCGACGGCAAGAGCCCCGACAAGCCCAGGACCGACAAGCCGAAGAACGAGAACGACGGCACGAAGAAGTCGAAGGAAGACGGCAAGGACCCGACGAAGCCCAGGGGCAAGGACGACAAGGACGGTAAGGACGCACCGGGTAGGTCCAAGGACGACAAGGACGGTCCGACCAACCCCCGCAACTCCAAGCCTGCCGGCAAAGGCCCCGGCAATTCGAAGCCCCGGCCCGACAAGGCCGGACCGGGTAGGCCCAAACCCAAGGTGGAGAAGGACAAGCAGAAGCAGAAGGAAGGCTCCCAGGACGACCTGGGCAAGAAGCTCGCCATCATCACTGCGCGCATACGCGCCAAGCTGCTGCCGCTGCTCGACGAAGACGGCATGTGGGAATCGAGCTTCGACCCGCTGCTCACCGCAATGAAGGGTTGGTACGGACTCACCAGCCTGCGCGCCCTTGGTGACCCGGATGTGAACGTCGTGGCCACGCTCAACCCTTCGTCCGTACCCGTGAGGGCCAAGCGCTGGCGTGACCCGCAGCTGTTGCAGCCGAAGATCGCACTGAAGCAGCTACGCGAGGACGGGCTGCCCAAACCGGATTTGCCGGCCTTCAACGGCAACCAGGCAAGTTCCATGGATGCGCGCTTCCTCAGCCGCTCGGTGCGGAACACGGGAACCGTCCCCGGTCCCCACAGCAATCCGCCCGGTTGGTCTTACGTGACGTCGAAGGGACTCTCCAAGGATTCTGCCTGGGTGCGCATGCATCTTCTCCCGGAGAAGCTCGGGGGCATGGCATCCAACAACAACTTGGTCCCGGCGCCCGGATATTCAGTGAACACGCCGATGAACAACGAACTCGAGAAGTTTGCATACAATGACATTGCGGGCAAGGGGGACATGATCTGGTACAGGTCCGTTGTCTCTTTCCACCCCCTGTCGAAAGATGAGCCCGGGCCCACGGGGGAAGTCCTCAGGGGATTCCCTCGACAGATCACCTCCAGCTACGGCGAATACGATCACATCAAGGGAACCGGGAAGCATCGAGGCGACTGGAAACCGCACACCACGGCCAAGAAGACCAAGTCCATGGGAAACATTCGGCTGCCTTCCCCGGACGAGCACACGCAACTCCTCATCAACTCCGCACGGGCCAAGACCATTTTCAATCATCTCGGCGGAGATGCGGACATGGGCCGCCCCTGGGGGCAGATCGCCCGCTATATCGCAGGCCTGAGCACGAGCGGCGAGAACAGAACCACTACGAGGTACGGCCGCGAAGTGCCGGACGGCCACCCGCACTACTATTCGGTTTCCGACGTGCAACGGTATCTGGACACCAGAAGGGGAAGCATGTCGGACCAGGTGCGGCGGTTGATCAACCCTGCTCTGGCAAAACTCAGGAAACTTGCCAGAACAGGGAAGATTGACTGGAAGAACTAGCCAGGGAGGAAGAGATGCCAAGCGTATTCCAGTTGCGTGCCCGTGAGGTGTTCGAGGAAGTGAGGTCCACGGCCGAGTTCACCGTGGAAACCTACGAAATCGAAAGCGAGGGGGAGCGCCCACTCACGGAGGATGATGCGAAGCTGATTCGCCAGTACATGGGGCCGACCACTGTTGATGAGGTGAGGGACCATCTGCTCGACGTGGAGCAGATCCATCTCTCCTGGCGCACCGCCGACTACCGCGTACACGGAGAGTTCGCTCTCAAGGACCTCAGGACCTGCCTGTCGGGGCGCTATATGCCCCACACGGACGAACGGCTCACGCCGGAAGAGCAGTTGGTGATGGACGAGATAAAGACGCTCGAGGAAGCGCCGGGTTCCGGCCGCCTGACGGCATTGCGGGTCCACATGGACATGTCTCCGTGCCGTGAGATCTGGTTCTACGACATGAACCAACAACGGCTTGCGCTGCTCGATCTTGACTACTCGTCATACGTGGACAACCTGCTCATCACAAAAGGCATCCCTGGCTGGCAGTATCTCTATTCCGACACGCGATTGGACGACGAAGAATTTCGCCAGCTCGCTCGTCAGCTGAAGATTTCCCTGGACGCACTTGAAGAAGTCTTCCCCGACCATGACTACACGGACCTGCGGGCCCGACTTGAGGAACGTCTGTGACCCGCTACGCCGACATCCCCAAACCCATCCGCTCCGGCATCGTCGTGGTCAACCCCGACACCGGCACCCCCCAACGCATCATCGTCCTGCAATTCAACCCGGACACCCTGGAGCGCAGCGTCGCCCCCCAGTCCGCGGGCGACAGTGGCGACTCCGGAAGCGGCGGCGCCGGCAGTGGTGACCGTAATGAGGCTCTCCGGCTGAAGGGCCCCGCTCAGGAGACCTGGAAGTTCACCGCCGAGATCGACGCCACCGACCAGTTCGAGATCGCCGCGCCGGACGGGATTCACCCGCAGCTCGCCACGCTCGAAATGCTGGTGCAGCCGACCGTCGCCCAGCTCCGTGCCGCGATGAAGCTGTCGCAGAAGGGTGCCATCGAGATCAGCCCGATCGAGATGCCGCTCACCCTCTTCACGTGGGGGAGCAAGCGAGTGATGCCGGTCCGGCTCACCGAGCTCTCCGTCAATGAGTCCGCCTTTGACGTGAATCTGAATCCGATCCGCGCCTCCCTCAGCATCGGCATGAAGATCCTCACCGTCAGCGACCTCCCGGCCGGCCACCGCGGCGCGGACCTGTACATGGCCCACCTCGCCCAGAAGGAGCGGCTCGCCGCAGCGGCCCGCGGTGGCGGCCTCGGCTCGCTGGGGCTCGGTGGAATCGGCACCGGAACCAACGTCGTGATCGGAAGGGGCTGAACAACACACCATGGCCGAGATCGAGCCGTACGAGAACGCCCTGGACGCCATACCCGGCGCACACCCCTACCCCCGCACCAGCCGTTACCACGACGCCGAGATAGGGATCCATCGGCAGCCCGACGGGACCGAAGTGCGGTACACCAAGCGCCGCCTGCTGCCCCCGCTCGACCCGACCGGCCCCGACAGCGACCTGACCCAGCCCCACACCGTCGGCGCCGGCGAGCGTCCGGACCTGCTCGCGCAGCGCTACTTCGGCGACGTCGGCCAGTGGTGGCAGATCGCCGACGCCAACCCCGTCCTCGATCCACGGGAGTTGACGGACGAGGCCGGGCGCGTCATCGACATCCCGCTCGCCGGCGGGTTCCCGGGCGGCAGGGGAGACCGGCGTGTTTGATCTGCCCGTGGGGCAGGGCCCCGTTCACATCACGCTCCTCATGGGGCCCAAGCTCGTCCGGCCCGTCCCGGCCGAGGTGACCGAGGCCCTGCTGTCCGCCCAGATCACGGCCACGGCCGGGGAGCGCAGCGGCTTTCAGCTCGCCTTCGATCTCACCAAGAACGGGATCATCAGCCGCCGGCTGCTGCCCGAGGGGTTCTTCGACCCCAAGACACGGCTCGTCGTGACCGTCAGCGTCAAGGGCACCCCCGACGTGCTCTTCGACGGGCTCGTCGTCCGGCACGAGGTCGGCGCCAGCAACCAACCCGGGCACTCCACCCTCACCGTCACCGGCGAGGACCTGACGCTGCTCATGGACCTGGAGGAGCGCACCGCCAGGTACCCGAACCTGCCGCCCTCCGAGCGGGTGCTCGCCATCCTGCGGCGCTACTCCGACTACGGCATCCGGCCCGACGTCTACACCGAGAAGGTCGCCCAACCCCCGCACCAGGACCTCCGGGTGCAGTACCAGACGGGTACCGATCTCCAGTACGTCACCGAGCTCGCCCGTGCGAACGGCTACACCTTCTATCTCGAAGCCGGTCCCAACCCCGGTCAGTCCTGCGCCCGTTGGGGACCGGAGGTCCGCCTCGGCATCCGCCAGCACGCCCTCAACGTCAACATGGACGCCAACTCCACCGTGGACCAGCTGACGTTCGCCTACGACGGCACCGCACGCGAGGAGCCGCAGGCCCGTTGGCAGAACCCCGAGACCCGGCTGTCGGACCTGCTCCCGCAGCCCTCCATCAGCCCGTTGCGCCCGCCGCTCGGCAAGCGGCCCACCCCGGCCCTCAAGCGCAGGACGCTCTCCGGCACCGCCAAGCAGCAACGTGAGCAGGCCGAGGCCGAGCTGCTGGCGCGCGCCGCCGTGTCCGCCGACGTCGTCTCCGGTTCCGGCTCGCTCGACGTCATCAGGCACGGCTACATCCTCCAGCCCCGCCAGCTCGTCGGCGTCCGCGGCTCGGGGCGCGCGTACGACGGCGACTACTTCGTCAAGTCCGTCACGCACAACCTGCGTCCGGGCTCGTACCAGCAGAACTTCACCCTCTCCAGGGAGGGCCTGGAAGCGCGCAGCGACTACGTCCGGCCGTGACGAAACGCCACTCACGATCCATCTACCAGGAGCACTCCCACCATGGCGGCACCCAGCAATCGCTACCTCGGCAAGTTCCGCGGCCGGGTCGTCAGCAACGACGACCCGCTGCGCATCGGCCGTATCACCGTCGAGGTCCCGGACGTCCTCGGCGACGAGCCGTCCACCTGGGCGCTGCCCTGTCTGCCCTTCACCGGACCGGAGTCGGGGCAGTTCGTGGTGCCGCCGCCGGGCGCGGGCGTGTGGGTGGAGTTCGAGCAGGGGGATCCGAGCTTTCCGGTGTGGACCGGGTGCTGGTACGGGGCCGCCGAGGAGCTTCCGCCCGACGCGCGGCGGGAGCTTCAGGGCAACTCGCCGAACAAGCCCGTCGTCGTGCAGACGCCGCAGGCGCACAAGCTCGTCATGAACGACACGCCCGGCACCGAGCAGGGGATTCTGCTGCAGGCCCAGGGCGGCGCGTACATCCGTATCACCAAGGAGGCCGTGGTCATCTCGACCGGCGCCGGCGCCGAGGTCCTGCTGCGCGGCAATGAAGTGACCATCAACGAGGGCCAGTTGACCGTGCTCTCGAAGCGATGAGCGATGAGCAATGAAGCGATGAAAGCGACGAAGGAAGACGGGGGACCCAGAACCATGTCCGGGAGTCTGCTCGACGCCGGTGCCGTGATCGGCTGTCCGCACGGCGGCCGTGTCGCGCCCGCCACCACATCCTCCGGCGGCGTACGTCTCGCGGGCGGCGCCGTCGCCACGGCCGCCCACAGCTACGTCGTCACCGGCTGCCCGCACACCGTCGACGGCGTGCCCTCGCCGTGCGTGACGGTCCGCTGGACGGCCGACGGCACCGGCATCTTGGTCGACGGCGCCTCGGTGCTGCTCGACACCTCCGCGGCCGAGTGCTTCACCGCGGCCTTCGTGCCGCAGGGACCGCCCGTCGTCCAGGGCGCGCAGCGAAAGGTCACCGTCCGATGAGCCGCCACACCAGCAGTCGTCCGCGCAGCGACATCGCCTTCCCCTTCCGCGCCGACCGTCGGGGCCGTACCGCGCACGCCACCCGCGGCGAGCACGTCCACGACCTCATCGAGCAACTGCTGTTCACCAGCCCCGGCGAGCGCGTGATGCGGCCCGACTTCGGCTGCGGGCTGCTCGATCTGGTCTTCGCGCCGACCAGCCCGGAACTGATCAGCACCCTCGAACTCTCCGTCCAGGCCTCGCTCCAGCGCTGGCTCGGCGATCTCATCGACGTGGAGGCCCTCGACGTGATCAGCGAGGACAACGTCGTCCGTGTGTATCTGTCGTACGTCGTACGCGCCGACGGCGCCCGGCGCGACGACGTGTTCGAAGGGAGGGCCGCGGCATGACCGGGACCACCGCCACCCCCCGCCGCTCCAAGGTCCGGGCCGCCCAGCTCAACGGCGTCGACTCCGTCGAGGTCGGCGACGACGGACTGCTGCTCACCGTCAGCTTCCTCGGGAAGGCCCCGCACAGACTGGGGCCCGAGAACGTCCGCGTCGACGGCGGCCGCCGTGTCACCGGCATCACCGCCGTGGACGTCAGTGTGGAGCGCGAGGAGGACCCCGAGCTCGACGACCGGCTCTACGTCACCCTCGACAAGGCCGGCGACACCTCCCGCTACCGGCTCTCCCTCGTCGAGACCGACCCTTACGGACGGCCCGGCACAGAGCCGTATCGAGGCTTCGACCAGCGCTACCACAGCGCGACCTTCGCCTTCCGGCCCGACTGCCCCACCCCCTTCGACTGCAAGGACGGCGAACCGGAGCCCGAGGGCTTCCCGTCCGCGCCCGTCATCGACTACACCGCCCGCGACTACGAGACCATCCGCAAGCTGCTCCTGGACCGCCTCGCGCTCACCACCCCCGACTGGGTGGAGCGCAACCCCGCCGACCTGGGCGTGACCCTCGTCGAGCTGCTCGCGCACACCGGCGACCAGATCGGCTACCAGCAGGACGCGGTCGCCACCGAGGCCTACCTCGACACCGCGCGGCGTCGTGTCTCGGTACGGCGGCACGTCCGGCTCATCGACTACGCGATGCACGACGGCTGCACCGCGCGTGCGTACGTCGCCGTCGAGACCGCCGGCGATCACACGCTCGCCCCGGGCACCTACCGCTTCGCCTCCGTCGACGTGCGCACCCTCGACCCGCACGACCGCCCCGAGCCCGGCACCGTCGTCGACGAGGCCGACCTCGGCGACCTCGACGAGCGCGGCTCGGTGGAGGTCTTCGAACCCGTCGTCAGCGCCGATCCGCTGGAGCTGCGCGTCGCGCACAACGCGATCCGCCTGTGGACGTGGGGCGGCGAGGTCCGCACCCTGCCGAAGGGCGCCACCTCCGCGACCCTGCGCGACGCATGGGTGGACCCGGAGACCTGCCGCGAGCGGCAACTCGACCTCCGGCCCGGCGACCTGCTCGTCCTGGAGGAGGTCAAGGGGCCGCGGACCGGTACCCCCGGCGACGCCGACCCCGGTCACCGGCAGGCCGTCCGGCTGACCTCCGTCACTCCGGGCGTGGACCGCATCGAGGACCAGCCGATCCTGGAGGTCGCCTGGACCGCCGAGGACGCCCTCCGGTTCCCGCTCTGCCTCACGACACGCGGCGGTCGTGACTGTCTGCCCGTCGAGGACGTGACGCTCGCCCGCGGCAACGTCGTCCTGGTCGACCACGGCCGTACGCTCCGCGGGCTGCCCGAGACGTTCACCGTTCCGCAGGTGCCCGCCGAGGTCGCCCCGTGCGACCCTCCCGCCTTCGGCTGCTACGACCGTGACGAGGGCAACGCGCCGGCGCGGCTCATCAACTCCCTCACGGACCAGGCGGAATCGAGCCGGGCCCTGACCCCCGATGACGTCCGTGAGCTGTTCGAGGTGGTCGGCGAGGGCGCGACCAACCGCGCCGGAATCGGTCTGGAACGCGCCGGTCAGCGCCATGAACGCGTCGTGCCCGGCACGGCATACGCCCAGGCCGGCGCCCTGCGCACGCTTCTCGCCCAGTCGGTCTATCCCGGCATCCGGCCCCGCCTGCGCCCTGTCCTCGGCCGCGCGCCCGTCGTGCAGGCGGTGCCCTTCCCCGAGCCCGTCGCCGTCGCCGCCGGGCAGGCCGAGCGGATCGCCGCGATCCCGGGGCGGGTGCGGCAGCGGCTCGTCGAGCTGTGGCGCAGTGCTCGCGACCGGGACGGTCTCGCCGAGGAGGAGATCACCGAGCTCGCGGTGATCTACGGCCTGCGGATCCTGGAGCGGATCGAACTGCGCCGCCACCCGGTCCGCGCCCTGCGTGAACTCCTGTTCCGCAGCGACCAGTTGCTCGACGCCAAACTGCGCCGCATCGAGGTCCTCACGGCACGCGCCCGTGCGGGCACCGTCCTGGACGGCCACATCGCCTGGGAGATCGCCCACAGTTGGGGTCCGTCGTACGCGGCCGGGCTGCACCCCGAGGAGCTGGTGCTGCGCGGCTCCGCCACCGCGGCCCTGGACCAGGATCCGCGTCGCGCCCTGCCCGCCGTACGCCTGCACACCGGCGCGGACGACGAGGTCTGGGAAGCGCGCCGTGACCTGCTCGACAGCGGCCCCCGCGACCGGCACTTCGTCGGTGAGCTGGAGGACGACGGCCGACTCGCCCTGCGCTTCGGCGACGGACGGCACGGCGCCGAGCCTACGCCGGGGTCCCGGCTCGCCGCGCACTACCGCCTCGGTGGCGGAACGGCAGGCAACGTCGGCGCGGAGGCCATCAACCACCTCGTCGTCCAGTCCGACTGCGAGCCGCCGCCCGCCGCCGTCGTACGCAACCCGCTGCCCGCCGTCGGCGGCACCGAACCCGAACCGATCGAGCAGGTACGCCAGTTGGCCCCGCTCGACCTGCGCCGCACCCGGCTGCGCGCGGTCACCGCCGAGGACTACGCAGCCCTCGCCACCGCCCTGCCCGGCGTCCAGCGGGCGGCGGCGGAGCTGCGCTGGACCGGCAGCGTCCAGGAGGCGCACATCGCGATCGACGCGTACGGCAGCGGCGCCCCGTCGGCCGAGTCGCTCGCTTCCGTCGCCCAGGCGCTGGAGCCGTACCGGCGTATCGGCCATGACCTCGTGGTCGGCGCCGCGCGTCTCGTCCCGCTGGACGTCGCGCTCGCCGTGTGCGCCGAGCCCGGCCACCAGCACGGGCAGATCCTGGCCGAGCTGTACCGCGTACTCGGCAGCGGCGCGCGCGGCTTCTTCCACCCGGACGCGCTGACCTTCGGGGAACCGGTACGACTGAGCCGGCTCGTCGCCGTCGCGGCCGCGGTGCCCGGCGTTCAGAGCGTCCAGGTCACCCGCCTGCAAAGGCTGTTCGAGCCGGACCGAGGAGAGAGGGAGGACGGCGTGCTGCGGCTCGGCCCGCTGGAGATCGCCACCTGCGACAACGACCCGGACCGGCCGGAGAACGGCCGGCTGGCGATATCCCTGGGAGGTGCCCGATGACCGAGGGCACGATCACAGACGACTGCGGCTGCGGCGGCGCCTGCCGCAGCGGCCACGACGAGCGGCTCGCCCCGGCCCCGGTGCACAACCCGCCCGGCCGTACCGCCCTCGACTACCGCGTCGGCGAGTACGGCTCCTTCCGGGCCGCCCTGCTCGACCGCCTCGCCTCACCGGCCTACCCGGCCCTGGCGGGCCTCACCGTCCGCACCCCGGACGACCCGGCGATCGGCCTCCTCGACGCCACCGCCGTCCTCGGCGACCTGCTCACCTTCCACTCCGAGCGCATCGCCGACGAGGCCTACATCCGCACGGCCAACGAACACCGCTCGCTGGTCCTGCTCGGCCGCCTCGTCGGCCACCGGCCCCGCCCCGGCGTCGCCGCCGCCACGCATCTGGCGTACACCCTGGAACGCGACCCGCGCGCCGAGGCACTGCCCGTGCCGATCCCGCGCGGTGCCCGCAGCCACAGCGTGCCGGCCTCGGCCGACGAGCAGTCCCTGACCTTCGAGACCAGCCGTGACCTGACGGCCCGCTGGGACTGGAACGAGCTGAAGGTACGCCGCCGGCGACCCTCCCTCGTCACCCCCGGGGACCTGGAGCGCCGCTCGGAGCTCTTCGTCGAGGGCACGGCCAACTCGCTGCAGACCGGCGACCAGTTGCTCTTCGTCTTCGGTGAACAGGCGGGCGGCGAGCGCAAGTTGCTCCCGGTCGCGAAGGCGCGGGTCGACCGGGAGGACGAGATCACGGCGATCTCCCTGCCGAAGTCGGCTCCGCCGACGCTGAAGGAACTCGTCGACGAGGTGCGGCGCTGGACGGCCGCGCCGGCCGCTCCGGGCGAACCCGGCGATGAGCCGCCGACGCCGGAGGTGCCGAACCCGCGGCCGGTCAGCCGGCTGATCGAGGACTTCGAGGACCAGGTGCTCGCACCCCTGCGGGGTGACTTGGACGGCATCAAGAGCCCCGAGCGACTTGCGGCTCGTCTTGCGGAGCCGGTCGCGCGTCTTGGCGAGGCTCAGGTGTTGGCCGAGCCGTATGAGGACGTCGCCGCCTGGTTCGAGCAGTTGGAGGCGGTGCTGGCCGAACTCGCGGAGCGCGCACTGGAGCTGGCGCCGGCGCAGTCGGAAGAGCCGGGCAGTCGCTCGTCTGCTGCGCCGTTGGGGCTGGTCGCGCCCACGCGGCGGAGCCGCGTATCGACACGGCCCGCGCCCCTGAAAGGCGATGGGCGCGCCGCCGCTCTCCAGGCCCTGGGCGCTGTACTCCCCGCCCTGCGTGCCTCGACTCCGGCCCCGCGTGGTGGCACCGGACGCCGGCTCCCGGGCACCGACACCGCCCGCCTGCTCTCCGCCCTCAACCCCGGTCTCGGCACCCTCTATCCGGCATGGCGGACGGCCGCCGCCCCCGGCGTCCCACAGCTTCTGCGCGAGCTGCTCGCCATGCGGGTCACCGCCGCCCCCTTCGGCGCGACGGCCCCGCTCAAGCCGGTCCAGGACAACCGCGGCCGCGTCATCCGCACCGCCGACTGGCCGCTCACGGGCGCCGTGCTGGCGAGCATGCGGGTCGTGTACGACACCTCGGGCAGGACGCCGGTCCGGGCCGAGTTCCAGTACGTCGAGGGCAGCAGCTCCGACCAGCGCGCCGAGAACCTCCCGGTCACCCAGCCGGTGAACTTCCCGCTCGGCACGGGCCAGGTCGAGCTGTCGGTGCGCTCCGGCCAGGACCGCGACCTCAGCTGGCTCAACCGCCGCCCCAGCGACTCCCAGGAGCCCGGTGTCACGGCCCGTCTCCACTCGGGCCTGCCCGAGCGCACCATCTTCGTGTCCCGGCCGGACGACGAGGGTCTCGTCCACGTCGGCATGCACAACGGCACGTCCGAGCAGATCACGCTGCGGCCCAACGCCAACGAGCAGTTCACGCACGGCGAGTACGAGGTCAGCCTCAAATACACGGTGGGCACCACCGAGCCCAACGTCGAGGTCGTCATCGCCAGCAAGCCCGAGCCGCTCAACCGCCGTGTCCTCCAGCTCGACTCGGTCCACACCGGCATCACGGTCGGCAGCTGGGTCGCCGTCCAGCGCCCCGCGAAGGGCGCTCAGGACGGCATCCCGGGCGCGGCAGAGCTCGCGTTCGTCACCACGCAGGTCGTCGCGGCGCGTACGGCGGCGTACACCAACTACGGCATCTCCGGACGCGGCACCGAACTCACCCTCGCCGACCCGTGGTTGGACGAGTTCGACGTCCTCCTCTCGCACATCCGGGACACCACGGTGCACGCGGCGGGCGAACCGCTCCGCCTCGCCGACGAACCGCTCGGCGAGGACGTCCACGGCAACGAGATCGAACTCGCCGAGCTGTACGACGGGTTGCAACCCGGCCGGACGCTCATGGTGAGCGGCGAGCGCAGCGACATCCCGGGGACGGCGGGCGTCAGGGCCACCGAGGTCGTCGCCATCGCCGCCGCGGACCCGGCGGTCGATCCCCGACTGCCCGGCGACCACGTCCACACCAGGCTCACCCTCACCGCCGGCCTCGCGCACCGCTACCGCCGCGAGACCGTCAAGATCCTCGGCAATGTCGTCGAGGCCACCCATGGTGAGAGCCGCGAGGAGGCCATCGGCAGCGGTGACTCGGACCGCGTGAACCAGACGTTCGCGCTCTGGCAGTCCCCGCTCACCTGGCTCGCCGACGACAATCCGCTCGGCGCCACACCGGTTCTGCAGATCCGCGTCGACGGAGTCCTGTGGCACGAGGTCGACAGCCTCGCCGGACGGCGTCCCGGCGAGCGGGTCTACATCACCGGCTCGACCGCCGACGGCCGCACGACGGTGACCTTCGGCGACGGCGTCAACGGCGCCCGGCTGCCCTCCGGCCACGAGAACATCCGCGCCCGCTACCGTTTCGGCACCGGCAAGGCGGCCAACGTCGCCGCCGAGCGCATCACCCAGCCCCTCACCCGGCCGCTCGGCGTCACCCAGGTGACCAACCCGCGCCCGGCGAGGGGCGGTGCGGACGCGGACGGTCCCGGCCTGACCCGCCGGACGATCCCGCTCGCCGTCTCGGCGCTGGACCGCCTGGTCTCCGCGTCCGACTACGAGGACTTCGCCCGCTCCCGGGCCGGCATCGGCCGGGCCGCCGCGCGCGAACTCTTCGACGGGCGGCGGCGCGTGCTCCATGTCACGGTCGCGGGCACCGACGACGTGCCCATCGACGGCGACTCGGACACGCTCAAGGCCCTGCGCGGCGCGCTGACCGAGTACGGGGACATGAGCCTCCCGGTCCGGGTGGACGTGCGCGAGCTGGTCCTGCTGCTGGTCGCCGCCAAGGTGAAGGTCGCTCCCGACCACGCCTGGGAGATCGTGGAGCCCCGTCTTCGCCAGGTCCTCTTCGGCCGACTCGGTTACGAGGGGCGGGAGTTGGGCCGTCCGGCCCGGCTCTCGGACGCCCTCGCCGCCGCCCACTCCGTGCCCGGCGTCGACTACCTGGACGTGGATGTCTTCACCGGCGTCCCCGCGTCGGCCACGCCCGAGGAACTCACCGAGATCCTCACCGACCCAGGTCCGCCCAAGGCGTCGGTCCCGGCGCACCCGGCCGCGTACGACGAGAGGGTCCACACGGTCCGGGCCACGAACGGCGAGACCCTGTCGGAGATCTCCGCCAAGTACGGCGTCCCGCTCGCCGAACTCCTGCGACTCAACCCCGACATCACCGACACCCGGCGCCTGGCGAAGGGCCGTTCGGTGTTCGTCTTCCGCGGTATCCGCCCGGCACAGCTCGCACTGCTGTCACCGAAGGCCGCGGACACCCTGATTCTGACGGAGGTCAAGTGATGTCCCCGGACGTCAAGTTGGAGACCGCGACCCCGGCGACGACGTCCAGGGAACCCGACGGGCTGGCGGCGCTGCTGCCCCGCTGGCACCTGCTGCGCGACGCCGAGGAGGGCGAGCCGCTGCGCGCGCTGCTCGCGGTGATCGCCGAGCAGCTCGACCGGGTCCGCGACGGAGTCCAGCAGGGCTATGAGGACCTGTTCGTGGAGACGGCGGCGCCCTGGGTGCTGCCGTACCTCGGCGATCTGGTCGGCTACCGCACCCTGCCCGGCTACGAGCGGGTCCTGACGACCGGTCTGCACGAGGGGGGCCGGGCCGCCCTCGCCGAGGCAGTCGCCCCGCGCCGCGAGGTGGCCGCCACCGTCGCCAACCGCCGCCGCAAGGGCACCCTGCACCTCCTGGAGGAACTCTCCGAGCAGGTCACCGGCTGGCCCGCGCGCGCCGTCGAACTGTCCCGGCAGGTCTCCCACACCCAGCCCGTGAAGCTGTACGGCGACACCGGCGTCCACCGTGGCGGGCGCGGCCGGCTCGTGGACCTGCGCGACAACTCCGCCCTCGACCTCGTGGGCGGCCCCTTCGGCACCACGGCCCGCACGGTCGACGTCCGCCGCGCCGACTCACGGAACCGGCAAGGTGGTCTGACCCCTGCGGGGGTGGCGCTCTTCGTCTGGCGGCTGAAAGCGCATTCGCTGACCCAGTCCCCGGCGTATTGCATCGACCGCGCCCGCAACCTCTACACCTTCTCGATCCTGGGCAATGACACTCCGCTGGTCACGAAGCCGTTCCCGGAGCCGTCGCCCACACACATCGCGACCATCGACAACGTCCCGGCGTTCATCACCCGCCGTCAGCTCCACGACCGGCTCACCGACTACTACGGCCCCGGCAAGAGCCTCGTCATCCGGCGCGACGGCGAGGACCAGCCCGTACCGCCGCAGGACATCGTCGTGGCCGACCTGTCCGACTGGCGCTACCGGCCGAAGCGCGGCCAGGTGGCCGTCGACCCGGAGCTCGGGCGGATCGCCTTCGGGTCGCGGTCCGCGCCCCGGCAGGGCGTATGGGTGGACTACCGGTACGCGATCGGCGCGGACCTGGGCGGCGGTGAGTACGAGCGTCCCGACCGTGAGCCGCGTCCCGAGGCGGAGGTCTACCGGGTGGGGCCCGGGCAGCCGCACCGCCAGATCATGGACGCCTACCGGGCCTGGCAGCACGACCGGCGCGCCGACCGGATCGGCCCCGACGGCATCATCGAGATCACGCACAGCGGCGCCTACCAGGAGCAGCTGGACTTCGACCTCGACCCCGGCGACCGTCTGGAGGTCCGCGCCGCCGAGGGCACCCGGCCGGTGATCCGCCTGCTCGACTGGTACAGCAACCGCCCCGACGCCCTCAACATCCGTGCCGTCTCCGAGGACTGCGCCCCGCACGAGCGTCCACGCCTCGTCCTCGACGGCCTGCTGGTCGCCGGACGCGGCATCAACGTCACCGGCCCCATGGGCGCCGTCGTCGTACGGCACTCCACGCTCGTGCCCGGCTGGTCGCTGGAGCCCGAGTGCGATCCGCACTCGCCCGAGGAACCCAGCATCGTCCTGGAGCGCACCACCGCGTGCCTCCAGATCGAGCACAGCATCCTCGGCACCATCGAGGTCATCGGCGACGAGGTGAGCGAGGAGCCCCTCGACATCCACCTGCGCGACAGCATCCTCGACGCCACCGGCCCCGGCCGCGAGGCCCTGTCGGCGCCGGACTGCCGCCACGCCCACGCGGTGCTGCATCTGCACCGCACCACGGTGATCGGGGAGATCTTCACGCATGCCGTGAGGATCGCCGAGAACTCGATCCTCACCGGTCGGCTCCATGTGGCCCGGCGCGGCATCGGCTGCCTGCGGTACTCGTATGTGCCGCCCGGCTCGCGCACCCCACGCCGGTACCGCTGCCAGCCCGATCTGAACGCCGGTGTACGGCCGTTGTTCACGTCGCAGCGCTACGGGACGCCCTGGTACGGGCTGTTGGCCGACCGGTGCGCCGAGGAGATCCGGCGCGGCTCGGACGACGGCGCCGAGATGGGCGCCTTCCACGACCTCTACCGGCCGCAACGCGAGGACGGCCTCAGGGCACGGCTCGCGGAGTACACCCCGGCGGGCACGGACGCCGGGATCTTCTTCGTGACGTGAGGCGAGACATGACACATGACGTGCGCGCCGCCGCCGCAAGCCCCACCCGCACTTTCCTGAACCAGGGGGACCCCCTTCATGCACGCTGACCTCTCCCGCCTCACGTTCCGCCCGCAGCGGCGCTACTCGGCGGTCATCGCCCAGCAGGGGCGCGTCCAGCTCGACGCCGACATCAACGAGCAGACCGCGATCCAGCTGCACCAGGCCCGCACCCTCGCCGCCGACCTGATCGGCCGGCACGGCGGACCCCGTGACGCCGCGGGCTTCAAGATCGACTACCTGGGCGGCAAGCACGACATCGACACGCTCCTCATCCACGGCGGCCGCTATTACGTCGACGGCATCCTGGTCGACGCGACCCGCCCGGCGCCCGGTGTGCCGGTCCCGGACGAGGACGCCGAGGAGCAGGACCCCGCGGCCCCTGCGGCGTACTGGACGTACTGGGACCAGCCCGACGGCTTCCGTGACCCGGAGAAGCCCGGCGACCGGCTGCCCTCGCCGGCCACGTCGCCGTTCGTGGTGTACCTGAACGTGTGGGAGCGTGCCGTCTCCGCCGCCGAGGACCCGGCGCTGCGCGAGGTCGCCCTCGGCGCCGCGATGCCGGACACCGCCGCGCGCGTGAAGGTCGTATGGCAGGTGCTGCCGCTGTCGCTGGCCGCGCTGGACATCGAGGAGACCGACCCGTCCAAGGAGGTCGTGCGGGCCGCCTTCGACAAGTGGGCGCAGAAGCAGGCCGCGCCCACGGCACGCCTCGCCGCCCGCAGCGAGCGGCCCGACCACGCCGACGAGGACCCGTGTCTGGTCAAGCCGGACGCCCGTTACCGCGGCCAGGAGAACCAGCTGTACCGCGTCGAGGTGCACGCGGGCGGCGAGGCCGAGGACGCCACCTTCAAGTGGTCCCGTGAGAACGGCTCGGTGGTCTTCCCGGTCGACGAACTCGACGGCACCTGGGTGCAGTTGGCGTCCCTCGGCCACGACGACAAGCTGGACCTGGACGTCGGCGACCACGTGGAGCTCACCGACACCGCGTACGCCTCCCGCCTCGAACCCCTGCCCCTGCTGCGGGTCGAGGAGCTGGATCTGCCGGGCCGCCGGGTCCGCCTGAGCGCCGAGCCCGACCAGGCCGTCGGACGGCTGCCCCACCTCAACCCGTTCCTGCGCCGCTGGGACCACCACGAGGGGCCCAGGCGCAAGGGCCGGACGACCGCACTGAAGGGCGGCGCCGTCCCCGTCGCGGAAGGGGAGTGGCTGCCGCTGGAGGACGGCGTGGAGGTGTACTTCGCCGAGGGCGCCGCCTATCGCACCGGCGACCACTGGATCGTCCCCGCCCGCACCGCCACCGGCAATGTCGAGTGGCCCACGGACGCCGCCCGCCGCCCGCTGCTCCAGGCCCCCTCCGGCATCGTCCGCGGCTTCGCGCCGCTCGCCCTGGTCAAGGGCGAGGGCGGCACCGTCGACCTGCGCCTCGCCTTCAACCCGCTGGCCAGCAGCATCCCGGCCGTGGACGAGGCGACGCTCGCGGCGGAGGAACAGGCACGCCGTGAGGAGCAGTTGGCGGAGGACCCGTCCCGGGGGAGGTCGCAGACCACTGCGGATGCGGAGGCCTCGGCGGAAGGAGACGAGTGATGGCGAAGCCACTGAGCGCGTCCAAGATGGTGGAGATCCTCCGCGCGGAGGGCCTGACGGTCCACGAGGTCCGCAGCTGGCGCACCCACAACCGCAACGGCAAGGGGCCCTGGGGCCCGGTGAACGGCGTGATGATCCACCACACCGTCACCAAGGGCACCGACGCCTCGGTGAACATCTGCTACAACGGCTACTCCGGCCTGCCCGGCCCGCTCTGCCACGGTGTCATCGACAAGCAGGGCCACATCCACCTCGTGGGCAACGGCCGCGCCAACCACGCCGGCCTCGGTGACAGCGACGTGCTGCGCGCGGTGATCAACGAGTCCAGGCTGCCGCACGACAACGAGGCCGACACCGACGGCAACGCCCGCTTCTACGGCTTCGAGTGCATCAACCTCGGCGACGGCAGGGACCCCTGGCCCGAGGCGCAGAAGGAGGCCATCGAGAAGGTCTCGGCCGCGATCTGCCGCCACCACGGCTGGAGCGAGCGCTCGGTGATCGGGCACAAGGAGTGGCAGCCGGGCAAGCAGGACCCGCGCGGCTTCACCATGGACGGCATGCGGGGGCGCATCGCGCAGCGGCTGAAGGGCGGGGGAGGGGGGAACCCCGAGCCGGACCCGAAGCCCGCGCCCAAGCCGAAGTACGAGCCCTTCCCGGGCAGCGGCTTCTTCCACATCGGCCAGAAGTCCCCGATCATCACCGCGATGGGCCGCCGCCTTCTCGCCGAGGGATGCGGCCGCTACGAGGAGGGTCCGAGCCCCGAGTGGACCGAGGCCGACCGCCGCTCCTACACCGCCTGGCAGCAGAAGCTCGGCTTCAAGGGCAAGGACGCGGACGGCATCCCCGGCAAGGTCAGCTGGGACCGGCTGCACGTGCCCAACGTGTGACGGCCTCGCACACACCCTGAATCGGCCCAGGTACCCCTCGGGGGTGTCCTGGGCCGATTTCGCGGGCCCGAAGGGTCTTGCTCCCCTGGCGGAAACCCGTCACACTGGATACCGAACGAATGGTCGGTTGGGAAGCGGGATTCGATGACGACTGCACACTCCGCCGAGGCACCGCCCGAGGAGCCGCTCCAGGAGCATTTCGACGCGACGATCTCGCGCGACCAGCGGATCGAGCCGCGGGACTGGATGCCGGAGGGCTACCGCAAGACGCTGATCCGGCAGATCGCGCAGCACGCCCACTCGGAGATCATCGGCATGCAGCCCGAGGGCGAGTGGATCACGCGCGCGCCGTCGCTGCGCCGCAAGGCCATCCTGTTCGCGAAGGTGCAGGACGAGGCCGGGCACGGGCTGTACCTGTACTCGGCGGCCGAGACCCTGGGCGCCGACCGCGCCGACCTGACCGACCGGCTGATCGAGGGCCGCCAGAAGTACTCGTCGATCTTCAACTACCCGACCATGAGCTTCGCCGACGTCGGGGTGATCGGCTGGTTCGTGGACGGCGCCGCGATCTGCAACCAGGTGCCGCTGTGCCGCAGCTCGTACGGGCCGTACGCGCGCGCGATGGTGCGGATCTGCAAGGAGGAGTCGTTCCACCAGCGCCAGGGCTATGAGCTGCTGATGACGATGATGCGCGGCACCGAGGCCCAGCGCGAGATGGTGCAGGACGCCGTGAACCGCTGGTGGTGGCCGTCCCTGATGATGTTCGGCCCGCCCGACGACGCCTCGCCCAACTCCGCCCAGTCGATGGCCTGGAAGATCAAGCGGCACAGCAACGACGAACTGCGCCGGCGCTTCGTCGACATGACCGTCCCGCAGGCCGAGAAGCTCGGCGTCACCCTGCCCGACCCCGAGCTGCGCTGGAACGCCGAGCGGGGCCACCACGACTTCGGCACCCCCGACTGGGACGAGCTGATGCGCGTCATCAAGGGCGACGGACCGTGCAACGACCAGCGGATGGAGCGGCGCAGAAGCGCCCACGACGAGGGCGGCTGGGTCCGCGAGGCGGCCACCGTCCACGCGGCCAAGCAGGCCGCCCGTGCGGAAAAGGGAGCGGTGGCATGAGCGCCGACAAGCAGGACTGGCCGCTGTACGAGGTGTTCGTGCGCGGCAAGCGAGGGCTGAACCACGTCCACGTGGGCTCGCTGCACGCCGCCGACGACCGCATGGCGCTCACCCACGCCCGCGACCTGTACACACGGCGCAACGAGGGCGTGTCGATCTGGGTGGTGCGCTCCGAGCACATCGCCGCCTCCACACGCGACGAGAAGGACCCGTTCTTCTCACCCAGCGCCGACAAGGTCTACCGCCATCCGACCTTCTACGACATCCCCGACGACGTCCCGCACATCTGAAGGAGAGGGCATGAGCGACGACCACGTCTACATGACCCTCGCCGAGGGACACGAGGACGACACCCGCTGGGCCTACGGCACCGGCTTCGAGGACCCGCTGCACGGCGTCGACACCACCCTGCCCGAGGGCATCGACGCCGGTGAACTGGCCGCCCTCTGCGTCGCGTTGGCCGACGACGCCCTGATCTCGGCCCAGCGCCTGGCCGAGTGGATCACCCGCGCCCCGGAGCTGGAGGAAGAGGTGGCGCTGGCCAACATCGGCCTCGACCTCCTCGGCCAGGCCCGCCTGCTGTACTCCCGCGCCGGCCAGGCCGACGGCACCGGACGCGACGAGGACGCCTACGCCTACTTCCGCGACGCCGCCGACTTCCGCAACGTACGTCTGGCCGAACTGCCGTGCGGCGACTTCGCGTTCTCGATCGTGCGGCTGCTGGTGCTCTCCAGCTGGCGCCTCGCACACTTCGAGCGACTGGCATCGCACCCCGACCCCGTGCTGGCGGCGATCGCCGCGAAGGGCGTCAAGGAGCTGGCCTACCACCGGCAGTACGCCGCGGAATGGGCCGTGCGCCTGGGCGACGGCACGGACGAGTCGCACCGCCGGATACGCAGGGCCCAGGAACAAGTGGCGCCCTACATCGGCGAGTTGTTCACCGCCTACGACGTACGGGACGAAGTGGTCGCGGTCATCCGCCAGGTCACCGCGGCCGCCGGACTGCCCATGCCGGTGTACCGGCCGCTGCCCGGATCCGGCCGCGACGGCGAGCACACCGGGCATCTCGCCCCGCTGCTGGCCGAGCTGCAGGGCGTGGCCCGCGCCCACCCGGAGGCGACATGGTGACCGCCCTGCTGGACGCCCGCCGCGCCCGGCACATCGCCGCGACCGTGCCGGACCCCGAGCTGCCCATGCTCACCCTGGCCGACCTGGGAGTCCTGCGCGACGTCGAGCTGACCGAGGACGGCACGGTGGTCGCCAGCCTGACGCCGACGTACTCGGGCTGTCCGGCGATGGCGGAGATGCGGGCGGACGTGGCGGCACGACTGCGTGACGCCGGGTACCGCAGCGTGGAGATCCGTACGGTGCTGAACCCGCCGTGGACCAGCGACTGGATCACCCCGACGGGCCGTCACAAGCTCGCCGAGCACGGCATCGCCCCGCCCGGCCCCGCACCGCGCGGCGACGGCCCCGTCCCGCTGGTGCTGGCACCCACCCGGCACGCGGTCACCTGCCCGCGCTGCGGCTCGGCGGACACCGAGGAGACCTCCCGCTTCGCCGCCACGTCCTGCAAGGCGCTGTGGCGCTGCCGGGCCTGCCGCGAGCCGTTCGAGTACGTCAAGGAGATCTGAATGGAAGGCCTGAGGGAAGCACAGACGGCCGGCACGGTACGCCCGCGCGCCCGCCGCCGTCCGGCCTTCCACCCCCTGCGTGTCGCCGTCATCGAGCCCCTGTGCGCGGACGCGGTCGCCGTCGGCTTCGACATTCCGGCCGAGCTGGCGGAGGAGTTCGCCTTCGCGCCCGGCCAGTCGCTGACGCTGCGGCGCGAGATCGACGGACGCGACGAGCGGCGGTCGTACTCGATCTGCTCGCCGGTGGGTTCGAGCCCGCGCATCGGCGTACGGGTCGTGCCGGGCGGCCTCTTCTCGTCCTGGCTGGTCAACGACGTACGCCCCGGCGACACCGTCGAGGTGATGGCCCCCACCGGCGCCTTCACGCCCGACCTCACCAGGTCCGGCCACCATGTGCTGATCGCGGCGGGCTCCGGCATCACGCCGATGATGTCCATCGCCGAGTCCGTCCTCGCCGCCGACTCCCGCTCGACGGTCACCCTCTTCTACGGCAACCGCCGCAGCGACACCGTGATGTTCGCCGACGAGCTCGCCGACCTGAAGGACCTCTACCCGACCCGGTTCCAGCTCGCCCACGTGCTCTCCCGCGAACCCCGCGAGGCCGAGGTGCTCTCCGGCCGGATCGACGCCGACCGGCTCGCGGCGCTCGTCGACGCGCTCGTCGACGTGACGACCGCCGACCACTGGTGGCTGTGCGGCCCGCACGGCATGGTCCGGGACGCGCAGGGAGTGCTGGCGGGCCTCGGCGTGCCGGCCGAGCGTGTGCACCAGGAGCTGTTCTTCGCCGACGACGAGCCGGTGCGGGAGGTGCACCACGAGGAGGCCGGCCCGCAGGGACCGGTCAGCCAGGTCACCATCACCCTCGACGGCCGCTCCACCACCGCCGCCCTGCCGAGGGAGCGGAGCGTCCTCGACGGAGCCCAACGCACGCGTCCCGACCTGCCGTTCGCCTGCAAGGGCGGCGTCTGCGGCACCTGCCGGGCCCTCGTCACCGAAGGCAAGGCGGACATGCGGCGCAACTTCGCGCTGGAAACGGCCGAGGTGGCGGCTGGTTACGTGCTGACCTGCCAGTCCTACCCGGTGTCCGAGACGCTGACGGTCGACTACGACAGCTGAGCCGACGAGAAGAGTTGAGTGGCGAGGAAAGCGAAAGGACTATTTCAAGAAGGAGTTGAGAAGGAAGTCCCTTCATGGCCTCGCCACGGCCGACTCTAACAGTCACTCGGGGATCAGGTCGCGCAGATTTTCGGGGACGACGATCCGCGACCCGGGGTGCAGCCCCTCGGGCCGCTGAAGGCCTATGTAGGTGACCGGGCCCTCCGGGACCGACTTGCCGTCCCACAAGGTCGTCGTCGTGGCGTCCATCAGGCCCGTCAGATAGCGCACCGTCAGCTGCTCGCGCTCCACGATGCCGCGCAGCAGCGTCGCCACCGACACCCGGTTGGCCTCGACCCGGTTGGCTGCCGGCGTTCCCTTCAGATACAGGTGCAGCCACTTGGCACGCCACCGGCCGTCGGGACCGCGCCGGAACGCCAGCGGCAGCGCGACCCGGCCCGGTCCGCGGAGATCGGACTTCATGCGCACGGTCCGCGGCTCGAAGGGACGGCCCTGCTGCTCCGCGTCGCGCAGCATGAACCCGAAGAACGACTCCTCGACCTCCTCGAAGCCCTCCCCGGCGAAGATGTTGACCTGCGGGACGATGAACTCTCCGCTCACCGCGCCCAGGCGCAGGTTGATGAACTCCGAGGCACCGTCGGGTGCTTCGGTGATGTCGCCGGAGTGCTCGCCCTCCAGATTCTTGAGGTTGGTGTACGCCAGCCAGCAGACCGTCTCGTAGTCGGCGTCCAGCATGAGCGCCGACAGGTCGTAGTCGGTGCGGTGGCCGGCCTGCTTCCAGTACACGAAGAAGCGCAGCAGCTCGCCGTCCACGGGCGACACCGAGCCGCGGGGCAGCACGCCGAGCCCTGCCGCGGCCGCCCTGCCGCTGAGCGGCAGCGCCACATCCAGGGCGTCCGGGTCGATCAGCAGATGCCCCGGGGCCGGCAGCCGGCGACGCAGCTCCGCGTCGAGGGCGGCGATCAGGCGCCCCCGCTCGGGTGGCAGCACGGGCGGACGCTCGTCCCCGGTGACCCAGGCCCGGCCGAGGCGGTTCACGAACACACGGGTCTCGCCCGTGTCCTGCGCTCGGTTGGCCAGGTGCTCGCGGACGGACAGCAGGACCCGGCCCGAGACGTCGGCCACGACCTCCTCGGCGGCGGCCACCACCGTGTCCCGCTCCTCCTGGTCGAGCGCCATGCGCAGCAGCCGGTCGAGCGCGCGGAACAGCTTGCCCGGCGCGGACTTCAGCAGCAGCGTCGCGCCGATGACATCGTGCATGCCGAGCAGCTCCTCCACCCGGCCGTCGAACGAGCGCGCCTTCTTCTCACCCCGCGCGACCGCGAACACGTCCGCCGCGTACGGCCACTGCGGGTACTCGTGCGGATGCAGCCGCTCGCCCAGCCGCTTCCAGTCCTCACGATGGGGGCGGACATCCGCGAGCTTCGCGGGCGCGGCGGCGACCACCGAGTCCAGGCCCGCCAGCAGTGCGCGGCGCAGCGGCCGGGACAGCCCGCGGAACCTGGTCGGCTCCAGCAGGGTCACATCACCGTTCGACAACGCGCAGGCCAGCCGCAGCACATCGGTGACCGTGTCCAGCAGCGGCCGCGAACCGGCTCGCACCCGGGCCCGGTTGAGCACGGCCCGGTTCTCCCGGACCGGGATCGTCTCGGGCTGTGGCCCGTCCACGCACACCTTGGCCAGCGCTTCGAGGTCCCGCAGCGCGTCCTCGCCCAGCGGCGTGCTGCTGCCCGCCAACGCCAGGTACAGGTCGGTGACTTCCGCGTCCGTGTCACCGCCGAGGTGCAGCACCGTCATCCGGACGCCCGCCGCCGCGATCAGCTCGCCGTGGTGGCCGAGCATCTCGGCGTACGTGTGCCGGTAGCGGCCGTACGACGGCAGGGTGAGCAGATCGACGACACCGCTGCTCAGCTGCTCCAGGACGCCGGCTCGCGCGCCGTCGTCGGCGAGCGCCTCGGCGATGCAGCGCATCCAGAAGTCATAGGTGTCCGGCACGTTGGCCGGGAAGTCGACGAAGTAGACGTTGTGCCGCACATGGTCGCCGACCATCTCGCGGACCGTGCCCAGCGTCCGCACCGCGATGTCGACGACCGCGCCCTCGGACAGCCCCGACAGCCGCTCCAGCAGCTCGGCCGAGAGCTTGAAGCCCACGGACATGAGCGCGGCGTCGAACTGCCGCGCCGCGACGGCGCCTTCCCCGGCGGGGCCGGTGGGGCGGGGGAGACGACGGGTGTGCCGGATGATCAGTGGTTCGAGACGGTGGACCATGCCGGGATGATCCCAGAGCCGTACGAGCGTTCGCATGCGGGTTTTTGCGGCCGAACCGGCCGAACTCCCCTCGCACACGCGCCAGAAGTGCGGGAATTCGCCGGGTATCGTTCCCGGTTCGGCCGGGCATCGTTAGGTGGCGGGGTCCGAGGGTGAGAGGGGAACCATGCCGTCATCCAAGCCGTCGTCCATGCGCTCGGCCGGTGCACTGTCGCAGCCGGTGCTGAGTCCGCCGGCGCCCGTCGCGGTGTTCCTGGTGGTCACGATCGAGCCCGGAGGTGAGCCCGCGGTACGCGATCTGCTGGCCGGGCTCGCGGGGCTCGTGCGAGCCGTGGGGTTCCCCAGTCCGGACGGAGGACTGTGCTGTGTGGCCGGTGTGGGATCCGCCGCCTGGGACCGGCTGTTCGAGGGCCCCCGCCCCCAACAGCTGCATCCCTTCCAGGAGTTGACGGGGACCCGGCACCGAGCCGTGGCCACCCCGGGGGACCTGCTCTTCCACATCCGCGCGGCCCGCACGGATCTGTGCTTCGCGCTGTCCGCCGAAATCATGAAGCGGCTGCGGCGCGCCGTCACCGTCCAGGACGAGGTCCAGGCCTTCGCCTACTTCGACTCGCGCAATCTCCTCGGCTTCGTCGACGGCACCGAGAACCCGGTCGGCCCGGCGGCGGCCGGGGTGGCGATCATGGGCGACGAGGACCCCGCGTTCCAGGCAGGCAGCTATGCGCTCGTGCAGAAGTACGTGCACGACGTCGACGCCTGGGAGGCCCTGGCCGTCGAGGCCCAGGAGAAGGTGATCGGCCGCTCCAAGCTGACCAACATCGAGCTCGACGTGCCCGGCTCCCACATCGATGTGAACACGGTCACCGGCCCCGACGGCGAGGAGCTGGAGATACTGCGCGGCGCCATGCCGTTCGGCAGGCCGGGTCACGGTGAGTTCGGCACGTACTTCATCGCCTACGCCCGGACGCCCGAGATACCCGAGGCCATGCTGCGCAACATGTTCCTGGGCGGCCCGGAATCGGGCCCCGACCCGATCCTCGACTACTCCCAGGCCGTCACCGGAACGCTCTTCTTCGTGCCCTCGGCCACCTTCCTGGAGGCGATCCCGGCAGAGGACATCACGGCCTGAACGACCGGGGCGGCCCGGATGAGCTCAGGACTGCGGAGCCTCGCGCTCGGCGTTCCGCTTCTTGATCCGGGCCGTCTCCTTGCGGACCTCGGCCTGAGTGGTGCGCTCCTTGACCAGCCACTCGGGCTGCTCCTCCTTGAGCGCCTCGATCTGCTCGCTGGTCAGGGGCTCGGTGACCCCGCCGCGGGCCAGCCCCGCGATGGAGACGCCGAGCTTCTGCGCCACGACCGGGCGGGGATGCGGGCCGTCGCGTCGCAGGTCGCTCAGCCACTGTGGCGGGTCGGCCTGGAGCGCGTTCAGCTCGGCCCGGGTGACGACCCCTTCCTGGAACTCGGCGGGGGTGGCTTCGAGGTACACACCCAGCTTCTTCGCCGCGGTGGCGGGCTTCATCGTCTGGGAGTTTTGGTGCGACGTCATGGTCCCCAGGGTATCGACCGAGTGAACGGTCGCCGACCACGGCCGGTAACCTGGCCAGGTGACAGGCTCGGAAGTACCCCCGCCCGCCCCGGAGGCGACGCCCTCGTTCCGGCTCGCGTACGTCCCGGGAGTGACGCCCGCGAAGTGGGTGCGGGTCTGGAACGAGCGCTTGCCCGACGTCCCCCTCACCCTCCACTCGGTGACCCCCGCGGAGGCGCCCGGCCTGCTCCGGGAGGGCGGCGCGGACGCCGGTCTCGTACGGCTCCCGGTCGACCGTACGTTCTTCAGCGCGATCCCCCTCTACACCGAGACCACGGTCGTCGTCGTCCCGAAGGACCACGTCATCGCGGCGGTCGAGGAGGTGACCGCCGAGGACCTGGCCGATGAGGTCGTCCTCCACCCCCTCGACGACGTCCTCGACTGGGAGCGGCCACCGGGGGAGCCCGCCTTCGAGCGCCCCGCGACCACGGCGGACGCCGTCGAGCTGGTCGCGGCGAACGTCGGCCTGCTCGTCGTACCCCAGTCCCTGGCCCGTCTCCACCACCGCAAGGACCTCACCTACCGCACTCTCGTGGACGCCCCCCAGTCGGGCGTCGCCCTGGCCTGGCCCGAGGACGCGACCACGGACCTGGTGGAGGACTTCATCGGCGTCGTCCGGGGCCGCACGGTCAACAGCACCCGCGGCCGTACGGCCTCCCAGCCCGAGGCCGCCAAGGACCAGCCCAAGCGCAAGCGCCCCGAGAGCAGCGGTGGCGCACGCCGCCAGCCCGGCGCCGGCGGCCGGAGCCCACGCGGCGGCTCCGGCGGGGCCAAGGGCACGAAGGGCACCAAGGGCACCCGGCGGGGCAAGCCCCGCAATCGCTGAGGCCGGCAGGGCCCCGGATCCGCACCGGGGCCCTTGAGCGGCCGGCGGCTCAGGGGGCGTACGTGGCCTGCTCGGCCGTACGGACGACCGTCGTCCCGTCTGCCTGGCTCAGCAGATCCGCGGCCATCCAGGCGTTCACGGTGGCCCGCACCCGCGAGACCAGCGCATCCTTGCTGCCGAACGGAGCCCCGGCCCAGATCTCGTCCAGCAGTGTGGTGCCGTCGGACTTGGCGGGGTTGGTGACGCCGGAGTCGGAGTTGCCGAAGATCACGCGAGGCTCGGAGCGCCGGAAGTAGGCGTGGGTCGGGTTCTCGGTGCCCTCGAGGAACGGGGCGAACTCGGTGCCGCCGAGGGTGTAGTGCAGTGGCTTGCCCGACACCGGGGTCAGCGACGGCAGCAGGTCGCCGGAGAGCCCGGCGTTGCGGTAAAGACCCAACTGCAGGTAGGTCGTGGCGGAGTTGCGGCCGACGAGATTGATCGGGCCGTGGAAGAGGGTCTGCAGTGCGGGGTCGTCGATCGCCTTCTCCACCCGGAGCCGGAACGGCATGGAGATCCGGACGGTGTCCCCGCTCCGCCACGTCCGCGACACGGAGAAGTAGCTCCCCGGTGTCGGAGTGCCGCTCACCGTCTGCCCGTTGACCGTCACCCCGAACCCGGCGGTCGCCCACGACGGCACCCGCAGCCGCAGGGCGAAGACCGCGGTGCCGCCGGCGATCGTGAGCGTGGTGCCCTGCTCCCGGGGGAAGGAGGTGATCTGAGTGACCGTCACACCCTTTTCGGCCCAGTTCAGTTGGGACGGGCTGTACAGATTGACGTAGAGCGCGCTGCCGTCGGCGGCCTTGAAGTACACCGAGTCCTGGTACTTGGTGGCGCTCTCCATCCCGGTGCCCTCGCAGCAGGTCGTGCCCTGCTTCGGCGTGTAGTCCCGTACATGCCCCGGCGTCAGCCCGATGAAGTAGGTGACGAGCGGCTTCTCGGCGTCCGCCTTGTCCTGCTTGGAGCCGAGGACCTGGTTGTAGAGGGCCCGCTCGTAGTAGTCCATGTACTTGGGCTGCTGATCGTGGAAGAACAGGGTCCGGCTCAGCTTCAGCATGTTGTACGCACAGCATGTCTCGGCGGTCGTGTCGGTGATCGTGTCCGCGATCACGTCGCGCGCCTTCCAGAACTCGGCCGTGCTCGTGCCGCCGATGCCGTACATGCGGTGGGGCACGACCATGCCCCAGAAGTTCCGGGCGGCGTCGAGATAGCGCTGCTCGCCGGTCGCGTCGTACAGCCGCAGGTAGCCGGTGAAGATCGGTATGTGCTGGTTGGCGTGCAGCCCGTCGAGGATGTCGGTGTTCGCCGCGCAGTTGTCGATGAGCCGGTCGAGGTCGAACAGCCGGGCCAGCGCGAGGTGTTCGGCCCTGCCGGTGATCGAGTGCAGCTCGCAGATCGCCTCGACGATGCCGCCGAACTCGCCGCTGGAGAACAGCCCCCACATGCGCTGGAGCGTGGCCTCCGGCAGCTTGGACAGCCGGGCGTACATCCAGTCGCACATTCCGGACGCGAGATCGAGGGCCCGCGCGTCCTCCGTGGCGAGATAGGCGTCCAGCACACCCCGGAGGATCTTGTGCGCGGTGTAGTACGGCGCCCAGACCTTCGTGTAGTCACTGCTGGTCCTCGACTCCAGGTCGATGAACTGCGTCTCCGGGTACGCCGCCAGGAACCCGGGGTGGCTGGGCCCGCCCCAGGTCCGGCGCAGGGTGGCGGTGAGCCCGCGGCCGGAGGCGTCGGCGAAGGACCCGCCCGAGGTCTCGTCGAAGGCGTACGACGCCAAGTCGCCCCGGCCTGTTGCGGCGTCGGCCGCCCGGGTGCTCTGCAACTGCGTGATCTCGGCGGCGCTCAGGGCGCGCGACCAGATGTTGAACTCGTCGTAGGCGCCCGCGAAGACCGGGTCGGTGGCGAAGTTGGAGCGGCCGAGCCAGTTGTTGGTGAGGGTGCCGAGGGCGGCCGGGGTGAGGGTCATCGCCGTGTTCCGGGCCACGGCCGTGCCGTTGACGTACAGCGTGCCGGTGCCGCCCGCGATCGTGACCGCCAGGTGGCTCCACTGGTTCAGCGGCAGCGCTGTGGTGCCGTCGAGGCCCTGCTCGCCGCCCGGCCCGCCGGTGGTGATGGCGAACCGTGGCACACCGGCTGCGTTGCGGGCGGCCAGGTACAGGTACCGGGTGGTGTTGTCGCCGAAGTCGAAGACCCGCGCCCAGTTGCCGTCGTGGCCCGGCCTCACCCAGGCGGACAGGGTGATCGCCGAGGCGCCCCCGAGGACCGCGGCGGGGAGATCGACGTACTGGTAGGACCCGCGGACGTTCTCGGCGGCCGTACCGAACCTCCCGGCGGCACTCAGCACGGCCGGGTCCTTCCGCAGCGCCGCGCGCACCTCGGTCAGCGCCCCCACCATGGTGCGGATCCGGTCGGCGAACACCTGCTCACCGGTGCCGGCGTAGGCCTGCGACAGCATGGTGAGGAAGTGCCCGGTGTAGTGCCCGCGCAGATTGCCGTTCGCCTCACCGTCCAGCCCCTCCCACCCGCCGGGCGCGACCGCACCGCCCGTGGCGAGCCCGGCGTTGGCGCGGAACACCTGGAGCAGCCGGTTGACGTCGTAGCCGCGGGCGTGGTCGAGCATCAACTGCCGTTTGTCGGCGAAGAGTCCGGGCCGCAGTGCCACGTCGTCGAGGGCGAAGGGCCGCACACTCCAGGCGGACGGGGTGACGGTCACGGCCTGCGCCTCCTGAACGGCGACCGCTGCCCGGCCGGTCGCCGGGTAGCTGAGCGCGGGGGTCGTCGCGGCGAGAGCGGCGGCCTGGAGAAGGGATCGTCTGGAGAGGGGCGGTGCCATGTGTGCTCCTCCACGGGGGGTCGCGTTGTTCGATGTTGTTCGGAATCACGAACAATGTGCGAGAGATCGACCAGACGCTATGCGTGGGGTGAGGAGGCGTCAACGGTGCCGACGGGATTGGCGGTCGGCCGGCCCGGCAGCTGCCGGCGGCGGGTGGTGGTGACCGGTAGGCCGCCGCCGAGAGTCAGTCGGAGGCCGGCGTGCGCAGGAGCCAGTCGTATGCCGCCCGTGCCGTGAACTCCGCCTGACCACCCCGCAGCAGAAGCCCGGCCGTCGCAAACTCCGGCGCGTCCGCCTGGGCGGACACGTACGGGACGGCGATGCAGCCCATGCCGGCCGCGTGTGCCGCGGCGGCGCCCGGGACGGCGTCCTCGACGACCACGCAGTCGGCCGGTGCCGCGCCGAGCCGACGCGCCGCCTCCAGGAAGACGTCCGGGGCGGGCTTGCCGTGGGCGACCTCGTCGGCCGAGACGACGGTGTGCAGGTGGGCGTCCAGGCCCGTGCCGGCCAGAATCGCCGTGATCGCCTCGCGGGACGAACCCGAGGCCACGGCCATCGGGACGCCCTCGGTCGCCAGCAGCTCCACGAACTTGCGCATTTCCGGGTACGCCCGCGCGGCTGTGCGGGCGAGTTCCAGATAGCGCCGGTTCTTGGCGGCCAGCAGGTCGTCGACCGAGGCGTCGAGGCCGTACTCGCCCTTCCAGAGCGTGACCGTCTCCAGGGTGCTGATGCCGACGTAGCGCTCGTGATCCGCCCAGCTGAAGTCGGGGATCCCGTGCTCGGCGAGGATCTGGCGGCCCGCCTCGTAGTAATGGGGCTCGCTGTCCACGAGTGTTCCGTCGAGATCGAAGATGACCGAAGTGCCGCCGAGTCCGCTCATGGCACCAGGATGTCAAAGGTCATTTCCGGGCCGACGCCCGCCCGATCGACTCCACCAGCGGCAGCAGCCGGTGGGTGACGCGCTCGCGCAGGGCGACCTCGGAGCGGGTGCGGACCACGCCGGGCAGACTGATCAGCTTCTGGATCACGTCCTCCAGGTGGGCGTTGTCGCGGGCCACCACCCGGGTCAGCAGATCCCCGCCGCCCGTGATCGAGAAGGCCTCGACGATCTCGGGTACGGCGGCGAGCGCGTCGCCCACGTCGTCGAGATGGCCCTGGGTGACCTCGATGTGCACGAACGCCAGCACCGGATGGCCCAGCGCGGCGGGCGACAGCGTCGGCCCCGTGCCGGTGATCACACCGTCCCGCTCCAGCCGGTCGAGCCGGGCCTGGAGCGTGCCGCGGGCGACGCCCAGGATGCGGGCGTACTCGCGCACGCTCGTGCGGGGCTGTTCCAGCAGGAGCCGCAGGATGCGGGTGTCGAGCTCGTCCACGGGCATGGTGCCGGCCTCCTTCGTCTCCCGTCCGTCGGGTCCGCCCCCGGCCCGTCATGGTCCGTTGGCTCTCCGATAGGCGTACGGGATCCGCAACGTCTGTACCAATGGCCCATCATTCTAGGAGGCGCTTGAGCCAGACGGTGCCTTGATGCTGCAATGAACCCGTCGATGGCGCTGCGGACCCCCGCGGCGCCTTTTTCATGCCGGTTCAGAGGGGCGGTAATAGTGCTGAAGAGGGTGTTCGCGGCGCCGGACCCGGGGCGTGCGCGGCTGCGCTTCGCCGCGCGGGCCGTGCTCGGCATCGGGCTCGCGGTCGTCGTGTCCGCGCTGGCCGGACACTCCCTCGTCGGCGCCGTCACCGGCGGGCTCGCCGCGCTGCTCGCCCTGTTCACCGTCACGGACTCCACGGTCCGCGGACAGGCGGTCACCACCGCGCTGCTGCCGCTGGTCGGCCTTCCCGTCCTCGCGGCGGCGGCCGAGCTGCACGACCAGCCGGTCGCCCGCGACCTCACCTTCCTGGCCGTCGTCGGCGCCGGTGTGTACGCCCGTCGCTGGGGGCCGCGCGGGCACAGCCTCGGCGTGTTCGCGTTCATGACCTTCTTCGTGGCGCAGTTCCTGCACGCGACCCCGGCGCAGCTGCCCGAGCTCTACGCCGCCGTACTGCTGTCCCTGCTCACCGCGGCCGCCGTGCGCTTCGGGCTGTGGTGCTACGAGCGCCGGATGCCCCCGCCGCCCGTCCCCGCACCGCCGGCGGGCAGCGGACTGGCCCGCGTGACCACCCGCCAGGCGATCCAGGCCACCGCCGGGGCGGGCTTCGCCCTGGTCGTGGGGCAGCTGGTGTCCGGGCAGCGCTGGTACTGGGCCGTCGGCGCCACCTGGTGGATCTTCGTCAACACCACCTCGCGCGGCGAGACGCTGGTCCGCGGCTTCCGCCGGGTCCTCGGCACGGTGATCGGCATCGGTCTCGGCCTGCTCGTCGCCGTCCCGCTGCAGGGCGCGGCGGTCCCGTCGGCGGTGATCCTGGCCGTGTGCGTCTTCGGCATCTTCTACACCGCCGCCGTGTCCTACACCTGGATGATGCTCTGCGTCACGGTGCTCGCCGAGCTCCTCTACGGCCTGCTGGGCGTCCTCGATCCCGCCCTGCTGGCACTGCGGCTCGCCGAGACCGGCGTCGGGGCGATCGGCGCCGTGCTGGCCGTGCTGTTCGTCCTGCCCGTCACCACCCACGCCATCACCGACACCTGGATCCAGCGCGCCCTGCGCTGCGTCCACACGGCCACCGCCGAGGCCGCCGCCCGCCTCGCAGGGGACGAGAGCGCCGACCCGGCCTCCCGGGTGGCCGAACTGGAGCAGCTGCTCGCCCGGGTACGGCTCTCGATCGCACCGCTGGTGCACCCGCTGAACCCGATGCCGGCCCGCAAGCGCCGCGCCCGCCGCGTCCTGGCCCTCCTCGACGACTGCGCCCGCGAGATCCGCGGCCTGGCCGCCGTCGCCGCCGACCCGGAGGCCTCGCACGACGCCCGCCTGGCCGCCGCGTGCTGGCGCGTCGAGGCGGCGGTGGAGTCGCTGACCGGCGGTGCGGACGTCACCGCGGTGACCGTGCAGCCGACGTTGCTCGACCCTGCGCTGGCTCATTTGCACGGCGTGGAGCGGGCTCTGGTCGAGCTTGCGCAGCCGTTGCGTACGCCGTCGGGTTCGCCGCTGGTCGGGGCCTGAGGCTGCCGTCGGGGCCGGCGCGTGCCGGCGGGTCGCGGCGGCGGTGGAGTCGCTGACCGGCGGTGCGGACGTCACCGCGGTGACCGTGCAGCCGACGGTGCTCGACCCTGCGCTGGCTCATTTGCA
>NZ_JBHTRZ010000010.1:329560-460951 GCF_042795335.1 Streptomyces sp. NPDC056479 | reverse complement strand
CTGGCGTTGATTTTTGGCACGCTGTTGAGTTCTCAAGGAACGGACGCTTCCTTTGTACTCACCCTCTCGGGCTTTCCTCCGGGCGCTTCCCTTCGTTGTTCCAAACTCTATCAGTGTTTTTCCGGCCCCCTGACCACCGTCCTGCAGGCATGCAGAAGGTGACCCCGAGATAGGATCTGACAAGTTTGGTGCTGCTGGGCAAGAACGCCTAGTCGCGTCACTCAGCCCCAAGCAGGAGTACGACTGTACACGCGGCCATGGAGCGGGTGCAAATCGATTTACGGTATGGTCTAGACCACTCTGGAGTGCTCACGCGGAACCGGCACTTCATGTGACATACCCTGCTGAACAGTGTGCCGTCCGGCACCGGCAGCGACGGCCCATAACGATCTCCATCCCTGGGAGGCTTCCCATGACCACCGTCACGTCCCCTCTGGCAGGACGCGCCGTCGGACTGGCGTCCGTACCCGATCCCGTCTTCTCCGGGGCCATGGTCGGCCCGGGCACCGCCATCGACCCCGTGCGCGAGCCCTCCGAGGCCGTGTCGCCCGTGGACGGAGTCATCGTCTCCCTCCACCCGCACGCCTTTGTCGTCGTCGACGAGCAGGGTCACGGTGTGCTCACCCACCTCGGTATCGACACCGTGCAGCTCAACGGCGAGGGCTTCGAACTGCTCGTGAACAAGGGGGACACCGTGACGCGCGGCCAGAGCATCGTGCGCTGGAACCCCGCGACGGTGGAGGCGGCCGGCAAGTCCCCGGTGTGCCCGGTCGTCGCCCTCGAGGCCACGGCCGAGGCTCTCTCCGAACTGCGTGACGGCGGCGATGTGAAGGCCGGCGACAGTCTCTTCATCTGGAAGTGACTTGGGTGCCGTCTCAGGACGGCATGTAGGGACGACAACCACCACGGCGGCGGGACCCGCCGCACTATCGGAGACGGGTGAGATGGAGACAACGCTGCGAGGCGTCGGCGTGAGCCACGGTGTGGCCATCGGCGAGGTTCGGCACATGGGAACGGCGGTCCTCGAACCGCCTGCCAAGCAGATTCCGGCCGAGGACGCGGAGCGTGAACAGGGGCGCGCCCGCAAGGCCGTGGAGGCTGTGGCAGCCGATCTGATGGCGCGCGGCAATCTGGCGGGGGGCGAAGCCCAGGCGGTGCTCGAGGCGCAGGCCATGATGGCCCAGGACCCCGAGCTGATGTCGGACGTGGACCGGCGTATCGCCGTGGGCAGCACGGCCGAGCGGGCCGTGTACGACGCCTTCGCCGCGTACCGCGAGCTGCTGGCGGGCGCCGGTGAGTACCTCGCCGGTCGCGTGGCCGACCTCGACGACGTGCGGAATCGTATCGTCGCCCGGCTGCTGGGGGTCCCGATGCCGGGTGTCCCGGACAGCGACGAGCCCTATGTCCTGGTGGCTCGCGACCTCGCCCCGGCCGACACGGCGCTGCTGGACCCGACCCTCGTGCTCGGCTTCGTCACCGAAGAGGGCGGGCCGACCAGCCACAGCGCGATTCTCGCGCGGGCGCTCGGTGTGCCGGCCGTGGTCGCGCTGCCGGGTGCCGGTGAGCTCGCCGAGGGCACGGTCATCGCGGTCGACGGGAGCACCGGCGACATCTTCGTGAACCCGAGCGACGAGAAGAAGGCCGAGCTGACGGCCGCTGCCGCCGCGCGCAAGGCCGCTCTCGCTGCGTCGACGGGGCCCGGTGCCACCGCCGACGGTCACAAGGTGCCACTGCTGGCCAACGTCGGCGGACCGTCTGACGTTCCGGCCGCCCTCGATGCGGGCGCTGAGGGTGTCGGTCTGTTCCGCACCGAGTTCCTGTTCCTCGATGACAGCAAGAAGGCGCCGTCGGAGGAGAAGCAGGTCGAGGCCTATCGGCAGGTTCTCGAGGCCTTCCCGGAGGGCCGGGTCGTCGTACGTGTCCTGGACGCGGGTGCGGACAAGCCGCTGGACTTCCTGACGCCGGCCGACGAGCCCAACCCGGCGCTGGGCGTGCGCGGTCTGCGGACGCTGCTGGACCACCCCGACGTGCTGCGCACCCAGCTGACGGCGCTCGCGAAGGCGGCGGAGGGGCTTCCCGTCTACCTCGAGGTCATGGCCCCGATGGTGGCGGACCGCACCGATGCCAAGGCGTTCGCGGATGCGTGCCGTGAGGCCGGGTTGCGCGCGAAGTTCGGTGCGATGGTCGAGATCCCGTCCGCCGCGCTGCGGGCGCGCTCGATCCTTCAGGAGGTCGAGTTCCTGTCCCTGGGCACCAACGACCTAGCGCAGTACACCTTCGCCGCGGACCGTCAGGTGGGTGCGGTGTCCCGGCTCCAGGACCCGTGGCAGCCCGCGCTCCTCGACCTTGTCGCGCTGTCCGCGGAGGCTGCGAAGGCGGAGGGCAAGAGCTGTGGCGTGTGTGGCGAGGCCGCGTCCGACCCGCTGTTGGCGTGTGTGCTGACCGGTCTGGGTGTCACCTCTCTGTCCATGGGCTCGGCGTCGATTCCCTATGTCCGGGCGACGCTGGCGAAGTACACGCTGGCGCAGTGCGAGCGAGCCGCCGCGGCTGCCCGTGCCGCGGACAGCGCCGAGGAAGCGCGCGGTGCCGCTCAGGCGGTGCTGTCCGGCGAGTAGTCGGACAGCGACGGCTGTATGCCTGCCTGTCGTAGAGGGGGCGCTCGACCTGAGGGTGGAGCGCCCCTTCTCCGTTTCTCCGTTTGTTCAGTGCTGGTGCCCAGGGGGCGCTGCGTCGCCTCCGAGGTCCGGTGGCATGCAGTAGTCGACTCCTGATTCCGGGGAGATGAGGTCTCCGGATTCGATATCGGTGCAGTAGGCGTCGAAGACCTCGCCCGCGTTCAGCGGTTCCAGCCCGTCGCCGCGAAGGCGCCATCCGTAGATCCGGTCGGAGGACCCGCGCGCGCTGGTCCGCATCACGAGTCCGCCGGGGCTTCGGGTGGCCAGGCCCAGGGCGAGAACTGTCGTGAACTCCAGCGCTTCGGCTTCGTCGAGGCGTGCGGCACCCTGGGCGTCCTCGTCGGCGTGCAGGACTGCGACGAGTGTTTCCGGGGTTGCCGAGACGCTGCAGACGAGGTGCCGGCGGCCGGGCCGGGCTGTGTCGAGGATGCGTACCAGGAGGTCGGACGCTCGGGTGAAGGCCGCGCGTCCGATGTCCTCGCCGCAGGTGACGCAGGAGCCCAGGCGTGCCAGGAGTGTGGCGGCGTACTCCCAGGTGGCCTGTCGTACGGCCTCGTCGACCAGGGTCGGGACGATGTCCGAGAGCGGCCGGCCGTCGTAGGGGACGGTGGGGCCGGTGGTCGCGAGTTCGGCGGTGAAGCGTGTGCGGCTCGACTGGACGTCGGGGTCGAGGCCTGCTTCCGCGCAGTAGTCGGCGTACTCCTGTGGGTCGAACAGGGCGATGGTCGTATGCCTGCCCTGCGAGGCCCGCGTCCTGAGCAGGGCCTCCACCTGTTCCAGATAGATCTTGTGGTCGTCGAAGGTGAAGCTGCGATAGCGCCGCATGGCGCGGAAGTCGTGCTCGTCGGTCAGCAGGCCGATCGTGCCGGCGATCTCGCGGCGCAGGATGCGTCGCATGGTCTGGTCGTCGGTGAGCGCCATGTTTCCCCCTTGTGCACAGTCGATCGATGCTCACTCACAGTAATCAGCGGCACTGACAACGGCGTCGGGGCGAGTGGTTTCAGGCGCGCTTGCGGGCGAGTTCCTCGTAGAAGTCGAGGAGGTCGAGGTTGTCGATGGAGCCGGGATTGACCGCCTTGTCCAGGGGTGTGCCCTGGAGGAGGCGCTTGACCGGGACCTCGATGCGCTTTCCGGTGAGGGTGTGCGGGACGCCGGGAACCTCGATGATCTCGTCGGGGACGTGTCGTGGGGAGAGCTGTTCGCGGATGGTCTGCTTGATGCGGTTCAGGAGCGCTTCGTCGAGCACGGCGCCCGGTGCGAGATGCACGAAGAGGGGCATCCAGTAGCCGCCGTCAGGCTGTTCGATGCCGATGACGAGGGATTCCTTGATCTCGGGGAGGCGCTCCACCGCTTCGTAGATGTCGGCCGATCCCATGCGGACACCCTGGCGGTTCAGAGTCGAGTCGGAGCGGCCGTGGATGACGACGGAGCCGCGTGAGGTGGCGGTGATCCAGTCGCCGTGGCGCCAGACGCCGGGATAGGTGTCGAAGTAGCTGTCGTGGTAGCGGCTGCCGTCGGGGTCGTTCCAGAAGTAGATGGGCATGGACGGCATGGGGTTGGTGATCACGAGCTCGCCCACCTCGTCGATGACGGGTTTGCCACCGGGGTCCCAGGACTGGAGGTCGGTGCCGAGGCCTGGGGCCTGGAGCTCGCCGATGTACACGGGCAGGGTGGGCACGGCGCCCGCGAAGCAGGAGCACACGTCCGTGCCGCCGCTGACGGAGGCGATCCAGAGGTCGTCGCGGACCTCGTCGTGCAGCCAGCGGAACCCGTCGGGCGGCAGGGGTGATCCGGTCGTGGCGACGCACTGCACCTTGGTGAGGTCGAAGTCGCGCGCGGGATGCACGTCGGCCTTGCGGCAGGCCATGACGTACGCGGCCGAGGTGCCGTAGAGGGTTGCCCCCGTGCGTTCGGCGATTCGCCACTGGGCGCCGGTGTCGGGATAGCCCGGGCTGCCGTCGTAGAGGACGATCGTGGTGCCGGTGAGGAGGCCGGAGACGAGGAAGTTCCACATCATCCAGCCGGTCGAGGTGTACCAGAAGAAGCGGTCCTCGGGGCCCAGGTCGCAGTGCAGGCCCAGTTGCTTGAGGTGCTCGACGAGGATGCCGCCCTGGGACTGGACGATGGCCTTGGGCAGGCCGGTCGTGCCGGAGGAGTACAGGACCCAGAGGGGGTGCTCGAAGGGCACCTGCTGGAAGACGGGTTCCTCGTCGGCGGCTGTCAGGGCGGACCATTCCAGGGCGCCCTCGGGGGCCTCGGTGCCCAGGACCGGAATGTGCACCACGGCTCGCAGGGTGGGCAGTTCACGGCGCAGTTCGGCGACGGTGTCGCGGCGGTCGTGCTCCTTGCCGCCGTAGCGATAGCCGTCGACGGTGAACAGCACGACCGGTTCGACCTGCTGGAAGCGGTCGAGGACGCTGCGGGCGCCGAAGTCCGGGGCGCAGGAGGTCCAGACGCCACCGACGGCGGCCGTGGCGAGGAGGGCCACGACGGCCTGCGGGATGTTCGGGAGGTAGCCGCTGACGCGGTCTCCGGGGCGTACGCCGAGGGCGCGCAGCTCGGCGGCGAGGGAGCCGACCTCGCGGCGCAGTTCGGCCCAGGTCACGGGGCGGGGTTCGTGGGATTCGTCGACGTGGAGGAGCGCGGGTTCGTCGGCGCGGGTGGCGGCGGCGCGCAGGGCGTGCTCGGCGTAGTTCAGGGTCGCGCCGGGGAACCACGGGGCCCCCGGCATGGAGCGATCGCCCAGCACGCGCGCGTAAGGGGTGGAGAACCGTACGTCGAACCATTCGGTGACGGCTTTCCAGAAGGTGTCCAGTTCGTCGACCGACCAGCGGTGCAGGGCCGCGTAGCCACCCTCGGCGGGGGCACCATGGTGCTCGGCGGCCCAGGCCTGGAACTTCGTGACCTGTGCTCGGGCGATGCGCTGCGGATCTGGCCGCCAGAGCGGTTGGGGGTTCACGATCGACATGGCGGCTCCCGGACTGTGCGCGTCGTGTGCGTCTTCCGCGCACGGCGGGGGTGTGCGCGTGACGCGGATGACACGGACGATGCCATGTGATCGACTTCTGCACCAGGGTGCGCCCCACATAGTCCGTGTCGTGAAGATGTGCTGCCAGCACGGGTGAACGGCAGTTGAACGGCACGCATGTGTGGGGCGGTCGATGGCAGGCTGAGCAGCATGGACGGTCGTGACCTGGTGCGTTCGATGAAGGTGGTCGGTTCTGTGGGGGCGGCCCAGGGGTTGCGTACCGTACGAGCGGCGTGGCGCAGGAGGCGTGCGGACGCCGCGGGGCTGCCGCCCCGGGGTGCCGAGCGGGCCCGTGTGCCCGGGCCCGTGCAGGAGGTGCGGCCCGGGCCGGGCGGTGGCGTCATCCGATTCAGCCGGTCCGAGCTGCGCGTCATGGTGACCGTGAACGGAGCCGTCTTCTGGGGCTGGGACGGGGCGGCGCCGGAGCCGTCGTACGCGCTCGCGGGTCGGTGTCCGGAACCGGATCCGCGGGCGGTGCTGGAGCCCGACAAGGACGGTGGCTGGCGGGTCGTGGCCGAGCGGGTGACGATCGTCATCTCGCGGCACGGGGCGGTCGAGGTGCAGACGCCCGGAGGTGTGACGCTGCGACGCGATCTGCCGCCGCGTTGGTGGGAGCCCGTCGCGGGTGGGCAGGCCCGGTGGATGCAGCGGTCGGAGGTGGCCGCGGACGCACGTTTCTTCGGTCTCGGCGGGCGGGCGTCGGGACCTCGGCTCAAGGACGGCACGTACCGGCTGTGGAACACCGACCCCGGGCGTCCGTTCGGTCCCGGTGACGACCCGCTGTACATCACCATGCCGATACAGCTGGTCGTGGCCGACGCGGCCACGCATCTGGTGTTCCACGACACCTCGTGGGACGGCACCGTGACGCTGCGGGAGGGCGAGGAAGGCGCGGGTTCCGGCCATGATCGGGCGGGGGCCGGCGAGCTGCGGATGGACGGCGGTCCGCTGCGCTGCTGGGTGGTGGTGGGCACTCCCGCGCGCGTGCTGCTCGTCTGGGCCTCCCTGACCGGTGCGGCCGCACTGCCGCCGGCGTGGGCGCTGGGCCACCATCACGCGCGGTGGGGGTTCGGCAGTGAGCAGGAGGTGCGGCGGATCGTCTCGGGTTACCAGGAGCGGGGCCTGCCGCTGGACGCGGTCCATCTGGACATCGACCACTACGACGAGCACCAGGTGTTCACGGTCGACCATGAAGGCTTTCCCAAGCTGCCGCAGCTCGCCGAGGACCTGCGGCGGGACGGGATCCGCCTGGTGTCGATCGTCGACCCGGCGGTCAAGGCCGAGCCGGGCAACGCCGTGTACGACAGCGGGACGGCCGAGGACGTGTTCGTACGGGACGCGTCGGGGCAGCTCGTGCGGGGTGTGGTCTGGCCCGGGGAGTCGGTCTACCCCGACTTCACGCACGCGCGCGTGCGTGCGTGGTGGGGTGGGCTGTACGAGGAGCGGCTGGCACAGGGTTTCTCGGGCTTCTGGCACGACATGAACGAGCCGACCTCCTTCACCGCGTTCGGGGAGTCGACGCTGCCGCGCTCGGCCAGACACTCCCTGGAGGGACGGGGCGGCGACCACAGGGAGGCGCACAACGTCTACGGTCTGTCCATGGCCAGAGCGGGCTACGAGGGGCTCCGCGAACTGGCCCCCGAGCAGCGCCCCTTCGTCTTCTCGCGGTCCGGATGGGCCGGCATGCAGCGTTTCGGGGGCACCTGGTCCGGCGACGTGGCCACGGGCTGGCCCGGGCTTCGGGCCTCGCTGTCGCTGGTGATGGGGCTCGGGCTGTGCGGGGTGCCGTATTCGGGGCCGGACGTGGGCGGGTTCGACGGGAGTCCCTCACCGGAGCTGTATCTGCGGTGGTTCCAGATGGCCGCGTATCTGCCGCTCTTCCGTACCCACGCGAGTCTGCGGGCGGGGCGCAGGGAGCCGTGGGAGTTCGGTGCCGAGGTTCTGGAGCACGCGCGCGTGGCGCTCGTCGAGCGGCGGAGGCTGCTGCCGTACTTCGTGACGCTGGCGCATCTGGCGCGGCGCACGGGGGCACCTTATGTACGTCCGCTGTGGTGGTCGGCGCCTGAGGACCGCGTGCTGCGCGACTGCGGGGATGCGTTCCTGCTGGGCGACTGTCTGCTGGTGGCGCCGGTGCTGGATCCGGGTGCCGACCGGCGTGCCGTGCAGTTGCCGCGCGGGCGTTGGTACGACACGGCGACGGAGAAGGCGTACGAAGGACCAGGACAGGTTCTCCTCGACGCGCCCATGTCACGGATCCCGGTGCTGGTGCGCTCGGGTGCCGTCGTCCCGGTACGCGGGGACGACGGCGGGCTGGAACTGGAGGTGTGGGCGCCCGCCCAGGGGCGTACCGGGGGCGGGCTGGTCGTGCCGGACGCGGGTGACGGCTGGGACGAGCCGGAGATCGAGCGCTACGTCACCCGCTGGGAGGGCCACAAGGTGGTCGTCGAGCGGGAGGCTGAGGCCGGTGTGATCCCGACGTCCCGTCCGGTGCGCGTACGCGGGCTCGGCGAGCGCCGGGCTCAGATGTAACGGCCCTCGAAGAAGGCCCGTACCGCCAGCGTGTGCAGCGGGAAGGCGAGCTCCTCCGGCCTGCGCAGGAGGTGCCAGCCCTCGGTCTCGTCGGTGGCTGCCGAGTTCGGCAGGCGCTCGGCGGGCCGCTCCGGGAGGAGGCCGAACAGCAGCAGGTGCCCGTCCGGAGAGCTCATCGCGTCGACGAGGCGCACGTCGCGGCCGGCGGCGTCGATGCCGGTCTCTTCCTTGAGTTCGCGGACGACGGCCTGGCGCCAGTCCTCGCGGTCGTCGATGTAGCCGCCGGGCAGGGCGATGCCACCGCGCGCGGGGGCGATGGTGCGGGTGATGACGACCAGGGCGGTGCCCTTCGTGTCGTACACGGGCTGGAGTGCGATGGCTACCGGCAGCGGATTGCGGTAGGCCACGGCGCCGCACACCGGGCAGGTGCGCGGCCAGCCGGAGACGCCCTCTCCGTAGGGCGCGCCGCAGCCGGAACAGTGGGAGTCCGCTGCGGAGTTGGGAACGGAGGCTTGAGTTTCGGACACGCGGCGGACTGTATCCGATCAGTGGAAGGGCGTCTTCCGGGGGCCGGTCACTAGTGCGCCGTAAGGGCTTTCGAGGACACGGGGAAGTCGAAGTAGGTGTCCGGATAGGCCTCCGGCTTGTAGGTGTAGTGCCACCACTCCTCGGCGAGGTTCACGAAACCGAGGGCTTCGAGGGTGCCCTTGAGCAGCAGCCGGTTGGCGCGCTGGGGGCCCTGGATGCGTGGGTCGAGGGTGTGCGAGAGGGTGTCGAAGCAGTCGAAGCCGGTGCCCATGTCGAGGGAGTTGTCGGGGAAACGCTCGCTCCGGGGCGCGTAGCAGGGCACCAGCGGCTCTCCCGGTACGTACGGCCTGGTGGGCTGGGCGGGCAGCCGGACGACGGTCAGGTCCACCGTCGAGCCACGGCTGTGGCCGGATTTCTCCGCGATGTAGCCGTCGAGGAACAGTCGGGTCTTGTCGACGTTCGGGTAGAACTCGCCCTTCATGGCCTGGTCGTCGAGGTCCTCGGCCCAGCGCACGAAGTGGTCGACGGCGCGCTGTGGCCGGTAGCAGTCGTACACCTTGAGTGTGTGGCCCTGGCGCAACAGCCGCTGCTGGGCCTTGTGGAGGGCTTCGGCGGCGGGTCGGGTCAGGATGCACAAGGGCTGCCGGTAGCCGTCGATGCGCTCGCCGACGAAGTTGTGCGGGGTGAAGTACCGCATCTCCTGGACGATGGTGGGGTCCACGGTTCTCAGCGCCACGAAGTCCTTCGGCGCCTTGGGCTCGGTCTTCGCCTGGGCGGTGCCGGGGGCTGCGGTCACGGCCAGCAGGGTGGCGAGCGTGGTGACCAGTCCGCGTACCGCGGTCGACAGTCGTGTCATGTCTCCTGCATCTATCAGGAGTTGGGGCCGGCGGGGAAGCGGTCGGGCGTCACGTCCACCCTGAAGGTCGAACACCGCGCCCTGCCGTGTTCCGGTCGCCCGTGGCACACTTCTGACGTTCCGTCAGATCCCCATCGGGAGGGAACATGCCACGCACGCATACACCTGTGGTCGCCGGGTGGTTCGCCGGCGACGGGGAGGACTTCCGGCTCGTCGGCACCCGCTGCGCGGCCTGCACCTCGGTCTTCTTTCCTCGCGAGGACGCCCACTGCCGCAACCCGGGGTGCCCGGGCGGCGATCTGGAGGAGGTGCCCCTGTCGCGGCGCGGGCGCGTCTGGTCCTACACGGACAGCCGGTACCGGCCTCCGTCACCCTATGTGACCGATCCGGAACTTCCGTGGGAGCCGTACACGTTGATCGCTGTGGAGCTGGAATCCGAGCGCCTGGTGGTGCTGGGGCAGGCGGCTCCCGGGGTCACCGTCGCCGATCTGACGGTGGGCATGGAGGTGGAGGTCGTTCCCGGCGTGCTCCATGAGGACGCGGAGACGATCTGGACGACCTGGCAGTGGCGGCCGACGGGGGTGACGGCATGACGGACGACGTGGCGGTGCTCGGCGCGGGCATGCATCCGTGGGGCAAGTGGGGGCGCGGCTTCGTCGAGTACGGCGCGGTGGCGGCCCGCGCGGCACTCGCGGACGCGGGACTGGAGTGGCGGGACATCGGGTCCATCGTCGGCGCGGACACCGTGCGCGGCGGCTACCCGGGGTATGTGGCCGGGGCGACGTTCGCGAAGGCACTCGGCTGGCAGGGCGCCCGGGTGGCGAGCGTCTACGCGGCGTGCGCGTCCGGGGCGCAGGCGATCAACACCGCGCGGGCGCAGATACTTTCGGGGCTCGCGGACGTCGTGCTCGTGGTGGGCGCCGACGCGGCTCCCAAGGGGTTCTTCCGGCCGGCGGGCGGCGACCGGCCCGACGATCCGGACTGGCTGCGCTTCCGTGTCCTCGGTGCCACGAATCCGACCTACTTCGGGCTGTACGCGCGCCGGCGGATGGCCGTGCACGGGGACACGCCGGAAGACTTCGCGCAGGTCAAGGTGAAGAACGCCGCTCTGGGCGCGCTGAATCCCTACGCGCGCTACCGCAAGGCGGTCACCGCCGAGGAGGTCGCCGCCTCGGCGGTGGTCGCCGATCCGCTGCGGCTGCTCGACATCTGCGCGACGTCGGACGGAGGTGCGGCACTCGTGCTGGCCGGCATGGAGTTCGCGCGTCGGCACGGTGCCGCGAACCCGGTGCGCATCCGGTCGGTCTCCACCGTGACGCCGCGCTACCCCAACACCGTCCTGGATCTGCCGGACATCGCGACTGACTCCGCGGCCGCGGTGCAACCGGCGGCCGAGACGTTCCGGGAGTCGATCGCGCGCGCTGCCTACGAGGAGGCGGGCATCGGACCCGAGGACCTGTCGCTCGCGGAGGTCTACGACCTGTCCACGGCGCTGGAATTGCAGTGGTACGAGGATCTGGGGCTGTGCGGCCAGGGAGAGGCCGCGAAGCTCCTGCGGGAGGGCACGACGGCGCTCGGAGGACGAATACCGGTGAACGTGAGCGGCGGTCTCGCCTCCTTCGGCGAGGCGGTCCCGGCCCAGGCCATCGCTCAGGTGTGCGAGCTCACTTGGCAGTTGCGAGGCGATGCGGGTAATCGTCAGGTCGACGGGGCGCGCGTGGGCATCGCGGCGAACCAGGGGCTGTTCGGGCACGGGTCGGCGGTCGTCGCGATGCGATGAGACACGGCCGTGCGACGGGCCCTCGGGCACGGTCGTACGGCGGTGCCGGGGGCGGCCCGCGACCGGGGCGATCAGCATTTATCTACGCTGTGTGAGCAGGCAGGAATCCTGCGTGAACGTCTTATGAACTGGTCTCGGGCGCGCTTCAGCGGAGCCATCATGCTTTTCGTGCACTCCTGGACGGATACTCTCCGCTTCGCCTTCCAACCGGTGGTCAATCTGACGACCGGTGGAGTGGCGGGGCTGGAGATACTCGCCCGACCGGAGACCGGCGACGTCCTGGCCGAGGCCCGCCGCAATCCCGAACTCGACGGCCAGCTCGCCGTGTTGGCATTCCGTGCGGCGGCTCGCAAGGAAACTCTGTTCCCGCTGTACGTCAACGTGTTCGCGGGCACCCTCGCCGACCTCGGTGGGCTCACACCGCTGCACGACGCCGTGCGCGCGGCGGGGCGGCTGCCGTGGGAGGTGACGGTCGACATCTGCCCGCCGTACACGCACGTGCCGCAGCAGGCGCTTCTGGAGGCGGTCGGCGCGCTGCGGGAGCAGGGGTTCCGGATCAGCGTGGACGGCGTGGGTGACGGGGACATCCCCTTGCGCCTGCTCACGGACATGGCGCCGGAGCTGGTGAAGCTGGACGCCTCGCTGCTGGCGCGGCCGGCGGCGATCGGGGCGATGCGGACGCTGTGCGAGCAGCTCGGGGCACTCCTGTGCGTCGAGGGCGTGGAGACGGAGCTCCAGTGCGCGGCCGCGCGGTCGGCGGGCGCGCAGCTGGCCCAGGGAGAGCTGTTCGCTCCACCGGCCCGGTTGCCGGCGGCGGAGGTATACGTTCCGCCGCGCTCGTCCGGACTCGGGGTGACGGCTCGCTCGGGGCCCTCGGTGCGGGAGTTCGTCCGGCCGGCGGCATTGCTGCCCGCGACCGCGTCGGCCGGCCAGGTGCGGGCGCTGCTGACCGGGTCGCCGGACGTGTCCGGGGTGCTGCTGGTGGACAGGTACGGCATCCCGGTGCGGTCGGTCCACCGTTCCCGCTTCCTGCTGTCGATGTCGGGGCGCTACGGCCATGCCCTGTACGCCGACCGGCCCGCGGCCAAGCTCGGCGACCCTCCGCGCACGGTCGGCGTCGACGCCACCGCGTGGGAGGTGCTGGACGTGGTCGCGGACGGCGGCCGGGACCGTACGTCGGACGATGTGGCCGTGGTCGACGCGTACGGCCGGTGCGTGGGCGTCGTACGCCTCGCGGACCTCGTACGAGCCCTCGCCGAGACCAAGGTCGAGGAGGCGGCCCGGCTCAACCCGCTGACCCGGCTGCCCGGCTCGGACGCGATCACCGGGGAGGTGGACCGGCGGATCGCGGACGGACGGACCTTCGCGCTGAGTTGGCTGGATGTGGACCATTTCAAACGGGTCAACGACGGGGCCGGGTTCGCGGCGGGCGACGAGCTGATCCGTTCGGTCGGGCGGGCGCTTCAGCACGCGGCGTCGGACAGCACTCGCGTCGGCCACATCGGTGGGGACGACTTCCTGGTGCTCGCGGATCCGGAGAGGCTGAGTCCGCTCGCCGTCTCCATGCTGGACGCGCCCTGGTCGGCGGGTGGACTTTCGGTCACGTTGTCCCTGGCCACGGTCCTGTGCGAACCGGGAAGCGTGACGGATCACCGGCAGGCCGCCTCCTGCCTTGCACCGCTCAAGAAGGCCGCGAAGTCATTGACCGGGGCGAGCTGGGTGCTGGGCCGCGCCGGGCTGCCCGGGCACGAGATCCTTCGTGGGGTGACGGGGGCCGCGGCCCCGGCCGAGTGCGCGGTGGCGGAGCCGGGCAGAGGGTGAGACGCTTTCCCCTGGAGGTTGGCGGTGACCGAAAGGCGGCGCAGGCCTCAGCACAGCAATGGACTTCGATCCCTGCCGGGTCCAGCGGGAACTGGCCCGACCGCCGGACTCAGCAGGGTCCCGTCCCAAGCTGGCGTGCCGGGAGCACGGTCGGCGTGGGTCCGTGACCCGTCGGCACGCCCTGAACCGTTGGCGTCGGCGACCTTGACGCCCCCTGGACACCGGTGAACACTTCCCGGTGTCGGTCGACATCGCCGTACATTCTCGGCGTATCCACGCACTGCGCCGCGCGGTTCCGCCTGTACTAAGGCCCCCTCCCCCACGGGCGATTCGGCTTCGACGGCACGCTCGTCACGGACGCCGGGCGGGGCGCGGGACCTCCCTGCCTCCGGCTGAAGTCGCCATGGGAAACGCACCCCGCACGGAGAAACCGGGGCCGATCGTCCCGGCCAGGGCCTAGGAGCAGCCATGAGCAATGGAGACATCTTCCTCGGTGAGGTCATCGGCACGGCGATCCTGATCCTCTTCGGGGCCGGAGTGGTCGCCGCCGTTGTACTGAACTATTCGAAGGCCAAGGACGCTGGCTGGGTCGTCATCGCCTTCGGCTGGGGCTTCGGCGTGATGGCCGGGGCGTACACCGCGGCGCCGCTGTCCGGCGGGCAGCTCAACCCGGCGGTGACCATCGGGATCGCCATGGACACCGGGAACTGGGACAAGGTCCACATCTACATCGCGGGCCAGATGGTCGGCGCGATACTCGGAGCCGTGCTGTGCTGGCTGGTCTACTTCGCGCAGTTCCAGGCCAACGCCGACGAGAAGATCGCTCAGCCGACCCTCGGGATCTTCTCCACCGCGCCCGCGATCCGCAATACGGTGGCCAACCTCATCACGGAGATCATCGCGACCATCGCGCTGGTGCTGCCGATCCTTGCGTTCGGCCTGACGAAGGGGCTCGGCGTATCGGGCACCGCCATCCTGATCGTCTCGTTCCTGGTGGTCGGCATCGGACTGTCGCTCGGCGGTCCCACCGGGTACGCCATCAACCCGGCCCGTGACCTGGGCCCCCGCATCGTCCACGCCTTTCTCCCGATTCCCAACAAGGGCACCTCGGACTGGGGTTACGCGTGGATCCCGGTGGTGGGACCGCTGATCGGCGGCGTGCTGTCCGGGGTCATCTTCAACGCAGCGTTCTGAACGATCCGACGAAGGGGACGCCATGACCGACAAGTTCGTCGCCGCAATCGACCAGGGCACGACCTCGAGCCGCTGCATCGTGTTCAACCAGGACGGCGCGATCGTCGCCGTCGACCAGCGCGAGCACCGCCAGATCTTCCCCAAACCCGGCTGGGTGGAGCACGACGCCACCGAGATCTGGTCCAAGGTGCAGGCGGTGGTCGCCGGGGCGATAGCGAAGGCCGGGCTGCGCGCCGATCAGCTCAGCGCGCTCGGCATCACCAACCAGCGCGAGACGACGGTCCTGTGGGACCGCGCGACGGGCAAGCCGGTGCACAACGCGATCGTGTGGCAGGACACGCGTACCGCGGCACTGTGCAACCAGCTCGGCGGCTCGGACGGACAAGATCGTTTCCGTGAGCAGACCGGACTGCCGCTGGCCAGCTACTTCTCCGGCCCCAAGGCGGCCTGGCTGCTGGACAACGTGCCCGGCCTCAGGGCCCGCGCCGAGGGCGGCGAGATCGCCTTCGGCACCATCGACTCCTGGCTGATCTGGAACCTCACCGGCGGCACGGACGGCGGGCACCACGTCACCGATGTGACGAACGCCGGGCGCACCATGCTGATGAACCTGGAGACCCTCCAGTGGGACTCCTCGATCCTGTCCGCCATGAACGTCCCCGAGGCCATGCTGCCGGAGATCAGGTCCTCCTCCGAGGTGTACGGGACCGCCGTCGGACAGCTGGCCGGTGTGCCGGTGGCGTCGGCCCTGGGCGACCAGCAGGCGGCCGTGTTCGGGCAGGCCTGCTACGACGTGGGTGATGCGAAGAACACCTACGGCACGGGCAGCTTCCTGCTGCTCAACACGGGCAACCGGCCGGTGCCGTCGAAGAGCGGGCTGCTGACGACGATGGGCTACAAGATCGGCAACGAGGCACCGGTGTACTGCCTGGAGGGCGCCATAGCCATCACGGGCGCTCTGGTCCAGTGGTTCCGTGACCAGCTCGGCATCATCCGTACCGCCGACGAGATCGAGACGCTGGCGGAGAGCGTCGAGGACAACGGCGGCGCTTACATCGTGCCCGCCTTCTCCGGCCTCTTCGCGCCGTACTGGCGCTCCGACGCGCGTGGTGTCGTCACCGGCCTGACGCGATACGTCACCAAGGGGCACCTCGCGCGGGCGGTGCTGGAGGCGACGAGCTGGCAGACGCGTGAGGTCGTGGACGCCATGTTCCAGGACTCCGGCGTCCAGCTCACGAGCCTGAAGGTCGACGGAGGTATGACGAAGAACAACCTGCTCATGCAGCACCAGGCGGATGTGCTCGGCGTGCCGGTGATCCGGCCGAAGGTCTCCGAGACGACCTGTCTGGGCGCCGCGTACGCCGCAGGGCTGGCCACGGGCGTGTGGAACGACCTGGACGAACTCAAGGCGCACTGGGCGAAGGACGCCGAGTGGACGCCGGCCATGAGCGCCGAGGTGCGGGACCGCGAGTACCACAACTGGCGCAAGGCCGTGGAGAAGAGCTTCGGCTGGGAGGAGGACGGCGAGAGCTGATTCGGACGGCTGAAGCCCGAGAACGGTCCACGCGAGCGTGCCTCACGCGCGCGTGCCGGTGAGCCACGGCCCGTACCCCGGTCGGCGGGGGTACGGGCCGTGCCCGTACCCGGACTTCAGGACGTCACGGTCTGCCGGCGGTCCGTCTGATACGCCATGGCGTGCTGGACGACTCCGATGAGTGTCTCCTTGACGGACTCCCGGTCGCGGGCGTCACACAGCAGCAGCGGTACGCCTTCGTCGAGGTCGAGGGCCTGGCGGATGTCCTCCGCCGGGTACCGGTCGGCTCCCTCGAAGCAGTTGACGCCGATGAGGAAGGGTATGGAGCGCCGTTCGAAATAGTCGACGGCCGCGAAGCAGTCCTCGAGGCGGCGCGTGTCGGCGAGGACGACGGCGCCGAGCGCGCCTTCCGACAACTCGTCCCACATGAACCAGAACCGCTCCTGGCCGGGGGTGCCGAAGAGGTACAGCACCAGGTCCTCGCGCAGGGTGATCCGGCCGAAGTCCATGGCCACGGTGGTGGTGCGCTTGCCCTCGACGCCGCTCGTGTCGTCGACCGGACGTCCGGCCTCCGTGAGCAGTTCCTCGGTGCGCAACGGCCTGATCTCGCTGACCGCGCCCACCAGGGTGGTCTTGCCCACGCCGAAGCCGCCGGCCACCAGGATCTTGAGCGTGACGGGCTCGACCGGAGGCTTCCCGCGCTCAGAACGCCCGAAGATCATCGATCTCTTCTCCTGCTTGATGGGGGTCGGGCGACGGTGGGCCGTAGCCTCCGCCGCCGGGGGTTTCGATGACGAGTACGTCGCCGGGTCCGACGTCCGCCGAGTCGCTTCCGCCGAGTGCGGTGACCGTGCCGTCCGCGCGTTCGACGCGGTTGGCCCCCGGCGCGCCGGGCTCGCCGCCCGCCATGCCGTACGGCGGGACCCGGCGGTGCTGGGACAGCGTGGAGACGGTCATGGGCTCGTGGAACCTGATGCGGCGCACGGCCCCGTCCCCTCCGCGCCACTGTCCGGCGCCGCCGCTGCCCGGCCGCACGGCGAACTCGTCGAGCTGTACGGGCAGTCGCCATTCCAGCACTTCGGGGTCGGTGAGCCGTGAGTTGGTCATGTGGGTCTGGACGACGGGTGCGCCGGGGAAGCCGTCGCCCGCGCCGGATCCTGAGGCCACGGTCTCGTAGTACTGGTGGCGCTCGTTGCCGAAGGTGACGTTGTTCATCGTGCCGGAGCCCTCGGCCTGGACGCCCAGTGCGGCGTAGAGGGCGCCGGTGATCGCCTGCGAGGTCTCGACGTTGCCGGCGACGACCGCTGCCGGGGGGGTTGGAGCGAGCATGGAGCCGGTCGGCACGACGATCTCCAGGGGGCGCAGACAGCCGTCGTTGAGCGGGATGTCGTCGGCGACCAGGGTGCGGAAGACGTACAGGACCGCCGCGTTGACGACCGAGAAGGGGGCGTTGAAGTTGGTGGTCAACTGCGGGGACGTGCCGGTGAAGTCGACGGTGGCGGAGCGGTTCGCGCGGTCCACGCGTACGCGGGCCCGGATGACGGCGCCGGAGTCGGCCTCGTAGGCGTACTCGCCGTCGTCCAGGGCGTCGATGACGCGGCGCACCGCTTCCTCGGCGTTGTCCTGGACGTGCCTCATGTACGCCTGGACCACGTCGAGGCCGAAGTTCTCGATCATGCGGGCGACTTCGTCGACGCCCTTCTGGTTGGCGGCGATCTGGGCGCGCAGATCGGCGAGGTTGGTCTTCGGGTTGCGGGACGGGTAGGGCGCCTCGGTGAGCAGGCGGAGCGTCTCGTCCTCGCGGAAGCGGCCGTTCTCGGCGAGCAGCCAGTTGTCGAAGAGGATTCCCTCCTCGTCGATGGTGCGGCTGTTCGCGGGCATGGAACCGGGCGCGATGCCGCCGATCTCGGCGTGGTGGCCGCGGGAGGCGACGTAGAAGAGGATCCTCGGCTCACCCTCCGTGTTCGCCGTGTGATCCGTGTCGAAGACCGGGGTGATCACGGTGACGTCGGGCAGATGGGTGCCGCCGTGGTACGGGTCGTTGACGGCGTAGGTGTCGCCGGGGCGCATCCGGGAGCCGCGGCGCCGGATGACCTCCTTGACGCTCGTGCCCATCGAGCCCAGGTGGACGGGGATGTGCGGGGCGTTGGCCACCAGGTTTCCGTCGGGGTCGAAGAGGGCGCAGGAGAAGTCCAGGCGTTCCTTGATGTTGACGGACTGGGCCGTGGATTCGAGGCGGGCGCCCATCTGTTCGGCGATGGACATGAAGAGGTTGTTGAAGACCTCGAGACGAACCGGGTCGGCTTCCGTGTCGAGTTCGGAACTCTCCGTAATCGCCGCGCGTTCCATGACCAGATGCCCGTCGTCGGACATCGCGGCCCGCCAGCCGTCGTCGACGACGGTCGTCGCGCTGGCCTCGGTGATGATCGCCGGGCCGGTGACGGTTTCGCCGGGAGGGAGGGACTCACGGCGGTGGAGGGGTACGTCGCGCCAGGTGCCGCCTGTGTGGAGGCGGACCGACTGCGGGGTGGCCCGGCTGCCTTCAGGGGCGGCCTCGTAAGGGGCGAGAGCGGAGAGATCGGGGGGTTCGGTGATGCCGGTGGCTTCGACGGAGAGGGCTTCGACGACGATCGGGCGGTCGAGGGTGAAGGAGTACGTGGCGCGATGACGTTCTTCGAAGGCCTGCCGCATCGTGTCGGGTTCGGTGAGTTCGACGGTGAGGGTGGTGTCGGTGCCGTCGTAGCGCAGTTGGGTGCGTCGGGTGACCTTGATGCGGTCCTCGGGCACGTCCTCGTCGAGGAGTTCGTTGCGGGCGGCCGATTCGAGGTCGTCCGCCGTCTTGAGGACGCCCGGCATCGAGGCCGCCTCCAGGGGGGCCTCGACGGACTGTTCCCGCATGGCCGTCGTGTCGGCGAGGCCGATGCCGAGAGCGGAGAGCACGCCGGCCATGGGCGGTACCAGGACGGTACGGATGCCGAGCGAGTCGGCGACCATGCACGCGTGCTGCCCGCCCGCACCCCCGAAGGTGGTGAGCGCGTAGCGGGTGACGTCATGGCCCTTCTGAACGGAGATCCGCTTCACGGCGTTGGCGATGTTGGCGACCGCGATCTGCAGGAAGCCCTCGGCGACCTGCTCGGGGGTGCGGTCGTCGCCGGTCTGCTCGCGGATATCGCGCGCGAGGGCGCCGAATCGCTCACGGACGAGGGCGTCGTCGAGGGGCTGGTCGCCCTCGGGGCCGAACACCTTGGGGAAGTGGGCGGGTTGGATCCGGCCGAGCATGACGTTGGCGTCGGTCACGGCCAGCGGGCCACCGCCCCGGTAGCAGGCCGGCCCCGGATCCGCACCCGCCGAGTCCGGCCCTACGCGGTAGCGGGACCCGTCGAAGTGGAGGACCGAGCCGCCGCCGGCCGCGACGGTGTGGATGTCCAGCATGGGGGCGCGCAGCCGGACGCCGGCGATCTGCGTGGTGAAGACGCGCTCGTACTCGCCCGCGAAGTGCGAGACATCGGTGGACGTGCCGCCCATGTCAAAGCCGATGACACGGTCGAACCCGGCGAGCTGCGACATCCGCGCCATGCCTACGATCCCGCCGGCGGGGCCGGAGAGAATGGCGTCCTTGCCGCGGAACTGCCCGGCTTCGGCGAGACCGCCGTTGGACTGCATGAACATCAGCCGCACGCCTTCGAGCTGGTCGGCGACGTGCCGGACGTAGCGGCGCAGCACGGGCGAGAGGTAGGCGTCGACGACGGCGGTGTCCCCGCGCGGGACGAGCTTCATCAGCGGGCTGACCTCGCTGGACAGCGAGATCTGCGGGAAGCCGATGCGGGCGGCGAGCTCTCCGACGGCCTGTTCGTGGGCCGGGTGGAGGTGGCTGTGCAGGCAGACCACGGCGAGGGCGCGGATCCCGTCGTCGTAGGCCTCCTGGAGGGGGCCGGTGAGGGCGTCCAGGTCGGGGGTGCGCAGGACGGCGCCGTCGGCGGCGATGCGTTCGTCGACCTCGACGACCCGTTCGTACAGCAGCTCGGGCAGTTCGATGCGGCGGGCGAAGATGTGCGGGCGGTTCTGGTAGGCGATGCGCAGGGCGTCGCGGAAGCCTCGGGTGACGACCAGCAGGGTCCGCTCGCCCTTGCGCTCGAGGAGGGCGTTCGTCGCGACCGTCGTGCCCATGCGGACGGCCTCGATGGGATCCCGGGAACCGTCCAGCAGCTCGCGTACGCCCGCGACGGCCGCGTCGGAGTAGCGGGCCGGGTTCTCCGACAGGAGTTTGTGGGTCAGCAGGCGGCCGTCCGGGCGTCGCGCGACGATGTCCGTGAAGGTGCCGCCACGGTCGACCCAGAACTGCCAGCCTGTCACGTCTCTACCCCGCTTCCGCGCCGCTCACAGCGCCCGCAGGCCGCTGATCACGTCGCGCAGAATACTCTCGTCGACCAGCTCGGCCGGTGGTACGGGCCGGTTCACATGGACGAATTCCCCGTCCACGAGATCCCCGACGAGAACCCGTACGACTCCGATGGGCAGATCGAGCTCGGCGGAGAGCTCGGCGACGGACTGCGGCTCGTCACGGCACAGCTCGACGATGTCCACGTGTTCCGGGGACAGTGTCGAGTCGGCGTCCGGATCGTCCGCGTGCGGTTCCGCGACGACCACCGCGATCAGGTCGAGGCGGTGCTGGGCCGCACTGCTGGTGCGCCCGCGCGTCATGGCGTACGGACGGACGACCGGCCCGGCCTCGTCGTCGAACCAGTGGCTTCTTCCCTGACCGTCAGCGCTCATGCCATCCCACTACCCGCCCGAGGGCAGATCGGTGCGCGGAGCGGTGCCCAGATGTACGCCGACCCGCTTGACCAGCAGCGTCATCTCGTAGGCGACCTGGCCGACGTCGGAGTCGGCATCCGAGAGCACCGCGAGGCAGCTGCCGTCACCGGCGGCCGTCACGAACAGGAAGGCGTCGTCGAGCTCGACGACCGTCTGCCGGACGTTACCCGCCTCGAAGTGACGGCCGACGCCCTTGGCGAGGCTGTGGAACCCGGACGCGACGGCTGCCAGGTGCTCGCTGTCCTCGCGGGTCAGGTCCTTGGACACACCCGTCGGCAGGCCGTCGCCGGAGAGCACGAGGGCCTTACGGATGCTGGCGACGCGGTCCACCAGGTCTTCGAGGAGCCAGTTGAGCTCCCCGGACTGATTGGTCGCGGTGTGGCCGGTCGCCTTCGGTGCGGTCATCGACCGTCCCCCTTAGTCGTTCCTTGTGGTGCTGTGCCGCTGTGGGCGTCGTCGTCCGCGGCGTTCTCCCGGCGGCCACGCTGCCAGCCGCGCTGGAGTGAGGCCATTCGGCTGCGTACCTCGTCCGCGTCCCGCTCCTCGAGCTCCGACTTGTCGTCGGCGCGCTGTGCGGGGCCCTGCTTGAGCTGGGGCGCCAGGTTGGCCTGCCGTACCCGTCGGGGCAGCGGTCCCGCACCGGAACCGGGCTGCCGCGGCGGGGTGGGCGGGGTCGGCACGGAGTCGTCGGCGCTGCTCGACGCGATCGCTGGGCGGCGTGTGCGCTTGGGGAGAGCCAGCGGCTCCGACGGTTCACCGCGGTCGCGTCCGGCGGAGGACGAGGGCTCGGTGCGGTCGTCGATGCGGTCCGGCCCGCCGGTCACCTCCGCTCGGGGTCCGGTTGCGCGGCGGCGGGTCGGCAGCGGAGCGAGGCCGTTCGGCTCCGGACGGCTGGGGACCGCGGGAGGCTCCGGGTCCGCCTTCCCCCGCCGGGAGCGCTGCTCGGTGACCGGACGTCCGTGCGAGCTGACCAGCTTGGGTGCACCGCGGCGGGGCAGCGGCACCGGGGCGCTCACGTCGTCGGTCCGGTCCGGCCCGTCAGGGGTGCCGGAGAGGGGGTGCTGTTCGCCGAGCGGACCTGTCACCTCGGCCTCCGGGTGGGAGAGGGCACGACGCGGGCGGAAGAGCCCTCCGCGCTCGCCGTCCTCGTCGTCGAGGCCGTCGGGGAAGTCGCCGAGGGCGTCGAGGTCGACCGGGGCCTCCAGCTCGACCGGGCCGTCCAGCAGCGCGGCGGGCAGGCCGGGCAAGCGGGCGGGCACCTGGGTCAGGGCGGCCCGGCGCGACTCCTCCAGTTCGGCCTCCTTCGAGGGCGTGGGCCGGTCGAGACGGAACCCGATGCCGTTGGTGTCCGGCACGTCGTCGGTGAGCAGCGCGTCGGGGATGAAGACGACGGCGGTGGTGCCGCCGTACGGCGACGGCTGGAGCGAGACACGGACGTTCTGCCGCTGGGCGAGCCGGCTGACCACGAACAGGCCGAGCCGGTCGGTGTCGGACAGTTCGAACTCCGGCGTCTCGGCGAGCCGGAGGTTGGCGTCCAGCAGGACGTCGGCCGCCATACCGAGGCCGCGGTCGTGGATCTCCAGGGTGAAGCCGTTGGCGACCCGCTCGCCCAGGACCTGGACGGCGGTGTGCGGCGGGGAGAACACCGTGGCGTTCTCCAGGAGTTCGGCGACGAGGTGGGTGAGGTCGGCGACGGCCGGGCCGGTGACGGCGACGCGGGGCAGGCGGCGCACCTCGATGCGCTCGTAGTCCTCGACCTCGGCGACCGCGGCGCGGACGACGTCCATGAGCTGGACGGGCTTGCGCCACTGCCGGGAGGGGGACGCCCCGGAGAGGATCACCAAGCCCTCGGCGTGGCGGCGCATACGGGTCGTCAGGTGGTCCAGGCGGAACAGGTCGGCGAGTTCGTCGGTGTCCTCGGTCCGGCGTTCCATGGTGTCGAGGAGGGTGAGCTGCTTGTGCAGGAGGACCTGGCTGCGGCGGGCGAGGTTGACGAACACCTCGGAGACGCCGGCGCGCAGTTCGGCCTGCTTGACGGCGGCCTCGACGGCGGCGCGCTGGAGGGTGTTGAGGGCTTGGCCGACCTCGCCGATCTCGTTCTTGTCGAACTCCAGCCGCGGAACCTCGGTCTCCACGTCGACCTGTTCGCCCGCCGACAGGCGGCGCATCACGCTGGGCAGCCGGACGCCGGACGCCTCGTGGGCCTCCAGGCGCAGTTGCCGCAGATCGCGGATGAGGCTGCGGCCGATGCGCACGGACAGGACCAGCGAGAACAGCAGGGCGAGAAGGCCGAGGACGCCGGCGATGGCCGCCTTGATGATGACGCCCATCGCGACGGGCTGGACGCGTTCCTGATAGCGGGTGCCCGCCTCGTCGTTGAGCTTGCTGAGCTCTTCGAGGACGCTGCCGGCGGCGGTGTCCCAGCTCTTGGCGTCGACCGTGCTGGGCCTGCCGGGCTGGGCGAAGATGACCGCCTGTTCGGCCACGCGCAGCGGGGCCGTGGAGGCGTTCTTCCAGAACCGCTCATAGCGCTCGCGGTCGGACGAGGGCAGATCCGTCAGGCTGATGTCGTACATCACGGTGCGCTGGGCCACGAGGTCGGAGACGTCACGGGTCTCCTCGCGGGTGAGCTTGCCGACCACGAGGGCGGAACTGAGCAGCGCGTCCTCGCGCGAGAGCAGTTCGCGGGCGCGGGTGACGTTGAGCAGGGCGCGGGCCTGTTTGTCCATCGCGACGCTGTCGATGCCGTCGATGGCTCCCAGCAGCGCGTAGCAGGGGTCGACGAGCCGGTTGTAGAGATAGAGGGCCTGGGAGCGGGTGACCGTCCCGTCCTCGATGCTGCGGCGCAGGGAGTTGATGCCGTCGAAGGCATCCAGGACGGCGGTGAGGCGTTCCGCGTCACCCTCGTCCATCGCGTCGCGGACATCGGGGTCCTTGGCGTTCTTGCGGATCTCGGCGACGGCCACGTCCGTGGCGTTGCGAGTGACGCGCAGCGCGGTCTGCGCGTCCGACGCCCGGCGATCGGCGAGATAGACGAGCGCCTGACGGCGTTCCTGCTGGAGAACGCGCACGGCGTCCTCGGTGGAATAGCCGAGCTTCTCGACGAGGGATGACACCGTGAAGAGCTGGGCCACACCTCGCCCCGTGAGTACCGTGGTGAAACCCCAGATCGCAGTCAGGGACACCAGCGGCACGAGAAGCAGCGCCACCATCTTCCGGCGGATCGACTTCCCGCGAAAGCGCATGGCCTCCCCCAGCTCAAACCCCCCCACCGGTCAGGGGGCACACCTGTGCGTCAACAGTCGGCGCGAGCCTACTACCGACGCACAGTTAACTCGAAGAGCCGTCCGGAACCTGAACTTCCGCACCGGCGGCGAGACATGGGGAGTTGTCCGGGCATTGCGGGAGATTGCCTACCGCGATCGCGGGACCCCCCGGCGGAGGGAACCGGCCGGTCTCCCCGGCCAGTTGGCCGGAATTTTATCTTTCCTGGGAATCTTCGGGACGCGTCGTTCGTCCTTCTGTATGGGAATTGGGGGCGGAATGGGCCACAGGAGCCGCATCCAGCCTCTGGCGGGCGTAAAACAGCGCAAGCCGGGCAACCGCTGGGGAGCCGGGTCTTCGGACACGGGCAAGCGGTCTGCTGGCGGTGGGGAGTGACACGGTGATGGGCACGGCGGAGCGGCGTGAGACGCCCGAGGACGGCGCTGTGGCGCATGTGAGGGTGCGGCGTGGCCCGGAGGCACTGGATCGCGACATTCCGGCGGGCGCACGCCCCCGGACGGGGAGCCGGGAGATTCCGGAGGGCGCGAGCGTGGTGACGGCGGATGCGGACGACGGGGTGACCGAGGGCTGGTCGGGCTATCGGCAGCTGTGGGTGGAGGAGCCGGCCCGGCGGCGCCGGATGCCCGATCCGGTGCGGAGGTCGGCGGTGCGAGCCGTGCTGATCATCGCGGTGACGCTGATACAGGCGATGGTGGCCTTCCTGTGCACCCTGGCGGGATCGTGGCTGGCGTTCCCGATGGTGATCAGCAGTGTGGTGAGCACCGTGGTGGCCACGTGGGGCGCCGTGGACGTCTGGGTGACCCGCCAGGTGTGGAACCAGCGCAACGGCGTGGTCTCGGCACCGAGCAGCACGGCGCGGGCCTTGCGTCGCGAGCGGCGCCGGGCGCGACAGCAGGGTCGGGAGACGGAGCGCGCCCAGGAGCGGATACGTCAGCGGGGCGGGGCCGGACAGTTGTCGCACCCCTGAGCGTGGTTGAGAGGCGGCCGGGCGCGGGATACCCGGTCGGCCGAGCCGTCGTGGAGCGGAATGCCGGACCGCGAAGAGTCCGCTCCTCGACCGCGGGTCGGCACTGAGGCGACTCTCGTCCGCAGACAGGAGACGCCCGTGTCCGCCACCTACGACGTGATCGTCATCGGTCTCGGCGGCATGGGCAGCGCCGCCGCCCACCATCTGTCGGCGCGCGGCGCGCGCGTGCTGGGCTTGGAGAAGTTCGGGCCCCGTGCACGACCGCGGCTCCAGCCATGGCGGTTCGCGGATCACCCGGCAGTCGTACTTCGAGGGTGCGGCGTACGTTCCGCTGCTGCTGCGCGCCTATGAGCTGTACGAGGAGCTGGAGCGGGCCGGCGGTCGGGACATCGCCGTCCTCTGTGGCGGCGTGATGGTCGGCCCGCCCGACTCGCTCACCGTCGACGGCTCGCTGCGGTCGGCGCAGGAGTGGGACCTGCCGCACGAGATGCTGGACGCGAAGGAGATCCGCCGCCGCTTCCCGACGCTCACGCCGAAGGACGACGAGGTGGCGCTGTTCGAGCGAAAGGCCGGCCTTCTGCGGCCGGAGAACACCGTCGCCGCGCATCTCCAACTGGCCCCCCCGGCAGGGCGCCGACCTGCACTTCGACGAGCCGATGACGCACTGGGAGCCATACCGGGACGGCGTACGCGTCCACACGGCCGAGAACACCTACACCGCCGGCCAGTTGGTGATCTGCCCGGGCGCCTGGGCGCCGCAGCTGCTGACCGACATCGGGGTGACGTTCAGCATCGAACGGCAGGTCATGTACTGGTTCCAGCCGAAACACGGCACGGATCCGTTCGTCCCCGCGCATCACCCCATCTACATCTGGGAGGACGCGGCCGGCGTCCAGGTGTACGGCTTCCCTGCCATCGACGGACCGGATCTCGGCGCCAAGGTCGCCTTCTTCCACAAGGGACAGGTCACGACTCCGGGGACGATCGACCGGACCGTCCACGATGACGAGATCCAGGCCATGGCGGACCACATCTCCGGCTGCGTCCCGGACCTGCCCGGCAGGCTTCTCAAGGCCGCGACCTGCATGTTCTCCAATACGCCCGATGAGCACTTCGTCGTCGCACGCCACCCGGCGCACCCGGAGTCGGTCACCGTGGCCTGCGGGTTCTCCGGGCACGGATTCAAGTTCGTGCCCGTCGTCGGCGAGATCCTCGCCGACCTCGCCCTGACCGGCGGCACCCAGCACCCCATCGATCTGTTCGCCCCGGATCGGTTCACGGGCACTGACGCGCCGCATTGACAGGTGTCCTGCCGCACTGACACCGTCCCGCCTCATTGATCCACTCACCCTTCCGAGCCACTCCCTCCCCTCCGCCGGCCCACGAGGAGTCCGCTCATGCCGACCACGGAGCAACCAGCAAGCCCGCACAGTCATGACGACGCCGAACTCGCGGAGTTCGGCTACAAGCCCGAACTCAAGCGCACCCTGGGCAACTTCCACACCTTCGCCGCGGGGATCAGTTACATCTCGATCCTGACCGGCACGTTCCAGCTGTTCTACTTCGGCTACGGCAGCGGTGGCCCCGCCTACTGGTGGTCGTGGCCGATGGTCTTCGTCGGCCAGTTCATGGTCGCCCTCTGCTTCGCGGAGCTCGCCGCCCGCTACCCCGTGGCGGGCTCGGTCTACAACTGGTCAAAGAAGATAGGCAACCCGCATCTGGGCTGGCTCGCCGGCTGGATGATGCTGGTCGCGTCCATCGTGTCCATCTCGGCCGTGGCACTGGCCTATCAGCTGACGCTCCCTCAGATCTCGTCGGCGTTCCAGTTCGTGGGGGACGGCACCGGCAAGTACGACGTGGCGACCAACGCGGTCGTCCTGGCCGCGGTACTGATCCTGTTCACCACGCTGGTGAACGCCTTCGGCGTGAAGCTGATGGCGAGGATCAACACGGCGGGCGTGTTCATCGAGCTGATCGCCACCGTCGTACTGATCGTCCTGTTCGCCGTCCACATCACACGCGGCCCGCAGGTCGTCCTGGAGACGAACGGCACCGGCGCGGACTACGGCACCGGATACCTGGGCGCGTTCCTCGTGGCGTCGCTGGCGTCCGCGTACGTCATGTACGGCTTCGACACCGCCTCCTCCCTCGGTGAGGAGTGCCTGGACCCGTCCCGCAACGCACCACGCGCCATCATCCGCGCCATCGTGGCCTCCTTCGTGCTCGGCGGCCTGATCCTGCTGCTCGCGCTGATGAGCGTCTCCAGCCTGAAGGGCGAGAAGCTGTCCACGGACGGCCTTCAGTACGTCGTGCTCGACGTGCTCGGTCCCACGGCCGGCAAGGCGATGCTGTGGTGTGTGCTGATCGCCGTCACGGTGTGCGCGCTGGCGGTCCACACCGCGGCCATCCGGCTGGCGTTCGCGATGGCCCGGGACAACAACCTGCCGGCGTCCTCACAGCTGGCGCGGGTCAGCCCGCGCTTCCAGACACCGGTGCTGCCGACCGTGATCATCGGAATCCTGGCGCTGTCCATCCTGGTGGTCAACATCCGTCAGCCACAGATCTTCACCGTCGTCACGAGCATCGGCATCATCATGATCTACCTGGCCTACCTGGGGGTGACGGCGCCCATGCTGGTGGCGCGGCTGCGCGGCAGGTGGCAGCCCGCGGGCGAGGGAAGGTTCTCGCTGGGGCGCTGGGGGCTGCTGGTCAACATCGTCGCCGTGGTGTGGGGCGCGGGCATGACGATCAACCTGATCTGGCCGCGTGCCGCGGTCTACAACGCTGCGGCCCCGTACCACTGGTACCTGCGCTGGGGTGCGGTGCTGTTCGTCGCCGTCATCGCGGGCGGCGGTTTCGCCTACTACTGGTTCGTCCAGCGGCACCGGACGGGAGTCCTCGCCGAGCACAGCCTGGACTCCTCGGCCACCTCCGGCACCCCGTCCCTCACCAAGCCGGCGGCCGACTGAAGCCGGCCGCACCCTGGCTGATCACGCCGTCCCCGCACCGCACCTCAGGGCGCTTCGGGCGCGGGGCGTCTGAACATCCGGGTCGCGGTGATCTCGCTGTGCACCGCTTCCCCCGCCTGGGGCTGTTGCGGCAGCCCCGGGCGGAGGTGCTCCTCGACGCTGATGTACTTCAGTCCGGCCCTGAGGTCGGCGTCGTTACGCAGGCGGATGACCAGCGGGAACTCCGCCAGCGCGGTGGTGTCGAACAGGCCGGTGGTGTAGAGGAGCTGGACTCCCAGCGCGTCCGACACCGCGCGCTGCAGCTCCAGCAGATAGGTCGCGTTGGCACGGCCGATGGGGTTGTCGAGGAAGAGGGTGCCCGCGTGCCGGTGCTTGTCGCGGCCCCGGTCGTTCGACCTGAGCGCGGCCATCGTGCAGTACAGCGCGATGGCCGCCGTGAGCAGCTGACCGCCGGAGAACACGTCGCCCATCTGCCCGACGGGCACGCGCTCGGCGCGCAGCACCGCGTCCGGCTTGAGGATCTCGACGGCGATGCCCTTGGGCTGAAGGGCGGCCGCAACTCCCCTCAGCAGCAACGACATACCGTCGCGCCGCAGGTCGGAGTTCTTCTTCACGGCCGCCCTGGTCGCCTCGTCGATGACCTCGCCGAGACGCTCGGTCAAGGTCGCCTGGTCGGGCTCCTCGAAGCGGATGCGCAGGAACTCCTGCCCGGACCACTCGCCGAGCCCCTCGGGCAGCCGGGACAGTCGCTGGGCGGACCGCAGGGTCGCCAGCGCCGACTCGACCAGACCCCGGAGCCGGTCCACGATCGAGTCGCGGTTGCGTTCCAGCTGCGCCAACTCGTCGGTGAGGACCCGCAGTCGGGGCGCGAAGGCGTCGGCCCACTTCTGCGCGTGCTCGGGCAGCGCGGCGGCCGGCAGTTCGCGGATCTGCTGGCGGGCGGGGGTGCGGACCTGCTCGTAGCGCGTGGAGTTGGCGTGCCGTACGAGCACGTCGCTCGCCTCGCGTACGGCGGCCTCGGCGGCGGAGAGGTCGGCGGCGCAGCCACGCAGCGACCGGCGGGCCTCGGCCGCGGACTGCCGGGCCTCCTCCGGGCTGCCCGGGTAGGGTTCGGGCGCCTCCTTCTCCTCGTCCGCGGTGTGCTCCCGCAGCAGGTCACGCAGCATCGCGGCGATCTCGTCGAAGCCGCCGGCCGCGTCCTCGGCCGCGCGGTGGGCTTCGAGGAGTTCGCCGTGTGCCTCGCGGGCCTGGGTCAACGCCTCGGTGCGGGAGGCGAGTTCGGCGGTCGCGGTGCGCAGCAGCGCCTGCGCGTGGTCGGCGTCGCGCGGCCGGAGTTCCTCGGACAGCTCGGTGTGCGCCTCACCGTCCTCGGGGGCGTGCCGCTCGGCCTCTCCCCGCAGGCGCCCGAGCTGCTCGCTCGCGCTGGACATCCGGGTCTCCAGGAGCTGGACCAGCTCCTCCGCACGCGCGGCGGCCGCCTGCCGGGAGGGCCCGTCGGAGCCGTCGGGCGACTGCAGGAGCTGTTCGGCCCGGGTGCGGACCTTGTTGCTGAGCCGGTCCAGCTCCGCGCGCGCCGCGCTCTCGTCGCTCTCCGCGCGGGCCTGCTCGGCGCGCAGGTCGGCACCGACGCCGACCTTCTCATAAAGCTGGGAGGCGGCCCGATATGCCTCGCGCAGCGCGGGCAGGGACACCTTCGGGGCTTCCGCGTCCGTGTCCGGTACGTCGTCGGGGGCGCCCGCGATCTCCGAGCGCTCGGCGCGCAGGGCGCGGGCGGTGCGGCGCGCGTCGTCGCCGGCGCGCTGGGCGGCGCGGCGGTCCTCGTCGGCGGCGCGGGCGCGCTCCAGGCAGGTCTGGGCGCGGGCCTCGGACTCGGTGGCCTCGTCGGCGAGTTCGCGTAGCTTGACCTGCCAGCCGGCCCGTTCGCGCAGGCGGAAGGCCAGTCCGGCCAGGGCGTCGGCGGAGCGCCGTGCCCGCTGTGCCGCCTCCTGCCGCTCGTCGCGGACCTGTGCGGCCTCGGCGGCGGCTTCGTCGGCCTCGGCCCGCACGGTCCGTGCCTCGCCGAGCTCGGCCTCGGACTCCTCGGCGAAGGCACGCGTGTCCCTGGCCGCCTGCGCCAGCTCGACCAGGTGTCCGGCCGGGCAGCCGGTCCGCCACGAGGCGAGCCGCGCCGCCAGCTCCCGGTCCTTGCCGAGCCGCGCGGCGAGAGTGCGGATCTCCTCGTCCCGCTCGGTCGCCCGCGCGCGCAGCGCCTGCCGTTCCTCGTCGGCGGCGTGCTCGTCGTGCATGGCGGGGTTCGGCGGTACGAGGAAGACGTCACCGCTCGGCTCGTCGGCGGCCGGGGTCGGGGCGAGCAGGGCCGCCGCGGTACCCACCGCGACGGCCGAGCGGGGCAGCAGGGCCGCGTCGCCCAGCACCTCGCGGGCACGCGCGTGTGTGGCGGGATCGGTGATGATCACGCCGTCGACCAGTTCGGGCCGGGCGGCCAGCACACGCGCATGGTCGGCGGGATCGACGGCCTGGGCGAGGTAGCGCCAGCCCGGCAGCGCGGGGATGCCCTGTTCGCCGAGGAACTCCACGGTGGCCAGCACGTCCGGGCCGGGCGGCAGCAGGCCGCCGTCGCCCAGCGCGCCCAGGATCCGGGCGTCGTCGGCGGCTGCCGTACGCAGTTCGAAGAGCTGGCGCTCGGCAGCGGAGACGGCGTCGTCGAGCAGCTCACGCAGCTCGTCGGCGAAGCGGTCCAGCTCCTCGGGGGTGAGAGCACCCTCGACGAGGGCGGCGTCGGGCGCGGGCACGCTCGCCCTGCCATCGTCGCCCGCTCGCGGAGCGGGCACGGACCCGCGCTTCACGACGGACTCGCCGGTCAGGCTGAGCAGTTCCGCGAGCCGCTCCTCCACCGCCAGCCCCTCGGCGAGCCGGTGCTCGGCGTCGTGGGCGCGCTCCGCGCCGGTCGCCGCGTCCGCCGCGCGGGCCGCGGTCAGCTCCGCGCGGGACTCGGTCGACGCCGCCTCACGCGCGTGCTCCGAGGCGCGCCGGGAGGCCTCGCGGGCGATGTCCCAGGCGGCGACGGCCGTCTTCTCGGCGTCGCTCGCGGCGAGGGCCGCGCGGGCCGGGTCGGCGTCGGGCGCGCTGTCGTCGAGCCAGCCCGCGCGGACGGCCTCGGCGGTCTCCTGCTCGACCTCGGTCAACCGCTGCCGCAGATGCCCGACCTCGCTGCGGGCGCGCTGCGCGTCGGTGGCGGCGGCGGTGGAGTCCCGGTGAGCGGACTCGCTGACCTCCTGCAGCGCGGCGGAGCGCTCCTCCCCCTCGTTGGCGAGGGTCTCGGCGCTCTCGGCGGCCGCGTGCAGGGCCCGTACGAGATCGACGGCGGCCTTGGCTCGGGCGGCCAGCGCGGGGGCCGCGTCCCGCTCGGCCTCCTGGATGGCGGCGGCCACGCGGGCGACGCGGTCGGAGGCGGCACGGTGCCGCAGAACCGCCTCCGCGGCCTGCCAGGCGGAGTGCAGGGTGCGCGCGTCGGCCAGCTCACGCTTCTGCGCGGCCGCCGACTTCTCGGCCGCCGCGAGGGCCAGCGAGGCGTGCCGGAAGGCCAGTTCGGCGGCGATCAGCGCGCTGCGCTCCCGGGCCGCCTCGGCATGGGTGACGGCGTATGCGGCGGCGGTGACCCGCTGGGCGAGGTCGGCGGCCCGCACCCGCTCCTGGGCGCCTCGTGCGGACAGCCGCCGGGCCAGGGTCCTGGTGCGCCGCTCGGCGCCGGCGTGGATGTCACGCGCGCGTGAGCGTGTCTCGGCGGCCTCGACGATCCGCCCCAGCAGGTCGACGGAGCCGGCGGTGAAGTCCCGCTCGGCGATCAGCTCGGCCCGCCGGCCCAGCTTGTTGCCGAAGCCGCCGACCAGGTCGGCGAGGCCGTCGGTGTCGCGTGTGTCGGTCACGGCCCGCAGCAGCAGGTCGGTGAAGTCGGCGTCCTTCTTGACCGCGAAGAGGCCGGCCGCCTCGCCCTCGTCGGCGTTCATCTCCCGCTGGTAGCGGAAGAGTTCGGGATCGAGGCCGAGGTCGCCGAGGTGCTCGATCCAGCGGTCGTGGATCTCCTCCCAGTGGACCTCCAGATGCGGATACGCCTTGCCCGCCTCGGTGATGGCGTCCCGAAAGCCCTTCATGGTGCGACGGCGGCCCTGTGCGCCCGACTGGCCCTCGGCGGACGGTCGTACGGCGGTGGACTCGGCGACCGGCAGGTTGTCCAGACTCAGGCCGGGTCCCGGGCGGAAGGAGTACCAGGCCTCGGCGAACTTGCGCGGGTCGTTGGAGACCTGGCGCCCACGCCATTCGCTCACCTTGCCGACCACGACGCACTCGCCGGTGAGCGTGTGCTGCCACTCCAGCGCGACATGCCCGCAGTCGTCCGCGAGCAGGAACTTCCGCAGCACGCCGGAACTGGCGCCGCCGAGGGTGTTGCGGTGGCCCGGCAGCATCACGGAGAAGATCAGCTTGAGCAGGACAGACTTGCCGCCGCCGTTCTCCAGGAAGAGCACCCCGGCGGGCGCGGGCCGGCACGGCGGCCCGACGGGCTCCTCCTCGAAGAACTCCGCCTGCGTGGGCGCGGGGTCGGGCACGGGTTGGCCCACACCGCGCAGATCAAGCACGGTGTCGGCGTAGCGCGCACCGGCGGGTCCGATGGAGTAGAGGCGGACCCGGGACAGCTCGTACATGGCGGACTCTCGTAAGTCTTCGGCAGGTCGGGGAAGTTCGGGAAGGCGCGTCGGCTTCAGGCGGAGTGGAACGGCAGCCCGGCGTCGGCCACCAGCTCCAGATCGTCCGTCTCCTCGGCGGGCAGCAGGGTGGGCGAGCCGTCGGTGACCGGGACCACGCCCAGCTCCAGCAGCTCGGCCATGGCGGCGCTGCCGGCCATGTCGCGCACCTGGAGCTGATAGCGGGCGGTCGTCCGATACGTGCCGCCGTTGTCGTCGCCCGTCCGCTGCAGGAACCCGGAGTCGGTCAGGAAGGCCGCGGCCTTGCCGACGATGCCGGTGGTGGAGCCGGCCGGCCGGCGCGCGTCCTTGGTGGCGCCGGTCGCGCTGCGTCTCACCCAGATCCGCCAGGCGGCCTCCAGGCCGGGCGCGTCCGTGGCGGGGTCGGTGTTCTCCCCCTGCTCATCCGCCCGCTCCTCCAGCCGGCGGCAGGCCTGTCGGACGAAGGCGTCGACGCCATTGACGGTGACCCGACCGATGTAGCCGTCGTCGGCGAGGTCCTCGGGCCGCGGGAACGCCATGGCGGCGACGGCGAGATGGGCCAGCCCGTGCAGGAACCGGTCGCTGCCGTCGGCCGACGTCCGGCGCGTGTAGTCGCCCATGCGCACCGCGAACACCGAGTCCTCGGCGGCCGTCACCGCCATCCCCGCGCGCGGGGACACCTCCAGCACGACCAGTCCGAGCCCGGCGGCCACGGCGTCGGCGAGCCGAGCGAAGGGCGGGTCCTCGCGGTGGCGGCGCAGCAGATCGGTGTACTCCTGGTCGCGCGCGGGCTGCAACTTCGGCTGCAGCCCGAAGGCGACGAGCCGCGCAGCGTCGGCGGCGTCGGCGGGGGTGACGGTGGCGGTCGCCGATGGGGCGGGGGCCTCCGGGTCGCTCCGATCGACGTCCTCGGTCACGGTTTCGGCTCCTTGGTGCGGTGTTGCTGGTTCCCGGTGCGGTGCTGCTGGTTCCCGGTGCGGTGTTGCCGGTCCATACGGTGCTCGGCGCGGGTCATGCGGCTTCCGTTCTGTCGGCCGCCATCCCAGCGGCGTCCAGCAGGGCCGTGCCGACGATGAGGTCGGCGCCGCCGAACTCGGGATCATCCAGCTCGGTCCCGTCGTCCACGGCGAACAGCAGCTTCCCCTCGCCCTGCCGATAGGCCGTGCCCACCGGCGGACTGGCCGCGTGAACGGCCAACAGCGCGACCAGGTAGGGCAGATCGGGATCCCGCCGCCGTGCCTCGGCCAACAGGCCCGACAGCCGACGCGGCGCGTCGGCCGGCAGATCGAGCAGGACCATCGCCGCGGCCAGCTGCTCCTCGCTGAACCGGCTGTCGTCCGGTGTCGCGATGAGGTCGGGCTCGGGCATCTCGGCGCCCAGGTGCTCGCGCTCCGCGGGCGGTGTCAGCAGTATGTCGACGAGATCGCCCACCCGGACCGACACCGGCGTACGCAGTCCCGTCCCGCGCGCGAAGAAGGCGTCCGTGACCCGTACCGCGTGCTCCAGGGGCAACGGCAGGACGGGGGCGACGAGATGGCCGTACAGGTCGATCCCCGACGTGGTCATCGGCGTCGCGAAGGCCTGGCGGTCCTGCTCGGCGCGGAAGAGCGGTCCGGCCTCCAGCAAGCGCGACTGCAGCTGTGTGTGCCGTCGGATGCAGTCCTTGACGATGTCGACCAGCTCGGCCGCGCGGCGCTTGTGCTCCGGGTCCTCGGTCTCGTCGCGTGCCTTGCGGATGTTGGTGAGGATCGCGTTCTCGTGCCGGTATCGGTCGGCGACGTGGTCGAGCGCCTCGGCGATCATGTCCGGTACGGCGCTCAGCCAGTCGACCGCCCGGACGTTGCGCCGGGTCGCGTCCAGGGCCCGGCGGAGCGTCTCGGAGTACTGCACGGTGCGGTACCTGGCCTGCTCGGCGGCCAGCTGGGCGTCGGCGAGCCGGCCGCGGTTGATCAGCACCTCGAGCTTGACCTCGGCGGCGATCTGGGCGCTGGTCACATCGGTGTCGAGAGCGCCGACGAGGACGTTGACCGCCTCGTCGGTCGTCCGCAGGTACACCGTGCCGCCCGGCCCGGGGACCTCCTCGATGAGCTTGAAGTCGTAGTCACGGCGGACATAGCTGCCGTCCGGCGCGAAGGTGCCGTACACGGCCCGGAAGCCGCGGTCCACGCTGCCGACATTGATCAGGTTCTCCAGGACCCAGCGGGCCACCCGCTCGTGCTCGGCGACCGGGCGCCGCGGGGCCTGGGCGGCGATGCGCGGGATGAGGCGGGCGACTATCTGGTCGTGGTCGGCGCCCGTGTCGAAGTCCATGTTCAGTGTGACCAGGTCGATGGCGGCGAGTGCCACCTCCGCCATGCCGTACACGGAGTACTCGCCCGCGAGGTTGGCCTTGCGTGTGTCGAGGTCGTGCAGCGGCGCGGTGCAGGCGAGCGCGCGCAGCCGCCGCGCCAGCCCCTCGTCGGCGGCCGGGCCCGGAGCCGGGCGCGGTCCCGCGCCGAGCTGGGGCGGAACACGGTCCGTCGATGCAGGCGAAGTCACGGTGCACAGACTAGGTCCTGGGTCTGACAACGATCCAAACGACGCGGATCGCCTCCGGCGGCGCGCCGGGCGACAACAGCCGCATATCGCCCGCGGACCGGCGGGGGCCGACCACATCCCCACGAGGGTGGACCGAACCCGCACCCGGCCCCGCGAACCGCGTGCACCCCCCGATCCCCGAACCGCGTGCCCCGCGCAGCTACTGGAGAGCTTCGCCCTCCCCCACCCGCCGCCGGTACACCTCGACCACCCGCTCCAGCGAATCGTCGAGATAGACGGCGAGCAGTTTCTCGGCCTCGTCCTTGTCGCCCGCCTCCAGCGCCCGGAGGATCTGCTGGTTGCGGGCGAGATAGGGCTCGTGCAGCCGGTGCGGATCGTCGACGACGTGGAAGGCGAGCCGGAGCTCGGCGAAGACGCTGCGCATCAGTTCACCGGTGCGTTCGCTGCCCGCGAGCGCCACCAGCTCCCGGTGGAAGTGGATGTTGGCGGTACCCAGCCCTTTCCAGTCACCTTCGCGCACCGCGCGCTGCCCCTCGGCGACGGCTTCGGCGGGCCCCTCCAGGGGGTACGGCGGTTCGCCGAGGCCCCGTACGACGGCGCACTCGACGAGGCGTCGGGTGCGGTAGATGTCCTCGACGTCCTCCACCGTCAGGACCCGTACGAACACGCCTCGGTTCAGTTCGTGGACGAGCAGTCGTTCATGGGTGAGCAGCCGGAACGCCTCGCGAAGTGTGTTGCGGGACACACCGAGCGCCCCTCCGATGCTGTCCTCCGAGAGCCGGGTGCCGGGCGGGAAGAAGCCCTCGGCGATCCGGCTTCTGAGGATGTCCGAGACCCGCTCCGCCGTGCTCGTGCGCCCCAGGAGGGCACGGTCGTCGGCCAGTCCGCCCAGCTGCTCTGCCATGCCCGGAATTCAACCGCAGACACGAGAACGAAACAACACGGGTATTGAAGGATCGTTCAACGATCCTCTACCTTACTGCTCACCGTTCAGCTCAGTTCCGCACCCCCGTCCCCTCTCTGCGAGGTGCCCATGAGCACGACCCCTCCACCGCAGGCCCTGACCCACCCCGCCACCGAGGAACGCGCCGACGACGACGGCGCGTTCGCCTGGCTGCGCGCCCTCGGTCCGCGCGGCCGGCGCGCCTTCGCGGGCGCTTTCGGCGGCTATGCCCTGGATTCGTACGACTACTTCACCCTGCCGCTGAGCATGGTCGCGCTGGCCGCGTACTTCGGCCTCGACAGCGGCCAGACCGGTCTCTTCACCACCGTCACGCTCGTCGTCTCCGCGATCGGCGGCGCCGTCGCCGGAGTGCTGGCCGACCGGATAGGCCGGGTCAAGGCCCTGATGATCACCGTGGTCACCTACGCGGTCTTCACCGTCGCCTGCGGCTTCGCGCCCAACTACGAGACGCTGCTGGTCTTCCGGGCCCTCCAGGGCCTCGGCTTCGGCGGCGAGTGGGCGGTCGGCGCGATCCTCGTCGCCGAGTACGCCAGCGCCAAGCACCGCGGCCGCACGCTCGGCGCGATCCAGAGCTCATGGGCCGTCGGCTGGGCCCTAGCCGCGATCATGTACACGGTGGTCTTCTCGCTCGCCGACGACGACCTGGCCTGGCGCGTGATGTTCTGGACCGGCGCACTGCCGGCGCTGCTCGTCATCTGGATGCGGCGCCGGGTGCACGACGCCCCCGAGGCCGTGGCCGTGCGTGAACGGAGCACCGAGAAGGGCAACTTCGCGGCGATCTTCAAGCCCGGCCTGCTGCGGACGACGATCTTCGCGGGCCTGCTCTCCACCGGCGTCCAAGGCGGCTACTACACGCTCGCCACCTGGGTGCCGACCTATCTCAAGACCGAGCGCGACCTGTCGGTCGTCGGAACCGGCGGCTATCTGACGTTCCTGATCTCGGGCGCCTTCCTCGGCTATCTGACCGGCGGTTACCTCACCGACCGGCTGGGCCGCCAGCGCAACATCTGGCTGTTCGCGCTGCTGTCGGCGGTCTGCATCCTGGCGTACGCGAACATCCCGAGCGGCGCCAACACCCTGCTGCTGGTGCTGGGTTTCCCGCTCGGCTTCTGCATGTCGGCGATCTTCAGCGGCTTCGGGTCCTACCTGAGCGAGCTGTACCCGACGGCGGTGCGCGGCACGGGACAGGGCTTCACGTACAACACCGGCCGCGCGGTGGGTGCCGTCTTCCCGACGACGGTCGGCTTCCTGGCGGACAGCTGGGGCGTGGGTGGCGCGCTGGTCTTCGGCGCGATCGGCTACGGCATCGCGGCGCTGGCCCTGTTCGGACTGCCGGAGACGCGCGGGAAGGAGCTGGCGTGAACCGCACGGGACACCGACCGCTGACCCTCGTGACGGAAGACCGCCCCGTCACCCTCCCGACACAGGACCGCGCCCTCACCCTCGTCGACGAGCACGCGCACGCGTGGAGCCCGGAAACGGCCCGCGCCCGCTTCCGGGACGGCCTCACGGGCCCCACGGCCGGGGTCGCGGCGGGCCACACCCAGGTCAACCTGATCTCGGTGCCCGCCGACTGGGCGTACGAGATGCTGCTGTTCTGCCAGCGCAATCCCAAGCCCTGCCCGGTCCTGGACGTCACGGACGCCGGTTCCTGGACGACGCCACTGGCCGAGGGCGCCGACCTGCGCACGGACCTGCCGCGCTACCGGGTGTGGCACGACGGCGAGTTGGTGGACGAGCCGACGGACGTGCGCGCCCACTGGCGGGGCGATCTGGTGTCGTTCCTGATCGGGTGCAGCTTCACCTTCGAGTGGGCGCTGGCCGAGGCGGGCGTGCCGATCCGGCACGTCGAGCAGGGCCGCAACGTCCCGATGTACGTGACCGGCCGCCAGTGCCGTCCGGCGGGGCGGCTGCACGGCCCGATGGTGGTGTCGATGCGCCCGGTGCCGCCACAGCACCTGGCGGCGGCGCTGCGGGAGACCGGTCTGCTCCCGGCGGTGCACGGCGGCCCGGTGCACTGCGGCGATCCGGCGGCGCTCGGCATCGCCGACCTCGGCCGCCCGGACTTCGGCGATCCGGTGGACGCCGAGCCGGACGACATCCCGTTGTTCTGGGCCTGCGGAGTGACGCCGCAGGCCGCGGTGATGGCCTCGCGCCCGCCGTTCGCCATCACCCACGCACCGGGCCAGATGTTCCTGACCGACGCCCGCGACGAGCAGTACCGCATCGTCGCCTGACCACGGTCAGCCGACCGGGGAAACGACGGACTCATGACCTCCATCGATCTGAACGCCGACCTCGGCGAGGGCTTCGGCCGCTGGCAGCTCACCGACGACGAACGGCTGCTGTCGGTCGTCACCAGCGCCAACGTGGCCTGCGGCTTCCACGCCGGGGACGCGGCCACCATGCGGCGGGTGTGCGAGCAGGCGGCCGAACGGGGGGTGCGGATCGGCGCCCAGGTCTCCTACCGGGACCTGGCCGGGTTCGGGCGGCGCGCGATGGACGTGCCGCCCGCCGAGCTGGCGGCCGAAGTGGCCTACCAGATCGGCGCCCTGGAGGTCTTCGCGCGAGCGGCGGGCACGCGCGTGTCGTACGTCAAACCGCACGGCGCGCTCTACAACCGCGTCGTACACGACGAGGAGCAGGCCGGCGCGGTCGTCGATGGTGTGCTCCTGGCGGACGCCACGCTGCCCGTGCTCGGGCTGCCCGGCTCACGGCTGCTGGAGGTGGCCGCCAAGGCCGGGCTCCCGGCCGTCACGGAGGCGTTCGCGGACCGCGCGTACACCGACCGGGGCAGGCTCGTGCCGCGCGGCCAGGACGGCGCCGTGGTCACCGACCCCGAAGCCGTCGTGGAGCGTTCGGTGGGCCTGGCCCGGTCGGGCGCGGTCACCTCCCACTCCGGGGCTCGGATCGAGGTACGGGCGCGTTCCCTGTGCCTGCACGGGGACACACCCGGCGCCGTCGAGCTGGCCCGCCGGGTGCGGGCGCGGCTGGAGGAGTCGGGTGTCCGGGTGGAGGCCTTCGTATGAAGGCGCTGCCCGTCGGTGACGACGCCCTGCTCGTCGAGGTGTCCTCGGGCGAGGAGGCCCAGGCGCTGCACACGGATCTGCTGCGCCGGCGCGCCGAGGGCTCGCTGTCGGTCCGGGAGATCGTCCCGGCGGCCCGGACCGTCCTGCTCGACGGCCTCGCCGACCCGGCCCGCCTCGCGTCCGAACTGACCCACTCGGACGTGCCGCCCGCTCCCCCACGCGCGCGTGACGTCGTCGAACTGCCGGTGCGCTACGACGGCCCGGACCTGGCCGACGTCGCCGCGCACTGGGGCGTGTCACCGCAGGAGGTGGCCCGGATCCACGCGGGCACCGAATTCAGCGTCGCCTTCTGCGGCTTCGCCCCCGGGTTCGGCTATCTCACAGGCCTGCCGCCGCGCTACGACGTCCCTCGCCGGGCCACTCCGCGCACGGCCGTCCCCGCGGGCGCGGTGGCTCTGGCGGGGCCGTACACGGGCGTGTACCCGCGCTCCTCGCCGGGCGGCTGGCAGCTGATCGGCACCACGGACGCCGTGCTGTGGGACCACACGCGTGTGCCGGCCGCGCTGCTGTCGCCGGGCACGCGTGTGCGCTTCGTTGCGGTGGGGAGCTCATGACCGACCGCGCGCTCTCCGTCGTCCGCGCGGGGCCGCTGACCACCGTGCAGGACCTCGGCCGCCCCGGGCACGCCCACCTCGGCGTGCCCCGCTCGGGCGCGCTCGACTGGCCAGCTGCCGCCCTCGTCAACCGACTGGTCGGCAACGCCCCCGAGGCGGCCGTGCTGGAGACCACGCTGACCGGCTGCACGGTGCGGACCCGTTCGGCGGTCACCGTGGCGGTCGGCGGCGCGCCCTGCCGGGTCACGGTGGACGGCCGCCCGGTCGCCTGGGGCACCCCGCTGCACGTCCCCGCCGGTGCGCTCCTGGACGTGGGCGCGGCCGCCTCGGGCGTACGGAGCTATGTCGGCGTCTCCGGAGGCATCGCCGTCGACCCGGTCCTCGGCAGCCGCTCCACGGACCTGCTGTCCGGTCTCGGCCCACCACCGCTCACGGACGGCGCGGTGCTGCCTCTGGGGCAGCCGACGCGGCTCCACACGCGCGTGGACGTCGCCCCGCAGCCGGCACCCCCCGCCGAACTCGTCCTGCGTGTGACGCCGGGCCCGCGCGACGACTGGTTCACGCCAAGTGCCCTGCGTGCCTTCACCTCCCGCGTGTACCGCGTCTCCCCCGCGAGCAACCGCATCGGCCTGCGCACCGAGGGCCCCGCCCTGGAACGGGCACTCACTCGCGAACTCCCCAGCGAGGGCGTGGTCCTGGGCGCGGTCCAGGTCCCGCCCGACGGCCGGCCCGTCGTGTTCCTCGCCGACCACCCGACGACGGGCGGCTACCCCGTGATCGCCGTCGTCCGCGCGGCCGACCTCCCGGCCGCCGCACAAGCGGTCCCGGGCACCCCGGTCCGCTTCGTGGCCGTACGTCGCCGTTGACGCCCGCCACGCACGCGTGCACTACGCCGCCTCCGATGCGGGCTGCGGCTCCGGGACCGAGCGCTGTCCCGGCACAGGCACCGCCAACCCCTCCGACAACGACAGGTGCTCGGTGACCAACCGATGCCCGGCCACCGGCCGATGCTCCGGCGCCGGCACATGGTCGGACAACACCACCGAATCGGGCGTCGGCCGATGCCCGGCCAACCCGACACCGTCCGGCAGGGCCAGCGCGGCCAGCGCCATGGAGACCCCCTTGGCCGCCCGCTGGTCGAGCCGTTCGGTGGTGCCCCTCGCGCGGTGCCGCATCTCGACCACGGCCAGGCGCACCAGTTGGGGCAGCAGGTCGTTGCACCGCCGGATCATCCACGCGGTACCCGCGGTGGCCAGCCACAGCACGCTCGCCGACTTCGTGGGCGGCGGGAACTCGGGTTCCGCGGAGGGCGCCGGCTGTGTCGCGACGCCTCGGTGCGCCAGCATCGCGTGGAAACGCAGCGCGATCTGCCGGTGCCCGCGCTCCCCGGGATGCAGCCGGTCCGAGCTCCACATCGCCCGGTCCATGATCCAGGCGTCGTCGACCGCGTGCAGATGCACCGCCCCGTACCGCTCGGACAGCGTGTGGACCACCGTGTTGACGGCCCGCTGCCGCCGGGCCAGTGGATGGCCCAGGACCGCCGGCAGTCCCAGCATCGTGCCCGGGTCGGGCAGGCAGGCCGTGAGCACGGCCGTGCCCTGACGGGTGAACGACGCGTAGACCTTGTCGAGACGTTCGGCGATCTTCTCGATGTCGAAGGTGCTGCGCAGCGTGTCATTGACGCCGACGAGGACGGACGCGACGTCGGGCCGCAGATCCAGCGCGGCCGGCAGCTGGGCCTCCAGCACGTCCCGCGTCTGTGCCCCGCTGACCGCGAGGTTGGTGAACTCGGCGGTCGGCTCGGCCAACCCGCCGGCGAGCAGCGCGGCCCAGCCACGCCACCCGTTCCCCACACGATCACCCACGCCCTCGGTCAGCGAGTCCCCGAGGGCGACGAAACGCAGCGGTCTCATGCCGCGCCCTCCGCACGCATGAAGGGACGCGCCGGCAGCGCCGCGTCGTGGGCGGTCAGGAAGGCGTCCACCGCGGTGCCCCAGCCGAAGCACTCGGCACGCGCGCGTGCCGTCTCCCGGCGCTCGCGCTCGGGACGGTCGAGGATCATCTCCACGGCGTCCGCGAAGGCGTCCCCGTTGTCCGCCGCGGTGGCCCCGGCGGATCCGATGACCTCCGGCAGCGCGGAGGAGGCGCTCGCCACCACGGGCGTGCCGCAGGCCATGGCCTCCAGCGCGGCGAGCCCGAAGGTCTCGGCGGGCCCGGGGGCCAGCGCGACGTCGGCGGAGGCCTGGAGCGCGCCGAGCAGGCTGCGGTCGGCGACATGCCCGAGGAAGGTCACCGGCAGGTCCCGCTCCTGTGCCCGCTTCTCCAGCCCCGCGCGCAGCGGACCGTTCCCGGCGACGACGAGCACGGCGCGCACTCCGCGCCGGCGCAGCGACTCCAGGGCGTCCAGCGCGGTGCCGGGCCGCTTCTCCACCGAGAGCCGGGAGCACATCACCAGCAGCGTCTCGTCCGCACGCGCGTGGGTGGCGCGCAGCGCGGCGTCGCGCATGGTGGGCCGCCGGTTCATCAGGTCGACGCCCAGCGGGGCCCGCACGACGTTGCGGACACCGATCCGCACGAACTCGCGCTCGGCGAACTCGGTGGTGCACACGACCTTCGAGTACGTGTGGGCCGTACGGACGTTGAGGGCGTCGGCGGCACGCCGGGACATGGTCTCCGACAGGCCCCAGGTGCGCAGTACGCCGTCGGCGGTCTCGTGGGAGACCATCACGGCGGGGACGCGGGCGCGGCGGGCCCACTTGCCGGTCCACCGCAGCGTCGTACGGTCGGAGACCTCCAGGCGGTCGGGGGCGAGCTCCTCCAGGAGGGCCGCGACCCGCCGCTTGTCGATGAGCACGCGGTAGCCGCCGGTGCCGGGCAGCATCGGGCCCGGCAGGGTGATCACCCGGCCCTGCTCGGTCTCGCAGTCGCTGTACTTCTCGCCGGGCACGATGAGAACGGGATCGTGGCCCGCCAGCTTGAAGCCCTTGCCCAGCTCGCGCAGCGCCGTGCGCAGCCCACCGGAGGCGGGCGCGACGAAGTTCGCGAGCCGGACGATGCGCAGACCGGTCATGCCGCCACCACCGTCCGGCGCGCGGCGACGACGTCCTTGTAGTGCCCGATCAGCTGGTCGCCGATGGCCGCCCAGGTGCGGCCCTCGACCTTGGCGAGTCCGGCGGCACCGTACTCGGCCCGCAGCGCCGGGTCGGCGACCAGGGACTGCACGGCGTCCCGTACGGCGTTCGCGTCGCGCGGTGGCACCAGCAGGCCGGTGCGGCCGTGGTCGACCAGGTCGAGCGGGCCGCCCGCGGCGGGCGCGACGACCGGCACCCCGCTGGCCATGGCCTCCTGCACGGTCTGGCAGAAGGTCTCGAAGGGGCCGGTGTGGGCGAAGATGTCGAACGAGGCGAAGATCCGGGCGAGGTCGTCCCCGCCACGCCGGCCGAGGAAGACCGCGCCGGGCAGAGCCTCGGCGAGGGCGGGCTGGCTCGGCCCGTCGCCGACGATCACGACCTTCACGCCCGGCGTGCCGCACACGCCGGAGAGCAGCTCGATGTGCTTCTCCGGGGCGAGCCGCCCGACGTAGCCGACGATCACCTCTCCGTTCGGGGCGAGTTCGCGGCGCAGCGCCTCGTCCCGGAGTTCGGGGCGGAAGCGGGCGGTGTCCACACCGCGTGCCCACAGCTTGAGCCGGGGCACCGCATGGGCCTCGAGATCGTGCATGGACGCGCTGGACGGGACGAGGGTGAGGTCGGCGGCGGAGTGGACGGACCGTATGCGCCGCCAGGCCGCGGCCTCGCCGGCGCCCATGTAGGTGCGGGCGTATCCGGCCAGGTCGGTCTGGTAGACGGCGACGGCGGGGATGCCGAACTTGGCGGCGGCGGCCATGCCGCGCACACCGAGGACGAAGGGGCTGGCCAGGTGCACGACGTCCGGGCGGTGCTGGACCATCGCCGCGGCGAGGCGCCGGCTGGGGAGGGCGACGCGGACCTGGGGGTAGCCGGGGAGCGGAAGGGAGGGGACATGGACGACCGGGCACGGCGCCGCGAGGGCGGCGAGCTTGTTTCCGGGCGCCGGGGCGGGTGCGACGACGAGGGGAGCGTGACCGCGATCGACGAGGTGTCGGGCGGTCTGGAGCGCGCAGTGGGCCACGCCGTTCACATCGGGGGGAAAGGATTCGGTCACGATGACGACACGCATACCGGTGTTGTCGCCGTGCTGGACGTGGCCGCGTCAAAGTGGATCTTTCTGAACGACAAACGTCCCATGAGCGTTCCGCTGCGCACCCGAGCGGGTCAGGCCGCGTCCATGCGCGCCTGACCCGCCGGTCACCCCGTGTTCACCCTGCGGGTGGATCTCCCCGACGTTCACAGAGCGAACACAAATGCCCTTCGATGATCAGCCGGCGCTCGCGTCGGGTCCGATCCGGCTGCGTACGGCCGTCTGGACCTCGGCCTCCTCGGCCGGGTCGGCGGCGAGCCGGCGCAGTCGCTCGACGACGCGCGTGTCACCGGTCTCGGCGTGCCGGGCGGCGATCTCGCGGGTGGTCTCCTCGCAGTCCCAGAGGCACTCGACGGCGAATCCGGAGGCGAAGGAGGGATCGGTGGCGGCGAGGGCACGGGCGGTGCGGCCGCGCAGATGGGACGAGGCGGTCTCGCGGTACACATGACGCAGCACGGGTGCGGCGCAGGCGATGCCGAGCCGTCCGGTGCCGTCGACGAGGGTCCACAGGGTCGGCGCGTCGGGACCTTCGCCGCGTACGGCCTCCCGTAGCGCGGCCAGGACGAGATCCTTGTCCTCGGCTCCGCCGCGGCAGGCGAGCATGCGTCCGGCGGCGGTGCCCAGCGGGTCGGGCCGTCGGGCCCAGCCACGCGCGCGGTCGACGGCGGCGATACTGCGCATACGTTCGAATGCGTCGACGGCGGCCTCCACGACCGCCGGTGAGCCGGTGACCACGGCCGCCTCGATCAGGTCGAGGGCCGCCGGGTCGTTGCTGTCCGCGAGGTAACGCAGGGCCGTACAGCGGGCGCCGTCGGCGCCGTCCTCGGCGGCGGCGATGATCTCGGGCCGGTCCTCGGGGCCGGCGACGGCCATGAGACACCGTGCGGCGGGCACATGGAGCACCACACCACGCTCGATGCCCTGCTGGGCCCACTCGAAGACCGCCTGCACGCTCCACCCCGGACGGGGCCCGGTAGGTCGCATCTGCCGTTGCCAGCGGTCGAAACAGCCGGCTTCCTGAGCGGTACGCACACGCGTGGCGATCGATTCGCGCGGATCCTCGGCCCACAGCCGCCATGGCCGTGGCTCAAAAGCATCGCGCACCACGGTGACCAGCTCGGCCTCGCCCTCGGCATCGGCCGGGAAACGCGCCAGCACGGGCGCGGCGAGGGCACGCAGCCCCGCGTCGTCGTCCCGGAGCGCCAGCTCGTCCAGGGCCCAGGCCCAGTTGGAGCCCGTGGCGGCGTACCTGCGCAGCAGGTGGAGCGCGTCCCGCCTGCCGTAGGAGGCGAGGTGGCCGAGGACCGCGAGGGTCAGCCCGGTGCGTGACTCCTCGGTGTCGAGGGCGTCCTCGACGTCGAAGAGGTGGGCCTCGATCTCGTCCAGCTCGCCGTTCAGATCGAGGTAGAGACGGGCGTAGTACAGGGAGCGGTTCTCCACCTGCCAGTCGTGGCGGGGATCCCGCAGCACACAGTGGTTCAGAGCCGCGAGCGCCTCGGCGCGCGGGGCGGTGAGCGCGTGCAGTGTTCCGTCGCCGCGGCCCCGCTGGAGCAGGCCGAGCAGCGTACCGCTGGGCGCTATGACCGGTTCGAACATGGGAAACAGCCTCACATCAAGCGTCGACACAACCGGGGTTCTTGCTTCACCTGGCCGCGTGACAACACGTCGGGGCGCCCGCCGTTTCCTGCTTGCTGTAGACCATCTTCCTCTGCCTCTCGTCGGTGGCCCATGCGGACCGCATCACGGCCCGCGCGGTGCGGCAACACCTGCCCAGCCATCGCGTCCGTGAATCACGACGTCATGATGACTCGGCACTTCCGTCTGCCGCGACCGAAATTTCGGCGGCCCTGTACCGCCTCCCCCGTTTTCTGTGTTTCAGCTGGTCAGAACATTCGGATCAGCGTGCGCCGAACAGCTCGACCAGTTCCGTCTTACCGAACATACGGGCCGTGTCGACGGCCGACGGGGTGCCGGCGGCCGGATCGGCGCCGCTTTCCAGAAGGGCCTCGATCACTTCCGTCTCACCCTTGAAGACGGCACCGGCGAGTGGCGTCTGGCCTCGGTCGTTGACACGGTCCGCCTCGGCACCCCGGGCGAGCAGGGCACGTACCGCGTCGGAATGGCCGTGATAGGCGGCGAGCATCACGAGGGAGTCGCCGCGGTCGTTGGTGAGGTTGGCCGGAACGCCCGCGTCGACGTACGCCACGAGCGCCTCGGTCTGCCCCTGCCGGGCCAGATCGAAGATCTTGGTCGCCAGCTCCACAACCTCGGGGTCGGGGGCTTCAGTCATCGGCCGGACCGCCTCTCACTACGTACGGGGACTGTCGGGAACTGCGGGGAGCACAGGTACGGCCGGCGAGCGGTGCTCGGCCGTACGAGTGATTCGCCAGGGTACTGGCTCGCGCCGCACATGACCCGATGCGTCCGCGGCAAAGATCATCGCAGACACGGCCGAACCCGACACCCAAGCTCATTCGGTCAAGGACACTCCGCCGACCGGGGGAAATTCGCCGGATTTCACCCAGTTGCACCTTTTATCGTATGGATACATCCTGTGATCCTGGAAGTACTCATGGTGACTGTCCCCCCCAAACCAGGAGCACTCAGATGATCCTCTCCATCTCCGGCGTCGTTCTGCTCGGCATCGTCGTCTTCATCTTCTTCCGCAAGGACGGGCTGAAGGCGTCGCACGCCCTGATCTCGGCTCTGTTCGGCTTCTATCTGGCGAGCACGGCCATCGCCCCGAGTATCAAGGCCGGCGGCGAGAGTCTCGCGAGCCTCCTGGGCGGCATCCAGTTCTGACGCCGCCCCACCCGCCCGTACGCACCTGTAGGAGACAGCAGTGGCCCGCCGCCCCCTCCCCCGCATCCTGAGCACAGGCAGCACGCAGATCGCCCGGAGCCGGGAGTTGGCCCGGGCGCAGTTCGCGCGAAGCCGGGAGCTGGCCCGGACGGCCGGCGACAGCGCCTCTGACGTCCTCCATCCACTGATCACGATCACCCGTGGTCTGCGCCGGCTGGCCTCGGCCGGGCGGCGCAGATGGGCCGAGACCCCCAAGGACAAGCGCGGACCGCTGCTGTTCCTGGTGGCCTCGGTGATCCTGGTCGTGGCGCTCGTGCCGTACGGGCCGCTGCTCGCCGTCATCACCCTGATGGCGGCGGCAGCCTGGCAGGGCCGGGACCGCAAACCGGCCACGCCGGAGGGACCCGACGAGGCCCAGCAGGAGCGGCTGCGGTCGCTGTACGAGGCGCTGGTCCCGTACTTCTCCACGGCCGACGACCCCGAACCGCTGTACACCCACGGCGGCGACTGGGAGAAGGCCTTCCCGGAGTTCGAGTTCGACGCCACGGGACGCGTCAGCGGCCTTCTCGTCCGCTATCCGGCCTACTTCACCGACGGGGAGGCCCAGGCCCGCGCGCGGATCGAGCACCTGCTGACCACGAAGTCCGGCCGCGGCCGGGAGTACCACTTCGACTGGGATGAGGAGGGCAACGAACTCACCGTCGCCGTCCTCGCCCCGCTGCCCGTCGACATCGCCGCCCAGCGCTTCGTCACGGCCCCCGGAGAGACGGTCCTCGGCTTCACCGACCCCAGCCGCATGCAGCGCACGCTCCCTCTCGCCCACGGTGTGGAGCAGCGCGACGTACCCCCCGTCGTCTGGCGCACCGGCATCCGCTCCACCGAGCCGCACCTGCTGGTCATGGGCCAGCCCGGCAGCGGCACCTCGACCCTGCTGCGTTCCATCGCGCTGCAGGCCCTGCAGTACGGCGACGTCGTCATCGTCGAGGGCGGCAGCACCGGCGAGTACGCCTGTCTGACCGGCCGCGACGGCGTGCTGGCCGTCGAGTGCGGACTGGCGGGGGCGCTGGCCAGCATGGAGTGGGCGGCGACGGAGACGGAGCGGCGCCTGATCGCCGTGAACCGCGCCCGCCAGGCGGGCAACCCACCGCCGGACGACACCAGGCGCCCCCTGTGGCTGCTGCTGGACCGCCCGACCGTGTTCACCCACCTCGCCGCGGCGGACGACCGCAAGGACCCGCAGTCCCTGCTCCAGGTACCCCTGCGGCACGGCCGCGCGGCGAACGTCACGGTGGTCGTGGCCGAGCAGTGGGACGCCATGGACGCCCTGTCCGACGCCGTACGACAGCACACGCGCGCGCGTGTCGTGCTCGGCCCGGCGACGGCCCGGCAACTGGAGTCGGTCCTCGGCGCTCCTCCGCACACCACCCCGGTCGCCGACATCCCGCCCGGCCGGGGCTACGCCCGTCTCGGCACCGGACCGGTCCACCGCCTCCAGGTCCCGGCGACCCCGGACCCGTACGACGACGCGACGAGCGACGCGCACCGGCAAGCGGTTCTGGACCTGCTGCCGGAGCGGACGACGCCGGTGGAGGCCGAGTCGCTGGCCGCGCCGGAGAGGACGGAACTGAAGCCGGAACCGGTACCGGCGAAGGCCGTCGTCGCCGAGACCTCGTAGGGGCCGGCGTCGCACTCGCCGCCGTCTCACGCCACGAACGGCCGCACCGTGTCGCTCCCCCCGGTCACCCCGCGCTCCACCAAGCGAGCCGCCGCGGCCAACCGCACCGCGGCCTCCTCCGCCACCGCGCCCCCCACGGTGAACGGCAGGCGCACGTACCCCTCGAACGCCCCGTCCACCCCGAACCGCGGCCCGGACGGCACCCGGACCCCGACCCGTTCGCCCGCCTCCGCGAGCCGTGACCCCGACAGGCCACCCGTGCGCACCCACAACGTGAGCCCACCGCGCGGCACCTCGAACTCCCACTCGGGCAGCTCCCGGCGTACGGCCCTGACCAGCGCGTCCCGGTTGTCCCGGGCCTGTCCGCGCCGCACCTCCACGGCGTGCTCCCAACCTCCCGTGCCGAACAGCCAGTTCACGGCCAGCTGCTCCAGCACGGGCGTGCCCAGATCGGCATACGCGCGCGCGGCCACAAGGCTGCGGATGACATCCGGAGCCGCCCGCACCCACCCGATCCGCATCCCGGCCCAGAAGGCCTTGCTGGCCGACCCCACGGTGATGACGGTCGACCCGGCGGGGTCGAAGGCGCACACCGGGCGGGGCATGTCGAGATCCGGATCGAACCACAGTTCGCTCATCGTCTCGTCGGCGACGAGCACGGTCCCCGCCGACCGGGCCGCGTCCACCAGCCGCCGCCGCTGGTCGTCGTCGGCCAGCGCACCGGTCGGATTGTGGAAGTCGGCGACGACGTACGCGAGCCGCGGCGCCGCGTCCCTCAGCACCTGCCGCCATCGGTCCATGTCCCAGCCGGCCAGCCCCGCGGCCATGGCGACCGGCACCAGCCGGGCCCCCGCCTCCCGCATCAGCTGAAGGATGTTGGCGTACGACGGCGACTCGACCGCGATCCGCTCACCGCGCCCCGCGAAGAGATGACAGATCGCGTCGATGGCGCCCATCGCGCCGGTCGTGACCATGACCTGCTCGGGCATGGTCGGAATCCCGCGCGCCGTGTACCGGTCGGCGATCATCGACCGCAGCGCGGGCAGCCCGGCCGGATAGTCACCGTGGGTGTGGGCGTACGGCGGCAGCTCCTCCAGGGCGCCCTGGACGGCGCGGGTCAGCCACGGCTCGGGCGCGGGCAGCGCCGCACAGCCCAGGTCGATCATCGAGCCGAGCGCCTCGGGCGGCAGCGGTTCCAACCCGCGCGCGGGCAGCGGATTCCCGGCCGGTACGGCCGTCCAGCTCCCGGCACCGCGCCGTGACTCCAGGAACCCCTCGGTGCGCAGCGCCTCGTAGGCCGCCGCCACGGTCGTACGGCTCACCGACAGCGCGAGGGCCAGCTCACGCTCGGCGGGCAGCCGCGCGGCGACCGGCACACGGCCCTCCAGGACCAGCAGCCGGATACCGTCGGCGAGCGCCCGGTAGGCGGGCGGGCGTTTGCTGCCGGGCCCGGCCGGGCGATCCTGCTGGGAGGTGAGGAGCCGGGCGAGCTGCGCGGCACCCACCGCCGAAGTCCACTGCGCCATGATTTCCAGTCCACCTTCTCCGAATTGGCCATGGAAGGGGTCACTTCCCAAGCCACAGGGTGTCATGTATCAGGCCACCACCACCACAGGGAGCACCTCTTGTCCACGCAGGGGCATCTCATACGACGGCTGTCACAGCTGTACGTCGGGCTCGCGCTCTATGGCGCGAGCTCCGCGCTTCTCGTCGGGGCGGGCCTGGGCCTGGAGCCCTGGAACGTGCTGCATCAGGGCATCGCCGAGCGCACCGGACTGACCATCGGCGTCGTCTCGATCATCGTCGGCGCGGCGGTGCTGCTCCTGTGGATCCCGCTGCGCCAGCGCCCGGGCCTCGGCACCGTCTCCAACGTCTTCGTGGTCGGCATCGCCATGGACGGCACCCTCGCCGTGCTCCCCGAGGCGCATTCCCTGGCCGTACGGATCCCCCTTCTGCTGGCGGGCATCCTGCTCAACGGCGTGGCCACCGGCCTCTACATCGCCGCCCGCTTCGGGCCGGGGCCCAGGGACGGCCTGATGACCGGCCTGCACCGGCGCACCGGCCGCTCGATCCGCCTGATGCGTACCGCCGTCGAGATCGCGGTCGTCGTGACCGGCTTCGCTCTCGGCGGCACCGTCGGCGTCGGCACCGTCCTCTACGCGGTGTCGATCGGCCCGCTCGCCCAGCTCTTCCTGCGGGTGTTCGCCGTCCCCCAGGCATCCGACGGCAGCACGGTCGTTGCCACCGGGCAACCCCGGCGCGCGATACTGCGTCCGTGAGCACCACGCGGATACGGCACCCCTACCTCGACCACCCCGGCCCGATCCCGTTCGCCCACCGGGGCGGGGCGGCGGACGGCCTGGAGAACACCGTGCTGCAGTTCCGGCGCGCGGTCGAAACGGGCTACCGGTACATCGAGACCGACGTCCACACCACCCGCGACGGCAAGCTCGTCGCGTTCCACGACTCGACCCTGGACCGGGTCACGGACGGGGCGGGGCGGATCGCGGACCTGCCCTGGGACGACGTACGGCAGGCCCGCGTGGCCGGCAAGGAGTCGGTCCCGCTGTTCGAAGAGCTCCTGGAGACCTTCCCCGACGTGCGCTGGAACGTCGACCTCAAGGCGGAGCCGGCGCTCCACCCCTTCCTGGAGCTGATCGAGCGCACAGGCGCCTGGGACCGCATCTGCGTCGGCTCCTTCTCCGAGGCGCGCGTCGTCCGCGCCCAGCGGCTGGCCGGCCCGCGTCTGGCGACGTCGTACGGCACACGGGGCGTGCTCAATCTGCGGCTGCGCTCCTGGGGCGTGCCGGCGGCGCTGCGCCGTTCGGCGGTCGCCGCCCAGGTGCCCGAGGCGCAGTCCGGCATCCAGGTGGTCGACCACCGCTTCGTACGGGCCGCCCACGCCCGCGGGCTACAGGTCCATGTCTGGACCATCAATGATCCCGATGCGATGCACCGGCTCCTGGACCTGGGAGTCGATGGCATCATGACCGATCACATCGACACATTGCGCAAGGTCATGGAGGACCGGGACGTCTGGGCTTGACCCCGTCCCCGGCTCCGCCCTCGCGCGGGATCACCACGGGGAAGCGAGGGCGCGGGGTGGGCACCGACACCGTGCGGACGGATGCGGCCGACGAGGCCGCCGGTCGCCGCCGCGAGCAACGCGGCTGGTACTTCTACGACTGGGCGTGCTCCGTCTACTCGACGAGCGTGCTCACCGTGTTCCTCGGCCCCTATCTGACGTCGGTCGCCGAGGAGGCGGCGGACGCGGACGGATTCGTCCACCCCTTGGGCATCCCGGTGCGCGCGGGCTCCTTCTTCGCGTACTCGGTGTCCCTGTCGGTCGTGGTGGCCGTCCTGGTGATGCCCCTGGTGGGCGCGGCGGCCGACCGTACGGGCCGCAAGAAGCCCCTGCTCGCGGTCGCCGCGTATCTGGGGGCCACGGCGACCGCGGCCATGTTCTTCCTGGACGGCGACCGCTATCTGCTCGGCGGTCTCCTGCTGATCGTGGCGAACGCGGCACAGTCGGTCGCGATGATGCTCTACAACTCCTATCTCCCGCAGATCGCTCCGCCCGAGGAGCGCGACGCGGTCTCCTCCCGGGGCTGGGCCTTCGGCTACGCCTCCGGCTCGCTGATGCTGATCGTGAACCTGGTCCTGTATCTGGCGCACGACTCCTTCGGCGTCTCCGAGAGCACCGCCGTCCGCATCTGCCTCGCCTCGGCCGGTCTGTGGTGGGGCGCGTTCGCGCTCATCCCGCTACGCCGGCTGCGCGACCGCCCCGCCACCGGCGGGAGAGCCGAGAAGGCACCGGGCGCGATGGGCTTCCGGCAGCTCGCGGCGACGGTCCGCGACATGCGCCGCCATCCGCTGACGCTCGGCTTCCTCCTCGCCTACCTGATCTACAACGACGGCATCCAGACCGTGATCTCCCAGGCGTCGATCTACGGCTCCGAGGAACTGGGCCTCGGACAGTCCACGCTCATCGGCGCCGTGCTGCTGGTCCAGGTCCTCGCGGTGGCGGGAGCGCTGACGATGGGCCGGCTGGCCCGCGTCTACGGGGCGAAGCGGACGATCCTCGGCTCGCTCGTCGCGTGGACGGTCACGCTGGCGGCCGGGTACTTCCTGCCGGCCGGGGCGCCAGTGTGGTTCTTCGTGCTGGCGGCCGGCATCGGGCTGGTCCTGGGCGGCAGCCAGGCCCTGTCCCGGTCCCTGTTCTCCCATCTGGTCCCGCCGGGCAAGGAGGCCGAGTACTTCTCGGCGTACGAGATGAGCGACCGCGGCATGAGCTGGCTCGGCCCGCTTCTGTTCGGCCTCACCTACCAGCTCACCGGAAGTTATCGGGACGCGATCATCTCCCTCGTGGCCTTCTTCGTCATCGGGTTCGCCCTGCTCGCAAGGGTTCCGGTGCGCCGGGCGATCAGCGACGCGGGCAATCCGGTGCCGACCACGATTTAGCGTTCCGAGTGAAAGGGCGGTAGTGTACGCGTTTGGCCTGCCAGGCGTACCGTTACTGCGCGTCAAAGATGCCGAAACGCTGGGTTACATCTGCTAGCAGATGTGACAAACCGGGCGCCGGTGGGTACGACATTGGTCAGCAAGGCTGCGGCTACGACGGCGACGCACGACCCGGAACGTGACGCGGAACGGGAATCTTTACCGCCGACCGGACGTTGACCGGATGACGACGACAGCGACACCAGTCCTGTGGGCGACAAGCCCGGGAGGCACGATTCATGAGTGAGCGAGCTCTTCGCGGCACGCGCCTCGTGGTGACCAGCTACGAGACGGACCGCGGCATCGACCTGGCCCCGCGCCAGGCCGTGGAGTACGCATGCGAGAAGGGGCACCGCTTCGAGATGCCCTTCTCGGTGGAGGCGGAGATTCCGCCGGAGTGGGAGTGCAAGGTCTGCGGAGCCCAGGCACTCCTCGTGGATGGCGACGGCCCAGAGGAGAAGAAGGCCAAGCCCGCGCGTACACATTGGGACATGCTGATGGAGCGGCGCACCCGTGAGGAACTCGAAGAGGTCCTCGAGGAGCGTCTAGCCGTTCTGCGCTCCGGGGCGATGAACATCGCGGTTCACCCCCGGGACAGCCGCAAGTCGGCCTAGTCCCTGCGCGGCTTGGACGATTCCGCCAGGTAACGCGTATGACCGCGGGCGCCGTACGTGATCACGACGTACGGCGCCCGCGGTTTCGTGTGCTCGGAAAGAGATCGGCACCGGGCCTGGCCGGCACACCGGCACCGGCGCACGCCGGCACCGGCAGGCCCTGGGACCGCTCAGCTGGTCAGCGGCGGCTTGGGCCCCTGTGGGGCGTCCCCGGGCTCGTCCCTGATGACCTCACCCGGCACGACCTTGCCGTCGGGACGGTGAATGCGTGCCTGCTGGAAGGCGTCGCCGAATGAACCCGGGTTCGCCTCGCGCAGCCGCTTGTCGAAGGTCCGCTCCGCATAGCCGCTCAGGGCCTTCTGCAGCGGCGGGATCAGCAGAAGCAGGCCCAGCGCGTCGGAGACCAGGCCCGGCAGCATGATCAGCAGGCCGCCCAGCATCATCAGGCCGTTGCCACCGCCGCTCGCCGGGGTGCCGCCGCGTTGCAGTGCCTCGTTCAGCGCCTGGAAGGCGCGTCGGCCCGCTCGCTTGATGACCACCGAGCCCACGACGAGACCGGCGACCAACAGCAGGAACACCACGAGACCGCTCGTCGCGTCCGCGACCACGGTCAGCAGCCAGATCTCCAGCACCAGCCACGCGGCGATGCCCAGCGGCAGAAAGGTGCGCAGCCGGGAGCGCCGGGGCCGGGCGGGATAGGTGGGGGTCGGTGCGCCAGTCGTCATGCGTCCAGTGTGCCTGGACGCGGCTCAGAGCGGGATAAGCCCTGTGCCGTCGTAGGCCTAGCCCTGTGTCCGCGGCGGCTGAGACGACGATGACGGCTTCGCGCGGCGGCCCAGCAGCTTGCCCACCCGCTCCTGCGCTCCCCAGGTGGTGACCCGCCACAGCGCCTCGACCACGATGTTGCGGCTCATCTTCGAGTCCCCGAGCTCGCGCTCGACGAAGGTGATCGGCACCTCGACGACGTGGTAGCCGGCCTTGACCGCGCGCCGTGCGAGGTCGACCTGGAAGCAGTAGCCCTGGGAGGCGACGTCGCCGAGGCCGAGGCCTTCGAGCGTCTCGCGGCGGAAGGCACGGTAGCCGCCGGTGATGTCGCGCAGGGGCAGGTCCAGGGCGACCCGGGAGTAGAGGCTGCCGCCGCGGGAGATGAACTCGCGGGACTTGGGCCAGTTCACCACCCGGCCGCCGGGCACCCAGCGGGAGCCGAGGACCAGGTCCGCGCCCTTGAGGGCGGTCAGCAGGCGGGGCAGTTCCTCGGGCTGGTGGGAGCCGTCGGCGTCCATCTCGATCAGGACGCCGTAGTCGTGCTCGATGCCCCAGCGGAAGCCCGCGAGGTAGGCGGCGCCCAGGCCTTCCTTGCCCTTGCGGTGCAGGACCTGCACATGGTCGTCCTCGGCGGCCAGTTCGTCCGCGAGCTTGCCGGTGCCGTCGGGGCTGTTGTCGTCGGCCACCAGCACATGTGCCTCGGGGACCGCCTTGCGGACCCGGCCGACGATGCTCTTGATGTTCTCCGCCTCGTTGTAGGTCGGAATGATCACCAACGCCGTGCCGAGCGGACCGAACCGCCTCCCGCGGTCCTGTGCCCCGAGGGTCCCGTCGCCGTCGTTCACTGCTGCCCCTTCACTTCCGTACGCAGACGTCCACCATAGTGGGCGCTGCCTGCGCTGACGTGACAGCACGTTCGTATGGCGGTCTCGATTCCACAAGAGCGGGGTAAGTGTGGGTTTTGCGTGACCGTGCGCCGGTGCGCTGCTGCTGCGGATGGGGGCCCGGCGCCCTTCGGGCCGACCTGGGGCCCGCTGGCTGCGGGTCGACCGAAAGCCGTTGTCTACTGAGCGCCCGGGCCCCACCCGGGTCACACCTCCCCGATCGGCCGAAAAGTTCCGTCGTCGCCGCGCTGGCGCTGAGCCTGGCTCCCAGTGGCGGTGCCCCGGTGCGGCACACCGTCCCTGACCCAGCGGCGTTGCGACGGGTTCCCGGAAGTTTCGCGGTTGTCCGGTCGGGCGTCCGGTGGTGGACTCGGCCGAACCTACCGGCCCCCGGCCTGCGCCTGTCAACAGCCGTTTGAGCTGCGGTTTTTCACCCCCTTCGCTGGTCAACGCAGAGGATGCGCAGGTCGCGCGACGGGGCGGCGCGAAGTAATCGGGTTCGCGCCACCCCGGGAGATCACTCGCCCGGCCGTACGAAGACCGTTCGTCCGCCCACCACCGTGCGCAGGCAGACCGGGAGGTCGCGGCCGGGGGTCAGGTCGGGCAGGCCGGGGGTGCCGGAGCGGGGGTCGGTGGACCAGCGCGCGACCCGGTCGTCGGGGGCCTGGACGACCAGTTCGTCGGTGCGCCACACGGCGTAGTCGGCGGGCGCACCCGGCACCAGAACACCCGCGTCGTCGCGTCCGACGGCCCGCCAGCCACCACGCGTGTGCGCCGTGAACGCGGCGCGCACCGAGACCCGGTGCTCGGGCGTGTGGTGGAACGCGGCGGCGCGGACCGTGCCCCAGGGGTCGAGGGGCGTGACGGGGCTGTCGGAGCCGAAGGCGAGCGGGACGCCGGCACGCAGCAGGGCCGCGAAGGGGTTGAGGGAGCGGGCGCGTTCGGCGCCGAGGCGCTGGGCGTACATGCCGTCCTCGCCACCCCACAGCGCGTCGAACGTGGGCTGCACGGAGGCCGTCAGGCCGAGCTCGGCGAAGGCCGCGACGCTGTCCGGCGTGAGCATCTCGGCGTGCTCGACGCGATGCCGGGCGGCACGGACGCGGGCCAGCCCGGTCTTGTCGGCGGCTGCGCGGACGCCCTCCACCACGGCGGTCACGGCGGCGTCGCCGATCGCGTGGAAGCCCGCCTGGAGGCCGGCCTCGGTGCAGGCGGCGACATGGGCGGCGACGGCGGCCGCGTCCAGGTAGGCGGTGCCGGTGTGGGCGGCGTCGGCGTACGGCTGGTGCAGACAGGCGGTGTGCGAGCCGAGGGCGCCGTCCACGAAGAGGTCTCCGGCCGCGCCGATCGCGCCCAGCTCCCGCGCCTTGGTCACGTCCTGCTCGGCCCAGTAGCCGACCACCCGCGGCCCCGCCTCCTCGGCGGCGAGCCGGAGCAGGCCCGTGAAGTCGTCCTCGGAGGAGATGTCAGGCCCGCCGCACTCGTGGACGGTTCCGATCCCCAGGGCGGCGGCGCGGGTCAGGGCGGCACGCTGGGCCTCGACGCGCTGGGCCGGCGTGATGGAGGCCAGCGCGGTGGCGCGTACGGCGTGGTGGACGTCCGCGACGAGCGGGGCGTCGACCGCGCCGAGGTCGCCGGGCGTGAGGTCGAGCAGAGCCGTGGTGACGACCGCCGAGTGGACGTCGATCCGGGACAGGTAGAGGGGGCGCCCTCCGGTGGCCGCGTCGAGCTCGGCACGCGTCGGCGGGCGGCCGCCGGGCCAGCGGGAGGCGTCCCAGCCGTGCCCGAGCAGGACGCGGTCACCGGGCCGGGCGGCGGCGAAGTCCCGCACGAGGGCCAGCGCCGCCTCCAGGGAGGGAGCGCCGGACAGATCGAGGCCGGTCAGGGCGAGGCCCGTGGCGGTGGTGTGCACATGAGCGTCCGTGAACGCGGGGGTGACCAGGGCACCGTCCAGATCGACGACCTCGTCCACACCGTCGGCGAAGGCGTCGGCGGCCCCCTCGGACCCGACCCAGGCGACCTGGCCGCGCTCGACGACCATCGCGGTGGCGAAGGGGTCGGCGGGGCTGTGGACTTCTCCGCGACGGAGAAGGACGGTCTTCGGCGGGGCGCTGGACTCACTCATGGGGACCAGTTTCGCGCTTCGCGCCTCCACCTCGGACTCGGGGTCACCCCAACGGCGATCAGATCTTGGGCGGTCGCGCCTCGTACGGCGTCGACAGCACCACCGTCGTCCGCGTCGAGACCCCCGCCAGCCCCCGCACCCGCCCCAGCAGCTCCTCCAGTTCGTGCGGCGTCGCCACACGGACCTTGAGGATGTAGTTCTCGTCGCCCGCGACGCTGTGGCAGGCCTCGATCTCGGGCACATCGGCAAGCCGGTCCGCGATGTCGTCCGGCGCACTGGGATCGAACGGTTTCACCGAGATGAACGCGGTCATGGGCAGCCCCACCGCCTCGGGGTCCACGACCGCGGCATAACCGCGGATGACGCCACGCTGCTCCAGCCGCCGCACCCGCTGGTGCACGGCAGACGTGGACAGACCCGTGGCCTTGCCCAGATCGGTGTAACTCATCCGCCCGTCCTTGACGAGCAGCTGCACGATTTGTCGGTCCAGCTCCTCCATGGCGCAAGAACCTACAGTGCGGTTGATCTCCTCGGATACCTCAGCGGCCCAGGTCATGCCCGGTTTGTGATGTGGCCGGCGGTCGACTGTGAGCGGCCTGAGGGACAAAACCGGCCGCCTTGGGCACCTGCGAGCGGCATGTGACGAAGGCCACAGGCCTCGAACAGGCTCCGTGATGTCCCCGTGATTAACGCCGAGAGCAGGCGGGAAGTGCTTGCTGTGGTCGAGGCCGCAGTGCCGTCACGGCCCAGCCCGAGGGGGAGAACCCATGCAGAGTCTTAAGCGCCCTGGTCGTACCACGCCCAAGCGGCCGCAGTTGATCGTCGAGCCCGCTCCGGAGGGCGTCGAACCCGACGCCCTGGAGGAGGACGACGAACTCGACGCGTACGACACCTACGAGATGTACCGGGTGTTCTGCCCGGACTGCGCTCAGCCCATCGCCCTGCTGGCCGACGAGGAGGTCCTGCCGGAGCACGCGCTCTGCGCCTCGCCGTGGAACCCGTTCGGCCTCACGGTCTGTGCCGGTACGGGCCGCAGGGCCACCGAGGCCCGCTCCGCGGACGAGTCGCCGGAGCCCCAGGAGCAGGACACCGCCCTCCTGTTGACGCTCCCTCAGGGGCTGGACTGGCGGACACAGCCCTTCTCGCACGTCGGCGGCCCGGGCTCGCGCCCCATGCGCGTGCCGGAGATGCGCCGCCAGGCTGCCTGAACGGCCTCGCTCAATCCCAGTAGCTGCCCTGCACCATGGCTCGCAGGCTGTCGTGGTGCAGGATCAGTGTGTCCGGGTCCGCCGGGACGGCGACTTCGCCGAAGTAGGCCTGGCGATAGGCGATCCGCAGCATGACGACGCCGTGCCGCAGAGCGGCGTACAGCGTGTAGAAGTCCATGTCGCGCGGGGTGTGTCCGGTGAGGTCCGCGTAGCGGGCCTCGATCCGGTCGCGGCGCAGGAAGTCCGGCAGACCGCGCTGCCCGAAGGCGACCGTCAGGTCGTGGAAGAAGCGGTGCAGATAGACGGTCCAGCCGAGGTCGACCTCGCGCGGGGCCAGTGCCGCCATCTCCCAGTCCAGGACGGCGGTGGGTTCGAAGCCGTCGTAGACGATGTTTCCGATGCGCGCGTCGCCCCAGTTGAGCACGGGTGTGCCCGGATCGCGGGGCCAGAGCTCCTCCAGGCGTTCGAAGGCGGCCTCGATCAGCGGTGAGCGGGCGAGTCCGTCAACCACCCATTCGTAGTACGCGCGTTGGGCCGTGACGTGCCGCCGCAGTGCGTCACCCTCGCCCGGAAGCTCCAGGAACTGGGCCTCCTTCAAGGGCACTTGGTCGTGAAGCCGCGCCAACAGCCCGACCGTCGCCGCTTCCAGCCGCTCGCGCTGCTCGTCGCTCGCCGCGTGCAGCCAGTTGCCCTCGTAGGTGTAGGGCATCACGTCCGGCGGCACCCGCCCCTCGACGCGTTCCATGACGAAGAAGGGCGCCCCGAGCGGGCCAGGATCCTCCTCCAGCCACAGCACCTTCGGCACGGGGAGGTCGGACCGCTCGGCGACCAGTCGCATCGTCCGGTACTGGCGCGGCATGTCGTACACCGGGAAGACGGTGTACGCCGCCGGGTCCGCCGCGAGCCGCAACGCACAGGCGGGCGCGGGCGGTTGCGGGTGCTCGATGCCGAAGAGCAGGGTCTCGCTGGACAGACCGTTGGACTCGGGGACGGTGACGCCGACCGCTCCGGCGCCGGGCAGCCGGGTGCCGAGCCAGGCGGTGAGGCGGCGGGTGAGCTCCTCGGGGTCACGGGTGGTCGTGCGCGGGCGAGGTGCCGTGGCTGCCATGACGTGAACCCCCTACGGTGCGACCGACTTGAAGTCCGCGAACCCGCTCGGGTCGTGCCGCCCGAACGAGCCGTGCTCGAAGATCCCGTGGCCGATCCGGCCGTCCAGACGGAAGCGCGCCGCGTGGTCGGTGACGCCGTACGCGGCCAAAGGGTGGGCCCCGGTGAGGTCGTAGGTGCGCCGGTCGGACCAGCCGGGCCCGCGCCAGGTGCCGTGCTGCCAGTCGTCGGCAGGCGGGTAGCCGGCGCCGATGGCGAGCGGGGAGGAGGTCAGGATCTCCACCTGAAGCTCCTGCGGCTTGCGGAGGTCGCCGAGGTGGATGAGGGCGCGTTCGGGGTGGCGGGTGCCTGAGCGGTAGGTGATCTCGGCCTGGGGCCAGCCCAGTTGGCGGTCGCGGTGGCCGGGGCGGACCATGGTCGCCTCGTTCAGCGAGCGATGGCCGTCCGCGTCCTCCTGGACGATCACCATCAGGAACCGGTCCTCGAAGCGGACCGGGCACCATGTCCAGTGGAAGCCCTCGGTCGGATGCTCCTCGGCGAGCCGTCCGCCCTCCTCCCCCGGTATGGGCCGCACGCCCCAGCTTCGGTCACGGGTGCCGGTCCACTCGGCGGCGGTGACCCGGAACTCCTCACCGGCGGCACGGATCACCCCCGCCACGCTGCCCGCCTGCACGAAGCGGCGCCCTTCGAGGGTGAGCCGGTCACCGCGACGCTGGACGTGATGGGGTTCCCACAGGGCCGGGAAGTCGGCGGTCCAGGAGAGGTCGTACGACAGCGAGTCGTCGTCGCACACGAGGCGCAGCCGGCGCAGCGGCTTCTCGACCTCGATCCGCAGCGGCCCGACGGCGAGCCGCATCCGGTCCTCGCCGAGCGCGTCCGAGGCCCGTACGGCGTGCAGGGTGTCCCCCACCCGCAGGGTCGCGTAGGCGTCGATCACCCCGACGTTCGGGTAGACCCCGAGGCCGAGGATCAGCAGGGCACGCCCCCGGTGGTCGAGGACGTGGAAGATGCAGCGGTCGTAGGCATTCCGGTCGCTGGTCGCGACGTGCTTCATGGACAGGGGCACCTGGTGCACCGGGTACTCGTCGAGCGGTACCGGGCGGTCGTCGTCGGCCACGGCAAGCCTCCCTGGACGCGGGCTGGGCTGACGGTACGTCAGACAGCCTCGGGTGACCAGAGAGGGAACCGGACGCGGGTGAACTCACGCCCGATTCCGACCGGCGGTGACTTGTCCCGCCACTGCCGCGTTGCCCTGGTATGCCCCACACCTACTACGGGACCGGGCCCCAGCGCCGCGTCTTCGTTCCCCGGCCCGCAGGAACGCTTCAGCCGCCGGCACCCCCGCAGCAGTCGGATCCGCCGATCTACCGCGATCTGATGCGGATGTGGGCCGACCGGGGCCGCACCCTGCCCGGGCGCCACGACCCGGAGTGGATCCGGCTCGCGGCGCCGCAGGTCAAGCACGGTCAGTTCAGCGGCCCTCGGGACCCGCTAGGTGACGGGCGATGACCATCCGCTGAATCTGGTTCGTGCCCTCGACGATCTGGAGGACCTTCGCCTCGCGCATATAGCGCTCGGCCGGGAAGTCCGCGGTGTAGCCGTACCCGCCGAGGATCTGGACCGCGTCGGTGGTGACCTTCATCGCCGTGTCGGTGCAGTGCAGCTTCGCCATCGCCGCCTGCTTGGCGAACGGCCGGCCCGCATCACGCAGCCGTGCCGCCGCCAGGTACAGCGCGCGGCCCGCCTCGATCTGGGTGGCCATGTCGGCGAGCATGAAGCGCAGGCCCTGGAAGTCGGCGATGGGCTTGCCGAACTGGCGGCGTTCGGTCGCGTACGTCACCGCCTCGTCGAGCGCCGCCTGGGCGACGCCGATCGCGCAGGCCGCGATGCCGAGCCGCCCGGAGTCGAGCGCGGACAGGGCGATGGCGAAGCCCTGGCCCTCGTCGCCGATGCGCCGCTCGTCGCCGACCCGGACGCCGTCGAAGTGGACCTGGGCGGTGGGCGATCCCTTCATGCCCATCTTCTTCTCGGGCGCCGCCGCGCTAAGGCCGGCAGCGTCGCCGGGCACCAGGAACGCGCTGATCCCGCGCGGGCCGTCCTCGCCGGTGCGGGCCATGACGGTGTAGAAGTCGGCGATGCCACCGTGGGTGATCCACGCCTTGGTGCCGGTGATCACCCAGCTGTCGCCGTCGCGCACGGCCTTCGTCCGCAGCGAGGCCGCGTCGGATCCGGAAGCCGGCTCGGAGAGGCAGTACGCGCCGAGCAACCCGCCGCCGAGCATCGCGGGCAGGTGCTCGACCTGCTGCTGCTTGCTGCCGTAGGCGGCGAGGGCGTAGGAGGCCAGGGTGTGCACGCTGACGCCGAGGCCGACGGTGAGACGGGCCGCGGCGAGCTCCTCGAGGACCTGGAGATAGACCTCGTACGGCTGGTCGCCGCCGCCGTACTCGGAGTCGTAGGGCAGACCGAGCAGTCCGGACTCGGAGAGCAGGGTGAAGACCTCGCGCGGGAAGCGTCCGGCGTCCTCCTCCTCGGCCGCCTTCGGGGCGATCTCGCGCTGCGCGATGTCGCGGACGAGCGAGAGCAGGTCCCGGGCCTCGTCCGTGGGCAGTTGACGGTCCACCGGCTGCGGGGCGCGGTCGGGCATGTCGACGATCCTCCCTGTCGGGCACGTCGGCGGACGTACGCCTTGGGTGGGGCGACTCCGCCGGGTCTCACTGGTGCCGGGCCGATGCTCGCATTCCCGGGTCTCGGAAGCTGCTGACCAGCGGCTGTGCGCTGTGAGTATGCCCGATCGGAGGCATCGAGTCACCAGTTAACGACCGCTCACTCAAAGAAGTGTCCAGCAAGTTATCCGCGGTGCCGAAATTGGTCCGAACCATTGACGTACTGGTCTAGTCCTCCTACCGTGACGGATCAACGCATCAGCGCGTTCATGCCAATCGGAGCATGCTCCCCTCTCCCCCACGAGGAGACACCCGATGCACCTCTCGCACCGCCCCCGCGCCCGGCTGATGGCGCTCGTCTCCGCCGCGTGCGCGGCCGTCCTCGGCGCCGGACTGCTCGCCGGCGCGGGCACCGCCACCGCCGAACCCGCCTCCTCGCCCAGACTGGCCGCCGGCTCCAAGGTCGTCGGCTACTTCACGGAATGGGGCACCTACGACCGCAAGTACTACGTCAAGAACGTCGAGACCTCGGGCTCGGCGGCCAAGCTGACCCACATCAACTACGCCTTCGGCAACGTGACCGGCGGCAAGTGCGCGATCGGCGACTCCTACGCCGCGACCGAGCGCACCTACACCGCCGCCGAGTCGGTGGACGGCGTCGCCGACACCTGGGACCAGCCGCTGCGCGGCACCTTCAACCAGCTGCGCGAGCTGAAGAAGAAGCACCCTGGACTGAAGGTCCTGTGGTCCTTCGGCGGCTGGACCTGGTCGAACGGCTTCGGCGAGGCCTCACGCAACCCCGCCGCGTTCGCCCAGTCCTGCTACGACCTGGTCGAGAACTCCAAGTGGGCCGATGTCTTCGACGGGATCGACATCGACTGGGAGTACCCGAACGCCTGCGGCGCCACCTGTGACACCAGCGGCCGTGAGGCCTTCAAGAACCTGATGTCGGCGGTGCGCGCCAAGTTCGGCTCCGGCAACCTGGTCACCGCGGCGATCACGGCCGACGCCACCAGCGGCGGCAAGATCGACGCGGCGAACTACGCGGGCGCCGCCCAGTACGTCGACTGGTACAACCCGATGACGTACGACTTCTTCGGAGCCTGGGACGCGACCGGTCCGACGGCTCCACACTCGGCGCTGAACTCCTACTCCGGCATCCCGAAGGCTCAGTTCCACACCTCGGCGACCATCGCCAAGCTCAAGGGCCTCGGCGTCCCCTCGTCCAAGCTGCTGCTCGGCATCGGCTTCTACGGCCGCGGCTGGACCGGCGTCACCCAGTCCGCACCGGGTGGCACGGCGACCGGGGCGGCCGCCGGCACCTACGAGGCGGGCATCGAGGACTACAAGGTGCTCAAGACCAAGTGCCCGGCGACCGGGACGGTGGGCGGCACCGCGTACGCCAAGTGCGGGAACAACTGGTGGAGTTACGACACCCCCGCGACCATCGCGACCAAGATGACGTACAAGAACCAGCAGGGGCTGGGCGGGACGTTCTTCTGGGAGCTGAGCGGGGACACGGCGAACGGTGAGCTGATCAGGGCCATCAACTAGCCGGTCCCACGGGGGGCTTGGGGCGGAGGGCCACGAGACCTCCGCCCCATGCGCGTGCCGTGGGGTCAGCCCTCCCGGCGGGCCGGCTCCGGGGCCCGGTAGGAAGGGTCCAGCTCCTCGATGGAGCGCATGGTGCCGCCCAGCATCTTCACCAGCAGTTCGCGCATGGTGTCCCGGGGCAACTCGGGGCGGTCTATCCAGTCCAGGGTGGCGCCCTCGACGCTGCACACCCAGGCGAGCAGGCCCATCCGGGCCAGCGGGGCGATGTCGGTACGGCCGTACGCGCCCTCGGCGATGGTGGCGACGATGGCCTCGCGCACGCCGTCCCGGATGGCGTGCACCTCGGCGTCGAAGCCGACGCCGCCGCTGACGATGGTGCGGTAGGAGGCCTGGTTGTGCTCGGCGTAGCGCAGATAGCTGTCGATGGTGCGGTGGACCCGGTCCAACGGCTTCAGTTCGAGACCGCTCGCCGCGTAGGTGACCAGGTCGACGACGGAGTCCTGGATGATCGCCAGGTAGTAGCCGCGCTTGGACTGGAAGTAGTAGTAGATGAGCCCCTTGGCGACATGGGCCTGCCGGGCGATGTCGTCCATGGAGAGGGTGTCGTAGGACGTGTCCGCGAACAACTTCCGCCCGATGGCGATGAGTTCGGCACGGCGCGCCACGGAACGCTCGGTGCCGCGGGCCCGGGGACGGGCCGCGTCGCGCTGTTGACTGATATTCAATTTCGACCCTGTTGTTCAACGGGCGGCGGGACATCGGCAGTATGGCAGACCTTCACCTACCGCTCGTTCGAGTGTGATCGACTCTGATACGTCCGCTCACCATCGGGTCGGTAAATGTCCGATCAAAGCGCCCCGTGTGTGTCAGCTCACAGCAGACCGAGCTGGGTCACCAGCATCGCGACGACCACGACGAGGGTCCAGCCCATGATGTGCTCGACGATCTTCGGGCCGTCTTCCCTGGGGCCGCCGGTGCGGACACGGGCGGCCGTGGTGGAGTGCGTGGTCATATGCCCACCTTGCCACCGGGAAGGGCCTTTGCCGCCGAGACGTTCCTCACGCCCGCCGGCTCAGCGCACGCCCACCGCCGCGAGCGCGGCCCGCTGCCGCGGGGTAGGACGCGCCGGGAAGTAGAGGTAGCAGACGCCGCCGGTGCCGGAGACGACCTTGCCCGAGGCGTTGTACCGCTTGGTCCGCAGCCAGATGTTCTCCCACTCGCGCCGCTTGTAGACGCGCCGCACCGCCTGGTTGCTCGGTGAGTTCGGGTCGTTGGCGATCACGTCGCCGTCGGGGGTGAACCCTATGACCGTCATCAGATGGCCGGCGGTGCCGTACCCCGCCCCGGTCAGCTCCTCCTTCAGGAAGGACTGGGACGTTATGGCCGGGATACCGGCCGCGATCAGCGTCTCCAGCTCGGTGAGCGAGCCGAGCCGGGTGACCACGCCCTGGAGGCCGTCGAAGGTGGCCGCGTAGGCGGCGTTGAACGGCCAGTTCCCGCAGCCGTCGTACTGGTAGTCGAAGGTGAACCGGGCCGCGTGGCAGACCTGCGGGTCGGCGAACGCGGGATCGACCCACTCCAGCTGCTCCGGGGTGAGCCGGCCGCCCCAGTACTCGACGATCATCTGCGAGGAGGTGGGGCTGCACCAGGCCTCGCCGCCGTTGTCGTACTCCGGGTACTGGCCGACGTGGATCTCCTGCGAATAGCGCGGGACGGTCAGCTCCCGGGCGCGGCCGGGGGTGGAGGCCGGGACGGTGAAGCGGTCGGGGACGTCGGAGCCCATGGCGCCGATCCGCCAGACCTTGGGCGTGACCTTCGTGCCGGGCGCGCGGTAGAGGGTCAGCCGCAGCCGGTACGAGCTCAGGCGCAGCCCGGTGGCCGGGTCGTCGATGGCGAACGTGTCCGTCCAGACGCTGCTCCGGCCGTCGCTCTGGTCGTCCACCGAGGTCCGCCGGATGTCCTGGTCGCCGGCCGCCCAGCGGCCCATCACGTACCAGGGGGTCTCGGTGCCGTCGGAGTAGATCCCGGAGAGTTCGATCTGGAGCCAGGTGCCGGCGGGGGTGTGGGCGTTCCAGGAGGCGATCGCCTCGGTCGCGGGGACGCAGAGCCGGTGGACCGGGGAGGTCCAGGTCGCGTACTCCCAGCGGGCGGTGCGGCCGGTGTGGGGGTCCGTGTAGTCGGTGGTGCCGGCGGGTGCGGCGATCACGAGGCCGGGGCGGGCGCCCGGGACGGCACGGGTGCCGTCGGCGGTGCCGCAGCGCCAGTCGGCGTACGTGGTCCAGGCGTGGTTGTCGACGGTCCGGTCCGGGGCGTCGGCCGGGGCGGCGGTGTCGGCGCCGGCCGGCCCCGCGCCACCGGCGACGGCAGCGGCCACCGCGGCGGCGAGGACGGTTCTGCGAGACGGCTTTTCGGCTCTGCTCATGGGCGGAAGACCCCCAGGTGTCCGAGTCGGGCGGATCCTGTGCACGGCTGTCCGCCAACTATGGACGCAGGTGGCAGCGTCTGCCAGCACTTCGGCCCCTGGCGTGCCTACGAATATTGGTATCGACCACTGGCATGCCCGGGGGGTGGCCGCCGGCCCAACCGCGCTACGGGCGGGGCGAGATGAGCGAGCCGGGGTCCCGGTGCATCCCGCCGTGACGGGGTGCACCGGGACCGATGACGATTCGTCAGACCAGGTCCATCGCCGCGACCTCGTCCGGACGGCCGTAGCTGACCGGACCGTGGAAGCGGCGCCGGGCGGTGGTGAACCACCACACCGTGGCCACGGCCAGGACCACCGCCAGGGCGATCGGCGCGTAATTGAACGAGTCGACGGTGACCGGCGAGGCCTGCGGCAGCATGAACATGACGCTGCTGAGCAGGATCCAGCTCACCGCGACGATCCCGACCGGCCTGCCCCAGCGGCCCAGGTGCCAGGGACCCGGCTGGAACTCGTCGCCGAGCCGCAGCCGCAGCAGGATCGGGACGGCGTAGGCGAGGAAGAGCCCCACGACATTGACGCTGACGATGGCCGTGAACGCCGTGTGCGACCACCAGCCGGGCACCACGAGCGTCAGCGAGCAGCCCACCGCCAGCCAGACCGCCTTGACGGGCGTCCGGGTGCGCGGCGAGACCGAATGCCACCAGCGCGAACCCGGCATCGCGCCGTCCCGGGAGAAGGCGAAGATCTGCCGGGTGTTGCTGGTGAGGTTGGCGAGGCCGCAGAAGAGCATCGCGCCGATCACGATCAGCAGCAGCGCCTTCGCGCCGCCCACTCCGAGCCCGTCGATCAGGATCTGCACGGGCGGGGCGTCGGCGCCCGCCACACGGTCGTAGTCACGAATGCTGTAGACCAGTGCCAGCATCAGCAGCAGCCCGGCGATTGCCGAGTAACCGATCGCCCTCGTGATCCCCTTGGGTGCGTTCACCGTCGCCCGGACCGTTTCCTCGGACATGTGGAAGCTGCCGTCGAAGCCGGTGAAGGTCCAGCTGGTCACCAGCAGACCGAGCATCCCGCCGTAAAGGGCACTCGTGAAACCGGTGTTGTTCGCGAAATGCGTGACGTACGAAGCCGGCTGGTGGTGATCGGGAATCACGATCAGGGCGCTCACGATGATCACGAGTCCGCTGAGCAGCCACCACACGGAGATCCGGTTCAGCAGGGCGACCAGCTGCACCGTGTAGGTGTTGGCGAGCCCCTGCAGCACGATGATCAGCGCCGCGATCAGCACCGTACGGTGGCCGGTCGGCTCGTACGAGGGCCACTGCAGGGCGACGAGGGCCTGGACGAAGGTGGCGGCGGCGTACCCGGTGGCGGCCGTGCCGCCGACCTGGCCGACGAAGTTCAGCCATCCGGTGTACCAGGACCAGGCACCTTTGTGGCGTTTGGCGAGTTTCCCGGCGGAGAAATACAGCGCACCACTCGTCGGATAGGCAGAGGCGACTTCCGCCATCGCTGCTCCCACGAAGAGCACCATGACGGATACGCCGATCCAGCCGAAGACGAGAATGCTCGGGCCGCCCGCGTTCAGACCGAACCCGAAGCCCGAGAAGATACCCGAGATGATGTTGATGATGGTGAACGAGATGGCGAAATTGTCGAAGGCCTGAAAACGCCGCGTGAGTTTTCTCGGATAACCCATCGCATGCAGCGTCGCATCGTCGTCCAGTGCGTTCGGATCCGCTCCCCCGCGTGCTCGGGCACGCGATGCGGATATCCGTTGTGACACGGCCGGACCTCTCTCTAGGTGGGGGGTTGTGGTGCGTCAGACGGCCGGCACGGGCAGCCCGCAGGCGCGGCGCGCCCGGGACAGCTGCTCGGCCGGGTCGCCGAAGACGGACCAGGGCATGCGCGAGGCGTAGGGGCCCATCGCCGTGAAGACGGTGTGCCCCTGCGTCTCGCACCCGGCCATGACCAGGGCATGCGCGAGATAGGCCAGGTCGAGGACGGGAGTGAAGGGGTAGTCGGCGACCGTGGGCAGCCAGTGGTGGTGGATCGACAGGGCGGTCGAGCGCCACTGCGGCTGCTCCCAGACCCGGTCGGCGAGCAGTTGGGTGGGGTCGTAGCACTCGACCAGGGCGACCAGCGGGAGCAGGCGCAGGGATGAGTCGGCGGGGGCGCGCTGGCCGAGGAAGGCGGCGACGTCCCAGGCGGCCGTCACGGAGCCGCCGTAGCGGGGGAAGAAGCAGGCCAGAAAGCGGTGGTGGGCCTCGCGGTGCCAGGGGTCGAGCGAGAGGACGTGCGCGAACAGGCGCCAGGGCCCGGCCGGTGCGGTGAGCAGCCCGCGCGGGGCCTGGTCGCGCAGCCGGTGCAGCCGGGCCATGGCCAGCTTCGTCACCACGGGAGTGGGGTCGGCAGGGTCCGCCGTCGCGGCCCGGTCGCAGGCGGCCAGCGCTATCCGCTCCAGCGCCTCGGTCCGCGGGTCGCGCGCGTCGGCCGCGCGCATCGCCCGCAGCACGGCCACCCGCGCCCACATCAGGGCCGCCTCGGGGCCGGGTTCCTCGGCCAGCCAGCGCTCGACGAGATCGGAGTCGGCGGCCTCCGAGGCGAGCACGAGGGAGCGGTGCGCCCTCAGGCCGAAGTCACCGCGGGTTTCGGCCAGGGCGTCGCGGGCGCTGAGCCAACGTCCGGCCCGGACATCGACGCAGACGCTCGCCAGCACACGGTCGTCGGCCGCCGGATGCCAGAGATACTGCCCTTCGAATAACCCCGCGGCCATGTGTCCCAGCCCATCCCCGTTACGTCACCTCACAGTTGCACCCCTGGCACCTTACTCAGCGTGGGCCCCAACCGGAACGTGGATTTCACCCTGGTGGCCGGAGTTTTTCGGCGGCATTGCGGTCATCCGCCGGCTAGTTCAAAGCGACACCTTTTCTCATCGCGCCGCCCCATCCGCTTTCACCCACTACTAGAATGTTCCAACGAAATATGCCCACCCCCGCTCAGCTTTCAGGAAAAACGATTCACGACCTCGCCACGCGGCTGCGCCGCCTCCCCCCGTCCTGCGGCCCGGTCCGCCTGATCGGCGTCGACGGACACGCCGGCTCCGGAAAGTCCACGTTCGCCGGGCAGTTGGCCCGGGCGCTGGACGACGCCCCGGTGCTGCACCTCGACGACATCGCCAGCCACGACGAGCTGTTCGAGTGGACGGAGCGACTGCTGGCCCAGGTGATCGCACCGCTCACCCGGGGCCGGACCGCCCACTACACCCCCTACGACTGGCGGGCCCGCCGCTTCGGCGCGCCGCTCCCCCTGCCGCCCTCCCCGGTGATCCTCGTCGAGGGCGTCGGCGCCGGCCGCCGCGCCCTGCGCCCGTATCTCGCCCGGCTGCTGTGGATGGACGTGCCGCACGAGGAGTCGTGGACGCGAGGCCGCTCACGGGACGGGGAGGAGCAGCGGGAGTTCTGGGAAGGGTGGGTCAGGGCGGAGCTGAGTCACTTCGCCGACGACCCTTCCCGGCCCTTCGCCGACCTTCTGGTCCGGCAGTGCGGCAAGGGATATGAGGTGATTCCTGGGCCTGCCGGGACGGTTGGACCGGACCAGTCCATCACACACGGTGACGACCCATCGGCAATGTGCTGAACTTGTGAAGAGCCCCGCCGGACAAGTTCCCGGAGTGCCTCAACTCGGCTTGACCCGGGGGCCGTACAGGACTTACGTTCTGAATGTGCGGTCATTCGAGACCGCCCGAAGACGCGAAGCCCCCGGTTGTTCCCCCGTGATCGGGGGCTTCGTTCTGCCCGCGCTTCTCTTTTCGGGCGCCGAGCGGCGCGATTTGGTCACCCTCGGTCACCAACCGCTCTCCCTCCGATCCGCTCCCACCTCGCCAAACGGCCGGTGCGGCACCCTGGGGCGCGCCATGCCCTCGCAGGTACGATGCCCTCGGTGCGACCTACGGACGGCCGCTCTGCGCACCGCTGCAACTCCGGTCCGCGATACGGCGGTTCGATCGAGCTGACCAAGGCGGCCGACGGGCCAGCGGCCGGCCAACCGACGGGGGCACGGTTTGTGGGGGACGTGATGGACTTCGGCACGCAGGGCCCCGAGGCCCCGGCCGACCTCGCCTGGTTGCGAGGTGTGGATGCCTACACGATGGGGGCGTATCCGCAGGCGGAGGAGGAGTTCCGCACCGCGGTACGGATCGATCCGGGAATGGCCGACGGATGGCTCGGTCTGCACGCACTGCGCGTCGACACGACGACCGCGCTGCTGCGGATGTTCCGCCATCGGGACCGCTTCGGGGAACAGCGCACCCGGCATCGGCGCACGATCAACTCCTGGTACTGGCTGGGCTGGTGGGTGCAGCCGGTCCTGGAGAGCCCGCGCGACCTGCTCCTCGCCCACGCCTCGCACTGGCTGGACGGCCGGCACGTCCCCGAGCTGGACCGGGCGCTGGCCGGGCTCCCGCCCGTGGACACCGACCACCAGGTCCGCTTCCTGCACGCCTGCCGCGCCTATCTGGTCAAGGACTGGGAGCAGCTCGTACGGCACACCGACCCGCTGCTCGACGACCCGCTGCTCGGTATCGAGGCGGGCCTGTTCGGCGGCATGGCGCGGGTCCGGCTGGAAATGTACGGACAGGCCGAGCCGCTGTTGTCGGCCGCGCTGATGCGGTGCCGCAGCGAGCAGCCGCAGCGCAAGGAGCTGCGGTACTGGCTGGCGCGGGCGCACGAGGGCACTGGCCGCTCCGCCGCCGCCCTCCCGCTCTACCGTGCGGTGCACCGCGTCGACCCCGCCTTCATGGACACCTCGGCCCGGCTCGCGGCCATCGCCGAGGGCGACGGCTACGACGACCCCACCGACCTCGCGGCGATCACGCTCACCGGGTTCGGCGGGGACGTGGCCGACGGCCCCGACGGGCTGGACCCGCTCTTCGGCACCGAGGGGCGGGACCTGAAGCTGTCCGACCCCGACCTGCCGCCGACCGGGCCGCTGCCGTCGGTGGTGGATCCGGCGGTGCGCGAGAAGACGGCCGTGTCGTCGCAGCCGCTGCCGGCCGGGCCGACCGACCCCCGGTTACTCGAGGAGGCGCTCGCCGAGCTCGAGCGCATGGTGGGGCTCGAACCCGTCAAGCGCCAGGTCAAGGCGCTGTCCGCCCAGTTGAACATGGCCCGGCTGCGGGCCGGGCAGGGGCTGCCGGTCCAGCCGCCCAAACGGCACTTCGTCTTCTCCGGCCCCTCCGGCACCGGCAAGACCACGGTCGCCCGCATCCTGGGCCGCGTCTTCTACGCCCTCGGGCTGCTCGGCGGCGACCATCTCGTGGAGGCCCAGCGGGCCGATCTGGTCGGCGAGTATCTGGGCCAGACGGCCGTGAAGGCCAATGAGCTCATCGACTCCGCGCTCGGCGGGGTCCTGTTCGTGGACGAGGCCTACTCCCTGTCCAACACCGGCTACGGCAAGGGCGACGCGTACGGCGACGAGGCCCTTCAGGTGCTGCTGAAGCGGGCCGAGGACAACCGGGACCACCTGGTGGTGATCCTCGCCGGCTATCCCGAGGGCATGGACCGGCTGCTGGCCGCGAACCCCGGTCTGTCCTCGCGCTTCACGACCCGCGTCGACTTCCCCTCGTACCGCCCCCTCGAACTGACCTCGATCGGCGAGGTGCTCGCCGCGGAGAACGGCGACGCCTGGGACGAGGAGGCGCTGGACGAGCTGCGGTCGATCGCCGGGCATGTGGTCGACCAGGGGTGGATCGACGAACTGGGCAACGGACGGTTCCTGCGGACGCTGTACGAGAAGAGCTGTGCGTACCGGGATCTGCGGTTGACCACCTATCCGGGGGCGCTCACGAGGGACGACTTGTCGACACTTCGGCTGCCGGATCTGATGCAGGCGTACGGAGAGGTGCTTTCGGGGCGGGGGCCGCAGGATCCGTCGGCCATGTGACGGACCCTGCGACGCCGTGGCCGTGGATCAGCCGGCGAGGACCCCTTCGGGCTCACCCGTGCTCATCCGCGGCCCCGTCACCCGAACCTCCGGCAACTCCCGATGCGCCGGATCCCGTACCTCGCCGACCAGCAGCTCCAGTACGTCCTCCAGCGCGACGAGACCGAGGACCTTGCCCGACGCGTCGGCCACCTGGGCCAGGTGCGTCGCGGCGCGGCGCATCACCGTCAGGGCGTCGTCCAGCGGCAGTTCGGAGCGCAGGGTCGTCATCGGGTGCCAGACCTGCTGTGGCACGGCCCGTTCCGATTCCTCCAGGTCCAGTACGTCCTTGACGTGCAGATAGCCCATGAAGGCGCCGTTCTCCGCCGCGACCGGGAAGCGGGAGTACCCGGTACGGGCGGTGAGCGCGACGATCTGGCCGGGGGTGACCGACGGGCTGACGGTGACGAGGGACTCGCGCCCCAGGAGTACGTCCGTCACCGGGCGGGAGCCCAGCTCCAGGGCGTCCTCCAGACGCTCCTGTTCCTCGGGGCCGAGCAGGCCCGCCTGGCCGGAGTCCTCGACGAGCCGATTGAGCTGCTCGCTGGTGAACACCGCCTCGACCTCGTCCTTGGGCTCGACGCGGAAGAGCCGCAGGATGGCCTGGGCGACGGCACCCAGGGCCACGGTGATCGGCCGGCAGAAGCGGGCGAAGTAGACCAGACCCGGGCTGAGCCACAGCGCGACCTTCTCCGGGGCCGCCATGGCCAGGTTCTTCGGCAGCATCTCGCCGATGACCAGATGGAAGAAGACCACCGCGGCCAGCGCGATGACATAGGTGAGCGGATGGATCACGCCGTCCGGCAGATGGATCCACTCGAATACCGGCTCCAGCAGATGCGCCACCGTCGGCTCGGCGACCGCGCCGAGCGTCAGCGAGCAGACGGTGATGCCGAACTGGGCCGCCGCCATCATCTGCGGTAGCCGCTCCAGGCCGTACAGGACCTGACGGGCCCGTGCCGTGCCCAGCGGTTCGATCTGGCTGCGGCGGACCGAGACCAGGGCGAACTCGGCGCCGACGAAGAAGCCGTTGGCGAGCACGAGCAGCGCGGCGAAGACGAGTTGGAGCACGCTCATCGGGCGACCTCCACCACGGCCCCGGTCCGGACCAGCCGGACGCGCTCGGCGCGGTAGTGGCCCACCCGGCGCACCGACAGCCGCCAGCCCGGCAGGTCCGCCTTGTCGCCGACGGCCGGGATGCGTCCGAGCAGGTCGGCGACGAGTCCGGCGACGGTCTCGTACGGCCCCTCGGGCACATCGAGGCCTATGCGCTGGAGGATGTCGACACGGCAGCTGCCGTCGGCGTCCCAGGCGGGCCGGCCGTCCTCCGGCGGGGCGGCGGCGAGTTCGGGCAGGTCCTGCCCGTCGTGCTCGTCGCGGACCTCGCCGACGAGCTCCTCGACGATGTCCTCCAGCGTGACCACGCCGGCCGTGCCGCCGTATTCGTCCACGACGACGGCGATGGGCTGCTCGCTGCGCAGCTGGGCGAGGAGGGGCTGGACCGGCAGGGTCTCGGGGACGAGCAGCGCCGGGCGGGCGATGCGGCCGACCGGGGTGCGCAGACGATCACTCGAACGGATCGCCAGCGCGTCCTTCAGATGGACCATGCCGACGATCTCGTCGATCCGCTCCCGGTAGACCGGGAAACGGGACAGACCGGTGGCACGGGTGAGGTTGACCACATCCTCGGCAGTCGCCGACGACTGGAGCGCGCTGACCTTCACGCGCGGCGTCATCACATGCTGCGCGGTCAGCTCGGCTAGCGACAGGGTCCGTACGAACAGGTCGGCGGTGTCCTGTTCCAGGGCGCCCGCCTGGGCGGAGTGCCGGGCCAGGGAGACGAGTTCGCCGGGGGTGCGGGCGGAGGCCAGCTCCACGGCGGGCTCGATGCCGAGCGCGCGGACGAGACGGTTGGCGACGGCGTTCAGCCCGGCGATGACCGGGCGGAACAGCCGAGCGAAGGCGTGCTGCGGGCCGGCGACGAAGCGCGCGACCTGCATCGGCCGGGACACCGCCCAGTTCTTGGGCACGAGCTCGCCGATCACCATCTGCACGGCCGAGGCCAGCAGCATGCCGACGACCACGGACACGCCGGACACCGCGCCCTCGGGGATGCCGATCGCGGTGAAGGGGCCGCCCAGCAGCTCCGCGAGCGCCGGTTCGGCGAGCATGCCGACCACCAGGGAGGTGATGGTGATGCCGAGCTGGGTGCCGGAGAGCTGGAAGGAGAGTTCCTTGAGCGACTCGACGACCCGGTGGGCCCTTCGGTCGCCCTCCGCGGCGGCCTTCTCGGCGTCCGTCGCCTCGACCGTGACCAGGCCGAACTCGGCGGCCACGAAGAAGCCGTTGGCGAGAATGAGGAGGAACGCGGCTGCCAGGAGCAGCAAGGGGATGCTCATGATGCGGCCGCCCCGGTATGTCGGGAGGGGGCGGCGCCGGTACTACAGGACGATCCGTCCATCGCTGGAGGGAATCACTCCTCGGGTAGCAGGGGGGCCTCTGAGGACCGTTGGGGACATCAGTGGCGGAGGCGTCACGAAAAACGCCTCCGCCAACAGATTAATCAAGACATCGCGATTTACGGCAGGGTGAACGGAGCCGAGTCAGCCGTCATGGTCCTCGGTCTCCCGGATGGCACGTGCCTCGGCGAGCGCCCGCAGGGTGCGTGCGTCGGCGATGGCCCGCTGCTTGGCGATGCCCGGCTGGATGCCGAGCGCGGGCAGGCTGGTGCCGTCGCTGAGGTTGAGGAACACCCAGGGGTCGCCCGGCCGGAGGTTCACCTGGACGATCTCGGCCCAGTCCAGCCGGCGCCTGGTGGCGATGTTCACCACGGTGACGCCGGACTCGTCGGCGACGACCTTCACGCGAGCCAGCCTGGCCAGCACGCCGAACATCAGCGCGCCGGTGAGGATGAAGGTGAGGCGCTCCCCCGGACCGAGCTTCTCCAGCAGCACCGCGACGGCCGTGATGACGACGAAGATCGCGGCGCCCGCGGTGAGCAGGACGGCCCGGGTGCGGCCCGGTCGGAACGTGACGGGAAGAGCAGGCAGTTCGGACATCTCTGTGCTCTCTACAGGCGGCAGGCGTGGATGGCCGTGGTCAGGATGGCCCGGGCGCCGATGTCGTACAGGTCGTCCATGATGCGTTGGGCTTCCTTGGCCGGGACCATGGCACGGACGGCGACCCAGCCCTCGTTGTGCAGCGGGGAGACGGTCGGGGACTCGAGGCCGGGCGTGAGGGCGACGGCCTTCTCCAGCTGCTCGACGCGGCAGTCGTAGTCCATCATCACGTAGGTCCGGGCCACCAGGACGCCCTGGAGGCGGCGCAGGAACTGCTGGACCCTCGGCTCGGCGGCGTCCTCGGTGTCCGCGCCGGTGCGGCGGATGACGACGGCCTCGGACTTCATGATCGGCTCGCCGACGACCTCCAGACCGGCGTTGCGCAGCGAGGTGCCGGTCTCGACGACGTCCGCGATGACCTGGGCGACACCGAGCTGGATGGCGGTCTCGACGGCGCCGTCGAGGTGGACGACGGAGGCGTCGATGCCGTTGTCGGCGAGGTGCTTGGCGACGATGCCCTCGTAGGAGGTGGCGACCGTCTTGCCCTTCAGGTCCGCCAGGTCGTCGCCGACGGTGCCCGGCTTGGTGGCGAAACGGAAGGTGGAGCGGGCGAAGCCCAGCGGCAGGATCTCCTCGGCATCGGCGTCGGAGTCGATCAGCAGGTCACGGCCGGTGATGCCGATGTCGAGCTGACCGGAGGCGACGTAGATGGCGATGTCGCGGGGGCGGAGGTAGAAGAACTCGACGTCGTTCCCGGGGTCGACGATCCGCAGTTCCTTGGACTCGCGCCGCTGCAGGTAGCCGGCCTCATGCAGCATCTCCGCCGCAGGGCCGGACAGGGAACCCTTGTTGGGGACGGCGATGCGCAGCATGAGGTCGGCTTCCTTCGTTCGCTCTTGCGGGTGTGCGGGATTGCTGGTGCTCAGAGGTGGGCGTAGACGTCGTCGAGGGAGATGCCGCGCGCGACCATCATCACCTGGACGTGGTACAGCAGCTGCGAGATCTCCTCGGCTGCCGCTTCCTTGCCCTCGTACTCGGCGGCCATCCAGACCTCGGCGGCCTCCTCGACGACCTTCTTGCCGATGGCGTGGACGCCCTTCTCGACGAGTTCGGCGGTGCGGGAGGTGGTGGGGTCGCCCTGGGCGGCCTTGTGCTGGAGCTCGGTGAAGAGCTCCTCGAACGTCTTCTTGGACATGGTGACGCTCAGCCTATGCCACATACGGCTTTCGTCAGCGCCAGGGTTCAGATACTGAGCGGAGGGTCGCCGCCGTCGCCACGGCCGCGGTCACCGCCTCGTGTCCCTTGTCCTCGTTCGAGCCCTCGATGCCGGCCCGGTCCAGGGCCTGCTCCTCGGTGTCGCAGGTCAGCACGCCGAAGCCGACGGGGACGCCGGTCTCGACGGAGACCTGGGTCAGGCCCTGGGTCACGCCCTGGCACACGTACTCGAAGTGGGGGGTGCCGCCTCGGATGACGACCCCGAGGGCCACGATCGCGTCGTAGCCGCGGCCCGCGAGGACCTTGGCGACCACCGGGAGCTCCCAGCTGCCGGGGACCCGCAGGAGGGTCGGCTCGTCGATCCCCAGGTCGTGCAGGGCGCGCAGGGCGCCGTCCACCAGACCATCCATCACCTTCTCGTGCCACTGTGCCGCGATGACCGCGACCCGCAGGTCGCCCACATTGCGTACGGACAGCTCCGGTGCGCCCTTGCCGCTCACGTTCTTGAGTCTCCTCGTGTGCTCTTACTGGTTGGTGCAGGTGGACAGCGGGGCCGGGGCCTCGGGGGCCTCGTCCAGCCAGGGCAGGTCGTGGCCCATCCGGTCCCGCTTGGTGCGCAGATACGTCAGGTTGTGCTCACCCGCCTGTACGGGCATCGGCTCCCGGTCGGTGACCTTGAGGCCGTGGGCGAGGAGCGCGTCGGTCTTGTCGGGGTTGTTGGTCAGCAGGCGCACGCTGTGCACGCCCAGGTCGGCCAGGATCTCGGCGCCGGCGCCGTAGTCGCGGGCGTCGGCGGGCAGGCCGAGTTCGAGGTTGGCGTCGAGGGTGTCGCGGCCGCGCTCCTGGAGTTCGTAGGCACGCAGCTTGGACATCAGGCCGATGCCGCGGCCCTCGTGTCCGCGCAGGTAGACGACGACGCCGCGGCCCTCGGCCTGGATGCGCTCCAGGGCCGACTCCAGCTGGGGGCCGCAGTCGCAGCGCAGTGAGTGGAAGACATCGCCGGTGAGGCACTCGGAGTGGATGCGCACGACGACGTCCTCGCCGTCGCCGATCTCGCCGTGGACGAGGGCCACGTGCTCCACGCCGTCGACGGTGGAGCGGTAGCCGTACGCCGTGAAGGCGCCGTGGGCGGTGGGCAGATGGACCTCGGCCTCGCGGCGGACGGTGGCCTCGGTCGCAGCCTGCTCGTGCCGGGCCGTCCGCTGCTCGACCGGCTTCGGGTGCTCGGCGTCGCGCAGGTGGGCGATCAGGTCCTCGATGGAGATGATCGTCAGGCCGTGCTTGCGGGCGAACGGGATCAGCTCGGGCAGCCGCAGCATCTCGCCGTCCTCGCCGGCGATCTCGACGATGGCACCGGCCGGGCGCAGCCCCGCGAGCCGGGCGAGGTCGACGGCGGCCTCGGTGTGGCCGTTGCGGACGAGGACGCCGCCGGGCCTGGCGCGCAGCGGGAAGATGTGGCCGGGGCGGACGAGGTCCGTCGGCTCCGCCTCGCCGCTCGCGAGGAGCTGCAGCGTGGTCGCGCGGTCGGAGGCCGAGATGCCGGTGGTCACCCCGTGCGCGGCGGAGGCGTCCACGGACACGGTGAAGGCGGTCTTCATCGACTCGGTGTTGTCCGCGACCATCTGCGGGAGTTCGAGCCGGTCCAGCTCTTGCGGCTCCATGGGCGCGCAGATCAGGCCCCGGCACTCGCTCATCATGAAGGCGACGATCTCGGGGGTCGCGTGCTCGGCGGCGATGACGAGGTCGCCCTCGTTCTCGCGGTCCTCGTCGTCGACGACCACGACCGGGCGGCCGGCGGCGATGTCGGCGATGGCCTGCTCGATCGGGTCGAGCGTCAGGTCCTCGACGCCTTCGGTTCGGTACAGGATCGGTGCCGTGGTCATGCCGGCGCTCCTTCCAGGACGGGCCGCGCGTCCCTGCGGGAGCGCAGCCACCAGTCGCGCATGCCCCACAGGACGAGTGCGCCGTAGATGACGTAGACGAAGCCGGAGAAGGCGTAGCCGTTGGCGAAGTTGAGGGGGACGCCGACCAGGTCGACGAGCAGCCAGGCGAACCAGAACTCGACCATGCCGCGCGCCTGGGCGTACATGGCGACGACGGTGCCGACGAAGATGTAGGCGTCCGGCCAGGGGTCCCAGGACAGCGTCGGGTACGCCTTGAAGAGCAGCGCCACCGCGACGGTGCCCGCGGCGGCCGCCGCCACCATGACTCCGCGCTCGCGCCAGGTGGCGAACCGTACGGCGATGTGGCCGTCCTCGCCCTGGCCCTTGCCACGCTGCCACTGCCACCAGCCGTACAGCGCGACGACCATGACGACCGCCTGCTTGCCCGCGCTGCCGGTCAGATGGCCGAAGAAGGCGCCGAAGAGGATCAGACCGGCGAGGAACTGCACGGGCCAGGTCCATATGGAGCGCCGCCAGCCGAGGGCGAGGGCGGCGAGGCCGAAGAGGTTGCCGACCATGTCCGACCAGAGGATGTGCTGGCCGAACAGGGCGAAGGCCTCGGAGTTCAGCGAGTTCACCGGTTCGTCGCCCCTTCGGAGGAGAGCCGGTCGCCCAGCATCCGCTCGACGTACTTGGCGATGACGTCGACCTCGAGGTTGACCGGGTCGCCGGCCTGCTTGAGGCCGAGCGTGGTCAGGTCGAGGGTGGTGGGGATCAGGCTGACGGTGAAGTAATCGGGGCCAGCGTCGACGACGGTGAGGCTGATGCCGTCGACGGTGATGGAGCCCTTCTCGACGACGTACCGGGACAGGTCCGCGGGGAGCGAGATCTTCACGATCTCCCAGTTCTCGGACGGCTTGCGCTCCAGCACCTCGGCGGTGCCGTCGACATGACCCTGCACGATGTGCCCGCCGAGGCGGGCGCCCACGGCGGTGGGGCGCTCCAGGTTGACGCGGGAGCCGACGGTGAGGACGCCCAGGCTGGAGCGGTTCAGGGTCTCGGCCATGACGTCGGCGGTGAACTCGTCGCCCTCGTGGTCGACGACCGTGAGGCAGACGCCGTTGACCGCGATGGAGTCGCCGTGCTTCGCGCCTTCGGTGACGACGGGGCCGCGCAGTCGGAAGCGACAGGCGTCGTCGAGGGTCTCGACGGCGGTGATCTCGCCCAGCTCTTCGACGATTCCGGTGAACACTTCCCGGGTCCTCCTGCCACATAGGGGCACGGACTCCGGGGCCTGTCGATGACGACAGAATGTACGAGCAGGGACACCGGGGGCGACGCCGGACAGGGCTCGCCTCAAGGACGAACCGGTACGGCGGCGCGCACGAATGCCCGCCCGCCGCGCACTGCCTCCCATCCGGACTTTAACCGTCGGTCCAGGAATTTCACCTGGTCAACCGGCCGCTGGAGGCGACCGGGTCGCGGACTGTAACCGCCGGTTCGGACTTTCACCGACCCCGGAGTGCGCTGCTTCTGGTACAGGGCCAGTGTGCCACGCCTGATCGATGTCCATGCGGGCGAATCCTGTGGGGTGCCTCACAGGCCGCTGCGCTGGACTTCCGCGGCAGCTCAGGGCGGCCCAACTTCCGCGCGCGGGAACGACCTTGGGATTGGTCCATACCTATTGACGCTATGGTCTAGTCCTCTTTAAGGTCAGCGCAACTGACGACGGTTCGGGAACCCCCTCGCCCTCTGCGACCTCTTCCCACGGAGAGCCAGGGGCACGCAGACGGCCCGGCGGCGGTGACGACGGCCCTTGCCCGCCGCCGGGTCCCCCAATCCCTGCCTGCGGCGGCTCTGGCAGGGTGAGGACATGACGACCGCGACCGCCGACGAGTTCGAGACCCATCGCCCGCGGCTGTTCGGCCTGGCCTATCGCATGCTCGGCTCCGCCGAGGAGGCCGAGGACACGGTCCAGGACGCCTATCTGCGCTTCAGCGGTGCCGACCGGGACACGATCGAGCGTCCGGCGGCCTGGCTCGCCAAGGTCGTCACCAACCTCTGTCTCAACCGGCTGACCTCGGCCAGGGCGCGGCGCGAGCAGTACGTCGGCCCCTGGTTGCCGGAGCCGGTGGCGACCTCGGACGGCACGCTGGGACCACTGGAGTCCGCCGAGCGGCGGGACGCCGTCTCCCTGGCGATGCTGGTGCTGCTGGAGCGGCTCACGCCGACCGAGCGCGCCGTGTACGTGCTGCGGGAGGCGTTCGCGTACGCCCATCGGGAGATCGCCGAGGTGCTGGAGCTGACCGAGGCGAACAGCCGGCAGCTCCATCGGCGGGCGGTGCGGCGGCTGGGTGAGCCGGGGACGCGGTTCGAACCGACTCCCGAGCGGCGGGAGGAACTGGTCAGGTCGTTCCTCACGGCGGCCCGCGACGGCGACCTCGCCGGGCTGGAGAAGGTGCTGGCGGCGGACGTCATCTGGTGGAGCGACGGCGGTGGCAAGGTCTCGGCGGCGCGGCGGCCGATCGAGGGCCGGGACAAGGTGTTCCGTTTCCTGGCGGGCGCGACGCGGACCTTCCTGACCGGCCTGGAGTTCACGGTCGTGGAGATCAACGGTTCGCCCGCGGCGGCCGTATGGGCGGGCGACACGCTCATGTCGGTGACGGCGTTCGAGCTGCGGGACGGGCTGGTCACGCAGGCGTGGGCCGTGGTGAACCCGGACAAGTTGGAGTTCGTACGCCGTCAGCTGGCCCGGACGGCGTAGGCGGCTGTCACATTTCGCGTGGGGTACTCGGTCTCAGCTGGTGAGGGGCGCTCCGTTCGGGAGTGCCCGGCGTCCGAAGGGACTGAACAGCATGACCACGATCCTGGTGACCGGCGGCACCGGCACGCTCGGCCGGCTCGTCAGCGAGCGGCTGCGCGCGGGCGGCAACGAGGTACGGGTGCTCAGCCGGCACGCCCAGCCGTACGCCGTCGATCTGCGCAAGGGCGGTCCCGGTCTGGACGTCGCGATGGCGGGCGTGGACACGATCGTGCACTGCGCGACCTCGCAGGGCGGCGGCGACGAGGAGGCGGCACGGCATCTGATCGCCGCAGCGCGCACGGCAGGGGTACGGCATCTGGTCTACATCTCGATCGTCGGCGTCGACCAGGTGCCGTTCGGCTACTACAAGTCCAAGCTCGCCGTGGAGAATCTGGTCGAGGAGGCGGGGCTGGGCTGGACCGTGCTGCGCGCGACCCAGTTCCACGACCTGGTCGTGCGGGTGTTGGGGGCCATGTCCAGGCTGCCGGTCGTGCTGCTGCCTGCACGCGTGAAGGACCAGCCGGTCGAGGTGGCGGAGGTCGCGGACCGGCTCGCGGAACTGGCCCTCGCGGCCCCGGCCGGCCGGGTGGCGGACATGGGCGGCCCGGAGATCCGGACCTTCGACTCGCTGGCCCGCGCGTACCTCGAGGCGAAGGGCCGCAGGCGGCTCGTGCTGCGCGTGCCGCTGTGGGGGAAGGCGTACAAGGCCTTCCGCTCGGGCGGGCATCTGGCGCCGGAGCACGCGGTGGGCAAGGGGACGTTCGAGGAGTTTCTGGGGCGGGGCGTCTGAACGGGCGCCTGATCCGGATGTCACACGCGTGACCGTCAGCGTTCCGGTGGTGCGAACAGCTCGTTCTGCGCGGTGTCGCGCGCGGTGAGCAGCGCACCGCGCAGGACCGCGGCGCCGCCCAGGCTGCTGGGCCGTACGACGGTCACGAGCGGCGACATCCGCCGGATCCGCGTCTCCACCCGCGCGGCGAGCACCTCGCGCCCGGCCTGTCCGACCTCGCCACCGAGGACGACACAGCCGGGATCGAGGATGGCGACGACGGAGGCGGCACCGATGGCGAGGCGGTCGGCGAGGGCATCGAGGAAGCGATCGGCCGTAGCGGCGTCGCGGGGGGCGGCCGAGGGCATCTGGTGCGGCGCGCCGGCCGGCGCCGCCAGGTCGTAGCTGCGGTGGGCTGGGTCCTCGGCTCCCGGTCCGCCGCGCTCCGGCGAACCGGCCCCCGCCTCCCCACCGCCCTGCCCCTCGACCAGCGCCACCGCCGCCCTCACGACCTCGGCGGCAACCGGCTCGCGCGTGGACCTGCCCTCGGCGGAGAACCCGTACGCCCGCGCCAACTCCACGATCGCCGCCGACCCGGCCAGCGAGTGAAACCCGCCCTCGCAGTCCACCGCCGACGGCAGCCCCGTCGTCCCCGGCACCGGCAGGAAGCCGATCTCGCCCGTTCCGCCGGAGGCACCGCGGCGCAGCGCCCCGTCGAGGACCACGGCCGCGCCCGTGCCGTGTCCGAGCCACAGCAGCACGAAGGTGTCCCGGTCCCGGGCCACGCCGTCGCGCTGTTCGGCGAGGGCGGCGAGGTTGGTCTCGTTCTCGACGCTGACGCGGGCCTCGGGAAGCCGTTCCTGGAGGGTCGCGACCAGACGGCGGTGCCATTCGGGCAGGCCCGTCGAGTCGCGCAGTTCGCCGCTCGCCGGGTCGATCAGGCCCGGGGCGCCTATACCCACCGTGTGCAGCCGGTCCGCTCCCGCCTCCTTCACGACCCGCTCCACCAGCGCCACCGCCTGCTCCACGGCGGGCCCGGTCCCGATGTCGCCGCCGATCGGCACCGAGGCCTCGGCGAGCACGGCCCCGACCAGGTCGGACACGACCACCGAGACACCCTCGGTACGGACGTCCAGCGCGGCCAGGTGGGCGCGGTCGGCCACGATGCCGTACAGCTTGGCGTTCGGACCCCGCCGCTGTTCGCCGGCCTCGCCGACGACCGCTATCAGGCCGGCGTCGGTGAGGCGCTCGACGAGGTCGGCGACGGTCGGCCGGGACAGTCCGGTCAGCTGCTTCAACTGCCCTGCCGTCAACGGGCCCTCCTGCTGGAGCAGACGCAGGGCGAGCCGGTCGTTGATGGCCCGGGCGGTGCTCGGGGATGCGGGCATGCCGGGATCCTTCCAGATCGGCGAGGCCGGCAGAGCGGGCGGCTTCGGCGGCCGTAAAGGGACTCTATCTATCAGGCAGGGTTCCTGATAGTTTACGCGCGGCTCGAGGACAGAGCGAGGACCGGGAGGGGTCGCACAATGAGTGAGGTGGTCTACGACCTGCGCGAGGTGAGGCGGGCCCGGTACGCCGTGGCCGCCGTCTTCGCCGTGCACGGAGCCGTCACCGGCTCGTTCGCGACGCGCGTGCCGTGGATTCAGGACCATGCCGGGGTCAGCGCCGGCCAGTTGGGGCTCGCACTCGCCTTCCCCGCGCTGGGCGCGTCCGTGGCGATGCCGCTCGCGGGCAGCATCACCCACCGCTTCGGCGCCCGCAACGCCCTGCGCGGACTGATCGCCCTGTGGACGCTCGCCCTGATCCTGCCCGCCCTCGCCCCGAATCTGCTGACCCTGTGTCTGGCCCTGTTCGTGTACGGCGCCACGGCGGGCATGTCGGACGTCGCGATGAACGCGCTCGGCGTCGAGGTCGAGAGCCGGCTCGGCCGCTCGATCATGTCGGGCCTGCACGGCATGTGGAGCGCGGGCGCCCTGGTCGGCTCGGCGGCCGGCACACTCGCCGCGCACCTGGGCTCGGACGCCCGGCTGCATCACGCGCTCGCGGCGGCGACGCTCACGCTCCTCGGTGTGGCGGCCTGTCAGTGGGTGCTCGACCTCCAGCCCGCCGAGGACGAGGAGCCCCCGCCCCGCTTCGCGCTGCCGCCCAAGTCGGCGCTGCTGATCGGCGCGGTCGGGTTCTGCGCGGTCTTCGCGGAGGGGGCGAGCCTGGACTGGTCGGCGGTCTATCTGCGGGATCAGTTGGACACCTCGGCCGGTCTCGCGGCCGCGTGCACGACCGGGTTCACGCTCACCATGGCGATCGCCCGGCTCGCCGGCGACAAGGTGGTGGACCGCTACGGCTCCGTGCGCACGGTCCGGTTCAGCGGCGTCCTCGCCACGCTCGGCGGACTGCTCATCATCGTGTCGGACCAGCCGGTCCTGGCGATGGCCGGGTTCGCGCTGCTGGGGCTCGGCATCGCGGTCGTCGTCCCGCTGTGCTTCGCGGCGGCGGGCCGCAGCGGCCCCAACCCCTCGCTGGCCATCGCGGGCGTCGCGACGATCACCTACACCTCGGGGCTCATCGCCCCGAGCGCGATCGGCGGGATCGCCCAGGCCACCAGCCTGATGGTGTCGTTCTGCCTGGTCACGGTCCTGGCCTTCGGACTCGTGGTGTTCGCGCGCGTCCTGCGCGCCGGTGACCGCGACCGCCCGAAGGTCAGCCGGCCGGACGCAGCAGTTCCCGACCCGCGGCCCTGAAGGCCTCGCTCCACGGGGCCGGCCGCAGCGTCCCGGCGTCCAGCCGCACCAGCACCCGGGCGCCCTGGGCGTAGGTCACCGAGCCGTCGGCCGAGCAGAACCGGAAGCCGTAGGTCAGGCCGGTGTCGCCGAGCCGCTCCAGCCAGAGGTGGACGGCGTAGGTGCCGGGCTTGGTGACCGGTGCCTCGTAGCCGATACGCAGTTCCTTTACCGCGTTGCAGGCGTCGCCCGCCGCCACCCAGTCGCCCTCGAACCGGAAGCCGTGCTCCTGCCACAGCCCGGCCCAGGCCCGCTCGACCATCAGCGGATAGCGGGCGTTGTGCAGCAGCCCGAGCGCGTCCAGGTCGTCGAAGTGGACGGTGACGGGGACGAGTCGGCCGTAGGACAGAACGGGCGCGATCGGGGCTTCGGCGGTCACGTGCGGGACTCCTGGGACGTACGAGTTGACTGCCCCCATCCTAAGCGGACGCTCAGCATGTTCGGATCGGCCCTGCTCAGCCCCGGTCGGCGCGACCTCTGATGTCCCTGACAATGGTCCGGACACTCACCCGCACGACGAAAGCGAAACCGCACCATGGATCTCGGCGTCCGCTGGAAACTGCACGGCGACGGACGCACACCGGCGCCCGGAGCGGTCGTCCGCCCCGACGAACGGCTCTCCTGGCCCCGCACCGTCGGGCTCGGCGCCCAGCATGTGGTGGCGATGTTCGGCGCGTCCTTCGTGGCGCCGGTCCTGATGGGGCTCGACCCCAACCTGGCGATCATGATGTCGGGCGTCGCGACGGTCATCTTCCTGCTCGCCACCCGCGGCCGGGTCCCGAGCTACCTCGGCTGCTCGCTCTCCTTCGTCGGCGTGGCCGCGGTCATCCGGGCCGACGGCGGCACGAGCGCCACCGTGACCGGCGCGGTCCTCGTCGTCGGCGCCGTGCTCTTCCTGGTGGGCCTCGCCGTGCGGCGCTTCGGGGCGCGGATCATCCACGCCACCATGCCGCCGATCGTCACCGGCGCGGTGGTCATGCTCATCGGCTTCAACCTCGCCCCGGTGACCGCCTCGACGTACTGGCCGCAGGACCAGTGGACGGCACTGCTGGTGATGCTGTTCACCGGCCTTGCGGTGGTGTGTCTGCGCGGCTTCTGGTCCCGGATCGCGATCTTCCTCGGGCTGGTCTTCGGCTACGGCATCTCCTGGGCCCTCGACCGGATCTTCGGCAGGATCCACTCCGTGGACGCGAGCGGCAAGCTCACCGACCACTGGCGGCTCGACCTCTCCGGAGTCGCCAAGGCCGACTGGATCGGCCTGCCGGATCTGCACGGCCCGTCCTTCCAGTGGTCGGCGATCCTCGTCGCGCTGCCCGTCGTGATCGCCCTGGTCGCCGAGAACGCCGGTCACGTCAAGGCGGTCGGCGAGATGACCGGCGACAACCTGGACGACGAACTGGGCACCGCGATCTCCGCCGACGGCGTCGCCTCGGTGCTCTCCACCGCGGTGGGCGGCCCGCCCAACACCACGTACTCCGAGAACATCGGCGTGATGGCCGCGACCCGCGTCTACTCCACCGCCGCCTACTGGGCCGCCGCCGGCTTCGCGCTGCTCTTCGGCGTCTGCCCCAAGTTCGGCGCGGTCGTGGCCGCCATCCCGGGCGGCGTCCTCGGCGGCATCACCGTGATCCTGTACGGAATGATCGGCCTGCTCGGCGCGCAGATCTGGATCAACGCCGGGGTGGACCTGCGCAATCCGCTCAACCTGGTGCCGGCCGCGGCGGGCATCATCATCGGCGTCGGCAACGTCACCATGGAGTTCACCGACACCTTCGAGCTGAGCGGCATCGCGCTGGGCACCCTCGTCGTCATCACCGGCTATCACGCGCTGCGGGCGTTCGCCCCGGCCCACCTCAAGACACAGCACCCGCTGCTCGACGAGGGCACGTCCTCCTACGACGAGGAGAGCGACACCGACGAGGCGCCTCAGCGCGCCAAGTCATAGGCGTACGACGCCGTGAAGGTCCCCGGCCTGCCCTTGCAGCCGTCCGACTCCCCCGGCAGCTTCACCCACAGGTAGGCGTCGATCCGCGCCTCCCCCGTGCCGAGGGTGGGCGCCCGGCCCAGCTTGCGGCCGTCGGGGTCGCACCACTGCCCGTCAGGGGGTGCCCCGGCGCCGTTGCGGCTCGTGTCGATGACGGCGCCCAGGCCCGGCGGCCCGCCGAGGGCGTCGAGGACCTGTCGGTCGTAGGCGATCTCGTCGGTGGTGGCGTGGAAGTTGGAGACGTTGCTGAAGACGCCGTCGGAGGAGGCGGTCGAGGCGGCGCCGGCCTGCTTCAGCCACTGCGCCTGCTTGCCCGGCGCGTTCCAGCCGGAGTGCCCGGCGTCGTAGTAGACGCGCGCCTTGGGGTTGGCCTCCTTGAAGGCGCGGCCCGCGCGGGCGAGGGAGGCGAAGCGGTCGGCGCGCGCACCGGCGGAGAGGCACTCGGACTGGGCGACGGAGTCGGGCTCCAGGATGACGATGACGTCACCGGAGCCCAGCCCGGCGGCGAACCTGTCGATCCAGGCGTCGTAGGCGTCGAGGCTCGGCGCCCCGCCCTCGGAGTATCCGCCGCAGTCCCGGTCCGGTATGGCGTAGGGCACGACCACCGGTACCCGCCCCAGCGCCGACCCGCCCGAGGTGACCGCGCGGACCCGGTCGGTGATGGTGTCCGGCGTGTAGTCGGCGAACCACACCGCGGCCGGCTGGGCGGCGATCCTGGACTCGATGACGGCGTGGCGCGGGTCGGCGGGGTTGTCGCGGACCCACTCCAGCACCTGGGAGTCGGGGTGGCGGTAGAGGCGGGCGGAGACCACGGCCGGCTGCTGCTTCCTCTCGGTCCTCGTCGGTGAGGGCGTGGGGGTGGGCCGCTTCGGAGTGGGTGTCGGCGAAGCGGAGGTGGGCGGGGCGGACCGGGTGGCCGACGGGGACGCCGACGGCAGGATCGGCAGGTACCGAAGGTTCGGCGAGCCGGTGGCCTCGGACGGGCGGGCCTCGTCGGCGCCCCTTCTGTCGTCGAACGCGGTGAGCAGGCCCGTGGCGGCGCCGACGGCAACCACGACCGAGGCCGCCATGACCATGGCGCCCCGGCGTGCGGACCTCCTGCGCTCGGCCCTGCGTGCGGCCAGTCGCTGGGCACGTAAGCCTTGCACGGTCCTGCTCCCCCTCCCCCACAGCGAGCGCGTTCCCCCGTTCTGGGGAAGCGCCGGGCCCGCCGACAACTCCGCCAGCCTAAAGCTGGGACATTGCCCCCATGGCGCAATGCGAACAATTCACCACAGCCGTGGACGCGGTCGTCTTCCGTATGCGCGCCCTCGACGCGACGCTGCCCGAACGCGACGGCGTCGCCGTCTTCAACCGCGTCTACCTCGCCGTCACAGAGGCGGTCGACCGGCACATCGACGGCGGCCGGTTCCCGGACGCACGGGCGGCGATCACGCTGGACGTGCGGTTCGCGGAGCGGTATCTCGCCGCGGTGGCGGCCGAGGACGAGCGGCGCCCGCCCGCGTGCTGGCGGCCCCTGTTCCAGATGCGCCGGCACCCCGGCGTACGACCGTTGCAGTTCGCGCTGGCGGGCATCAACGCGCACATCGGCCACGATCTGGCGCTCGCCGTGGTGGACGCCTGTCGTAGCCTCGGCTGCGAACCCGTCGATCTGGAGGACGAGTTCGATCGAGTGGGTGATCTCCTCGTCTCGCTGGAGGAGCGCATCCGCGAAGATCTGATGCCGGGCCCCGATCTGCTTCAGATCGCCGATCCGCTCACCCATCTGCTCGGCTCGTGGAGCCTGGAGCGTGCGCGGGACGCCACCTGGTCGGCGGCCCGGGCGCTGTGGGCGCTGCGCCGGCTCCCGGACGTCGCCGAGGACTTCACCGAGCGGCTGGACGCGGCGGTGGGGTTCGCGGGACGCATGATGCTCACGCCACTGGCGGACTGATCTCGGCCACACCGCGCGGTACACCTGACCCACGCGGGTACCCGAGTTAAGTTGACGATTGAACCGTCAGTGACGACCCGTCGTGAATCTGTGACCGACCGACGCAAAGGAGCGTACGGATGGCCCTTCGGCTGGGGCTCAGCCTCCCTCAAGCACAGCAGTACGACATCGGCCGTGACGTACCGGACGTCGCGCGCACCGCCGAGCGGATCGGCTACGAGAGCCTGTGGGTCTATGAGCGGGCCCTGTTCCCCGAACCCCAGACCCAGGGCCTGTACGGCATCGAAGGGCTGGCTTGGCCCGAGATGTACCGCGGCGTCCCGGACCCCCTGGTGACGCTGACCCTGGCGGTGACGGCGACCGAGCGGGCCCGGCTCGGCACCAGCGTCCTGGTGGCACCGCTGCACAACCCGTTCCAACTGGCCAAGGCGCTCGCCACGCTGGACTCGGCGAGCGGCGGCCGGGTCGTGGCGGGCTTCGGCACCGGCTGGTCGCTCGACGAGTACGCGGCGGCGGGCGTGGAGCCGTTCGAGGAGCGCGGCAAGGTCCTCGACGAGATCATCGACGTGTGCCGGGCCGTGTGGGGCCCGGATCCCGTGTCCTACGACCGCCCGCACTCCAAGGTCGCCTCGGCCGTGGTCGCGCCCAAGCCCGCCCGGCCGATCCCGATCCTGGTGCCCACCAACAGCAAGAAGGCCATGACCCGGCTCGTCGACCGCCTCGACGGCTGGATGCCGATCGCCATGGGCGCGGAGCAACTCACCGCGCAGTGGCGGCAGTTGCAGGACCTGGCGGCCGAGCGCGGACGCACCGAGCCGATCCAGGCGGTGGTCCGGGTCAACGTCCAGTACAGCGCGAAGGCGTACGACGGCCCCGACCGCTCCCCGTTCCAGGGCAGCGCCGACCAGATCGTCGAGGACCTGGCCGCGCACGCCGTGGACGGGCTCGACGAGTTCTTCTTCGAGCTCCAGGGCCTCGCGCGCGACGCCCAGGAACTCAAGGACGTCGCCGCGGAGGTGTACGAGAAGGTACGGGCCGCCGGGCTGTAACCGGCTCAGTCCTCGGGCAGCTCGACCGGCGCGATCTCGTCGTAGACGTCGCCCGGGCCCGGGTTGCTCGCGTCCGTCTCCCCGCCGAGGTGGTGCATCACGCCCCAGACCGCGTTCAGCGCGGTCTGGACGGCGCCCTCGGCCCAGCCGGCCGTCCAGGAGATGTCGTCGCCGGCGAGGAAGATGGCCCGCTTGTCCTCGGGCAGCCGGTCCTGCATGAAGTGCGTGAACAGGCGCCGCTGGTAACGGTAGTGGCCGGGCAGGTTGGCCTTGAACGCGCCCATGAAGTAGGGCTCGTTCTCCCAGGAGACGGTCACCGGGTTGCCGATGATGTGCTTCCTGATGTCGACCTTCGGGTAGATCTCGCCGAGCGACTTCAGCATGACCTCCATCCGCTCGTTCGCGGACAGCGGCAGCCACTTCAGGCTGTCGTCGCACCATGTGTACGACAGGCAGATGGTGGCCGGCTTGTCCGGGCCGTCGTCCAGCAGATAGGTGCCGCGCGTCATCCGGTCGGTCAGCGTCATCGACATGACGTCCCGGCCGGTCTCCTCGTCCTTGTCCAGCCAGAACGGCCGGTCGACGGGCACGAAGAGCTTGCTGGACTCCATGTAGTGGGTGCGCTCGATCGCCGTCCAGTGATCGATCGGGAAGAGCGAGTCGTCGCAGGCGATCTTCGAGAGCAGCATCCAGGACTGGGCGGTGAAGACGGCCGCCGGGTAGGTGCGGATGTCGCCGTTCGCGTCGGTCACGGTGATCCGGTTGCCGGCGGCGCGGTTCAGCCGGGTCACGGCCGGGCGCGGCTCGCCGTTCTCGTGCAGCTTCGCGAGCGAGGTGCCGTACGCCCAGTGCACGATCTTCTCCGGCTCGCGCTCCCACAGGCGCAGCGGCAGCTGCTGGGAGCCGCCGACGATGCCGCGGTGGTGGTCGTCGGCCTCGGTGTAGACGACGCGCAGGATCTCCAGGATGGAGTTCGGGAAGTCGGTGTCCCAGCCGCCGGTGCCGAAGCCGACCTGGCCGAAGATCTCGCGGTGCCGGAAGGACTTGAAGGCCTCGGAGTCGCAGAGGAATCCGTAGAAGGTCTGGTTGTCGAGCTTCTCGACGAGCTTCGCCCAGATCTCGCGGATGCGCGGCACGTCCCGCTCACGCATCGCGCGGTTCATGTCGGAGAAGTCGGCGCCCTCTTCGAGGCACTTGTTCCACGCCTCGGCGACGTCCCGGTAGACCTGCGGGAGATCGCCGATCGTCTCGGCGTAGTGGCTCTCGCCCTTGAGGTCGACGACCGTCGAAGGGGTCGCCTCGGCCAGGGGGTTGGGGAAGGGCTCCGTCTTGAGGCCCACCAGGTCGATGTAGTGGTTGAGGGCGGTGGAGGACGGCGGGAAGCGCATCGCGCCCATCTCGGCGGTCAGGCCCTCGGTGCTGGGGCCGTCGAAGCCGACGGTGCGCAGCCGGCCGCCGATCTGGTCGGCCTCGTACACGACCGGCTTCAGGCCCATCTTCATCAGCTCGTACGCGGCGATGATGCCGGACAGGCCGCCGCCGATGACCGCGACCTCGGTGCCGTGCTCGGTCGCGGGTATCTGACCGAGCCCCGCCGGGTGGGCCAGGAAGTCGTCGTAGGCGTAGGGGAAGTCCGGGCCGAACATGGTGATCGGCGGCTGCTGCTGCTCGTCGGTGTGCTCGACGGCGTTGGGCACCATGGACGTCATGGGGTACGGACTCCTTGCGACTGCGACAGGGAAAAGCGGGGGGAGGTTCAGACGAGCGACCCGTAGAGGCCGGGGCGGCGGTCGGTCAGATACGGGTTGGCCTCGCGGGAGGCGGCGACGAACGCGGGGTCGACGTCGGCCAGGACGAGTTCCTCGTCGCGCCCGGCGCGGGTGCGGGCGATCCCGTCGGGACCGGCCAGCGTGGACAGGCCGACGAACTCGAACTCCCCCTCCTGACCGACCCTGTTGACGTACGCGACGTACATCTGGTTCTCGAAGGCCCGCACCGGGATCATCGACTCGGCGACGAACTGGAACGGGTGCATCTGCGCCGTCGGGACGACAAGCAGGTCGGTGCCGGCGAGGGCGTGGGCCCGGACGTTCTCCGGGAACTCGACGTCGTAGCAGATCAGGATGCCGATCCGGACGCCGTCGAGCTCGGCCTGGACGACCTGCTGCCCGCCCGGTGTGAAGTGGTCGCGCTCGAAGCAGCCGAAGAGGTGGGTCTTGCGGTAGTTGGCGAGACGGGTGCCGTCGGCGGAGATCAGCTGGGCGGCGTTGAAGACGAGGTCGCCGTCGCGCTCCGGGTAGCCGTAGACGATCGCCAGGCAGTGCCGGCCGGCGATCTCGGCGATCGCGTCCGCGCAGTCGCCGTCGGCGGGCTCGGCGAGGCGGGCGATGTCGTCGCCGATCGCGTACCCGGTCAGGAACATCTCCGGCGCCGCCAGCAGTCCGGCACCCGCGGCTGCGGCACGGCCCGCGGCCTCGTCGAGGACCTTGAGGTTCTCGACGGTCGAGCCGGGGCGGCCGGAGCTCTGGAGCAGGGCGGTGCGCATGCGTGTCCTCACCGGGCGGAAGGGTGATTGTGGGGGCCATCTAGAAGGTACGGGCGGCCGACCGGGCCGGACAAGAAGGAGCCGTTGCGCGCCGGTGAGCGGTTTGTTGCGTGCGTGGAGGGGTGGGCGGCGATTCGTTGCGCGACCGCCGGCGTAGGTCCGCTCGTCCTTGGGGCGCAAGGCGCGAGGGCGTCCCCGCCGGACGGCGGAGGAGGGGTCCCGCCTCCGGCGCGATGTGGGGCGGGCGCGGCCACGGGACAGTGGTGACCATCCGCTTGACCTGCAGAAAGGACCACGATGAAGCGCCGTACGAAGATCGTCGTGCTGGGCTCCGCACTGCTGCTCACCGCCGGGGCGGCCTCCGTCGCCACCGCGTCCGACGACGCACCACGGCAGCGCGAGGCCGCCGCGCTCACCGGCACCGCCAAGCTGTACCGCTCGGCCGAGGACGACATCACGTTCTCCTTCGACGCCCATCTGGCGGCGAAGGACACCGCCGACCCGACGAAGGCCACCGGCACCTTCGAGTTCAGCCACTACCTGAACGGCGAGGGCGCCCGGGCGAAGGCGAAGGTCGACTGCCTGCTGACCGGCGGCAAGGTGGCCGTCGTCTCCGGGGTCATCACCTCATCCGACCTGCCGGGTGCCGAGGGCAAGCGGGTCGGCATCACCGTCCATGACGTCGGCCGGCGCGACCGGCTCGGCTACAGCTGGGCCTCCACGGGCAACCCTGTCGAGACGAAGGAGCTGCCCAAGTGCGTGAGCTCCGCCCCCTTCGAGAAGGTCAAGAAGGGGACGGGCGACTTCACGGTCGTGCCGTGGCGGCCCGACTTCTAGCCAGCACCAGCGCCGTCACCAGATAGGGCACGGCCAGCACCGCGAAGACGGTGCTGTGCGCCGCGTCCGTGCCGAGCAGCGCGTACGCGCCGAAGGTGGCGATCGTGGCGAGCTCTGTGCCCAGGCTCGCCACCGAGGTGAGCGTGGCCCGGCGGGACTCGTCGATGCGGTGCTGGAGGCGGACGTCGGCGAGCACCTCGGCCAGCTGGAACGCGGCGAAGGCCAGGCTCACGAGCGCGATACCGGCCAAGGAGCGGGCCGCGGCACCGACGGCGAGGGCGAGCGCAGCGCCCGCGAGGAGCGCCGCGAGCCCGGTCGTGCCGAGGCGTTCGGCCGGTCCGGTCAGGAGGCTGCCGACGGTGACGCCTGCCCAGATCAGCATGATCAGATACGGCACGGTCGCCTCGGCGACGCCGATGTCCCGGACCAGCAGCGGGGTGTATTCGTCGAGCGCGCCCCACACCGCGGCGACGGCCGGGACCAGCAGCAGGGCGCCGCGCACCGAACGGTCCCCGCGGACCTCGGCCAGACCGGTCCGCAGGGTCGTCGCCCAGCTGTCGCCGCCGGTCTCCGGCCGTACCCGGTGCTCGGGGAACCGCGTCGCGACGGCGGCGGTCAGCACACACGCCACGAAGCTCGCGGCACCGACCGCCGCATAGCCTCCGCGGGCGAGGACGGGCGCCGCGAGGCCGATGGAGGACACGGTTCCCAGCAGCCGCGCGGCCCGGGACCGACCCATGACCCCGGCGTACCGGTCGGCGGCGCCCAGCCGGTCCAGTTCGTCGTACACCAGCGCCTCCAGGGCGCCGGAGCCGAGCGCCCCTCCGGCGCCCCACAGGACGAAGCCGGCCGCGAAGGCCCAGTACGACGGGACGACCACCCACAGCGCGAAGCCGACGGCGGTGAGCAGCGGGCCGATCCACAGCAGCCGACGACGCGACACGGTGTCGGCCCAGGCGCCGGAGGGCACCTCCAGCACCACGGCTGTGATCGACCACAGGGCGAACAGGGAGGAGATCTGCCAGAGCGACAGGCCGGTGTCGGCGAACAGCAGCGCGTACACCGGGTAGAGCAGGACGAAGTCGTCGAGGAACGCGTAGCCGTACAGCGTGGTCGTCAGCCGCCGGGCACCGGTGGCGGGCACACGCGCAGGTGAGAGTGTCATGATGCCTTCCCGCAGGGACTGTTCGGACGCCGGAGGTACGGCGTCCGAGGCGGCCCTCGGGAGGCATGGCCGGTGGATCAATGTCGCCAGGTCATGACACCGATGGTAGGCGGGTCCGGCTCACTCGCGCAGGGAGAATCCGGTGATCACGGCCGCGTGGTCGGACGGCCAGTCGTTGTCCTCGACGTCCGGCCAGGGACGCGGGCGGCCGCAGACATGGGTCTCGGAGTGGAGCACGCCGAGACCCCGGTGCAGGACGAAGTCGATCCGGTCCTGGGGCTCGGGGCGTCCGCTGCCGTCCTCGTGCACGGCGTGGATCGGCGACCAGGTGTGTCCGGGGTGGGTGACCGGGTCCGGGTGGGCCTCGCGGTAGGAGTCGCGCAGCCCCGCCTCCTCGGCCGCCTTCGTCACCGGCCACTCGACGTCGCCGTCCAGGTGGGAGGGGCTGTTGAAGTCGCCGACGAGGACCACGGGCACGGCGGGGTCGGCCGCCTCCGCGATCCGGCCCAGGGCGTCCCGCAACTGCCCGAGCCGCACCTCTTCGTGGGCGATCAGCTGCGCGGCCGGCAGCCCGTCGAAGGCGGACTCGCAGGGGCCGTAGGGCGTGTAGTCGAGGTGGGCCGTCCAGATGTCTACGTGCCGGTCCCCGACCCGGATCCGGACCCCGGCCGCCCCGTAGAAGCCGACCGCCGGGTCGCCGAAGCGGGCCGTGATCGGGTGGCGGCTGATGATGCCGAGGTTCTCGCCGGCCCGGTGGTGGTACCAGCCGAGGGCGTCGGCGAGTTCCTGGGCGGCGGTGCCGTAGGTCTCCTGGAGGCCGACCACGTCCACGCCGGTCTCGGCGATGACCTTGAGCTGCTTGGCCCGGTGGTCGTGGACCTTGGTGCCGCCGAACCAGAGGTTCCAGCTCATGACGCGGAGTTCGTCCGACGGCAGGGTGTGCCTGGGCAGGGTGCGCAGACGCTCGGGGGTGACGCCCTCGAGGCTGGCGAGGACGGTGCGGCCGGGGGCCGGCTCGATCGGGGCGAGCGAGGGGACCGCGAGCACCGTGCAGCCGGCCGCCTCGGCGGAGCTGACACCGGTGCGGGTGTCCTCGACGGCGACGCAGGCCGCCGGGTCGACGCCGAGGGCACGGCAGGCGGCGAGATAGGGGTCGGGGGCGGGCTTGGTGCGGTCGGTGTCGTCGGCGGTGACGGAGACCGCGAAGCGGCTCGCGCCGAGGGCTTCGAGGACGGTGTCGGCGACGGTGCGCGGCGACGCCGTGACCAGGGCCGCGGGGATGCCCTCGTGGGCCAGGGCGTCGAGCAGGTCGAGCGCGCCGGGGCGGGGGACGATGCCGGCGCGGACGCGGTCGGCGAACTCACGGTGGAGCAGCTCGGCCAGGTCGGCGGCCGGGGTGCCGGTGGCCGCGGCCAGCCAGCCGGCGGTGTACTCGACGGGCCGGCCGAGCACCTCCGGCTCGTCCGCCTCGGTCAAGGTCCGGCCGGCGACCTGCTCCACCGCCTCCCACCACAGTCGCTCGGTGTCGACGAGCGTGCCGTCCATGTCGAACAGGACGGCCTGGAGCGGGAGTTCAGTCACGGTTGCTGTCTCTTTCCTGCGTGTTCTTGCGTGGGGGGATCAGTAGGTCGTCGTACGGGGGTCAGCGGTTACGTTCGGCCACCAGCACCGGCCTCTCCGGGAGCGACACGCTCACCGCGGCCCCGGCGCCGAGCGAGGCGCCCTCGTGTGCGGGCAGGTCGGCCTTGACCTCGGTGCCGTCGGCGAGTCGTACGGTCACCCGGGTGGTGGCCCCGAGGAAGGCCGTGGCGAGCACGCGCGCGTCGGAGGCGTCGTCGGCGCGCACGGCCACCGCCTCCGGCCGCACCAGCACATCGACGTCGGTCATCGAGGGTACGTCGCCGTCGACGGGCAGCCGCCGGCCCAGCACCTCGACACCGCCGTCGACGAGCGTGCCCGGGATCCGGCTCATGGTGCCGACGAACTCGGCGACGAAGGCGGTGGCGGGGCGGCCGTACAACTCGGCGGGCGCGGCGCACTGTTCGAGCCGTCCGGAGCGCATGACCGCGACCCGGTCGGCCATCGACAGGGCCTCCTCCTGGTCGTGGGTGACGAACAGCGTGGTGATGCCGAGCTCCTGCTGGAGCCGCCGGATCTCCTCGCGGAGCGTCAGCCGCACCTTGGCGTCGAGCGCCGACAGCGGCTCGTCGAGCAGCAGGACCCGCGGGCGCAGCGCGAGGGCGCGGGCCAGGGCGATGCGCTGCTGCTGGCCGCCGGAGAGCTGGTGCGGGAACCGCTCGCCCTTGTCGGCGAGGCCGACCAGCTCCAGCAACTCGGCGGCGCGGGACCGCCGTTCGCCGCTGCCGACCTTGCGCATACGCAGCCCGAACGCCACGTTGTCGAGGGCGCTCAGATGAGGGAAGAGGCTGTACGACTGGAAGACCATCCCGGCGTCGCGGCGGTGCGCGGGGATGCCGGTGACGTCCTGGCCGTCGACCAGCACCTGGCCGGAGTCGGGATGTTCGAAGCCGGCGAGCATGCGCAGCGCGGTGGTCTTGCCGCAGCCGGACGGGCCGAGCAGGGCGAGGAGTTCGCCCGATTCGACGGTCAGGTCGAGTCCGTCGAGGGCGACGGTGGTTCCGAACTCCCGGCGCAGCGCGCGGAATTCGACGGTGGCGGCCTTGGTCGCCGTGTCTTCGGCTGTCTTTTCAAGCACGGTCATGGTTCATCCCCGGGAGGTAGGACGGGTACGGCCGCCGAAGCCGGCGAGCACGAGGAGCAGCACCCAGGTCACGAGCAGGCTGAGCACCGACACGGCGACGGACAGCTGGGCCTGCGAGCCGCTGACGTTCACGATCCACACGGCGAAGGGCTGGAAGCCCAGCAACTGCGCCACGGTGAACTCGCCCAGCACCAGGGCGAGGGTGAGGAAGGAGGCGTTGAGCAGCGCGCCGCGCAGGTTCGGCAGAACGGCCTGGATCAGCGCCTGCGGCCAGCCGGCCCCGCAGCTGCGGGCGGCCTCCACTAGGGTGCGTACGTCGATGGCGCGCAGTCCGGCGTCCAGGGCCCGGTACACGAAGGGCAGCGCCATCACGACGTAGGCCAGGACCAGCACGAACGGGAAGTCGGGGTTCTGGATGGCGACGAACGTCTGGAACAGCGGTGTACGCGACAGGTGCTCGGGCCCCCACTTCAGCACCGTCCCGATCCCGGCGACGAAGGCGATCGGCGGCACGACCAGCGGCAGCGAGCACACCACCTCCACGACCGGCCGCAGCCGGGGCGCGCCCAGCCGCAGCGCGACCATGGCGGGGACCATCAGCAGCAGGACGAGGACGATGGTGGCGGCGGCCAGCTCCAGGGAGAGCAGCAGACCGTCGACGAAGCCCTCGGTGGAGAAGATCCGGGTGTAGGCCTCGAAGGTCAGGCCCTGCCCCGGCACGTCGACCGTGAAGACGACCGACGCGGCCAATGGCACCAGGAAGTACAGGCCGGCGAGGCCGAGCACGCCCCACCGCCACAGGTTCAGGCGAGCCATCGCGCGCTCCGTCGTTGCAGGGGCAGATACACGGCCATGACCAGTCCGGCGACCAGGACCATGTCGAGGCTGAGGGCGAGCGCCACGTTCTCCTGCCCGACCAGGACGTTGCCGGAGAGCGCGTCGGCGATCTGGAGGGTGACCAGCGGGATCGAGCTGCCCACCATGGCGGCGGCCGTGGCGTACGCGGCGAAGGCGCTGCCGAAGAGCAGGACGAACCCGCCGAGGAGCGTGGGCAGCAGAACGGGCAGGGCCACATGCCGCCAGTACTGCACGGTCGTGGCGCCGTTGTTCTGCGCGGCCTCGCGCCACTGGGAGCGCAGGCCGTCCAGGGCCGGGGTGATGGTGAGCACCATCAGCGGGATCAGGAAGTACAGGTAGACCAGCACCAGGCCCCAGAAGCTGTACAGGTCCCAGCCCTTGTCCGTCAGGCCCAGGTGCCGGGTCAGCACTCCGGCGTTGCCGAGTGTGGCGACGAAGGCGAAGGCCAGCGGGACCCCGCCGAAGTTGGCGAGCACCCCGGACGCGGTGAGCACGGCCTCGCGCAGCGCACGGAAGCGGGAGGTCACCACGGCCTGGGCGAGCGGCAGCCCGAGGAGGGTGCCGAGGGCGGCGGAGACGGCGGACAGCTTGACGCTGCCGAGCAGGGCCGTGAGGTAGGCGCCCTGGAGCGAGTTCGTCAGGTTGTCGGCGCTGTACGAAGTCGCGCCCGTGGCCGGGTCCTTGACGGTGAAGGCGCCGTCCAGCATGGCCAGGGCGGGCAGCCCGAAGGCCAGCGCGGTGAAGACGAGGAGCGGGACGACGGCGAGCCAGCCGCCGACGGCACGGCGCCGCCGCTGCGGGGCGGCGGTCGCCGTGTCGACCCGGGTGAGGGTGGTCGTCATCCGGAGACGGCCTTCGCCCAGCCCTGGCCGAGGACCGTCTTGGCCTTGCCCTGCTGCTCCTCGGTCGGGAAGGAGGGCGTCCCGGAGACCTGGGGCAGCTTGGCCGCGGCGGTCTTGTCGAGGGTGCCGGCCTTCTCCATGGCGGTCATCAGCGCCGGGCGGGCGAAGCCCTCGAGCCAAAGGTTCTGGCCCTCGGTGCTGTAGAGGTACTCCTGCCACAGGCGGGCGGTCGCGGGGTGCGGGGCGTCCTTGTTGATCGCCTGGGAGTAGTACTGCGAGAACTGGCCGTCGCTCGGCACCGACACCTGCCAGTCGACGCCCTTGGACTTGAACTCCTCGGCGTACCCGGCGTTGAGGTAGTCCCAGTCGATGCTGATGGGCGTCTCGCCCTTCTCGACGGTGGCCGGGGTCGACTCGACGGGCGTGTAGTTGCCGTTCTTCTTCAGCTTGGCGAAGAAGTCCAGGCCGGGCTGGATGTCGTCGAAAGAGCCGCCGTTCGCGAGCGCCGCCGCGTACACGCCGCCGAAGGCCGAGCCGGACTTGGTGGGATTGCCGTTGAGGGCGACCTGGCCCTTGTACTGCGGCTTCAGCAGGTCGGCGAAGGTCTTCGGGCACTCCTTGACGCGCCCCGCGTCGCAGCCGATGGAGATGTAGCCGCCGTAGTCGTTGAACCAGCGGGCCTGCGCGTCCTTCTGGCCCTCGGGGATGTCGGCGAACGCCTCCACCTTGTACGGCGCGAGCAGCCCCTGCTGGGCGGCGCTGATCGCGAAGGAGCTGCCGAGGTCGAGCACGTCGGGGGCGCGGTCCTGCCCCTTGCGCGAGGTGACGGCGTTGATCTCGTCCTGGCTGGAGCCGTCGGGGTTCTCGACCTCGATCTTGATGCCGTACTTCTTCTGGAAGCCGTCGATGAGGGCGCCGTAGTTGGCCCAGTCGCGGGGCAGCGCGATGGCGTGCAGCGTGCCCTCCTTCTTGGCCGCCTCGACCAGCTTGTCCATGCCGCCGAGGTCGGCGGCGGAGGTGGCGGTGGCGGCGCTCTTGCCGTCGGCGGTGGTGGACGCGTTGTCGGGGGCGGCGCCGCACGCGCTCAGGGCGAGCGCGGCGACGACGGCCAGGGCGCCACTCAGGGCGACGGTTCTCGGCAGGGAAACGGACACGGTTTCTCCAGGGGACGCGCGAGGGTGCAGGAGACCTACGGGAGCAGCTACGGGCGCAACCGCAGAGCAGCTACGCCAGCAACTTGTCTGAACAAGTTGGCCTCAGTACGCCCGGCCTCGGTGACCCGAAAGTGAACGGCGTCGAAACCCTGACCCCTTTGTTCGTGCACAATCCCGGCTGACACGGATCACCATCGGATCTCGTTTACGCTGGTCACGCTGTGCACAGCAACCGACTCAGAGGGGAAGCATGGGGGCGCGACACGAGGAGATCGCCGACGAACTGCGCCGGGCGATCGACCGCGAGGAGTACACGGTCGGCTCACTGCTGCCCGCCGAGACGGACCTCGCGGCCCACTACGGCGTCTCACGCGGCACGCTCCGCCAGGCCGTCGCGGCACTGACCGCCGAGGGACTCATCGGCTCACGCCAGGGCGCCCGTCGCGTGGTGCTGGCCAGCCGCCGCAGCCAGAGCTTCGCCGAGCTGCGCAGCTTCGCCCAGTGGGCGCACGCGATGGGGCGGGAGGCGACCGGCCACGTGGTCGCACAGGAGTACCGCCCGGCGACGAAGGAGGACACGGTACGCCTCCAACTGAGCGCCGGAACCCCGGTGTTGCACGTCCTGCGGGTGCGCGGCCTGGACGGCGAGCCGGTGCTCCTCGAGCGCACGGTCTACGCGGACTGGATCTCCCCGGCCGTCGAGGCGATAGAGCCCGAATGCCCGTCCGTCACCCAACGCCTCTACGACGACACGGGGTTGGTCTTCGCCTACGGCGAGCACGTCATCGACGCGGTCTCGGCGGGCGCCCAGGACGCCGAGTTGCTGGACATCCGCCGCACGAGCCCCCTTCTGCGGGTACGACGCGTGACGACGACCCGCGAGGGCCGCCCGGTGGAGTGGTCGGACGACCGCTACCGCTCCGACGCGGTGAGCTTCAGTGTGCACAACTCGATCGACAACAACGCGCTGGCGAGGAAGACGGCCGACTGACACCCTCCGCCGAACGGCTATCCGGGTCCGCCTGCCGGAGGAGGCCGCCGCGTGGACGAGCGGCGAGACTTCCCCCATGGACGCCACCGAAATCCCCGCACTGCCGTTCGTCGACGAACACGCGACGACGGTCGAGGCGAACGCCGACGCCGTCTGGCACGAACTAAGCGCCATGATGCATGGCTCCCGAGGCTTCCGGGTGGCGGTGTCGGACCCGGGCCATGAGCTGGCCTACATCGGCCACCACCCCTTCTCGACCTACGCCCTGATCTTCCACCTGGACGAGACGCCCCAGGGGAACACGCGCCTGCGGGCCGAGACGAGGGCCGACTTCCCCGGCCGCAAGGGCGCCGTCTACCGGCGGCTGGTCATCGGCACGGGCGCCCACGCACTGTTCGTACGGCACATGCTGACGAAGGTCCGCAAGAACGCCGCTTGAGGGGCGCGGGGAACTGCGCGACAAGCCCCCACCCACCCGCACCCAAAAAACTACGTGGGCGACCCGGAGGAAAACCGCCGCAACAAGGGCGACAGCACCAGCACGGACTTGGTCCGCTCCACGAACGGCTCCCCGGCGATCCGCTCGAGCACCCGCTCGAAATGCCGCATATCAGAGGCGAAGACCTGCACCACCGCATCCGCCTCACCGGTGACGGTAGACGCGGCCACGACCTCCTGATACCGCTCAAGACCCCGCCGGATCGTGTCCGGCGAGGTGTTGTGCCGGCAGTAGATCTCGACGAACCCCTCGGTCTCCCAGCCGAGAGCCGACGGGTCCACCCGTACGGTGAATCCGGTGATGGCGCCGGTCGCGCGCAGCCGGTCCACGCGCCGCTTCACGGCGGGCGCGGACAGGCCGACGAGTTGCCCGATGTCCGCGTAGGAGCGGCGGGCGTCCTCGGCGAGGGCGTGCACGATGCGTTCGTCGAGATCGTTCAGCACTGCGGGTGGTTCACTTCACTTCAGGCACGGCAAGACGGGAACGGCGATAGCCGTACAGGAAGTAGAACACGAGACCGGCCGCCATCCAGCACCCGAAGACCACCCAGGTGACGGTGTCGAGGCTGAACATGTTGTAGGCGCAGAACAGGAAGCCCAGCACCGGCAGCACCGGCCCGAACGGCACCCTGAACGTGCGCTCGAGCTCCGGCCGCCTCACGCGGAGCACGATCACCGCGATGTTGACCAGCGCGAAGGCGAACAGCGTGCCGATGCTGGTGGCGTCGACGAGCTTGCCCAGCGGGATGAGGGCCGCGAGGGCGCCGCAGAACAGGGACACGATGATCGTGTTGAGGCGGGGCGCGCCGGTCTTCGCGTGGACCTTGCCGAGCGCCTTGGGCACCAGGCCGTCGCGGGACATCGCGAAGAGGATGCGGGTCTGGCCGTAGAGCACGGTGAGGACCACGCTCGCGATGGAGATGACGGCGCCGAGGGCGAGCAGGGTGCCGTAGAAGCTCTGGCCGCTGACGTCGTTCATGATCGCGGCGAGGGAGGCCTCGGAGCCCTCGAACTTGGTCCAGTTCCAGGCACCGACGGCGACACCCGCGACGAGCACGTACAGCGCGGTCACGATGATCAGCGAGAGCATGATCGCCCGCGGCAGGTCCTTCTTGGGGTCCTTGGCCTCCTCACCGGCGGTGGAGGCGGCGTCGAAGCCGATGTAGGAGAAGAAGAGCGTGGCACCCGCGGCGCTCACGCCGGCCATGCCGAGCGGCATGAAGTCCTCGTAGTTGCCGGACTTGAAGCCCATGAAGCCGACCGAGCAGAACAGCACCAGCGCGGCGATCTTGACGGCGACCATGATCGTGTTGGCGCGCGCGGACTCGCGGACGCCGCCGAGCAGGAACACCATCGCCAGCAGGACGACGATCAGCGCGGGCAGGTTGATGATCCCGCCCTCGCCGGGCGCGGAGGACAGCACGGACGGGATGGTGACGCCTATCGTCCCGTCGAGCAGCTCGTTGAGGTACTCGCCCCAGCCGACCGCGACGGCGGCCACCGACACGCCGTACTCCAGCACCAGACACCAGCCGCAGACCCAGGCGACCAGCTCGCCCATCGTTGCGTACGCATACGAGTACGAGGAACCGGCGACCGGGATGCTGCCCGCCAGCTCGGCGTAGGACAGGGCCGAGAACAGCGCCGTGAGACCGGCGATCACAAAGGCCAGGGTGACCGCGGGACCGGCCTCCGGGACGGCGTCGCCGAGGACGACGAAGATGCCGGTGCCGAGGGTGGCACCGATGCTGATCATGGTGAGCTGCCACAGGCCGAGGGAGCGTCGCAGGGACCCTCCCTCGCCCTGGCCACCCTCCGCGACCAGGTGTTCCACGGGCTTGCGGCGCATCAGACGCGCGCCGACGCCGAGGGACGCGGGGGCGGCTGTCTGGCCTGGGGATTGCGGGGGTGCGCCTTGGTCGAGCACGCGCTGGCTCCTTATCGCTGCCGGTCAGGGCGGCAGGGACCGGCGGCACCCCTTGCAGCAGGGACCCACCGAGCGGGGTCCCTGCCACGCCACGTACGAGGCGACAGCCTACGAGGAGTGACGTTGCTGGTGAAATGCAGCAACCTTGCGTGTGCCCGCAAGATCATTGCGTGTCTGGGGGTTGGGTGGGTGTTCGTTGCAGGAGGGCTTTCGACCGTTGCGCTCGGCTGGTCAGGGCAGGTCTTTGACGAGGAACGTGCACGCGTCGACCCAGTCGTGCAGCGCTCCGTCGGGGCCCTCGTAGGACCAGCGGTCGTGGTAGTCGATCAGGGGCCGGTAGCCGAGCCGCGTATAGAGCGCGGCAGCACGCGGGTTGTCCTTCGCGACTCCCAGACCGACGACCGTGATGCCGCGTTCACGGGCCAGCTCCTCGGCGGCCCGGACGAGTGCGGTGCCGATGCCCCGCGAGCGCAGTTCCTCCGGCCAGACACCCAGTCCGTTGATCTCCGGACAGCCGGGCCGGGCGGTGCGCACAGCGGGGGCGTCGCAGCCGATCCAGCGCATCTCCACGTGCCCGACCGGCCGTCCTTCCAACCAGGCGACCAGATAGGTGCTTTCACCCCGCTCCTGACGTGCGAACCTTCGCGCATGGAACGACAGGGCGCCGGGCGAAGCGATGTGCCGGTCGAGCAGCGCCACATCGGCGGGTCCGCAGACGGTGATCTCCATGTCGCCGAAGCTACTTCCCGGGGCATGGGAACGGCCCCCGGTTTTCCCGGCAGGCGGGTTCGACGGGGGCCGTGCAAAACGACGTTGACGTGGCGTCAGCTCCAGCTGGCGTGCAGCGGCTTGCCCTCGGCGTAGCCGGCCGCGCTCTGGATGCCGACGACCGCCTTCTCGGCGAACTCCTCCAGGGAGCCGGCACCGGCGTAGGTGCAGGACGACCGCACGCCCGCGATGATCGAGTCGATCAGGTCCTCCACGCCCGGGCGGGTCGGGTCGAGGAACATGCGGGAGGTGGAGATGCCCTCCTCGAACAGGGCCTTGCGGGCGCGGTCGTACGACGACTCGTCGGACGTACGGTTGGCCACGGCCCGCGCGGAGGCCATCCCGAACGACTCCTTGTAGAGGCGGCCGTTCGCGTCCTGCTGGAGGTCGCCCGGGGACTCGTAGGTGCCCGCGAACCAGGACCCGACCATCACGTTGGACGCACCGGCCGCGAGCGCCATGGCGACATCGCGCGGGTGCCGGACACCGCCGTCGGCCCACACGTGCTTGCCGTACTTCTTCGCCTCGGCCGCGCATTCGAGGACCGCCGAGAACTGCGGCCGGCCGACGCCGGTCATCATGCGGGTCGTGCACATCGCGCCCGGACCGACACCGACCTTGATGATGTCGGCACCGGCCTCGATGAGGTCGCGTACACCCTCGGCGGCGACGATGTTGCCCGCGACGATCGGCACCTGCGGGTCGAGCGCCCGCACCGTCCGGATCGCGGTGATCATCGACTCCTGGTGGCCGTGCGCCGTGTCGATGACGAGGGTGTCGACGCCCGCGTCGAGCAGCTGCTTGGCCTTGCCCGCCACGTCGCCGTTGATGCCGACGGCGGCCGCAATGCGCAGCTTGCCGTTCGCGTCGACGGCCGGCGTGTACAGCGTGGCGCGCAGGGCGCCCTTGCGGGTCAGGATGCCCGCGAGACGGCCCTCGGAGTCCACGGCCGGGGCGTAGCGCCGGTTGTGGCCGTCGAGCTTGTTGAAGGCCTCTCGCGGGTCGATGCCGGCGTCGAGGAGCAGCAGGTCACGGGACATGACCACCTCGAGCTGCGTGAAGCGGTCCACGCCGGAGAGGTCCTCGTCGGTGACCACGCCGATCGGCCGGTGGTTCTCGTCGACGACCACACCGGCGTTGTGGGCGCGCTTGGACAACAGGGCCAGCGCGTCGGCGACGGTCTGGTGCGGGGCCAGCACGATCGGGGTGTCGAGAACGTGGTGGCGGCTCTTCACCCAGGTGACGACCTCGGTGACGACGTCGATCGGGATGTCCTGCGGGATGACGACCAGGCCGCCGCGCCGGGCCATCGTCTCGGCCATACGGCGGCCGGCGATGGCGGTCATGTTGGCGACGACCAGCGGGATCGTGGTGCCCGTGCCGTCCGGGGAGCTGAGGTCCACACCCTGCCGCGAGCCGACCGCGCTGCGGCTCGGGACCATGAAGACGTCGTCGTACGTCAGGTCGTACGCGGGCTGGATGTCATTGAGGAAACGCACGTGCTGCACATCCCAGTCGATCAGAGGTGGCCCCCGGACAGGTCAGCCAGGGGGAAGAGCACGTACTTCATTGTCCCATGCTGACCGGAATGCGCTGTACGGTCATATCATCCAAGCAGGTCAGGGGCTCCTTAGGAGGATCCTCCAAGGGCCAGCAGCACCGAGAGCGCCGACGTCCGGTCCACCGCCTCGGTGAGGACCTCCTCGGCGATCCGCCACTCGTCGGGCCGCGCCTTGGCATACGGCTGCCAGTTCCGTACGACGATCCGCATCCCCCGGTCCACGGCACCCTCGGGCCACACGGCGCGGTCGGAGAGGGAGTCGGCCAGCGCGTCCCAGTTGCGCCCGAACCAGTCGGGCAGCCGCAGGTCGCGGGCGCAGCGGTCCATCAGGCCGGCCTTGTCCGTGACCCCGTCGAGGTCCAGCGTGACCACGAGCTCCGTCATCCGGTTACCGCCCAGGTCTCGTAGTGATCGTCCATGAACGAGGGGACGACGCCCGCGGCCGCCCCCTCCTGACTGATGACTCGTCAGTTCCCGTCCGGGTCGGCCCTGTTGAGGGTGTTCTTCGGCGTAGGACCGGACGTCATCAGGTAGTCCGCCGCCGAGGTGTCCGTCACCAGCGAGGTGACGAGCCCGGAGCGCAGCACGGCGTCGATCGCCGCCGCCTTGCGCTGCCCACCCGCGATGGCGACGACCTCGGGGATACGGCGGAGCTGGTCGGCCTTGACCGTGATGCACCGCTCCTGGAGGTCCCGTCCGACCCGGCGCCCCTCCGCGTCGAAGAGATGCGCGGACATCTCCGCGGCGACGCCGAGCGAGGCGTAGTGCGCCCGCTCCTCGTCGCTGAGCATGTCGTGCACCGTCGAGATGCCCGGCTCCCAGGAACCGATGGAGACACAGGCGACCGTGACCTTGTCGAAGTACTCGAAGGCCCGGGCGATTCCGGTCTGGTGGCGCAGTGCCGCCGCGGTGGCCGCGTCCGGCAGCAGCATCGGCGCGTAGATGGGGTGCGCGTCGCCGCCGGAGACCTGCGCGGCGCGGCGCACGGCCTCGACCGAACCGCGCTCGGCGGTCCCGGCGTCGTACACGCCCGTCAGCTGCACCACCGTGCAGGGCGGCAACCGGTCGAGGGCTGCCGCCATGTTGATGGTGGACCGGCCCCATGCCAGACCCAGCACATCGCCTTCGTTCACCAGCTCGCCGAGCAGATCGGCGGCCACTTCTCCCAGGTTCTCCGGGTCGGGCGACTCCTCGGCCTCGGCCGGGGCCTCGACCACGACGGCATGCCTGAGGCCGTACCGGGCGCGCAGCGCGTCGGAGCGCTCGGCGTCCAGCTCGGCCGGCACACGGATCTCGATGCGCACCAGATCCCGTTCGAGAGCGGTCTCCAGGACCCGGGCCACCTTGAAGCGGCTGACGCCGAACTCCTCCGCGATCTGGATCTTGGATTTGCCCTCGAGGTAGAAGCGGCGGGCCATGGCCGCCGCCTGCACCAGCTCAGCGGGTCCCATCCGCATGGCTGACCGGCCCGCCGACATACCCGACACGGCGATCTCCTCACTGCTGTTCACACTCTGGATTCGCCGTTCATCCTTGCAGATCCGGCGCTCTTGATCCGCCCTGATGGGCGGCGTTCACGTTCCCTTGGCTCAGTGGTCGCATGCCCAGGCCGCAGACTTAGTCACGCCTTCCGCCTGCGCACGCAGTGCCCGGACCGCCTCGGCCGGGTCGTCCGCCCCGTACACCGCCGAACCGGCGACGAAGACGTCCGCGCCCGCCTCCGCGCACCGCTCGATCGTCGAGGCCGAGACACCGCCGTCGACCTGGAGCCACAGGTCGAGGCCGTGCTTGCTGATCAACTCGCGGGTGCGGCGAATCTTCGGAAGCATGATGTCGAGAAACGCCTGACCACCGAAGCCCGGCTCGACCGTCATGATCAGCAGCATGTCGAGTTCGGGCAGCAGATCCTCGTACGGCTCGATCGGCGTCGCGGGCTTCAGTGCCATGGAGGCACGAGCGCCCTTGGCCCTGATCTCCCGGGCCAGCCGCACCGGGGCCGCGGCCGCCTCGACATGGAAGGTGACGGAGGAGGCCCCCGCTTCCACGTACTGGGGCGCCCACCGATCGGGGGCCTCGATCATCAGATGGCAGTCCAGCGGAGTGTCCGTCGCACGGGCCAGAGACTCTACGACCGGCACGCCGAGCGTGAGGTTCGGGACGAAATGGTTGTCCATGACGTCGACGTGGAGCCAGTCGGCTCCTTGCACCGACTTCGCCTCGTCCGCGAGGCGGGCGAAGTCGGCGGACAGGATGCTGGGGTTGATCTGCGCGGCCATGACCCAAGACTGCCATGTCCGGGCACGAATGTTCGCGCCGGTCCAGACCTAAGACGTTCATCGGATGTTGTGTCCGGGTCGCGCGTGCCATGCTGGGCGGCCCACAGGATCGTTGTGCGGCTGCGGGGGTGGCCATGACGGAGATCCAGGAGAAGAAGCGGCCCACCGGGTCCGGGCAGCAGGGCATCGCGCACCTGGTCTGCGGACGGCGGGCCAAGTGGGTGGTGCTCGTCCTGTGGCTGGTGGCGCTCTTCGTGACCGCACCGCTCGCCCAGAAGCTGAGCGACGCGCAGGACAACGACGCGGCCTCCTGGCTGCCCGGGTCCGCGGAATCCACCCAAGTCCTGGAAATCTCCGAGAACTTCAGGCCGGAGCAGATCCCCGCGGTCGTCATCTACGCCCGTGCCGACGGTCTCACGGCACAGGACCGGGCCGCGATCACGGAGGACGTGGCCCAGCTCAAGCAGCTGACCGACCACGGCATTCGCGGCGCGGAGACCCGGGGCCCGGTCTTCGACCGTGAGGTGGACCCGCGCGCGGCCCAGGTCCAGGTCCCGATCACGATGGACGAGCAGGGCTGGGACCGTATCGCCCCCGCCGTCGACTCCATCCGCGACATCGTCGGCGAGGGCGGCGGCGGGATCACCGTGCACATCACGGGACCGGGCGGCACCTCGGCGGACTTCGCCGAGGCCTTCGAGGGCATCGACTCCACACTCCTGCTGTCGGCGATGGCGGTCGTCATCGTCATGCTCCTCATCACCTACCGCAGCCCGACCCTGCTCCTGGTCCCCCTGGTCGCCGTGATCGTCGCCCTGTTCACCGCCCAGGCCCTCATCTACCTCCTGGCGGAGTACGGCGGCCTGACGGTGAACGGCCAGAGCGCCGGCATCCTGACGGTCCTGGTCTTCGGCGCGGGCACCGACTACGCACTACTCCTCGTCGCCCGTTACCGGGAAGAACTCCGCCATCACGAGGACCGCCACGAGGCGATGGCCCTGGCCCTGCACCGCGCCGGCCCGGCGGTGCTCGCCTCCGGCGCGACGGTCGTGCTGAGCATGCTGGTGCTGCTGGCGGCTGAGATGAACTCGACGAGCGGCCTCGGCCCGGTGGCCGCGATCGGCGTGGCGGTGGGCCTGCTGGCGATGATGACCCTCTTCCCCGCGCTTCTCGTGATCTGCGGCCGCTGGATCTTCTGGCCGGCGATCCCGCACGTCGGTGCGGAGAACCCGCACGAGCGCGGCGCCTGGGCCCGCATGGGCCGCGGTATCGCCGGCCGTCCCCGCATGACCTGGGCCATCACTGCCGCGGTCCTCGCGGTCTGCTCCCTGGGTCTGATCCAACTGCGTGCAGAGGGCCTGAGCAACGCCGACGCGTTCACCGACAAACCGGAGTCCATCACGGGCCAGGAGATCTCCGAGCGCTACTTCCCGGCGGGCAGCGGCGACCCCTTGGTCATCGTCAGCAACCAGGCCCAGGCGCGGGAGGTGGGCCGTGCGGTCGCCGACACCGAGGGCGTGGTCCCCGAGTCGCTGGGCCTGCCACCCGGCACCAAACCGTCGTTCGACGGCAAGGTGCTCTTCGAGGCGACGATGACCGCTCCCGCCGACAGCGAGGCCGCGAAGCAGACGGTCGAGCGGGTCCGCGACGCCGTGCACGCGGTGCCGGACGCGGACGCCCAGGTGGGCGGCGGTACGGCGGCCCTGTTGGACATGGACAAGGCGACCACGCACGACAACATCCTGATCATCCCGCTGGTCCTGGTCGTGGTGATGGTGATCCTCGCTGCCCTGCTCCGCGCCGTCGTCGCACCCCTGCTGCTGATCGGCACGGTGATCCTGTCCTTCGCGGCGGCGTTGGGCATCAGCGCGCTGGCCTTCCGGCACCTCTTCGACTACGCGGGCGAGTCGACCGACTTCCCGCTGTTCGTCTTCGTCTTCCTGGTGGCCCTGGGCATCGACTACAACATCTTCCTCACGACCCGCATCCGCGAGGAGGCCCTCCGCCAGGGCACCCGACCCGGCGTCATCACGGGCCTCGCCGCCACGGGAGCGGTCATCACCTCGGCCGGCCTGGTCCTGGCCGGCACCTTCGCCGCCCTGGGCACCCTCCCCATGGTCGCCTTCGCCGAGATCGGCTTCGCGGTGGCGCTGGGAGTGCTGCTGGACACGTTCATCGTGCGCTCGGTACTGGTGACGGCGCTGTTCCTGGACGTGGGCCCGAAGGTTTGGTGGCCGCATCGGCTGGCGCGGGAGGATGGGGGTGCGCGGGAGGTTGCGGGGCGGCGGGGTGGTTGAGGTCGACCAACGGCGGGCCAGGTACTTCAGCCCGTCCGGCGTTTGAGGACAAGGCCCCTTCAGGGCAAAACCGATTTCTGGGGGGACACCCCGGGGGGGGTGAAGGGGGAAGCGCCCGGGGGGGGGGGGGGGGGGGGGGGGGGGGGGGGAAAAACCCCCCCACGGCCAACCCTCAGCTCACCCGCCGCATCAAAGCCATATACATCGCATCCGTCCCATGCCGATGAGGCCACAACTGCACATCAGGCCCCTCCCCCAACTCCGGCACCCCAACGAACAGGGGCCGGGCATCCACCAGCTCCACCCCACCCCGCTCCTTCATCACGTCGTCCACAACCACCCGAGTCTCCGCAAGATGCGGCGAACAGGTGGCGTACCCGACCACACCCCCCACCCGCACGGACTCGATCGCCCCCCGCAACAACGCCCGCTGAAGCGGAGCAAACCCCTCCATATCCTCCGGCCGGCGCCGCCACCGAGCCTCGGGCCGCCGCCGCAACGCCCCCAGCCCGGTGCAAGGCACATCCACCAGCACCCGATCAAAGCTCCCGGCCAGCCAAGGCGGCCGGGTCCCATCCGCGGCGATGACCTGATACGGCCCCGGATTGCCGTGCAACGCCTTCGCCACCAGCCCCGCCCGATGCGGCTGCTTCTCGGAGGCGAGCAACACAGCCCCCCGCTCAGCAGCCAGCGCCCCGAGCAGCGCCGCCTTCCCCCCGGGCCCGGCACACCCGTCGAGCCACTTCTCATCACGGCCGTCGAGCGGAGCATTGGCCAGGGCGAGCGCGACCAACTGGCTCCCCTCGTCCTGCACCCCCGCCCGCCCTTCCCGCACAGCCTCGATGGCCCCGGGCTCCCCGCCCTCGGCGAGCCGCACGGCATAAGGCGACCAACGCCCCGCCACCGCGGCCTCCTCACCGAGAAGTTCCTCGGTCGTGGCCCGCCCCGGCCGCGCGACCAGCGTCACCTCGGGGCGCTCGTTGTCGGCCTCCAGCAACGCCTCGATCCCGGCCCGCCCGCCACCGAGCGAGTCCCAGAGCGCGGAGACGACCCACCGCGGATGCGAGTGCACAACGGCGAGATGGTCCTCCGCATCCTCCTCGTACGGCGGCGCGACCCGCTGGATCCACGCGTCGAGGTCGTCCTGAGCGACCTTCCGCAGCACGGCGTTGACGAATTTGGCCCGCCCGTCACCAAGCACGACCCGGGCCAGTTCGACGGACGCTGACACCGCGGCATGCGTGGGAATCCGCGTCCCCAGCAGCTGATGCACACCCAGACTGAGCACATCGAGCACAGGCGGGTCGACCTCACGCAACGGCCGGTCCACACACGCGGCGATGATCGCGTCGTACGTTCCCTGCCGCCGCAGCGTCCCGTACACCAGCTCGGTCGCGAGCGCGGCATCCCGCCCGTCGAAGTCGCCCTTCTCCCGCGCCTTCCGCAGCAAGGGCGGCAGCACGAGATTGGCGTACGCGTCCCGCTCGTCCACGGCGCGCAGCGCGTCGAAGGCGAGGATGCGGACGGGGTCCTTCTGGGGCCGCCGGTAGGGCTTGCCGGTTCTGCGGGGCCGACGGGAGGTGTCGCTCACGAAAAGGTGCTCCGGATTACTGGATGAGATGTACGCCCAGCCTACGTCGCACGGTCGGTCCGGCGGACGTCCGGTTACGCCCCGAGGCTCTCTCCGTCGCCGATCCGCACGCCCCGCGCCCAGTCCGCGGCCCGCATCGGCTTCTTGCCCTGCGCCTGCACCCACAGCAACTCGACGGCGTACGAACCGGTCCCGACGTACACGTTGTTCTTCCCGACGGAAAGCGCACCGGGGGCGAGATCGTCCCGCCCAGGCAGAGGCTGGACCTGGATGAGCTTGAGCCGCTCACCCCGGAAGACGGTCCAGGCGCCCGGCGCGGGCGTGCACCCACGCACTAGCCGGTCGACGCGCAGGGAGGGGGCGCTCCAGTCGATGTGGGCGTCCTCGACGTTGACCTTGGGGGCGAGGGTGATCCCGTCGGACGGCTGCGGTACGGCCTTCAGCGCGCCGTCCTCGATCCCGTCCATGGTCGCGGCGAGCAGCCCGGCGCCCGCGAAGGCGAGCCGGGTCAGCAGGTCACCGCTGGTGTCGGTGGACCGGATCTCCTCGGTGACCGTGCCGTAGACGGGCCCCGAGTCGAGCCCTTCCTCGATGAGGAAGGTGGAGGCGCCGGTGATCTCGTCGCCCGCCATGATCGAGTGCTGCACGGGCGCGGCCCCCCGCCAGGCGGGCAGCAGCGAGAAGTGCAGGTTCACCCAGCCGTGGGCCGGAATGTCGAGGGCGACGCGGGGCAGCAGGGCGCCGTAGGCGACGACGGGGCAGCAGTCCGGCGCGATCTCCCTGAGCCGCTCCAGGAACTCGGGATCCCGCGGCTTGGCGGGCTTCAGCACCTCGATGCCCGCTTCCTCGGCCCGCTCGGCCACCGGGCTCGCCACCAGCCTGCGCCCCCGCCCGGCCGGCGCGTCGGGCCGCGTGACTACGGCGGCGACGTCGTGCCGCCCGGAGGCGATCAGAGCGTCCAGAGCGGGAACGGCGACCTCGGGGGTACCGGCGAAGACAAGCTTCATGGGTGGGCACGGGCCTCTCGGGCGAGGTTGGCAGGGGCGACACACAAGTCTATTGGTGCACGGCGCAGGGGCTCACCACGGCAGCGCACGCACGCTATTGGGCTCCTGGCTCCTCCTGGCCGACTGGAAACGGGTGAAGCGCCGGCTGGGGACATACCGAGGCCGAAGGCCGAGGCACCAAGGCGCACGGACCCCCGGCCCAGGGGCGTAGGCATATGCCCACACGCCCCCACTGCGTGACCAGCGGAGCGCTGCCGCGTTGGTCAAGAAAGAGTTGACCACAACGGGCCGCATCCGTCGCATCTGTTTTCGCGGCCCACTCCTTCAACGCCGGTTCGAGAGGCTTGTTCATGGCCGACCACGCAACCCACGACGCCCAGGCTCGGGCCAGCCTGCACTTGCTGGTGCGGGACATCGAGCGGGTCCGCCGGCAGGTGGACGCACTGCGCACGCTCACCGCGCAACTGGGCAATGTCTACCGCCCGCGCCGCTCCGGTCCCTCCACGGGCTTCGTCGTCTACGGACGCGCCCCCGCCCCGACGGTCCGTCTCGCCCAGGAGCTGCGGGACAGTGTCGAAACCCTGGTCACGGCAGCCGTGGACTTCGACCGCTCACTCGGCTTCTCCTGGGACGCGGTGGGCAGCGCCCTCGGCGTCACCAAGCAGGCCGTCCATCGCCGCTACGGCGCACGCCGCGCCGCCACCCAGGCGGCAGCCGAGGCAGAGCGGACCACCGAGCCGGCGGGCACCCGGACGGTCAACGTCTCCACCGCCCTCCCCACGGTGCCGACGGTTCCCGCCGCCCGCTCCATGCCGACGCAGCCGACCGCAGGCAGCCCCGGCCTCCGCGACGAGGCCAGGCCCACGGCGTTCCCGGGCCCGCGCAACGGCTGACCCCCCTGAACTCTGCCCTCCCGGAGCGCACCCGGGAGGGCAGAACCATTTCCGGAGCACTGCCGGACCGCTGCCGGGGCCGGAGGGCCACACCAAGCGCTCCGCCGCCGTCACCCGATATCAGGCGGATCGATCCGAACCCGCACGGCCGCGGCCTCCCCGGCCCCACCACCACGCGCCATCCGAGCAGCCTGCGCGGCCTTCAGCGCCGAGGCCAACGCGGCCCCGCTCCCCGGCGGAACCCGGACCAACGCCCGGTCCCAGTGCTCCCCCGGCGGCGGCGCCCCCACGCGCCGAGGCCGCCCCGCCGCCGTGACGGGCAGCGGCACGGGCCCCAACACCTCCGCGTCCGGCGGCAGTTCAGCCGCACGGAGGAACTCGGCGATCACTTCCCCGGGCCCGGCCACGGAGGCCATCCGGGACACCGGCGGAAACCCCAGCTCGGCCCGCTCGGCGAGCTCCCGCACCGCATGCCCGACGGGATCCCAGCGCACCAGCGCCTGTACGGGCCGCAGCGTGGGCTCGGCGACGACGACCACCGTCCCCCCGGCGCCCTGCGGCCGTACCAGGGCGGCAGCCCCGATCCACCGCCGCAACGCGTCCTCGCCCGCCCGCAGATCGGGCCGCCCGACCATCGCCCAGCCGTCCAGCAGCAGGGCCGCCGCATACCCGCCCTCGGCGACGGGCTCGGCGCCAGGTGTGCTCACGACCAGCGAGGGCGTGCCCGGCACGGTGTCCAGCACATGCTCACGCCCCGAGGTCCGCACCGGAACGGCGGGAAAGGCCCGCCCCAACTCCTCGGCGGTCCGCCGTGCCCCCACCACCTGGGCCCGCAGCCGGAACCCGCCGCACTCCGGGCAGTGCCAGGCGCCCTCCTCGCGCCCGCACCACTCGCACTGCAGATCGGCCCCGGAGCCCTGCGCCTGAAGCGGCCCCGAGCAGTGCCGGCACCGAGCCGGCGCACGGCAGTTGGCGCAGGCCATCCGTGGCACATACCCCCGTCGGGGCACCTGTACGAGCACCGGCCCGTGCCGCAGCCCGTCCCGCACCGCCTGCCAGGCGAGCGTGGGCAATCGGGCGGCCCGAGCGGCCTCGTCGCGCGCGAGATCCTGGTCGCCCACGGTCCGTACGAGCGGAGCGGCTCCCCGCACCTGTTCCCGCGTGGCGACCAACGGCCGGGCCCAGCCGCTCTCCACGAGCTGGGCCGCCTCGACGGTGCAGCTCCAACTCCCCAGCAGAAAGCCGCACTTGTCCTGCGCGGCCCGCAGCAACAACACTTCACGCGCATGGGGCTGCGGGGCGTGCTGCTCACTGTGGCTGTCGTCGCCGTCGTCCCAGAGCGCGACCAGACCGAGGTCCTGCACGGGCGCGAACATGGCGGCCCGCGTCCCGACGACGGCCCGCACGCTCCCCCGCCGCACCGCGAGCCACTCGCGATACCGCTTCTCGGGTCCGGCGTCGGCGGTCAGCACCGCGTGCCGTCCCTCGCCCATCAGCGAGGTCAGGGCGGCGTCGACCCGGGCGACGGCCCTGCCGTCCGGCAGCACGACCAGGGCCCCGCGCCCGGAGGCCAGCGTGGCGACGACGGCCCGAGCCAGCTCCTCACTCCACTCCGGTCCGGGCAGCGCATTCCACACGGCCCGCGGCGCACCCCCGGAGGCCAGCGCCTCCAGAAAACCGGCCCCCCGCTCATAGCGTGCCCATGACCCCACCTCAGGTGCCCCGGGCCGTGGAAGCGGCTCCGGCGAGGGACGCTGCTCGGCGCGCGCGCTGCGCGGCGGCACAGCGAGCTGCAGCACATCGGCGAGCCCCCCGGCATACCGGTCGGCGACAGCCCTGGCGAGCCCCAACAGCTCCTCGCTCAGCACCCGCTCGGGCGAAACGACCTGGGCGAGGGCAGCCAGCGGCCCGGAGTAGTCGGATTCCGCGACCCGCTCCACGAGGAACCCGTCGATGAGCCCCCCGCCCTCACGCCGCCCCTCGCGCACCCGATGCCGCCCGGCCCCGAACCGCACGCGCACCCGCACCCCGGGCTGCGCATCGGCGTCGAGTTCCTCGGGCACGGCGTAGTCGAAGTAGCGATCGAGATGCAGCACACCCTTGTCGACCAGCACCCGCGCGACAGGCAACTCCTTGGCGAGACCGGCCCCCCGCCACGTCCTCGGCTTGGCCCGCGGTGCCTTGGCCTTCCGCACGCTCTCCCGAATGAGCGCGAGCTGCTCCGGCGACGCCCCCTCGGCCCCGCCACCACCGGTCCCGTTCTCGCTGCTCACGCTTGCATTCTTACCAAACCCCACTGACATCGGGATGCACCGGGAAACGCCGAGGCCCGGCGCCCCGACAGGGGACACCGGGCCTCGAACAAACCCTTGAAGCCAGGCCCTACAGCCCCGCGGCCTTCTGCAGCGCCTCGACCCGGTCCGTACGCTCCCAGGTGAACTCGGGCAGCTCACGGCCGAAGTGCCCGTACGCGGCGGTCTGGGCGTAGATCGGGCGCAGCAGGTCCAGGTCCCGGATGATCGCGGCCGGGCGCAGGTCGAAGACCTCGTCGATGGCCTTCTCGATCTTCTCGGTGTCGATCTTGGCCGTGCCGAAGGTCTCGACGAACAGGCCCACCGGCTCGGCCTTGCCGATCGCGTACGCCACCTGCACCTCGCAGCGCGAGGCGAGGCCTGCCGCGACGACGTTCTTGGCGACCCAGCGCATCGCGTACGCCGCCGAACGGTCCACCTTGGACGGGTCCTTGCCGGAGAACGCGCCACCACCGTGGCGGGCCATGCCGCCGTAGGTGTCGATGATGATCTTCCGGCCGGTCAGGCCCGCGTCACCCATCGGACCGCCGATCTCGAAACGACCGGTCGGGTTCACCAGCAGACGGTAGTTCTCGGTGTCCAGCTTGATGCCGTCGTCCAGCAGGGCCTTCAGCTCCGGCTCGACGACGAACTCCCGGATGTCGGGGGCGAGCAGCGAGTCCAGGTCGATGTCGCTCGCGTGCTGCGAGGAGACGACGACCGTGTCCAGACGGACCGCCTTGTCGCCGTCGTACTCGATGGTGACCTGCGTCTTTCCGTCCGGACGCAGGTAGGGGATCGTGCCGTTCTTGCGGACCTCGGACAGGCGCTTGGACAGGCGGTGCGCCAGGAAGATCGGCAGCGGCATCAGGGTGGGCGTCTCGTCCGAGGCGTAGCCGAACATCAGGCCCTGGTCACCGGCACCCTGGCGGTCCAGCTCGTCCTCGTCGCCCTCGACCCGGGTCTCGTACGCGGTGTCCACGCCCTGCGCGATGTCCGGGGACTGCGCGCCGATCGACACCGACACGCCGCAGGAGGCGCCGTCGAAGCCCTTCTTCGAGGAGTCGTAGCCGATCTCGAGGATCTTGTTGCGGACCAGCGTCGCGATGTCCGCGTACGTCTTGGTCGTGACCTCTCCGGCCACGTGCACGAGGCCGGTCGTGATCAGGGTCTCGACGGCGACCCGGGAGGTCGGGTCCTCGCGCAGAAGCGCGTCGAGAATGGTGTCGCTGATCTGGTCAGCGATCTTGTCGGGGTGACCCTCGGTCACGGACTCCGAGGTGAACAGGCGACGGGACACAACGCTCCCTGTGGTTGCAGCGGCTGCTGGCTGATCATTGGCGGACGGGCCTGGGGGCTGCGCCCGGCGTCGTCCGAGGACAGTTTATCTGTCGTGCTCGGTCACAGACCCCCTGTCTCGCCTCTCGGGAGCGCTGTGACCTGCGGCACGGGCATTCTGCCCACTCTCACACACCCTTGACCAGGGACGCCACACCCGAATCGAGGAAGGCTCCAGAGAAGCCCGAGCGCATCAAACAATTCACCCCAACCGTCGCGCCACCAGGTCCCACACGGTTTCGGCCAGGGCCTCCTTGGGCCCGTACGGGACCGGGGTCTCGCTGCCGTCGGCGCCCAGGACGACCGCCTCGTTCTCCTCCGAGCCGAAGGTCTTGCGCTCCCCCACCTCGTTCACCACGAGGAGGTCGCACCCCTTGCGGTCCAGCTTCTTGCGGCCGTTGGCCAGCACGTCGTCCGTCTCGGCGGCGAAGCCGACGATCACCTGGCCGGGGCGGGCGCGGTCGGTGGAGATCTCCGCGAGGATGTCCGGATTACGCACCAGGACGATCGGCTCGGGCTCCTGGTCGTCCTTCTTCTTGATCTTTCCGGCGGCGTACGTAGCCGGGCGGAAGTCGGCGACCGCCGCCGCCATGACCACCGCGTCGGCGTCCGAGGCGGCCTTGAGGACCGCCTCCCGCAGTTGTACGGCCGTGCCGACCCGCACGACGTCCACGCCCGCCGGATCGGCCAGTCCGGTGTTGGCGGACACCAGGGTGACGCGGGCGCCCCGGGCGGCGGCGGTGCGGGCGAGGGCGTAGCCCTGCTTGCCGGAGGAGCGGTTGCCGAGGAAGCGGACGGGGTCGAGGGGCTCGCGCGTGCCGCCGGCGCTGACCACGATGTGCCGGCCCTTGAGGTCCGGCTCGGTGACACCCCGGGCCAGCACACGGCGGCAGACCTCGAAGATCTCCGCGGGCTCGGGCAGCCGGCCCTTGCCGGTGTCGACGCCGGTGAGGCGGCCGACGGCGGGCTCGATGACGACCGCGCCGCGCCGGCGCAGCGTCGCCACGTTCTCCTGAGTGGCCGGGTGCTCCCACATCTCGGTGTGCATGGCGGGGGCGAAGACCACCGGGCAGCGTGCGGTGAGCAGGGTGTTGGTCAGCAGGTCGTCGGCGAGACCGTGTGCCGCCTTGGCGAGGGTGTCGGCCGTGGCCGGGGCGACGACCACCAGGTCGGCGTGCTGGCCGATGCGGACGTGCGGCACCTCGTGGACGTCGTCCCAGACCTCCGTCGAGACGGGGTTGCCGGACAGCGCGGACCAGGTGGCGGCGCCGACGAAGTGCAGGGCGGAGGCGGTGGGCACGACCCGGACGTCATGGCCGGACTCCGTGAGTCTGCGCAGCAGCTCACAGGCCTTGTACGCGGCGATACCACCGCTGACCCCCAGAACGACCTTCGGCTTGTCCACCGGGCCTCCCCACTCGTTGACCGACGACTCCATGCTGCATCACAGCGGGGGACGACCCCCGCACCCCCGAGCAGACCACAGGCCCGACAGTCGCGCTGCCGGGCCTGTGGAAAAGCGAGCTCAAAGCTGAAAATACTACTTACTGCGCCGGACCCTCGACGGCCTCGGACGTCAGCAGACCCGCGTTGATCTCGCGCAGGGCGATCGAGAGCGGCTTCTCGTGCACGTGGGTGTCGACGAGCGGACCGACGTACTCGAGGAGGCCCTCGCCGAGCTGCGAGTAGTACGCGTTGATCTGGCGGGCCCGCTTGGCCGCGTAGATCACGAGGCTGTACTTCGAGTCGGTGGCCTCGAGAAGCTCGTCGATCGGCGGGTTGATGATGCCCTCGGGCGCGGAGATGGAAGAGGACACGCTCTACCTTCCGATGGATGGGAAAGATTCAGTGTGAATGATCAGAGACGATCACACAACGTCCACCAAGGCTAGCAGCTCGCGCGCCACGTCCTCGACGGAGGTGTTGACCAAGGTCATGTCGAACTCCGGCTCGGCCGCCAGCTCGACCTTCGCCGCCTCCAGGCGACGCTCGATCACCTCGGGCTGCTCGGTGCCACGTCCGGTGAGTCTGCGCACGAGCTCCTCCCAGGAGGGAGGGGCGAGGAACACCAGCTGAGCCTCGGCCATGGACTCGCGGACCTGCCGCGCACCCTGGAGGTCGATCTCCAGCAGGACGGGTTCACCGGCCTCCAGCCGCTCCAGCACGGCCGCACGCGGCGTGCCGTAGCGGTTGCCGGCGAACTCGGCCCACTCCAGCAGCTCCCCGTTGGCGATCAGCTTGTCCATCTCGTCGTCGCTGACGAAGAAGTAGTGGACCCCATGCCGCTCGCCGGGGCGGGGCTTGCGGGTCGTCGCCGACACCGAGAGCCAGACCTCGGGGTGTTCCTTGCGCATATGGGCGACGACCGTGCTCTTGCCGACCCCGGAGGGGCCGGAGAGCACGGTCAGCCGCGGACGTTCACTCATGCAGCGATTATTCCAGCAATCCCGGAGTGCCCGGGACTCCCTGTCCCAAGAGCGCGGACTCAGGAGCCGGTGCTGCCGAACTCACGCTCCAGGGAGGCGATCTGGTTCGAGCCGAGACCGCGCACGCGGCGGCTCTCGGAGATGCCGAGTCGCTCCATGATCTGCTTGGCGCGGACCTTGCCCACGCCCGGCAGGGACTCGAGCAGTGCGGAGACCTTCATCTTGCCGATGACGTCGTTCTCCTGGCCCTGCTTGATGACCTCGTGAAGAGAGGCGCCGGAGTGCTTGAGTCGATTCTTGACCTCGGCCCGCTCCCGGCGAGCCGCGGCGGCCTTTTCGAGCGCGGCTGCGCGCTGTTCAGGGGTAAGGGGCGGAAGAGCCACGCCTACGTCACCTCGGATGTCGAACTGTCGGATACGGACCGGTGAGGAACCTAGTCGCCCCACACCTGGGGAGCCACGAGCAACACGCTGCCCGTTCTCCCCCACTGCCTGAAGGGCGTGGGAGGCGCCCTCACTCGTCGGAGACTAGCGGCCAAGTCCGCCAGAGTCAGCGAGAACAGCGGAAAAGTCCTGGTCAGCCTCCGTCAGGCCGGACATTTAGGACATAATGCCCCGGATTTGAGGATGTATTCAGACTCAAGTCGTCCGCCGACCACGCATCCGAGGACTCTCCGACCGGCTCGAACGCCTCTGACGACGGTCAGGCACCCGTCACAGCGTCAGTGATCTCATCGGCGAAGCGTGACGCGGCCTCACGCAGCGCGACGATGTCCGGCCCGTGCCGCAGCACACCCCGGCTGACGTTCGGGACGACATTGCGCACCGCGGCGCCGAAGACACGCGGCAGATCCGCCGGTGTGGCGCCCTGGGCTCCGATGCCGGGGGCGAGGAGCGGACCGTTGATCGAGAGGTCGTAGGTCGACAGGTCGCCGAGCGTGGCGCCGACGACCGCTCCGAAGGAGCCCAAGGGCTGCTCGCCCTCGTTCTCGGCCGCCAGATGGGCGAGCATCGTCGCGCCGACGCTGCGACCGTCGGCGCGGATCGCGTGCTGCACCTCGCCGCCCTCCGGGTTCGAGGTCAGCGCGAGCACGAAGAGGCCCGAGCCGCTCTCCCGCGCGAGTGCGATCGCCGGGGAGAGCGAGCCGTAGCCGAGGTACGGCGAGACGGTGAGAGCGTCCGAGAACAGCGGGGAGTCCTTGCGCAGGAAGGACTCGGCGTACGCGGCCATCGTCGAGCCGATGTCGCCGCGCTTGGCGTCCATCACCACCAGGGCACCGGCCGCCCGCGCCTCCTCCACCGACTTCTCCAGGACGGCGACACCGCGCGACCCGAAGCGCTCGAAGAACGCGCTCTGCGGCTTGAGCACGGCGACCCGGTCGGCCATCGCCTCGACGACCGTACGGCTGAACCTCTCCAGGCCGGCCACATCGTCGTTCAGGCCCCACTCCGCGAGGAGAGAGGCGTGCGGGTCGATGCCGACGCACAGGGGGCCGCGCTCGTCCATGGCGTGGCGCAGTCGTGTACCGAAGGACTCGGTCATGCCGTCTTCCTCACGTCGGCGCCGACCGCGTCGGCGAGGGTGGCGTACGGGCTGGTGCGCAGGCGCGCGGCGAGCCCCTTGTGGATGGCACGGCCCCAGAAGGGCCCCTCGTAGATGAACGCGCTGTATCCCTGCACGAGGGTGGCACCGGCGAGGATGCGCTGCCAGGCGTCCTCGGCGTTCTCGATGCCGCCGACGCCCACGAGGGTGATCCGGTCGCCCACGCGCGCGTAGAGGCGCCTGAGCACCTCCAGGGAGCGCGCCTTCAAGGGCGCCCCGGAGAGACCGCCGGTCTCCTTGACCAGCGAGGGTTCGGATTTCAAACCGAGACTCTCGCGCGCGATGGTGGTGTTCGTGGCGATGATCCCGTCCAGGCCGAGCTCGACGGCCAGGTCGGCGACGGCGTCGACGTCCTCGTCGGCGAGATCCGGCGCGATCTTCACCAGCAGCGGCACACGGCGGTCGGACACCGTACGGTCGGCGGCCTCGCGGACGGCGCTCAGGAGCGGCCTCAGGGCCTCCGTGGCCTGCAGATTGCGCAGGCCGGGCGTGTTGGGCGAGGAGACGTTGACGACCAGGTAGTCGGCGTACGGCGCCAGCCGCTCCGTCGACTTCACGTAGTCGCCGACGGCCTCCTCCTCCGGGACGACCTTGGTCTTGCCGATGTTGACGCCGACGACGGTCCTGAAGACCGCCTCACGGGACGCCAGACGGGCCGCCACGGCGAGCGAACCCTCGTTGTTGAAGCCCATGCGGTTGATCAGCGCACGGTCCTTCACGAGGCGGAACAGCCGCTTCCTGGGATTGCCGGGCTGCGCCTCCCCGGTCACCGTGCCGATCTCGACATGGTCGAAGCCCAGCATCGACATGCCGTCGATCGCGACCGCGTTCTTGTCGAAGCCCGCGGCGAGCCCGAAGGGGCCGTGCATACGCAGACCGAAGGCCTCCGTGCGCAGCTCCTCGTGGCGGGGCGCGAGTGCGGCGGCGACGAACGTGCGCAGTACGGGGATGCGGACGGCGAGGCGGATCCAGCGGAAGGCCAGGTAGTGGGCCTTCTCGGGGTCCATTCGTTTGAAGACGAGGTTGAAGAAGATCTTGTACATGGTGTCCTCATGAAGAGGGGGACACCGTCTCCGGTGTCCCCCTCAGGGCTGCTAGTCGCGGGCCGCGGTCAGATGCTCGGCGTGTTCCTGCAGTGAACGCACGCCCACGTCACCGTGGTTGAGGGCGTCGATGCCCTGGACGGCGGCGGCGAGCGCCTGGACCGTCGTCAGGCAGGGCACGGACCGCGCCACGGCCGCCGTACGGATGTCGTAGCCGTCGAGGCGGCCGCCGGTGCCGTAGGGGGTGTTGACGATGAGGTCGACCTCGCCGTCGTGGATGAGCTGGACGATGGTCTTCTCGCCGTTCGGGCCGGTGCCCTCGGACTGCTTGCGCACGACGGTGGCGTTTATGCCGTTGCGCTTGAGCACCTCGGCCGTGCCGGACGTGGCGAGCAGTTCGAAGCCGTGGGCGACCAGTTCACGAGCCGGGAAGATCATCGAGCGCTTGTCGCGGTTGGCCACCGAGATGAAGGCGCGGCCCTTGGTGGGCAGCGGGCCGTAGGCGCCCGCCTGCGACTTGGCGTACGCCGTGCCGAAGACGGAGTCGATGCCCATGACCTCGCCGGTGGAACGCATCTCCGGGCCGAGGACGGTGTCGACGCCACGCCCCTGGATGTCACGGAAGCGCGACCACGGCATGACGGCCTCCTTGACGGAGATCGGCGCGTCGAGCGGGAGCTCACCGCCGTCGCCGTTCGCCGGCAGGAGACCCTCGGCGCGCAGCTCGGCGATGGTCGAGCCCAGCGAGATCCGGGCGGCGGCCTTGGCCAGCGGCACCGCGGTCGCCTTCGAGGTGAAGGGGACCGTACGGGACGCGCGCGGGTTGGCCTCCAGGACGTACAGGATGTCGCCGGCCATCGCGAACTGGATGTTGATCAGGCCGCGCACGCCGACGCCCTTGGCGATGGCCTCCGTGGAGGCCCGCAGGCGCTTGATGTCGAAGCCGCCGAGCGTGATCGGGGGCAGGGCGCACGCCGAGTCGCCGGAGTGGATGCCGGCCTCCTCGATGTGCTCCATGACGCCGCCGAGGTAGAGCTCCTCGCCGTCGTAGAGGGCGTCGACGTCGATCTCGATGGCGTCGTCCAGGAACCGGTCGACGAGGACCGGCCGCGAGGGGCTGATCTCGGTCGACTCGGCGATGTAGGACTCCAGCCGGGTCTCGTCGTAGACGATCTCCATGCCGCGGCCACCGAGGACGTACGACGGCCGCACCAGCACCGGGTAGCCGATCTCGTCGGCGATGGCCTTGGCGCCGGCGAACGTGGTCGCGGTGCCGTGCTTGGGGGCCGGCAGGCCCGCCTCGGCCAGGACCCGCCCGAAGGCGCCCCGGTCCTCGGCGGCGTGGATGGCCTCCGGGGAGGTGCCGACGATCGGCACGCCGTTGTCCTTCAGCGCCTGCGACAGACCCAGCGGGGTCTGGCCGCCCAGCTGGACCACCACGCCCGCCACCGGACCGGCCTGCTGCTCCGCGTGGACGATCTCCAGCACGTCCTCCAGCGTCAGCGGCTCGAAGTACAGCCGGTCGGAGGTGTCGTAGTCGGTGGAGACGGTCTCCGGGTTGCAGTTGACCATCACGGTCTCGTACCCGGCGTCGCTCAGCGCGAAGGAGGCGTGGACGCAGGAGTAGTCGAACTCGATGCCCTGGCCGATGCGGTTGGGACCGGAGCCCAGGATGATGACGGCCGGCTTCTCGCGGGGGGCGACCTCGGTCTCCTCGTCGTAGGAGGAGTAGAAGTACGGCGTCCGCGCGGCGAACTCGGCGGCGCAGGTGTCGACCGTCTTGTAGACCGGCCGGATGCCCAGCGCGTGCCGCACCTCGCGCACGACGTCCTCGCGCAGCCCGCGGATCTCGCCGATCTGCTGGTCGGAGAAGCCGTGCCGCTTGGCCTCGGCGAGCAGCTCCGGGGTGAGCTTCGCGGCCTCGGCGATCTCGTCGGCGATCTCCTTGATGAGGAAGAGCTGGTCGACGAACCAGGGGTCGATCTTCGTGTACTCGAAGACCTCCTCCTGGGTGGCGCCCGCGCGGATGGCCCCCATGACGGCGTTGATACGGCCGTCCGTGGGCCGCACGGCCTCGCGCAGCAGCTCCTCCTTGTCGCCGGGCTCGCCGACGAAGGTGAACTGGCTGCCCTTCTTCTCCAGCGAGCGCAGCGCCTTCTGGAAGGCCTCGGTGAAGTTGCGGCCGATGGCCATGGCCTCACCGACGGACTTCATGGTGGTCGTCAGCGTCGAGTCGGCCTGCGGGAACTTCTCGAAGGCGAAGCGCGGCGCCTTCACGACCACGTAGTCGAGCGTCGGCTCGAAGGAGGCCGGGGTCTCCTGCGTGATGTCGTTCGGGATCTCGTCGAGGGTGTAGCCGACCGCCAGCTTGGCGGCGATCTTGGCGATCGGGAAGCCCGTCGCCTTGGACGCGAGGGCCGACGAACGCGACACGCGCGGGTTCATCTCGATGACGATCACACGACCGTCCTCGGGGTTCACCGCGAACTGGATGTTGCAGCCGCCGGTGTCGACGCCGACCTCGCGGATGACGGCGATGCCGATGTCGCGCAGGGTCTGGTACTCGCGGTCGGTCAGCGTCATCGCGGGCGCGACGGTGATCGAGTCACCGGTGTGCACGCCCATCGGGTCGAAGTTCTCGATGGAGCAGACGACCACGACGTTGTCGTGCTTGTCGCGCATCAGCTCCAGCTCGTACTCCTTCCAGCCGAGGATGGACTCCTCCAGGAGCACCTCGGTGGTGGGAGAGAGGGTCAGGCCCTGGCCGGCGATGCGGCGCAGCTCTTCCTCGTCGTGGGCGAAGCCGGAGCCGGCGCCGCCCATGGTGAACGAGGGCCGGACCACGACCGGGTAGCCGCCGAGCGTGTCGACGCCCGCGAGAACGTCCTCCATGGAGTGGCAGATGACCGAGCGGGCGGACTCGCCGTGCCCGATCTTCTGGCGGACGGCCTCGACGACGCCCTTGAAGAGGTCGCGGTCCTCGCCCTTGTTGATGGCCTCGACGTTGGCGCCGATCAGCTCGACGCCGTACTTCTCCAGGGTGCCCGCCTCGTGCAGCGAGATCGCGGTGTTGAGGGCCGTCTGGCCGCCCAGCGTGGGCAGCAGGGTGTCCGGCCGCTCCTTGGCGATGATCTTCTCGACGAACTCCGGGGTGATCGGCTCGACGTACGTGGCGTCGGCGATCTCCGGGTCGGTCATGATCGTCGCCGGGTTGGAGTTCACGAGGATGACGCGCAGGCCCTCGGACTTCAGGACACGGCACGCCTGCGTGCCGGAGTAGTCGAACTCGGCGGCCTGGCCGATGACGATCGGGCCGGAGCCGATGACCAGGACGGACTGGATATCGGTGCGCTTAGGCACGCTGGCCCTCCATCAGGGAAACGAAGCGGTCGAACAGGTAGGCGGCGTCGTGCGGACCCGCTGCCGCTTCGGGGTGGTACTGGACGCTGAAGGCCGGCTTGTCGAGGAGCTGGAGGCCCTCCACCACGTTGTCGTTGAGGCAGACGTGGGAGACCTCGGCGCGGCCGTAGGGGGTCTCGGAGACCTTGTCGAGCGGGGCGTCCACGGCGAAGCCGTGGTTGTGCGCGGTGACCTCAACCTTGCCGGTGGTGCGGTCCTGCACCGGCTGGTTGATGCCGCGGTGGCCGTACTTCAGCTTGTAGGTGCCGAAGCCGAGCGCGCGGCCCAGGATCTGGTTGCCGAAGCAGATGCCGAAGAGCGGGGTGCCGCGCTCCAGGACGGCCTGCATCACGGAGACCGGGTGATCGGCGGTGGCCGGGTCGCCGGGGCCGTTGGAGAAGAACACACCGTCCGGGTTCACGGCGAAGACGTCCTCGGCGGTCGCCGTCGCGGGCAGCACGTGCACCTCGATGCCGCGCTCGGCCATCCGGTGCGGCGTCATGCCCTTGATGCCGAGGTCGACGGCGGCGACGGTGAACTTCTTCTCGCCGATCGCCGGGACGACGTACGTCTCCTTGGTGGCGACCTCGGCGGAGAGGTCGGCGCCCTTCATCTCGGGGGCCTGGCGGACCTCGGTGAGCATGGTGCCCTCGTCGGGCAGCGCGTTGCCGGAGAAGATGCCGACGCGCATGGCGCCGCGCTCGCGCAGATGGCGGGTGAGCGCGCGGGTGTCGATGCCGGAGATCCCGACGACGCCCTGGTGGCGCAGTTCGTCGTCCAGCGAGCGGCGGGAGCGCCAGTTGGACGGCACGCGCGCGGGGTCGCGCACGACGTACCCGGCGACCCAGATCTGCCGGGACTCGGGGTCCTCGTCGTTGACGCCGGTGTTGCCGACGTGCGGGGCGGTCATGACGACGACCTGGCGGTGGTACGACGGGTCGGTGAGGGTCTCCTGGTAGCCGGTCATGCCGGTGGAGAACACGGCCTCGCCGAAGGTCACCCCCACGGCCCCGTAGGCGCGGCCGCGGAAGATCCGGCCGTCCTCCAGGACGAGTACTGCGGGAACCTTGGCGGCTCCCCTTGTGGAGGTCGTCATCGTTCGGCGCCTTCCGTGCTGTTGTTGTTGATCATGGAGTTAATGACGTCGACCCACTCGTTGTGCTCGGCCGCGTGGTCCGAACGGAAGCCGGAGTCGATCAGCCGCTCGCCGTGCGCCCAGGTCACGATGAGCAGTCCGCCCTCGGTCAGGACCTTGCCGGCGATGCCCTTGTCGAGCCGGGCCTCGCGCAGCTGTGCGGTCGGGACGAAGAAGTCGGTCGCGCCGGGGCGTACGACGTCCAGTCCCGCGTCCGTCAGCGTGAGCTCGACCCGGCTGCGGGTGCCGAGGCCGTGCGCCACGATGCGGTCCAGCCACTGACCGGCGGTGGTGGAGCCGTGGTAGCGGCCGCTCATGCTCAGTCTCGCCGGGCCGGGGTCGTCCGGCGCGCTGGGCAGCTCGGGCAGGTCGCCCTGGAGCGTGCCGCGCCACTTCCAGCCCTCGCGCATCAGCCAGTAGACGAGCGCGATGAAGAGGACGAGTCCGACGACCCAGCCGATGCGGGCGGCCCAGTCGGTCACTTCGGCCGACTTCTCCTCGGCCGCGAGTCCGGTGCCGGCTGCGAGCAGTGTTGCAGGTGTCACGTGAGCTTCCCGTCGACGAGCGTGGCCTTGCCCCGCAGCCACGTGTGCGTCACACGGCCCGGCAGCTCACGCCCCTGGTACGGGGTGTTGCGGCTGCGCGAGGCGAAGCCTGCGGGGTCCACGGACCCACGGTATTCCGTGTCGACGAGCGTGAGGTTGGCGGGCTCACCAGCCGAGACGGGACGACCGTGCCCCTTCGCCTGCCCGATCTGCGCGGGCTTGACGGACATGCGCTCGGCGACCCCGGCCCAGGTGAGGAGCCCGGTGTCCACCATGGTCTCCTGCACCACCGACAGGGCGGTCTCCAGTCCGACCATCCCCATGGCGGCCGCGGCCCACTCGCAGTCCTTGTCCTCGTGCGGGTGCGGGGCGTGGTCGGTGGCGACGATGTCGATCGTGCCGTCGGCGAGCGCCTCGCGCAGCGCCATGACGTCACGTTCGGTCCGCAGCGGCGGGTTGACCTTGTAGACCGGGTTGTAGGTGCGCACCAGTTCGTCGGTGAGGAGCAGGTGGTGCGGGGTGACCTCGGCGGTGACGTCGATGCCGCGGGACTTGGCCCAGCGCACGATCTCCACCGAGCCGGCGGTCGACAGGTGGCAGATGTGGACGCGCGAGCCGACGTGCTCGGCGAGCAGGACGTCCCGGGCGATGATCGATTCCTCGGCCACCGCCGGCCAGCCGCCGAGGCCCAGCTCGGCGGAGACGACGCCCTCGTTCATCTGGGCGCCCTCGGTCAGCCGCGGCTCCTGCGCGTGCTGGGCGACGACCCCGCCGAAGGCCTTCACGTACTCCAGCGCGCGGCGCATGATCACGGCGTCGTCGACGCACTTGCCGTCGTCGGAGAAGACGGTGACACCGGCGGCCGACTCGTGCATGGCGCCCAGCTCGGCGAGCTTCTTGCCGTCCAGGCCGACAGTGACGGCGCCGATCGGCTGGACGTCGCAGTAGCCGTGCTCCTGGCCGAGCCGGTAGACCTGCTCGACGACACCGGCGGTGTCGGCGACCGGGAAGGTGTTGGCCATGGCGAACACGGCCGTGAAGCCGCCGGAGGCCGCCGCGCGGGTGCCGGTCAGCACCGTCTCGGAGTCCTCGCGGCCGGGCTCACGCAGATGCGTGTGCAGGTCGACCAGGCCCGGCAGCAGCACCTTGCCGGCCGCCTCGACGACCTGGGCACCCTCGTCCGAGAGCCCCCCCGTGCCGACGGCCTCGATGACGGCGCCGTCGATCAGCACGTCCTGCGGCTCGCCGCCGAGCACCTTCGCACCACGGATCAGGATCTTGCTCATGTGTCTTACTTCTCCTCGGTACGGGTGTGCGTGACGGCGGGCTCGTTGCCCCCGAGCAGCAGGTACAGAACGGCCATCCGGATGGAGACTCCGTTTGCGACCTGCTCGATGGCGGTGCAGCGCTCGGAGTCGGCTACCTCGGCGGTGATCTCCATGCCGCGGACCATCGGGCCGGGGTGCATCACGATGGCGTGCTCGGGCATCCGCGCCATGCGGTCGCCGTCCAGGCCGTAGCGCCGCGAGTACTCGCGCTCGGTCGGGAAGAACGCGGCGTTCATCCGCTCGCGCTGCACGCGCAGCATCATCACCGCGTCGGACTTGGGAAGCGTGCTGTCGAGGTCGTACGAGACCTCGCAGGGCCAGGTCTCGACGCCGACCGGCACCAGGGTCGGCGGGGCGACCAGGGTGACCTCGGCCCCGAGGGTGTGCAGCAGGTCGACGTTGGAGCGGGCGACCCGGCTGTGCAGGACGTCGCCGACGATCGTGATGCGCCTGCCGTCGAGGTCCTGCCCTATCCCGGCGTCCCGGCCGACGAGCCGGCGCCGCATCGTGAAGGCGTCCAACAGGGCCTGGGTGGGGTGCTGGTGGGTGCCGTCGCCGGCGTTGATCACGGCCGCGTCGATCCAGCCCGAGTTGGCGAGGCGGTACGGCGCTCCGGAGGCGCCGTGCCGGATGACGACGGCGTCGACACCCATGGCCTCCAGGGTCTGGGCGGTGTCCTTCAGGGACTCGCCCTTGGACACGCTCGACCCCTTGGCGGTGAAGTTGATGACGTCCGCCGACAGCCGCTTCTCGGCGGCCTCGAAAGAGATACGCGTGCGCGTGGAGTCCTCGAAGAAGAGGTTCACGACGGTACGGCCGCGCAGGGTCGGCAACTTCTTGATCGGCCGGTCGGCGACCCGGGCCATCTCCTCGGCGGTGTCGAGGATCAGGACGGCGTCGTCGCGGGTGAGGTCGGCGGCCGAGATGAGATGACGCTGCATCTGTCAGGCTCCGTAAGGCAGTTAATTCAGGAAGAATCGGGGCAGACGGGTGCGCACCAGAGCGCACTCAGCGGGCGTACGACAGCGGCGTACGCCGTGGGCGCTACTGGGAGGTCTGCTTGGCACCGAGCAGCACGGTGTCCCGACCGTCCTCCTCGGCGAGCTGGACCTTGACCGTCTCCCGCAGCGACGTGGGGATGTTCTTGCCGACGTAGTCGGCGCGGATGGGCAGTTCGCGGTGGCCCCGGTCGACGAGCACCGCGAGCTGGACCGCGCGCGGCCTGCCGATGTCGTTCAGGGCGTCGAGGGCGGCCCGGATGGTGCGGCCGGAGAAGAGGACGTCGTCGACCAGGATGACGAGGCGGCCGTCGATGCCGTCACCGGGGATCTCGGTGCGGGCGAGCGCACGCGGCGGGTGCATGCGCAGGTCGTCGCGGTACATCGTGATGTCGAGCGAGCCGACCGGCATCTTGCGCTCGGTGATCTCCTCGAGCTTGGCGGCGAGCCGCTGGGCGAGGAAGACGCCTCGGGTGGGGATGCCGAGGAGCACCACGTCGTCGGCGCCCTTGGCGCGTTCGACGATCTCGTGGGCGATGCGGGTCAACACCCGCGCGATGTCAGGGCCTTCGAGAACGGGCCTGGCGTCGGACGCTTGCGTGTCCTGGTGCCTGTCCATACGAAAAGGACCTCCTTCTCCGCCTCACGGGACGGACCTTAAAGGACGTCTGGTTTGCGCCATCCACCGTAGCAGGCCATCCGGGCGCGTCTCATCACCCCCTTGGCTCAATCGGCCACCGCCGGCACGGAAGCGTCGGTGTGGACCATTCGGCTTGACGCGCCAGAGTAACGCTGCGTAACCTCACAGTGAGTTACCAACCGCGCGGCATGGAACCCAAGCCACGCCGCGTCGACACAGTGTCCGGGGAGCTATATGTCCAGCGAATACGCCAAACAGCTCGGGGCCAAACTCCGGGCCATCCGCACCCAGCAGGGCCTTTCCCTCCACGGTGTCGAGGAGAAGTCCCAGGGACGCTGGAAGGCCGTCGTGGTCGGTTCGTACGAGCGCGGTGACCGCGCCGTGACCGTGCAGCGCCTCGCCGAGTTGGCGGATTTCTACGGCGTTCCGGTGCAGGAGCTGCTGCCGGGCACCACGCCGGGCGGGGCCGCCGAGCCGCCGCCGAAGCTGGTCCTGGACCTGGAGCGGCTCGCCCATGTGCCGGCCGAGAAGGCGGGTCCCCTGCAGCGCTATGCCGCGACCATCCAGTCGCAGCGCGGTGACTACAACGGCAAGGTGCTCTCGATCCGCCAGGACGACCTGCGCACACTCGCCGTCATCTACGACCAGTCGCCCTCGGTCCTCACCGAGCAGCTGATCAGCTGGGGCGTGCTGGACGCGGACGCGCGCCGCGCGGTCTCGCACGCCGACGAGGGCTGAGCCCTCCACGACTGAGCAGAAACGTACCGGCGGGGGGGGGGGGGGGAGGGGGGGGGGGGGGAGCGCGAAGGGGGTGTGGTGGGCCGGGGGGGACCAGGGGGGGAGAGAAGAGAAGGGGGGGATACAAAAGGCTCCATG
>NZ_JBHTRZ010000010.1:136717-329550 GCF_042795335.1 Streptomyces sp. NPDC056479 | reverse complement strand
AAGGAGTGAAGCCTAGTGGGCCGGAAAAGTCGGGGGGGGGGGAGCCTCCCCAAGTCGAACAAGAACCGGACGAGGGGGGGGACGGAAACCCATTGGGTTGCGGCCACCCCGGCGGCGTTCTGGCGGCCTGGAAGGCCCCGGAGGTACAGGAAGACGCGGGAGGGCCCGCAGCGGTCGCTGGGGGCCCTCCCGCGTCTTCGGAAACCCTTACGCTTCCTCGCGGCGCAGCGTGGGCTTCAGGTCCTTGAGCCGACCGAGGAGGCCGTTGACGAACGAGGGCGAGTCGTCCGTGGAGAACTCCTTCGCCAGCGCCACCATCTCGTCCAGCACGACGGCGTCCGGGGTCTCGTCGACCCAGATCAGCTCGTACGCGCCGAGACGCAGGATGTTGCGGTCCACGACCGGCATCCGGTCCAGCGTCCAGCCGACCGCGTACTGAGCGATCAGATCGTCGATGCGCCGCGCGTGCTGCGCGTAGCCCTCGACCAGCTGCATGGTGTACTCGCTCACCGGCGGCTGCCGGGTGTCGTCCCGGGAGAGCCGGATCCAGTCCGCGAGGACCGTCAGGACCCCGGCGTCGCGCTGGTCACCCTCGAAGAGGATCTGGAAGGCTCGCTTGCGGGCCGTGTTGCGGGCAGCCAATTTAGCTGTTCACCCGGCCGAGGTAGTCGCTCGTGCGGGTGTCGACCTTGATCTTCTCACCGGTGGTGATGAAGAGCGGGACGTTGATCTGGTGACCGGTCTCCAGGATGGCGGGCTTGGTGCCACCGGTGGAGCGGTCGCCCTGGACACCCGGCTCGGTCTCCTGGATGACGAGCTCGACGGCGGCCGGAAGCTCGACGAAGAGCACCTCGCCCTCGTGCTGCGCGACGGTGGCCGTGAAGCCCTCGATCAGGAAGTTGGCGGCGTCACCGACGGCCTTGCGGTCGACCATGAGCTGGTCGTAGGTCTCCATGTCCATGAAGACGAAGTACTCGCCGTCCATGTACGAGAACTGCATGTCGCGCTTGTCGACGGTGGCCGTCTCGACCTTCACGCCGGCGTTGAAGGTCTTGTCGACGACCTTCCCGGAGAGCACGTTCTTGAGCTTGGTGCGCACGAAGGCCGGGCCCTTGCCGGGCTTGACGTGCTGGAACTCGACGACGGACCAGAGCTGGCCGCCTTCGAGCTTGAGCACAAGGCCGTTCTTGAGGTCGTTCGTGGAAGCCACGGTTGCGGAATCTCCTGGACTGACGTGGACGACCCCGGCGCACGCTCCTGTCTAAAGGGCGAGCAGCTCCTTGGTCGTGATGGTGAGTAGCTCGGGTCCGCCGTCCGCCTCAGGGCGAACGACGAGCGTGTCATCGATCCGGACGCCGCCCCGGCCCGGGAGGTGAACCCCCGGTTCGACGGTGACCGGCACGCAAGCGTCCAGTTTACCCATGGCCGCGGGAGCCAACTGCGGGTCCTCGTCGATTTCGAGTCCCACCCCGTGCCCCGTCAGCGGCGGAAGGCCCTCCGCGTACCCCGCGGAGTCCAGCACCTGACGCGCGGCACGGTCCACATCCCGGTAGGCGGCACCGGGTACCAGGCTCTCCCGTCCGCCGCGCTGAGCGGCGAAGACCAGGTCGTACAGCTCGATCTGCCAGTCCGCGGGAGACGTACCGATCACGAACGTACGGCCGATCTCGCAGCGGTAGCCACGGTACGTGGCCCCGAGGCAGACAGAGAGGAAATCGCCCTCCTCGACCCGGCGGTCGGTGGGCCGGTGCGCGCGTCGGCCGGAGTTCGGGCCGGTGGCGACGGCGGTGGGAAAGGCCGGCCCGTCGGCGCCGTGATCGACGAGACGCCGTTCGAGTTCGAGGGCGAGATGGCGCTCCGTGCGGCCTACGAGGATGGATTCGAGCAGCTCACCCAGGGCCTGGTCGGCGATCTCGGCGCCGATGCGGAGGCAGGAGATCTCTTCCTCGTCCTTGACGACGCGGAGCTGTTCGACCGCGCCGCCGAGGTCGGTGAGACGCAAGCCGGGTACGACGGAGCGAATGGCTCTGTGGCGGGCGACGGTGAGGTGATGTTCCTCCACGGCGAGCGCGTCGGCTCCCTGCCCTGCCGCGAGGTCGGCCGCCGCAACGGCCGGGTCACCGCCGTTGCCGGGCAGCGTCTGAAGGCGCAGCGCCTCGTCGGGGCGGCCCTCGGTCGGCCGGTTCTCCGGCGGACCGGCGCACAGCAGGAGGTCCTCGGTCCTGCCGAGCAGCAGGACGGCGCCCTGCGGGGCGGCGCCCGCGAGATAGCGCAGATTGGCGGGGCGGGAGATCAGCGCGGTGGCGCTGCCGCCGGCTTGGCAGCGTTCCCGTACCCGGGTTCGGCGGGCGGCGTACACCTCTGACATGACACGAGCGTAGGAGGCTCGTCTGTTTTGTGCCGGTTGAGAAGGCGTTCGGGGGATGACTCCCGTTGGCTACCAGCTCGGAGGGCTTGCGATCGAGCGGGCCAGTACGTCGTCCAGTATCCGCGCCGTCTGCGGTACGTCGAGCTGGGAATTGTCGATGATCGGCAGGCCCGAGCCGTACCAGCCCGCCATGCGGCCATGGATGCGGGCGACCTCCTCATCCGTGAGGCGGCGGTTGCCCGAACGCTCGGCGTTGCGCTCCAGGACTATCTCCAGGCCCGGCAGCAGGACCACCGGCAACAGCCCGGGGCCGACGTGACGCTTCCAGCCGCCGAGACCGACCACCGGGCGGTCGGGGAAGACGGCGTCGTCGAGAATGCACGAGATGCCGTTGGCCAGGAAGTTCCGCGCGGCGAAGCCGCAGGTGCGGCGGGCGAGGCGGTACTGGGCCTCGGAGTTGTCGTTCCACCCGGACTGGGGGTCGGCGAAGCCGGAGCGGACCCATTCGCGTACGTCGTCGAGGCTGATGTGGGCCGTGGGGACCCGGCGCTGCTCCGCCCAGAACTTGGCGACGCTCGTCTTGCCGGCCCCTGCCGGCCCGATGAGCAGCACGGCGATGGTCGTGGTCGCCGGGTCGGGTGCCGTCGTGGCGGGCGGGACGCTCGGCATGCCGACGGGGCCGCCGGGCGGCAGCGGCACATGGCCCGTGGTCTCGGGGGCCGGCGGGGCCGGAACGTGGTGGGGCGTGTGCGGGACCGGTCCGGGAGGTGCGAAGCCCGGCGCCGGGGGCGGCGGGGGCACAGGAGCGGATCCCTGCGGGGCTGATCCCTGATGCGGGGCGGGTTCTGGGTGTCCGCCCGGATGGTGCGCACCCGGGGGTTGTGCGGCCGGCGACCACCCGTGCCCCGACTGGTGGGGCGGCGGCAGCGGAGAACCTCCCACTGCGTGCTGCATCCGGTGCCACTCCGTCTCGTCTTCCATGGCCATTGGTGCTGGCAGCAGGGCTCTACCCCGCACGCTACCGAACGGTACCGCCCCCGGCCGCCGTTTGGTGAACGGCCGGGGGCGGTCTGAAGTGCCCATCGCCACAGGCGAATCGGACGGAAGGGTGGTTCGGTGGACTTACTGGCCGACTTCGCCGTACGCGGCGAGCAGCACGGCCGGGTCCGGTCCCTCCAGCACGGTGGGCTTGGCCAGGCCGTCCAGGACGATGAAGCGCAGCAGATCGCCGCGGGACTTCTTGTCGACCTTCATGGTCTGCAGCAGCTTGGGCCACTGGTCGTAGCGGTAGTACAGCGGCAGGCCCACCGATTCGAGGATGGTGCGGTGCCGGTCCGCCGTCGCGTCGTCCAACCGCCCGGCGAGACGCCCGAGTTCGGCGGCGAAGTGCATACCGACGGCGACGGCCGCGCCGTGCCGCCACTTGTAGCGCTCGTTCTTCTCGATCGCGTGGCCGAGGGTGTGGCCGTAGTTGAGGATCTCCCGCAGACCCGACTCCTTCAGGTCCGAGGAGACGACCTCGGCCTTGACCCGGATCGAGCGCTCGATCAGCTCGGCGGTGTGCGGGCCGGCCGGGGTGCGCGCGGCCTCGGGGTCGGCCTCGATCAGCTCGAGGATCGCCGGGTCGGCGATGAAACCGGCCTTGATGATCTCCGCGAGACCCGACACGTAGTCGTTGACCGGCAGGGACTCCAGTGCGGCCAGGTCGCACAGCACGCCGGCCGGCGGGTGGAAGGCACCCACCAGGTTCTTGCCCTCGGCGGTGTTGATGCCGGTCTTGCCGCCGACCGCCGCGTCCACCATGGCCAGCACGGTGGTCGGGACCGCGATCCAGCGCACCCCGCGCAGCCAGGTCGCCGCCACGAACCCGGCCAGGTCGGTGGTCGCGCCGCCGCCCACACCGACGATCACGTCGGAGCGGGTGAAGCCGGACTGGCCCAGCGCCTTCCAGCAGTAGGCGGCCACCTCCGCGGTCTTGGCCTCCTCCGCGTTCGGCACCTGGATGGCGACGGCCTCGAAGCCCTGCTCGGCCAGATCGGCCCGCAGCGCCTCGCCGGTCTCGGCCAGCGCCTCCGGGTGGATCACCGCGACCCGCTTGGTCCGGCCGCCGATCAACCCGCCCAGCTCGCCCAGGAGCTGACGCCCCACCAGGACCTCGTACGGTTCGCTGCCCGCGGTACCGCCGACCTGGATCCTCGTCACTGCCTCAGTCATGCGTCCTTCAACTCCAGTGCGTCCAGGGCGGCTTGGGTGACCTCTTCGGGCGTACGGCCGTCGGTGGCAACGACCGCCGTGGCCACCGACTCGTACAGATGCCGACGGGCCTCCATCAGCTCCCGCCACTGCTTGCGCGGGTTGACCGCGAGCAGCGGGCGGGCGGCGTTCAGGCCGGTGCGCTTGACCGCTTCCTCGACGTCCATCGACAGGTACACGACCCGCTGTCCCTCCAGCAGGGCCCGCGTGTCCTCGTCCAGGATCGAGCCGCCGCCCAGCGCGAGGACACCGCCGTGCTCGGCGAGCGCCCGGCGCACGGCCGACTTCTCGACCGCCCGGAAGGCGGGCTCGCCCTCGTCGACGAAGATCTCCGCGATGGTCCGGCCCTGCTCGCTCACGATGTCGTCATCGCTGTCCCGGTAGCCGACGCCGAGCCGGTCGGCCAGCAGCTGCCCGACCGTGGACTTGCCCACGCCCATCGGCCCGACCAGCACGATCACAGGCGCTGCGCTCACCGGATGGCCAGGTTTTCGAGGTAGGACCGCACGTTACGGCGCGTCTCGGCCACGCTGTCGCCGCCGAACTTCTCCGCCACCGCGTCCGCGAGGACGAGCGCCACCATGGCCTCGGCGACGATGCCAGCCGCCGGGACCGCGGAGACGTCGGAGCGCTGGTGGTGCGCCTGCGTCGCCTCGCCGGTCGTCACGTCGATGGTCTGCAGGGCCCTCGGCACGGTGGCGATCGGCTTCATCGCGGCCCGCACCCGCAGCAGCTCACCGGTGGTGAGACCGCCCTCGGTGCCGCCGGAGCGGCCGGAGACGCGGCGGATGCCCTCCGGCGTGTTCACGATCTCGTCGTGCGCCTTGGAGCCGGGAACGCGGGCGAGCTCGAAGCCGTCGCCGAGCTCGACGCCCTTGATGGCCTGGATGCCCATGAGCGCGCCGGCGAGGCGGGCGTCCAGCTTGCGGTCCCAGTGGACGTGCGAGCCGAGGCCGACGGGGACGCCGTAGGCGAGCACCTCGACCACACCGCCGAGCGTGTCGCCGTCCTTGTGGGCCTGGTCGACCTCCGCGACCATCGCCTTCGACGCGTCCGCGTCGAGGCAGCGCAGCGGGTCGGCGTCCAGCTTCTCGACGTCGGCCGGCGTCGGGTACACACCTTGCGGGGCCTTCACGGAACACAGCTCGACGACATGGCTGACGATCTCGATGCCGGCCGTCTCCTTGAGGTACGACCGGGCAACGGCACCGAGGGCGACACGGGCCGCGGTCTCACGTGCCGAGGCGCGCTCCAGGATCGGCCGGGCCTCGTCGAAGCCGTACTTCTGCATGCCGGCGAGGTCGGCGTGGCCGGGGCGCGGCCGGGTCAGCGGCGCGTTGCGGGCGAGGCCGGCGAGGATCTCGGGGTCGATCGGGTCGGCCGCCATGACCTGCTCCCACTTGGGCCACTCGGTGTTGCCCACCATGATCGCGACCGGGGAACCGAGGGTGAGGCCGTGGCGGACGCCGCCGAGGAAGGTGACCTCGTCGCGCTCGAACTTCATGCGCGCACCGCGTCCATAGCCGAGCCGGCGCCGGGCCAGGTGGTCCGCCACCATCTCCGTGGTGATCGGCACGCCGGCGGGAAGGCCCTCCAGCGTCGCCACGAGTGCGGGACCGTGGGACTCCCCCGCGGTCAGCCAGCGCAACCTGCTCAACGGTGCTCCTCAGTGCTCGCGCCCTGGTACTGCCCTGCGTACGCGCGTCCTCGCGTACGTCGACGGCGTGACCAGGTGCGCGGCCCCGGCCCGCCACCTTCGATCCTCCCACGTCCCGATCCCGTCCCCGGCCGCCGGTCCACCTGGCGGACGCGAGATGGACGGCGCCGGACACCGACCGGGATCAGGCGGTGCCGTTGCCCTGGGCGCTCGGCTGTGCCGAATGGGCCTGCTGAGGGGCGTAGGCGCCGAGGAAGTCGGCACCGCTCGGCTCCGGGGTCTGCTGGGCCGCGTACGGGCCCAGGTAGTCGGCTCCCCGTCCCTGCCCCTGCGGCGCAGCCGTCTGGACTGACAGTCCCTGACGCCTCGCACGCCGCCGGTCGATCTTGCGCTTCAGCTTGAAGACCCACGACCCGACGACGAGCAGCACGACCAGGACGAGCACAGGGATCTGCACCCAGTCCGGCATGAACTGCAGGACGACCTCGAATATCTCGCTCTTGCCGGACGCCAGCGGCACACCAGTGGACACTGCTCGTTCTCCCCCCAGATCCTCTCCGCCCCCTGCGGAACTCAGCGGATCTTAGCGGTTCGCGAGAGCGCGCTCTCCCGCATTTCGCATGGCCTCCAGGGGCGCCGGGGTGCGCCCGGTCATCTGCTCCACCTGCAGCACCGCCTGATGCACCAGCAGGTCCAGCCCGCTGACGACCGCTCCGCCGAACATGGACCAGCGTGCCGCCAGGGCGGTCGGCCAGGGGTCGTAGAGCACGTCGAACAGAGTGGCGGGGCGCTCCGGTACGGCGGCGGCGAGGGCGTCGGTCGCACCGGCGGGGGTGGTCGCGATCACCAGCGGCGCGTGCAAGGCCCGTTCCGCGTCCGCCCAGTCCGCCGTACGGACCTCCACGTCGAGCCGCTCGCCCCACTGCCGCATCTCGGCGGCGCGTGCCTCGCTGCGTACGTACGCAACGACCTCGCCGGTGCAGACGCGGGCGAGCGCGGCCAGCGCGGAGGACGCCGTGGCGCCGGCGCCGAGGATCGCGGCCGAGTCGACCTGTTCGATGCCGCGTTCCCGCATCGCGGCGACCATGCCGGGGATGTCGGTGTTGTCGCCGACGCGACGGCCGTCCTCGGTGCGGACGACCGTGTTGACGGCCTCGACCGAGGACGCCGTCTCGCTGATCTCGTCCAGCAGCGGGATGACGGCGCGCTTGAGCGGCATCGTCAACGACAACCCGGCCCACTCCGACCCCAGTTCGGCGAAGAACCCGGGCAGCGCGGCCTCGTCGATCTCGAACCGGTCGTACGACCAGTCGGTGAGCCCCAGTTCCTCGTAGGCGGCGCGGTGCAGCACCGGGGAGAGGGAGTGGGCGATGGGCTTGCCGAGTACGGCGGCCCGGCGGGCGTCAGTTGCCCGAGCTCTCATTGAACTTGTCCTTGAGCTTCTGGAAATCGTCGTGGGTCTTGGCGAATTCGGTCTTGCTCACGCCGTCGACCGCGACGAAGTAGTACCAGCCCTCGTCGGTCGGATTCAACGTTCCCTTGATCGCGCCCTCGCCCGGGTTGCCGATCGGTCCGGGCGGCAGACCCTTCTGCGTGTACGTGTTGTACGGGTCCTGATTCTTGTTGATCTCGGATTCGCTGATATTGATGTTGCTCTGGCCCTTCAGGTAATTGAAGGTCGAGTCGAACTGCAGCAGACCGTAGGTCTCGGGGTTCGCGCGGTCGAGGCGGTTGTAGACCACTTCCGCCATCTTGCGGTAGTCGTCATCGGTCTTTCCCTCGGCCTGGACGAGGCTGGCGACCGTGATGACCTGCAACGGGCTGTCCAGCTTGAGCGCCTTGGCCTTGGCCTCCAGATCGAGCGCCTCGTACTTGTTGACGGCCAGGGACACCATCCCCTTCAGCACCGCTTCGGGCTTCATGCCCTTGGCGGCGGGATAGGTGCCCGGATAGAGGAAGCCCTCCAGCGGGTCCCTGATGTCATCGTTGTCGTTGGCCCAGCTCGGCAGTCCGAGGCTCTTGTATTTCTGCTCGGCGATCTTCCTGGTGGTGCCGGACGACAAATCGAGTTGTTCGTCGATCGCCTTGTAGACGGCCACATTGCGCTCGCCCGGCCGCACCAGAACGTTGTTCTGGCTCTTCGGGTCGAGCATCATCTCGACGGCGCTCTCGGCGGACATCTGCTTGTGCAGCAGATAGGCGCCGGCCTGGATCGTCTTCCCGTCGGGGTTCTGCGACTGGGCGGCCACGAAGGCGTCGACGCTCTTGACGACGCCGGCCTGCTTGAGCGCCTGGCCGATCTGGTTGCCGAGCGCGCCCTTCGGGATCTCGACGGTGACGGTGTCGCTGGTGCCTTCCCCGGCGTAGTCAGGGGCCGCGCCGAAACGATCCTGGTAAAACTGGTACCCGAAATATCCGACTCCGGCGACGCCTCCGCCGAACACGACCACGACCACCAGACAGGCGAGCCCGCTGCGGCGCTTCTTGGGCTTGCCGCCCCGGCCCCGCCGGTCGCCGCGGCCCCGGCCGCCCCCCGACTCGTCATCGCCGTCGTCGTCATCGTCGCCACCGGCGAAGAAGGCATGTTCGCCCTGGTCAGGGCCAGGATCCCAGTCGGTCTCCGGCGGCTCCGGCTCGGCCTGCCTGCGGCTCGGCGGCTCCGGCGGCGGGTATGCGTCGGGCGTGCCGTAGTAGTCGTGCTGCTCGCCGCCGTACGCCGCGGCCTGCTGCCCGTACGGGTCGCCGGGGTCGGGGTACTGGACGTGCGAGTGACTGCCGGTCGCCCAGCCGTTGTTGTCGTACGACTGCTGCCCATGGCCCGGGTAGTGCTGCTGGTCGTACTGCTGCGGGTACTGCTGACCCTGCTGCGGGTACTGCTGCTGACCGTACGCGGCCTGCTGGCCGTTGCCCCAGTCGCCGTAGTGCTGTGGCTGCTGCGGCTGCTGCTGCTCCGGATAATGCTGCGGCTGGCCGCCGTAGGCAGCCTGCTGGCCCGAGTGGGTCTGCTGCCCTTCCCATCCGCCGTCCCCGAACAACGGGTCCTCGGGATGCCACGGTTCGGAGCCTGGGCCCCGGCCATACTCAGTCATCGATCCCCTAGAGCCGCGAGGCGGCGGTCACGCGGCTGCTGAAGATCCGGCTCCCGTCCCGCCTCTCTTTGTGCTCCGGCTGTTCGAACACCGGCGCATCGCGCGGAACGTTACAGTATCGCGATCAGATAACCACTTCGACGCTCTCTCCGGGAGCTTTACCTGACACCCGTTCGGATTCGAGCGCCTGCTGCAGGATGATCACGGCGGCTGCCTGATCGATGACCGACCGGCCCTTCTTCGACTTCACGCCCGAGGCACGCAGTCCCTGACTGGCCGTCACGGTCGTCATCCGCTCGTCCAGGAGCCTGACCGGAACGGGCGCGATCATGCGGGCCAGTTCCTGGGCGAAGCCCCTGACCTTGACCGCGGCAGGGCCCTCGCCGCCCTTGAGGGAGCGGGGCAGGCCGACGACGACCTCGATGGGCTCGTACTCCTCGACGAGTTGCTTGAGCCGACGCTGAGCTGCGGGGATGTCCCGGCCCGGGACCGTCTCCACCGGTGTGGCGAGGATCCCGTCGGGGTCGCACGAGGCGACGCCGATCCGGGCGTCGCCGACGTCGAGCGCCAGGCGACGGCCGCGGCGCATGCCCCGGTCGTCGCCACTCGCGTGTGTGCCGTCGCTCACTTGGCCGTTTCCGCCACGAGCCGCTCGACGGCGTCGACCGCGTCGCCGATGGCGGCCGGGTTCTGACCGCCGCCCTGGGCGACGTCCGGCTTGCCGCCACCGCCGCCGCCGAGGGTCTTGGCAGCCGTACGGACCAGGTCGCCGGCCTTGAGACCGCGCTCGCGGGCGGCCTCGTTGGTGGCGATGACCGTGAGCGGCTTGCCGTTGCTGACGGTGAACAGGGCGACCACGGCGGCCCGTCCGCCCTGGATGCGGCCGCGCACGTCGAGGACCAGCTTGCGCAGGTCGTCCGGCGTGGTGCCGTCCGGGACCTGGCCGGTGACGACGGCGACGCCGTGCACGTCCTTGGCGGACTCGACGAGACCGGCGGCGGCCTGGAGTACCTTCTCGGCGCGGAACTTCTCGATCTCCTTCTCGGCGTCCTTCAGCTTGCCGAGCATGGCGGAGACCTTCTCCGGGAGCTCCTCCGGACGGCCCTTGATCAGCTCCTGGAGCTGGGCGACGACCGTGTGCTCACGGGCGAGGAAGTTGTAGGCGTCCACGCCGACCAGGGCCTCGATACGGCGCACCCCGGAGCCGATGGACGACTCGCCGAGCAGCTTCACCAGGCCGAGCTGGGCGGTGTTGTGCACATGCGTGCCGCCGCACAGCTCCTTGGAGAAGTCGCCGATGGTCACGACGCGCACGCGCTCGCCGTACTTCTCACCGAACTCGGCGATGGCCCCCTGCTTCTTGGCGTCGTCGATGCCCATGACCTCGGCGTGCACGTCCAGGTCGCGGGCGAGCACCTCGTTGATCTTCTGCTCGACGTCGGTCATCACGGCCGTCGGCACGGCGGACGGCGAGCCGAAGTCGAAGCGGAAGCGGCCGGGCTGGTTCTCGGAACCGGCCTGGGCGGCCGTCGGGCCGAGGGCGTCGCGCAGCGCCTGGTGGGTGAGGTGGGTGGCCGAGTGGGCGCGGGCGATGGCCTTGCGGCGGCGGTTGTCGATCGAGGCGTGGGCCTTGGCACCGACCGTCACCTCGCCGACCTGGACGACACCCTTGTGGACGTACACGCCGGGCACCGGCTTCTGACAGTCGCGGATCTCGATGACGGCACCGGAGTCGGCCTTGATCCGGCCGGTGTCGCCGATCTGGCCGCCGCCCTCGGCGTAGAACGGGGTGCGGTCGAGGACGATCTCGACCTCGTCGCCCTCGGTGGCGGCCGGGGACGAGGCGCCGTCGACGAGGATGCCGACGATCGTGGACTCGCCCTCGGTGTCGCCGTAGCCGATGAAGTCGGTCTCGCCGACCTTGTCGGCGATCTCCCGGTAGGCGCCGGCGCCGGCGTGGCCGGTCTTCTTGGCCTGGGCGTCGGCCTTGGCGCGCTCCCGCTGCTCCTTCATCAGGCGGCGGAAGCCGTCCTCGTCCACGGAGAGGCCCTGCTCGGCGGCCATCTCCAGGGTGAGGTCGATCGGGAAGCCCCAGGTGTCGTGGAGCAGGAACGCCTTGTCGCCGGCCAGCACGGTGGAGCCCGCGGCCTTGGTGTCGGTGACGGCGGTGTCGAGGATGTTGGTGCCGGCCTTCAGCGTCTTGAGGAAGGCGTTCTCCTCGGCGACGGCGACCTTCTCGATGCGCTCGCGGTCCGTGACCAGCTCGGGGTACTGCTGGCCCATCATGCCGATGACGACGTCGACCAGGTCCTTGACGACCGGGCCGGTGGCGCCGAGCAGACGCATGTTGCGGATGGCGCGGCGCATGATGCGGCGCAGGACGTAGCCGCGGCCCTCGTTGCCGGGGGTCACGCCGTCACCGATGAGCATCACGGACGTGCGCATGTGGTCGGTGACCACGCGCAGGGAGACGTCCGAGCCGTGGGCGTCGCCGTAGGCCACCCCCGTCAGCTCGGTGGCCTTCTTGATGACGGCCATGGAGGTGTCGATCTCGTACATGTTCTGCACGCCCTGCAGAATCATGGCGAGGCGCTCGAGGCCGAGGCCCGTGTCGATGTTCTGGCTCGGGAGGTCGCCGAGGATCTCGAAGTTGTCCTTGCCGATGCCCTCGCCTCGCTCGTACTGCATGAAGACGAGGTTCCAGATCTCCACGTACCGCTCGTCGTTGACGGCGGGGCCGCCCTCGACGCCGAACTCGGGGCCGCGGTCGTAGTTGATCTCGGAGCAGGGGCCGCAGGGTCCGGGGACGCCCATGGACCAGTAGTTGTCCTTCATGCCGAGGCGCTGGATGCGCTCCTTCGGCACGCCGACGACGTCGTGCCAGATGCGCTCGGCCTCGTCGTCGTCCTTGTAGACGGTGATCCAGAGCTTCTCCGGCTCCAGGCCGTAACCACCCTTGTCCTGGGGGCTGGTGAGCAGCTCCCAGGCGTACTTGATGGCGCCTTCCTTGAAGTAGTCGCCGAAGGAGAAGTTGCCGCACATCTGGAAGAAGGTGCCGTGCCGGGTGGTCTTGCCGACCTCTTCGATGTCCGGGGTGCGCACGCACTTCTGCACGCTGGTGGCGCGGTCGAAGGGAGGCTTGACCTCACCCAGGAAGTAGGGCTTGAAGGGCACCATGCCGGCCGGGACGAGGAGCAGAGTCGGGTCGTCCGCGATGAGCGACGCCGAAGGGACGACGGTGTGCCCGCGCTCCTCGAAGAAGCTCAGCCAGCGGCGGCGAATCTCGGCCGACTCCATCAGTGGTCCTCATTCCGGTTGTGCGAGTACGTCGGGTTGTCGACGTACTTCGGGTTGCTGCGGTCGTTCTCGATGGCGGCGTACCGCCGCGGCCCGGGGAGTTCGGGGTTCTCCTGGATACCGAGCGCGTCCTCCAGCTCGGCCTCCCGCTGGGCCATGTTGTCGCGGACGTCGAGCGCGAAGCCCACCGCGCGGTCCTTCAGACGCTGACCGGTCTCCAGGGCCTTGTTCGCCGCGGTGGCGGCGAGGCTCTCCGGGGTCAGCTGCCTGAGCTTGCGGTTGACCTTGGTGGTGGCCCACACACCGGCGGCGACACCCGTGCTGAACCAGAACGTACGGCGGAACATCGCTCGGTCTCAGTCCTTACTTCCGCTTGCGGCGTGCGGCGGGGACCGTCCGGCCCACGATCACGTTACGCCGGGGCGACTTCGCGGGCATGTCCTCCTGCTTGCGGCCGCCGAGGGCCCGGCGCACGCCGTAGCCGAAGGCCGCGACCTTGACCAGGGGGCCGCCGAAGGTGGAGGCGACGGTGGTCGACAGGGCGGAGGCGTTCGACGTGACCTCCTGGACGTCGGAGGCGATCGCGTCGACCCGGTCGATCTGCGTCTGCGCGGAGCGCACCGCCGTGGAGGCGTCTGCCAGGAGCGGGACCGCCTGATCGGTCACATCCGCGACGAGCTTGGTGGTCGCCCTGAGCGTCTGGGCCAGCCTCGCCAGCGCGACGGCGAGGAAGGAGACCAGGATCGCCCAGAAGACGGCCACCAGGATCCCGGCAACTTCTCCACCGGACACTGTGTGCACCCGCTCCCTGAAACGTGCCTCTGCATCGGTCTGCATCGAAAAAGTCGTGCACCGAGCCTATCGCGCCGGGGCCGTGGCTCCGCACCGGATTAGCGCCTGTGCGCGGCCGGGTCACGAGAAGCGATTGTACGGAGTGATTACGGTTCAGTACGCTCCGTGTCCCATGCGGGATCAACGGCGCCCCCACTCCCCCGACTCCGGCGATCTGCCCCTGGAACTGAGCACGTTCGTGGGCCGCTCGGCGGAGTTCGCCGAGCTGACCGCGGCGCTCGGAGCCGCGCGGCTGGTGACGGTGACCGGGGCCGGCGGTGTCGGCAAGTCACGGCTGGCGGCGCGCGCGGCCTCGCGGTGCGCGCCGCGGGACGGCGTGTGGCACGTGGAGTTGGCGCCGGTCCGCGATCCGGAGTTCGTCGACTACGCGGTCGTGGAGGGGCTGGGTCTGACCGACCACACGACCCGCCTGCCCCACGAGACGCTGCTGGCGCATCTCGCCGGGCGTGAACTCCTGCTGATCCTGGACGGTTTCGAGCACCTGGTCGGCGCCTGTGCGGAGCTGGCGACGGATCTGCTGCGCCGGGTTCCGGGGCTGAGCGTGCTCGCCGTGGGACGCAGACCGCTGGGCCTGGCGGGCGAACGGCTGTTCCCACTGGCGCCGCTGGGCGAGGACGACGCGGTGGAGCTGTTCGTGGAGCGGGCGGCACAGCGCGGAACGGCCGTGCCGGGCGACGGGGACGTACGGGAGTTGTGCCGTCGCCTGGACGGGATCCCGCTCGCGATCGAGCTGGCCGCGGGGCGGCTGCGGACACTGGCGCCGGGGCAGCTGCTGGAGCGGCTCGACGACCGGTTCCGGCTGCTGACCGGCGGCACGAGGGACGTGCTGCCGCGTCATCGCACGCTGCGTACGACGGTCGGCTGGAGCCATGAACTGTGCACGCCCGAGGAGCGGTTGCTGTGGGCGCGGCTGTCGGTGTTCGCGGGCCGGTTCGACCTGGATGCGGCCGAGTATGTGTGCGGCGGCCAGGGCCTGCACGCCGACGACGTGCTCGATGTGCTCTCGGAGCTGCTGGCGCAGTCCGTTCTCGCGCGGGAGGAGACCCCGGCGGGTGTGTGCTATCGGATGCTGGACACGATCCGGGCCTACGGTGCCGACTGGCTGGAGGCGACGGGGGACGCGGCCCGGCTGCGGCGCCGGCACCGCGACTGGTATCTGGGCCTGACGACCTGGTGCGAGCTGGAGTGGTTCTCGCCGCGGCAGGGCGAGGTGGCGGCGCGGGTCGAGGCGGAGCTGCCGAATCTGCGCTGCGCCCTGGAGTACTGCCTGGGCGAGCCGGACGAGGCGCATCTGGGGCAGTACCTCGCGGGCTCCCTGTGGTTCCACTGGGTCGGCTGCGGGCGGCTGTCGGAGGGGCGGCACTGGCTGGAACAGGCCGTGGCCCTGGACTCCGATCATGGGCGGTCGCGGCTGAAGGCGCTGTGGGTGCTCGGCTATGTGGCGATCCTGCAGGGCGACTCGGTGCCCGCCCTCGGGCTGCTGCTGGAGTGCCGGGAGGAGGCGGAAGACGCGGGCGATCCGACGGCGGTGGCTTATGCCGAGCACCGCACGGGTTGTCTGGCGATGCTCTCGGACGACATGGAACGCGCGGAGACGCTGCTGCGCTCCGCGCTCGCCCGCTATCGGGAGATCGGCGAACTCAACAGCAATGTGCTGATAGGCCAGATCGAGCTGGCGATGACCCGGGCGTTCCAGGGCGATCTGCCGGACGCGGTGCGGTTGTGCGAGGACGTGCGCCAGGTGTGCGAGGACCACGGCGAGCGCTGGGCGCGCTCCTACGCGCTGTACGTCCTGGCGTACGCCGCCTGGGCCGAGGGCCACCTGCCCGGCGCCCGCGCGTTGCTGACCGAGTGCCTCGGCAGCGCCCACTCCTTCCACGACCTGCTCGGCTCGGTGCTCGCCGTGGAGCTGCTGGCCCTGGTCACCGGCGCGGAGGGCGACGCCGCGGAGGCCGCGGTGCTGCAGGGCGCGGCGGCCGGGATGTGGCCGTCGGTCGGACTGCCGCTGTTCGGCTCGGCCTGCTTCAACGCACCGCACGAGCTGTGCGAGACGGCGGCCCGAGAAGCGCTCGGCGACGAGCGGTACGAGGAGTACGTACGGCAGGGCGCGGAGCTCGGCCGGGAGGCGGCGGTGCGCCGGGCGCTGGGCCGGCCGTCCTCGGACGCGCCCCCGTCCCCGCGAGGCCCGGCCCGGCATGTCAGGGCCACCCTGACCATGCGGAAGCCCGCCGCCTCCCCCACCCGGAAAGGCGGGGAGACGACGGGCTGAGGCGCAGAAGTCCTACGACCGCTGAAGGATCAACGGGCGTAGTACTCGACGACGAGCTGCTCGTCGCAGATCACCGGGATCTCCTTGCGGTTCGGCTCACGGTCCAGGCGGAACGCCAGGGCCTTGAGGTTCACCTGCAGGTAGCGCGGGGTCTCACCATCGGGGGCGAAGCCGCCCTCGCGGGCGATCGAGAAGAGGGTCTTCTCGCGGCTGCGCTCGCGGACCATCACGACGTCGTCGGGACGGACGCGGAACGACGGCTTGTCGACCTTGCCGCCGTTGACCTCGATGTGGCCGTGAACGACCATCTGACGGGCCTGGTAGATGGTGCGGGCGATGCCCGAACGCAGGACCAGGGCGTCGAGACGACGCTCGAGCTCGATGATCAGGGCCTCACCGGTCTTGCCCTGAACCTTGGAGGCACGCTCGTAGGCGCGGACGAGCTGACGCTCGGACACGTCGTACTGCGCACGCAGACGCTGCTTCTCCAGCAGACGGACCTTGTAGTCCGAGTTCTGCTTGCGGCCACGGCCGTGCTCACCCGGCGGGTAGGGACGGGCCTCGAAGTACTTGACGGCCTTCGGGGTCAGCGCGATGCCGAGGGCACGCGACTTCTTGACCTTGGGGCGGGACTGGTTCGCCACTTGATCTTCCTTGTCTGTTTCTACGGCTTGTCAGGGTTGAGGGAGGTCGCATCCGCAGCCGGGGAAACCCTCCGGGTCCGTTGCCGGGCCTGGTGGGCAGCCGCTCCCCTGGTCTGGGCACAAACGTGCAGCACGCGAGTGGCCCACCGACCGGTCCCGTCGGGCGACGAGTGGTGGTGGGCTGCCCGCGACACCGTTCGACGGTGCGCGACGCTCCTGGAGTCGATCCGAGGATCGGAGCTCCGGCTGACCGTCCCGTTCTGACTGCACGGGACACAGCACTTCGGGGAAGTTTACAGGGTGCTCAGGACCGCTTGCGACCGAGGTGCTTCCTGGTCCATTCCACGGCGTCCGCGTACCGCGCCTCCGCGCCGTGCCGGGTCGGGGTGTAGTACTCGCTGTCCTTGAGCGCGTCAGGGGCGTACTGCTGCTCGGCGATGCCCTCCGGCAGGTCGTGCGGATACACATAGCCCTGCGCATGCCCGAGCTTGGCGGCGCCCTTGTAGTGCCCGTCGCGCAGGTGCGGTGGGACAGAGCCCGCCCGTCCCTTGCGTACGTCGTCCAGGGCGGCGCCGATGGCGGTGGTCGCGGAGTTGGACTTGGGGGCCAGCGCGAGGGCGATGGTGGCGTGGCTGAGGGTGAGGGCGGCCTCGGGGAAGCCGATCATGGCGACGGCCTGGGCGGCGGCGACGGCGATCGGCAGGGCGTTCGGATCGGCGAGGCCGATGTCCTCGCTGGCGGAGATCATCAGGCGGCGGGCGATGAAACGGGGGTCCTCGCCGGCCTCGATCATCCGGGCCAGATAGTGCAGGGCGGCGTCGACGTCGGAGCCGCGGATGGACTTGATGAGGGCGCTGGCGACGTCGTAGTGCTGGTCGCCGTCGCGGTCGTACTTCACCGCCGCGCGGTCGACGGTCTGCTCCAGCGTCTGCAGGCTGATCTCGCTCTCGCCCTGGTCCAGGGCGGCCCCCGCGGCGGCTTCCAGGGCGGTCAGGGCGCGGCGGGCGTCGCCGCCGGCGATCCGCAGCAGGTGCGCCTCGGTGTCCTCGGGGAGGCCGACGGCGTCCTTCAGACCGCGCTCGTCGCTGAGCGCCCGCCGCAGCAGTCCTCTGACGTCGTCGTCCGTGAGGGGTTCGAGGGTGAGCAGGAGGGAGCGGGACAGCAGCGGGGAGATGATCGAGAAGTACGGGTTCTCGGTGGTCGCCGCGATCAGGGTCACCCAGCGGTTCTCGACGGCCGGGAGGAGGGAGTCCTGCTGGGCCTTGCTGAAGCGGTGGATCTCGTCGAGGAAGAGGACGGTCTCCTTGCCGTAGCCGCCGGTGGCGCGGCGGGCGCCGTCGATGACCGCGCGGACCTCCTTGACGCCGGCGGTGATCGCGGAGAGCTCGACGAAGCGCTTGTTGGTGGCCTTGGAGACGACGTACGCCAGGGTGGTCTTGCCGGTGCCGGGCGGGCCCCAGAGGATCACCGACGACGGGCCGGCGGGGCCCTTGGCGCCCTCGCCGACCAGTCTGCGCAGGGGTGAGCCGGGCTTCAGCAGGTGCTGCTGGCCCACGACCTCATCGAGGATGCGCGGGCGCATGCGCACCGCCAGGGGACTCCCCGCGGGGTCTTTCTCCTGGCGTTCTTCTGCTGCGGCGGTGAACAGGTCGGGCTCCACGTGGAAAACCCTAAGTCACGCCACTGACATCGGGCCGGAGCGGGTCAGGCGGCCCAGAGCTGGCTGCCCCAGCGGGTCAGGATCAGCATCACGATCACGCCGCAGTGCGTCACCGGGAGTACCCAGGTGAACTCGGCGAGGAAGTTCTTCAGCGGGCGCGGGGCGGGCAGGAAGCCGTTGCGGACGTTGAAGGAGGTCACGTACCAGAACATGGTGATCGTCGCGGCCCAGGCCAGGGAGCACCACAGGCACAGCGCGTTGATGCGGTACAGCGACTGGAACATCAACCAGGTGCAGAAGAGGACACCGAAGAGGGTGCCGAAGTTGAAGGTCAGCCAGTACCAGCGCGGGAAGCGGGCGCGGGTGAGCAGGCTCATGCCGACGCAGATGACGATGCCGTAGCAGACGAGGCCGAGCATGGGGTTGGGGAACCCGAAGGCGGCCGCCTGCTTGCTCTCCATGATGCTGCCGCAGGACACGATCGGGTTGAGGCTGCAGCCGGGCGTGAACGTCTCCCCCGCGACCTTCGCCTCGAGAATCTTGAACTTGTCGATCGTGATGACCCACGCGGCGAGCAGTCCGGCCGCGCCCGTGATCACCATCAGCAGAGCGAACGCACGGCTCGCGCCCACCGATTGCGGCGGCGCCTCGGCGCGCGCCGATTCGGGCTCGGTGGAGACGTCTTTGACTGTCGTCTTGCTCATCACGCCGATTCCGTCACTTGAGACTTGGAATTTCTCCGGACACGGCACATTGTGCCGTACACGCACGCGTGCCCACCGTTCGCTGCGCATAAGGAAATACGCGCAATCACGGGAAAACACTCGGTTCAAGACAGCAACGGAACGGATGAGGGCGGGGACCCGCCGGTCCCCGCCCTCCCGCGGAAATCAGCCCAGACGAGCTTCCAGTTCCGCGACGATCTCGTTGACGCCGATGGCCGCCTGCTCGCCGGACTCCATGTCCTTGAGCTGTACGACGCCCTCGGCGAGGTCGCGTTCACCGGCGACGATCGTGTAGCGGGCGCCGCTGCGGTTGGCGTTCTTCATGGCGCCCTTGAGGCCCTTGGCGCCGTAGGAGAAGTCCGCCGCGATACCGACCTTGCGCAGTTCGGTCACCTTGGCGAACAGCACCCGGCGGGCCTCCTCGCCGAGCGGCACCGCGAACACGCTGGTGGACGACGGGAGTTGGAGCTCCACGCCCTCCGCCTCCAGGGCGAGCACCGTGCGGTCGACGCCGAGCGCCCAGCCGACGGACGGCAGAGCGGGGCCGCCGATCATCTCGGACAGCCCGTCGTAACGGCCGCCGCCGCCCACCGCGGACTGGGAGCCCAGACCGTCGTGGACGAACTCGAAGGTCGTACGCGTGTAGTAGTCCAGGCCGCGCACCAGCTTCGGGTCGTCCTCGAAGGCGACGCCGGCGGCCGTGATCAGCTCACGGACCTCCTCGTGGTACGCCTTGCAGGCGTCGCACAGGTAGTCGCGCAGGAGCGGGGCACCGGTCAGCTGCTTCTGGACCGACTCGCGCTTGTCGTCGAGGACCCGCAGCGGGTTGATCTCCGAGCGGCGAAGGGTGTCCTCGTCCAGGTCCAGGCCGCGCAGGAAGTCCTGAAGCGCCGCTCGGTACACCGGGCGGCACTCCTTGTCGCCCAGGCTGTTGAGCAGGATCCGGAAGTCGCTGAGGCCGAGCGAGCGGTAGGCCTGGTCGGCCAGGATGATCAACTCGGCGTCCAGCGCGGGGTCCTCGGCGCCGATCGCCTCCGCGCCGACCTGCGAGAAGTGCCTGTAACGGCCCTTCTGGGGGCGCTCGTAGCGGTAGTACGAGCCCGAGTACCAGAGCTTGACCGGAAGGTTGCCCGCCTTGTGCAGGTTGGCCTCCAGGGCCGCGCGCAGGACCGAGGCCGTGCCCTCGGGTCGCAGGGCGAGCTTGTCGCCGCCCTTGGTCTCGAAGGCGTACATCTCCTTGGTCACGATGTCGGTGGACTCGCCCACGCCGCGTGCGAACAGCTCGACGCTCTCGAAGCCGGGCGTCTCGATGTAGCCGTAGCCGGAGTTGCGCAGCGGGGCGGCGATCGCCTCACGGACCGCCAGGTACTTGGCGGACTCCGGCGGGATCAGGTCGTACGTGCCCTTGGGGGCCTTGAAGGTGCTCACGGAAGGTCTCGTCACATTCCTCGTCGGGGAGCGTCGACATTCGCTCCCAGGCCGGCGGCCACCTGCCGCAAGTACGGGTTGGTGGCGCGCTCCTGGCCGATGGTCGTCTGGGGGCCGTGGCCGGACAGCACCACGGTCGAGTCGTCGAGCGGCAGGCACACGCGGGCCAGCGAGTCGAGGATCTCGGCCATGTCACCGCCGGGCAGGTCGGTGCGTCCGATGGAGCCGGCGAACAGCAGGTCGCCCGAGAAGAAGACCGGCGGGATGTCCGCCGCCTCGGGCATGCCGAAGGTCACCGACCCCTTGGTATGGCCCGGCGCGTGCGCGACGGTCAACTCCAGGCCGGCCAGCTCCAGCTTGGCGCCGTCGGTCAGCTCCTTGACGTCGTCCGGCTCCCCGATGGTCAGCTCGCCCATCAGCTGCATGCCGATGGAGCGGCCGAGCGCCTTCTCGGGGTCGCTCATCATGTACCGGTCCTCGGGGTGGATCCAGGCCGGTACGTCGTGAGCGCCGCACACCGGGACGACCGAGGCCACATGGTCGAGGTGGCCATGGGTGAGGACGACGGCGACGGGCTTGAGCCGATGCTTCTTCAGTGCTTCCTCGACTCCTGGGGCCGCCTCGTGGCCCGGGTCGATGATCACGCACTCCTCACCGGCGGCGGGGGCGACGAGATAACAGTTCGTCCCCCAGGCCCCGGCGGGGAACCCGGCAATGAGCACGATCGTCCTTCGTTTGTGTCGACACGAGTGGTTTGTCGGCGGACTCCGCCTGACGTCAGAGCCTACCGGCGCTGCCGATTCCTCAGCGAACCCATATACGGTACGGGGCACACACAGGCGGTCGACTCGCTGAACACACGCGTACCGGTCGACACATACGACGCATGAGGAGAGAACCCGGTGGTCAGCCAGGAACAGCGGCGGCGTCAGCTCGCCCGGGAGAAGTTCTTGCGGCAGCAGCAGCGGCGCACGTCCGCCCGGCGCAAGTCGCGCATGCGCAACTCGGTGATCGCGTCGGTGCTCGGGGTGGTCGTCATCGGCAGCCTCGCGCTGTACACCACCGGCGTCCTCAAGGGCGACGACGACAGCAAGGAGAACGCGGGCGCGGAGGTCACGCCGAGCGCGACCCCCAGCAAGGCCCCGGACCCGTGCGAGAAGCCTGCCGAGGGCAAGGTCAAGACGGCCACCTGGAAGAAGGAGCCGGAGCTGACCGTCGACAAGTCGGCGAAGTACACGATGAAGCTCGCGACGACGTGCGGTGACATAGACATCGCCCTGAAGGCGTCGGCCGCTCCGCACACGGTGAACTCGTTCGAGTTCCTCGCCGGCAAGGGCTACTTCGACCACACCAAGTGCCACCGGCTCACCACCAACGGCATCTACGTGCTCCAGTGCGGCGACCCGACGGGCGCCGGCACGGGCGGTCCCGGATACACGATTCCGGACGAGAACCTGAAGGACAAAAGCCTCAAGGACAACATCTACCCGGCCGGCACCGTGGCGATGGCGAACACCGGGCAGAAGCACTCCGGCGGGAGCCAGTTCTTCCTGGTCTACCAGGACAGTCAGCTTCCGCCCAGCTACACACCGTTCGGCACCGTTTCCGAATCCGGCATGAAGGTACTCAAGAAGATTGCCGAGGCCGGCGAGAGCACCGGCCAGGGCGACGGGGCACCCAACGCGACGGTGGTCATCAACAAGGCGACGGTCACGAATTCCTGACCTCCAACTGCGAAATTTCGGTCGCGCGGGATGCGGACAGGCAACCCGCCGGTCGCCTATGTTGGCCGTGACGAAACTGTGGACGATGCCCGGGGGAACACAAGCCCCTCGCAGGCATCATGTGGAGGAGGCGCTGTGAGCAGCGACCCGTGGGGCCGCGTCGACGAGACGGGGACCGTGTACGTGCGTACGGCCGACGGCGAGCAGGTTGTCGGTTCTTGGCAGGCAGGCACTCCTGAAGAGGCGCTGGCCTATTTCGAGCGCAAGTACGAAGGCCTGGTTGTCGAGATCGGCCTCCTCGAGAAGCGAGTGAAGACCACCGACCTGTCGGCGAAGGACGCCCAGACCGCCATCGACCACATTCGTGAGCAGGTCGACGCCCATCACGCGGTCGGCGATCTGGGTGCCCTGAAGGTCCGGCTGGACAAGCTGGTCGAGACGGTCGGCAAGCGCCGTGAGGAGCGCAAGCAGCAGCGGGCGAAGCAGTCCGACGAGGCACGCCACTCCAAGGAGGCGCTGGTCACCGAGGCGGAGGAGCTGGCGCAGTCCGACCAGTGGCGGGCGGCCGGTGAGCGGCTGCGTGCCCTGGTGGACACCTGGAAGGGCCTGCCGCGCCTCGACCGCAAGTCGGACGACGAGCTGTGGCACCGCTTCTCGCACGCCCGGTCGGCGTTCTCCAAGCGCCGCAAGGCGCACTTCGCGCAGCTGGACGCGCAGCGCGAGGAGGCACGCAAGATCAAGGAGCGACTGGTCGCCGAGGCCGAGTCGCTGTCCGGTTCCACCGACTGGGGTCTGACGGCGGCGCGCTACCGCGAGCTGATGTCGGAGTGGAAGGCGGCCGGGCGCGCCCAGCGGGAGCACGAGGACGACCTGTGGAACCGCTTCCGCGGCGCCCAGGACGTCTTCTTCGCCGCCCGCAGCTCGGTCTTCGCCGAGCGTGACGCCGAGCAGTCCGAGAACCTGAAGCTGAAGGAGGAGCTGGCCGAGGAGGCCGAGAAGCTCCTGCCGATCGGCGACCTGAAGGGCACGCGTGCCGCCTTCCGCTCGATCAACGAGCGCTGGGAGGCCATCGGCCATGTGCCGCGCGACGCCCGCCCGAAGGTCGAGGGCCGGATGCACGCCGTCGAGCGGGCTCTGCAGGACGCCGAGGAGTCCGAGTGGCGCCGCACCAACCCGGAGGCACGCGCGCGTGCCGAGGGGCTGACCGGTCAGCTCCAGGCCGCCGTGGACAAGCTGCGGGGCCAGATCGACCAGGCACGCGCCCAGGGCAACAACGCGAAGGCCGACAAGCTGGAGCGTGAGCTCGAGGGCCGCCAGGCACTGCTGGACCAGGCTCTGAAGGGCCTGCACGAGTTCGGCGGCTGACAGGCGGTTCGACACGACGACGAGAAGGGCCCCGCACCTCACGGTGCGGGGCCCTTCTCGTCGTCGTACGGCTTCTCTACGACCGGCTGCGCGCCGACGTCACGCGGTACACGTCGTACACGCCCTCCACTCCCCGGACCGCCTTCAGGACGTGCCCGAGGTGCTTCGGGTCGCCCATCTCGAAGGTGAAGCGGGAGGTGGCGACGCGGTCGCGGGAGGTCTGGACGGCCGCGGAGAGGATGTTGACGTGCTGGTCGGACAGGACGCGGGTGACGTCCGACAGGAGCCGGGAGCGGTCCAGTGCCTCGACCTGGATGGCGACCAGGAAGACCGAGGACTGGGTGGGCGCCCACTCGACCTCGAGGATGCGCTCGGGCTCGCGGGACAGTGACTCCACGTTCACACAGTCGCTGCGGTGAACCGATACTCCGCTACCACGCGTGACGAAGCCGATGATCGGGTCGCCGGGCACCGGCGTACAGCAGCGGGCCAGCTTGACCCACACGTCCTCGACGCCCTTGACGATGACGCCGGGGTCGGCATTGGAGCGGCGCTTGCGGCGGCGGCCGTGGGCCGGCGGGACCGTCTCGTCGATCTCCTCCGTGGCGGCTTCCTCGCCGCCGAGGGCCTGGACCAGTTTCTGCACGATGTTCTGCGCGGAGACATGGCCCTCGCCGATCGCCGCGTACAGCGCCGAGATGTCCGCGTAGCGCATCTCGTGCGCGAGCGTGACCAGCGAGTCACCGGTCAGGATGCGCTGGATCGGCAGGTTCTGCTTGCGCATCGCGCGGACGATGGCGTCCTTGCCCTGCTCGATGGCCTCGTCGCGGCGCTCCTTGGAGAACCACGCACGGATCTTGTTGCGGGCGCGCGGCGACTTCACGAAGTTCAGCCAGTCCCGGGACGGTCCGGCCCCGGGTGCCTTGGACGTGAAGACCTCCACGAGGTCGCCGTTGTCCAGCGTCGATTCCAGCGGCACGAGGCGTCCGTTGACCCGGGCTCCTATGGTGCGGTGGCCCACCTCGGTGTGCACCGCGTACGAGAAGTCCACGGGTGTGGCGCCGGCCGGCAGCGCTATGACGTCGCCCTTGGGGGTGAAGACGAAGACCTCGTTGCGCGACAGGTCGAAGCGCAGGGACTCCAGGAACTCCCCGGGGTCCTCGGTCTCCTTCTGCCAGTCGAGGAGCTGGCGCAGCCACGCCATGTCGTTGAGATGGTCGTCCTTGCCGGTGCTCTTCGGTGCGTCCGAACGCACCTTGGAGGCGCCGGCGACGGCCTCCTGCTTGTACTTCCAGTGCGCGGCGATGCCGTACTCGGCGCGGCGGTGCATGTCGAACGTGCGGATCTGGAGCTCGACCGGCTTGCCGTTGGGGCCGATGACCGTCGTGTGCAGCGACTGGTACATGTTGAACTTGGGCATCGCGATGTAGTCCTTGAACCGGCCGGGGACCGGGTTCCATCGCGCGTGCACGGTGCCGAGGGCGGCGTAGCAGTCGCGGACGGTGTCCACGAGGACGCGGATGCCCACCAGGTCGTAGATCTCCGCGAAGTCACGGCCGCGGACGATCATCTTCTGGTAGACGCTGTAGTAGTGCTTCGGGCGGCCGGTGACGGTCGCCTTGATGCGGGCGGCGCGCAGGTCCTGCTGGACCTCGTCGGTCACTATGGCCAGATACTCGTCACGCTTCGGTGCCCGCTCGGCCACCAGCCGTACGATCTCGTCGTACATCTTGGGGTAGAGGATCGCGAAGGCGAGGTCCTCCAGTTCCCACTTGATGGTGTTCATGCCGAGGCGATGGGCGAGCGGCGCGTAGATCTCCAGCGTCTCGCGCGCCTTCTTCTCCTGCTTCTCGCGCTTGAGGTAACGCATGGTGCGCATGTTGTGCAGGCGGTCGGCGAGCTTGATGACCAGGACGCGCGGGTCCTTGGCCATGGCGACGACCATCTTGCGCACGGTCTCGGCCTGCGCGGCCTCGCCGAACTTGACCTTGTCCAGTTTGGTCACGCCGTCGACGAGCAGCGCGACGGAGTCGCCGAAGTCGCGGCGGAGCTGGTCGAGGCCGTACTCGGTGTCCTCGACGGTGTCGTGCAGCAGGCCCGCCATCAGGGTGGCCGGATCCATACCCAGCTCGGCGAGGATGGTGGTGACCGCCAGCGGGTGCGTGATGTACGGGTCGCCGCTCTTGCGCTTCTGGCCGCGGTGCCAGCGTTCGGCGACCTGGTAGGCCTTCTCGATCTGGCGGAGCGTGGCGGTCTCGATCTTCGGGTCGTTGCTGCGGACTATGCGCAGCAGCGGTTCCAGGACCGGGTTGTACGCGTTGGACCGCTGGACTCCGAGGCGGGCGAGACGGGCGCGGACGCGGTTGGAGGAGCCGGTGCGTGCGGGCTGGCCCGTGTTCGGACGCACGGCAGGCGTGGACGAGGCGGGCTTGGGACGAGGCGGCTCGGCCGGCTTGTCGACGGGCGCCGACTGGGCATGCTCGACCGTCCCGCGCGTGTCGTTCTTCGCGTGCGGCGCGCTCGGCGCGGGCTTCGCCGCGGGGGCCGAGGCGGACTCGGGCTTGGCGGCGGTCAGGTGCTGGGCCTCGTCTGGCAAGAGGACTCCTCGTGCGCGATCCGGGTCCCCCGGTCAGGCTCCGGAGACCCCATGGTAGCGATCCTGCGGCTCAGGATCGCCTTCAGGCCGATGTGAGGGCCGTCTACCGGAGAAACACGAGGGACTGCCGCCGGATTCCGTCGGGCCCTCCGGGCCGTGTCCTGCGGGTGGCGTGAGTGTTTCCCGTGGCTGTCGTGGGGCTTGCGTACGTCCTCGCGCCGGATCTTTTCGGGCCGGCTCGCGGCACCGGTTTTGAGCCATGGGGCCTACCTCGCTCTGCATACGCGAATGCCGCGCGCCCTCGACTGCGGGCGCGCGGCATCACTTGCGGCGAAAGGGCCGGTCGCTCAGACCGTGAGCAGCGACTCCAGCGGGGCCCCGGCCAGGGCCGGCTCCAGACGGGCTCGGCCGCCGAGGAAGCCCAGCTCCATCAGGACGGCGAGGCCCGCCACCTCGGCGCCGGCCCGGCGGATCAGCTGGATGGAGGCCTCCGCGGTGCCGCCGGTCGCCAGGACGTCGTCGATGACGAGGACCCGGTCGTCGGCGGTCAGGTCCTCGGCGTGGACCTCGATCTCGGCGGAGCCGTACTCCAGGTCGTACGCCTGGCTGAGGGTCGCCCCGGGGAGCTTGCCCGCCTTGCGTACGGGGATGAAGCCGACGCCCGCGCGGACGGCGACCGGAGCGCCGAGGATGAAGCCCCGGGCCTCCAGGCCGACGATCTTCGTGGCGCCGGTGCTCCCGGCGATCTCCGCCAGCGCGTCGGTGAGCGCCGTGAAGGCGGCCGGGTCCGCCAGGAGCGGGGTGATGTCCTTGAACATCACCCCCGGCTCCGGGTAGTCCGCCACATCACGGATCCGGCTGAGCAGGAGCTCCCTGATCTCGGTCATCGACGCTTCCCCGAGGGACGGCCGCGGCCGCGGTTGCGGGAGGCGGGCTGGTTGCGGGGGCCGACGACCGCGGGGGCGGCGTCCTCCGGGTCGTCGTCGGGCGACTCGTCGGTGGCCGGAGCCTCCGGGGACTCGCCCTTCGCTGCGGCCTGGGCCCGCTTGGCGAGCACGCGCTTCTTCAGGGCCTTCATCTGCGGCTCGCGCTCCTTGAGGTCGGCGACGAGCGGCGTGGCGATGAAGATCGAGGAGTACGCACCGGCGGCGAGACCCACGAACAGCGACAGCGAGATGTCGTTGAGCATGCCGGCGCCGAGGAAGCCGCCACCGATGAACAGCAGGCCCCCCACCGGCAGCAGCGCCACCACCGTGGTGTTGATGGAGCGGACCAGGGTGCTGTTGATCGAACGGTTGGCGATGTCGCTGTAGGTCCAGCGCGTCTGCTTGGTGATGTCCTTCGTCTGCTCCTTGAGGCTGTCGAAGACGACGACCGTGTCATAGAGCGAATAACCGAGGATGGTCAGCAGACCGATCACCGTACCCGGCGTGACCTCGAAGCCCACGAGGGCGTAGATGCCGACCGTGATGGTGATGTCGTGGATCAGCGCGACGAACGCGGCGAGCGCCATGCGCCACTCGAACGCGATCGCCAGATAGATCACCACAAGGACCAGGAAGATCCCGAGACCCTGCCAGGCCTTGTTGGCGATCTGCTCACCCCAGCTGGGGCCGACCAGCTCGCCGGTGACGTCGCTCTCGTTGACGCCCAGCTTCTCGGCCAGCTCCGCCGAGACCTTGTCGGCCTGGTTGGTGTCGATGCCCGAGACCTGGATGCGCAGCTTGGCGTTGTCGCCGCTGCCGAGCTTCTGGACGATCGCGTCGTGGCCGGACGCCTCTTCCGCGTACTCCTGCGCCTGCGAGACCGAGACGCTGGTCTTCGGGGTGTTGAAGACGGCTCCGCCCTGGAACTCGATGCCCATGTTCAGGCCGCGCACCGCCAGGCCGACGATGGCCGTGATGGTGATCAGGATCGAGAGGCCGTACCAGATCTTGCGGTTGCCGACGAAGTCGTAGCCGACCTCGCCACGGTGCAGTCGGGCGCCGAGGTTGCCGAGCTTCGACATCTCACGCCTCCTTCGTCTCGACGGGGGCGGAGGGACGGCGGTTGCGGCGCAGCGGCGGCTTGGCTCCCAGTCGCTTGGGATCGAGGCCGGACCACGGGTGACCGCTCGAGAAGAACTTGGTGCGCGCCAGGAGCGTCAGCAGCGGCTTGGTGAACAGGAACACGACCACCACGTCGAGCAGGGTGGTCAGGCCGAGCGTGAACGCGAAGCCCTGGACCTTGCCGACGGTGACGATGAAGAGCACCGCGGCGGCGAGGAACGACACGAAGTCGGAGACCAGGATGGTGCGCCGGGCACGCGGCCAGGCCCGCTCCACGGCGGGGCGCAGCGAGCGTCCCTCGCGGATCTCGTCTCGGACGCGTTCGAAGTACACGATGAACGAGTCCGCTGTGATGCCGATGGCGACGATGGCACCGCAGACGGCCGGCAGGTTCAGCGCGAAGCCGATGGTCGGGCCGAGCAGCGACATGATCGTGTAGGTCAGGGCCGCGGAGACCAGCAGCGACAGCAGGGCGATCAGCGACAGCCCGCGGTAGTAGACCAGCAGGTAGATCACGACCAGGCCGAGGCCGATCGCGCCGGCGATCAGACCGGCGTGCAGCTGCTCACCGCCGAGCGCGGCGGTCACCGTGGTGACGCTGTCCTCCTCGAAGGACAGCGGCAGGGCGCCGTACGACAGCATGTTGGCGAGGCTCTGGGCCTCCTCCTGGGTGAAGCTGCCGGAGATCTGCGCCTTACCGCCGCTGATGGCGCCCTGGACGAACGGGTGGGAGACGACCTCGTCGTCCAGAACGATCGCGAACTCGTTCTGCGGGGTGGTCTGCTTCGCCAGATTGGCGGTGGTGGCGGCGAACTTCTTGGCACCGGCCGAGTTGAAGGTCATGTCGACCTGCCAGCCCGCGGCGCCCTGGGTGTCGAAGGTCGCCTGGGCCTTCTTGATCTCGGTGCCGTCGACGTCGACCGGGCCCAGCAGGAACTTGCTCCACGCCTTGCCGTCCTGGCCACAGGCGATGGTGGGCTCGCCCTGCTTGGCTCCCTGGCCGGCGGTGGCGCGCTGCTTCGGGTCGGCGCAGTTGAGTGCCGCGTACTGCTTCTCCAGCTCGCTCGACGAGGAGCCGGCGGTGCTGGACGGCGTGGGGCTGCCGGAGGCTTCGGGGCTGCCGCTCGCGGACGGCGTGGCGTCCGCCTTCAGCGCGTCGGTGACGGCGCGGCCCTGCGAGGTGGCGGTGGCCGACGGGGTGCCGGAGCCGGACGTTGCGGCGTCCTTGGCCTTGTCGGTGGTGGACGCGCTCGGGGAGCCGCTCCCGCTGGGGCTGGTGCTCGGGGTGGGCGTCGCCTCGCCGGCGGCGGCCTCGCGCTGCAGGACCGGCCGGAAGTAGAGCTTGGCGGTGGTGCCGACCTGGTCCCGGGCTTCCTTGGAGTTGGTGCCCTTGGGGATGTTGACGATGATGTTCTTGTCGCCCTGGGTCTGTACCTCGGACTCCGAGACACCCAGACCATTGACACGGCGTTCCATGATCTCGACCGCGGTGTCCATGTTGGTCTTGTTGATCGCGGATTCCTGGCCGGGCTCGGCGACCGCGCGAAGCGTGATGCTCGTGCCGCCTGCCAGGTCGATGCCGAGTCGCGGAGTGGTGTGCCCCGAGGCGAACATCCCGCCGGTGAGCGCCGCGATGGCGATCAGGATGAGGGCCAGCGAGCGCCCTGGCTTGCTCTGGGCGCTCGCGCTCCGGCCCTTCTTAGGTGCTGCCACCTTCTCGTACTCCCTCTCGGGCCGCCTCACTCCGGGTCCACGGGCGGGCGGCCATGACATGGTGTCGGAATCCCGTGCGAAGTCGGCATGCCCGGGGGCGCGCAGGCGTGACCTGCGCGCCCGGGAACATGGCTACTTCGCGTCGGAGTCGCCGTCGGTCTTCTTCGACTCGTCGTCGGCCTTCGCCTCGGCGGCCACGGGGGCGTCGGACGGCTCCGCGGCCTCTTCGTCCTCGTCCTTCTTACCGAGGTCGACGGCCTTCTCGTCGGAGGCGGCGGCAGCGTCGGGCTCGTCGGTCGCGGTGAGGGAGGAGGCGTCGTCCGGAACGACGTCGGACTTCAGGTCGTGCTCGATGCCGTGCACGATGCGGTTGTACTCGTCGTCGGAGAGGACGGCACCGATCGCGTTCTTGGCGAAGAGGAGCTCCACGCCCGGCCCGGCGTCAACAAGGACGGTGTCGTCGCTGACCTCCTTGACGGTGCCGTACATGCCACCGATGGTGCGGACACCGGATCCGGGCTGCATCTGGTTCCGCATGTTGGCGGCCTGCTGCTGCTTCTTCTTGGCCGACCGGGTCATCAGGAACATGGCCCCGATGAGCACGATGAACGGGAGGAGGGTCACGAGACTCACGGGTCGGAACTTCCTTCACACGACCGCGATGGTGAGCGGCCTGATGGTTGGGGGATTGTCTGCCGTCGACAAAGGCGGCATCGGCGGAGTCTAAGCGAGTCTCCGCGCATGGAACAACGCTCAGCATGGCACCGGGGTTCCTCGTCCGGCCACCAAGCTCGCCGTCACCGTTCCATCACGCCCCGAACAGGTCCTGTTGTCCGTTTCCAGCAGCTGACGTGCCGGGCGGGGTGAGGCCGACATGCGCCCACGCGGCGGGAGTGGCGACGCGTCCGCGCGGCGTGCGGGCGAGCAGGCCCTCCCTGACGAGGAAGGGTTCGGCGACCTCCTCGACCGTCTCGCGCTCCTCCCCCACCGCCACCGCGAGCGTGGACAGGCCGACGGGGCCACCGCCGAACAGCTTGAGCAGGGCCTCCAGGACGGCGCGGTCGAGCCGGTCGAGGCCGCGGACGTCGACCTCGTACACCGCGAGGGCGGCCCCGGCGATGTCCTGGGTGATGATCCCGTCGGCCTTGACCTGGGCGTAGTCGCGGACGCGGCGCAGCAGACGGTTGGCGATACGGGGCGTGCCGCGGGAGCGACCGGCGATCTCGGCGGCGCCGTCGGCCTCGATCTCGACGTCGAGCAGGTTGGCCGAGCGGTGGATGACGCGCTCCAGCTCGGCGGGCTCGTAGAACTCCATGTGCGCGGTGAAGCCGAAACGGTCGCGCAGCGGGGGCGGCAGCAGGCCCGCGCGCGTGGTGGCGCCGACCAGGGTGAACGGGGGCAGTTCGAGCGGGATGGCGGTGGCGCCGGGGCCCTTGCCGACGATCACGTCGACGCGGAAGTCCTCCATCGCCATGTACAGCATCTCCTCGGCGGGCCGGGACATGCGGTGGATCTCGTCGAGGAAGAGGACCTCGCCCTCCTGGAGGGAGGAGAGGATCGCGGCGAGGTCGCCTGCGTGCTGGATGGCGGGGCCGCTGGTGATGCGGATCGGGGCGCCCATCTCGGCCGCGATGATCATCGAGAGGGTGGTCTTGCCCAGGCCGGGGGCGCCGGAGAGCAGCACATGGTCCGCGGTGGCACCGCGCGCGCGTGCGGCGCGCAGGACCAGGTCCAGCTGTTCGCGGACCCGCTCCTGACCGATGAACTCGCCCAGGTCCTTCGGGCGCAGCGCGGCCTCGACGGCCTGGTCCTCACGGTCGGCGGACGCACCGACGAGCCGCTCGGGGGCGGTGCTGTCGGTGGTGTCGTCCCAGTTCATGGAGTGTGCCTCGGGGGTCGCGGTGGGTGGCGTACGAGGGTGGCGTCGGGCCCGTGGGTCAGCGGGCTCTGTTCAGGGTCTGCAGAGCCGCCTTCAGCAGTTGGCCCACCTGCGGGGCGCCCTCGACGGCCTCGGCCTGCGGCGTCACGGCGGCGACCGCCTCGTCGGCCTCGCGGGTCGCGTAACCGAGGCCGATCAGCGCGGCGTGCAGCTGGTCGCGCCAGCCCTGGGTCACCGGGGCGCCCACGGCAGGCGCGCCGATGGGCTCGCCCAGGCGGTCCCTCAGCTCCAGGAGCAGCTTCTGGGCGCCCTTCTTGCCGATGCCGGGGACGGCGGTGAGCGACTTTTCGTCGGCGGTCGCGACGGCTCGGCGCAGAGCGTCGGGCGAGTGCACCGCCAGCATCGCCTGGGCCAGGCGCGGGCCGACCCCGCTCGCGGTCTGGAGCAGCTCGAACGTCTGACGTTCGTCGTCGTCCGGGAAGCCGTACAGCGTGAGGGAGTCCTCGCGGACCACCAGCGAGGTGTGCAGCTTGGCGGGCTGGCCGAGGCGCAGGGTGGACAGCGTGTTCGGCGTGCACTGGACGGCCATGCCGACCCCGCCCACCTCGACGACCGCGGCGTCCGGAGCGAGTGCGGCCACTGTGCCGCTGACGAAGGCGATCATGCCGTACGGCCTTTCGGTGCTTTGGCGGTGTGCAGGGCGACGGCCTGCTGGAGTCGGTTCTGCGCGGGGGCGCGCCAGATGTGACAGATGGCGAGCGCGAGGGCGTCGGCGGCGTCGGCCGGCTTGGGCGGGGTGCTGAGCCGCAGCAGGCGGGTGACCATGGCGCCGACCTGTGCCTTGTCGGCGCGGCCGCTGCCGGTGACGGCGGCCTTGACCTCGCTGGGGGTGTGCAGCGCGACGGGGATGCCGCGGCGGGCGGCGCAGAGCATGGCGACGGCGCTGGCCTGGGCGGTGCCCATCACCGTACGGACGTTGTGCTGGCTGAACACCCGCTCCACGGCGACGAATTCGGGCTGGTGCTCGTCCAGCCACTGCTCGATGCCCTGCTCGATGGCGACGAGGCGGTGTCCCAACTCGGCGTCCGCGGGCGTGCGGACGACGCCGACACCGAGCATGGTGAGCGGGCGTCCGGCGACGCCTTCCACCACGCCGACACCGCATCGCGTCAGCCCCGGGTCCACCCCCAGTACGCGCACCCCGCGCCCCTCCTTCGCTCGCCTGTTTGTGCAGGCTATCCGGTGCCACCGACAACGCCGGGCAGCAACTCCCGGCAAAGCGACGGGCCGACGGGGATGCCCCGTCGGCCCGTTGAGCCCGTGCAGCTCGCGGCGGCGCTACGCGTCGACCTTCTCCATGATCTCGTCGCTGACGTCGAAGTTGGCGAAGACGTTCTGCACGTCGTCGCTGTCCTCGAGCGCGTCGATCAGCTTGAAGATCTTCTTGGCGCCCTCCTCGTCGAGCTCGACCTGGACGGACGGCACGAAGCTGGAGTCGGCGGAGTCGTAGTCGATGCCGGCCTCCTGGAGGGCGGTGCGGACCGCGACCATGTCGGTGGCCTCGCTGATGACCTCGAAGGACTCGCCGAGGTCGTTGACCTCTTCGGCGCCCGCGTCCAGGACGGCGCCCAGGACGTCGTCCTCGGCCAGCTCGCCCTTGGGGACGATGACGACGCCCTTGCGGCTGAACATGTAGGACACCGAGCCCGGGTCGGCCATGTTGCCGCCGTTGCGGGTCATGGCGACGCGGACGTCGGAGGCGGCGCGGTTGCGGTTGTCCGTCAGGCACTCGATGAGCACGGCGACGCCGTTCGGGCCGTAGCCCTCGTACATGATCGTCTCGTAGTCGGCGCCACCGGCCTCGAGGCCGCCGCCACGCTTGACCGCGGAGTCGATGTTCTTGTTCGGAACGGACTGCTTCTTCGCCTTCTGGATGGCGTCGTACAGTGTCGGGTTGCCCTCGATGTCAACGCCACCCATGCGGGCCGCGACCTCGATGTTCTTGATCAGCTTCGCGAAGAGCTTGCCGCGCTTGGCGTCGATCACGGCCTTCTTGTGCTTCGTCGTAGCCCATTTAGAGTGGCCGGACATCTGCCTGTCTCCTTCGCGTAACCCATCCAAACAACGAACGCCAGAGATCCTACAAGGACTCCGCCGTCCGCTTGGTGCGCACCATGTCGACGAACAGGGCGTGCACACGGTGGTCGCCGGTCAGTTCCGGATGGAACGACGTGGCCAGCGCGTTGCCTTGGCGGACCGCCACGATGTGGCCGTCGTGCTCGGCGAGCACCTCGGCCTCGGCGCCCACGGACTCGACCCAGGGGGCGCGGATGAAGACGCCTTCCACAGGATCCCCCGGGACGCCCTTCACGTCGACCGCCGCTTCGAAGGACTCGTTCTGCCGCCCGAAGGCGTTGCGGCGCACGATCATGTCGATGCCGCCGATCGTCTCCTGGCCCGAGCGCGGGTCGAGGATCTTGTCGGCGAGCATGATCATGCCGGCGCAGGTGCCGTAGACGGGCAGGCCGCCCCGCACACGCGCGCGCAGCGGCTCCATCACTCCGAAGAGGACGGCCAGCTTGGAGATGGTCGTGGACTCACCACCGGGGATGACCAGACCGTCCACCTCGGCGAGCTCCTCGGGGCGCCGCACCGGCCTGGCCACGACGTCTGCCGCGGCCAGGGCGATGAGGTGCTCCCGTACGTCGCCCTGGAGGGCCAGGACGCCTATGACGGGGGTGTCGCTCATGGATGCAGTGCCTTACCAGCCGCGGTTGGCGTAGCGCTCGGTCTCGGGGAGGGTGTCGCAGTTGATGCCGACCATGGCCTCGCCGAGGTTGCGGGACGCGTCCGCGATGATCTTCGGGTCGTCGTAGAAGGTCGTCGCCTTCACGATGGCGGCGGCGCGCTTGGCCGGGTCGCCGGACTTGAAGATGCCGGAGCCGACGAAGACGCCCTCGGCGCCGAGCTGGCGCATCAGTGCGGCGTCGGCCGGGGTGGCCACGCCACCGGCGGAGAACAGCACCACCGGGAGCTTGCCGAGCTCGGAGACTTCCTTGACCAGCTCGTACGGGGCGCGCAGATCCTTGGCGGCGGCGTACAGCTCGTTGTTGTCGAAGCCGCGCAGCTTGGCGATCTCGTTCTTGATCTGGCGCAGGTGGCGGACGGCCTCGACGACGTTGCCGGTGCCGGCCTCGCCCTTGGAGCGGATCATGGCCGCGCCCTCGGCGATGCGGCGCAGCGCCTCGCCCAGGTTGGTGGCGCCACAGACGAACGGGGTCGTGAAGGCGAACTTGTCGCTGTGGTTGACCTCGTCGGCCGGGGTGAGGACCTCGGACTCGTCGATGTAGTCGACGCCGAGGGACTGCAGGACCTGCGCCTCGACGAAGTGGCCGATGCGGGACTTGGCCATGACCGGGATGGAGACGGCGTCGATGATGCCCTCGATCATGTCCGGGTCGGACATCCGGGCCACACCGCCGTCCTTGCGGATGTCGGCGGGGACCCGCTCCAGGGCCATGACGGCGACGGCGCCCGCGTCCTCGGCGATCTTCGCCTGCTCCGGCGTGACGACGTCCATGATCACGCCGCCCTTGAGCTGCTCGGCCATGCCGCGCTTCACGCGGGCGGTACCGACCTCGGGAGCCTGGTTTTCGGAGATGGACACGGGTGACCTCGCTCGGTGAAAAGAGGGTTTACTGCAGGCACCGAGGAAACGTGAATGGACCAGTCCACTGCAAGGGCCAATGGTCAGGCGGTGGATCCTTTTCCGGCCCGCGAGTGCGAACGCGCCGGTCAGGCGGCTCTTTCGGCGAGGGCCGTCGGCGGCTCGTCGTCCATCTCGAAGGCCATCGGGAACGGCGCGTGCCCGGCCAGCCGGAACAGGCGGACCTTGCGATGCCTGCGCAGCGCCCTGGCCGCCCCTACGGCGTCGTTGTGGAACCGGCGGGCCATCGGTACCCGGCGGACCGCCTCGGTCAGCTCACGGGCCGCCTCCTCGCCCCCGGGCGCCTCCCGTACCGCCTCCACCTGCTGGGACTCGGCGAACACGGCCCGCAGCGCCTGACTGAGCTCGCTCTCGGCGACCTCCCGCTGCTCCTCCTCGGCCTGCCGGGCGGCATGGGCGGACTCGTACAGCACGATCGACGCGGCCGGATCCAGCACACCGGAGGTGGCCAGCTCCTGGGCCACCGAGGCGCGGCGCAACAACTGCGCGTCGAGCGCGGCGCGCGCCGCGTCGATCCTGGCGTGCAGCCGGTCGAGACGGCCCGCGGTCCAGCTCAGGTAGAGGCCGATGACGACGAGGGCTACGAGGATCCAGATGAGAGTTGCGGTCACGGCGGGCAAGCCTACGGGTGCGCTCCGCCCGGTGAACCGTTCGGTCCGCCCGTGCCGTGGTCAGCGTGCGACCGGTGGCTGAAGGGCCGTCAGTCCCGGGCCAGTCCCAGCCTCGCCCGCAGCCCGCTGCCGCCGCCCCCGGTCCGCTCGTCGGCCGCCACCGCCACGGCCGTCGTACCGTCCGTCACGGTCTCGTACACCGACAGGATGTCCGCGCCGACGGTCGACCAGTCGAAGCGGCGTACGTGCGCGCTCCCCCGTCCGCCCAGCTCCGCCAGGCGGACCGGGTCCTCCAGCAGGCGTACGGCCGCCTCGGCGAGGGCGTCCGCGTCCTCGTTGGTGAAGAGTTCGCCGGCCGCGCCCCGGTCCAGGACCTGGGCGAAGGCGTCGAGGTCCGAGGCGAGGACCGGGGCGCCCGCCGACATCGCCTCGACCAGGATGATCCCGAAGCTCTCGCCGCCGGTGTTGGGCGCGACGTACAGGTCGACGCTGCGCAGGAAACTGGCCTTGTCCTCGTCGCTGATCATGCCGAGGAACTCGACGCGGGAACGGAGCTCGGCGGGCAGGGACTCCACCGCCTCCTCCTCGTCGCCCCGGCCGGCCACCAGCAGCCTGGTCTGCGGCCGGGCGGCGAGGATCTTCGGCAGGGCCCGCATCAGGACCGGCAGGCCCTTGCGGGGTTCGTCGATACGGCCGATGAAGCCGATCGTGTCGCCCTGCCATTCGGCGTTGGGCTCGGCCTTGGCGAAGAAGTCGACGTCGACGCCGTTGGGGATGACGACCGCGTCGCCGCCCAGGTGTTCCACCAGCGTGCGGCGGGCGTACTCGCTGACCGCGATGCGCGCGCTGATCTTCTCCAGGGCCGCCTGGAGGATCGCGTACGCCGCGATCATCGCCCGCGAGCGGGGGTTGGAGGTGTGGAAGGTGGCCACGATGGGGCCCTGCGCGGCCCAGCAGGCCAGCAGGCCGAGGGACGGCGACGTCGGCTCGTGGATGTGGATGACGTCGAACCGGCCGTCGTGCAGCCAGCGGCGCACCCGGGCCGCCGAGAGGAAACCGAAGTTCAGACGGGCCACCGAGCCGTTGTACGGCACCGGCACCGCGCGGCCCGCCGAGACGACATAGGGCGGGAGCGGGGTGTCGTCGTCGGCGGGGGCGAGGACGGACACCTCGTGGCCGAGCCGGATGAAGTACTCGGCGAGGTCGCGGATGTGGAACTGGACGCCGCCCGGCACGTCCCAGGAGTACGGGCAGACGATCCCGATCTTCACGGACGCTCCCCGGAGGGGTCGTCGGCCGGTCGTGGTTCCAGGTCGGCGAGCCACAAGCGCTGGAGCATGTGCCAGTCCTCCGGATGTTCGGCGATCCCCGAGGCGAAGGCATCGGCCAGCGCCTGTGTCATCACAGACGTCTTCTCGGTCCGGGTACCTGACTCGGGTACCTCGATCGGGGGATGGACTCGGCCCTGCATGACCGGGGAGTCGTCGTACCAGAGCGTGACGGGCAGCAGGAGCGCCCCCGTCTGCTGGGCGAGGAGCGCCGGTCCCGCGGGCATGCGGGCCGTGGCGCCGAAGAAGTCCACCTCGACACCGGAGGCGGACAGATCGCGGTCGGAGACCAGGCAGACCAGGCCGCCGTCGCGCAGCCTGCGGGCGAGCGTGCCGAAGGCGGTGCCGCCGCTGTGCGGCAGGACCTCCATGCCGAGGCCCTCGCGGTAGGCGACGAAGCGGTCGTAGAGCGTCTCGGGCTTGAGGCGCTCGGCGACCGTCGTGAACGGCGTCTGAAGTTTGGTGGTGACCCAGGCGCCCGCGAGATCCCAGTTGCCCAGGTGCGGCAGGGCGAGGATGACGCCCTGGTCGGAGGCGAGGCCGTCGGTCAGGTAGTGGACGTCCTTGGGTTCGAAGCCGTTCCTTATGCGCTCGGGGCTCCAGGCGGGCAGCCGGAAGGACTCCATCCAGTAGCGCAGGTACGAGCGCATGCCCGCGCGCGAGAGCTCGGCGAGGCGCTCGGGGCTCGCGTCGGGCACCACTCGCGCGTAGTTGCTCTCCAGCCGCTTGACGCCCTTGCCCCGCTGCTTCCAGGCGAGGTCGGCGATGGTGCGGCCGAGCCGTACGGCGACCGGCTCGGGGAGCTTCTTGACGGTGCCCCAGCCGAGCCCGTACAGCGTGTCCGTGAGCCGCTCCTGGGCACTCACTTGGCCGCCTCGCTCCCGTGGGAGGCGTTCTGCGGCTTGTCCTGCGCGGCGGCCTCGGCCTCCGCCTCCGCGGACTCGCGGCGGACCGTGACGACGCGCTGGATGAGCGTGACGAGGCTGCCGACGGCGACGATCCACAGGGCGACGGGCAGCAGGTACTGGATGCCGGGCACCCCGAACTTGTGCAGGCCCGCGAATCCGGCCGCGACCAGCGAGATCACGAGGCGCTCGGCGCGCTCGACCAGGCCGTTGACCGCGACCGGCAGGCCGATGGACTCCCCGCGGGCCTTGGTGTACGACACCACCTGGCCGCTGGCCAGGCAGAAGATCGACACCGCGCACAGCACGAGATCGTCGCCGTCACCGGCGTACCAGAGGATGAAGCCGCCGAAGATGGCGCCGTCGGCCACCCGGTCGAGCGTGGAGTCCAGGAAGGCGCCCCAGCGGCTGGAGCGGCCGAGCTGGCGGGCCATGTTGCCGTCGACGAGGTCGGAGAACACGAAGAGCGTGATCACGACCGTGCCCCAGAAGAACTCACCCATGGGGTAGAAGACCAGCGCGCCCGCGACCACACCGGCCGTACCGATGAGCGTGACGGTGTCGGGGCTGACCCCCCGCCGGATCAGAAACGCGGCGAACGGCGTGAGAACACGCGTGAAGAACGCACGCGCGTACTTGTTCAGCATGGCCTTCCCGAGGGTCGGTGTGGCGCCGTGCGGCCCCTGCTGGCCACACCGGCTGGCCCATCGTAGCCAGGCGCGCGTGAGTGCGACCGCCGGGCACTCGTACACGGGGCCGGCGACCCGGTCCGCCGCCGTCGGATGGCGCGATCACGTCCGCCGTATGGACGCACCGTGACGGGAGTGGAAAGCTCGAAGGACCGCGGGCGTCACCGGAGCCGCCATCGCACGCGGAACGGTATGTCCGCGCCCACAGTGACCTCACCGTGCACGGGAGGCAGGATCATGGGCGACAAGGCGAATGCACACCCCGGAGCCGCCGGCAGGGCTACAGCGGCCGACCACCCCGCGTCCGTACGGAATGTGGTGCTGGTCGGCCACTCCGGATCGGGCAAGACCACGTTGGTGGAAGCCCTCGCGCTCACCGCGGGGGCGGTGAACCGGGCGGGCCGTGTCGAGGACGGCGGCACGGTATCCGACTACGACGAGATCGAGCACCGGCAGCAACGCTCGGTGCAGCTCTCCCTGGTGCCGGTCGAATGGGACGGCATCAAGGTCAACCTTCTGGACACCCCCGGATACGCCGACTTCGTCGGGGAACTCAGGGCCGGTCTGCGAGCCGCGGACGCGGCCCTTTTCGTCGTCTCCGCCTCGGACGGCGTGGACGGCTCGACCCGCATGGTGTGGGAGGAGTGCGCGGCCGTCGGCATGCCGCGCGCGATCGTCGTCACGCACCTGGAGTCCGCGCGGGCCGACTACGAGGAGATGACGCGGATCTGCGCGGAGGCCTTCGACGGGGACGACCCCGACGCGGTGCTCCCGCTGTATCTGCCGCTGCACGGCCCACAGGGCCCGGACGGGCACGCGCCCGTGACCGGTCTGATCGGGCTGCTGTCGCAGAAGTTGTTCGAGTACTCCACCGGGGAGCGCAAGGAGTCCGAGCCGGGCGAGGACCAGCTGCCCGAGATCGAGGAGGCCCGTAACCGGCTGATCGAGGGGATCATCGCGGAGAGCGAGGACGAGACCCTCATGGACCGCTATCTCGGCGGCGAGCAGATCGACGTCAGGACACTGATCGAGGACCTGGAGCGGGCCGTGGCGCGCGGCACGTTCTTCCCGGTCCTGGCCGCCGCCCCCGCCACCGACGGGGCCCGGCAGGGCCTCGGCACGGTCGAGGTGCTGGAGCTGATCACGGGGGGCTTCCCGACCCCGCTGGAGCGCGAGGCACCCCAGGTCACCACGGTGGACGGCAAGGCACGCGAGCTGAAGCTGTGCGATCCGAACGGGCCGCTGGTCGCGGAGGTCGTGAAGACGGCGTCCGACCCGTACGTCGGCCGGGTGTCGCTGGTGCGCGTGTTCTCCGGCACCCTGCGCCCCGACGAGACCGTGCACGTCTCCGGGCACGGGCTGGCCGACCGCGGACACGAGGACCACGACGTCGACGAGCGGATCGGCGCCCTGTCCGCGCCCTTCGGCAAGCAGCAGCGCGTGCTCAGCCACTGCATCGCCGGCGATCTGGCGTGCGTGGCGAAGCTGAGCCGCGCGGAGACCGGCGACACGCTGTCGGCCAAGGACGACCCGCTGCTGATGGAGCCCTGGCAGATGCCGGATCCGCTGCTGCCGCTCGCCATCCAGGCGCACAGCAAGGCGGACGAGGACAAGCTGTCGCAGGGCCTGTCCCGGCTGGTCGCCGAGGACCCGACCATGCGCCTGGAACAGAACCAGTCGACCCACCAGGTCGTGCTGTGGGCGCTGGGCGAGGCGCACGCGGACGTCGCCCTGGAACGGCTGCGCAGTCGCTACGGCGTCCAGGTCGACGTCGTGCCGCACCGGGTCTCGCTGCGGGAGACGTTCGCGGACAAGTCGGCGGGCCGGGGCCGGCATGTGAAGCAGTCCGGTGGCCACGGGCAGTACGCCATCTGCGAGATCGAGGTGGAGCCGCTGCCCGGCGGCTCGGGCATCGAGTTCGTGGACAAGGTGGTCGGCGGCGCGGTGCCCCGGCAGTTCATCCCGTCGGTCGAGAAGGGCGTGCGGGCCCAGGCCGCGAAGGGAGTGGCCGCGGGCCATCCGCTCGTCGACATCCGGATCACGCTGCTCGACGGCAAGGCGCACTCGGTGGACTCCTCCGACGCCGCGTTCCAGACGGCCGGCGCGCTCGCGCTGCGGGAGGCGGCGGCCGACGCGAAGATCCATCTGCTGGAACCGGTGGCCGAGGTGTCGGTGCTCGTCGGCGACGACTTCGTCGGAGCCGTGATGAGCGACCTGTCCGGACGGCGCGGCCGCGTCCTCGGCACCGAACAGACCAACGGCGGCCGGACCCTCATCAAGGCGGAGGTACCCGAGATCGAGATCGGACGGTACGCCGTCGATCTGCGGTCGCTGTCGCACGGCACCGCGCGCTTCGACCGGGCGTACGCGCGGCACGAACCGATGCCGGCGCAGATTGCCGAAAGGGTTCGTGAAGAGGCGCGCGACGCCTCGTAGTTGGCGCCCGGCGCCACCAAGTGGCCCCGGAGGGCGCTCCTGAGCGCCCTTGTGGAACGCTCCCCTCCGCGTCGGCGGGCGGCTTCGGCCGTCCGCCGACGAATGTCGGTGGCGGAGGATACTCTGATCATTGATCAACAGGTGTGCGCGGTACGGAAGTCGGGAAGGCCGCAGAAGCGACAGTGCGGCGATCGGGGGCGGGAATGACCGTTGAGAGCGGTTACGCGGACATCTTCGGTCCGCAGGTGCCTCGCACGGCCGGCGAGGGCCAGACGGCGACGTTCGCGCTGGCCTCGGCGGCCTATCGCGACAATCCGTACGACGACATCAAGAAGGCCGACAACGAATGGCACCAGACCGACATCAAGGCGGGCCGCGGCTGGGCGAGGATCTTCCGGCCCAACCTGGGTGAGGCCTTCTCGCGGGCGGTGGTCGACCGCATGCTCGGCAGCGGCCGCAAGCCCCTGATCCAGTCCTTCGGCACCGAGCCGCAGGTCGTGGTCGAGCACTGTCTGGCCGCCAACAACATCCGCAAGGCGCGCGACCGGATGCTCAGCGCCATCACCGTGATCTGCGGTGTGCTGTTCCTGCCCGGGCTGCTGGTGTGGCTGCTGGTCTTCACGCTGCGCACCACCATCGTCAAGCGGGACGAGAAGCGCGGCGGCGCCCTGGCCTCCGTGCTGCTCGTGGCGGTGGGCGCGCTCGCCGTGCTCTTCCTGCTCCGCATGCCGTTCACCGGCTTCTGGGCCTGGTATGCGCGGGCCTCGGTCCTCATGCCCGTCCTCGGCTGGTTCTGGGCCAAGCAGGTCTGCGAGCGCACGGCACGGGACCTGCGGGAGCGCTGGGACAGCCTGCTGGCCGGCAGCAGCGTCGGCGCGAAGGTGCCGGAGGCGGTGCCGACCAGTCCCACCGAGACGCAGGCCGAGCAGCTGCGCCAGTCCCTCGCCAAGCTGAGCGCCGAGCAGCAGTCCAACTCCGTGTTCTACGCCGGGCCCAAGGGGATACTGGGCATGGGCACGCGCTGGGGCAGCTGGCAGCTGGCCGAGGACCTGGTGGCCGCCGACTCCACCCGGGAGATCCATCCCTTCCGCAGCTGGGACGTCATCCGGGCGATCCACGACCAGCTGCGCATGCTGGAGCGCGGCCCCCTGAACACCGGTGGTTTCCCGAAGCCTTCGATACGGCACTGGGTGGTCACGCCGATCGCCGAGGGCGCCAAGGCGGTGTCCAGGCCGGAGGGCACGGACGTCGAGGCGTACCAGGTCAAGCAGCACGCGATACAGGACATCTGCAACAAGCAGCAGTTCGGCAGCGGGGACCGGCACTACCTGGGCGTCCAGTGGACGCTGTGGGACGGCCAGTTGATCATCACCATGCTGATCACGGTGACCGTGCTGCACGAGACGCTGCGCATCGAGGTGACCGGCCACGCCCTCGGCCCGGTGAACGGGCTCTTCCAGGAGAAGCCCGAGGCGCCGACCAAGGAGGTCACCAAGTCGTTCAAGCCGTGGGAGACCCGCAAGGTGAAGCTTCCGCTGGTCAACACCGACGAGGTGGTACGGCTGGCGGTGCGGGCCCCGATCTCCTGGTACCCGCCGCTGCTGAACTGGCTCGGCGGGACGATGGGGCTCCCCGAGCCGTTCGGACTGCGGCACGCGTGGGCGGACCAGCCGTGGCGCCACCGGTTCATGGCCGACGACGCGCTGCGGGCGGCCACGCCGGTGCTGCGGGTGGTGCACGCGGCGGCGATCAGGGTGCTGGGCGAGAACGGCGTGGACACCGAGAAGTTCGGTTCGCGGTCCTCGTTCCTGAGCACGGCTGTGCAGGATCCGATGCCGCGGAAGGCGGACGTCTACGACGCGTAGGGCTCTGCCGGTCTGGCCGGTGGGTTCGGGTTGGGTCTGGGCGACCGTGCCCTGGGCGCTGCGCCCCCAGACCCCGCTTTCGGCCTGAACGGCCCCGTCCACGCCGGCCGGGCTGAGCCGCGGCACCATCAGGCCGCCGGCCAGACCTCCGCCAGCATCTTCCGCGTATCGGCGAGCAGCTGCGGCAGCACCCGCGTGTGCCCCACCACCGGCATGAAGTTCGTGTCGCCGCCCCACCGCGGGACGATGTGCTGGTGCAGGTGCGCCGCGATGCCGGCGCCCGCGACCGTGCCCTGGTTCATGCCGATGTTGAAGCCGTGGGCGCCGGAGGCGGTGCGCAGGGCGGTCATCGCCTGCTTGCTCAGCGCCGCGAGCTCGATGGTCTCCGGCTCGGTGAGGTCGGTGTAGTCGGCGACGTGGCGGTAGGGCACGACCATGAGGTGGCCACCGTTGTACGGATAGAGGTTGAGAACCGCGTACACCTGCGCGCCGCGCTTGACGATCAGCCCGTCCTCGTCGGACTTGGCCGGGATCGAGCAGAAGGGGCAGCCGTCGTCCGCTCCGGGACCGGTCGGCTTGTTCTCACCCTGGATGTAGGCCATCCGATGGGGCGTCCACAGACGCTGGAACGCGTCCTGGATCCCCACTCCCCACTGCTGCTCCGGCTCACTCGTCATGCGTGCAGCATATTGCTTCGTCCGTTCGTGGCGTGTCGCCGGGGCGACGGGCGAGCGGCCACCCGCCAAGCTGGCCCGGTGGACGACGAGAGCACCTACGCCCGCTGGGAGCAGCGCACCGAGATCCCCCTGTTCTTGGCGTCGCTGGTCTTCCTGGCCGCCTATGCCGCCCGCGTGCTTGCCGTGAGCATGCCGTCCGTCTGGAAGGACCTGTGCTGGATCACGATGCTCGCGCTCTGGGTGCTGTTCGCCACGGACTACGTGGTGCGCTGGCGCCTGAGCGGGCAGCGTTTCCCGCGCTTCGCCAGGACGCACTTCCTGCACACGGTCGTGGTCCTCCTGCCGCTCTTGCGACCGCTGCGGATCGTCCCGCTCTACGACGCCATCCAGCACAAGCAGGGGGAGCCCCGGCTCTCCCTGCACGCACGCGTGATCGCCTACGCGAGCCTGTCGACCCTGCTCCTCGGCTTCGCCGGCGCCCTCGCCGTCTATCAGCAGGAACGTGGCGCGCCCGGCGCGACCATGCGGTCGTTCGGGGATGCGGTGTGGTGGGCCGCCGAGACCATCAGCACGGTCGGCTATGGCGACATCACACCGGTGACCACGGGCGGCCGGGCGATCGCGATGGCGATGATGGCCGGCGGCCTGGCCCTGCTCGGCGCGGTGACGGGGTCGTTCTCCTCCTGGCTGCTGCAGATCTTCTCCCGCGAGAGCGACACGAAGCCCCCGGAGGGCTGAGCCTCCCGGGGGCCTCGTGATCGTGGTCGGCCGGATCAGACCTGCGCCCGCTCCTCGACGACCTGCGCGATCTTCGCGATGGCCTCGTCGAACGGGATGCCGTTCTCCTGCGAGCCGTCACGGAAGCGGAAGGAGACGGCGTTGTTGGCCATGTCCTCGTCGCCCGCGATGACCATGAAGGGCACCTTCTGCTTCTGGGCGTTGCGGATCTTCTTCTGCATACGGTCCGAGGAGGAGTCGACCTCGACCCGCAGGCCCTTCTTCTTGGCGGCCGCGGCGAACTTCTCCAGGTAGTCCACGTGCCCGTCGCCGATCGGGATGCCGATCGCCTGGACCGGGGCCAGCCACGCCGGGAAGGCGCCCGCGTAGTGCTCGAGCAGCACCGCGAAGAACCGCTCGATGGAGCCGAACAGCGCGCGGTGGATCATGACCGGACGCTGCTTGGAGCCGTCCGCGGAGGTGTACTCCAGATCGAAGCGCTCCGGCAGGTTGAAGTCGAGCTGGATCGTCGACATCTGCCAGGTACGGCCGATGGCGTCCTTGGTCTGGACGGAGATCTTCGGGCCGTAGAAGGCGGCGCCGCCCGGGTCGGGGACGAGCGGCAGGCCCTGCTTCTCGGCGACCTGGCGCAGGGTCTCGGTCGCCTCTTCCCAGACCTCGTCGGAGCCGACGAACTTCTCCGGGTCCTTGGTGGAGAGCTCCAGGTAGAAGTCGGTCAGACCGTAGTCACGCAGCAGGCCGAGGACGAAGGTGAGCGTCTTGTCGAGCTCCTCCGACATCTGCTCACGCGTGCAGTAGATGTGCGCGTCGTCCTGCGTGAAGCCACGCGCGCGGGTGAGGCCGTGCACGACCCCCGACTTCTCGTACCGGTACACGGTCCCGAACTCGAAGAGGCGCAGCGGCAGTTCACGGTAGGAACGCCCGCGCGCGTCGAAGATCAGGTTGTGCATCGGGCAGTTCATGGGCTTGAGGTAGTAGTCCACGCCCTCGTCGAGCTGCATGGGCGGGTACATGCCCTCGGCGTACCAGTCCAGGTGACCCGACGTCTCGAAGAGCTTCCCCTTCGTCGCGTGCGGGGTGTAGACGAACTCGTAGCCCTCCTCCTCGTGACGGCGGCGCGAGTAGTCCTCCATCACCCGGCGGATGATGCCGCCCTTGGGGTGGAAGACCGCGAGGCCGGAGCCGATCTGCTCGGGGATCGAGAACAGGTCGAGCTCGTTGCCCAGCTTGCGGTGGTCGCGCTTCTCGGCCTCGGCGAGGAAGTCGAGATAGCCCTTGAGCTCGTCCTTGGACGGCCAGGCGGTGCCGTAGATGCGCTGGAGCATCGGGTTCTTCTCGCTGCCGCGCCAGTAGGCGGCGGCGTTGCGCATCAGCTTGAACGCCGGGATCGCCCGGGTCGACGGCAGGTGGGGACCACGGCAGAGGTCCTTCCAGCACAGCTCGCCGGTCTTGGCGTCCAGGTTGTCGTAGATCGTCAGCTCGCCGGCGCCGACCTCGACGTCCGCGCCGTCGTCGGACGAGGCGGAGCCCTTGAGGCCGATCAGCTCCAGCTTGTAGGGCTCGGCGGCGAGCTCCTCGCGGGCGGCCTCGTCGGTGACGACGCGGCGGGCGAACTTCTGCCCGCGCTTCTGGATCTCCTGCATCTTCTTCTCGATGGCCTTGAGATCCTCGGGCGTGAACGGCTTCTCGACGTCGAAGTCGTAGTAGAAGCCGTCCTTGACCGGCGGGCCGATGCCCAGCTTGGCGTCGGGGAAGAGCTCCTGCACGGCCTGCGCCATCACGTGCGCCGTGGAGTGGCGAAGGATGCCCAGACCGTCCTCGGAGGAGATCTCGACGCCCTCGACCTCTTCGCCGTCGGAGAGCACGTACGACAGGTCCTTGAGCTCGCCGCCCACGCGCGCGGCGATGATCGAGCGCTCGCCGGCGAAGAGGTCGGCGGCCGTAGTGCCCGTCGTCACCACGCGTTCTTCCCGCTCGGAATCGCGTTGGATGATCACACGGACGTCTGACACCGGTCTCTCCTGACTGAAGGTGGGGTGCGGCGCCATACCAGGAGCGCGCGCATTACGCGATCGTACCGACCCCGGACGCCCGACCGCGAAACGGTCATCAGCACGCCCGCTCCCTCAGCCCCGGGCCCCCGTCAGTCCCCGGCATCCTCCCCGCCGCACGCCTCCTCGAAGAAGTCCAGATCCTCCTGGAGCGACTTCATCAGCCGGTCCCGCTCGGCCTCGTCCACCTGTACCGGTACGACTCCGGAGGCCCCGGTGACCTTGCGGAAGCCGCCGCGGCTCTCCAGGCGGCCGTGCACACGCACCGGCAGGCCGACGAGATGGGCGTGCCCGGCTATGCGGTACGCCTCCTCGTCCAGGGTCAGCCGGACGTGCGGGACCTCGGCTCCCGCGAGGACACGCAGCCGTACGGTGCCCTCCCCGCGCGGCCCCGACCTGCGCATCCGTACGACCGCGCCGGTGAGCCTGACCGGCACGGACGGCTCCTCGCGCAGATAGCGGGCACCTGCCTCCCGCAGCACGGGCAGATCGCCCGGCGAGAACTCGACCGGCTCGACACCGGCCCCGCAGTCCTCGGGCACGCCGGCCGCGGGCGCCCACTCGACGGCGATGCGCGCGCCCTCCGTACCGCGGACGAGGACGATCAGGGCCTCGGTCAGCTCGCGGCTGACGCCGGCCTCGACGGCGCCGTCGAAGGCGTCCATGCCGCCCGTGGCCCGCTGGTAGTCGATGGCCTCTCGGGCGGCGTACAGAGCCTGGTGGAGGCGTACGGCGAGGGGCCGCCCGGTGCCGACCGGCACGAAGGCGGCGAGGCCGCGCCCGCCCGACGCGGCGCCGACGAGGACGCTCTCCAGCATCGCGGCGGCCGAGCGGCGGTGCCGGGCGCCGTAATAGCCCGCACGCGCGCGGGTGGCGAGCCCCGCGGCGAGCAGCATCTGGCGGGCGGCGGTGCGCAGTTCCTCCTCGACGGTCCAGGGCGCGGCCCCGGCCGGCCCCCTCGGCGTGTCCCGCCACCAGCGGACCTCGTCGCTGGGCACGGCGAGTCCGACCAGCACCTCGCGCGCGGAGGGCATGCCGCTGCGGGACAGGGCGACCAGCGCCTCGCCGAGCAGGTCGTCGCTGTCGGGGAAGGCGCGGGACTCGGGGACGAGCAGGCTGGTGCCGCCGCCACCCGGACCGGGCGGCGTCCAGCGGCCGTACCGCCCCGCCGCTCCCCCGCGCCGCTGCCAGCCATGCCGGTGCAGCAGGGCGCTGAGCACGGCCGGGTCGACCTCGCCGGGCTCGGGGGGACGGTCCCAGGACGCTTCGACCGGGTGCGGCCTCGCTGGTCGTACCGGCTCCTCCAGGGGGCGATGCGTCATGGTTTGCCTCCCGTTCCGACCCGCGTCATGATCTCGCAGAGCGCCCGGTCGTCGAAGATGCGTGAGGTCGGTATCCGCACGGTGGTGCGACGCCGCCCGGTGATCGGCTGCCCGGCCAGGTTGACCCAGTAGCAGCAGTGCCGCAGGTCGAGCCGGTCGTGGCCGGCCCGCAGCCACTGCTCCTGCGACCGTGGAACGATCATCACGACCATGATCTTGTGCACCGAGACCGGGGTGCGGGCGAGCTTCGCCAGATGGTCGTTGTCGAGCGTGAACGAGAAGAAGCGGCCGGGCGGGTTCGGCGCCAGCTGGTACGTCGCCTTCAGCTGCACCTTGATGGTGACCTCGTCGTCGACCGTGTGGCCGGGCGCGCTGTGGCTGACGTGCCAGTCGATGCCGTTGTCCGGAAACGGCTGCGACAGCGAGCATCCGGCCGCCGCCGCGACGGCGTGCAGATAGCCCACCTGCAGTGTCTCCATGCAGGCGGTGGTGGCGAGTGAACCGCGATGGGGGCCCGTACGCTCGGGCAGCAGCCCGCCCCGTTCGGGCTGCGCTATCGCCATGACCAAACAGCCTTCCAAGCCAAGTGAATCCCCGTACCGGGCCGCTGAACTGCAAAGACCCGCACTCCTGTTGTGTCCTCCCGGCGTACGCCGCAAACGGGCCGGGTATCACCAAACGGGCAGAAGACGGTACGTCAGCTGCCGTGGGTGAACGAGGGGTTGTGTGGATATGGCGTGCTGGTATGAAGGCCCGCTGGCGGCATTCGACACGGAGACGACAGGTGTGGACGTCGAGACCGACCGGATCGTTTCGGCGGCCGTCGTCGTCCAGGACGCCCCGGGGACCCGGCCGCGGATGACCCAGTGGCTGGTGAACCCGGGTGTGCCGGTGCCGGAGGCGGCGACGGCGGTGCACGGACTGACGCAGGATCATCTCCAGCGCAATGGCCGGTGGCCGGCGCCGGTGATGCAGGAGATAGCCGAGGAGCTGGCCGGACAGGCGGCGGTGGCCAGGCCCATAGTGGTGATGAACGCGCCGTTCGATCTGACGCTGCTGGACCGCGAGTTGCGCCGGCATCGTGCGTCGTCGCTGGACCGCTGGTTCGAGACGACGCCCTTGCTGGTGCTCGACCCGCGGGTTCTCGACAAACATCTGGACCGCTATCGAAAGGGCCGGCGCACTCTGACCGACCTGTGCGCGCACTACGGCGTCACGCTGGACGGCGCGCACGACGCGGGGGCCGACGCGCTGGCCTCCCTGGAGGTCGTACGAGCGGTGGGGCGCCGATTCGCGGCCCGCCTCGAGCGCCTGTCCCCCGCCGAGCTGCACACCCTCCAGGCGGTGTGGCACGCGGCACAGGCACGCGGCTTGCAGGCGTGGTTCGCACGCAGCGGCAGCGAGGAGGCGGTGGACCCGGCGTGGCCACTGCGCCCGGACATGCCGGCGGCGGCCTGACTGCACCAGCCGCACAAAAAGACCGGTCCGCGATGGCGGACCGGCCTTTCCCCGGTGGGCGATACCGGGTTCGAACCAGTGACCTCTTCGGTGTGAACGAAGCGCTCTCCCACTGAGCTAATCGCCCGGGAACGGACTGAACAATACAGGCCCCCGCGCGTTTCCTTCAAACCGCTTGCCGACCGCCGGCCAGGTACGCCAGCAGTCCGCGCCGGCCGGCGCGCATCATCAGCCGGTGGTTGGCACGGAAGACCGGCCTCCCGGGCACCGCGAACCGCCTGAGCAACGGCTTGTTCACCTCGACGACCTGGTCGTAGCGAGCCAGGGTCCCGCCGCCCTGCGGGATGAGGGTCCACCGCGCCCAGCCGTCGATGTCACCGGACATGGCGATCTCCAGCACTCCGGCCTCCCGGTCCCGCCGCACCTCGCGCGCGGTGAAGACCATGTCGTACGGCAGGACGGAGCGGATCGTGATCACGCCGGTGGTGTCATCGAGTTTGGTCACCTCTCGCACCTGCGGCCACCAGCGGGGGTAGTCCTCGGCCTGCTCCAGCACGTCGTAGACGGCGGCGGGCGGCGCGGGCAGGGCCCACAGGCTGCGGAAGCGGTAGCGGCTCCAGTCCATGGGCCGAGTGTGCCCCCGGTCAGTGGGTTTCCGTCGCACCTGAGTACGTTCTGAGTACCCGGACTCATGCCGTACGACGTGACGCGGGCCACACTCCAGACATGACGCACTTTCCGCCGCCGGCCGAGGAGTTGCGGCTCCTCGACCTCGAGCTGCGCCAACTGGACGCCCGCCGCGCCCAGTTGCTGCACCGCCGGGCCTGGCTGGTCACCGCACTGCAAGCGACGCCCCGGCCCATCACCCCGGCCCCCGTCGCATCCCCGCGCCCCGAGGCCTCGGCGCCCCGGGTCCAGAACGTCCTGCTGGTGCTGGGCGGGGTCCTGCTCACCATCGCCGCGATGGCGTTCACGCTGGTCAGCTGGGGGCACATGGGGATCGCCGGGCGTGCCCTGGTGCTCGGCGGGGTCACGGTGGCGGTGCTGGCCGCGCCGGTGCCGCTGCTGAAGCACGGGCTGCGGTCGACGGCCGAGGCGGTGGCGGGCCTCGGGCTCGCGCTGACCGTGCTCGACGCGTACGCGCTGCACCAGGTCGCCCTGACCGACGTGGACCCCACGGGCTATGTCGCCGCCGCCTCGGCGGTGCTGGCGGCCCTGTGGGCGGCGTACGGCCTGCTGCCGCGCACCTCCGAGCTGCGTCTGCCTCTGCCCGCCGCACTGACCGCCGCCCAACTGCCCCTCGTTCTTTGGGCGGTGGCGGCCGACGCCGGTCTGTACGGCGTCACGGCCGCCGTGCTGGTGACGGCCGGTCTCGACACGGGTGTGGCGCTCAAGGTGCCCACCGGGTCCGTACGGATCACCGCCGCTGTCGGCGCGTACGGTCTGGGTGCCTGGGGCGTTTGGGCCGCCGGCTGGCTGTCCTGGACGGCCACCGGCCCGAGCGCCGCCGCCCGTGCGGCGGCGCTCCTCCTCTTGGCCGCGGGCATCGCGGTCGCGGCGGCGCGGCAGGAGGTCGCCGGGAAGCAGGCGGTCGGCCTCAGTGTCACCGCCGGTCTCCTCACGGTCGCCGCGCTCGGCGGCACGGCCCGCTCGGTGCTGCCGGACGCGTGGACGGTTCCGGCGTACCTGGTGTGCGGGATCGCCCTGCTCGCCGCGGTACGGCTGGAGCGGCTGCCGGAGACGGTCCGCGGCGGATTCGCTCGGGCCTCCGTCGCCGTACAGGGTCTCGCCCTGCTGTGGACGCTGCCGGTGCTGGGGATCTCGCTGGTGGGTCCGGTCGCGTGGGCGGAGCAGGTGTGGTCCGGGACGCCGGGGAGCGTACGCGAGGCGGTGGCGGTCGACGCACCGTGGCCGCCGGACGCGGAGACGGTACCCGTCGTCCTGGCGGTCGTCGCCGTGGTACTGCTCCTCGCGGTGCGTAATGCGGTCTGGCGGCCTCGGGCCCTGACCGGTGTGCTGGTGACGGCGTGGGCGACGGCACTCGTCCTTCCGCCGGTGCTCGAAGTCCCCTATGCCGTGGGCCTGGTGGCTCTCGCCCTCACCACAGCCGGCGCACTCGCGGCAGCCGCGTGGATACGACCCTCCGAGCAGCCGGAAACGGCGGAGGAGCCCGCGGAGGCCACAGCCCCGGCGGTTGCCTTCCCCACCTCGCGCGCGACCGCCACGGTCCTCGCCCTCCTCACCTCCCTCCCCCTGGCCTTCCTCTCCCTGACCGCCGAGGCCGCCACCCTCGCCGTACTCGCGGCTCTGACCGCCCTCTTCGCGGCGGCGTCCTGGAAGTCGCACCTGGCCCCGGTCACGGCCCCGACCGCGCTCGCGTACGCCACCGCGCTCGCCTGTGCCACCGGTGCCGCGGCCGGCTGGGAGCCGCAGTACATCGCCCTGCCGGTCCTGGCGGTCCCGGTGGCGGCGGCGCTGCTCGCGCTGCGGCTCGGTGACGCGCGGGCGACGATCCCGGTCGAGGTGACGGGAGCGCTCGCCGCACTGCTCGCCGTCGGACTGGCCGCGGCCGCCGCCGATCTGCCGATGCTCGCCCTGGTGCTGGCGCTCTGCGGTGTGATCACCGCCGGTACCGCGATCCGCCCCGACCGCCGCCACCTCTCCTATGCCTCGGCCGCGCTCTTCGTCCTGGCCACGTGGGTACGCCTCGCGGCCTGGGACGTCGGGACACCGGAGGCGTACACCCTGCCGGTCAGCGTCCCGGCGCTGCTCGTCGGCGCCCTGCGCAGGCGCCGCGACCCCGAGGTCCCGTCCTGGACGGCGTACGGCCCCGGTCTCGCCGCCACCCTCGTGCCGAGCCTCCTCACGGCCTGGAGCGACGCGCACTGGACGCGTCCCCTGCTGCTGGGCCTCGCGGCCCTGGCGGTCACCCTGCTGGGCGCCCGGCACCACCTCAAGGCACCGCTGCTGCTCGGCGGCACGGTGCTCGCCCTGGACGCCCTGCACGAACTAGCCCCGCACATCGCCCAGGTGACCGACGCACTCCCCCGCTGGGTACCGCCCGCCCTGGCCGGTCTCCTGCTCCTCGCCATAGGAGCGACGTACGAGCAACGCCTCAGGGACGCCCGAAAGATGCGGGACTTCCTGGGCAACATGCACTGAAACGCTCCTGAAAGGGGCGCGGGGAACTGCGCGACCAGCCACAACGGACCCGCAGTTCCCCACTACCCGTTACGGCATCCTGTCCCCCAACAACGCCAGGTTCTCGATGGCAGCCAGGCCGTACAGCGCGGTGTCGTTGGTCGACACCCAGCTCGCCTCACTCCCCGCCACCAGCGCCACCGGCCCACTCAGCGACTCCGTCTTCCAGGGCGCCGACTCCTTGTACCCGTCGGAGTTGTAGAACTTCTCCCACGCACGGGTGGCGAGCTTCGCGTCCCCGGTCTGCACGGCCGCGTACGCGTCCAGCCGCGAGTGGCCCTGGAACAGCAGCAGGGAACCGAAGTTGGACCCGTACCGCGCCGCCTGCTCCGCCTTCGTGGCGTTGAAGTGGCGGCAGTAGTCGAAGTACGCGTCGTTGAACTCCGGCATGTCGACGAGGTCGATGAGCTCGGCGCACAGTTCGTTGAGGCCGAAGACCGCGGAGAGGTGCGAGACCCCGACCACCGGCTGGGACGCGATCGCGAACCTGCCCGTGTCGAGGTCGTACAGCCCGCTCCCCTGCACGAACCCGTTCGGCTGCGCGGCGATCGTCTCCATCGTCGACAGCACCCGCGCCTTGGCCTTCTCCCACTTGGGGCCCCTGCGCTCCCACTCGGTCAGCCAGGCCGAGACCAGCCCGCTCCAGTCCGTGCCGAAGCCGATCGACAGCGCGTGCCGGTCGGGCGTGTACGGCTCGGTGCGGATCTTGCGGATGGGGTCGAGGACGAGGAACGTCTCGTCGGAGTCGACGTTGGCGTGCATGAGGTCGCCGACCCGCTCGTCGGCGGTGAGGAAGTAGTAGTAGCGCCGGTAGGTGGTGTTGGCGATGCGCTGCTGCTTGGCGCTGTCGGCGTAGTGCTGGACGCCGTGCCGGGTGCCGAGGCCGGCCCACTCGCCGAGGTGGTAGACGTCGACCTCGCCGGTGTGCCGGGTCATCGCCTCGGCGAAGCGGAAGATGTCCGCTCGGCCGGAGCGCAGGTATGCGAACCAGAGCCACAGGTCGGGTGAGAGCTCGGAGTTGTCCCAGGCGTAGCCGCCGATGTCGTACCGCCACTGGTGTCTGACGGTGTCGTAGGTGTGCATGATGTCGCCGTAGTCCCAGAAGCCGCACCAACGGCGTTGCTCCACCTGGTCCTTGTAGTAGGTGAAGAGGAAGTCGAGGTGGTCCTCGATCTTGGCCTTCGCGGGGGTGGAGCGGTCCGGCTCGGAGTACAGCCCCGGCCCGAAGACCTTGGCCTTGATGAGCTGCGCGGGCGGGGCGGCGAGCTGCGGCAGCACCCGTACGGCCTCGACCTGCTGAGCCAGCGCCTCCGGTGACGGCGTCGACTCGTTGGCCCAGAACAACAGCTCCGACGTACGAGCGATGCCGTACGGCGTCCCGAACTCCGGCTCGTAGTCCTCGTAGGTGATGTTGAGGCCTTCGAGCTGCTCGGGGTAGGTGTCCTGGCCCATGCCGTCGTGGTAGAAGCGCAGGTCCATGGGCTGGGCCTCGGGCGACCAGAGCCACATGGTGACCTCGGCGTGGTCGGTGTGGGCGTCGCGGATGTCGAGCTGGGCGGGGTACTTCTCCCAGAAGTCCCGCAGCCCGAAGGAGAGTCCGCCGCTGACCCCACCGACGTAGGCGAATCCGGAGGCCCGCCTGCCACCGCCGGCACCGATCCAGCCGTAGCCCTTCTTCGTGCGCTTGCGCAGCGTGAAGCCGTCGGCGGAGAGCTGGGAGAGGGTGTAGTCGCCCCACTCGGGGATGTACTGGAGACGGGTGGTGACCCGCTGGTCCCAGGTGGCGGGGTCGGGCAGCCTCTCCCCCGCGAACTGCGCGGCCTGTACGGCGGCCCCCGGGTCGCGGCGCAGTCCGGTGATGCCCTTGACGGCCTCGCGGAGCATGCCGGTGCCCTCGCCGCCGATGCGGATGTGGCGGTCGTACGACTCGTCGCGCATCGGCACGGTGAAGCGCACCCCGATGCCCCGGATGAAGTCTCCGCTCGCCCTGCCCGGCTCCTGCGTGCCGTCGTAGGTGATGGTGTGCACCATGCGGAAGGAGTCGGCGCCGGCGTAGAAGTAGAGCCGGATGGAGAAGGGGAGCCAGCTCCGGCTGCCCTTGCGGTGCTTGCCGTCGATGCGGACGACCGCGCGGACGGGTCCCTCCTGCTCGACGGTGACCTCGGAGATCGCGCCCTCGAAGCGCTCCGTCTTGACCGCGCCCTGGTCCTCGTCCTCGATCTCCGGCTGGCGGATCAGCACCAGCCGGCCGTTCTTTGCGATCTCCGTGGAGCCACGGCTGACCGACTTGACGAGGGTCGCGCCGGACTTGCCGATCCTCGCGGTGATGACACCGGTCGAGACGTCGATGGTGCCGCCGCTCTTGTCGACGGTGACCTTCTTGGCCGGGGCGGTGGCCTCACCAGGGCTCAACGTGAGTTTGCCGTTGCCCGAACTCACCGCGTGGGCCGTCCACTTGAGGGATCCGTCCGGCCAGTAGGCGATCGGCCACGACTGCACGGGGACGGCCTTGCCGTCGGCGTCCGTCAGCGCGAACGTCTGCTCTTCCTGGTACGCGCCCTTCGGCCAGGGGACACCGACGGTGGAGCCGGGTGCGGCGCCCAGGCCGCCGTCCTCCAGCCAGTCGAGGGTCACGGGGTCCGCGTCGGCGGCTTCGGCGCCGGGTGCGGCCTGTGCGTCCTTCGCGCCCAGCGCCCAGCTGAACTGAGCGGCGGCTCCGGCGACGGCGGCCGCCTTGAGGAGGGACCTGCGAGGGATGGGGGACATGGCCTTTCCTTTCCGTGCGGGTGCAAGGGGATGGTCAAGGGCATGACAGAGAGAGGTACGGCGCTCAGGGCACCGACCTTGGGAAAGACACCGCTCGTCAGCGGTGCCGGTACCGCTCCTCCACGGCGACGGCCGCCGCCACGACGGCCCCGAGGACAGGCACCGCCAGCGGCGCGGCGAACCAGGCGGAGGCGGCCACGACGGCCAGCCCGCCGATGATCAGGAACGACCCGGCGGGATCGAGCACGGTACGACGCCCGGCGCCGGCGAGCAGCGCCCACCAGCCGGCGCCCGGCGTCCACAGGGCCGCCGCCCGCAGCAGGGCCACGACGGCACCGATCAGCGCGCACACCCCGATCGCCCCGACGAGCGGCCCACCGGGAATCCCGGCGCGCACGGCCTGGACGTCGATCCAGACCGCGGCCACCACGGCCCACCCGGCGAGCCCGACGACCCATCCGCGGCGCAGGGCGACCCGGAAGTCGGCGACGAACTCCCGCAGCCCTCCGTCCTCGTGGGCGATACGGCGCCGCAGATGCCGCGCCCCGGCGGCGAAGGCGGCCGGATGGGTGACCACCCCCAAGGCGGCCACCGCGATCCACACCCCGGTGAGCAGGCACTCGGCGAACACACCGAACCGCTCGGCGAAGACCGACTCCCCGCCGGCCGGACGAGCTTTCACGCGCGCTTGAGCCAACGCGACCGCCCCCTCAGCCCTTCAGTCCGGACGTCGCCATACCGTCGATCAGGTAGCGCTGGAAGGCGAGGAAGAAGGTGAGCACCGGCAGCAGGGCGACCAGCGACATGGCGATCATGCCGCCGTAGTTCGCCAGGCCCTCCTGGTCGACGAACATCTTCAGACCGAGGGAGACGGTGTACTTGTCGGGCTCGTTGAGATAGATCAGCGGGCCCATGAAGTCGTTCCATGAGTTGATGAAGGTGAAGATCGCGCTGGTGATCAGGGCCGGCCGGCACAGCGGCAGCATGATCGACCAGTAGATCCGGAAGTGCCCGCAGCCGTCGAGCCGGGCCGCCTCGTCGAGTTCCTTGGGCAGGTTCCGCATGAACTGCACCATCAGGAAGACGAAGAACGCCTCCGTGGCGAGGTACTTCCCCAGCAGCAGCGGGGTGTAGGTGTTGATCAGCTCCATGTTGCGGAACAGCACGTACTGCGGGATCAGCAGCACGTGATACGGCAGCAGGAGCGTGCCGATCATCAGCGTGAAGAGCAGATTCCGTCCCGCGAACCTGATCCGCGCGAAGGCGTAGGCGGTCAGCGAGCAGGACACCACGATCCCGATCACCGAGCCGACCGCGAGGAAGAGCGAGTTGAGGAAGAAGGTGGAGATGGAGATGTCGGCGATGCCGTCGGCGAGGCTCGTGTAGTTGGACAGGATCGGGTCGCCCGGGAAGAGGTCCAGGCTGCCGACGATGTCCTCGCTGTTCTTGAAGGAGCCGCCGATGACCCAGATCACCGGATAGAGGATCACCGCGAGAACGAGCAGGGACCCCAGGTGCCAGGCGACGGAGCCGGGCAGCCTGCGGCGCAGCGCCCCGGCCCGCGCGGTCGAGAGATCGGGGGTGCTCATCGGGCGCCCTCCTCGTAGTGCACCCAGCGCTTCTGGGACCAGAACAGCACCGCCGTGACCAGGGCGACCGCGACGAGCAGCATCCACGCCATGGCGGACGCCAGGCCCATCCGGCTGTTCTCGAAGCCCTGGACGTACAGGTAGCAGGTGTAGACCATCGAACCGTCGGCCGGACCGCAGGCGTTGCCTCCGGCGCCGCCGCCGACGATGTACGCCGAGCTGAAGATCTGGAAGGAGTGGATGGTCTCCAGCAGGACGTTGAAGAAGAGGACCGGAGAGATCATCGGCAGGGTGATGTTCCAGAACCGGCGGAACTTGCCCGCCCCGTCGACCTCGGCCGCCTCGTACAGCTCGCGCGGGACCTGCTTGAGGCCGGCGAGGAAGATGACCATCGGGGCGCCGAACTGCCAGACGGTGAGCGCCACCAGGCTGTAGATGATCAGGTCCGGGTCACCGGTCCAGCCGCCGACGTCGATCCCGAAGATCTTCTGGGTCCGGTCGACGATCGCGTCGTCCGAGAAGATCGCCTTCCATACGATCGCGACGGAGACGCTCGCCCCGATCAGCGACGGCGCGTAGAAGGCGGCCCGGTAGAAGGCCTGGCCGCGCCGCTTCTGCGCGAGGAGCAGCGCCACGCCGAGCGCCGCGAGCAGCTTCAGGGGCGTGCCGACGACGACGTACCAGAGCGTCACCTGTACCGAGTGGCGCCAGCGGGGATCGCCGAACATCTCGGAGAAGTTGTCGAGACCGATCCACTGGGGCGCGTCGAAGAGGTTGTAGTCGGTGAAGGCGAAATAGAGCGAGGCGACCATCGGGCCCGCGGTGAGCAGCAGGAACCCGGCGATCCAAGGGGACATGAAGAGATAGCCGGCCAGGTTCTCGCGGCGGACCCGCCGCTTGAGGGCGGCGGGCCGCTCGGGCTTCACCGGTCCGTGCCGCGGCTCGGAGTCCTTGGTCAGGCCCTCCATCGCGGGGGCGTGTGTCACGGTCATCCCCATCAGACGACGAGAGCCGTCTTCGACTCGGTGAAGAACTGCTTGACGGCCTCGTCGACCGAGCGCTTGCCGAGCGCGAGTTCCTCGGCGATGCGCAGGAACGCGGCCTCACAGATGTCCGCGCCGTTCGGGTGCGGGGTGATCGGCTCCAGGACGCCCGCCTCGACGAGGGAGGTCTCGTAGGCGGCGATCCCCTTGTTGACCTCGTCCGTCGGCTGGAACGCGTCGAACTGGGCCTGGGTGGCGGGTACACCCCGGTCGTAGCCCATGATCTTGGCGACCTCGGGGTCGTGCACCATGAAGTCGATGAACTGGGCGACCTCCTTCGGGTGCTCGGTGCGCCTGGAGGCGCTGAGCATCAGGGAGCCGAGGTACTGGCCGGTCTTCTTGCCGTCCGTCGTCGGGATGGGCGCGAGGCCGTACTCGCTCTTGCCCTCGGAGGTGTAGCGCACGGTGAAGTTGTCCCAGGTGAACTCGCCACCGGCGAGCTCGGCGGAAACGGCCGACTTGGGCTTGATCTGGGCCACCTTCTTGGCGTCGGCGTAGACGCCCTCCTCGACGCCCTTCTCGGCCTTGGTCCACCAGTTGGTCAGGTCCGCCTCGGTGAAGCCGAGTCCGTCCTCGGTGAAGAAGGCCTTGCCGTTCTGGCGCAGGTAGAGGTCGTAGAGGTACATGACGCCGTACATGCCGCTGTCGCCCGCGCGCCCCGTCCTGTCGCGGATCTTCTTCATCGCCGCGTCGAAGTCGTCCCAGGTCCAGCCCTGTTCCGGCTTCACCCCCGCCTTGGTGTAGACGGGCTTGTCGATGACGAGGGCCATGGAGTTGGAGCCGACCGGGACACCGAGGAGCTTTCCGTCGATCTCACCGAACTTCTCCAGGCCCGCGCGGAAGCCGTCCATGGAGAGGTTGCCGGCCTCGACCTGCTCACCGAGATCGAGCAGCACATTCTTCGCGTCGTATTTACGCAGGAATCCGATGGCATTCTGGAACACGTCCGGCGGATTCCCCTCGGAAGCCTGGGTGTTGAACTTCTTCCAGAAGTCGCTGTACGGCTGAAAGTCGGTCTTGACCTTGATCTTCGGGTACTTCTTCTCGAAGAGCGCGATGGTCTTGTTGATGCGCTGAGCGCGATCCTCGGCACCCCACCATGCGTAACGGATCGTCACCGTCCCGTCGGCGGCGGCTCCCCCGTCGCCGCCGCACGCCGTGGTCGCGGCCAGTCCGAGTGTGGCAGCCGTGGCGCCTGCCGCCTTCAGGATCGTGCGCCTGTCGACATTCCTGTTGGTTCCCACAGTCGGGCCCTCCCCGCAGTGTCGATACCGCCTGCATGAATCGTTTCAAGTAAGCGCTTGCTGGCACAAGGTACGAAGGGCCTCGGAGTGCGTCAATGATTCGGACAGGAATTTCTTGCGGGCCTGCGGGGCGAGTTGACGGCGCGTGAGGGCGGAGCGGCCGGGCCGGGGACGCGATGCCGCAGGTGAGGGGCGTGCGGTCGATGGGCCGAACGGGGAGTGGGCGGCCCGTAGGCGGGCATCGGCCGGCCAGGGGCGGTCCGGTCGCCGGTGAGCTGACGGAACGTGATCTCGCGACGGGGCGAGGCCCTACGGGGCTTCACCCATGAGACCCGCATCGAGGTGCGCGGTACGCAAAAACCGACGGCCCGCCTGCGTTGTCGCAGACGGGCCGTCGGATCCGGGTGGGCGATACTGGGTTCGAACCAGTGACCTCTTCGGTGTGAACGAAGCGCTCTCCCACTGAGCTAATCGCCCGGGCGCACGGAGAACATTACCCCATGTCAGGGGGTGCGTGTGACCAGCGCGAAGCCGCCCCGGCCGGCGTCCGCACCCCCTCGCGGATCACTGGTCCTTGATCTTCCAGGGCATGACGAAGCCGAACTTCCAGAGGTAGAAGCCGAGTATCGCGCCCACGATCACGAGGCCGATCGACGTCAGGATGATGTTGCGGCGCCGCACCTTCGGATCGAGGGCCTTCTGGGCCGCCTCGGTGACCTTGCGCTTGGTCCAGCGCAGCACGAGCTGGGCCCACACGAACTCGGTCGCCCAGACCGCCATGCCAGCGAAGATGATCACCCATCCCGGACCCGGCAACGGCAGCAGGACGATGCCGGCGCCGACTATGGCCAGGCCGATGATGAAGACGCCCACCTGCCAGCTCAGATGCAGCGCTCTACGCGCCTTGACGAACTCCGGCGCTCTCGACCCGAGCCCCTGCTCGCCGTCGTCCTTCACACCGTCCACTTCGACCTCGTTGGTAGCCACGGCAACGTTGCCCGGCTCGTTACTCCCCGTATTCATACGGCCAAACCCTACCGGACCGAATCGAGTCACCGGAATGGGCGTACCTCGCGAACAGGTTCTCGGCCGGAAGAGTTACGTAAAGCCACGCAAAACACTCAGAGGGGTTTACAACGGCACCGTAGGTGGCATGTCGATTTCGCCGACGTGCGAATCCCCGAGCGCACACTGAGCGAAAGGCCCTGGCGCTTATGAACACCACGGTCAGCTGCGAGCTGCACCTGCGCCTCGTTGTGTCGAGCGAGTCCTCCCTGCCTGTCCCCGCAGGCCTGCGGTACGACACGGCCGACCCCTACGCCGTGCACGCCACCTTCCACACCGGAGCCGAGGAGACCGTCGAGTGGGTGTTCGCCCGCGACCTCCTCGCCGAGGGCCTGCACCGGCCCACCGGCACCGGCGACGTCCGCGTCTGGCCATCGCGCAGTCATGGTCAGGGCGTCGTTTGCATCGCGCTGAGCTCTCCGGAGGGCGAGGCGCTGCTCGAGGCCCCTGCACGGGCTCTGGAGTCGTTCCTGAAGCGGACGGATGCCGCCGTGCCTCCCGGCACGGAACATCGGCATTTCGATCTCGATCAGGAGCTCTCCCACATCCTGGCGGAAAGCTAGGGCGAGGCCCCACGAAGCCGCCCGGCGCCGTCGACTCGGGGAGACGGCTCGGGCCAAGACAACCGCATATGGCACGCAGCAGCGCCGTCTCCGCTCCGCGGGGGCGGCGTTGGTGTGCGTGTGACCGGCGGGGCCCGTGGGGCGTCAAGGGCCCCTTGGGCGGCTCGCAGGCGGGAAGCGTCGGCGCCGCTGCGGCGTTGTATTCGAAGCCGCGTGCGGGCGCGGCCCGTGTGAGGGCTCTGTGAGCCACTACCATCGGCCAGCATCGGCGGGCACCCCGCCCGACCACCAGGCCAGGGAGCGAATCGTGCTGATCACCCATGACACCCGGTGTGCGCTCGACGCCGTGGTGGAGCTGGTGAACACCGCACCGGAGGACGACGAGACCCCGGAGGGCCTGCCGGACGTCGCGGCTCTCGGAGATTTCGTGCGAAAGCACGAAATCAGCGACGTTGGGGTGCTGTCGGAGTTCGATCTGTCGGCGGTGCGCAAGGTGCGCGGGCGGTTCGCCGCGATCTTCGCGGCGACGGACGCCCGGACCGCCGCGGGGCTGATCAACGAACTGGTCGCCGCCGCGGGCACCACCCCGCGACTGACGGACCACGACGGCTACGACTGGCATGTGCACTACTTCGCGCCCGGCGCCTCGGTCGCCGACCATCTGGCGGCGGACGGCGGCATGGCGCTGGCGTTCTTCGTGGTGGCCGGGGAGGAGGAGCGGCTGCGGCGATGCGAGGCGCCGGACTGCCGGCACGCCTTCGTGGATCTCTCCCGCAACCGTTCACGGCGCTACTGCGACAGCCGTACCTGCGGAAACCGTCTGCATGTGGCCGCATACCGGGCGCGACGCAAGGAAGCGGCCGGCTGAGCCGTGAGGGCGGGGCGTCCGGCGCGGCACAGGTAGGACTCCATCCGGACCCTGTGTCGACGCGGGCCCCGGCGGGTGGCGCCGGGGGCCGCGGGTACGGCTCAGAGCAGCAGCAGATCGTGCAGCGCAGCCATGAGTAGCAGACACCCGATCACCGCAAGGAAGATCATCAGCGGTGGCTGGGAAAGGGCGAAGAGGCACCCGCGAGGCTCGTCCTGAGGTGGCGCGGCCTCGCTTTGTGTCGTGTCCAGCATCTCGCGGGTGATGATGGCGTAAATACGCCTTCCCTGGCGATCAACACGCCCGGAATGAGCGGGAGTTCGCTGGATTCCGTGATGTCCGGTTCGAGTCGTGATCGCTTACGGCCGGGCGGCGACCCACTGTGTCGTTTCAGTCCGGCGTGCGGCGGTCAGATGCCGTGCTTCTTGAGGATGGCCTCGATGTCGCTGAAGTCGTCCGATGATGCGTCCGTCCGGGGTGCGGTCGCGGGCCGGGTCGACTGACGGGTGCCCGCGCCGAGCGAGGGCGCCGAGGCCGCCGGAGCCACCGCGTCGCGCTGGGCTGCGGCGCCCGCCTCCTTGCGCTCCTTGCGCTCCTTGCGGGTGCCGCCGCGGCGGCGATCCACCGCACGGGTGGTCGCGAACAGCAGCCAGGACACACCCAGGACTCCGAAGCCCGCCCAGGCCGTCGGGCTGAACGCGGTGTCCGCCAGCCAGTCGACGACTCCGGTCATGACCAGGCCGAGGGGCACCAGTGAGTAAGCGGCGATGCGCGTAGCCGCGAGGAAACGCTTGCGGTACGCCGTGACCGCCGCGATGCCCAGGCCGGCCGCGGCGACGGCTGAACAAACGGTCTCGGCAATCATCCGTGCCTCCAGGCATGCCGGGTCGGGTCAGGGCACTTCGTCCCTTCCATCCTGCACCGTGGCAACCCCGCCCGGCCATGCCTCGGCCCGACATCAGGGACATCTCCGGGTCATCTCCTCCGCAGGTCCCGGTCGGGGTCGTGCCGCCCGGGCCGCCCCGGCCCGAAGCCCCAGGTCGGATTGGGTCGTGCGGGCCGGGGCTGGGAGACTGGGGCCATGAGCGACTCCTCCCCCGCCCGTCCTGCCGCCCCCGTCCTCGAGGTCTGGTGCGAGCTCCAGTGCCCCGACTGCCGCAGCGCCCTGGACGATCTCCGTGCCCTGCACGCCCGCTACGGCGACCGGCTGGAGCTGCGGCTGCGGCACTTCCCGCTGGAGAAGCACAAGCACGCCTTCGCCGCGGCGCAGGCCGCCGAGGAGGCTCTTGAGCAGGGGCAGGGGTGGCCGTACGTCGAGGCCGTGCTGGGCCGGGTCGAGGAGCTGGACCGCAAGGGCGAACCCTTCCTGGTCGAGGCGGCCGGGGAACTCGGCCTGGACGCCGAGGAGTTCGACACCGCGCTGATCAACGGCCGGCACATCCTGATCGTCGACGCCGACCAGGCCGAGGGCAAGGCGATCGGCGTGACCGGCACACCGACGTACGTGATCGACGGCGAGCGCCTCGACGGCGGCAAGAGCCAGGAGGGTCTGCGCGAGCGCATCGAGGAGATCGTGGATCGGCTGCTGGCCGAGCGCGCGGGCGCCTGACCGGCCCGCTACAGCAGCGTCTTGTACATGGCCCGGAGCGTCGTCTCGTAGCCGAGTGACTCGTACAGCCGCTCGGCCGGGGTGTTGCCCGCGAAGACATTGAGGCCGATGGTGCGGTGTCCGGCCTCGATCGCGTAGGCCTCGGCCACCAGCATCAGCGTGCGGCCGTGTCCCTCGCCGCGGTGGGCCGCGTCGGTCTCCACGTCGTAGACGAAGGCACAGCCGTCGCGTGTGCCCACCCACAGGGTGCCCACCGGCGTGCCCTCGTGTTCGAGGACGCTGAGGAACACGTCCGGGGTGCGCGGGCCCTCCGGCAGCAGTTCGGCGTGGTCCCGTTCGGACTTGGCCCGGGCCTCGGCCTGCGGGACCCCGCGCTCGACCCAGCTCCGGATGTAGCCCTCGTGGCTGGCGGCCAGCCAGGGCCCGTACTCCGCCTCCGTCATGGGCCTCGCCGCGCTGCCCCGGGGCAGGGCGGGCGGGGTGGTGCCGAGCGGCTTCTCCATGCCGCGGTTGCGTACGACGTAGCCGAGGGCCGTGGCGAGCCGCAGTGCCGGTCCGGTGTCACCGGTGACGGTGACCTCGATGCGCCGGCAGCCCCACCCCCTGGCCACCTCCTCGGCGGCGAGGGCTGCCACCGTGCCGCGGCCGCGGCGCCGGTCCGGCTCCTCGATCCGCAGCTGCCCTATCCGGGCCACCGCGTCTCCGAAGACGGGATGCGTCCCGAGCTGGAGGGCCCCGATGGGACGGCCGTTCACGCAGACCTGATAGCGGCGCGAACGCGTCCCGTCGTCGTTGTGCTGAAGCGGCTCGGTCGGCCGCAGGGTCGTGGTCATCAGGGGAGTTCTACCCGTCGCGGCGCCCGAGGTCAGCCGATTATCCGCGCCCTTTGCCGATCCGGTGTCCGCGCCCTCACGGATCCAGGTCGTCTCCGGACCGCTCCTCGAAGATCCGCAGGGCCTTGGCGGTCACCGGGCCGGGTGCGCCCGGCAGTTCGCGGTCGTCCACGCGGTGCACGGCCTGGACGTCCCGCAGGGTGGAGGTGAGGAAGACCTCCTCGGCCCGCTCCAGCGCGTCCATGGGCAGGTCGGTCTCCCTGGCGCCGGTCCAGTCGATCGTGAGCGCGCGCGTGATGCCCGCGAGGCAGCCGGAGGCGAGCGGCGGGGTGTGGATCTCGCCGTCGAGGACGACGAAGACGTTCGAGCCGGTGCCCTCGCAGAGTTGGCCGACGGTGTTCGCGAACAGGGCTTCCGTCGCGCCGTGTTCATGGGCGCGGGCGAGGGCGACGACGTTCTCGGCGTAGGAGGTCGTCTTCAGGCCGGTGAGCGCGCCGCGCTCATTGCGCGTCCAGGGAACCGTGATCACGGCCGTGGAGTCGGGTCGACGCTTGGTCTCGCCGAGGGCGACGAGGAGGGTGGGGCCGTGGTCGCCGCGGTCGGAGCCGAGGGGGCCGTGACCGCCGGTGTAGGTGATACGCAGCCGGCCGAGCGGCATCGGGTTGGCCTCGAGGACGGCGGCGCAGGCGCGGCGGACCTCGTCGTGGTCGGGCTCCGGCAGCCCGAGTCCCGCCGCCGAGCGCGTCAGCCGGTCGAGGTGCCGGGTCAGCGCGAACGGACGGCCGTGCACCGCCTTCACGGTCTCGAAGATGCCGTCGCCCACGGTCAGCCCGTGGTCGAAGACGGAGACACGGGCGGACTCGATGTCCTGCAGCTCGCCGTCGAGCCAAAGCTTCACTGGTCTCTACCTCGCAAGATTCGGCCGGGCATGTGGAGTCGGCCGGGTCGGGCCCGCGGCGGAGCCGCTGTTCGATGCGGCGTCCCCCGGGTCGGCACAGTACGTCGTCAGTCCCTCTCCACTCACGTCGTACGCACCCGACGCTACCGCGAGCAGCCGGGACGCCTTCAGCTCCGTCTCCCGCCACTCCCACTCGGGGTCCGACCCCCAGGTGATCCCCGCGCCGGTGCCGAACCGCAGCATCCCCTCGCCCCGGTCGATCCAGAAGGTACGAATGCCGACGGCCAGCTCACCGAAGCCCCGGTCGGCGTCGACCCATCCGATACCACCGCAGTACGGCCCGCGCGGCGCCGTCTCCAACGCGTCGATGATCCGCAGCGCACTCGACTTGGGCGCGCCGGTGACCGAGCCGGGCGGGAAGGCGGCATCGAGCAGTTCGGGCCAGCCTGCGCCCTCGGCGAGCTCACCGCGCACGGTGGACACCAGATGCACGAGCCCGGGATGCTTCTCGACGGCGCACAGATCGGGGACGGTCACCGTGCCGGTGGCGCACACGCGGCCGATGTCGTTGCGCACCAGATCCACGATCATCACGTTCTCGGCGAAGTCCTTCTCCAGCAGGTCCGCCTCGGTGCGCCCGGTCCCCTTGATCGGCCCGGACTCGACGATCCGCCCCGCACTCCGCAGGAAGAGTTCGGGTGACGCGGTGGCTATCTCCACGCCGCACTCCGGCAGCCGGATCGTTCCTGCATACGGCGCCGGGTTGCCACGCGCCAACAGGGCGGTCAGGGCGTCCACGTCGGCGTCCGGCCCGACGGGTGCGCTCAGCACCCGGCACAGGTTGGCCTGATACACCTCGCCGGCCGCGATGTGCTCACGGATGCGCCGTACGCCCGCCGTGTACGCCGCGCGATCGAGCGAGGACGTCCAGTCACCGACCGCGGGGCCCCGCCACTCACCCGGCACGGGCGCGGGCACGGATTCCTCATGTACGTCCCGGAAGCGGGCGCAGGTCAGACCGCCCTCGAAGTCGGCGCAGACGGCCCAGAAGCCACTGGAGTCAAGGGCCGCGGGATCACTGGTGACATCGAGGAGGCCGGTGGCGACGCGGTCGCCGAAGCGGGCGAGAGGAGGGAGGTCGGGCACGCAGTCGAGTCTATGGCGGGTGTCCTGCCGGTGACCTGGCCATGTCCCTGCGGTGGGCTTCGCCGGGTCCCTGAGCAGGTGAGGCGCAGCACGCTGCACAAACGCGTTTTTGTGCTGGCCCCGGAATCCGCTAGAGTTCAACTCGTCGCCGGGCCGTGAGAGCGGAACGAAACGACAAGCGGACGTAGCTCAGTTGGTAGAGCGCAACCTTGCCAAGGTTGAGGTCGCGAGTTCGAGCCTCGTCGTCCGCTCGAAGGAACAGGGGATCTTCCCGACCCCCTACACTCCTGGTGGAGTGGCCGAGAGGCGAGGCAACGGCCTGCAAAGCCGTCTACACGGGTTCAAATCCCGTCTCCACCTCCAAGGACGATTAGCTCAGCGGGAGAGCGCTTCCCTGACACGGAAGAGGTCACTGGTTCAATCCCAGTATCGTCCACTGGATCTTCGGATCCTCCCGCGCGATTAGCTCAGCGGGAGAGCGCTTCCCTGACACGGAAGAGGTCACTGGTTCAATCCCAGTATCGCGCACGCAGCACTCGTGATCTTCGGATCGATCGTCGATCACGACCCGCCAGGACGATTAGCTCAGCGGGAGAGCGCTTCCCTGACACGGAAGAGGTCACTGGTTCAATCCCAGTATCGTCCACACTCCGAAGCCCCCGGTCAGACGACCGGGGGCTTCTTCGTGGCCTGATGGGCTCAGCTGGAGAACAGCATGTGGCCGAAGCTCTTGTGCCGCTTGTGGCCGTAGTGACCGCCGTGGTGGCCACCGTGCGGGGCACCCCAGGCAGGAGCCTGCGGGGCGGCGGCCGGGTACGCCTGCGGGGCACCCGGGGGCGGCGGGGCCGGCTGGGACCACTGGGACTCCACGCGGGTCAGCGCCTCCAGCTCGCCGTAGTCGAGAAAGATCCCGCGGCAGCCACTGCACTGCTCGATCTGAACGCCATTGCGGTTGTAGGTGTGCATCGGCGCATGGCACTTCGGACACTGCATGGTCGGCTCAACTCCTCGCCGGTCGGTCCTGCTTCGTGTTTCGCCAGGACAGACTCTGTCCGGCTGCGGTCGGTTGCACCCTACTTCGCCGGTTCGCGAACCAACTCCGGGGGGACGGAAGCCATTCGGTCACAGGCGTCGACGAGGGCCTGCTCGACCTCGTCCAGGTCACGCCTCTCGGCCACGGCCTTGGTGATCGCACGGGCGGCGGTCTGCGCGGTGAGGGCGCGGGCGGGGACGTCCAGCGCGGGCCAGGGGTCACCGTCGGCGGGAACGGCCGGGCCGCCGCCGGCTCGGTAGGCGGCCAGGAACCGCTTCCACTCCTCGGGCGGGAGCAACCCGCAGGCGTACCAGGCGGCCGGCCGGCCCAGGTCCCAGGCCGGCACACCCACGCCCAGATCGTCAACGTCTATGAGCCGCCAGGGACCGTCCGGGGCCGGGTACCGCACGAGCTGGCCGAGGTGGAGGTCACCGTGGCACAGGGTGGCGGTGTCGGGCTGGGGGGCCTCGTCGCGGGCCCAGGAGGGAAGGGCGTCCCAGGCGCGGCGGACCGCGGCGGCGGGGCCGCCCTCGGTGGTCGCGCGGAGGCGGGACAGGGCGAGGGCTGCCTTGGCGGGTCCGCGCATGGGAGGCAGCGGGGTGGGTGCGGGGGTGCGATGGAGGTGGGCGAGCAGGGTCGCGGCCGCTTCCCAGGGGGCCGCGTCCGGATCTTCCGGGTCCACAGGGGTGCCGTACGGCCACAGGCTCACGCGCCGGTCGTGCAGGTCGACGGGTCGGGTGGTGAGCGGGGGCAGGAATATCTCGGGGAGGTGTGTGGCGGTGGCCAGGCGGGGCGCCAGGTCGGTGACCGTGATGCCCGGGGCGTGGGCTTTGGCGACCGTGTCCGCGTGACGGACGACGGTGGCGTCGGGCCGCTCGGCGAGGGTGACGGTTGTTCCGCAGGGACAGGCGGACGTACGCGAGTGAGCCGCGGCTATGGCTCGTGCGGTGAGGTCGGGCAGTAGCGGGTTCGGGGTCACGGGCGTCCCTTGTGCGCGGATGGTCTGGGCCGAGGGTACGGGGTGACCGCGTCGCCGGACCGGGTCATCGGTACCGCGGCTGTGCGGGTGCTCCGGCGTCTGCGCGGGCCCTGCCTGGGGGCTGCCGCCCCGGCCCCCCGCTTCGGCCCTGGACGGGCCTCGTCCTCAAACGCCGGACAGGCTGAGAGGTGCTGGCCTGCGTCGGGGATGTGAGCGCTCCGGTGGGTTGGGGCCGGCTATGGACCGCCCCAACCCGCCGGAGGCAAAAGCAATGCCGGCGCAGCTCCCCAGCTGCGCCGGCATTTGTGCCGTCCGCCGCACCCCCGTCCCCACGGGGTTTCATGGGTGGATGTCCCCGCCCGGACCGCTCTTCCGGGCCTGGGGTCGCCGCTCAGCGCCCCAGCATCACGCCCACGGACGACGCCTGTGTGGCCACCGTCTCCCAGCCGTCGAAGACGAGGAGGAGGAGGGCCGCCAGGGGAAGGGCCATGAGTGTCGCCACCAGCGGATGGCGGCGGCCCTGGCGACGGGTACGCAGCATCGTGCGCTCCTGCATGCGGATCAGTGTCCGCGGTGCCGTCTGGGCCATGGTCCCTCTCCTGACCTGTGTCAGTTGTCGTTGGCAGCGGCGGGTGTCTGACCTCGGGGGACGAGTGCTGCACCCGCCGCTTGACCTCAAATCTAGGCCCGTGGCCACCCCGGGCACGTCATGCCCTCGTACCGATTGCCGGGCCTCCCGGAGGATGAGCCACCACCTGCGGAGTACTCCCCTGGGTGGAGACGAGGACCTAGGTCTCGGGGTCTTCCCGGAGGGGACGCCCGGTCTACCCCGTTTTCTCCGAGCTGTCCTCCCGCGGCACCGGCTGTTCGACCAGCGCAAGGACCCGGTTCGCCATGAAGCGGGCCGTACGCACCACGGATCCGTTTCTGGTGACTTCGCTCACTTCCACGACACCTCGACGCACCGCCGTCTCCACCCGGCGCCCCGCCCTGCTCGCCACCACTTCATACGTACGCGTCGTGTCGCCTGCGTCCACGACTATCTCCACGCGATCACCCTTCACGGGTTCAATCCCCCTTCTGCGACGGGTGGTTGGAGGTCGCGGCACACCTAAGTCGCCCTGCTCACCGACCCCCTGACCACCCTTCAAGTCTCCCACCCGGCACTGACAATCCATCACCCCGAGAGGGCGCGGCCTCTGCGCACGGCGGCCCGCGGAAACGTAAGCTGTGGCTCGTCACACGGACCGGGCAGCGGGGATGAACATGGCGATGATGCGCCTGAGGCGCGAGGACCCGCGCGTCGTCGGCTCGTTCAGGCTTCACAGACGGCTCGGCGCGGGCGGAATGGGCGTCGTCTACCTGGGCTCCGACAAGAAGGGGCAGCGGGTCGCGCTGAAGGTGATCCGGCCCGATCTGGCGGAGGACCAGGAGTTCCGTTCGCGGTTCGCGCGTGAGGTCTCGGCGGCCCGGCGGATTCGCGGCGGGTGCACGGCACGGCTCGTGGCCGCCGACCTCGAGGCGGAACGGCCCTGGTTCGCCACCCAGTACGTGCCCGGCCCGTCCCTGCACGACAGGGTCGCAGACGAGGGCGCGCTCGGCGCCGCGGAGGTCGCCGCCGTCGGGGCCGCCCTGTCCGAGGGGCTGGTCGCCGTCCACGAGGCCGGGGTCGTCCACCGGGACCTCAAGCCCTCGAACATCCTCCTGTCCCCCAAGGGCCCGAGGATCATCGACTTCGGCATCGCCTGGGCGACGGGTGCCTCGACCCTCACCCACGTCGGCACGGCGGTCGGCTCGCCCGGCTTCCTCGCCCCCGAGCAGGTGCGCGGTGCCGCCGTCACCCCGGCCACGGACGTGTTCTCCCTCGGCGCCACGCTCGCGTACGCGTCGATGGGTGACTCCCCCTTCGGGCACGGCAGTTCGGAAGTGATGCTGTACCGCGTCGTACACGAGGAGGCGCAGCTGCACGGCGTACCGGACGCCCTGGCCCCCCTCGTCCGGGCATGCCTCGCGAAGGACCCGGAGGACCGGCCCAGCACGCTTCAGCTGTCGCTGCGCCTGAAGGAGATCGCGGCCCGGGAGGCGCAGGGATTCGCGGACGTACGTCCGCCCGCGCCGCGTTCCGGGGAGGCGGACCGGCCGACCGGGCGGCTCGCCGACACCTACGCCGATCAGCAGCGTGTCCAGCGGCGCGCGCAGGGCGCTCCCCCGCCCCGCGGTACCGCCATGCCACGGGGAAACGGCAACTCGCGCGGCCCCGGCCCGGCGCGCGACGCGGCTCCGTCGAGGGGCGGCGGGGTCCCCCAGGGCGGTACGGCGTCGTCCCGCGCCGGGGCCCGGCCGCCGATGCCCGGCCCCCGCACCACCTCCCGCTCGGCCAACGGCGGCAGGCCCGTCCAGCCGGGCGGTGGCAGGCCCGTCCAGCGGAGCGGCAACGGACGTCCGGCGCCCCGGAACACGGGAGCGGGACGGCGGCCCGCCAACCCTCAGCTGCTCCGGCAGCGGCTGTTCGTGTTCGTCGTGGTGACGGTGCTCGTGGCGCTCGGCATCGCGGCGGCGCAGGGCTGCCAGGGCCCGGATCGCGGCCTTGGCGACGAGGGGGACGTCGTACGGCCGCAGCAGGGGCGGGTGGACCCCGGATTCACACCGCTGGACGGGGATCTGATGTCCGAGCGGTACGAGTCGACGCTCGAGATCCGCGACTAGACGACGGGCGAGGGCGACCGCCTGGCACGGACGGGGCTCACAAACCCGGCAGGATCCGTTCGAAGAACTCCCGGTCGCCCTCGAAGACCGGGTCCAGGGCCAGGAACTCCGCCGGCGTGACCCAGCGGGCCTCGCCGACCTCGTCGGGGTCGGGGACCACATCGCCGGTGTCGGCGCGTGCCGTCCACCAGTGGAGGCGGAAGCGGCCGTCGTCCGTCTCCGACTCCCAGACCTTGGCCAGCGGCGCGACGGTGAGGCCCACCTCCTCGCGGACCTCCCGGACGACCGCCTCGCGCTGGGTCTCCCCCGGCTCGATCCTGCCGCTGACGGGTTGCCAGTAGCCGGGACGCGCGACACCCGGGCCGCGCCGGATGGCGAGCAGGCGGTCGGCGCGGAGCAGGACCGCGACGATCGCCTCGCCCCGGCTCATCTACGGCCCCTCAGGCCTGCGGGCGGCCGGTGGCCACCGCGTAGAAGGCGACCGCGGCCGCCGCGCCGACATTGAGGGAGTCGACGCCGTGGGACATCGGGATGCGGACCCATTCGTCGGCGGCCACCAGGGCCTGGGTGGACAGGCCGTCGCCCTCGGCGCCCAGCATCAGGGCGACCCGGTCCATCCGTTGCGGAGCGGCCTCGTCGAGGCTCTTGGCCTTCTCGTCGGGAGTGAGCGCGAGCAGGGTGAACCCCGCCTCGCGGACCGACTCCAGGCCCTTGGGCCAGGTCTCCAGGCGGGCGTACGGCACCGAGAAGACCGCGCCCATGGAGACCTTGACGCTACGGCGGTACAGGGGATCCGCGCAGTCCGGCGAGAGCAGGACCGCGTCCATGCCGAGGGCGGCGGCCGAGCGGAAGATGGCGCCGATGTTGGTGTGGTCGTTGACCGACTCCATGACGACCACGCGGCGTGCGGTCTGGAGCAGTTCGGTCGCCGTCGGCAGCGGCTTGCGCTGCATCGACGCGAGCGCCCCGCGGTGCACGTGGTAGCCGGTGACCTGCTCGGCGAGCTCCGGGCTGACCGCGTAGACCGGGGCCGGCATCTCGTCGATGACGTCGCGCATGACGTCGACCCACTTGGCCGACAGCAGCATCGACCGCATCTCGTAGCCGGCTTCCTTCGCCCGTCTGATGACCTTCTCGCCCTCGGCGATGAACAGTCCCTCGGCCGGCTCGCGCTTGCGGCGCAGTTCGACGTCGGTCAGGCCTGTGTAGTCGCGCAGGCGCGGGTCGGTGGGGTCATCGACGGTGATGAGATCGGCCACAGAGTGATACTGCCTTGTCCTGGATGCGGTGCCAACGGTTCGGAACGGGTTGCGTTACCCGCGGTTACTCTGAGGCGCTGGGTCCTACCGTGACGACCTCGCCGATGACGATGACCGCCGGCGGCTTCACCTCGTGGTCCGCCACCGCTTGGCCGGCCGTGGCGAGGGTCGCGTCGACCCGGCGCTGGGCGGCGGTCGTGCCTTCCTGGACCAGGGCGACCGGGGTGTCCGGGGACTTGCCGTGGGCGATGAGGGTCTCGGCGACCTTCGCGAGCGTGCCCACGCCCATGAGGATCACCAGCGTGCCGGTCAGCCTGGCGAGTGCCGGCCAGTCGACCAGGGAACGCTCGTCGTCGGGTGCGATGTGGCCGCTGACCACCGTGAACTCGTGGGCCACGCCCCGATGGGTGACCGGGATGCCGGCGGCGCCGGGCACCGAGATCGAGCTGGAGATGCCGGGCACGACCGTGCACGGCACACCGGCCTCGGCCAGCGCCTGGACCTCCTCCATGCCACGGCCGTAGACGAAGGGGTCGCCGCCCTTGAGACGTACGACCGACTTGCCCTGCCTGGCGTGTTCGATCAGCGCGTTGTTGATGGCCTCCTGGGCCATGAAGCGGCCGTACGGCAGCTTCGCCGCGTCGATCACCTCGACGCTCGCGGGAAGTTCCGCGAGCAGGTCGCGCGGGCCCAGGTGGTCGGTGATGACCACGTCCGCCTCGGCGAGCAGACGACGGCCGCGCACGGTGATGAGGTCCGGGTCGCCGGGGCCGCCGCCGACCAGGGCGACGCCCGCGGTACGGGTGCGGTGGTGCGGGGCGACGAGCGAGCCGTCGCGCAGGCCCTCGACGACCGCGTCGCGGATGGCGGCGGTGTGCCGGGGGTCACGGCCGCGGGCCTCGGTGGTGAGGACGGCGATGGTGACGCCCTCGCTGTGGCCGGTGGCGGGGGTCCAGGCCGTCGCCTGGTCCGCGTCGTCGGAGCGGACGCACCAGACGCGGTGCCGCTCCGCCTCGGCAGAGGCCCGTGCGTTGGCTTCCTTGTCGCCGGTGGCGATCAGGGCGTACCAGGCGTCGGCGAGGTCGCCGTCCTCGTAGGGGCGCTGGTGCCAGGTGATCTCGCCCGCGTCCACCATGGCCTCGACCGACGGGGTCGCCTCGGGCGACACGAGGACGATGTCGGCGCCCGCTGCGATGAGGGCCGGGAGGCGGCGCTGGGCCACCTGGCCACCGCCCAGGACGACCACTTTGCGGCCGGAGAGGCGGAGGCCTACGGGGTAGGCGGGGTTTTCGGCCATGAGGGTGCGGCTCCCTTTCGCGGCGGCGGTGCGATGCCCTGACGTGCGGATTTTATGCTGCGGGCGCTGGTGACGGTTCGGGCGTCCGGTGGCTGGGCGACCACGGCGACGTGACGGGGGACCCGGGGTTGCACTCCCCGGGCCCCCCTGTTGCCGATCTACTTCTCGGTGACCCCTGCCGAGTCGAACGTCGCCACCTCGTGCATCGCCCGCGCCGTGCTCTGCACCAGCGGCAGTGCCAGCAGCGCGCCCGTGCCCTCACCGAGCCGGAGGTCGAGGTCGACCAGGGGGCGCAGGCCCAGCTTGTTGAGGGCGGCCACGTGGCCGGGCTCGGCGCTGCGGTGGCCCGCGATGCAGGCGGCCAGGACCTCGGGGGCAATGGCACGCGCGACCAGGGCCGCGGCGCCGGCGCTGACGCCGTCCAGGATCACCGGCGTACGCAGGGAGGCACCGCCCAGCAGGAGGCCGACGATCGCGGCGTGCTCGAAGCCGCCGATCGCCGCGAGGACGCCGATCGGGTCGGCCGGGTCCGGCTGGTGGTGCTCGAGGGCGCGGCGGACGACCTCGGTCTTGCGGGCGAGGGTCTCGTCGTTGATGCCGGTGCCGCGGCCGGTGACCTCGGCCGGTTCCGCGCCGGTGAACACCGAGATCAGGGCGGCCGAGGCGGTGGTGTTGGCGATGCCCATCTCACCCGTCAGCAGCGCCTTGTTGCCGGCCGCCACCAGGTCGCGGGCCGTCTCGATGCCGACCTCGATGGCCTGCTTGGCCTCCTCGCGGGTCATCGCGGGGCCGGTCGTCATGTCGGAGGTGCCCGCACGGACCTTGCGGGGCAGCAGACCGGGGGTGGCGGGCAGGTCGGCGGCGACGCCCACGTCGACGACGCAGACCTCCGCGCCGACCTGTCCGGCGAAGGCGTTGCAGACCGCCCCGCCGCCGAGGAAGTTGGCCACCATCTGGGCCGTCACCTCCTGCGGCCAGGGGGTGACCCCCTGGGCGTGCACGCCGTGGTCGCCGGCGAAGATCGCGACGGCCGCGGGCTCCGGGATCGGCGGCGGGCACTGCCGGGACAGCCCGGACAGCTGGGCGGAGATGATCTCCAGCATGCCGAGCGAGCCCGGCGGCTTGGTCATCCGCTTCTGGCGTTCCCAGGCCTCGCCGAGAGCCTTGGCGTCCAGCGGGCGGATCTGGGCGACGGTCTCGCCGAGCAGGTCGTGCGGCTCCTCGCCGGGCAGCGCGCGACGGCCGTACGTCTCCTCGTGCACGACCCACGACAGCGGGCGGCGCTTGGACCAGCCGGCCTGCATCAGCTCGGGCTCGTCCGGGAACTCGTCGACGTAGCCGACGCACAGGTAGGCGATGACCTCCAGGTGCTCGGGCAGGCCGAGCGCGCGGACCATCTCGCGCTCGTCGAAGAAGCTGACCCAGCCGACGCCGAGGCCCTCGGCGCGGGCGGCGAGCCAGAGGTTCTCGACGGCGAGCGCGGCGGAGTAGGGCGCCATCTGCGGCTGGGTGTGCCGGCCGAGGGTGTGCCGGCCGCCGCGGGTGGGGTCGGCGGTGACGACGATGTTGACCGGGGTGTCGAGGATGGCCTCGATCTTCAGTTCCTTGAACTGCTTCGCCCGGCCCTTGGGGAGCGACTTGGCGTACGCCTCGCGCTGGCGCATGGCCAGTTCGTGCATGGTGCGCCGGGTGTCCGAGGAGCGGATGACCACGAAGTCCCAGGGCTGGGAGTGGCCGACGGAGGGCGCGGTGTGGGCGGCCTCCAGGACGCGCAGCAGTACCTCGTGCGGGATGGGGTCGCTGCGGAAGCCGTTGCGGATGTCCCGGCGCTCGCGCATGACCTTCAGGACGGCCTCGCGTTCGGCGTCGTCGTAGGCGGGCGCCGCGGGGCCGGTGGACTGTCGTGCTTCCTCGACCACGGCCGTGCTCTCTTCTGCCTGGTCTTCCTGGTCGGCGGCCCGGGTGTCCAGGTCGTCCGCGTGCTGTACGAGTTCGGGGTCGCCCTCGCGCGGCGCCGGGACCATGGGAACGGGACCCGGCCCCTGCTCCATGGGCAGGACGATCGGCTGCGGCGGAGTGGGGGCGAGGTGCGGGGTGGTCGGCACCGAGCCCTCGACCGCCACGAACTGGCCCAGCGGCTGCTCGGGCGCGGGCTCCTGGGCCATGCCGGTCGTGAGTACGTCGGTGGCCTCGCCCTCGCCGTACTCGGCGAGCGGGACGGACGGTGCGGCCTGAACCTCGACGACCTGCGCGGACCGGAGCTGCGGGCCGGCGGGTTCGGCGACGAAGGGCTCGGGGGTCTCGACCGCGGCCGGCTGCGGAGCGGCGGCGGGGAGGGGCTGGGGGGCCACGGCCGACTCGGCGGCCACATCCGGGGCCCGCGGGGCGTCCGGGATCTGGCCCGCGTCGGGCTCCGCGACGGGCGCCGGGTCCGCCACGGGGGCTCCCACCTCGACGGCGGGCGCGCTCACGGGCACGGCGTGCGCTTCGGCGTCGGCGCCGTCCTGGGTCGGTTGCTGCGCGAGGTTCGGGTCCATGAGGGCCTCCGGGGCCTGAGCGGGCAGCTCGGCCGGGGCAAGGGGTGCGCTCTGCTGCTGGGCTGCCTGATCGGCGTCGGCGGGATGCGGCACCGGTTCGGGGGCTACGACGACGGGGGCGTCGTCGACGGGGGCGGGGCCGGCGTCGGTCGGCTGCGGTGCCGGTACGACGGGGTCGGCGTCCACGGGCTGGGGGGCCTGGGCGGCATCCGGTGCGGGTGGGAGGGGGGCGGCCTCCGGGATCGCCTGGGCAGCGTCCGGCAGGACCTGAGCGGCCTCAGGAGCCTGGACGGCCTCCGGGGCGAGGGGCTCGGAGAGCTGCGCGGGGGCCTCGGGCACGGCATCGCCGAGTACGTGAACGGGCTCGGGAGCGAGGGCGTCCGGCAACTGGACGGCCTCCGGGGCGGGGGCGTCAGGGGCCGGGGCGTCCGGAACCGACACGGCCTGCGGGGCAAGCGCCTCCGGCAGCGGTTCGCTCTCGGGGGCGGCGCCATGACCCGTCCCCGGAACAGCGCCCTCGGCGGCCTGGCCGACCTCGGCCACCGGCATCTCGACAACCTGGCCGGCCTCGGGGGCAGGCATCCCGACCACCTGGCCGGCTTCGGCGGCAGGCATCCCGACCACCTGGCCGGCCTCAGCGACAAGCGGCACCTCGGAAACCGGAGCGTCCCCGGGACCCGAGCCATCGGGAACCTGACCGACCGCAGCCACCGGTACCTCGGCGATCTGCGCCACCTCGCCCACAACGGCGTCGGCGGCCTCGGCACCGACAAGCACCGGACCGTCCTCGACACCCTGGCCACCCTCGGGCGCCTCTCCGACGAAGGCGACCTGTGCGACCTGGTGGACCTGTTCTACCTGTTCGACCGCGGGAGCGGACACGACCCCGGCATCCTCGTCGGCACCCGGAACACCGGCGCCCGAGGGATGAGCGGCCACAGCCTCCTGACCGGCGTCAACGGCCGCGGCCTCCTGAGCCGCGCCCGTCACCGCACCTGCCTCGGTGGCGACCCTCGCCACGACCGCCTGAGCGGCGCCCACCGGTTGTTCGGTGGGGACAACCGTTTCGGCAGCCGCCGCCTCCGCGCCCACCGGCACGGGAGCCGGAACCTGGGCCTGGACTCCGGACGGGGCCGGGGCGGGCCAGGCCGTCGCCGGCTGCGGGACCGTGGCGTCGAGGTACTCCGGGCCGGCCGGGGCCAGGCCGGGCTGACGGGCCGGCCCGGCGACGGCGCCGCGGTCGGCGAGGGAGCGGACCGGGCTGGCGGAGGCGTCCGGAATGAGCGGGCCGAGGTGCAGGGGACGCCGGGGAGTGATCGGCGGGATGGGCGCCGAGGGGGCCGTGGGCGTCGACAGGCGGACGTCACTGAGGTCGACCGAACCGCTGTCGCGGCCGGAGATCTCGTGCGCTCCCGGCTGGTGAACGGCCTCGACGACCGGCTCCGGCGCGGGCGGGGCGACCTCGTTGCCCCAGGCGCCGTGAGAGCCGGGCATCAGCAGGTCTTCGTCCTCGGCGGTGGTCTCGGAGAGGTAGCCGTACGCACCGTGCGCCGCGGGGGCGCCCGGGTGCTCCGCCATGCCTGCGCTCTCCGGCAGTCCCTCGCCCGGGACCTGGCCGGTGTCGGTCATGCGTACCCCTCGCCCATCGGTTAGTGCTTCTACGACCAGCTCACCGGGAACGGCGCACCGACCGCCCCCGCAGTGAAGAACGAGCGTGCGTGCTCAGCGGCACGAACGACCCGCACCAAAATGGCGACAAAGCCATTGAGTGGCATTGTCGTGGCCGTTCGGCCGTCGCGACAGGTTGATCCGCGACAGGCCGCTGTGGACTGCGCCACGTTGCGCGTCCTCCGGTTCCGCCGTACCACACCCACCCCAAACGGGGCGTGTTTTCCCGGACATTGACCGACGAAAAGCCGGGCGACCGCGTGCGGTACAACGATCGGCCAGCCTACCGCGCGCGGTACGACAACCGGATCACCGGGAGGGGTGGACGGTCACACCGTGCGATCGGGCAGTACCGCGCTGAGCAGGAAGGCGACACTGCGCTCGCGTTCCGTCCAGGCCCGCGTGTCGAGTTCGACGGACTGGAGAAGGGCGCACTCGACGTCGTATCCGTGCGAGGTGAGGTCGCGGCCGATGAGTTCGGCGTCGTCGCGGGTCGCGGCGTGCGTGACGATGCGCTGCGGGCGCCGGTCGGCGACGGCGGACACGACGGCCGCTCCCCCGCCGCCGACGCGGACGACGTCCGGTTCGGGGAGGTTCTCCAGGATGTGCGGGGCCGTGCCGTCGACGACCTGGAGCTGGACGCCGAAGGCGCGTGCGTTGGCCTCGGTGCGGGAGCAGGCCTGCGGGTCGCGGTCGACGGCGATGACGGCCGCGCCGGCCCGGGCGGCCTCGGTGGCGAAGGCGCCGCTGGCACAGCCGATGTCCCACACGAGGTCGCCGACGCGCGGGCCGAGCCGGGCGAGTTGGGCCGCGCGCAGCGGTTCCAGTTCGCTCTCGCCCATGAGGCCTCCGTAGGCCTCGGCGGGCAGCGTCCAGCCGCGCGGGCCGGCGCTCGGATCGCGTCCGGCGAGCCAGCCGCCGGACTCCGTCGCCCCGGCCGGGCCGCCGATGACGATGACGACGTTCGGATCGCGCCAGCTGTGGTCGGCGGCCTTGTCGGAGGTCACCACGGTGACCTGCTCGCGCTCGGTGCCCAGCTCCTCGCAGATCACGAAGGTGCGGTGGACGCCTTCCAGCAGCAGGCCGAGTTCGGCGGGTCCGGCGCCGGGTGAGGTGAGGACCGCGACCTTGGTGTGGGCGCGGCACACATTCACCGCGCGTCGCAGGGTGCGACGGTGTGCGACGACCACCTGTGCGTCGTCCCAGGGCATACCGGCGCGGGCGAATGCGGCGGCGACCGAGGAGACGGCGGGGACGACCTCGACCTCCAGGCCGAACTCGGGCGCGCGCAGGGTCCGTACGACTCCGAAGAAGCCGGGGTCGCCGTCGGCCAGCACCACCGCGGTCCCACGGTGGCCTGCGATCCGGCGGGCGGCGAGGGCGACGCTGCCCAGGCGGATGCGCTCGGCGGCGCGCGGCACCTCGGCCAGCGCCAGGTGGTGTGCGGCACCGGCCACGAGCGTGGCGGCACCGAGGGCGGAGCGTGCCGCGGCGGTCAGCGGCGAGCCGTCCCAGCCGATCACCGTGACGCGGTCGGCCATTCGTCAGTCTCCAGGGTTTGCGCAGGTAGTCGTAGGGCAGCCCGAGGGGCAGGCTCCGTGAGGGTACCCGGTCGCCGATTCGGCACCCCTGGTGCCCAGGGGTTCGTTTTCCGTCAGTTCCACTCACCGAACGAGGTGAAGCCGCCGGAGTCGGCCAGCTGCTCGCCGGCACCGTCGAGGTCCTCCGGGAGCAGACTCCACACGATGAAGTCGGTGCGTACATCGGCCCAGCTGCCGTCGTCCGTGCGGACGTGCGCTATGCACGCGTTGCGCAGGACGCCCTCGCTGATGCAGCCGATCTTCTGGGCGACCTGCTGGGAGGCGGTGTTGTCGGCGGCGGTGCGGATCTCGATGCGCTCGAACTTCTGGTCGCCCAAGAGCCATTGGGCGGTGGCGAGCGCGGCCTCGGAGGCGTAGCCCTCGCCGCGGGCCCAGGGGGCGACGGTGTACGACAGTTCGGTGGACCGGATGTGCCAGTTGGTCTTGGTCAGCTGGACGATGCCGACCAGGCGCTGGGTGAGGAACTCCGTGACGGCGAGGTCGAGTCCGCGGCCGGCCTCCCGCTCGGTGGGGGCGTACTCGGTGATCCAGGTACGTGCGCCGTCCTCGGTGAAGGGCTGGGGGACATCGGTCCAGGCACCGACCTGCTCGTCGTTCATCATCTCGGCCAGTGCGGGCACGTCGTCCTCGTCGAGGGGACGCAGCACCAACCGCTCCGTGCTGATGGAGATGTTGGGGAAGGTGCTAGTCATGCGCCGCTCCGTAACCTTCGACGAACGTTCAATGCCGCTGAACTGCCCAGCATGCAGCATGAAAGCACTGAACCGCACCACGGGGTCCACACCAAGTGAAGGTGTGGACCCCGTGCGTGGCGATACGCCGGTTACGCCCCGTCAGAAAGCGGCGACGACCGCTCCGTCGTACTTGTCCGCGATGAACTTCTTCACCTCGGGCGAGGTCAGCAGCTTCGCGAGCTTCTGCACCCGCGGGTCGTCCTCGTTGCCCTTCTTCACGGCGAGGAAGTTGCCGTACGGGTTGTCCTTGGGCGACTCGGCGGCGAGGGCGTCCTTGGCCGGGTTGAGGTCGGCCTCCAGCGCGTAGTTGCCGTTGATGACGGCGGCGTCGACGTCGGCGAGGGAGCGCGGCAGCTGGGCCGCCTCGAGCTCCTTGAACTCGATGTTCTTCGGGTTGGAGGCGACGTCCTTCGGGGTCGCCTCGTAGCCGACGCCCGCCTTGAGCTTGATCACACCGTTGGCCTCCAGCAGCTTCAGCGCGCGGGCCTCGTTGGTGGTGTCGTTCGGCAGGGCGACCGTGGCGCCCTTCTTCAGGTCCGTCAGCTTCTTGACGCCCTGGGAGTACACACCGAGCGGCTCCAGGTGCACCGTGGCGTTCGGCACGGCGACGATGTCGGTGCCGTTCTTCTTGTTGAAGTCGTCCAGGTACGGCTGGTGCTGGAAGTAGTTGGCGTCGACCTCACCCTGCTGGACGGCCGTGTTCGGCGTCACGTAGTCGGTGAACTCCTTGACCTCGAGCTCGAGGCCGGCCTTCTTCGCGAGGTTGTCCTTGATGTAGGTGAGGATCTCGCCCTGCGGGGTGGGCGTGGCGGCGACCTTCAGCGGGGCGCTCGCGTCGGAACCGGAGTCCTTGTCCGAGCCGCAGGCGGAGAGGCCGAGGGTGAGGGCTCCGGCGGCGAGGACGGCAGTGGTGATCTTGGCGGTGTTACGCACGAAAAGTGCCTTTCCTTATGTGGTGCAACCCCGTGGTGGTGTTACGGGGAGATCTGGGGGGCTCAGACGGTCTTGCCGGTGGCCGTCGACGCCTTCAGCAGCCGCAGTTTCGGCGCCGGTCCCGACTGGCCGCCGCGGCGGTGCAGGGAGCGGGCCGCGTAGTCGCCGGCGGACTGGATGAGGGAGATGACGACGGCGAGGATCGCCACGGTGATCCACATCAGCTCGGTCTCGAAGCGCTGGAAGCCGTAGCGGATGGCGATGTCGCCGAGGCCGCCGGCGCCGACCGTGCCGGCCATGGCCGAGTAGCCGATCAGGGCGACGATCGTGGTCGTGGTGCTGGCGATGACGGAGGGCAGGGACTCGGGTACGAGGACCTTGCGCACGATGGTCCAGGTGTTGCCGCCCATCGACTGCACGGCCTCCACGAGCCCGCCGTCCACTTCGCGGACAGCCGTCTCGACGAGGCGGGCGAAGAACGGGATCGCGCCGATGGCGAGCGGCACGATGGCGGCCTCACGGCCGATCGTCGTGCCGGTGACCCAGCGCGTGAAGCTCATCAGCGCGACCATCAGGATGATGAACGGCATCGACCGGGCGACGTTCACGATCTGCCCGATGACCTTGTTGGCGAGGACGTTCTGGAGCAGGCCGCCCCGGTCGGTGAGGACCAGGAGGATGCCCAGCGGGAGGCCGCCGACGACCGCGATGAGGGTGGACCAGCCGACCATGTAGAGGGTGTCCCAACACGCCTGCTCCAGCAGGGGCTGCATCTCGGACCAGGTCACTTGGCACCTTCCTTGAGCAGAACGGGCTCCTGGCCCAGTACGTCGATCTGCAGGCCCTGTTCGCGCAGGAAGCCGATCGGCACGACGTTGTCCTCGTAGCGGCCGGGCAGTTCGATGCGCATCCGGCCGACCTGGAGGCCGCCGACGGTGTCGATGGCGGCGCCGAGGATCGAGATGTCGATGTTGTAGGTGCGCGAGAGCTGGGAGATCACCGGCTGGGTGGCGGCCTCGCCGTGGAAGGTGACGTCGACGACGGTGCGGTCGTCGCCGGAGGCCTCGCCGGCCACCGGGAAGAGCGCGGAGGCGAGTTCCGAGCCGGGGGTGGCGAGCAGCTCGCTGACCGTGCCGGACTCGACGACGCGGCCCTTCTCCATCAGCGCGGCCGAGTCGCAGATCGACTTCACGACGTCCATCTCGTGCGTGATGAGCAGGACGGTCAGGCCCAGCTGCCGGTTCAGGTCGCGCAGCAGCTGGAGGATGGAGCGGGTGGTCTCCGGGTCGAGGGCGCTGGTGGCCTCGTCGGAGAGCAGCACCTTGGGGTCGCCGGCCAGGGCGCGGGCGATGCCGACGCGCTGCTTCTGACCGCCGGAGAGCTGGGCGGGGTAGGCCTTGGCCTTGTCCGCGAGACCGACGAGGTCGAGCAGTTCGAGCGCCTTGAGGGAGCGCTCCTTGCCCGACTTTCCGAGGATCTCCAGCGGAAGCTCGACATTGTCCTGGACCGTCCGGGAGGACAGCAGGTTGAAGTGCTGGAACACCATGCCGATACGGCTGCGCGCCCGGCGCAGTTCCTTGCCGGCCCGGGGACCGCGGCCCGCGAGGGCGGTGAGGTCCTGTCCGGCGACGGTCACCGTGCCGGCGGTGGGGCGCTCCAGCAGGTTGACGCAGCGGATGAGCGAGGACTTGCCGGCGCCGGACTGGCCGATGACGCCGTACACCTCGCCTTCGCGGACGTGCAGATCGACGCCGTCGAGGGCGGTGACCTCGCGGCCGCGCGAGCGGTAGACCTTGGTCAGGCCCGTTGTGGTGATCACTGGGGTTTCCATCACTGTCGAGTACGCGGGGCATGGGTGTGCCCTGGTACGGGAGGAAGGATGTGCGCGGGCACTGTGGTCACGTACGGCGAACGGCGTACGGACATGCCACGGGGGCTCGCTTCGGGGCGCGAGACTCAGGGAGTGGTGCGGGGGCCCTCTAGAAGGCGCACATTCGGCACATGCGACACATGCAACGAGCACCGGGCGTCATCGTCGCCTCGGTCGCAGGGGTGCGGTAGCTCGTCGTGGTCATGCGATCAGTAAACCAGACGTACGGTCCTTACCCGCCGCCGCTGTCCGCATGGTGGACAGCGGCGGACAGCCGTCAGCCGCGGACGGAGATCTCCACGCCGCCGTCGCTGACCAGCGCGGACAAGGCGGAGAGGTCGGGCACGACGAGGTCGGCGTCGACCTCATGTGCCTCGTGGGTTGTGGTCAACGCCACGGTGGTCATTCCGGCGGCGCGACCGGCCGCGAGGCCCGCGGGGGCGTCCTCGAAGACGACGCAGTGGGCCGGGTCGACGCCCAGTTCGCGGGCGGCGAGCAGGTAGGGCTCGGGGTCGGGCTTGCCACGCCTGATGTCGTCGGCGGTGACCATCGACTTGGGGAGGATGCCGACGGCGTCGAGCCGGGCTTCGGCGAGCCGCCGGGTCGCGGAGGTGACGACGGCCCAGCGGTCGGCGGGCAGCGAGTCGAGGAAGTCCTTGGTGCCGGGCAGCAGCTGCACGCCGCCGTTCGGTACGTCCTCGATCTCCAGTGTCTCGATCCGGGCGAGGGCCTCCGGCACGACGTCGGCCGGCAGCAGCTCGGCGACTATCTCCACGGCCGGACGCCCGTGCAGCTCGACCCTGCCGAACTCCTCCGTGATGCCGTACTCCTCGGCCCACCTCGCCCAGCAGCGGTCCACGGAATCGAGGGAGGAGACGAGAGTGCCATCGTTGTCGAACAGGAGGGCTTGTGCGCGGATCTTCATGCCCTCGACCCTACGGTGCGCTGCGGGGGCGGCCGCATCAGGCCTTTTGGGCCGTAATAGGCTCGCCACATGTTTGATGCCCTGACGCTGGTGACCGGGGTCGCCGCGCTGCTGCTCGCCGCGTGGTGCGGGTGGGCGGCGTACCGTGATCAGCCGACCAAGGACTGGCACTTCATCGGCATGGCCGTGGTGACGGTGCTGACGCTGGTGCAGCTGGTGATCGGGATCGTGCTGCTGGCACGGGGCGAGGAGCCGGAGCAGGGCACGACGATCTTCGTGGCGTATCTGCTGGGGTCTTTCGCGTGCGTTCCCGCGGCGGGCTTCATGTCGCTGGCCGAGCGGAGCAAGTGGGGTTCGGCGACGGTCGCCGCCGGCGGAGTGGTGCTGGCCGTGCTGGAGGTGCGGCTCTATGACATCTGGGGAGGCTGAGGTGGCCGTGTCGGAGGAGAAACCCACCAGGACGCGACTGATCAGCGGGCCCGGGATCCTGCTGGTGTGGCTGTACGGCGTGATGGTCGTCGGGGCCCTGTCGCGGTCGGCGTACCAGATCGCGACCGAGTTCGACCGGGCGCCACTCGCGTACGCGCTCTCCGCACTGGCGGGGGTGGTGTACGGGTTCATCACGTACACGCTCGTCAGGGGTGGTGAGAAGGCCCGCAGGGCGGCGCTGGTGTGCTGCGCCGCCGAGCTCGCGGGCGTACTGATCGTCGGTACCTGGACCCTGGTGGAGCCCTCGGCGTTCCCGGACGCGACGGTGTGGTCCGACTACGGCATGGGGTATCTGTTCATCCCCGTCCTGCTGCCCCTGTCGGCCATCTACTGGCTCCGCAAGGCGCGAACCCTCAAGCCGTAGCGACGAAAGCGCCGGCCGCCTTCTCCAGGACGATCATCGGGACCCCGTCCGCGCCGCCCTTCGACGTGCCCACCGTCTCGTAGCCCACCTTGCGGTAGAGGCGGAGGTTGCCCTCGCTGCGGTGGCCCGCTTCCAGGCGGAACCGCTTGGCGCCGTGCTGTTCGGTCAGGGCCGCTTCCGCGGCGCGCAGGAGGCGGGCGCCGATGCCATGGCCCTGGAGGCGGGGGTGGACGCAGAGCTTGCCGATGGCGGCCGAGCCGTCCTCGGTGCTGCTGCCGCGGACCGAGCCGACCACTTCCTCGCCCAGCCGTGCCACGAAGACGCAGTCCGCGGCGACCTCGGCCCGGACCGAGTCCAGGGTTTGGACGAGGGGGTCGATGCGGTAGTTCCCGTACAGCGCCGCCTCGCTCTGGAAGCACAGGTACTGAAGCCTGAAGATCTGCTCCGCGTCCTGCTCGGTCGCCGCAGAAATGGTCACACTCATGCCCATGTGCGCACGCCTCCCGCTCACCTGATCGCCTGTGGTTCCTCACTCCTATCCCCGCGCACTGCGGGCCGCAACCTCCGGCGTGAGCAATCGGCGCAGACATCCCAGGCATCTGGAACGTTCCGGGCCGAGACTGCCCTGTGAGATACCCAACTCCCCCGCGATTTCCCGGTATGTCGGGTCCTCCGGCGAGAGGAGGGCGGCCATCAGTCGGGGGCAGCGGCCCGGGAGGCGGCGTACGGCGTCGCGCAGGGCGCGGTGGCGGGCGGCCGTGAGCGCGAGGCGTTCGGGATCGTGACGGTCGGCGTCGGCGGCGGGCTCGTGCTCGTGCTCGTACGGCAGTTCACGGCGGGTGGTACGGCGGCTGCGGCGGGCCTCGGAGCGCACGGCTCGGCGCAGCCAGCCCGAGGGGTCCGGGGGCGGGCCCTCGGAGTCGAGGCGTTCCAGGAGGCGGAGCCAGACCGCCTGTTCGAGGTCGCCCGGCTCCGCTCCGGAGGCGGGTGCCTCGGCGGAGGCCTCCGCGATGAGCAGGGGACGCAGGGCGGCAACCAGGTCGTCCGTCATATGCGGCACGACGCGGCCGCCCGGGCGCAAGGTTGCCCGGGCGGCCGACAGTCACCCCAACCGGGGCGGGAGGCTCAGCCGTTGACGAAGTCCTCGCGGGCCAGCAGACCGGTGTCGGGGTTGTCGGTGAAGACACCGTCGATGCCGGTCGCGAAGTACGTCCGGTAGGCGCCGAAGACGTCGCCGTAGGCGTCCGCGTCGGTGCCCTTGCGGAAGCCCGTGGGAAGGAAGGGGTTCTCGTTGCGCATCGTGTAGGGGTGCAGGATCAGGCCGACCTTGTGCGCGTCGGCGACCAGCGTGGTGGGCTGGGTGAGGTTGCCGTTAGCGTCCTTCGGGATGACCAGGTCCAGGGTGGGGCCGATGCCCTGGGCGTAGGAGGCGATCTCCCTGAGGCCGGCCGGCTTGATCAGGTCGGCGACGGTGCGCGGGTCACCCGTCTCGACGAAGTCCCAGGGGCGGGTCGTCGCGCCGGAGAGCAGGACCACCAGCGGGTTGTCGACCAGCTTGTTCAGGCGCTGGATGCTGGTCGGCTCGAAGGACTGGATGATGACCGGCGAGTTCCGCCTGTCGCGGCCGTACTTGTGCAGCACCTTGGCGACCCGCTCTTCCAGAGCGAGGCCCTGCTTGCGGAAGTAGGTGGGGTGCTTGAGCTCGGGGTAGATCCAGACCTGCTTGCCGCGCTTGCGGGTCTGCTCCTCCTGCCACTTCAGGACCTCTTCGAAGGTCGGGATCTCCCAGCGACCGTTGTAGAGGGTGTTGTGCGGGCGGTTGGCCGGGATGCGCTCGGTCGCGCGCAGCGTCTTCAGCTCGGCGAGCGTGAAGTCCTCGGTGAACCAGCCGGTGGAGGCGACACCGTCGAGAGACTTCGTCTTCTTGCGGTCGGCGAACTCGGGATGGGCGGCGACGTCGGTCGTGCCGCCGATCTCCGGCTCGTGCCGGCAGACGAGATGGCCGTCCTTGGTGGGCACCAGGTCGCCCGCCTCGACGATGTCGGCGCCCATGTCGAGGGCCAGCTGGTAGGAGCCGAGGGTGTGCTCGGGCCGGTAGCCGCTGGCTCCGCGGTGGCCGATGATCGTCGGCTTGGGCAGGCTCTTCACGCCACCGCCTCCGTGCCGGGCCTCCGCGGCCCTCGCCGTGCCGGACAGCCCGAGGACCGCGCCGCCCGCGCCGAACACGGCCGCGCCGAGAAGCTTCCGCCGTCCGGTGCCGGACGTCTGCTCGTTCTCCTGGGTTCCCATGAGCGCCCTTCCTGACTTCTCCTCATCGATGCGCGCCGATCGTAGGTGCGCGTCCATGACAGGCGGGAGACCCGGGGCGGAACTCGCGGGTGACGTCGGATGTCGTATTCGAACGGCGAGGTGACGGGCCGTCGGATTCACGGTCGGATTCACCACGGCGGGGCGGGGCACCCGTCCGGTGCACCCCGGAGCGATGTCCGTCACATCATTGCGGGCGCGTTACGGACGGTCCACGGCACGTCACCGCAGGTAAACGTAGGTCAATGGCGAGTAAGACCTGAGTGAAGTCGGCCCACCCGATGTGCGGGATCCCCCGGACCGCGAGTATCGTCCTCACCTGCACAGACTTCTACAAATCCCTTGACACCGGAGGGCCCGTTGTCCCGCTTCGCGCTCATCAAGGCAGTGCTCGGACCGATCATGCGCCTGATGTTCCGCCCACAGGTGGAAGGCGCGGAGCACATTCCGGGCGACGGTCCGGTCATCCTGGCCGGCAACCACCTCACGTTCATCGACTCGATGATCCTGCCGCTGGTCTGCGACCGTCAGGTCCTGTTCATCGGCAAGGACGAGTACGTCACCGGCAAGGGCCTCAAGGGCCGCCTGATGGCCTGGTTCTTCACGGGCGTCGGCATGATCCCGGTCGACCGGGACGGCGGCCGGGGCGGCGTCGCGGCGCTGATGACCGGGCGCCGGATCCTGGAGGAGGGTCAGGTCTTCGGCATCTACCCCGAGGGCACGCGCTCGCCCGACGGGCGGCTGTACCGGGGGCGCACCGGCATCGCGCGCCTCACCCTGATGACCGGGGCACCGGTCGTGCCCTTCGCCATGATCGGCACGGACAAGATCCAGCCGGGTGGGGCGGGCATGCCCCGGCCGCGCAAGGTGACGGTGCGGTTCGGCGAGGCGATGGAGTTCTCCCGGTACGAGGGGATGGACCGGGACCGTTACGTCCTGCGGGCGGTGACGGACTCCGTGATGGCCGAGGTCATGCAGCTGTCGGGGCAGGAGTACGTGGACATCTACGCCAGCAAGGCCAAGGAAGCGGCGTAGCTCCGCTGGTTCGCCGGGGGGGTTCGTCGGGCTGCCGGCCGTCGGTCGACTGCGGGTCCGTCGTGCACGCGGCGGAGCCGCACATCGACACAGCCCCGCGCCCCCTTGAGGCGCTACTCAGGCGGGCCGCTCCTTCGGCGGCCCGCCTGTCACTTGCTCCGCTACGAAGCGGCGTTCTCCAGGCGTTGGCCTCGCAGGAGGAACCATGCCGCCACCGCCGCCGCCAGCAGGACCGCCGCGCCGGCGCCCGACGCGATCGCCAGACCGTCCACGAACGAACTGCGGGCCGCGTCCAGCATCGCTTCGGACGTCTGCGCCGGCAGGCCCGCCGACGCCTCCACCGCGCCGCCCAGTGACTCGTGGGCCTCGGCCGGGGTGCCCGTCGGACCGGTGAAGTCCCGGTAGACGCCGGTCACGATCGAGCCGAGCACCGCGATGCCGAGCGCCGCGCCCAGCTCGTACGCCGTCTCCGACACCGCCGACGCCGCGCCTGCCTGCTCCTTCGGTACGGAGGACAGGATGACGTCGGACGTGACCGTGAAGGAGAAGCCCGCGCCGATGCCGACCACCAGCAGGGCCGCGCCCAGCAGGGGGTAGCCCGTCGAGCGGTCGATCACCGTGAGTACGGCCAGGGCGAGGCCGATCGCCGCGAGGCCGCCGGAGACCACGGCCCGTACCGAGTAGCGGCGGGCCACACGACCGGCGATCAGGCCGGCCACCACCGCGCCGATGGCGGCGGGCAGTTCGGCGAGACCCGCCTCGAACGGGCCCCTGCCCTGTACGAGTTGCAGGAACTGCGAGAGGAAGAAGACCAGGCCGGACAGGCCGAGGATGGTCAGCAGGTCGGCCAGCACCGCGCCGCTGAAGCCACGGCTGCGGAACAGCCGCATGTCCAGCAGCGGGGCAGGCAGGGTGAGCTGGCGGCGTACGAAGCCGTACAGCGCGGCCGCGCCCAGCAGGCCCGTGGCAAGGGTGATCCAGGTGAAGCCGTGGGAGGCCGCCTCCTTGACGGCGTACACGATGCCGATCATGCCGACGAGCGACAGGGTGACGCTGATCAGGTCCCACGGGCCGGGACTCGGGTTCCGGGATTCGGGCAGCAGCTTGATGCCGACGAGGACCAGGACCACCATCACCGGCAGGTTGATCAGGAAGACCGAGCCCCACCAGAAGTGTTCGAGCAGGAAGCCGCCGACGATCGGACCGACCGCCGTACCGGCGGAGGCGGTCGCGCCCCAGATGCCGATGGCGAGGCTGCGTTCGCGCGGGTCGTGGAAGAGGTTGCGGATCAGGGCGAGGGTCGCCGGCATCAGGGTGGCGCCCGCGACGCCGAGCAGGGCCCGGGCGACGATCATCATCTCCGGGGTCGTCGCGTAGGCGTTGAGGACGGATATCGCGCCGAACGCCGTGGCACCGACGAGCAGGATCCGCTTGCGGCCGATGCGGTCGCCGAGGCTGCCCATCGAGACGAGCAGACCCGCGATCACGAAGGAGTAGACGTCGCCTATCCACAGGAGCTGGTTCCCGGAGGGCTTCAGGTCCTCGCTGATGTAGGGGGTCGCGAGGCCGAGGACGGTCGCGTCGACGGCCACCAGCAGCACGGCGAGCACGAGGACGGACAGCGCCAGCCAACGACCGGGGCGCTTCGTCACCGCCTCGGTCGTCTTCGCCGGCTGCAGGGTGCTGGTCATGATTCCTCTCTCCGTAGTGCTCCGCCGAGCAGCAGCTCGACGATCATGTGGGTGAAGTCGTTGCGGGCGACCCGGCCCTCCGCGACGGCCCAGGCGCCCGAGCCCAGCAGGCCGTAGAGCGCCTCGGTGAGCCAGACCGGGCTGAGGTCGATACGGAACTCGCCGCTCTGCTGGCCGCGCCGGAAGAGCGCGGCGATGCGGTCGTCGATGCGTGCCCAGCCCGCGTTCTGCTGCTCGCCCTCGAACAGCTGGTTCTCCGTGTAGAGGAAGGCCAGCAGTCCGGTCGAGGGCTCGAGCTCTCGGACCAGCCGGTGCACGGCGTCGCGCGCCGGGCCCTCGTCCGGCCGGGCCGCGTCCAGCGCGGCCTCGCACTCCGCGATGCCGAGCGACTCCAGCGCCCGCACGAGCGCGTCGCGCCCGGCGAATTGCCGGTGCAGGGTGGCGCGGCTGATCCCGGCGGCCTTGGCGACCTCGTCCATGGTCGCGGTGGCTTTGCGGGTCAGCAGAGCTGCGGCGGTGCGCAGTACGTGGTCACGATCGACAGCCATGAGACAAGAGTAGCGCATGTGAGACACTCATGTCTCACACTGGACATGCTTGACTCATAGTTGTTGATCAACGGGGGTGTACGTCAGTGCCAGGGCAGCTGACCGCGCCGCTCCCAGTACGCGCCCGGCTCCTCCACCAGCGTGGCCAGCCGCTCCAGTTGGTCCTCCTCGAGGTCCACCGCCGCGGCGTGCAGATTGGACGCGAGTTGCACGGTCGTCGCCGCGCCGGAGAGGACCACACCGGCCCACGGCCGGCGCAGGATCAGCGCGAGGGCCACGGCGTCGCAGCCCAGGGACGTTTCTTCGGCCACGGCCTTCAGCGCGTCCGGTGCGTACGGGTCCGCGAGCCGTCCGTTGGCCATGCCCTCCTTGACGATCACCGTGAGCCCGGCGTCGTGCGCCTCGGCGAGGGCGGGGGCGGCCGAGGTCTCCAGCGCGTTGTACGTCGACTGGACGGTATGGAAGAGGGGCTCGCCCTCGACGGTCACGGCGAGGGCGGCGCGAATGGCGTCGGCCTGGGCCGGGCCGCTGGTGGAGAAGCCGATGGTGAGGCCGGCGGCGGCGGCTTCGGCCAGCCTGGCGTGGAGGTCCTTGTCGGTGAGGGCGGGGCTGTCCGGGGTCACCGAGTGGATCTGGTAGAGGTCCAGGCGGTCGCCGAGGAGTTCGCCGGACTCGGCGCGCTGACGGTCGTAGGTCGCGAGGCTGTGGTCCTTGACCTCGTGCTTGTCGGCGTCGGTCGTCCAGTCCGCGGTGTAGGTGTAGCCCCATTTGCTGCCCACGACGATGTCGTCGAATGAGGGGCGGGCGCGCAGCCAGTCGGCGAGGAACTCCTCCGAGCGGCCGTAGGAGCGGGCCACGTCGAAGTAGCGGACGCCCTGGGCGTAGGCGGCGTCGAGGAGTTCGTGGGTGCGGGTACGCAGCGCCTCGGCGCTGCGGTTCTCTCCGAGGTCTTCGCCCCGGCCGAGGTTGATGTAGCCGGGGCGGCCGACGGCGGCGAGGCCGAGTCCGATGTGGCAGGTCGGTGTCGTTGCTGTTGCCAGTCGGGCGAAAGGCATCGCGGGCTCCGTTCGGTCGGCTCCGGTACCGGATTCCGATCAACGTACCCCGCGACGACCTTCGCAATCGGAGCTCGGTTCGTACGGCGGTTCGGCGAGTGCGGGCTCATCGTGGCTTGTCGCGCCCACGCGGCGGAGCCGCACATTGATTGAAGCCCCGCGCCCCTTGGGGCGCGGGAATCGGCGGCGTCGGATCAGCTCTGCCGCTTGGCGTTCGCCCAGGCGTGCTGCTGCGCCACGTCCTGCTTCACCTCGGCCAGTTGGATCGCCACGGCGCTCGGTGCCGTGCCGCCCCGGCCGTTGCGGGACGCCAGGGCGCCCGGCACGTTCAGCACCGACCGCACCTCCGGCGTCAGGTGAGCCGAGATCTTCGCGAACTGCTCGTCGGTCAGGCCGTCCAGCTCCTTGCCCTCGGCCTCGGCGACCTTCACACACTCGCCGGCGACCTCGTGCGCGACACGGAAGGGAACGCCCTGCTTGACCAGCCACTCGGCGATGTCCGTGGCCAGGGAGAAGCCGGCCGGGGCCAGTTCCTCCATGCGCTCACGGTGCACGGTGAGGGTGGCCATCATGCCGGTGAAGGCGGGGAGCAGGACCTCCAGCTGGTCGCAGGAGTCGAAGACCGGCTCCTTGTCCTCCTGGAGGTCGCGGTTGTAGGCCAGGGGCAGCGCCTTGAGCGTGGCCATGAGGCCCGTCAGGTTGCCGATCAGCCGGCCGGACTTGCCGCGCGCCAGCTCCGCGATGTCCGGGTTCTTCTTCTGCGGCATGATCGACGAGCCCGTGGAGAACGCGTCGTGCAGGGTCACGAAGGAGAACTCCTTCGTGTTCCAGATGATGACCTCCTCGGCGATCCGGGAGAGGTTCACCCCGATCATCGCGGTGATGAAGGCGAACTCGGCGACGAAGTCACGCGAGGCGGTGCCGTCGATCGAGTTGGCGGCGGAGCCGTGCTCGAAGCCGAGGTCCTTCGCGACCGCCTCCGGGTCCAGACCGAGGGACGAACCCGCGAGGGCGCCCGAGCCGTACGGCGACACGGCCGTCCGCTCGTCCCACTGCCGCAGCCGCTCGGCGTCCCGGGACAGGGACTGCACATGGGCCAGGACGTGGTGGGCGAAGAGCACCGGCTGGGCGTGCTGGAGATGGGTGCGCCCCGGCATCGCCACGTCCGGATGGGCCTCGGCCAGACCGATGAGCGCGTCCTGGAGGTCGGCGATCAGACCGCCGACGATGCGGGCGTGATCGCGCAGGTACATCCGGAAGAGGGTCGCGACCTGGTCGTTGCGGGAGCGGCCGGCACGCAGCTTGCCGCCGAGGTCCGCGCCGAGGCGCTCCAGCAGGCCGCGCTCCAGGGCGGTGTGCACGTCCTCGTCGGCGATCGTGCCGACGAAGTCACCCGAGGCCACGTCCGCCTCGAGCCGGTCCAGGCCGGCGATCATGCGCTGCAGCTCGTCCTCGGTGAGCAGGCCCGCCTTGTGCAGCACGCGCGCGTGGGCACGCGAACCGGCGATGTCGTACGGCGCGAGCCGCCAGTCGAAGTGGACGGACGCGGACAGCTTGGCCAGGGCCTCGGCGGGACCGTCGGCGAAACGGCCGCCCCAGAGCCTTACGTCACCGCTGTTGCTGCTCACTCGCTGTGCTCCTCGGGAGGGTCCGGGTGTGGCACCGCCTCCCCGTGGCGTGAACGGGGAGGCGGTCGTCAGGCTAGTGCGCGGTCGCCGCACTTGGCATGCATGAGTATGCAGACCTCTGCATGATTCGTCAATCCGGGCCCTGTCGTGACGAAATTTCGAGAGCCCCTTGAACGCGAGAAACCGCTTTCCCGTATCTCTCGCCGAACGCAGGCGCCGCGTTTGTAAACAACGACACCCCGAAAACGACGACACCCCCAAGTGAGGCATCCGCATGTCCAGGGCTCTTCCGAAGTACAACAAGCGCCGCGTCACGTTCATCGGCGGCGCCGCCGCGCTGGCGCTGTCCGGCACGGTGATCGCCGGCTTCGCGCTCGCCGGGGAGACGACGGCGTCTTCGAAGAGCGGCGGCACAAACGCCCGCACGCTGGCCGGGCCCGGCACCATCTCGTGCCCGGACGTGAAGTCCAAGCTGCCCGCGGTGCCGGCCTCGGCGAAGGCCGAGGTCGACCGCAACCTCGCCCTGCTCAGCACCCAGATCCAGGAGGCGAACAAGCGACTGGTCGACACCGTGGGCCAGGGTGGGCCGAACTTCGTCCAGAACGCCATCCTCGGCCCGCTGAAGGACAAGCGAGTGGCGACGGTCAACCGCATCGCGACGGCCATCGGCCGCACGGCCGCCAGACCGCAGGGCCTGGACGCGCTGGCAATGTGCACCCTCAACGCGGGCGGGAACGCACCCGCCGCGACCCCGAAGGCGACTCCGACCAAGCAGACCGGTGGCAACACCGGGAACACCGGAAATGCGGGCGGCTCGGGCAACACCAACGCCGTCGGCACCATCTCCTGCCCGGACGTGAGGTCGAAGCTCCCGGCGGTCCCCGCGACCGCGAAGGCCGAGGTCGACCGCAACCTCGCCCTGCTCAACACGCAGATCCAGGAGGCGAACAAGCGACTCGCCTCCTCGGTCGGCCAAGGCGGGCCGAACTTCGTCCAGAACGCCATCCTCGGCCCCCTGAAGGACAAGCGAGTGGCCGCGATCGACCGCATCGCCATCTCCATCGGCCGTACGGCGGCGAAGCCCCAGGGCCTGAACTCCCTGGCCGCCTGCACGCTCACCAAGTGACGTGACAGGCGCTGTGGCCGCCCCGCTGAACGCCGGCCGGGGCGGCCACGGACGTGCCGACCGGACGCCGCAATTCCTTAGACAGACGAACGATCCCCCTCCATAATCGGTGGACGTGGGAAAAACTTATGAGCGCATAGACGGCAGGCTCCGCACGTTCATCGAGGAGCAGCCGCTCTTCTTCACCGCGACCGCTCCCCTGTCCGGCGACGGCACGGTCAACCTCTCGCCCAAGGGCCTCAAGGGCTCCTTCGTGATCCTCGACGAACTGACCCTGGCCTACCTCGACTTCGCCGGGTCCAACGCCGAGACCGTCGCGCATCTGCGGGAGAACGGCCGGATCACCCTGATGTGGTGCGCCTTCCAGGGCCCGCCCAACATCGTCCGGGTCCACGGCCGCGGGGAGGCCGTCTTCCGTGACGACCCGCGGTTCAAGGAGCTGCTCGGGAACTTCCCCGACATCGACCCGTCCCTGCACGGCCTGCGCGCGATCATCGTCGTGCGGGCCGAGGTGATTCGCGACTCCTGCGGGTACGCGGTCCCTCTCATGACGTACGACGAGGACCGCGACCTGCACGGCAAGCGGTTCGCCCGTGAGGACGACGAGTCACTCAGCGCCTACTTCGCCAAGAAGGAGTACATCGCGACAAGCCTGGATGGCCTACCCGGGCTGCCGTTGCCGTTGCCTCCGTCTAGCGTCTGAGCCATGCGCCCCGGTGTCGTCGCCCTAGCGTCCTTGTCCCTCCTCGTGCTCGGCGCCGCGCCGGGCGGCGGGCCCCCCAAGCCGCTGCCCGCGCGGATGGCCGACACCGGGGGCGGCAGCCAGCTGATCACCGCCGTGGCCCCGAGGACGGGCTCGACGTCGGGGACGGTCACCTGGTGGGACCGGGTCGACGGACAGTGGGTGCGGGCGGGTTCGGCGCGGGCCCGCTTCGGCGCGAAGGGGCTCGTCGAAGGGGCCGCGCGCAAGCAGAGCACGAACACGACGCCGACGGGGCTGTACGGGTTGCCGTACGCCTTCGGCATCAAGGCGGCGCCGCGCGGGACGGCGTACAAGTACCGCCGTGTCCACAAGGACTCCTGGTGGTGCCAGGACAACGGCTCCCGCGCATACAACCGCTGGACCGAGCCGCTGGCGCGCGACTGCCGGGCGGCCGAGTCCGAGCACCTCGTCTCCTACGGCGCGCTGTACGCCCACGCGCTCGTCATCGGCTTCAACTACGAGCGCCCGGTGAAGGGGCGCGGGGCCGGGATCTTCCTGCATGTGAAGGGGCGCGGGGCGACGGCCGGTTGTGTGTCGGTCTCCGCGGGCGCGATGAAACGGATCCTCAAATGGGCCGTTCCGGGGCGGAAACCGCACATCGCGATCGGGACGGCGAACGGGCGGACCGCCATCACCCGGTACTGAGCGCGAACCACTGAACACACGGACCTCCCCGCACGTACCTCTGGGCCAAGGGACCACGCCACCCCCCTTGCTCCCGTCCCCGGAGGAACCGTGACCACCACGCTCGCGGGCGGCCGTGCCGCCCGACGCCAGACGATGCGCCGCATCCGTCCGCGCCGCTCCCCGGCCGTACCGCTGGTGATCGCCCTATGGGCGGGCGCGGCGGCGGTGCTGTGGCTGTGGTGGGACAACACACCGTCCCTCGCGGACAACACGGCCAAGATCCTCGCGGCGGGCCGCATCACCGGACTGCTCGCCGGCTATCTGATGGCGCTCGTGGTGCTGCAGATGGCGCGGGTGCCCGCGCTGGAGCGGCGGGTGGGTTCGGACCGGGTGGCGCGCTGGCACGCGATGAGCGGCCGCTACACGATCTGCCTGGTCATCGCGCATGTCTTCCTCACCATGTGGGCGTACGCGCTCCAGGCCGGCAAGACGCTCGGCGACGTCGTCCAGCAGACGATCGACTCGGTCAACACGCTGCCGGACATGGGCAAGGCCGCCATCGGCACCGGGCTGCTGTTCTTCATCGCGTTCATCTCGATCGGGGGCATCCGCCGCCGGATCCCGTACGACACCTGGTACCACGTGCACCTGCTCACGTACGCCGCCGTGTACCTGACGTTCTGGCACCAGATCACCACGGGCAACGAGTTCGCCGTCGAACCGTCCGCGAAGACCTTCTGGTACGGGCTGTACGGGGCCGTGACCGCGGCCGTGGTCTGGTACCGGATCATCACCCCGGTCCGCCTCAACCTGCGGCACCGGATGTACGTCGAGGCGGTCATCGAGGAGACGCCGGGCGTCGTCTCGGTGCTGATCGGCGGACGCAAGTTGCACCGTATGGGCGCGGAGGCCGGGCACTTCTTCCGCTGGCGGTTCAAGGCACCGGGCATGCGGTTCAGCTCCCACCCGTACTCGCTGTCGGCGGCGCCCCGCCCCGACATGCTGCGGATCACGGTCAAGGCGATCGGCGACCACACGTCCCGGCTGCGCGACCTGAAGCCCGGCACCAAGGTGTGGGCCGAGGGTCCGTACGGCGCCATGACCGCCCAGCGGCGCAGCCGGGGCAAGGTGCTGCTGGTGGCGGGCGGCGTCGGTATCACGCCGATGCGGGCCCTGTTCGAGACGCTGCCCGGCGCGTCCGGCGACATCACCCTGCTCTACCGGGCCAACAGCACCCAGGACCTGGCGCTGTGGGACGAGCTCGCGGCCATCGCCGACGAGCGCGGTGCCCGCCTGATGTACGCGGTCAACAGCCCCGACGGCGAGCGGCCCGACATCTCGGCGGAGCGGCTGCGGCAGAAGCTGCCCGACATCGACAACCACGACGTGTTCATGTGCGGGCCGGCCGGCTTCGCACAGTCCGTCTACGAAGCACTGCGCGGCGCGGGTGTGCCTGCCCGCCGCATCCATCACGAGTCGTTCGAGATGTGAGCGACGGGACTTCAAGACTTCAGGAGCTGTAGAAGCCATGAGGAAGAGTCACCCGATCCGGCGTGTCGTGCTGGCCGGCGCCGCCACCGTGTCCGGGATCGTGCTGCTGCTGTCGCTGAAGCCGGCGTCCGACCCGGGTTCCGCGCAGGCGGCGGGCGTCGGTGCACCGCCGGCGGCCTCGGCCCAGGGTGGCGCCCAGGCGGCCGGCACGGTCACCGGTGACGCGGCGCAGACCCAGTACGGTGCCGTGCAGGTCCGGCTGACCCTGGCCAACGGCAAGATCGCCAAGGCCGAGGCCGTGCAGGCGCCCAAGGGCGGCCAGAGCGACCAGATCACCGCCAACGCCGTGCCCAAGCTCAACCAGGCGGTGGTCACCGAGCAGATCGCGGACATCGACGCCGTGTCCGGGGCGACGTACACCAGCGCCGGCTACAAGAAGTCCCTCCAGTCGGCGATCGACAAGGCGAACGCGGGCTCCTCGCAGGGCTCCGGTTCACAGGACTCCGGCTCACAGGACTCCGGTTCGCAGGGTTCGGGCGCCGCCCAGGCCCGTACCGTCACCGGCAGCGTCGCCCAGACCCAGTACGGGCCGGTCCAGGTCCGTATCACCGTCAGCGGCGGGAAGATCACCAAGGCCGAGGCGGTCCAGACGCCCAAGGGCGGCCAGAGCGACCAGGTCACCGCGAACGCCGTACCGAAGCTCAACCAGGCGGCCGTGGCGGCCGGCAGCGCCGACATCGACGCGGTGTCCGGGGCGACGTACACCAGCGCCGGCTACAAGGAATCGCTCCAGGCGGCCCTGGACCAGGCCGGTGGCTGACACGGTGGTGGAACCGACACAGGCTCCCGCCGCGGTACGTCGGGCGGAGGAGGTCATGGGGACGGTCTTCTCCTTCGACGTCCGCGGCGGGGATCCCGGTGCCGTGCAGACGGCACTGGAAGAGGCGGTCGCCGGGCTGCACCGGGTCGACGACGTCTTCAGCACCTACCGCGACGGCAGCGAGATATCCCGGCTGGCGCGCGGCGAGCTGACCGTCGACGACTGTGCCCCGGAGGTCGCCGAGGTCCTCGACCTGGCCGCGGAGGCGGAGCGGCTCAGCGAGGGCTGGTTCAGCACGACGTACGAGGGCCGCATCGACCCGACCGGCATCGTCAAGGGCTGGTCCGTCGAGCGGGCGGCACGTGCGCTCGCGGACGTCCCCGGCGTGATCGGCGTGAGCGTGAACGGCGGCGGCGACGTGCAGTTGCTGGGCGTGCCGGGCCCTCAACGCCCCTGGCGGGTGGGCGTGTCCGACCCGCTGCGCCCCGGCGGCCTCGCGGCGGTCATCTCCGCCGCCGGCCTCGATGAACTGGCGGTGGCCACCTCCGGTTCGGCGGAACGGGGCACGCACATCGTCGACCCCCGCACGGGTCACTCCGCGGTGACGGACCTGGTGGCCGTGACCGTGGTGGCCCCTCGCCTGACCTGGGCGGACTGCTGGGCGACGGCGGCGTTCGCGATGGGCTCGCGGCAGGGCCTGACCTGGCTGGAGTCCCTGCCGGACGTGGAGGCACTCCTGATCACGGCGGGCGACGAGGTGCGGTGCACGGGGGGCTTGGCGGCTCGACTCGGGTGAGTGGACCCACCCAGGGGCGCGGGGCTGTATCGATGTGCGGCTCCGCCGCGCGGGCGCGACCAGCCACGACTCACCCGCACTCGGCGACCAACCCGCCACCACCCCACTCAGTGCCCGTTCTGGGCCAACCGCAACAGATGATCGGCCAAAGCCTGCCCACCCGTAGGATTCCGGCTGATCAACAGCAACGTGTCGTCCCCGGCAATGGTCCCCAAGATGTCCTGCAGCTCAGCCTGATCAATCGCCGAGGCCAAGAACTGCGCAGCCCCCGGAGGGGTACGCAGGACCACAAGGTTGGCCGAAGCCTCCGCGGAGATCAGCAGCTCCTGCGACAACCGCCGCATCCGCTCTTCCTTCGCCGACTCCCCCAGCGGCGCGCGCGGCGTACGGAACCCGCCCTCGCTCGGCACCGCGTAGATCAGGTCACCGTCGTTGTTGCGGATCTTCACCGCGTTGAGCTCGTCCAGATCCCGGGAGAGCGTCGCCTGAGTGACGCTCAGCCCGTCGTCGGCGAGCAGCTTCGCCAACTGGCTCTGCGAGCGCACCGGCTGCCGGTTGAGGATGTCCACGATCCGGCGGTGGCGTGCGGTGCGGGTCTGCGGCACGGCAGCCCCGTTGTGCCCGTGGTCCTGCGCCTGACTCATCGTCGTCTCATTCCCCGGATCATCCGTCCCCGTTGGCCACGTCAAGGATGCCGGGCAGCGCCCGGAGAAGCGCCTCCACTTCATCGTCCGCGAGGTTCAGCGGCGGCATGAGCCGTACGACATCGGGGGCGGGCGCGTTCACCAGGAAACCGGCGTCCTGAGCCGCCTGCTGCGCCTTGGCGGCGAGCGGCTCGGTGAGCACGATACCCAGGAGCAGGCCCGCGCCCCGGACATAATCGATCAACGGGTGGCCAAGTGCGTCGATTCCGTCGCGCAACTTCTCGCTCTGCCGCTTGACGTTCTCCAGCAACCCCTCGCTCGCGATGGTGTCCAGCACGGCGAGCCCCGCGGCACACGCGACCGGGTTCCCGCCGAAGGTAGTCCCGTGCTGACCGGGCTGCAGCAGCTCCGCCGCCCGCCCGAAAGCGACCGTCGCGCCGAGCGGCAGTCCGCCGCCGAGCTGCTTGGCGAGGGTGACGACGTCCGGCAGGACGCCCTCGCTCGCCTGGTAGGCGAACCAGGGCCCGGTCCGGCCGATGCCGGTCTGCACCTCGTCCAGCACCAGCAGCGCCCCGGTGGCCGCGGTGATCGCCCGAGCCGCCTTGAGGTAGCCGGACGGCGGGACCACGACCCCGTTCTCGCCCTGGATCGGCTCGATGATCACCAGAGCCGTCTCCTCCGTCACCGCCGCGGCCAGCGCCTGCGCGTCGCCGTACGGCACATGCGTGACGTCGGCCGGCAGCGGCCGGAACGGGTCCTGCTTGGCGGGCTGGCCGGTGAGCGCGAGGGCGCCCATGGTGCGGCCGTGGAAGCCGCCGTCGGTGGCGACCATGTGGGTCCGCCCGGTCAGTCGGCCGATCTTGAACGCGGCCTCGTTGGCCTCGGCGCCGGAGTTGCAGAAGAAGACCTTGCCGTCCCGGCCGAAGAGCTGGAGCAGCCGTTCGGCGAGGGCCAGGGTGGGCTCGGCCATGAAGAAGTTGGAGATGTGGCCGAGGGACGCGATCTGCTTGCTCACGGCGTCGACGATCGCCGGGTGGGCGTGGCCCAGCGCGTTGGTCGCGATGCCGCCGACGAAGTCGAGGTACTGCTTGCCGTCGGCGTCCCAGACCTTCAGGCCCTCGCCGCGCACGAGAGGGAGCCGCGGGGTGCCGTAGTTGTTCATGAGCGAGCCCTGCCACCGCTGGCCGTACTCTGCGTTTGTCGCGGTCCCGGTCATTCGGCGTCCCCCTCAGGCGCGTCCGGCACGACCATCGTGCCGATTCCTTCGTCGGTGAAGATCTCCAGCAGGATCGAGTGCTGGACCCGGCCGTCGATGACGCGGGCGGTGGTCACGCCGCCCCGGACCGCGTGCAGGCAGCCCTCCATCTTCGGCACCATGCCGGAGCTCAACTCCGGCAGCAACTTCTCCAGTTGGGAAGCGGTGAGGCGGCTGATCACCTCGTCGGAGTTGGGCCAGTCCTCGTAGAGGCCCTCGACGTCCGTGAGGACCATGAGGGTTTCGGCGCCCAGAGCAGCAGCGAGTGCCGCAGCCGCCGTATCAGCATTGACGTTGTAGACATGGTGGTCGTCCTGGCTACGGGCGATCGACGAGACGACCGGGATCCGGCCGTCGGCCAGCAGTGCCTCGATCGCGCCCGTGTCGATGTCGGTGATCTCGCCGACCCGTCCGATGTCCACCAGCTCCCCGTCGATCTCGGGCTGGTGCCGGGTGGCGGTGATGGTGTGCGCGTCCTCGCCGGTCAGGCCGACGGCGAGCGGGCCGTGCTGGTTGAGCAGGCCGACCAGCTCGCGCTGCACCTGTCCGGCGAGCACCATGCGAACGACGTCCATGGCGTCCTCGGTGGTGACGCGCAGGCCCGCCTTGAACTCGCTGACGATGCCGTGCCTGTCGAGGGCGGCGCTGATCTGCGGGCCGCCGCCGTGCACGACGACCGGCTTGAGGCCGGCGTGGTGCAGGAACACGACGTCCTGGGCGAACGCGGCTTTCAGGTCCTCGTCGATCATGGCGTTGCCGCCGAACTTGATGACGACGGTCTTGCCGTTGTGCCGGACCAGCCAGGGCAGCGCCTCGATGAGGATCTGGGCCTTGGGGAGCGCGGTGTGCTTCCGCGCGGGTGCGTTGCTCATGAGGAGTAGGCGCTGTTCTCGTGTACGTAGTCGGCGGTGAGGTCGTTGGTCCAGATGGTGGCGGTCTCGGACCCGGCGGCGAGGTCGGCGACGACATGCACCTCGCGATAGCGCATGTCGACCTTCTCGCGGTCCTCGCCGACGCCGCCGTTCTTGCACACCCAGACGCCGTTGATGGCGACGTTGAGCCGGTCGGGCTCGAAGGCGGCGGAGGTGGTGCCGATCGCCGAGAGGACGCGGCCCCAGTTGGGGTCCTCGCCGTGGATGGCGCACTTGAGGAGGTTGTTGCGGGCGATGGAGCGGCCCACCTCGACGGCGTCGTCCTCGGTCGCGGCGTTGATCACCTCGACCTTGATGTCCTTGCTGGCGCCCTCGGCGTCCCGGATCAGCTGCTGGCCGAGGTCGTCGCAGACCTGCCGTACGGCTTCGGCGAACTCCTCGTACCCCGGGGTGATTTCGGAGGAGCCCGAGGCGAGCAGCAGAACCGTGTCGTTGGTGGACATGCACCCGTCCGAGTCCACCCGGTCGAAGGTGGTGCGCGTCGCCGCCCGCAGGGCCTTGTCCAGGACGTCGCCGTCGAGAGCGGCGTCGGTGGTGAGGACGACCAGCATGGTGGCGAGGCCGGGGGCGAGCATTCCGGCGCCCTTGGCCATGCCGCCGACAGTCCAGCCGTCCTTGGTCACGACGGACGTCTTGTGGACGGTGTCGGTGGTCTTGATGGCGATGGCGGCCTTCTCACCGCCGTGCTCGGAGAGCTGGTCCGCGGCGGTCTCGACGCCGGGGAGCAGCTTGTCCATGGGCAGCAGGACGCCGATCAGGCCGGTCGAGCAGACGGCGACCTCGATGGCGCCCCGGCCGAGGACCTCGGCGACCTTCTCGGCCGTGGCGTGGGTGTCCTGGAAGCCCTTCGGTCCGGTACAGGCGTTGGCGCCGCCGGAGTTGAGGACGACCGCGGAGACCTGGCCGCTGGTCAGGACCTGCTCGGACCACAGCACCGGGGCGGCCTTGACGCGGTTGGAGGTGAAGACGCCCGCGGCGGACCGGCGGGGCCCGGTGTTGACCACGAGGGCCAGGTCCGGGTTGCCGTTCTCCTTGATCCCGGCGGCGATGCCCGCCGCCGTGAACCCTTTGGCTGCCGTGACACTCACGGTGCGACTCCGATCGTGGAAAGCCCGGTGTTCTCGTGGAACCCGAGGGCGATGTTCATGCTCTGGACAGCGCCGCCGGCCGTGCCCTTGGTGAGGTTGTCGATGGCGCTGATCGCGATGATGCGGTTCGCGGCGGCGTCGAAAGCGACCTGGATCTGAACTGCGTTCGAACCGTAGACGGACGCCGTGGCGGGCCACTGCCCCTCGGGCAGGAGGTGGACGAAGGGCTCGTCGGCGAAGGCCTTCTCGTAGGCGGCGCGGACGGACTCGCCGGTCACGCCCGGCTTCGCGGACGCGGTGCAGGTGGCGAGGATGCCGCGCGGCATCGGCGCGAGGGTCGGCGTGAAGGAGACGGAGACCCGCTCGCCCGCGGCCGCGCTGAGGTTCTGGATCATCTCGGGCGTGTGCCGGTGGCCGCCGCCGACGCCGTACGGCGTCATGGAGCCCATGACCTCGCTGCCCAGCAGATGCGGCTTGGGCGCCTTGCCCGCGCCGGACGTGCCGGAGGCGGCGACGATCACGGCCTCGGGCTCGGCGAGACCGGCGGCGTAGGCCGGAAAGAGGGCGAGCGAGACGGCGGTCGGGTAGCAACCGGGTACCGCGATGCGCTTGGACCCCTCCAGCGCGGCGCGGCCACCCGGAAGTTCGGGAAGGCCGTAGGGCCAGGTGCCGGCGTGCGGGGAGCCGTAGAACGTCTCCCAGTCGCCCGCGTCCTTCAGCCGGAAGTCGGCGCCCATGTCGACGACCAGCGGCTGCGGGCCGAGCTGCTCGGCGACGGCGGCGGACTGACCGTGCGGCAGGGCGAGGAAGACGACATCGTGCCCGGCCAGCACGTCGGCCGTGGTCTCCTGGAGCACGCGGTCGGCGAGGGGCGGCAGATGCGGTTGCAGCGCACCGAGCGGCTGCCCCGCGTTCGAGTTGCCGGTCAGCGCTCCTATCTCGACCTCGGGGTGCGCCAGGAGCAGACGCAGCAGTTCCCCGCCCGCGTATCCGCTCGCTCCGGCCACTGCCGCACGTACCGCCATGGGATCCTCCTCCTAGACGGCATGACTATACGTTTCGCCGCAGGTTTATGCAATCGGATTCAATCGGCCGCGGAGACCGGACCGGTCGACGCTGTGCCGAGGATCGATGGTGTGCCAGAACGACGCTTCACGCCAGCTGCGGAACCACCGCGACCGGGCAGTGCGCGTGGTGCAGCAGCGTGTGGCCCACGAGGCCGAGTTGGAGGCCGAAGTGGCCGTGCCGCCGGCGCGCCCCGATGATCACGAGGTCGGCGGCTGCCGAGCGGTCCACGAGGATCCGGCGGGGCGGGCCCTCGACGGCCATCCGGCGTACCAAGGCGCCCGGGTATGCGGCCACGGCCTCGTGCAGCAGTTCGTCGAGCTGAGCCGTCGCCCGCTCCTCCTGCTCGCGCGCCGGATGGTCCGTGCCCTCATGCGGGGACCAGCGCCAGGCGCGTACGACGTCGAGCGCACACCCGCGTGTCTCGGCCTCGCGCAGGGCGAAGCGCACGGCACGGTCGCCGGTGCCCGGATCTCCCGCGCCGAACAGGATCCGCTCGTGCATGCCGACCAGGCCCGTCTCGTCGCCCCGGACCACGATCACCGGGCAGTGCGCACGCGCGGCCACGCCCAGTCCGACCGATCCGAGCAGCAATCCCTTCAGCTCACCGCGGCCCCGCTCCCCCGTCACCAGGGCGAAGGCGTTGTTGCCCTCGTGCAGCAGGGCGTCCACCGGATCCTCGGGGCGGACGGCGGTGGTCACCTTCACACCGGGGTTCCGCCGTACGGCGCGCTCGGCCGCCGAGGCGACGATGTGCTCGGCGAGTACGCGCTCGGCGGGACGCTGCGATCCGTCGGTCGGTACGGCCCCCTCGTAGCGCTCCCACAGGGAGGCGTACACCAGCCGCAGCGGAAGACCGCCGCGTGCGGCCTCGTCCACGGCCCAGTCGACGGCCGCAAGGCTCGCGTCCGATCCGTCGACGCCCACGACCAGGGGGAGTGTCATCACCCTCACCGCCTTCTGTCGGGCCGCCCTGCCGGACGGCCGGGGCTCCGATCTCACGGTCGCACCCGTCGGGGGTCCGTCACGAGGGGCGAACGGGCAGGTGCGGGGGACGATCGGCCCATGCCTTCCGCATTCGGCCCGGTCGGCCCCGCCCGCGTGAGGCGCTACTGGGTCGGCACCGGTACCCACCACACCAGGCTGGTGCCGCCCTCGGCCGGCCTGCTCAGCTCCAGCTCGCCGCCCGACTGCCGGGCCCGCTCCGCCATGTTGCGCAGCCCGCTGCGGCGGCCGTCGGCCGGGATCCCGACCCCGTTGTCGATGACCGTCAGGCGGATCTGATGGGAGTCGGCCGTGAGGGCGACGTCGGCGCGGTCGGCGTGGGCGTGGCGGGCGATGTTGGTGAGCGCCTCGGAGAGCACGGCGACCACATGGTCGGCGATCTCGCGCGGCACCCGCGTGTCCACCAGACCCTCCATCCGCACGCTGGGCGCGAAGCCCAGCACCGGTGCGGCCTCCCCCACGATCCGCACCACCCGCGCCCGCAGCCCGGACCCGCCGGTGCCCTCGCGGGAACGCAGGCCGAAGATCGTCGACCTGATGATCTTGATGGTCTCGTCCAGGTCGTCCACCGCCCGCACCACGCGTTCGGCGGCCTCGGGGTGTTCGATGAAGCGGCCCGCGCTCTGCAGGGTCATCCCGGTGGCGAACAGCCGCTGGATGGCGAGGTCGTGCAGGTCGCGGGCGATGCGGTCGCGGTCCTTGAGAACGGCGACCTCCTCGGCGTCCTGCCGGCGTTCCGCGAGCTCCATCGCGACGGCGGCCTGCGCCGCGAAGCCGAGCAGCGGCTCGATCTCCTTGCCGGTGAAGACCGTCTGCCCCGCGCCGCGGATCAGCAGGACGACGCCGCGTACGCCGCCCTCTCCCGTTCCGACGGGGACGGCGACGGCGGGGCCGAGGCCGGCGAAGCGCGGGGGCCCGGCCGGGACGCGTGCGTCGTGGGAGACGTCCGGGCTGGTGACCGGGGCGACCGTGGAGAAGGCCTCGCCGATGAGGCTTCCGTCGAGGGGCAGCACCAGTCCGCGCAGCGTCTGCGCCTCGGGCCCGATGGCCAGCTCCACGCTGAGCGAGTCGGTGTCCTGCATCGGCATCGCGACCAGGGCGAGCGTCGCACCCGTGATCTCCCGGGCCCGGTCGGCGATCAGCCCGAGGACCTCACCGCGGTCGCCGCCGGACATCAGGGTGTGGGTGATCTCCGCGTTGGCCCGCAGCCAGCGCTCCCGTTGCCGGGACTCCTCGTAGAGGCGGGCGTTGTCGATGGCGACGCCCGCCGCCACGGCCAGGGTCGACAGGACGGACTCGTCCTCCTCGTCGAACTGCGCCCCGCCCCGTTTCTCGGTCAGATACAGATTGCCGAAGACCTGATCGCGCACCCGGATGGGAACGCCGAGGAAGGTGTTCATCGGCGGGTGGTTCGGCGGGAAGCCGTACGAGGCCGGGTGCTCGGAGATCTTCGCCAGGCGCAGCGGCTCAGGGTGGCGGATGAGCTCGCCGAGGATGCCGTGTCCTTCCGGAAAGTGACCGATCCTGATGATCTGGTCCTCGCCGACCCCGACGGTGTGGAACGCGGACAGTCGCCTGCCGTCCGGCCCGATCACTCCCAGGGCCGCGTACTCGGCGTCGACCAGCACCGCGGCGGCCTCGACGATGCTGTGCAGCGCCTGCTCCAGGTCCAGCTCCCGGCCGACGGACAGCACCGCCTCCAACAGGCTGTGCACCCGGTCGCGCGTCCCGCGGGCCGCGTCCAGCCGGGCCTGGAGTTCCTCCAGCAGCTCGTCCAGCCTCAGCTGCGGCAGCCGTACGCGGGCTTCCCGAGGCTCCTCGGCGCTTCCCACCTGCGTCTCCTCCGGTCCCGTGGGCGGTCTCGCACCAGCCGCTCCGGACATGGGTCACGCTACCGGCCCGTCACACCCGACGGTACGAAATCGGACCCGCCGGGGCACGTGCTCCGGCGGTCGTGCGGGCCGTTCGGCCTGCCGGGAGGACGGACGGCATCTACCGGCCCGCCGTCCCGCGTTCGACGCTGGGGAGACGACACTGTCGCGACCGCCTCCGAGCCCATCGCATACCGAACGTCCGGGCCGTCCGGACCCGCATCGGGGCCCATCGGCCCTTGGCACGGTGCGTGGACGGGGAGACAGTGGAGGCAGGAGCGGCACCGATCCCCCGCGGTGTCGCTCCGTGCCATACGCAGACCCACCGAAGAGCGACACACCCCGACGGAAGCCCCTCATGGTCCACGACGACGGCCGGCCGGCCCCCGCGGAACCCCGCCACCGCATCGAGCTCGACGGCTCCACGGCGCTGCGGCTGCTGGGCAGCGTCTCGCTGGGGAGGATCGTGTTCACCCGGCACGCCCTGCCGACCGTGCGGCCCGTCAACCACGCCCTGGACGGCGGGGACATCGTCATCCGCACCCACGAGGGCGCCGCCCTGACCTCGCACACCCAGCGGGCCGACGACCCGGGTGTGGTGGTCGCCTACGAGGCCGACGCGATCGACCCGCGGACGCATCTCGGCTGGAGTGTGGTGGTGACCGGATACGCCCGGCTGGTGACCGATCCCGATGACCTGGCCCATTGCCGGACGTTGGTGGAGCCGTGGGTGGAGCAGGCCATGGACCAGGCGATCCGCATCCGGCCCGACCTGGTCACCGGCATCCTGCTCACCACGGGCGGCCGCCCGAGCGGGGTCTGAACCACGCCGGGGCGGCAGTCGGGGCTGTTGAGGCGCGTCGTCAGGCCGCGTCCACGGCGACGAGTTCGTGCTGCTCCCCGCCGAGGACGACCTTGAGGGCTCCGGTGTCGGCGGCGTGGGCGAAGACGTCGTACGCCTCCTGCATGCGGTCCATCGGGAAGGTGTGGGTGACCAGCTGCGAGGTGGGCAGGCGGCCTGCGGCCGTCATCCGCAGCAGGGTGGGGGTGGAGTAGGTGTCGACCAGGCCGGTGGTGATGGTGATGTTCCTGATCCAGAGGTCTTCCAGGTGCAGTGTCGCGGGGGCGCCGTGCACGCCGACATTCGCGAGGTGCCCCCCGGGCCGGACCATGCGGGTGCACAGCTCGAAGCTCTCCGGCACCCCGACCGCCTCGACGACGACGTCCGCGCCGAGCCCGTCGGTGAGGTCGGCGACCAGTTCTTCCGGGGTCTCTCCGGCCTCGGCCACCGCGTCGGCCCCGAGGTGCCGGGCGGCCTCCAGCCGGTCCGGAACCAGGTCGACGGCGACGATCCGCTCGGGGGAGAACAGTCGCGCCGTGGCGACGGCCGCCAGCCCGATGGGACCGGCGCCGACCACGACGACGGTGTCTCCGGGCCGCACCCGCCCGTTGAGCACGCCCACCTCGTAGGAGGTCGGGAAGATGTCCGCCAGCAGGACGGCGTCCGCGCTGTCCATGGCGCCCGGCAGCGGGTGCACGGACAGGTCGGCGTAGGGCACCCGGACGTACTCGGCCTGGGTGCCGTCGATCAGATGGCCGAGAATCCAGCCGCCCCCGCCCCGGCACTGGCCGTACGTCCCCCTGCGGCAGTAGTCGCAGCGCCCGCACGCGGTGATGCAGGAGACCAGTACCCGGTCCCCCGGCCGCACGGTCCGGACGTCGCTGCCGACCTCGACGATCTCGCCGACCGCCTCGTGGCCGAGGACGGTGCCGGGGCGTACCTCGGGCACGTCGCCCTTGAGGATGTGCAGGTCCGTGCCGCAGATGGTGACGGCGCCGACGCGCACGACCGCGTCGGTGGGCTCCTTGATGGCCGGGTCCGGGACCTCTTCCCAGGCGGACTCTCCGGCGCCGTGGAACACATAGCCCTTCATGACGCTCCTCACCCCACTCGATGTGCTGCGGAGCCCGGGTCCGGCGGTGAGGTTTCGGCGACCGGTACGAACCTGGCGCCGCCTGCGCCGGAATTGCCCCGCACCTCCAGGTTGGCCCGGACGCGCGAGGAACGCATGGGCCGGGAGGGCCGGCCGCTCGGGCCCGCGCGGCCGGCCCTCCCGGAAAGGGGGAGGGGACCGGTGATCGGCGGCACCGGTCCCCTCCTGGGAGGTGGTCGTGGAACTCCGCGCGGGAGCGAGTGTTCAGGCGTTCCAGGCCCAGTCGGCGACCTCGGGGAGGTCCGTGCCGTGCTCGCGGATCCATGCGTGGTGGCGGGTGCGGGCGTCGGCCATCGACTGCCGTACGGCGGCGGCGCGCACCGCCAGGCCCGGGACGCGGTCGATGACGTCCATGACGAGGCGGTATCGGTCGAGGTCGTTGCGGACGACCATGTCGAACGGCGTGGTCGTGCTGCCGGACTCCCGGTAGCCGCGCACATGCAGGTTCTGGTGGCCGGTGCGGCTGTAGGCGAGGCGGTGGATCAGCCACGGGTAGCCGTGGTAGGCGAAGATCACCGGCTTGTCCAGCGTGAACAGGCCGTCGTACTCGAACTCGGTCATGCCGTGCGGATGGTCCTCGCGCGGCAGCAGCCGGGTCATGTCGACGACGTTGACCACGCGGACCGCCAGCTCCGGCAGGTGGCGGCGCAGCAGCTGGGCGGCGGCCAGGATCTCCTGGGTGGGCACATCGCCGGCGCAGGCGAGGACGACGTCCGGTTCGCCGCCGTTCTCCGTGCCGGCCCAGTCCCAGATGCCGGCTCCGCGTGCGCAGTGGGCGCGCGCGGCGTCCATGGACAGCCAGTCGAAGCAGGGCTGTTTGCCGGCCACGATCACATTGACGTAGTCCCGGCTGCGCAGGGCGTGGTCGGCGACGGAGAGCAGCGTGTTGGCGTCCGGCGGCCGGTACACCCGTACGACTTCGGGGCTCTTGTTGAGGACGTGGTCGACGAAGCCGGGGTCCTGGTGGGAGAAGCCGTTGTGGTCCTGCCGCCACACGTGCGAGGTGAGCAGGTAGTTGAGGGAGGCGATGGGGGCGCGCCACGGCAGTTGCCTGGACGTCTTCAGCCACTTGATGTGCTGGTTGACCATCGAGTCGACGATGTGCACGAACGCCTCGTAGCAGGAGAAGAGCCCGTGCCGGCCGGTCAGGAGATAGCCCTCCAGCCAGCCCTGGCAGAGGTGTTCGGAGAGGATCTCCATCACCCGGCCGTGCCGGTCCAGGTGCTCGTCGACCGGAAGGGTTTCCGCCTGCCAGGCCTTGCCGCTGGCGTCGAAGACGGCCTGGAGCCGGTTGGAGGCGGTCTCGTCGGGGCCGACGAGCCGGAAGTCCCGGCGGGCACCGGTGTCCTTCATGACCTGTTCCAGCAGCTCCCCGAGGATCCGGGTCGGCTCGTGCAGGGTCGAGCCCGGCTTCTCGACGGGTACGGCGAAGGTTTCCAGGGACCGGACGGGCAGGTCGCGCACGAGCAGACCGCCGTTGGCGTACGGGGTGGCCCCTAGACGCCGGGCGCCCTCGGGCACGCAGGCGACCACGTCGGCCACGGGCCGGCCGTCCGGGTGGAAGAGCTCTTCGGGCCGGTACGAGCGCAGCCACGCCTCCAACTGCCGCAGGTGCTCCGGGTTTTCCCGTACGCCGGCGAGCGGGACCTGATGGGAGCGCCAGGTTCCTTCCACCTGCAGGCCGTCGACCTCGGTCGGGCCGGTCCAGCCCTTCGGTGTGCGCAGGACGATCATCGGCCAATGGACGCGCTCGCCGGCGTCGTCCTCGCGGGCGGACCGCTGCATCCGGGCGATGCGGTCGAGTGCCTCGTCGAAGGCGTGGGCCAGGGCGTGGTGGACGGCGACGGGGTCCTCCCCGGCGACATGGAGCGGTTCGTGGCCGTATCCGCGCAGGAGCTGGTCGAGTTCGGTCTCGGGCAGACGGGACAGCACGGTCGGGTTGGCGATCTTGTAGCCGTTGAGGTGCAGGATCGGCAGGACGGCGCCGTCGTGGACCGGGTCGAGGAACTTGTTGGAGTGCCAGGATGCGGCCAGCGGACCGGTCTCCGCCTCGCCGTCGCCGATGACGCAGGCGACGAGCAGGTCCGGGTGGTCGAACGCGGCGCCGTAGGCGTGGGCGAGGGAATAGCCGAGCTCGCCGCCCTCATGGATGGACCCCGGAACCTCCGGCGCCACATGGCTCGGCACCCCGCCCGGGAAGGAGAACTGCCTAAACAGCCGCTCCATGCCCTGCGCGTCGCGCGACACGTCCGGGTAGATCTCGCTGTAGCTGCCGTCCAGCCAGGAGCCGGCGAGCACCGACGGACCGCCGTGTCCCGGGCCCCAGACGCACAGCGTGTCGAGCCCGCGCGCCTTGATGACCCGGTTGAGGTGGGTGTAGACGAGGTTCAGGCCCGGTGAGGTGCCCCAGTGGCCGAGCAGCCGCGGCTTGATGTGCTCGGTCCTCAGCGGCTCGGTCAGCAGCGGGTTCGACATCAGATAGATCTGTCCGGCGGCGAGGTAGTTGGCGGCACGCCAATGGGCGTCCAGGGTGCGCAGTTCGTCGTCGTGGAGAACGGTGGCGTCGCGGTGTTCGGCCTTGGACATGGGAAGACTCCGGGAGGCGTCGATTCAGGTCATCGGGCGGTGGAACTGGGCTGACCGGCGACAACGCGATGGCAATGCCGCGCAGGGCGTCGCTGCTCACACGCTTACCGCCGCTCGGGCACCACGGCGACCGGGCGGACCAGGGTGGTCCGGTACCCCGTGGACCACCCGCGCCGGCCGGAGCTCGGGGTGCCGGCGCCGGCGCCTGCCCGGACGACCCTGCGGTGGCCCTCACGCGAGCCGCCCACCAGCGCGTTCCGGGTGCGACCCGCTCCGTGCCGTTCGGCGGAGGCGTCGTACAGCGCCTCTTCCCAGTACCTCCATCGCCGGTCGCTCATGCATCCGGGTGCGTTCCGTCAGTCGTGTGGGACCACGGCGACCGGGGCGGCGCAGTGATGGAGGACGGCGTGGGTGACGGGGCCGACGTGCGCGCCGACCGGGCCCCGGCGGACTCGGCGGCCGACGACCACCAGGGAGGCCGTGCGGGAGGCGTCGACGAGGTGGCTGCCGGGGCTGCCGTAAGGGGATTCGGCCGTGACCTCGAGGTCCGGGTACTTCGTGCGCCACGGGCTCAGGACCTCGGTCAGGGCGGTGTTCTCGGCCCGTGCCAGGGACTCGTGGAGCTCCAGGTCCACGGACAGGCCGTACGCGTAGTACGGGGGCACGTCCCAGGCGTGCACCACTCGCAGCGAGGTACGGCGGCGGGAGGCTGCGGCGAACGCGAAGTCGATCAGCGCCTCGTCCGGGTTCTCGATGTCGAGGCCGAGGACGACGGGCCGGAAGGCGGTCGCGGCGGACGGGATGCCGGCGGGGTCCGGCTCGTGCTCGTCGGCGGCCTGCTCGCCGGCCCGGACCAGGACGACCGGCCGCTCGGCGCGCGCCACGACCGCGAGTCCGACCGAGCCGACCATGAAACCGCCGATCCCGCTCAGCCCACGGGAGCCGAGGACCAGCAGCTCGGCGTCCTTCGCCTCGTCGGCCAGAGCTTCGGCGGGCCGGCCGGACAGCTGCTCGATTTTCACGTCCAGGCCGGGGTGGCGCAGTCGGATGCCCTCGGCCGCCTCGCGGGGGACCCGCTCGGTCCAGTACTGCAGGGTCTCGGCGCCGAGCAGCGGTGCCTGCGCCAGGGGCGCCGGTGACGGCTCGTCCACGTGGACCAGCTTCAGGGGCAATCCGAGCAACTCGGCTTCGCGGGCCGCCCACTCGGCCGCCGCACGGCTCTCACGCGAGCCGTCGAGGCCGGCGGTGACGCCGAGGGTGATGGTGCGGATCATGATTCCCCTCCTGACTCGGTGGGCCCTGTGCGGGCTTCGCCCTGGACCCGGTGGGTGTCCGCCGCTGCTCACTCTGGCCCCGTCGGGCGGTGTCCGCAGGATGCCGAAGGTCTGCGGTCATAGGGCTGAACGGCCCTGTCCGCATGGCCCGTTGGGGTACCGGAGCCGCCGCACCGGCCTGAACCGGCCGCGATGTCGTCGCCGGGTGCCGAAGGTCTCGTCGTCGGAGCCGTGTGGCGCGACGCAGGGACCGAACGGCCCCTGGGCCGCTGCCCACGGTCGGCACACGCTGGCCTTGGAAGCACCGGTACCCCCGTCGGGAGGCACGCCATGATCACCACACCCGCGCCCAGCACGCTGCGGGCCCTGCCCAGCGAGCACCGGCAACGGCTCATGCCCGTGGCCCGCGAGGTGTCCTTCGCCGAAGGGACGCGCCTGTTCGAGGAGGGCGGCAAGGCCGACCGCTTCTGGATCATCCGGACCGGCACGATCGAGCTCGACATGCGCGTACCCGGCCGTCGGGCGGCCGTCATCGAGGGCCTCCGGCACAACGAACTCGTCGGCTGGTCCTGGCTGTTCTCCCCGCACGTCTGGCACCTGGGCGCCGAGGCGACGACCCCGGTGCGGGCGTACGAGTTCGATGCCACGGCCGTGCGGTCGTTGTGCCAGGACGACCCGGCCCTGAGCCGCGCCGTCACCCTGTGGGTCGGTGAGGTGCTCGCCCACCGCCTGCGGTGCGCCCGGACCCGGCTGCTGGACCTGTACGCGCCCTACGGCGCCGGCAGCCCCCTCTGAAGACGCGCGCGAGCCGTGGCGAGGAAGGAGCCACCATGTACGGCACCCCGCACATCGTCGGTGATGTCATGACCCGCACGGTCGCCGCCGTCGCAGGCCACGCCGCCTTCAAGGAGATCGTGCGGCTGATGCGGGACCGGAAGGTCAGCGCGCTGCCCGTCCTCGACGGCGAGGGCCGCGTCGTCGGCGTCGTCTCCGAGGCCGACCTGCTACCCAAGGAGGAGTTCCGCGACAGCGACCCCGACCGGTACACCCAGCTCCGTCGCCGCTGCGACCTGGCGAAGGCGGGCGGGCTCACCGCGGAGGACCTGATGACCTCCCCCGCGCTCACCACCCGCCCCGACGTGACGCTTGCCCGGGCCGCCCGCGCCATGGCCCACGCCAGGGTCAAGCGGCTGCCGGTGGTCGACGACCGGGGCGCGCTGGCGGGCATCGTCAGCAGGGCCGACCTGCTCAAGGTCTTCCAGCGCGGCGACGACGAGATCGCCGAGGAGGTGCGCCGCGAGGTCGTGACCCAGCTCTTCCCGGGGCCGGACTCGGCGATCCGGGTCCAGGTGCACGACGGGGTCGTCACGCTCGCCGGGCGGGTCCGGGACAGGTCTCTGATTCCCGTGGCCGCGCGGCTGGCGCGTGCCGTGGAGGGCGTCGTGGACGTCGACTTCGCGCTGGACGGCCACCGTTCCCCGGGCCGGGTGGACCTCTCCGCGGGCCGAGTGGGGCCGGTCGGCCCTGGTGATCGCGGACCGGGCGAGCAATGATCGGACGGACGGTCCGTGGTCCACGGACCTGAGCCACCGGGAACAAGGGGTCGTCATGACCGAGACAGGCACCTTCACCCAGGAGCATCCGATCCGGGTGTTCCTGCTGGACGACCACGAAGTCGTACGACGCGGCCTGACCGACCTGCTCGACGCCGAACCGGACATCTCGGTGGTCGGCGACGCGGACACCGCCGAGCACGCCCTCGTCCGCGGTCCCGCCCTGCGTCCGCATGTCGCCGTGCTCGACGTACGCCTCCCGGACGGCGACGGCATCTCGGTCTGCCGCGAGCTGCGCAGCCAGATGCCGGAGCTGGCCTGTCTGATGCTGACGTCGTTCGACGACGAGGACGCGCTGCTCGACGCGATCATGGCCGGGGCCTCGGGCTATGTCCTCAAGCAGATCAGGGGCTCGGACCTGGTCTCGGCGGTGCGTACCGTCGCCTCGGGCCAGTCCATGCTCGACCCCGCGACCACGGCCCGTCTGATGCGCTCGCTGCGCGCCGACCCGGCCGACTCCGACGGCCCGCCGGCCGTCCCGCCCGAGCTCGAAAGCCTGTCTCCCCGGGAGCGGGACATCCTCGCCCTGATCGGCGAGGGCCTGACCAATCGCGAGATCGGCAAGCGGCTCTACCTGTCGGAGAAGACCATCAAGAACCACATCTCCCGGCTGCTGGCCAAACTGGGGGTCCAGCGCCGGGTCCAGGCCGCGGTGCTGGCCTCCCATCTGGAGCAGCCGGACGCCGGAGACCGTCCCACGAGGTGAGCACCGCACGGTCCCCGGCGGTGAGCCGCCGCCGGGGACCGTCGGGGAGCTACCTCTGCTTGATCCGCAGGAAGGTCACGGAGTTCGCCGGGAAGGTGTACGTGAACTTGCCGGCCACCCCCGAGAAGGTCGACGTCGCCGGGGTGACCGGCGCGTCCGTCTCGGTGTTCACCGCGTCCTGGTCGGCGGCCAGGGTGGTGACCCGGGCCCTGGAGGCGACCTTGGCGCCGCCCAGGTCGATGGCGGTTCGGGCCGCCGTGGCCCGGGCGTTGACGACCTTGACGATCAGGTCGCCGCTCGCGGCATCGCGCGTGACGACCTGGCGGAAGGGCTCGGCCGGCTTGTCGTCGGTGAAGCCGCCCCACTCCTCGCCGTCCAGGTACAGGGTCACCTGGCGGCCGCGCACCTTGATGTCGATGTCGTAGGCGCGGCCCGTCTCGATCGACCCGGCCTTGGTCATCAGCGTGCCCTTGCCGCCGTCCACGGCCTGCTCGATCGCGGACTGGGTGTTGTTCCAGCCGCCCAGGTTCCACCAGTAGTAGTTGCCGGTGTCCTTGACGCCGAACGCGACGAGGAAGCCCTCCTTACCGGACTTCTTGGTGGCCTTCACATGCAGGTCGTAGTCGTGCCAGGACGGGTCGCCGGCCTGGACCATGGTGTTCTCGGCGGCGGCGTCGGTCTGGACGTACTGGCCGTCCTGGACGCTCCAGCTGCCGCCGCCCGGGTGCGTCCACTTCGAGGCGTCACCGGAGAAGTCGTCGCTCAGCAGCGTCGAGCCGTCCGCCGCCGTGACCGACACGTCGTCGTACGCGGCACTGGTCGCCCATGTCGACAGGCCGACGGCACCGGTGATCGGGCCGCTGACGTCCGGCGTGGTCGTGGCCTTCGACGGGACGACCCGGTCGCCGACGTTGTTCATGAACAGCTTCTGGACCTCGTAGTTCGTCGAGTTCCAGGAGGCGCGGTTGTTGAACCAGACCAGGTCCGGCCGCCACTGGATGTAGTCCTCGTTGGCGAGCAGGGGCGCGTACGAGGCGAGCTTGACGACGTCCGCGTTGCGCTCCAGGCCGGTCATGAACGCGGCTTCGGAGAGGCCGTTCTTCCAGGCGTTGCCCTGGGAGGCGTACTCACCGAGGAAGACCTTCGGGCCGCTCCTGTCGTAGGAGTCGTAGCGGTCGTTGTTCTGCAGGAACCAGTTGGGGCTGTTGTAGTAGTGCTCGTCGACCATGTCGACGTTCGCCTCGCGGTTCAGCTTCCAGGCGGTGTCGAAGGTCGTGCCGCTGTCGTCCGGGCCGGAGTTGGAGACGACGGTGATGTCCGGGTGCTTCGCCTCGATGGCGGCACGGAACCGCTTGAAGCGGTCGAAGAACTCGTTCGGGAGGTTCTCCTCGTTGCCGACCTCGATGTGCGTGAGGCGGAACGGCTTGGGGTGGCCCATCTCAGCGCGCACCTTGCCCCACTTCGAGGTCGCCGGGCCGCCTGCGAACTCGATGAGGTCGAGGGTGTCCTGGATGTGCCGCTTCAGCAGCGCCTCGTCGTCGACGGCCTTGTTCTGGCCGCAGCCGGTCACCAGGGCCGGGACGACGGGCAGCGGCATGGCGCCGATGTCCTCGGAGAGGCGGAAGTACTCGTAGTAGCCGAGGCCGTAACTCTGGTTGTAGCCCCAGAAGTTGGCGTTGGTGGCGCGCTCCTCGACCGGGCCGACGGTGTCCTTCCACTGGTAGGAGCGCTTGCGCTGCCAGCCCGAGGCCTCGCTGTAGTCCTCCATGGAGCCGGTGTTGACCAGGCAGCCGCCGGGGAAGCGGACGAAGCCCGGGTGCAGGGCGGCGATCTTCTCGGCGAGGTCCTTGCGCAGGCCGTTCGGCTGGTTCTTGTAGGTGTCGCGCGGGAACAGCGACACCATGTCGAGGGCCGCCGCGTCTTCGGCGGCGACGGCGAGACGCCCGCGGTTGCTGGTGCGGGTCGCGGTGAACGTGGCCCTGTACTGGGCCCAGCCGTCCTTGACGGCCACCTGGCGGGCGGTCGCCAGCGCGCCGGCGGTGTCCTTGAGGGCGACGCTCAGCGTGGTGCCGCCGGCGGCGCGGGCCCATACCGAGAAGTCGTAGCGCTTGCCCTGCTCGACGCGGATGCCGGTGTTGTAGCCGGCGTTCACGACGGATGAACCGGCGCCGAGGGAGAGGTAGTTGCGGTTGCGCCCGTTGAGGCGGCCGGAGTCGTTCACGACCTGCGCGGTGCCGTCGACCGTCCAGGAGGTGAGCGGCGTGTAGGAGCCGTTGTCAGCGGTGGAGTACTCGAAGGACCGGTTCTGCACGAGCTCGGCGTACAGCCCGCCGTCCGCGGCCCGGTTGATGTCCTCGAAGAAGACGCCGTACATCGTGTCGTCGATCTTCGCGCCCCGGGCGGCCGGGTCGACGGTGATCGAGTAGTCGGTGACGTCCTCGGCGTGGGCGGTGGTGGGGATGAGGCCTGCTGCCATCAGGAAGGCGGTGGCGGCTACGCCGTATCTCCAGCGCGTGCGTGACATGGATACTCCGCGGCTCGATGTTCGAAATATCAGACGATGATCAGCACTTCGAACGGCAAGATAGGGAGGGGATTCCGGAGCGTCAACGGGTCGCGCGGTTTCGAAAGTGTCGGAAGGGTCGGGACGGTGGAACGGATGGGCGAGTTCTGGCCGGTACCGGATGCACTGAGGTATCTGGCCGGAAGCTGGCGGGCCGAGCGGTCCGTGCGGGATCTCGCGAGCGGGGAGACGGGCGAGTTCTCCGGCACGACGGCCTTCGATCCGCTGGAGGGCGGCGGACTGCTGCATCACGAGTCCGGTGTGTTCGTCTGGCAGGGCGTCCCGCGCCCCGCCGAGCGGACGCTGCGCTTCCTGCCCGGGAGCTCACCGGGAAAGGCGGCGGTGCGCTTCTCCGACGGCCGGCCCTTCCATGACCTGGATCTGACGTCTGGGCACCATGTCGCCGACCACCCCTGCGCGGCCGACCTCTACCGGGGCGAGTTCACCGTCCTCGACGCGGACCACTGGCGGAGCGTGTGGCGGGTGCGCGGCCCGGCCAAGGACCTGGTCCTCACCACCGGCTACGTCCGCGAGTGCTGAATCGGCGCCCCGTCGAAGCGGAGGTTCCAGCGTCCCGCGTGACCGGTGACGGTGGTCGCGGACAGGGGACGTACGTCGATGTTCCAGTACGTCGACGGCGGCGCCTTGAGCGCGTACACGAGCGCGGCACGGATCACGGACGGCTCGGCCACGGCGACGATACGGCCGCCGTCGTCCACGGGCCGGGTGTCGAGCCAGCCGCCGACCCTGGAGATGAACGCGATCAGCGACTCGCCGCCGTGCGGTGTGCCGCGCGGGTCCGCCAGCCAGGCGTCCACCGCCTCCGGCTCACGGGCCATCGCCTCGCCGAGCGTGAGCCCGCGCCAGCGGCCCATGCCACAGTCGCGCAGCGCGAGTTGCACCAGCGGCGCGTAGCCGAGGGCGTCACCGGTCGCACGGCTGCGCGGGGTCGGCGAGCAGTAGCGCAGCTCGGCCGCGGCCAGCGGCAGCAGGTCGCGCGCGACGTGCTGCACCTCGTCCCAGCCGGCCTGGTCCAGCGGCCGGTCGTCCTCGAAGCGCTCCGCGAGCAGCGAGGAGCTGCGCGCCGCGGCGACGAACGTGACCCGAAGTGACATGCGGCGATGGTGTGTCGCGAAAGTGCGCAGGTCAAGAGGCGTTGTGCAGGTGTCACCGAGGGTTGACGAATCCTTACCGCGGGGTCAGGATCAGGCGGACAAGTCGCCGAAATCAAGCAGTTGGAAGATTCAAGTAGAGCGCCATCCACCGGTCCGGCCTCTCCAGCGGCGCGAATCCGAGCTTCTCGTAGACCCCGTGCGCGTCGTGCGTGGCGAGCAGGACCCGCTTCACTCCGTACGGCCGCAGGTGCTCCCGTACGGCCGCGACGAGCGCCGTCCCGATGCCCTTGCCGCGCACCGACGGATCGACGTACACGTCACACAGCCACGCGAAGGTGGCCCGGTCGGTGACGATCCGGGCATACGCCACCTGCTCCCCCGAAACCGACTCGTACACCCCGAAGTTCAGCGACCCCTCGATCGCCCGGTCCTGCTGCTCACGCGCCCGCCCGAGCGCCCAGTACGCGTCGGTGGACAGCCACCGGTGCACCCGCTCGCGGTCGATGCGGTCGGAGTCGGCGGAGATCTCGTAGCCCTCGGCGAGAGGCGGGGTGTCGGTCATACGGCGAGGCTCGCAGGGTCAGCCGGACGACGTCGAGCGGATTTCCCGGTGGGCTGGAGCACCTCGTCACAGGCCGCCCGCAACCGCCCTACCCCCTCCGCGATCTCCCCCACCCCGGCCACGGCCGCGAAGCTCAGCCGCATGTGCCCGGCCGGAGGCTCCGCGCTGAAGTACGGGCGGCCGGGCGTCAGCGCGACGCCCGTGCGCAGGGCGGCCGATGTCAGGGCGTATTCGTCGGTGCCGTCGGGCAGGCGCAGCCACAGGTGATAGCCGCCGGACGGGATGTTCGGGAGGGCGAGTTCGGGCAGGTGCAGCCGCAGGCCCGCGGTCATGGCGTCCCGGCGGACCTTGAGCTCGGCGGACAGGACCCGCAGATGGCGTGGCCAGGCGGGCGAGCCGACGAGTTCCAGGGCCGCCTCCTGCAGCGGGCGGGGCACGAAGAAGGTGTCGACGATCTGGATGGCGCGCAGCCGTTCCAGCACCGGTCCGCGCGCGGCGAGTGCGCCGACCCGGAAGCTGGGCGAGGTCGCCTTGGTGAGCGAGGAGACATGGACGACGACGCCGTCGGAGTCGTCGGCGGCGAGCGGACGCGGCAGCGGACCCGCGTCCTCGTGGACCAGCCGTCGTACGTAGTCGTCCTCCACGACGAAGGCACCGGCCTCGCGCGCGATGCGCAGCACCTCCGGGCGGCGTTCGGGGGCGAGGACCGCGCCGGTCGGGTTCTGGAAGAGCGGCTGGCACACGAAGACACGGGCGCCGGTGGCGCGGAACGCGTCGGCGAGCAGGGCCGGTTTCACTCCGTCCGTGTCCACCGGTACGGGCACCGGGCGCAGTCCGGCGGCGCGGGCGATGGCCAGCATGCCGGGGTAGGTGGGCGATTCGACCAGCACCGGTGCGCCGGGCGGCGCGAGCGCGCGCAGCGCGGTGGTCAGCGCGGACTGGCCGCCCGCCGCGATCAGCACCCCGGCGGCGGTGACGGTGCCGCCGATCTCGCGGGCGAACCACTCGCGCAGTTCCGGCAGTCCCTCCAGCGGCGGCCGGCCCCAGGCACCGGGACGGCGACCGGCCCGGGACAGCGCCGCGGCCATGGCCTTCTCGGGCTGGAGTGTGGGGTGGGGATAACCGCCGTTGAATTCGATCACTCCGGGCGGCGGCGTGGCGAGACAGACGGTGACGCCTGAAGCGTCCACGGTGCGCGGTACGACGTCGGCGGCGCTGTCGGCGCTGAGGGCGACCTCCTGCCAGGAGGTGTCCCCCGCCGCCGCTGCCGGAGTGCGCGGCCGGGCGCGGAAGGCACCGGCACCGGGCCGGGTCACGACCAGGCCCTCGGCGGCGAGCTGGGCGAGGGCGCGGGACACGGTCACCGGGCTCACCCGGAACCGCTCGACGAGCGCCCGACTCGACGGGAGCTTTCCACCGGGAGAGTAGCGGTCGAGCTCCCTTCGCAACTGTTCCACCAGATCAGCCACACTGCTACGCTCTTGCATGAGAACCAAGAGTAGCGCTATCGCCCCGACCGGGATAGCGGTCAGCAGTCGGCCCGGGAGCTCGTTCGGCACGCTTCAGGCCGCCCTCGGTGTCGCGGCCTTCTCCCTCACGTTCCCCGCCACCGCCTGGGGTCTGGAGAGCTTCGGACCCTGGTCCCTGGTCGCCGTGCGCAGTGTGCTGGCCGCGCTGATCGCGGGCGGCTGCCTGCTCGCCCTTCGAGTACCGCTCCCCGCCCGCCGGCACTGGACGGGCCTCGCGGTGGTCGTCGCCGGAGTGGTCGTCGGCTTCCCCCTCCTCACCACGCTGGCGCTCCGGACGTCCACCACCGCGCACGCGGCCGTCGTGGTCGGTCTGCTCCCCCTGACGACCGCCCTGTTCTCCGCCCTGCGCGTCGGCACCCGCCCCTCCCGCACCTTCTGGACGGCGGCGCTCGCGGGCGCCGCCGCGGTGGTCGCCTTCACCGTGCAGCAGAGCGGCGGCGCCCTGACCACCGCCGACCTGTATCTCTTCGCCGCGCTGCTGGTGTGCGCGGCCGGCTACACCGAGGGCGGCCGGCTGGCCCGGGTCATGCCGGGCTGGCAGGTGATCGGCTGGGCACTGGTGCTGTGTCTGCCGTTCACCCTCCCGGCCGCCGCGGTCGCGCTGTCGTACGAACCCGTCGACCTGACCTGGCACGGCGTGAGCGGACTGCTGTGGGTCGCGGTGGGCTCGCAGTTCGTCGGCATGGTCGTCTGGTACCGGGGCATGGCGGCCATCGGCATCCCCAAGGCCAGCCAGTTGCAGTTGGCCCAGCCCCTGCTCACACTGGTGTGGTCGGTGCTGCTGCTGGGCGAGCACCTGACAGTGGCCGCCCCGCTGACGGCCGCGGCGGTGCTCGTGTGTATCGCCGTGACCCAGCGGGCGCGTGGCTGAGCGGGCCCTGACGACCCACTTCCAACCGCCGCTCCACGCCGTAGACTCAAGGCCACGGACCGCTGCTCCCGCACCTGGTGAGGAGGACCGACATATGCGTGCAATCGTGGGCGACCAGCTTGTTCAGCACGGCAGGGTGGTCGGGCAACACGACAAGGTCGGCGAGATCGTCGAGATCCTGGGCCAAGAGGGCAACCCCCCGTACCGCGTCCGTTTCGAGGACGGGCACGAGGGTCTGTGCTCCCCCGGCCCCGACACCGAGATCCGTCACACGAACACCACGAGGTAGCCCGGATTCAGCGCGGGGGAATCGCCGGCTGCCCGTAGTGGTCGGCGACCACCCGCGCCATGGCCCCGATCCGGTCGGCGGCCATGTCCTTCGCGGCGAAGAAGACGTGTCCGCGCGCCTCCGGGTGGTCCTCGGCCAGTGTGAGATGCCGGGACAGCTCGGCCGGGTCCTGCCAGGCGGCGGGCTGCGCGGAGTCACCGGCCTTGTAGAGGGCCTCGCCGAGGTAGAGGCTGGTCCTGCTGCCCCGCGCGACCTCGGCCCACCACGGCAGGAGCTTGGCGTAGTCGGCGGCGGCGAAGCCGATGTGCCAGTACAGCTGCGGGCAGATGTAGTCGATCCATCCCTCGCGGACCCACTTGCGGGTGTCCGCGTACAGGTCGTCGTACGTCTCGACGCCGGCCCGGGTGTCGGAGCCGAGCGGGTCGGTGGCCGCGTTGCGCCACACGCCGAACGGGCTGATGCCGAACTGCGTTCCGGGCCTGATCCGCCTGATGCCGGCCGCCATCTCCAGGATCAGCTTGTCGATGTTGTCGCGACGCCAGTCGGCCCGGACCGCGAAGCCGCCGCCATGGGTGTCGTAGGCCTGGTCGTCGTCGAAGCTCTGGCCGGCCACCGGGTAGGGGTAGAAGTAGTCGTCGAAGTGGACCGCGTCGACCGGGTACTTCTCCACCGCGTCGAGCATCGCCCGCTGCACGAAGGCACGGACCTCGGGCAGCCCTGGGTTGTAGTAGAGCTTGCCGCCGTAGGCCACCACCCAGTCCGGATGCTCATGGGCGGGGTGGGTCTCGGTCAGCCGGCCGAGGTCCGTGTGGTTGGCGATGCGGTACGGGTTGAACCAGGCGTGCAGCTGAAGACCGCGGTCGTGGGCCTCCTCGACGGCCGTGCCCAGCGGGTCCCAGCCGGGGTCCTGGCCCTGGGTGCCGGTGAGGACCTGCGACCACGGCTCGTACGGCGAGGGCCACAGGGCGTCGGCGGTGGGGCGCACCTGGAGGACCACCGTGTTCAGCCCGCGGCTCACGGCCGTGTCCAGGTGGGCGATCAGCTGGGCGCGCTGCTCGTCGGGGGTCTGTCCCGGCTTGGCCGGCCAGTCCCGGTTCGCCACGGTCGCCACCCACACACCGCGCATCTCGCGCTCCACGTACCGCCGGTTCCGGTTCGTCGCGCCGGCCGGGGCGGCACCGGCCGCCATCGCCCCGCTCGCCGCCACGATCGCCGACAGGGCGGTCAACGAGAACGCCCGTCGCGACATCCGTGACTTCCGGTGCAGCATCGTCTTCGTACCTCCGTGTGCCGTGGTCAAGGGCCTCACCCGGGGACAGATCCGCGCGTACCGGACCGGTCCGGCGTCAGCCTTTCATGAGGCACCCGAACGATCGATCAAGCTTCGCCGAAGGTAACGTGCAGGTTTGGAGCAGGCGTCGAACAACGGCGGACCTGCCGCAGTCGTGGATCAGCGAAGGGGTCGATGTGACCGGCATCTCCGGAGATATTGCACGCGTCGGTGTGGTGGGCTGCGGCCAGATGGGAGCGGGCATCGCCGAGGTGTGTGCCCGCGCCGGGCTGGACGTGAAGGTCGCCGAGACCACCGGCGAGGCCCTGGAGATCGGCCGCACCCGGCTGTACAACTCCCTGGGCAAGGCCGCCGAGCGCGGCAAGATCAGCGAGGAGGAGCGGGACGCGACGCTGGCACGGCTGTCGTTCACCACCGATCTCGGCGAGTTCGCCGACCGTGACCTGGTGATCGAGGCCGTCGTCGAGAACGAGCAGGTGAAGACCGAGATCTTCCAGGTGCTCGACCAGGTCGTGACCCGGCCGGACGCGATCCTGGCCTCCAACACCTCCTCGATCCCGCTGGTGAAGCTGGCGGTCGCCACCTCGCGCCCCGACCAGGTCATCGGCATCCACTTCTTCAACCCGGCACCGGTGCAGAAGCTCGTCGAGCTGATCCCGGCGCTCACCACCTCCGAGGGCACGATCGCCCGCGCCGAGGGCTTCGCCGAGAAGCTGCTGGGCAAGCACGCCATCCGCGCCCAGGACCGCTCCGGGTTCGTCGTGAACGCGCTGCTGATCCCCTACCTCCTCTCCGCGATCCGGATGTTCGAGACGGGCATCGCCAGCCGCGAGGACATCGACAACGGCATGGAGCTCGGCTGCGCCCACCCGATGGGCCCGCTGAAGCTGTCCGACCTCATCGGCCTGGACACGGTCGCCTCGGTGGCGCAGAGCATGTACGACGAGTTCAAGGAGCCGCTGTACGCCGCTCCCCCGCTGCTCCAGCGCATGGTGGACGCGGGCCGGCTGGGCCGCAAGACGGGCTCCGGCTTCTACACCTATGGCTGATCACTCCCCGGTCGAACGCCTCCGCGGCTGATTACGGTCGGTCAGATTCCGGCCAAGTACACGGGCCCGGCACCGAGATGGTGCCGGGCCCGTGTCATTCACACACCGTGTGCGCCCCGGGCTCGCATATGCCCCTCGCACACTCTCCCCAGGTGCCCACCAGGCGAGTTCACTTTCCCTGCGCATGCCAGGGATTCGAGATGACTACGGAAAGGAGCGGACTCGTGACCGCCGATCCCGAGCATCCCGTCGTACAAGGAGAACTCGCAGAGTTACGACGTCGCCTCGACGTCGCCTACGCCCGTGTGGAGGGCGGGCTGGCTCTGCTCACCCATCGCACCGAGGAGAGCGCCAAGGAACTGGACGAGCTGAACACCCGGATCAACACACTGGAACACGCGCGCTGGCCGCTGCCCGCGATCGCCGCCATCACCGCCGTGGGTGCCCTCGTCGTGGCGATCTGGCAGGCGGTGGGGCGTTGATCAGGGACGTCTCATCAGGGCAAGACGTCCTGCCCCAGCCTGAGATGGTGCAGCATCAGTAACGCGGCCGCCATGTTGGCGGCCGGGACCTCCCCACGGGCGACCATGTCGGGAACGAGCTTGAGCGGGACCCATTCCCGGCGGTCCGACTCGAAGTCGTCCACGGGGTGACCGATGTACTCGCCCTCGTCGGACCAGTAGATGTGGTGCCGGGCGTCGGTGAGCCCGTTGGAGGGCTCCACGCTCATGAGGTGGTGCAGGGGTCCCGGCCGCCAGCCGGTCTCCTCCTCGAGCTCCCTGGCGGCCGCGCGGGCGATGTCCTCGCCGTCCTCGACGACGCCCGCAGCGAGTTCCCACCCCCAGCTGTCGGTGATGAAGCGATGGCGCCACAGGAGGAGGACTTCATTGGCCTCGTTGACCACCGTGGCCACGGCGACCGGCCGGAGCCGGATGAGGAAGTGATCCAGGTGCCGGCCGTCGGGCAGCTCCACATCTGCCAGGTTGACGGTGAACCAGCGGTTTTCATACACAGTTTGTTCGTTCTGTTTCGTCCACTGCACGGTTCTGCCACCTTCCGTCGAGTAAGTGGCAATATCGCAGCAGGGACTATGAGGTGTCGGTGTTCGCGTACCCGCCTGCACCGCACTACAGCGGTACGCGCAGTGCTCCGTCGATGAGTTCGGCGGCCTCGGAGGTGCCCGCGCTGCCGCTGCGCACCAGGTGTTCGCGCACCGCCCGGAGTCTGTCGCGCAGGCGCTGGGACTCCATTCCCCGCGCCTGCTCGGCCATTTGCACTGCGGTGGCCACCGCCTTGTCGGCGTTGCCCTGGCGCAGCTCGATCGTGCTGAGCATGGCCAGCCGGTGCACCCGGCCCCGGTCGTGGGCGGGATTGTCGACGGCGGCCGCGGCATGCTCCCCCGCGGCCGCCAGCTCCCCGAGGCTCAGCAGCGCCTCGGCCACCTGGACGTTGACAAGTCCGGGCTGGACATAGCCCGTTTCGTCGGGTTCGTATCCGCGGTGGATGCGGTCGGCGGCCTGCTCGGCACGCCGGATGCAGGACAGCGCGCTCGTGCCGTCGCCGAGGTGGGCGTACGCCTTCGCCTGCATCGCGTACAGGTCGGAGGCGAGCGCGGGGGTGATGTGCTTGCCGGCGGCCCGCAGCGCGGCCTCGGCGAAGGCGACGGCCTGCCGGAACTCCCGCATGAACAACGCCTGGTTGACCAGGAGGGCGATCACATACGCACCCAGCCCCCGGTCCCCGCTGGCCTTGGCCAGCCGCAGCGCCTGGTGGAAGTACCGCTGGGCCAGCCCGTGCGCGTCGGAGTCGTACGCGCAGATCCCCGCGATGGCCACCAATCCGCCGGTGGCCCGGTGCAGTTGACGCCCGGTCGCGTCGGTGTAGCTGCCGCGCAGCAGCGGGGCGGCCTCGGCGTTGAGGAAGCCGACGATCCGGGTGCGGGTCGCAATCCCGCCCGCCTTGCGGTACATCTGCTCGTAGTGGGTCCGGGCGGCGCGCAGCATCTCGATGTCGCCGGCGGTGACCCGGTGCCGGCCCCCGCGTGAGACGTCGACGTCCTCGGGCGGGTTCTCCCACTCCCACACCGGCATCACGGCGGGCGTGCCCGTGACCGCGGGTGCGCCCAGTATGTGGGGCCGTTGCTGCTCGTCGGAGCGCCACAGGGCGGTGGCCCGCTCCACGAAGCCGGACAGCGAGGTGGTGTGCGCGGAGGACGGTTCGCCGGGCACGCCGAGTCCGATGTCGTCGAGCGTGACGGTACGGTGCAGCCGGGCGGCGAGCACCTCGCAGATCAGGTCGGGCACCTGGCCGCGTGGCCGCTGCCCCTTCAACCACCGCGCGACGGCGGTGTGTTCGTATCTCAGCGCGAGCCCACGCGCCCGCCCCGCCTGGTTCACGTGTGCTGCCAGCCCCGCGTGCGAGACCCCGGCCTCGTCCAGGATCGCGTCGAGCAGAGTATTGGGCTGCATGTATGCCCCCCGGGTGGCTCGGTGCCGTCAGAGTAGTGCGAACCGGTTCACACGGGGTGTGAACCGAGTGCCCGAATCCGTAGGGTGCGCGCGCTGTTGCGGAGAGTTTCCAACCGGTTGACTGAAATGCCTCGCAAGAGGCCGGCCGGGCCGCCGGCTCCCCCTCGTACAGTGCGGCGGCCCGCATCCGCGCCGTCCGCCCAGCTGCCTGCCCGACACTCCGTGGCGGGGCGGACGGCTGCCGCCGGCTGGGCCGCGCGACCAATCGCCGCCGGACTAAAGGTGGTTGGTCCGCTGCGGGTGCGTTGTGGCTGGTCGCGCAGTTCCTCGCGCCCCCAGCGAACCACAGTCGACCGGCGTTCGATCGTTCCGCAGGACCAGGAGCGCCAGGTCGTCTGCCTGCCTTCCTCTCGTGTGGCGAAGGAGGGCTGTGAACAGCGAGCGCAGGATCGTCGGGGGCGTGATCGGGTGATGTCGCACGACGCCGATGAGTGCCGCCTGGAGCGAAAAGAACCGGCCTCTCGCGTCCCTCGCGTCCTCGACGCCGTCCGTGTACAGGACCAGGGAGTCGCCCGGGAGCAGGGAGCCGCAAGGCAGCGGGGTCGGTTCGGGCGGGAGGGGGAACGGGCCCAGGGGTGGGAGGGGGTCGGCGCGGGCGAGGGGTTCGACGGTCGTGCCGCTCAGCAGATACGGCCAGGGGTGACCGCAGTTGAGGGCAGAGATCTCGCCGTCCCGGCCGATCTCCAGCAGCAGTACGGTGACGAACTCCTCGGCGACCGGATTGCCGGGCTCCCGGCCCGCGGCGGGGTGTTCGTCACGGGCCCGCTCGCGCAGATGCCGGGCCAGGGCCCGGTCCAGTCGGTGCAGCACCCGGCCCAGGTCGGGTTCGTCATGGACGGCCTCCCGGAAACTGCCGAGGATCGCGGCGACCGTGCCGAAGGCGGCGATGCCATGGCCGCGTACGTCGCCGATGACCGCCCGTACGCCGTGCTCGGTGGCGATGACCTCGTACAGGTCACCGCCGACACAGGCACCGCGATCCGCGGAGAGCTGGGCGGCGCCGACGCTCAGCCCGTCGATGCGGGAGGGCAACGGCCGCAGCAGCACACTCTGTGCGGCCCCTGCGACCCGCCGCACCTGCCGCAGCTCACGCAACAGTGCCTGCCGGACATGCACGACGAGTCCGGTCCCCACGGCGAAGAAGACGGCGCTGGTGACGACCCGGGCACCGAGGCTGTCCTGCTGGGCGAGCGGGCAGGCCAGTTTGTAGGTGATCGCCATCGCGCCCCAGGCGGTGGGCAGCCCCATCGCCACCACCTTGCGGGGAACCCGAGCCTTGAAGCGGAACATGCCGATGGCCCCCCAATAGGCCCTGACAACGCAGAACGGACCGACCTCGAAAGGCCGGTCCGATTCTGTCGACCGCATGGTCCGGAAGGACCAGATCACCCAGGGATATCACTCAAACGAGTGAGGTGACCGAATTTGGGGGTGTGGGGGCGTGCCCCCACAAGGGGCGCGGGGAACTGCGCGACCAGCCACGACGAGCCCGCAGCCGCCAAAAACAGCAGTCCCCCGCCCCTTGGGCGAACTAGCCCCGCAGCACCGCACCCGTACGGTCGCCCGCCAGGGCGACCGCCGCGTCCCGAGCCGCCGACGCCTCATCGACGGTCAGCGTCCGGTCCCCCGCGCGGAAGCGCAACGCGTACGCCAGCGACTTCTTCCCGTCCCCGAGCTGCTCGTCGTTGATGTACACGTCGAACAGCCGGATGCCCTCGAGGAGTTCACCCGCCCCCTCACGCAGCGCGGCCTCGACCTCCGCGGCCGGCACCGGCTTGTCGACGACGAGGGCGACGTCCTGCGTGGCCACCGGGAACGTGGAGATGCTCGGCGCCTGGGGCGTTCCGTTGCCGACCTGCTCCAGGGCGTCCAGGTCCAGCTCCATCGCGCAGGTGCGCGCGGGCAGGCCCAGGGCCTTCAGGACCCGCGGGTGCAGCTCACCGGCGTGACCTATGACCAGCTCGGCGCCGTCCACGGTGATCGCCAGCGCGGCGCACCGTCCCGGGTGCCAGGGCCCGTACTGACCGGAGCGCACGACCAGCTCGGCGCCCGCTTCCCGCGCGACGACACGTGCCGCCTCGACCGCGTCGGCCCATCCGGCCGGACGGGCACCGCCCCACCAGCCGGCCTGCTCCCGCGCGCCGGCGAGGACGACGGCCACATGCCGCGGCTGCTCGGGCAGCACGGCGTTCAGCGCGGCGATCTCCTCGTCGGTCGGGCGGCGGTCGACCGGCAGATGACCGGCGGCAGCACCCTGCTCCTCGCGCGGGTGGAAGACCAGCCCGGTCTCGAACAGCGCCAGGTCGTGCGAGCCCCGCCCGTCGTTGCGCCGCAGCGCGCCGAGCAGACCCGGCAGCAGCGATGTGCGCAGCGCGGGCTCCTCGTCGTTGAGCGGGTTGACCAGCCTGACGACCCGGCGGGCCGGGTCGTCGGCCGCCAGGCCGAGCTGGTCGAAGACCTGCTCGCCGACGAAGGGGTAGTTCGGCGCCTCGACATAACCGGCACCGGCCAGCGCACGGCCGACCCGGCGGTGCAGTCGCTGACGGTGGGTCAGGCCACGGCCGGAGGGCAGCTTCGGCAGCGTGGAGGGCAGGCTCTCGTAGCCCTCCAGGCGGATGACCTCTTCGGCCAGGTCGTTCGGCTCGACGAGGTCGGGCCGCCAGGACGGGACGGTGACGATCAGCTCGTCCTGCCCGTACACGTCGCAGCCGATCTCCTGCAGCCGCCGTACGACGGTCTCGCGGCCGTACTCGACGCCGGCGACCTTGTCCGGGTGGTCGGCGGAAGCGGTGATGGTGTGCGGCCCCGACGGCGTGCTGACCTCGGTGACGCCACCCTCCGCCGTACCGCCCGCGAGCAGCACGAGCAGGTCCACCGTCCGCTGGGCCGCCGCGGCGGCCGCGGCCGGGTCCACGCCGCGCTCGAAGCGACGGGACGCCTCGGACGACAGCTTGTGGCGGCGGGCCGTACGCGCGATGGCGACCTGGTCGAAGTGGGCCGCCTCGATGACGACGTCGGTGGACGCGTTCTCCACGTCCTCGTGGTCGGCGATCTCCGTGTTGGCGCCGCCCATGACGCCCGCGAGGCCGATCGGGCCGCGCTCGTCGGTGATGACCAGGTCCTCGGCGTGCAGCTTGCGCTCCGTGCCATCGAGGGTGACGAGCTTCTCGCCCTCCTGGGCCCGGCGCACGCCGATGGTGCCCTGGACCAGCTTGCGGTCGTAGGCGTGCAGCGGCTGGCCGAGCTCCATCATCACGTAGTTGGTGATGTCGACGGCGAGCGAGATCGGGCGCATGCCGACCTTCTGCAGACGGCGCTGCAGCCAGATCGGGGAGCGGGCTTCGGGGCTGAGGCCGGTCACCGTGCGGGCGGTGAAGCGGTCGCAGCCGATCGGGTCCGAGACCTGCACCGGGTAGCCGAAGGCGTTCGGGCCGGGCACGTCGAGCAGGGCCGGGTCGCGCAGCGGGCGGCCGTAGGCGATGGCGGTCTCGCGGGCGACGCCGCGGATGGACAGACAGTCGCCGCGGTTGGCGGTGACGGCGATGTCCAGGACCTCGTCGACCAGCTCCAGGAGCTCGATCGCGTCCTTGCCGACCTCGGTCTCCGGCGGCAGCACGATGATGCCGTGGGTGCCGTCGTCGCCCATGCCCAGCTCGCTGGTGGAGCAGATCATGCCGTGCGAGACGCGGCCGTAGGTCTTGCGCGCGGCGATCTCGAAGCCGCCGGGCAGGACGGCGCCGGGGAGCACGACCACGACCTTGTCGCCGACCTGAAAGTTACGGGCGCCGCAGATGAGTTCCTGGGGCTCGCCGGTGCCGTTGGCCTGGCCGACGTCGACGGTGCAGAAGCGGATCGGCTTCTTGAACTCCGTCAGCTCCTCGATGGTCAGCACCTGGCCTACGACGAGCGGGCCCTTGAGGCCGTCGCCGAGCTGCTCGACGGACTCGACCTCCAGACCGGCGGAAATGAGCTTGGCCTGGACGTCGCGCCCGGTCTCCGTCGCCGGCAGGTCGACGTACTCCCGCAGCCAAGAAAGCGGGACCCGCATCAGATCTCCATCCCGAACGGCCGGGTGAACCGGACGTCACCCTCGACCATGTCTCGCATGTCTTCGACGTTGTGGCGGAACATCAGCATCCGCTCGATGCCGAACCCGAAGGCGAAGCCGCTGTACTTCTCCGGGTCGACACCGCAGGCGGTCAGCACCTTGGGGTTGACCATCCCGCAGCCGCCCAGCTCGATCCAGCCCTCGGAGGAGCAGGTACGGCAGGGCCGGTCGGGGTTGCCGACGGACTCGCCGCGGCAGACGTAGCACACCATGTCCATCTCGGCGGACGGCTCGGTGAACGGGAAGAAGTTGGGCCGCAGCCGGGTCTTCATGCCCTCGCCGAACAGGGACTGGACCATGTGGTCCAGAGTGCCCTTGAGGTCGGCCATGGTGAGGCCCTCGTCGATGGCGAGCAGCTCGACCTGGTGGAACACCGGGGTGTGGGTGGCGTCCAGCTCGTCGGTGCGGTACACGCGGCCGGGGCAGATCACATAGACCGGCAGCTCCCGGTCCAGCAGGGAGCGGATCTGCACGGGTGAGGTGTGGGTGCGCAGTACGACACCGGAGTCACCGCTCCCGTCCGGGCCCTGCACGAAGAAGGTGTCGGCCTCACCCCGCGCGGGGTGGTCCGGGCCGATGTTGAGGGCGTCGAAGTTGAACCACTCGGCCTCGACCTGCGGACCCTCGGCGACCTCGTAGCCCATGGCCACGAAGACGTCCTCGATGCGGTCCGAGAGCGTGGTCAGCGGGTGGCGGGCGCCGGACGGCACGCGGTCGTACGGCAGCGTGACATCCACGGCCTCCTCGACCAGCACCCGCTGGTCGCGCTCGGCCTCCAGCTCCGCCTGGCGGGCGGCGAGGCCCTTGTTGACGGCGCCCCGGGCCTGGCCCACACGCTTGCCGGCCTCGGCCTTGGCGTGCGGGGGCAGGGCGCCGATCTCGCGGTTGGCGAGGGCCAGCGGGGAGGTGCCGCCGGTGTGGGCGACCTTGGCCTCCTGGAGCGCGTCGAGGGAGTCCGCGGCGGCGAAGGCGGCGAGCGCCTCGTCCCGCATGCGCTCGATCTCTTCCGGTTTCAAGGCCTCGACCTCTACAGGGTCGTACGACTTATTCGGTGCCGACATCTCTTCCCGTGCTTCCGATTGGCTGGCGGATGGTCCCCGTACCGACTCGTGGACAGATCGTCACGGTTTTTGGGACACAAAGGTGCCAAAGGCCGAGTCTAACGGGGTTGGGGTAAGCGAATGCGCCCGTGGGGCCCGGTCCGGATCTCAGGTGAGATACGCCGGTGCCGCCACGGGCAACGTAAATCGGAACTGCGCGCCGCCGCCGGGGGCGCGGCCGACCTCGATGGCGCCGCCGTGCGCCTCGACGATGCCCTTGACGATATAGAGCCCGAGGCCCGTGCCGCCGCGCTTGCTGCCCCGCCAGAAGCGGGTGAAGACGCGGTTCATGGACTCCTCCGGGATGCCGGGCCCCTCGTCGCTCACCGTGACCGACGTGCCGGCGTCCTCCCCCTCACGAGGGGACGCCGTGGCCGTGACGTCAATGGTGACCGTTCCGTCGCCGTGCCGCACCGCATTTTCGATCAGGTTGCTGAGCACCTGGTCGATCTTGTCGGGGTCGGCCCACAGGTCGGGCAGCGGCTGCTCGACGCGCAGCAGGAACCGGTCGGCGGGCTGGCCGGCGGCGACGTAGGCCTGGATGTGCCGCCCGACGGCCGCGCCCATGTCGACGGGCTGGCGGCGCACCTCCAGGCGTCCGCTGTCGATCCGCGAGATGTCGAGCAACTCGGCGATGAGCCGGGTGACGCGGTCGGCGTCGGCGTCGACGGTCTCCAGCATGAGCCGCTTCTGGTCGTCGGTGAAGCGTTCCCACTTGGCGAGGAGTGTGGCGGTGAAGCCCTTGACCGAGGTGAGCGGGGAACGCAGCTCGTGGGCCACGGTCGCGATCAGCTCGGCGTGACTGCGCTCGGTGCGGCGGCGGGCCTCGGTGTCCCGCAGGGAGACGACCACGCGGCTGACGGGCCCGGTGGGCTCGGTGCGGACATAGCGTGCCGAGACCAGCACCTCACGCCCGCCGGGCAGCAGGAGGTTGCGCTCGGGCTGTCTGCGCCTGATGGCCAGCCCGCCGTAGGGATCGGTCAGCTGCCACCAGCGCCGCCCCTCCAGGTCCTCTAACGGCAGGGCCTTCTCCAGCCGCTGCCCGAGGGCGTCGGCGGCACGGACGGCGGTGATGCGCTCGGCGGCGGCGTTGAAGCTGATGACGTGCCCTTGCCCATCGGCGACCACGAGACCGTCGGGAAGGTCGTCGGGGTCGAATCCGAGCTCGGCCAGATCACCGGACCGGGACGCGGACTGCCCCCGCACCTCCCGTGCCCCCGGTGCGCTGCTCGTGCCGACAGTCATCCCCGTACCCCACCTCTCACGACGGCTGAGGGGCCCCCGAGCTGGTCACCCTACTAGCTCTCGGTGACGGTGCGGCACCCTCCGGAGGCGCGCTGTGCACGGGCCGACGCATAGAGACATACGGCCGCGGCGGTGGCGAGGTTCAGGCTCTCGGCCTTCCCGTGGATCGGGACGCGCACGACGGCGTCGGCCAGCGCGCGGGTCTCCTCCGGAAGCCCCCATGCCTCGTTGCCGAACACCCAGGCGGTCGGCCCGCCCATGCTCCCCTTGTCGAGCTCGTCGTCGAGGTCCCGGTCACCCGCGCCGTCTGCGGCGAGGATCCGCACCCCGGAGTCCTTGAGCCCGGCCACGGCCCGCTCGACGGGCACGCCCACGGCGACGGGCAGATGGAACAGGGAGCCCACGGAGGCCCGTACGGCCTTGGGGTTGTACAGATCCACCGAGGCGTCGGTGAGGACGACGGCCTCGGCCCCGGCGGCATCGGCACACCGCAGCACGGTCCCGGCGTTCCCGGGGTCCCGCACATGCGCGAGCACGGCGACGAGCTTCGGCCGGGCGGCGAGGATCTCCTCGAACGGGGTGTCCACGAACCGGCAGATCCCGACGAGCCCCTGCGGTGTCACGGTGGTGGAGATGTCGGCGATCACCTGCTCCTCGGCGAGATGCACGCGGGCACCGGCGGCGCGGGCCTCACCGATGATCTCGGCGTAGCGCTCGGCGGCGTCGACGGTGGTGAACAGCTCCACGAGCGTGGGCCCGTAGGCCGCCGCCTCGCGCACGGCCTGCGGCCCCTCCGCGAGAAACAGCCGCTCCTTGCTCCGGAAGTTCCGCTTGGCCAGCCGCCGGGCGGCGGAGACGCGGGGGGACCGGGGGGAGATCAGCTCGGGGCTGGCGGGAGGCATGGGTTCACCTTGGAGTTCTGAAGTTCACGGACACAACAGGACCCGCAGACCTTCTCGGCCTGCGGGTCCCTTCAGTCACGTCTGCCTAGAGCAGCCGGAGCTTCACGCCGCCTTGGGGGCGTTGACGTCGCTCGGCAGCGCCTTCTGCGCGACCTCGACGAGCGCGGCGAACGCGTTCGCGTCGTTGACGGCCAGCTCGGCGAGGATCTTGCGGTCGACCTCGACGTTGGCGGCCTTCAGGCCCTGGATGAAGCGGTTGTACGTGATGCCGTTGGCGCGGGCAGCGGCGTTGATGCGCTGGATCCACAGCTGACGGAAGTCACCCTTGCGCTTCTTGCGGTCGTTGTAGTTGTAGACCAGCGAGTGGGTGACCTGCTCCTTGGCCTTGCGGTACAGGCGCGAACGCTGACCGCGGTAGCCGGAGGCCTGCTCGAGGATCGCCCGACGCTTCTTGTGGGCGTTCACTGCCCGCTTGACGCGTGCCACTTTTTAACTCCTTGTAGCGGGGCCGTGGTTGGACTCACACGGCCCGGTATCGATTGGGTCCCGGTCAGAGATCAGGCGCGAAAGTGGTTCCGCGCCCGATGTCACTTGCCGAGAAGCTTCTTGATCTTCGCGGCGTCGCCCGGGGCCATCTCGGCGTTGCCGGTCAGGCGACGCGTCCTGCGGGACGACTTGTGCTCGAGCAGGTGGCGCTTGCCGGCGCGCTCACGGAGCACCTTGCCGGAGCCGGTGATCTTGAAGCGCTTGCTGGCACCGCTGTGCGTCTTGTTCTTCGGCATAGCGCCGTTCTCTCCTCGTCAGTGGCACTCCGGTGCCCGGTCGTGAAAACCGGGCACGGTGGAGCGTCGCTCTTTTGTCGGTTACGTCCTGGGGACTTGACGTCCCCCGGGATCACGCCTCGGCGGAAGCCTCGGCAGGGGCCTCGGTGTCCACGGCGTCCTCGGACTCCGCGGCCTCCTCGGACTCCGCAGCGTTCTGCGACTTGCCGGGGTTGGCCTTCGCGTCTGCCTTGCGGGCTTCCTGCGCCTGGCGGGCCTCGGCCATCGCCTCGGTCTTCTTCTTGTGCGGACCGAGAACCATGATCATGTTGCGGCCGTCCTGCTTCGGGTTCGACTCCACGAACCCGAGGTCCTCGACGTCCGTCGCGAGCCGCTGCAGCAGTCGGTAGCCCAGCTCGGGCCGGGACTGCTCGCGACCACGGAACATGATCGTGATCTTGACCTTGTCGCCCTGCTTGAGGAACCGGACGACGTGACCCTTCTTGGTGTCATAGTCGTGCGGGTCGATCTTCGGCCGGAGCTTCATCTCCTTGATGACCGTGTGCGCCTGGTTCTTGCGCGCCTCACGGGCCTTCATGGCCGACTCGTACTTGAACTTCCCGTAGTCCATGAGCTTGCACACGGGCGGACGGGCGTTCGCCGCGACCTCGACCAGGTCCAGGTCGTACTCCTGCGCAAGCTCCAGTGCCTTGGCCAGCGGGACAATGCCCACCTGCTCGCCACTGGGACCGACAAGTCGCACCTCGGGAACGCGAATCCGGTCGTTGATGCGGGGCTCGGCGCTGATGGATCCTCCTCGGTTAGCACCACACGGCGGTCTGGCGGACAGCCGCGTTTGTCTCTTTCTCGACCTAACCGCGCCGAAGCACAAAAAATGCCCCGGACGATCACAGGCGGGGCTCCAAAGCACTACCGGAGCACCGCCGCAATCGCGGGGCGCGCTTTCGGGCGACTCCATCGTCCGTACGGAACGATGGTGGCCGCCTGACCGGGGTGACCCGCCGTCCCGGGGGACGGTCAGGTGGGAGATCGGAGCCTCCACTTGTGGGCCGGACACTCGAGTATCCAGCCGGTCGTCACACAAGGTTAGCAGCTACCCGGGGGTGGTGCGAACCGGCGGGCATCGGGCCCTATCGTGTGGGACATGAGTGACACCCCTCCTGAGTCCCCTGGTTCCCCCCACTTCGACGAGATGACCCGCGACATCGCCGAGGTCCCCGCCGTCGAGGTGATCGTGACGGTCGCCGTCAACCTGATGAGCGCGGCCGCCGTGAAGCTCGGTCTGACCGAGGAGGGCGACAAGTACAAGGACCTGGACGAGGCCCGCAAGCTGGTGCACGCCCTCGCCGGGCTGCTGGACGCGAGCACGACCGAGATCAGCTCGTTCCACGCGGCACCGCTGCGCGACGGCCTGAAGTCGCTCCAGCTGGCCTTCCGCGAGGCGTCGCTCGTCCCGGACGAGCCGGGTCAGGGGCCGGGCGATAAGTACACCGGCCCGATCTACGGCTAGGTCACCCGCGTACGTACAGGGGCTCGCCCGGAGGCGTCGTCCCGGCCGGCAGCAGTGCCAGGTCGAGACCGCGCACCAGGCGGGCCCTCAGCGTTTCATCGGCGGCGAGCCGCTCGGCGACCGCGCGGGCGGCCTCGGCGGGCAGGGCGGAGGAGTCCAGGACCAGCGCGAGCGTGCCGTCGGCCTGTCCGGGGCCGAGGTGCGCGCGCAGCACCGCGGGCTCGGCGGCCACCGCGGCCCGCACCGCCTCCCGCACCGCCGGGTCGGTCAGCGGATCCGTGGTCGTACGTCCCTCGGCGAGCGCGAGCAGCGCGCGGCCCGTCAGCTCGTAGGGCACCGGGCCGGCCATGTCGAGGACGATCGTGTCCGCCTTCTCGTGCGCCGCGGCCTGCAGGGCCTGGTGCAGGGGGACGGCGACGGGGCGGGCGGCCGGGTCCCAGCGGGCGAGGGACTCGGTGGAGGTGAAGGCGGGCAGCGCGGTGCGGTCGCCGGCCTTCAGGGTGGGGACGGCCATGTCGCTGGTCTTCTCGTGGCGCAGTCCGTTCTCGTCCTCCTCGACCTCGCCGAGCACGGCGACCACCGGCACGAGCAGCCGGGCGCTCTTGAGCGCCTCCAGGACCGGGCCCTCGGCGGTGCGGTCCTCGGCCCAGGCCGCGAGCGCGGCGCTCAGCCGGAGGTCGGCGGAGCCGTCGTCGTCGGAGAAGGGGGAGTCGGGAATGTTCTTGTTCGCCACGGTCACCGACCCTATCGGGGGGATGCTGCTGGGCTTGTGCGGCCCCGGAAACCCCGCCGTGACACGCCTGCCCGGGATCTCCGTTTCTCTGACACACATCTAACGTCCGTCTAACGGCACACACAGACACGGCCCCGACGATCGCGGGCATGGAGTCCCCCGGAGCCCGCCACGGCCGCCGCGCTCACCCGCCCAGAAGCCGTCCTCTGCTGTACGGCGCCCTCGCCACCGCCGTCGTCCTGGGCGCCACGGCCGTGGGGACCGCGTATGTGAAGGCGCGGGCGCACTCGGGGATGGGGGCCGTATCGTCGGCCGCGGCGCCGTCGGCCTCGCCCTCGGCCACGGCTGCGGGACCGGCGGGCGAGGAGGCTTCGGTGGAATCCGTGACGCGGCCGGCGGTCGACCACGACGAGTTGCTGGCGTCGGCCATGAAGGCGGTGGACGTCCCGGACGGTGCGGAGGTGTCGGTGGCGGTGCTCGACCTGGAGTCCGGTGCGAGCGCCACGTACGGGGAGGACGCCTTCGACACGGCGAGCATCGTGAAGGTCGACATCCTGGCCGCGCTGCTGCTCCGGGCGCAGGACGAGGGGCGGCAGCTGACGGCGGCGGAGAAGTCCTACGCGACCGCGATGATCGAGAACAGCGACAACGCCTCCGCGTCGGAGCTGTGGCGCACGATCGGCGAGGCCGAGGGGCTCGACGCCGCGAACGAGCGCTTCGGGCTCACCGGGACCGAGGGCGGCGACGGGATGCTGTGGGGGCTGACCCAGACCACCGCCGCCGATCAACTCCGGCTGCTGCGGCAGGTGTTCGGGGACGACTCGGAGCTGAGCGAGGCCTCGCGGACGTATCTGCGCGGGCTGATGGGGCAGATCGCCGTGGATCAGCGGTGGGGGGTGTCGGCGGCGGCCGACGGTTCCGCGTGGGCGCTGAAGAACGGCTGGCTGCCGCGTACGGCGACCGGGTTGTGGGACATCAACAGCGTCGGGCGGGTGACGGTCGGCGGCCGTGACTGTCTGGTGGCCGTGCTGTCGGACGGCAACGCGACGCAGGCGAAGGGGATTTCGCTGGTCGAGGCGGCCGCGGTGGCGGCCGTGTCGGTGTTCGTCGGCCAGGACGCGTCGGCTTCCGCGCCGCCGGTGGCCGTCACGGCCTCGTCGTAGCTCGTGCGCTAGAAACCGAAGCGTCCACGGCGGCCACGCCAGACGACGACCGCCGACACCAGCAGGAGCCCGCCCGCGCAGCCCGCGAGCCAGGCGGTCCAGCTTGTCGCGTCGTCCTCCGAGGCGGCGGCATCGGGGCCGGAGCCGAAGTATTCCTCGCCGTACGCCGCCGGCTTCAGGCTCCCCGGCTTCAGTCCGGCGGCCTTCTTGATGGCGGCGGCCGGGTCGATGAAGCCGTAGCCGCGGGAGTCGTCACGGCCGTCGGCGGGGGCGTTGCGGGCCGTGTCCTCCAGGAGCTTCTTGATCTGGGGCGGGGTCAGGCCGGGGTGGGCCGCCTTGACCAGGGCCACCGCGCCGGAGACGAAGGCGGCCGCGGCGCTCGTGCCCCAGCCCTCGTAGTACTTGCGGTCGGGGTCCGCGATGACGACCTTGTCGCCGGGGGCGCTGACCGTGGCGTACCAGCGGCGGGTGGAGAAGGAGGCGCGGGTGCCGTACCGGTCGACGGCGGTCGCGGCGATCACGCCCGGGTAGGCGGCCGGGTAGGAGATGTGATCGCCCTTCTCGCCGCCGTTGCCGGCCGAGGCGACGACGACGGCGCCCTTCTTCAGGGCGTACTGCACGGCCTCGTCCTCGCCGGCCTCGGGGTGGGCGGACTTGGAGTCGTCGCCGAGGGAGAGGTTGATGACGTCGGCGCCGTGGTCGGCGGCCCAGCGGATGCCTTCGGCGAGGGCGTTGCCGCGGGTGCTGCGGGCCTTGGCGCGGGCCGGGTCGCCGTCCTCCAGGATCACGCGGACGGGGAGGATCTTGGCCTCGGGGGCGATGCCCAGGACGCCGTCGCCCTTGTCGGCGCCGTGTCCGTGACCGGCGATGATGCCGGCCATCGCGGTGCCGTGCCGGGCCCAGGCGCGGTCGCCGCGGTCGGCTCCGAAGCCGACCATGTCCTTGCCCTGGAGGACGTTGCCGACGAGGTCGGGGTGGTCGGCCGCCACGCCGGTGTCGAGGACGGCGACGGTGACGTCCTCGCCCTTGGTGGTCTGCCAGGCCTCCTGGGTGTGCATGGCCTCCAGGGCCCACTGCTGGGCGCGTATGGAGTCGGCGTGCGCCGCGGTGGGCGGCAGCAGGGCGAGGCCGGCGCCGAGGAGGACGGCGAGGGGGCCGGTGCGACGGGTGCGACGGGTCACGAGGTTCTTCACAGCACGGTTCACGGCGCCGGCCGCCGCGCTGTTCATGTTGTTGTTCGTGCCGGTGGTCATGACGACTGCTCCGTGGACGGGCCGACGTTCTTGCGCAGAGCGCGTTCGACGCGGTCGGCGAGGCCCTGCGCCTCGTGGCCGAGGCCGGCCTGGGCGGCGGCCGTGGTGGCGCCGGACGCCATGGCCTCCTCGGCGGGCTGGGGGTCGTCGACGGTGCGGTCGTCGGCCCAGCCGGAGACGGCGAACACGACGACGGGAGCGTCGGTGAGCACCGAGAGGGTCCAGGAGGCGCGCTGCTCGTCGCCGAATCCGGCGGCCGGGGTGCCCTTGGCGGCGTACGGGCGGGGCATGAGGTCCGTACGGCGGTCGAGGCCTTCCTTGCTGAAACGGGAGTCGAGCGAGCGCATCGCGGTGGCGTCGGCCGTGGTGAAGAGCAGACCGACGGTGGTGACGTAGCTCTGGGTGGCGTCGATGTAGGTAGCACGCAGAAGGCGCTCGCAGCCGACGGGGGCGAGGGCCTTGCGCAGCAGGGGGTCGAAGGCGTTGGCGCAGCCGGTGTCCGGTGCGACGGCGATCCGCGTCCAGGTGCGGTCGGCACCGCCGGGACCGGCGCCCTTGCCGCTCACGGTGGGCGGGAAGAGCTGGTCCACGGGGACGCTGTGCCACAGGCTCCCGGCCTCGGCGAAGGTGGTGTCCTGCGCTCCGTCGTCACCGCCGTCCCCGACCAGCCAACTGCCGGTCAGCGCCCCGCCGATGAGCCCCACACCGAGCACGACACAGGCGGCGGCCATCGCGATCCGGGGGCGGATCCGTACCCCGAGGGGGCGCGGTCGCGCCTGCTCGTCGTACCCCTCGGGCTCCCCGAACGACACGACGGGCCGCCCGGAACCCGGCGACATCGGGGCGCTCCAGGAGAGGGAGGGGTCGGGCGAGAAGGCGGAGGTTGCGGGGTGGCCGCCTGCGGAGGGCGGCATGCCCCGGGGAGGGCCGGCGGGCGCCGAGCCCGCGTAACCGGACCCGGCCGACCCGCCGGGCGGGGGCTCGTGCGCGGGGCGCATCGGCGGCAGAGGGGCGGATGTACCGGGCGCGGAGCCCGGCCGGGAGGGCGCCGCGGTGGAACCCTGCCCGGACGCGGCGCCGCGCGCGCCGGAATTCCGGTCGGCGGAGGGGCGGTTGCCGGAGTCGCGGGGATCCGCCGGGATCGGCCGGAGGCGGAACGTGGTCTCCGCGGCGGTCTCGGCCGGTGCGCTTGTACGGCGTGGTGTCGAGGGCCGGTCGGCGGGACGGGGCTGAGGGGTCCGGGGCACCGCCTGACCGGCGCCCTCAGGGCGCGGTGGGGCAGAGCGGGGCGGCATCGCTCCCGCAGCCGACCGACCAGCGCCCTCAGCGCCCGGCGAAACAGAACGGGGCGGCATCGCTCCCGCAGCCGACCGACCAGCGCCCTCAGCGCCCGGCGAAACAGAACGGGGCGGCATCGCTCCCGGCACCGACCGGCCTGTGCTTTCAGGGTGCGGCGAAGCCGGTCGAGGGGGCGCGGCTCCGGGCGTCGGTCCCGGGCGCTCGGCGCGCGGTGGGTCACCGGCATCCGCGCGCCCGGCCATCGGCGGTGCGTCCGGGAAGCGGGCCGAGGCTCGGGGCGGAGGCGGGGCCGTGGGGGTGCCGTTTCCGGGGGCCGGGGTGCGCGGGGTCGGCTGAGGCTGGACGCCGGAAGACGCGGACGTGGGCGCGGCTTCGTGGGTGTGGCGGCGTGGGGCGGGCATGTCAGGGCCGGTTCCGGCCGTGGGCGCCGTCGGTGTGCGGGAACCCGACGGGCCGCCCGTCGCAGCCGCGAATCCGTCCGCCGAGCCGCCGCGGGAGTCCCGTCTCACGCCTGCCGCACGTCCCTCCGAAGGGTCGCCGGGAGAATCCCGCCGCACGCCGACACCGCCTGGCACCGATCCCTCCGTTCGCGCGCCCTCGCCGGTCGGTCGTGGGGTTGCCGTGCCCGCTTCGTCCGTCTCCTCGTCCCGCTGGTCGCCGGGCCTCGGCGGTTCCGCGGGTCTGGGCGGGGTCGTGGGGCGGGGCGGGACGGCGGGCGGGGGCGGGGTCGCCGGGCGTGGGGGAATGGGGGCGCGACGCGCTTCCGTGCTCATGCACCCCCCGCTTCCTCGTACCCGGGCCCGTCCGCGTGCGTGGGCCGTCGTTGCGTCGTTCCGTATGCCCCACCCGGCACCGACTGCTCCGACCAGGCACGCATACCCGCACCGAGGGAGCGTCATCCCGGCGCGAGCGTGCGGCCGGGGACGTTCCCACGTGCGTGCGCGTCACTCTACGGGTTGAACCTGCGCGAACGGGAACCAGTCCACGACCCCGTGCACATCTGCCCGGAACGTCCCCCTACCCTGCGGTAATCCCGTCTGGCAGGCTGCGTTCATGACTGCGCGCTCCGCTGACCGGGCCCGTTACGACCGGGCCACCGCCCATCTCGAAGCCCCATTCGCGATCGTGGACCTGGACGCCTTCGATGCCAACGCGGACGACATGCGCCGCCGGGCCGGCGGCAAGCCGATCCGCGTCGCCAGCAAGTCCGTACGCTGCCGGGCCCTGCTGGAACGCGTCCTCGCGAAGGACGGCTTCGCGGGCCTGATGTCCTTCACCCTCGCCGAGTCCCTGTGGCTCGCGCGCTCCGGGTTCGACGACGTCCTGCTCGCCTACCCGTCGGCCGACCGCGCCGGATTCGCCGAGCTGACGAGCGATCCCAAGCTCGCGTCCGCCGTCACCGTGATGATCGACGACCCGGCACAGCTGCGGCTGATCGACGGGGCACGCAACGGTGGTCGCGAAGTGGTCCGGGTCTGCCTGGAGTTGGACACCTCGCTGAAGCTGCTGGGGGGACGGGTCCGGGTCGGTGCCCGGCGCTCCCCGCTGCACTCCCCCGCACAGGTCGCCGACATGGCCCGGACCGTGGCCCGGCGTCCGGGGTTCGAGGTCGTCGGGATCATGGCGTACGAGGGGCACATCGCCGGCGTCGGGGACTCCCTGGCGGGCCGGCCGTTGCGATCGCGTGCCGTACGGCTGATGCAGGCCGCCGCCCGCCGGGAGCTCGCCGAGCGCCGGGCCGAGGTGGTGCGGGCGGTGCGGGCCGTGGTGCCGGAGCTCGAGTTCGTCAACGGCGGCGGGACCGGCAGTGTGCAGTTCACGGCCGCCGAGGACGCCGTGACCGAGATCGGGGCCGGGTCGGGACTGTACGTACCGAGGCTGTTCGACAACTACACCTCGTTCAGCGGGCGTCCGGCCGCGCTGTTCGCCCAGCCGGTCGTGCGCCGGCCGGGGGTCGGCGTGGTGACCGTCCTCGGCGGTGGGTATCCGGCCTCGGGTGTGGCGGGACGCGACCGGCTGCCGGTGCCGTATCTGCCGGAAGGGCTGCACTACGACCCCCAGGAGGGGCCCGGCGAGGTGCAGACACCGCTGCTGGGCTCCCCCGCCGACGATCTGCTGATCGGCGACAAGGTGTGGTTCCGGCATGCCAAGGCCGGTGAGATGTGCGAGCGGTTCGACGCGCTGCACCTCGTCGAGGGCAACGCGGTGACGGCGACCGTGCCGACCTACCGGGGCGAGGGCCACACGTTCCTGTAGTTCAGTCCGCCGTGGACCGGATGCCCTGGGTGAAGCGGTCCATGTCGGCCAGCGGCGGACCGTCCTCGCCCGCGTCGAAGACATAGCGCACGACGACCGGCGACTCGGTGCCGACGCGGGACGGGAAGGCCAGCGACTGGACGTAGCCGCCCGGTCCCTCGGCCGTCGTGACCCGCCAGCGCACGAAGTAGCCGGCGCGTCCCGACACCGTGACCCGGCCCGATCCCACGACCTGGTGGGACTCGATGCCGCCGAAGGGGCGTCGCCCGACGAGGTCGCGGTCGTAGGCGTCGCCGGCCGCGTCCTGGATGTCCGCCTTGGCGATGGCCTCCGACGAGGTCCCGTCGTCGGCGGTCGCCGTGCGCGAGCTGACCTCGCCGTGCCGGCAGTAGCCGAAGTCGGCGGGGCACTCGTAGGTGCCGTCCGTGGTCATCAGGACGTCCGCCTCGGTGAGGTTGCGCGGCCTGACCCAGCCGGCGAGCAGCGGCAGGGTGATCCCGTTGAGCTGGTCCGTCACCACGGCCGGGTCGTCGGCGGCCGGCTCGGAGGCGGAGACCGACGGGGTGGGGGTGTCGGAGGCGGGCTCGCGGTCCACGGGCGCCGTGGTCGCGAGGGTGGGCGCGGTGTCCACGTCCGCGCCCCCGTCGTCCTTGCCGAGGACGATCACGCCCGTGACGATCGCCGTGAGCAGGACGGCCCCCGCGGCGACGAGGGCGACGACCTTGGGCGCCCGCCCGGAGGCACCGCCGGCGGTGGGCCGCCCGGGTGTCATCGGCACGGTCGACTGCGGACCGTACCCCTGTGGACCGGGCACCGGCGGTGTCGGGGACGGCGATGCCGTCGCCTCGGGGGCGCGCCGGTGCTCGGTCCAGGCCGTGCCGTCCCACCAGCGCTCCACATGCGGGGCGGAGGGATCGCGGTACCAGCCGGGCGGGGGCGTCATGCTCATTCCGGCAACTGTAGGGCGGCCTACATCGGCGTGACGTACGCCCCCGAGATTCCGCCGTCGACGAGGAAGTCGGTTGCGTTCACGAAGGAGGAGTCGTCGCTGGCCAGGAAGGCGACCGCGGCGGCCATCTCCTCGGCCTCGGCGAAACGGCCGACCGGGATGTGCACGAGCCGGCGTGCGGCGCGCTCCGGGTCCTTGGCGAACAGCTCCTGCAGGAGGGGGGTGTTGACCGGCCCCGGGCACAGGGCGTTGACCCGGATGCCGTCGCGGGCGAACTGCACACCGAGCTCGCGGGACATCGCGAGGACGCCGCCCTTGGAGGCCGTGTATGAGATCTGCGAGGTCGCCGCGCCCATCCGGGCCACGAAGGACGCCGTGTTGATGATGGAGCCCTTGCCCTGCTGCCGCATGTAGGGGATGGCGGCCTTGCAGCACAGGTAGACGGAGGTCAGGTTGACCTCCTGGACGCGCTTCCAGGCCTCCAGGCCGGTCTCCAGGATGGAGTCGTCGTCGGGCGGCGAGATGCCGGCGTTGTTGAAGGCGATGTCGACGCTGCCGTAGGTGTCGTACGCCGTCTTGAACAGCGCCTCGACCTGCTCCGGGTCGGTGACGTCGACCTTCACGAAGATCCCGCCGACGTCCTCGGCGGCCGCCTTGCCGCGCTGTTCGTCGACGTCGCCGCAGACGACGTGGGCGCCCTCGGAGGCGAGGCGGCGGGCGGTGGCGAGGCCGATGCCGCTGCCGGCGCCGGTGACGACGGCGGTACGGCCGACGAGACGCCTGCAGATGTTCTCTTCGGTCACTGTGCGGGGCCTTCCGTGCTGATGAAGACGTTCTTGGTTTCGGTGAAGGCGGTCAGGGCGTCCGGGCCCAGTTCACGGCCGATGCCGGACTGCTTGAAGCCCCCGAAGGGGGTCCAGTAGCGGACGCTGGAGTGGGAGTTGACGGACAGGTTGCCGGCCCGGACCGCCTGGGAGACGCGCAGGGCGCGGCCGACGTCACGGGTCCAGATGGAGCCTGCGAGGCCGTAGTCGGTGGCGTTGGCGAGGGTGACGGCCGCCGCCTCGTCCTCGAAGGGGAGGACGACGGCGACGGGGCCGAAGACCTCCTCGACGGCCACACGCGCGCGGGGGTCGACGCCGGTGAGGACGGTGGGCGGGAACCAGAAGCCGGGGCCCTCGGGGGCCTTGCCGCGGATGCCGTCGAGGTCGTCGGTGACGTACGAACGGACCCGGTCCAGCTGGACCTTGGAGATGAGCGGGCCCATGTCGGTCCCGTCGTCGGCCGGGTCGCCGACGGTCACCGCCTCGATCGCGGGGCTCAGCAGCTCCATGAAGCGGTCGTATGCGGAGCGCTGGACGAGGATGCGGGTGCGGGCGCAGCAGTCCTGGCCGGAGTTGTCGAGGAACGACATGGGCGTGGCGGCCGCGGCGGCCTCGAGGTCGGCGTCGGCGAAGACGATGTTGGGGCTCTTGCCGCCGAGTTCGAGGGTGACGCGCTTGAGCAGCGCCGAGCCCTTCGCCAGCACCTGTTTGCCCACGGCCGTCGACCCGGTGAAGACGATCTTCGCGACGCCCGGGTGCTCGACGAGGGCGTTGCCGGCGACCGCGCCGTGGCCGGGCAGGACCTGGAACAGCCCCTCGGGAAGTCCGGCTTCCAGGGCCAGTTCCGCAAGCCGCAGGGCCGTCAGCGGGGTCGTCTCGGCGGGCTTGAGGAGGACCGCGTTGCCCGCCGCGAGCGCCGGCGCGGTGCCCCAGGCCGCGATCGGCATCGGGAAGTTCCAGGGGGCGATGACGCCGACGACGCCCAGCGGTTCGAGGATCGTCACGTCCAGGCCGCCGGGGACCGGGATCTGACGGCCGGTGAGCCGCTCCACACCCCCGGCCGCGTAGTCGAGCAGATCCCGGACGTTGCCCGCCTCCCAGCGGGCGTTGCCGATGGTGTGCCCGGCCTCGCGGACCTCCAACCGGGCGAGTTCCTCGAGGTGTTCGTCGACGGCGACGGCGAACCGGCGCAGCAGCCGGGCGCGTTCGCCGGGCGCGAGGGCGGACCACACGGACTGCGCCTTGGCCGCACGTACGACCGCCGCGTCCACGTCGGCCGCGGTGGCGGCCGGCACGGTGGCGACGACCTCTTCGGTGGCCGGATTGAGTACCTGGAGCTGGTCGGACACGGAGGGCCTCACATGCGTTCGAAGGAGCGGCGCAGCTCCCAGTCGGTGACCGCGGCGTCGAAGGCGTCCAGCTCGACGCGCGCCATGTTGCGGTAGTGGGCGACGACCTCGTCGCCGAAGGCGGCCTTGGCGATCGGGCTGTTCTCCCAGACCTCGGCGGCCTCGCGCAGGGTCGTGGGGACGTGCTCGAAGCCGGCGGCGTAGGCGTTGCCCGCACAGGGCTCGGGGAGCTCCAGTTTCTGCTCGATGCCGTACAGACCGGCGGCCACCAGCCCTGCCACCGCGAGGTGGGGGTTGACGTCGCCGCCCGGGAGCCGGTTCTCGAAGCGCATGGAGCGGCCGTGGCCGACGACGCGCAGGGCGCAGGTGCGGTTGTCGTAGCCCCAGGCGACGGCGGTCGGGGCGAAGGAGCCCGGCTGGAACCGCTTGTAGGAGTTGATGTTGGGGGCGTAGAGAAGGGAGAAGTCGCGCAGCGCGGCCAGCTGACCGGCGAGGAAGTGCCGCATGACGTCGGACATGCCGCCTTCGCCGTCACCCGCCATGGCGTTGTTGCCGGCCGCGTCCGCGAGCGAGAGATGGATGTGGCAGGAGTTGCCCTCGCGCTCGTTGTACTTGGCCATGAAGGTGATCGAGACGCCCTCCTGGGCGGCGATCTCCTTGGTGCCGGTCTTGTAGATCGCGTGCTGGTCGCAGGTGATCAGGGCGTCGTCGTACTTGAAGGCGATCTCGTGCTGACCGGGGTTGCACTCGCCCTTGGCGGACTCGACGGTGAGCCCGGCGCCCGCCATCTCGTTGCGGATACGGCGCAGCAGCGGCTCGATCCGCCCGGTGCCGAGCACCGAGTAGTCGATGTTGTACTGGTTCGCCGGTGTGAGCCCCCGGTAGTTCGCGTCCCAGGCCTGCTCGTAGGTGTCCTTGAAGACGATGAACTCCAGCTCGGTGCCGACGTTCGCGGTGTACCCGTGCTCGGCGAGGCGCTCCAGCTGGCGGCGCAGGATCTGGCGGGGCGCGGCGACGACGGGCGAGCCGTCGTTCCAGGCCAGGTCGGCGACGAGCATGGCCGTGCCCGCGTTCCAGGGCACGCGGCGCAGCGTGGCCAGGTCGGGGTGCATGGCGAAGTCGCCGTAGCCCCGGTCCCAGGACGACATGGCGTAGCCGTCGACGGTGTTCATCTCGGTGTCGACGGCGAGGAGGTAGTTGCAGCCCTCGGTGCCGTGGTGCAGGACCTCGTCGAGGAAGAAGCGGGCGGCGAACCGCTTGCCCTGCAGCCGCCCTTGCATATCGGGGAAGGCCAGGACGACAGTGTCGATCTCACCGCTGGCGACGAGGGCGTGCAGCTCCTCGACGCTCAGCGGGGGCGTGCGGTCTGCCACGGGAGAGCCTCCATCTGGCTACTTCGGTCAGCCGGAAGCCATAAGGTATTGCGCAGGACCATTGCTTGGGAAGGGGGTCCGACCAGATGTCGCAGACGGGCACGGAGCACGGGGCACCCGGGGCCGACGACCGGCTGACGTCGGTCCTGCGGCCGGTGCGGGCCGGCAACGGTTTCGAGGAGGCCCTGGAACAGATCCTCCAGGTGGTCCGGCTCGGCCTGGTGCCGGGCGGCGAACGGCTGCCCGCCGAGCGCGAGTTGGCGGACCGGCTGGGGATCAGCCGGGTGACGTTGCGCGAGGTGCTGAAGGTGCTCCAGGACCAGGGTCTGGTGGAGTCGCGGCGCGGTCGCTACGGCGGCACCTTCGTGCTGCCGCGCTCCAAGACGCCCGGCGAGGAGGAGCTGCGCCGCCGCCTGAAGGGCGTCGACGTCGAGGACGCGCTGCGCTTCCGCGAGGTCCTCGAGGTGGGCGCGGCCGGGCTGTGCGCGGCCCACGGACTGGACGAGGAGCAGGCGAACCGCCTGCGCGAGGCCCTGGCGCACACGCACGACGCCCCGCTGGCCGACTACCGCCGCCTGGACACGCTGCTGCACCTGACGCTCGCCGAACTCTCCGGCTCCTCCACGCTCACCACCCAGTACGCGGCCGTCCGCGCGACCGTCAACGACCTGCTCGACTGCATCCCGCTGCTGGTCCGCAACCTGGAGCACTCCCAGCGCCAGCACACGGCCCTGGTGGACGCCGTGATCGAGGGCGACGCCGAGGAGGCGCGGGAGATCATGCGCGAACACTGCGGGGGCACGGCGGCACTGCTGCGCGGCTTCCTCGGCTGAACGGAACACACGCCCCCCGTGAGCGTGGATTTACGCCCGATTAACGCAGGGGTATTGCGTTCGGGCGGCCGCACCGCAAAGGTATGGATCCATTCCATTGCCCCGGAGCTCGGTCGACCCCACCGTGCCCGGAAATGCCCGGTGTCCACCGCACGTGGGGAGTTGCTCCATGTCCCTCGAATCCACAAGCACACCCGCCGCCCCGGAGGCGGACGACTATCTGGAGCGCAGAGCCCTGCGCCGCGGCAGCGCCGGCTGGGTACTGCTGACCGGACTCGGCGTCGCCTACGTCGTCTCCGGCGACTACTCCGGCTGGAACTTCGGCCTGGCCGAGGGCGGCTTCGGCGGCCTGGCGATCGCCATGGTGCTCATGGGCACCATGTACGCCTGCATGGTCTTCGCGCTCGCCGAACTGTCCTCGATCCTGCCGACGGCCGGCGGCGGCTACGGCTTCGCCCGCCGGGCCCTGGGCCCCTGGGGCGGCTTCCTCACCGGTACGGCGATCCTCATCGAGTACGTCCTCGCGCCCGCCGCCATCGTCATCTTCATCGGCGACTACGTCGAGTCGCTGGGCCTCTTCGGCCTGGAGTCCGGCTGGCCGATGTACCTGGTCTGCTTCGCGATCTTCCTCGGCATCCACCTCTGGGGCGTCGGCGAGGCCCTGCGCTTCAGCTTCGTGGTCACCGGCATCGCGGTGGTGGCCCTGATCGTGTTCGCGCTGGCGGCGCTGCCGGACTTCTCCGTCGGATCGCTGGACGACATCCCGGTCGACGCCTCGGCGGCGGGGTCGAGTTCCTGGCTGCCCTTCGGCCTGCTCGGCATCTGGGCGGCGTTCCCGTTCGGCATGTGGTTCTTCCTGGGCGTCGAGGGGGTGCCGCTGGCCGCCGAGGAGACCAGGGAGCCGGCCCGCACGCTGCCGAAGGCGATCCGCTGGTCGATGGCGATCCTCGTCGTCCTGGCCGTGGTGACCTTCTTCGCGGCGGCCGGTGCGCGCGGCTCGGCGGCGATCCAGGAGGCGGGCAACCCGCTGGTGGAGGCGCTCCAGCCGGACGGGAAGGCCACCACCCTGAGCCGGATCGTGAACTACGCCGGCCTGGCGGGCCTGGTGGCGTCCTTCTTCTCCCTGATCTACGCGGGCTCGCGCCAGCTGTTCGCCCTGTCCCGCGCGGGCTACCTCCCCCGCTTCCTGTCCCTCACCAGCCGCCGCAAGGCGCCGTACCTGGGCCTGCTGGTGCCCGGCACGATCGGCTTCCTGCTGGCGGCGGTGACGGGCGACGGCGCGCGGATGCTGAACATCGCGGTCTTCGGCGCGACCATCTCCTACGCGCTGATGTCCCTGTCCCACATCGTGCTGCGCCGCCGGGAGCCGGAGCTCGCGCGGCCGTACCGTACGCCGGGCGGGGTGCTGACCTCCTCGGTCGCCCTGGTGCTGGCGTGTGCGGCGCTGGTGGCGACGTTCCTGGTGGATGTGACGGCGGCGTTGATCGCGCTCGTGGTGTACGTCGTGGCCCTCGGCTACTTCGGCCTGTACAGCCGCAAGCGTCTGGTGGCGAAGGCGCCGGAGGAGGAATTCGCGGCGCTGGCGGCTGCCGAGGCAGAGTTGGCACGGGACTGAACGCTTCCCTGTGAAGGAGCATGAGCATCGTGGGCAGGCCGTTGATCGGTGTCAGTACGTATCTGGAATCGGGTGCGCGCTGGGGGGTGTGGGAGCTTGACGCGGCGTTGCTGCCGGTCGGCTATCCGCGGCTGGTGCAGCGGGCGGGCGGCCTCGCCGCGATGCTGCCGCCGGACGCCCCGGAGCAGGCCGCGGCCGCGGTGGCCCGCCTTGACGGGCTGGTCATCGCGGGCGGCCAGGACGTCGAGCCGGTCCGCTACGGGGCGGAGCGGGAGGCGCGTACCGGGCCGCCGGCGCGGGAGCGGGACTCCTGGGAGCTGGCCCTGATCGACGCGGCGCTGGCCGCGGGCGTGCCGCTGCTGGGTATCTGCCGTGGCATGCAACTCCTGAACGTCGCCCTCGGCGGGACGCTCGTGCAGCACATCGACGGGCATGCGGACGTGGTGGGTGTGTTCGGCAGCCACGACGTCAAGCCCGTGCCGGGGAGTCTGTACGCCGGTGTCGTCCCGGAGGCGATGTCCGTGCCGACGTACCACCACCAGTCCGTGGACCGTCTGGGCGAGGGCCTTGTCGCGTCGGCGTACGCGGCGGACGGGACGGTGGAGGCGGTCGAACTGCCGTCCGCGGCAGGGTGGGTGTTGGGGGTGCAGTGGCATCCGGAGATGGGTGAGGATGCGCGGGTGATGGGGGCGTTGGTGGGAGCGGCAGTGGGCGTCTGACGGGGGCGGGGAACGCTAGCCGCGGGTCAGCGACAGCAGATCCCGCGCCGGCCCCACCGGCCGATGCCCCGTCGGCCACACCGCCCGCAGGTCGCGCGCAAGGGAGACCTCCGCCAGCGGGACACCGACCAGGCGCCGCATCGACAGTTCCTCGCCGACGGCCAGCTCGCTCAGGACCGCCGGCCCCGCCCCGCTCACGGCCGCCGCCTTGACCGCCGTGGTCGACGACAACTCGATCAGCGGGCGGGCCAGACCACCGAGCGCCGCCTCCAGGACCTGCCGCGTACCCGAACCCTCCTCCCGCAGGATCAGAGGGGTCGCCGCCAGCTCCGACGCCTCCAGCGGCCGACGCCGACGAGACCAGAGATGCCCCGGCGCGGTCACCACTATCAGGTTGTCGTGGGCGATGACGACCGAGTCCAGCCCCGTCGGCACCGTCAGCCCTTCCACGAACCCCAGATCCGCCTCGTCCGCCAGCAGCCGCTCGGCGACCGCCGCCGAGTTCCCGGCCAGCAACGACACCGCCGTGTCCGGCCGCTGCGCCCGCAGCGCGAGCAGCCAGCCCGGCAGCAGATACTCCGCGATCGTCATGCTCGCCGCCACCCGCAGCCGCGAGTCCCGCCGATCCCGCAACGCCTGCGCCCCCACGTCGAACGCCTCCGCCGCCTCCACGATCCGCCGCGCCCAGTCCGTCACCAGCGCCCCGGCGTCGGTCAGCCGCGACCCCCGCGGCGACCGGTCCACCAACGCCACCCCCAGCTGGCGTTCCATCGACCGGATCCGGCTGCTCGCCGCCGGCTGAGTGATCCCCAGCTCACGGGCCGCCCCACCGAGACTCCCGAGCCGCGCCACCGCCAGCAGCAACTCCAGCGCACCCAGTTCCGGGACGCGGTGCGCCAAGGACCCCGCGCGAAACTGCCCCTCCGCCGCCTCTGTCATAAGCCCAGTTTATGTCGCCATAGAGACGAACTCCCTGGTGGTCTGTCACCCCCGACGCGACGCTGAAAGCATGGTCACCGTCGTCCGTCACCTCGGACCCAACTGGTACGCCGCCGTCATGGGCACCGCCGCCGTCGCCACGGCCGGAGCCGGGCTGCCGCTCCACGTCCCCGGCCTGCGCACGACCTGCGCAGCCGTCTGGGCGCTCTCCCTCGTCCTGCTCGTCACCCTGCTCGCCGCCCGGGCACTGCACTGGACCCACCACCGTGACCAGGCCCGCGCCCACCTCCTCGACGCCGCCATGGCGCCCTTCTACGGCTGTCTGTCCATGGCTCTGCTCGCCGTCGGCGGCGGTGCCGTCATCGTCGGGAAGGACTGGATCGGGACCGGCCCGGCGGTCGCGCTCGACGCCGTCCTGTTCGTCGCGGGTACGGCCATCGGGCTGGCGGCCGCCGTCGCCGTCCCGTACCTCATGGCCGTACGCCATCGGATCGAGCCGGCGCAGGCGACGCCCGTATGGCTGTTGCCGCTCGTCGCGCCCATGGTGTCCGCCGCGCTCGGTCCGCTGCTGGTGCCGCATCTGCCGTCCGGGCAGGCCAGGGAGACGCTGCTGCTCGCCTGCGTCGCGATGTTCGGGCTCAGTCTGCTCGCCACCATGCTGATGCTGCCGCTGGTCTTCGCCCGGCTGATCACGGGCGGGCCACTCCCGCTCGCCCTCACCCCGAGCCTGTTCCTGGTGCTGGGCCCGCTCGGGCAGTCCACCACCGCCGTCGGCAGCTTCGCGGACATCGCGCCCGGCGTGGTCCCGGCGCCGTACAGCGAGGGCTTCGGGATCCTCGCCGTCCTGTACGGCGTACCGGTCATGGGCTTCGCGCTGCTGTGGTTCGGGCTCGCCACCGCCCATGTCCTGCGTGCCCGGCGGCACGGCATGGGATTCGCGATGACCTGGTGGGCGTTCACCTTCCCGGTCGGCACCTGCGTCACCGGCGCCGCGGCCCTGGCCCGGCACACCGGACTCGTCGTCTACGAGGGTCTCGCCGTCGGTCTTTACCTCGTGCTCGTCGCGGCCTGGGCCGTCACGGCCGTCCGCACCGCTCGCGGTCTGCTCAGCGGTGTGCTGCTCGCAGCGCCTCGGACAGCACTCGTGGTGCCTCGGCCAGCGACGGGCCGTACCACGTCAGGTGCCGTCCGCTGACCAGCGCACAGGGCAGGCCGGGGAACGCCTCCGGGCCGTCGTCCGCCGTGAAGCGGTACGGCTCGTCGGGGAGGACGACGACGTCCGGGGCCGCCGCCCGCAGGTCGTCCAGGGGGATGCGGGGGTAGCGCTCCTCGTGCGGGGCGTACAGGTGGTCCACGCCGAGGCGGGCCAGCACGTCGCCCGCGAAGGTGTCGCGGCCCAGCACCATCCAGGGGCGCCGCCAGATCGGGACCACGGCCGTCGTACGGCGCTCGGGGAGCGGCGGCGCCGACCAGGCCTCCTCCGCCTCGTCCAGCCAGCGTGGACGCCCCGCCACTCCGCAGGCGGCCAGCACGCGGGCCAGCTCGCGGAAGGCCTGCGGCACGTCCCGTATCTCGGTCACCAGGACCTCGACGCCGGCCGCGCGCAGGGCGGCGAGGTCGGGCTCGCGGTTCTCCTCCTCGTTGGCGATCACGAGGTCGGGGGCGAGAGCGAGGATGTGGTCGGCCTTGGGGTTCTTGGTGCCGCCGACCCGCGTGACGTCCAGATCGGCAGGGTGGCTGCACCAGTCCGTGGCTCCGACGAGACGGCCCGGTGCCGAGACGGCCACGGCCTCCGTCAGCGACGGCACCAGGGAGACGACGCGCATCAGCGCCCCGGCCGGTCCCGGACGGCCTCGATGTGCTCCGCCACGGCGACGACGACCACGCGCGTGTCCGGCACGGTCGCACGCCAGCGATGGCGCACCCCACCGGTGAGGTACAGGGTGTCGCCGCGGCCCAGGCGATAGGCGCGGCCCTCCGCCTCGATCTCCACGGCGCCGTCGGCGACATACATCAACTGGTCGTTGCGGTACTGGAATTCACGGCCCGCGTCATGGTCGCCGGTGAACTCCGAGGCGTGCATCTGATGGTGACCGCGCACCAGGGAACGCACCCGCGGCTCCGGCGCCAGTTCGATGGTGTCGGCCCGCACCACGTCCACGCTGCACGCCGGGTCGGCGGCGGCGAGGAGCTCGACGGCGGTCGTACGCAAGGCGTCCGCGACCTTTTCGAGGGAGCTTCTGCTGGGGCGTGCCCGGTCGTTCTCGACCTGGCTCAGGAAGGGCACCGAAAGGCCGCTGCGTTCGGCCACGACGGCGAGGGTGAGGTCCAGCGCGCGCCGCCGCCGCCGCACGGCCGCGCCCACCCGAAGGGGTTGCTCTTTGTGGTCGCCCATCGCTCCGGCTCCCTCCTTCGCTCGTCGGTCCACTGTCCTCGCGCCCGCCGTACGGCGCACACCTTCTGTTGAGTTCCTTGCACCCTACGCATGTTCGGCAAACCGTTTCATGCGCCCGTCACATCGACGACACATCGGGGGGAGTACGACCCACAGGTTCGCGCCAGCGGATCGGCTCCCGACACGCCCCGGGCGCCCTCGCGCCACCTCTGACTCCCGTTCAGCAGATGAGGGCCGCTGTTCTGTTCAATGATCCGCCACTCCCCCGTGTTCCCGCCTCCGCACCGACTGGCAGTGCTGGTCAGAGGGGTGATGGCGGACCACCGGCCGGGTCGGGAAGTAGGTGCCGGCCGCGGGGAGTTCGGACGCCCCGGCTCAGGTGGTGGGATAGCGCTGCGTGGTTGGCCGGATCCTTCCCGTAGGCATGCCGGGGGACTATGCGGGGATGCCACGAGGGGTGGGCCCGCCGTACGGAGGGGAAAAACGTACGGCGTGACCCACCCCTCGGGCGGCGGTCCGGGCCCGTCAGGTCACCCGGCCGCCTGGCTCTTCTGCTCGGCTCCGTCGACCGGGGCCCACTTGTCCAGCAGCCCCGGGTTCTGCTTGAGCCAGGTGCGGACGGCGTCCTGCTCCTTGCCCTTGCCGGCCTTCGTGATCTGCGACTCCAGATCGGTGAGCTGCTTCTCGGTCATGGAGAAGCTCTTCAGCCACTCGCCGACCTCGGGGTTGTCGTCCGCGAAGCCCTTGCGGGCGAGGGTGTGCACGCCGTCGCCCTTGCCCCAGGCGCCCTTGGGGTCCTTGAGCTTCTTCAGGTCGTAGTCGCTGTACGCCCAGTGCGGCGACCAGAGCGTGACGGCGATGGGCTCCTTCTTGGCGTACGCGCGCTTGAGCTCGGCGAGCATCGCGGGCGTCGATCCGTCCACGACGTCGTAGGTGCCCTCCAGGCCGTACTCCTTGAGGACCTTGTCCTTGAGCATGCCCATCATTCCGGCGCTCGGCTCGATGCCGACGATCTTGCCCTTGAACTTGGAGGCGTTGTCCTTGAGGTCCTCCAGGGAGTCCACGCCCTTGACGTACGACGGGACGCTGAGCTCAAGGGAGGTCGGGCCGTACCAGGAGCCGAGGTCGTCGAGCTGCTTGCCGAACTTCTTCCAGTACTCGGCGTGCGTGGTGGGCAGCCAGGAGTCCGTCTCGAAGTCGATCTGGCCGGTCGCGAGGCCCGTGTACAGGGGCCCGGCGGCGTACTGGCTGGTGGTGACCTTGAAGCCGCGCCGCTCCAGCAGTTCCTTCCAGAGGTACGTGGAGGCGATGCCCTCGTCCCACGGGATGTAGCCGATCTTGAGTTCCTTGCCCTTGCCGACGTCCGTGGCGGAGGCCTCGGCGGTGCCGGAGGTGGGGCCGAAGACTCCCATGCCGCCCGCGACGAGGGCCAGGGCGGCGACGCCGGCGACGGCGACGACCGGGCGCGGGCGGTAGTTCCAGACCTTGATGCCGCCCGCGGCACGCGCCTTGGCGGCGGCGCGGCGGCCCAGCGGGGAGATCTGTTCGCCGAGCGCGCCGGTGATGCGGTCCAGGTAGATGGCGAGGACGACGATGCCGACGCCCGCCTCGAAGCCGAAGCCGATGTCGAGCTGGCCGATGGCCTCGTTGACCGCGCCGCCGAGGCCGCCGGTGCCGACCATGCCGGCGATGACGACCATCGACAGGCTCAGCATGATCACCTGGTTGACGCCCGCCATGATCGTCGGCAGGGCGAGCGGCAGCTGGACGCGCAGCAGGGTGTCGCGGGGTGTGGTGCCGAACGCCTCGGCGGCCTCGACCAGCTCCCCGTCGACCTGACGGATGCCGAGCTCGGTCATGCGGACGCCGGGGGCGAGCGCGAAGATCAGGGTGGCGATGACGCCGGCGGCGGTGCCGAGCCCGAAGAAGAGGATCGCCGGGATCAGCAGCACCATCGACGGCATCGTCTGGAGCAGGTCCAGTACGGGCCGCACCGCCGCGCTGACCGTCTTGGAGCGGGCCGCCCAGATGCCCAGCGGGATCGAGAGCACCAGCGCGATCACGGTGGCGACCAGGACGAGGGCCAGTGTCGACATGGCCCGGTCCCACAGGTCGAGCGAGTCGACCAGCGCGAAGCCGCCGAAGGCGAGGACACCCGCGACGACGCCGCGCAGCCACCAGGCGAGGACGGCGAAGATGCCCGCGAGGAGCAGGGACTCGGGTGCGGTGAGGAGGGCGTTGACGGCGTCGTACATGCCCTCGACGACCGCCTTGATCGCGTCGAAGAGCCAGCCCATGTGGGCGACGAGCCAGTCCACGCCGGAGTCGACCCAGTCGCCGAGATGGAGCCTAGGCATGGGCGATCACCTTGCCGTCCGGGTTGTCGCAGGGCGCGGGGTCGGCACTCTCGTCGCCGAGGAAGCCGACCAGACGCTGCCTCGGTACGACGCCGATGACCCGGTTCTCCTCGTCCACCACCGTGACGCGGTGCGACAGGCGGGCGCTGATCGCGCACAGCTCCACGAACGACGTCTCGCGGGTCGCGGTCTCGCAGGTGCACAGCGGGGCGTCGGCGGTGACCGAGGTGTCCATGAGCGCGCCCGCGGTCAGCACACGGGAGCGGTCGACGTCCTGGATGAAGGAGGCGACGTAGTCGTTGGCCGGGCTCAGCAGGATGTCCTCCGCCGTACCGGTCTGGACGATACGGCCGTCGCGCATGACGGCGATGCGGTCGCCGAGGCGCATGGCCTCGTTCAGGTCGTGGGTGATGAAGACGATGGTCTTCTTCAGGGTCTGCTGGAGCTGGAGCAGCTGGTCCTGCATGTCACGGCGGATCAGCGGGTCGAGCGCGCTGAAGGACTCGTCCATCAGCAGCAGGTCGGCGTCGGTGGCCAGCGCGCGGGCGAGGCCCACACGCTGCTGCATACCGCCGGACAGCTCGTCGGGCCAGGACTTCTCCCAGCCCGCCAGGCCGCACAGCTCCAGGGCCTCGGCGGCGCGCTTCTCGCGCTCGGCGCGGGGCACGCCCTGGACGGCGAGACCGTAGGCGGCGTTCTCCAGGACGCTGCGGTGCGGGAACAGCGCGAAGTGCTGGAAGACCATGCTGATCTTCTTCGCACGCACCTCGCGCAGCTCGCGGTCGCCGATCGCGGTCAGGTCCTGGCCGTCGAAGCGGACGTGACCCGCGGTCGGCTCCAGGAGCCCGTTGAGCATGCGCAGCAGGGTGGACTTGCCGGATCCGGACAGGCCCATGACGACGAAGATCTGGCCGGGTTCCACGGTGAAGGAGGCGTCGATCACGGCGGCGGTGGTGCCGTCGGCGCGCAGCTCCTCCCGGTCGGCTCCCTGGCGGAGCCGCTCGACAGCCTCGTTCGGTCGTCTGCCGAACACCTTGTACAGATGGTCGGCCTCAAGCCTGGATGACACGGGTACCTCTTGTCTCGACGGCAAATAAAGAGAGCGACTGGCGCAACAGTTGCGCAGGAGGCGTCGCTCGGCTGCGCGCCTGCCCTGGTTCTCCGCACACAAACGCACAAGTGGTCCAGGCCACAGAGCCGCCACACGCCGCGACGGGACGGTCACACCGGGGCCGCTGTCAGTGCCGTACGGCATGATGCGTGGCGTGACCGGACGACTGATGCTCCTCGACACCGCCTCGCTCTACTTCCGCGCCTATTTCGGCGTCCCGGACTCCGTGAAGGCCCCGGACGGCACTCCGGTGAACGCCGTGCGCGGGCTGCTCGACTTCATCGACCGCCTGGTCAAGGACCACCGCCCGGACGCGCTGGTGGCCTGCATGGACGCCGACTGGCGCCCCCAGTGGCGGGTCGACCTGATCCCCTCCTACAAGGCGCATCGCGTCGCCGAGGAGCGCGAGCTCGGGCCGGACGAGGAGGAGGTACCGGACACGCTGTCGCCGCAGGTGCCGGTGATCGAGGCCGTCCTGGACGCGCTGGGCATCGCGCGCGTGGGAGTCGCGGGGTACGAGGCGGACGACGTGATCGGCACGTTCACGGCGCGGGCGAAGGGCCCGGTCGACATCGTCACGGGCGATCGCGACCTGTACCAGCTGGTGGACGACGCGCGCGGGGTGCGGGTGCTGTACCCGCTCAAGGGCGTCGGCACCCTCCAGCTGACCGACGAGGCGTGGCTGCGCGAGAAGTACGGCGTCGACGGCAGCGGTTACGTGGATCTGGCACTGCTGCGCGGCGACCCGAGCGACGGCCTGCCGGGCGTGCCGGGGATCGGTGAGAAGACGGCCGCGAAGCTGCTGACCGAGTTCGGCGACCTGGCCGGGATCATGGCGGCGCTCGACGACCCGAAGGCGAAGCTCACGCCCTCGCAGCGCAAGCGGCTGGACGAGTCGCGGCCGTATGTCGCCGTCGCGCCGACGGTGGTCCGGGTCGCGGCCGATGTCCCGCTGCCCGACGTGGACACAGCACTGCCGCGTGCGCCCAGGGATTCGGCGGGACTGGACGAGCTGGCCGCGCGATGGGGGCTGGGCGGGTCGCTGCAGCGACTGCTCGTGACACTGGGGGCGTGAGAGCACCGGGGGCGCGCGGGGCGGCCCGATCGCGTGCATGGGGCTCATGGCGCGGGGAATTCGTTCCCTGTGTAAGCGACATGCGCACCACTTCGTAAACGTTCATAGCGGCATTCATCAGGGGGAGGTGCTAACTTAGGTAAACCTAAGCTTGGAACGAGGGAGGCCAGTGATGGCTCTACGCCCTGCCCGCAAGCCGCGCAAGCCCCACTCCGCGCAGGTCATCCGTACCGAACGGCTGACCCCGCACATGCAGCGTGTGGTGCTGGGTGGTGAGCAGCTCGCCGGGTTCGCGGCGGACACCTGCACGGACCATTACGTGAAGATGCTGTTCTCCCCCGACGGTGTGACCTACCCCGAACCCTTCGACCTGGAACGCATCCGCGAGGAACTGCCCCGTGAGCAGTGGCCGGTGACGCGGACGTACACGGTTCGGGCCTGGGATCCGGAGCACCGTGAGCTGACGCTGGACTTCGTCATCCACGGCGACGAGGGCCTGGCCGGCCCGTGGGCGATGCGCGCCCAGCCGGGCGAGACCGTACGTTTCATGGGCCCCGGCGGCGCCTACGCCCCCGATCCGGACGCCGACTGGCATCTGCTCGTCGGTGACGAGAGCGCCCTGCCCGCCATCGCCCGCTCCCTGGAGTCGCTGCCCGACGGCGCCACGGCGTACGCCTTCGTCGAGGTCGCCGGCCCCGAGGAGGAGCAGAAGATCGACTCCGACGTCGAGGTCACCTGGCTGCACCGCGGCTCCCGCCCCATCGGCGAGGCGCTGGTGGAGGCCGTGCGCGCGCTGGAGTTCCCCGAGGGCCGGGTACACGCGTTCGTGCACGGCGAGGCCCACTTCGTGAAGGAACTGCGCCAACTGCTGCGGGTCGAGCGCGATGTGGCCCGCGAGGACCTGTCGATCTCCGGCTACTGGCGCCTGGGTCACAACGAGGACGGCTGGCAGGCCTCGAAGCGGGACTGGAACGCGCGGATCGAGGCGGAACAGGAGGGGGCGGCGCCGGCGGCGTAGCTCTGCGGGGAAGTCGGAAGGGGCGGCACCTTCGAAGGTGCCGCCCCTTTACTGCCGCCTCTCTGCCGTGTTCTGCCGTGTTCTGCCGTGTTCGGGTATGGCCGTGTACGTGCGTGCCCCGGATGCTCAGACCGACCGCTGGTACGACCGGAACGTCCGGATGAGGGCGAGGGTCACGGTAGCGACGCCCACCCCGGCCCGTTCGAGCACGGCGAGTAGCGCGGGCATCGCGGCGACGCCTTCCACGACCTCGGCCGTGCCGTCGTCGAACCGTGTCTCGCGCAGCGCCACGCGGCCCAGCAGACAGTCGGCGTCCGCATCGACCACCGCCCACTGCGCGGTCCGCTCCTCCTCCCCGTCCTTGTGCCAGGCCTCGATCCAGTCGCCGGCCTCCTCTGCTGAGTCGGCGGCCCGGCGTGTCACCGCTGGAGGACGGGGTCCTGGAGGTCGGCGTGCACGGCGGGGGCGTCCGTGGCCCGCCCACGGCCGCAGTGGCGCCGCTGGTTTGCACGCCGAGGACGCCCGGCCTCAGCCGGGGTCCTCGGTCGTCCGGGCTGTCAGGACGGACCGCGCCGTGCGTTGTGGCGGGCCGTCTTCGTGGTACGTCGCGCCAGTCGCAGATGCAGGCGGCGGGGATGCATCACGGTCGCCAACGTGCTCGGTCGGACATCTGTGCCGGGATCGCACTCCACCTGCCACCGGTTCGCGATGGTGGCGAGCGCCAGTGTCGCCTCGGCCAGCGCGTAGGCATCGCCTATGCACTTACGGGCGCCGGCACCGAAGGTGGCGAACGACCCGCGGGGTAGATCGGCAGTGCGGTCCGGCAACCAACGGTCCGGAGAGAAGTCCGTCGGGTCGGCGTGAACTGACGCCTGACGGTGCACTACCGGGGGGCTGATCACCAGCGTCGTACCCGGCTCCAGCCGCCGACCGGCCAGTTCCACCTGCGATGCGGTAATCCGCGTGTACAACCACGCGGGCGGATACAACCGCAGGGATTCGGTGATCATCCGGTTGGTGAAAGGCAGTTCGGGCAGGTCGCTCCAACCTGCCGGGCGTCCTTCGAGCACGGCGTCGGTCTCCTCGTGGACCTTGCGGGCGGCTTCCGGATGCCTGGACATCAGGTACAGGGTCCAGGTCAGGTTCGCGGCAACGGTTTCGGATCCGCCGAACAGCATGGTGATGACCTGGTCGTGGACCTCGTCGTCGTTCAGGGTCGCTCCGCCGTCCTCGTCGCGGGCGGACATCAGCATCGACAGCAGGTCTCCGTGGTTCTGGCCGCCGCGCCGGTAGTCCGCAATGATGCGGTCCACCCTGCCGTGCAGGTGATCCAGTGCCTGCTGATAGCGACGGTTCGCGGGCAGGGGCAGTCGCTGCCACGCTCTGGGCAGGAACATGCGTTGGAAGAGCCCGCCGAGCGCGGTCTCGAAGGAGCGCTGGATGGTCTCCACGTCGCCGTCGTCGACGTGGGCGGTGAACAGCGTGCGAGTCGCGGTGCGGAGAGCAAAGCCGTACAGCACCGGGAAGGCATCGATGACCTGACCCTCCTGCCAGGACTCGGTCAGCACGGTGCTCTCCTGTTCCATCACGTCCGCGTAGTGCTGAAGCCGTGCCCGGTGGAAAGCGGGCTGGAGCAGTCGGCGCTGCCTGCGGTGGTCTCGGTGCGGGCAGCTGCCCAGTCCGTTCCCGACGATGTCCCGGAGCCGGTCGAAGAGCGGGCCGCCCTTGTCAAAGACGCGGTCCTCCATCAGGACCTGTCGCAGCAGTTCGGGATGGCAGGGTACGTACGCGCGGGTTGGGCCGAGCCGGATCTCGACCAGGTCACCGTAGGCAGGCAGCGAGTCAAGGAACTCAACTGGCCGTCGCATCAGCGGGATCGCGTGCCCGACAAGTGGCAGTGCCCTGGGGGCGGTCCCATTGACGAAGTTGGTGGACATGGGCTGTTCCTCCCCTCCTATGCCCTCTGCGCACTCTTCGGAAGCGCATAGCGGTTGGTATCGAGGCTCCATGCGTAACTGCCGGATATCCAGAGGCACAGGGCCTCGGTGAACCTCGCCACGGCGTCGCGTTCCCGTCCGTTCAGGTCCAGCGGGGCGCACAGCCGGGGTACCTGCTCGTATAAGCTGGTGAAGTCGGCCAGTTGCTGGTCAAATATCCGCACCCCTTCGTCGATCGCCTCGTCGCGGGACAGCTTCTCGTGGTGCTCCAGCAGCAGGACAAGGTTGTGCGTGTCCTGGTGCGACTCCTCCCGCTCCACCCCGTGGACGTCGTTCATCACAGCGATCGCGTCGGATGCCGTGTACCTCATCCGCCTCATCCACGCGCTGTCCTGTACCCGGGCCGGCACCTCGAATCCGCCGACTCGTTCGGCCACGTCGATCAACGGCTCTACCCCCACGCTGATACGACGCAGGGCGCGGTAACTGTCGATGTCGAGGACGATGCCGTTGCGGTGGTTGTGGTCCTCCAGCGGGAAGGTGGCGAAGAACGCTGCCCAGTTCCGAGCTGATCGTGCCTGCCAGTCCGGCGACATGCCCTCGCACAGGTCCCGCCACACACGAAGCCAGACCCGGCCGAACGGGGTACGGCGCAGGGGCCTGCCCCGGACGGGCGCAGCGGGGGCGCGCGTTGCTTGAGCGGGCGACGAGACGGCCGTCACCTCATCGATGATCCTGGCGACCAGGCCCGGTGCCCGCTCTCCCGGCCCTGACAGCTCGTCATCCATCACGAATGCCAGCCCCAGTGTGTCGGCGGCCAGGTCCAGCGCCGTGCCCACCGCGTAGGGATAGGTGAGGATCGCCAACCCTATGTGATCCACCGTTCGAAGGAACGTCCGCAGCGACCCGGGGCCACTCAAGAGACCTTCGTCCCGCATCCACTGGCATCCACGGTCGTGGCAACGTTTTCCGTCCGGGCTGGTGCGGGACGGAAACGGAATCGAGAATTGCGTTTCCTGTGACATGTCTTTCCCCTGGGGCATTGTGGTTGGAAGCTCTCGCCCAGTGGCAAGGCGTAGGGGGAACCGAGGGTCGCACCGATATGTATGGGGCGATCACAGGTGTACTTGGCGGTCCTGTAATGGATGATCGCCGGGACGGGTTCGCTGTCTCTGGTGGGTCGGCCGGTAGCGGCCGCATCACGGTACCGGCCGTAGATCATCTCCTCACCGTGCATGGCATCGAGGACCGGCAGGATGCACGGGCGTTCGCCGCCCGCCAGGCCGTTGGCGTGGACGAGTCGCGCGAAAGCGTGAACAGCCCCAGTACCGTTGACCGGATGGACCTGGCGGGCATCTGCAGTACGGCGAGCTGGTGTCTCTGCGTGGCGGAGCAGATGTCGTCGCCGGGCGTGTGCAACAGGCAGGAAAACGGCGCTTGAGGGCCTTGACGGTCTGCCTGGTTTCATCCACCGACAACAGTGTCTGGGACAGTCGGACAATATTGGAAGGGGCATGGACGACTTCGCGCTGCACCCTGGTATCCGACGGACACATTCCGTCGCAGACCGACAACCTCCGTCGTGCGGCAAACGCATGGACCACCGGAGTGACACCATAGGAAGAGAAGATGACGACCGCGACCTGCGGAACTCCGTCGGTCTCCTCGGCAAAGGCCGTTTCCTTCGCCCTCCCAGTTCGCCCACCATGTGGGTGTTGTGCACGTTCTCGTGCCGGACCTGGACGAGCGACAACACGCGTTTGCCAGGTGGGATCATGCGCCCTCCGTGTGATGGTGTCCGCCAGGCGCCGCAGGTGCGGGGTGTTAGTCGGGGACAGGGACGAGAGTGCCGAGAAGGGCAGGCCGGCGTCGCAGCTCTCAGTGATCATGTCTTCGACGCAGGAACACACAGGTGACGGGACGGTGGCGCGGGTCTGGGCGGCGTCAGCCTCGATGAGGTCCGACCGACCAGGCGGCGCAACGCGTCCGCGTGACGCGGTGGCGGCTTACCGCAGCGCGAGGGCGAGCAGGGCCATGTGTTCGCCCTCGCGAAGATCTTCCAGACGGGACATGCCCGCGACGTGCTGATCGCCAAAAGCGCCGAACGGGCAGCCGTTCATCTGGAACCCTTCGCCCAGGGACAGCGCCTGGGCGGTGAGCGTGTCCACGAGGTCTCGGTCGACACCGACCAAGACTGCGCCGATGTGTAAGGGCTGGCTCCAGCACACCCAGGTTCAGGCTCCGATGCCCGCCCACGGCGCACATCTTGGCCACCAAAAACTCGCGGATCGCGGCTCCCAGCTCGACAGGCCGCTCCGCGCACAATGCCTTCACCGTGGCTGGAGCGCACAACACAGACAGCGCCTGTCCCGCAGTTGGTCTCTGGTCCACAGACATCACCCCACGCGCCCGGCCCACAGGTAGAGCACGCCGCTCCGGGGCCGCTTGTACGACCCGGACGAGTCCTACAACTGTGCCAGCGACAAGCCCATAGGGGGAGGGCGCAAGCATATTCGCGCCGACGTAGACAACCTGCGAAGTGCGCCCCCTGAGATGACCGCAGTCCGTACTCCCGCGCGACGCGCGCATCTCAGTACCTCGCACCCCCGTGCGCCCCGCCGCGATGACACTGCGCCCTGATCTCATCACCGGGACAGCCTCGGCTCAAGCAGCATGCAGTCCTGGTCGGTGTCGTTGGCCTTCCAGCTCTCCGTCGGCCGGCCCACTGACCGCTCGTAGACTCGATCGTGATGAGACGCCACGCTCCACCTCCGCCCTCTCCCCTACCGCAGCGTGACGGGGTGGATCCCGTGCGCTTGCGGTTGCCGACCGGGGGGGCGTGGGCGACCGTGCGGGATCATCTCGTGGCGCGGCTCGCGGCCGGGGCAGGGGTGATCGACGGGATGCTGGACGCGGGGCAGATCGTGGACGCCACCGGGCGTCCGGTGTCCAAGAAGATGCCGTACGTATCCGGCATGTTTGTGTGGTTCCATCGTGAGCTCCCCGACGAGGAGCGAGTGCCGTTCGCGGTAGAGGTCGTGTACCGGGACGAACACGTCGTGGTGGCCGACAAACCACACTTCCTGGCCACCACGCCGCGCGGCAGCCATATCGCCGAGACTGCCCTGGCGCGACTGCGGCGTGAAATGGGCATCCCTACGCTGAGCGCGGCACACCGGCTGGACCGGCTGACGGCAGGGCTGGTGCTGTTGACCGTGCGACCGGAGGAGCGCGGGGCTTACCAGACACTGTTCCGAGACAAGCGGGTGGCGAAGGAGTACGAGGCGGTGGCTCCGTACGACCCCTCAGTGAAGCTGCCGTGCACCGTGCGCAGCCGGATCGTCAAGGAGCGCGGCGTGATGGCGGCCCGCGAGGTCGAGGGCGAGCCCAACGCCGACAGCCAGGTCGATCTGCTGGAGCACCGCAACGGGCGCGGCCGGTACCGGTTGGTACCACGTACCGGGCAGACGCACCAGCTGAGGGTGCACATGAGCGCCCTGGGGCTGCCGATCCTCGGAGACCCCCTCTATCCGGTGGTGGCCGGCCCCGTGGCGGCCGGTGACTTCCGGCGCCCGCTCCAACTGCTGGCACGGGTGCTGGAGTTCACCGATCCGATCACAGGGCGCGAGCACCGGTTCGTCAGCCGACGTGTGCTGGGGGCCTGGTCGTCGTACGACGAGTGGGCCAGGTAGTCCTGGTGCCCGAACGGCTCAGTCGCCGCGCCACCAGCGCAGGGCGCGCCGGAACAGCCCAGGCCGGCGGGCCGGTTCGGGCGTCGGTGTCGAAGACGGCGCGGTGGACGGAGCGGCCGGATCCGGAGCCACCGGCTGCGGAGCCACCGGCTGCGGCTGTGGCGTGCTGAACTGCCAGTTGCTGGGACGCTGTGCCGTCACCGGGTGCGCGGGACGCGCCATCACGTCCTGCTGCGGCTTGGGCGCGAACTTCACCGGCAGTTCGACCAAGTGCCGGTTCGAGATGGAAGCCCGCCAACTCAGCTCGTGTTCCTCGCAGGCGAGTTCGACATCGGGGAGACGGGTCAGCAGCGCGTCGACGCCGACCTCGGCGATGGCGCGGCCGATGTCCTGGCCCGGGCACTCGTGGGGACCGCCGCTGAACGCCAGGTGGGAGCGGTTGCCCTGCATGTTGGCCTTGGTGTCGGGACGGACACGTGGGTCGACGTTTCCCGGCGCTAGCCCCACGAGGAGGCCGTCGCCCTTGCGGATGCGCTGGCCGCCCAGCTCGACCTCCTGCTTGGCAAAGTAGCCCAAGAGGGTGCTGAACGGCGGCTCGTCCCACAGGGACTGCTCGACCGCCTCGGGCACCGTCATCTGGCCGCCGCTGAGCTGCGCCCGGAACCGCGGGTCGGTGAGTACCACTCGCAATACGTTGGCAAGGAGGTTGGCGGTGGCCTCGTACGCGACGATCAGGACGACACGCAGGTGCTGGCCGACCTCCTCGTCGCTGAGCCGCGCCGGATGGTTGATCAGGTGACTGGTGAAGTCGTCCTTGGGTTCCGACCGGCGGCTGGCGGTGAGCCGCATCAGGACGTCCATGATGTAGGCGTTGCTGGCGATGGCCGTCTCGGTGCCCTTGGGCATGTCGCGGGCGGCCTGTACGAGTTGGTCGTTGTACTCGTGGGGCATGCCAAGGATCTCGCACAGCACGATCATCGGCAGGCGCTCGCCGAACTGGCTGACCAGGTCGGCCTCGCCCTCCTCGCAGAACTGGTTGACGAGGTCCTGGGTCGCGCGATTGATGTAGCGGCGGATGCCCCGGTGGTCGATGGTCGACATGGCTCCGGTGACCGCGCCGCGCAGCCGCATGTGCTCGTCGCCCTCGGCGTGACAGCAGATGGGCTGCCAGGCAAGGTGTGGCATGAGCGGATGATCGGGCTTGACGGTGCCGTCCTGCATCGAGGTCCACAACCGGGTGTCACGGGAGAACTGCGAGGGGGTGCGCATCGTGTGCATGTTCTCGGCGTGACCGAGCACCACCCAGATAGGCACGTCCTCGGGCAGCAGCGCAGGAGCCACGGGGCCGTGCTCAGCCCGTAGCTTCTCGTACACGGCTCCCAGGTCCTCCGCCTCAGGACCGTACAGCCGGCGCAGATCGCCGGGGCCGATACCGTGCGCGGGGCAGCCGGGGGGCGGAGTGGCCATGGGCTCGTCCGTACCGGTCGGGGAGAGAGATTCAGGCGTCACGATGGTCGCTCCGAAGCTGAAGTGATTCCGGTGTACAGGAGAGGTGGGTCCCCCGGCGGGCGGCGAAGCCGGGAGCAGGGGGGAGGTCAAGCGCGGGACGGGTTGGGTGGCCGTACGGCTCGACCGGTGCGTGGCTCACGCAGGCGCCTTCGCTGTCGCCAGCGCATGCAGAAGGTGCATCAGGGTCATCAGCACATCCCGGCTGGAAGCCCGGCGGCGGACGTCGCACTCCACGATGGGGATCTCCTCGGGCAGATCGAGCGCCGTGCGGAGTTCGGCAATGGGGTAACTGGGCGCGTCCGGGAAGGTGTTGACGGCGACCACGAAGGGCACGCCCCGCTCCTCCAGTCGTCCCATGACGTCGAAGCTGACCTCGAGGCGCCGGGTGTCGATGAGGACGACCGCGCCCAACGCGCCGTCGAACAACCCGTTCCACAGGAACCAGAAGCGTTCCTGGCCGGGCGTACCGAAGAGATACAGCACCAACTGCTCGGTGATGCTGATGCGGCCGAAGTCCATCGCCACGGTGGTGGCCGTCTTGGTGTCCGAGCCGAAGTTGTCGTCGACGCCGATGCCCGCCTGCGTCATGGTCTCTTCGGTGGTCAGCGGCCTGATCTCGCTGACCGAGCCGACCATGGTCGTCTTGCCGACGCCGAAGCCGCCCACGATCACGATCTTGACCGCGGCCTCGGCCGTGTGCGGCAGCTGGTCCTCGGTCCGTGGGCCGGGGACGGTGTCAGAGCCTTTGAAGTCCATGCATCACCGCTTCGAGGATTGAACGGTCGGCGACGGTCTGGCGCACGATCGGGTTGCGTGCCGTCACCAGTCCGGCCGTCAGCATGTCGGTGAGCAGGACCGTCATCACACTGAACGGCAGGTTGAGATAGGCCGACAGTTCGGCCACGGACAGAGGGGTGGTACACAGCCGGAGCAGCGCCGACTGCTCGGGTGTCGGGGAGGGCGGAGGGTCGGCGCGCGCCACGATTAAGGTGACGAGGTCGAGGTCGCCGTCGCGCTCGCCGCCGTCCGGTCCGGCCACCACGAAGAGCCGCTCGGGGTTCTTCTGCTTCCCCGTCCGGGGAGGCGGTGACGGTGGTTGTTCCTTGGGGAATCGCCGCTGGCGTTGCGGAGGAGTCATACGGTCTGCCCGTTGCGTCGTGGCGGGCTGGTGAGATGGGCGCCGATGCGGGCGACGAGGTCGCACATGCGGTTGCTCATCAGACCGGGTTCGGCGAACGTGTCGGAGAGCACGGCGAGATAGGCGTTCGCGCCCGCGGCCATCAGATAGAAGTAGCCGCCCTTGATCTCGATCAGGACCATCTTCATCGTGCCGTCGCTGTTCGGGATCTCCGTGGCGACGGCGCTCGCCAGGCTCTGCAGACCCGCGCACGCCGCGGCGACGCGGTCGGCGGTGTCCGGGTCACCGCCGTAGCGGGCGATGCGCAGGCCGTCGGCGGAGAGCACCACGATCATCTCGATGCCCGGTACGCCGTCGTGGAGCTCCTTGAGCATCCAGTCGAAGTTGGCGCGCTGCTGGATCACTTGGTGTCCCCCTCGTCTTCGGCCTCGGGGCGGGCCGGTTGAGTACGCGGCTGGAGTGTGTAGGGGTCCGGCTTGTCCTTGAGTCCGTTCCAGAACGCCTCGACCCACGCTCCGGGGGCGGGCTCGTCGACCTTCTCCGGCTCGGGCTCGGGCTCGGTCTTGTGCGTCGACCAGACGGTCGGCCGGCCCTCCCGCTCGGCCTGCTCGATGGCCGCCTGCTCGGCGATTCGCTTGCTGAGCGGGGTCTTGACCCGGCTGCGGCGCTGCGGCAGCCCGCCCGCGGTCCACTCGGTGACCACGGGGACGTCGTCCTCCATGGCGGCCGTGGCGGCGATCTTCGGGCTGGTCGGACGCCGCTTCTTGGGGGCCCGCTTGGGGCCTTCGAGTGCGTCGGGGTCGGCCTTGGGCGCCACTGCGGCACCGATGCCGTGGGCGAGTCCGGGCGCGGGGTCGTTGGTCATCATCTCGCGCGGCACCACGAGCACGGCGCGCACACCGCCGTACGCCGAGGAGCGCAGCGAGACCTGCATGTTGAACGCCGTGCACAGACGGCCGACGACGGCCAGGCCCAGGCGCGGGGACTCGCCGAGATCCTGTAGGTCGGTGCCCTGCTTGGCGCGTTCGAGCATGCCCTCGACCCTGGCGCGTGCCTCCTCGCTGAGGCTGACACCGGAGTCCTCGATCTCGACCGCGATTCCGGTCTGCACCTCGGTGGCGGTGACGTGCACCTTGGTCTGCGGCGGCGAGTAGCGCGTGGCGTTGTCGAGGAGCTCGGCGGCGGCGTGGATGATCGGCTCGACCGAGATGCCGGCGATGTTGACCTGGGCGATGGAGTCCAGGCTGATGCGGCGGTACTCCAGGATCCGGGACATGGCGCCGCGCAACACGCTGTACAGCGGGACGGGTTCGGGCCACTGGCGTCCGGGGCGGCCGCCGCCGAGCACGGAGATGGAGTCGGCGAGGCGGCCGATCAGCATGGTGCCGTGGTCGATGCGCAGCAGGTCGTCGAAGACCTCGGGGTTACGACCGTGGTCCTCCTCCATCTCCCGCAGTTCCACGGCCTGTTGGTGGACGATGGCCTGGACGCGGCGGGCGATGTTGACGAACGAGCGCTGGGCGGAGTCGCGGAGGGCTTCCTCGTGGTCGACGATGTCGAGCATCGACTGCACCAGCGCGGTTTCGGCCCGGGAGAGATGGGCGTAGGACGGGTCGATCTCGGCGAGGTCGCGCATCACCTCATAGGGCGAATTGCCGCACTGCAGCCGGTAGATCGCGGCGGGCGTGATCTCCGTGGCGAGGCGGGCCATCTCCCCGTCATGGGCGGCGATGCGCCCTTCCAGATACGCGGTGTGACGGGCGTGCTCGGCCCGCAGGTCCCGCAGAGTGCGGCCGCGGCGCACCGCTTCGGCCGCGGCGGCCAGTACGAGCAGGATGGCCACGGCACCGCACACGCCGACGGCCGTCCGGGCTGGCTCCGCCACCACGGCGACGGCGGCTCCGGTCGCCGCGGCCATCACTATGGCCGGCAGCAACAGCACGCGGGCGTACGGCAGTTCACGGCGACGGGTCGGGGATTGAACGCTCACCATGTGGGCCCTCTGAAACTAATCGGGTGGGTGTTGGGGGAGCTTGCAGCGGGGTACGTCATGGGTATGTCGGGATCTTCTGCTTGTTTGGGAACAAGCGCACGAATACGCCTCAACTCGGTGCGCTGCGGGCGAGCTTAGTCCGACCGGATCATCGCCGTGTCATATTCAGCAAGCACCTGAAACGGGCTGCTTGGCAGGAGTACGCTCGGGCGCATTTATACGCTCAGATCACGTTCGAACACGGTGCGTAGCGGCGAACGGGCGTTCGATGGATACTCACCGTGACGGGTGAAGATCGGGTTCCGCACCCCGTTCCGGACGGGGAAGTCCGGCCGCCGAGGGTGGGCAGAGAGGCGCGCCGCGGGGAGCGCGGGAACACGCGAGAGCGCGTGGAAAGAGGCGGGGCAAAAACAAAGGCAAGGAGGTCAACCACTCCTTGCCACTCTCAACTTATAGCGCACTGGGGGGCTTGCGGCAAGGCCCCCCTCCTGCCGCAGAATCTCCGGCCTAGGCCGAAGACCTGCGAAAACGGGAGTCGTAGAAGCGCGTGTGCTGTTGATGTCGTACGGATCGACCGGACTCGAAACCACCCCCGCCCCCCGAGACCCGCAAGCGGGCCACCGCCGTGGCACCTCACCGCACCCCGTGGTCGTACCCGACCGATTTTCGGAGCCATACGTGAAGTCCTTCACCACCAGCGTGAACCCTCTCACCACCAGCGCGAACCCGCTCACCACTGGCGTGAACCCCCTCCCCGCCAGCGTGTTCAACCTCCCCGCCCGCCTCTCCCCCAAGGCCGACCCAACCCTGATCGCCGCCGACGAGCAGCACTTCACTGCCATCGCCGAGTGCCTCGACCAGTCGATCGCCGAGCTGTCCGACCGCCTCACGACCGTGCGCAAGGCGCCCGGCGGGATGGGCCGGGAGGCGATGGACCGGGACATGGAGATCCATCAGCTGACGGCCCGCCTGCGTACCCTGCGCCGCTTCGGACTGGACCTGTGCCTCGGCCGCATGGTCGGCACGGACAGCCCGGAGCCGGTGTACGTCGGACGGCTCGGCCTGACCGACAGCACGGGCCGTCGGCTGTTGGTCGACTGGCGCTCCCCCGCCGCCGAGCCGTTCTTCGGGGCCACGCACGCCAACCCGATGGGCCTGGCCAGCCGCCGCAGGTATCGCTGGACCCGGGCTCTGATCAGCGACTACTGGGACGAGGTGTTCACCCCGGACGGGTTCGCCGGGCACGCGGCGCTCGACGACCAGTCCGCGTTCATCGCCAGCCTCGGCAGCAATCGCTCGCCCCGGATGCGGGATGTCCTCGGCACCATCCAGGCCGACCAGGACGCCGTCATCCGCGCCGGTTCCCGGGGTGCCCTCGTCGTCGACGGCGGTCCGGGCACGGGCAAGACCGTCGTCGCCCTGCACCGGTCCGCCTACCTGCTCCACTCCGACCCCCGCGTCGACCACCGCCGCGGCGGCGTGCTGTTCGTCGGCCCGCACCGGCCGTACCTGGCGTACGTCTCCGACGTCCTCCCCAGCCTCGGCGAGGAGGGCGTGCAGACCTGCGTCCTGCGCGACCTGGTCCCCGAGGGAGCCACGGCGACGGTCGAGGCGGACCCGGTGGTGGCCCGTCTGAAGGCGTCCGGGGACCTGGTGGGGGCGATCGAGAAGGCCGTCCGGTTCTACGAGGAGCCACCCGCCGAAGGCATGACGGTCTCGACCCACTGGTCCGACATATGGCTGAGCGCCGAGGACTGGACGGTGGCGTTCGAGGCGGCCGAGCCCGGTACGCCGCACAACGAGGCGCGCGACCAGGTCTGGGAAGAGCTGCTCACGATGCTGGTGGACCGGCACGGGGAGGACGCCTCGGGTGACGACGGCGAGGTCTCGGCGGAGCTGGTCCGCAGGTCGCTGGGGCAGAACAGGGAGCTGCTGGCCGCCTTCAACCGCGCATGGCCTGTCCTTGAGGCGACCGACCTCGTCTCCGACCTGTGGTCCGTCCCCGCGTACCTGCGGATGTGCGCTCCCTGGCTCGGCCGCGAGGAGGTTCAGCGGCTACAGCGCGCGGACGCCCAGGCCTGGACGGTGTCCGACCTGCCGCTCCTGGACGCGGCACGGCAGCGGCTCGGCGACCCGGAGGCGGCCCGGCGCAGGCGCCGGCAGGAGGGCATCCTCGCCGCCCAGCGCGAGCGAATGACGCAGGTCGTCGACAACCTGATCGAGGCCGCGTCCGAGTCCGGCGCCGACATGGACGAGGGCATGGGCCTGGTGACGATGCTGCGGGGCCAGGATGCCCAGGTCAGCCTGGTCGACGAGGCCGAACTGGCCGTCGCCGCCCCCGACCGGCTCGCGGGCCCCTTCGCGCACATCGTCGTCGACGAGGCGCAGGAACTCACCGACGCCGAGTGGCAGATGCTGCTGCTGCGCTGCCCGTCCCGCAGCTTCACCATCGTCGGGGACCGCGCCCAGGCCCGGCACGGATTCACGGAGTCCTGGCGGGAACGGCTCGAACGGGTCGGGTTCGACCGGATCGAACTGGCCTCCCTGAACATCAACTACCGGACACCGCAGGAGATCATGACGCAGGCCGAGCCGGTCATCCGGGCGGCGCTCCCGGACGCCAACGTCCCGACATCCATCCGCAGCGGCGGCGTCCCCGTCGTACACGGATCCGTCCCGGACCTGGACTCGATCCTCGACACCTGGCTGGCCGCACACGCCGAGGGAACCGCCTGCGTCATCGGCGACCCCACGTTCCGCCCGACGGACCGGGTCCGGTCACTGACTCCGGAGCTGTCGAAGGGCCTGGAGTTCGACCTGGTCGTCCTGGTCGAACCACAGGACTTCGGCGCGGATATCGAGGGAGCGGTGGACCGCTATGTGGCGATGACCCGAGCAACCCGGCAACTGGTCATCCTCGGGTGAGGACACGGACACGCCCCAGGGGCGCGGGGAGCAGCGTGACAAGCCACGACGAACCCCGCACCCACCAAGGCACCATTACCCCACCGACGAGTAGGCGACCACTCCCCGGAGCAGCCCCTCGACGGCCTTCCGCGCGTTCTTGGCCACGGTCGAGCCCTCCACAGGAGAAGCCGCGGCGATCTGCCCCAGCACATCGATCACCTGCTTGCACCACCGCACAAAGTCCCCGGCCGGCATCTCCGCCTCCCGAAGCACCTCGTCCAGCCCCTTGCCGCTGGCCCACATGTAGGCGGCCCAGGCGAAGCCGAGGTCGGGTTCGCGCTGGCCGACCCCTTCGGTCTGGTTGATCCGGAAGTCCTCCTCCAGGGCGTCCAGTCGGCCCCAGATCCGGACCGTCTCACCGAGCGCGGCCTTGGCCTTGCCCGACGGCAGCTTCGGGGCCATCGCGTCGTCCCCGACCCTGGCCTCGTACACCAACGCCGAGACGCAGGCCGCCAGTTCGGCCGGGTCGAGGCCCTCCCACACCCCTTCGCGCAGGCACTCGCTGGCCAGCAGATCGAGTTCGCCGTACAGCCGCGCGAGCCGCTTGCCGTGCTCGGTGACCTCGTCGCCGCGCAGATAGTCCAGTTCGGTCAGCAGCGCGACGATGCGGTCGAAGGTGCGCGCGATGGTGTTCGTGCGTCCTTCGATCCGGCGCTCCAGCTGTGAGGTGTCCCGGATCAGCCGGTGGTAGCGCTCGGCCCAACGGGCGTGGTCCTCGCGGTCGTTGCAGCCGTGGCAGGGGTGGGCGCGGATCGCTGTGCGCAGCCGGGCGATCTCGCGGTCGTCGGCCGCCTCGGAGCGGCGCCTGCGATGCCGCTCGGGCGCGATGTGCCCGGCCTTGGTGCGCAGCGCGGACGCCAGGTCCCGACGGGACTGCGGGGAGCGCGGGTTGAAGGACTTCGGGATCCGCATCCGCTCCAGCGCCTCGACGGGCACCGGGAAGTCCATCGACGCGAGCCGCTTGACCTGCCGCTCGGCGGTCAGGACCAGTGGGCGCGGTCCGTCGTGGTGCTCGAAGCCGCGGTGCCCGTTGGACCGCCCGGCCGGCAGCCCCGGGTCCAGCACCAGTGCCAGACCGGCGTACTTGCCCGTCGGCACATGGATGACGTCACCGGGCTTGAGCTTCTCCAGCGCGGTCGCGGCCTCGGCGCGCCGCTCCACCGCGCCCTCCCGGGCCAACTCGTTCTCGCGGTCCTTGAGTTCGCGGCGCAGCCGCGCGTACTCCTCGAAGTCCCCGAGGTGGCAGGTCATGGACTCCTTGTAACCCGCCAGCCCCTCCTCGTTGCGCTGCACCTGACGCGAGATCCCGACGACCGACTTGTCGGCCTGGAACTGCGCGAAGGACGTCTCCAGCAGCTCGCGTGAGCGGTGCCGGCCGAACTGCTCGACGAGGTTGACCGCCATGTTGTACGACGGCTTGAAGCTGGACCGCAGCGGATAGGTGCGCGTGCCGGCCAGTCCCGCGAGGTGCTCGGGACTGAACCCGCGCTGCCACAGCACCACGGCGTGTCCCTCGACGTCGATGCCGCGGCGGCCCGCACGACCCGTCAGCTGGGTGTACTCGCCGGGTGTGATGTCGGCGTGCTGCTCGCCGTTCCACTTGACGAGCTTCTCCAACACCACCGAGCGTGCGGGCATGTTGATGCCGAGGGCGAGGGTCTCGGTGGCGAACACGGCCTTCACCAGGCCGCGCACGAACAGCTCCTCGACGACCTCCTTGAAGGTCGGCAGCATGCCCGCGTGGTGGGCGGCTATGCCGCGCTCCAGGCCCTCCAGCCACTCGTAGTACCCGAGGACGTGCAGATCCTCGGTCGGGATGGAGGTGGTGCGCTCCTCGACGATGGCGCGCACCTTCTCCCGCGCCTCATCGTCGTTCAGCCGCAGGCCCGCGTGCAGGCACTGCTGGACGGCGGCCTCGCAGGCGGCGCGGCTGAAGATGAAGGTGATGGCGGGCAGCAGCCCCTCGGAGTCGAGGCGCTCGATGACTTCGGGCCGCCCAGGCGTCCACACCCGGGAGCGCTGTCTGCGCTCGCGCTCCCGGTCGGCCTCGCGCATGGCGCGGCCGCGTCTGCGGTCCTGGTACGACGGCCGGGTGGCCTCCATGCGGGCCAGCCTCGTGAGGTCGGGGTTGACGGCCTTCTTGTGGCCCTCGCCCTCCTCGAACAGGTCGTACATCCGGCGCCCGGCGAGTACGTGCTGGAACAGCGGCACGGGCCGGTGCTCGGAGACGATCACCTCGGTGTCGCCGCGGACGGTGTCGAGCCAGTCGCCGAACTCCTCGGCGTTGGACACGGTCGCCGACAGCGAGACGAGGGTGACCGACTCGGGGAGGTGGATGATCACCTCTTCCCATACGGCGCCGCGGAAGCGGTCGGAGAGATAGTGCACCTCGTCCATGACGACGTAGCCGAGGCCGAGGAGGGTCTGTGATCCGGCGTACAGCATGTTCCGCAGCACCTCTGTGGTCATCACGACCACCGGGGCGTCGGGGTTGACGCTGTTGTCGCCTGTGAGCAGACCGACCATGCCGTTGCCGTAACGGCGGCACAGGTCGGCGTACTTCTGGTTCGACAGCGCCTTGATGGGCGTGGTGTAGAAGCACTTCTTGCCCTGCATCAGGGCGAGGTGGACGGCGAACTCGCCGACGATCGTCTTGCCCGAGCCGGTGGGCGCGGCCACCAGCACGCCCTTGCCCGTCTCGAGCGCCTGGCATGCCTCGATCTGGAAGGGGTCGAGGCCGAAGTCGTACATCTCGCGGAAGGAGGCGAGCGCGGTGGCCTGCTCCGCAGCGCGCATGCGTGCCGCCGCGTACCGCTCGGCCGGTGAGAGGTCCTCTGTCATCGTGCTTTCGAGCGTACCGGGCCCCACTGACAACAGGACGATCATTATCCGGATCGGCACTCCGCAAACCCGGGATCCGCGCAGCTCACGACCGCTCGACGCGAACGGCCGGGTGCGCCCCGCGGGCGCCCCGGCCGTGGCTTCCTGAGATCCGCCTCTCAGGTCACGTCGTCGTATCCGTTGACGCGGTCCCTGCTCGCCTGCTCGGGCAGCGCCCGGGCGGCGGAGACGGTCTCGACCTCGCCGATCGCCTCGGGGGTCAGGTCCAGGTCGGAGGCCTCGTCGTCGTCGGGGCCCATTTCGTCACGGCGGCGCCTGCGGCGGTCGTTGACCAGGGAGACGGCGACGGCCGCGAAGTACAGGAACCAGATCGGTCCGGCGAGGGCCATCATGGTCAGCGGGTCCGTGCTGGGCGTCGCGATGGCCGCGAACACGGTGATGCCCATGATCATGCCGCGCCACCAGCCGAGCATGCGCTTGCCGGTGATGGCGCCGGTGAAGTTGAGCATCACCAGCAGCAGCGGCAGCTCGAAGGAGAGACCGAAGACGATCACCATGCGCGTGACGAGGTCGAGCAGGTCGTCGAGCGGCAGCAGGTTGTCCACGCCGAACGGGGTGAACTCGATCAGGACTTCGGCCGTCTTGGGCAGCACCTTGTAGGCGAAGAAGGCGCCGGCCAGGAAGAGCGGGGTGCCCGTGGCGACGAACGCGTAGGCGTACTTCCGCTCGTGCTTGTGCAGGCCGGGGGCGACGAAGGCCCACAGCTGGTACAACCAGACCGGTGCGGCCAGCACGACACCGGCCATCAGGGACACCTTCAGGGCCAGCGTGAACGGCGCGAGCAGACCGTTGATCGTGATCTGCGCGCACGGATTCTCGTCGCGCGCCGTCTTGGCCAGTTCCTCGAACGACTTCGGGCAGCCGACCGACTCGAGGACCGGCTTGGTGAAGAAGTTGATGATGTCCTGATAGAAGAAGGCGGCGACGACCGTGATCACGACGATCGCGAGCAGCGCTTTCGCGAGCCGGTTGCGGAGCTCACGAAGGTGCTCCGCGAGGGGCATCCGCCCCTCGGGATCCTTCTCCTCATTGCGGGCAGACTTCAGCAACCCACGTTCCCATCTCGTGCGGCGGGCCGGAGGTCACCGGCCCTGCGTCAGCGCTTCGTGGAGTCCGTCGGCTCGGTGACCGGGCGTGAGCTGTTCACGTCGCCGGGGGAAGCCTGGATGATGCGCTGAGCCGGGGGCTGCTGGTCGTCGCCCGTGTTGTTCGGCGGGTCGGCCGGGGCGGCGGACTTGCCGTCGTCCTTCATCGCCTTGGCCTCGCTCTTCAGGATGCGCGCGGACTTGCCGAGCGAGCGCGCCATGTCCGGAAGCTTCTTCGCGCCGAACAGCAGGATGATGACGACGAGGATGAGAATGATCTCGGGGGCTCCGAGCCTTCCGAACATAAGTCTTTACCTTCTCACCGAGGCTGCTGGGATGGGATTGCCGTCCGATCGGTCGGACATGTGTCCGAACGATCGCGTTGACAGCGATCGTAACGCTCAGGGGTAAACGTCAGGCAATCCCCGTGCGTACTCCCTGTCCGCGGGCCGGGCCTCGTTCTCCGGCCGCGACCAGCAGCGTACCTGGCCCCCACGGCAAGTTGACAGGGCGAAGTGGCCCAAAACGCATCGGGCGCAGGACTCACACCCAATCCTTGGGGGGCCTAGAGGGAGTCCACAGCCCGGGCCGCGCTCATACTGGCCCGCTCCAGATCCTCGGCCGCCCTGCTGATGCGCTGCGCGGAGTCCGTGACCTGCCGGCCCAGGCGCTGCGCCTCCAGGAAGACCCGCACGGCGAGCACACCGAGGACGGCGAGACCCAGGAAACCCACAGCTACCGCGAACATCGGCCAGAACATGAAGGCGAGCCTAGACCGTCCTACACCGTGGAATGCAGCCGCAGGGTGCTGACCCCGCCGCCCGTCAACAGCTCGACGACCCGCTCGCCGGCCGGCTTACGGACGGAGGCGCCGCACTCGGGGCAGGTGAAGGAGTAGAACGTCGTACGGCTGGTCGCGCCGATGACGAGCCGCAGGGCGCTCGCGGCGAGCTCGAAACGGCCCCGGCAGTCCGGGCAGCCCGCCTTGAACACCACCTGGGTCACGCTTCTCATCCCGGCGAAAGCGGAAGCCACCGTCATACCCCGTACACCGGACGTCGCCGACTCGCTCAAGCCCCTGCTCCCGCCTGTCGCACTGCCTTGCCGAACTGCCTGTCCTACTGTCCGTCGTCGACTCCATGCGCTTCGTGAGCGCCCCGCACCTCTATCCCGTCGTACGCCGCCAGCGCTTCGCGGGCCGCCTGCCGGGCGCTGTCGGCCAGCTCGGGCGGCGAGACGATCCGGCCGTCGCGGCCGAGCCGCAGGGCCAGGCGGCGCAGTGAGGTGGGGTCGGGAGTACGCAGGGAGATACGCAGTCCGCCGTCCGCCAGCTCATCCGCGCTGTCGTGCGGGTAGTACTCCGCGACCCAGCGTCCGGCCGGAGCCACCTCGACGACGACCTCCGGATCCTCCGCCGCGGGCTGCACCAGCCCCTCCGACAGGTCCCGCAGTTCGACCTCGGGCGGCGCGGACGGCTCGTCGAGGATCTTGATCTCGGCGACCCGGTCCAGCCGGAAGGTGCGGCGCGCCTCGGAGCGCCGGCACCAGGCCTCGACATAGGTGTGGCCGACGCTGACCAGGCGGATGGGATCGATCTCGCGCTCGGTGACCTCGTCGCGGGCCGGCGAGTAGTAGCGGATCCACAGCCGGCGCCGCTCGGAGATCGCCCGATCGACGTCGGCGAAGACACCGCCCTCGGACTCGAAGGTCACCGACAGCCGGGAGCTGGCGCCGGCCGCCTCCCCCGCCGCGGCCTCCACCTTGGCCGTCGCCCGCAGCAGCGCCTGCCGGTCACTCTCGCGCAGCCCCGGCAGTGTGGAGACGGCACGGGCGGCCACCAGCAACGCGGTCGCCTCGTCGGCGGCGATCCGCAGCGGCTCGGCGACGTCGTCGGGGTTGTGCCACCAGATGCGCTCGCCGTCGGTGTCGATGTCGAGCAGGTCGCCGCCGCGGAAACTGGTGCCGCACATGGGCAGCACGTCCAGGTCGGAGACCAGCTCGTCCTCGGAGATGCCGAATGCGCGCGCGACGTCTTCGACGCGGGCGCCGGGACGCTCCCTCAGATATGTCACCAGGGAGAGCATCCGCCGGGTCTGGTCGATGGCGCTCGTGGGCCTGACCGGTTTACCTGCCACTGTGTCGCTCCGCTCCCCCTCAGCCCTTGGCCACGGCACGCAGCCGGTCCACCACATCGGCCCGCAGCTCGGCGGGCTCCACGACCACCACGTCCGGCCCGAACTCGACCAGCCAGGCATCCAGCCCATGGCCGTACGGAATCTCCAACTCGTCCCAGCCGTCCCCGAGTTCCCGCACCGACCTGGCCTTCGCCCGAAGGGGGTACCCGGCGTCCGTGCGCAGCCGGATCAGCGCGGAGCGGTCGGCGGTCTCCCCCGCCCAGCTCGCGACCGTCTCGCGCACGGTGACGACATCGGGGACCTCGGCGGTGAAACGGCCGCTGCGGCTGCGCACCTTGCCGGTGATCCGGGACAGCCGGAAGACCCGCTCGGCACCACGGTCCCGGTCCCAGCCCGCGAGATACCAGTGGCCGCGCCAGCACTCCAGCGCCCACGGCTCGACATGCCGCGTCTCGGGGCGGGCGGCGGTGGCCTTGCGGTAGTCGAAGACGACCGGGCGACGGTCACGGCAGGCCAGCATCAACGGCTCGAACGCCGCCTCGTGCACCGGGATTCGGGGCTCCAGCGCGCCGTGCGCCTCATACGGGTCGACGTCCTCCAGCAGTCCCGCCGCGCGCAGTTTCTGCAGGGCGCCGCTGGCCGCGCCCGCGAGCCGGGCCTGCTGCCACACCTTGGCGGCCAGGCCCAGGGCGGCGGCCTCCTCGGCGTCCAGGGTGACGGGCGCGAGGCGGTTGCTGTCGCGGCGGGCCAGATAGCCGACCTCGCCGTCGAGGTTCTCCACCGTCTCGATGACCAGGCCGAGCTCGCGCAGATCGTCCTTGTCGCGCTCGAACATCCGGTTGAAGGAGTCGTCGCTGCCCGCTTCGAGATAGGCCTCGATGGACTCACGCAGCTCGCGCTTGCTCAGCGGCCGCCGCGTCCCGAGCAGACACAGCGCCAGGTTCATGAGCCGCTCGGCCTTGGCAATGGCCATCGACGCCCTTCGCCTTCCCTATGGTGCTTACGAGCGTTGACCGTACCGCTCCGAAGTGGCCCGGCAAAAGCCGAGGCCCATGCCCGCACAGGCATGGGCCCCAGGTAGTCGGCTCCGGTCGTGCGCCGATCACAGCCGACGACCGGACGCGACGAGTCCGACGACGATCAGACGCCGAGCAGGTCGACCACGAAGATCAGCGTCTCACCGGGCTTGATCAGCGGGGTCGGGCTCTGGTTGCCGTAGGCGAGGTGCGCCGGGATGGTCAGCTGGCGGCGGCCGCCGACCTTCATGCCCTGCACGCCCTGGTCCCAGCCCTTGATGACGCGGCCGCCACCCAGCGGGAAGCGGAACGGCGTGCCGCGGTTCCAGCTCGCGTCGAACTCCTCACCGGTGCTGAAGGCCACGCCCACGTAGTGGACGGTGACGGTCTGGCCCGCCTGCGCAACCGCGCCGTCGCCCTCCCAGATGTCCTTGATCTCGAGGTCCGCCGGGGGCTCGCCGCCCGGGAAGTCGATCTCGGGCTTGTCGATGCTCACGTCCTACGCTCCAAGCTTGTTGTGGAAAGGCAACGGCCCCAGTCTTTCATCACCCCGGGCGACGTCACATCTTGGCCAGGATGTCCACCGTGAACACCAGGGTGGCGCCCTTGGCGATGTGGCTGTCCGGCGGCGGGTTGTCGCCGTATGCCAGGTCCGGCGGGATGACGATCAGCACGCGGCTGCCGACCTTCTTGCCCGTCAGCCCCTGCGACCAGCCCGGGACGACCTGCTGCAGCGGGAACGACACCAGCTGCTTCTTGGCGTACGTCGAGTCGAACTGCTTGCCGTCCGACCACTGCACGCCCTTGTACTGCACCAGCACGGTGTTCTCCGCCGTGAGCTCGTCGCCGTCGCCCTCGAGGACGTAGTTCGCCACCAGCTTCTTCGGCGGGTCCGTCTTGGGGACCTCGAGGGAGGGCGCCTTGCCGTCGGTGTTGGTGCCGACCTTGGGCAGGTCGACGTTGTCCTGCGCGACCTCGGTGCCCTTGGCGGAGCTCTTGCTGTTGAAGGTGTCCTGGATGTCGACCACGAACACCAGCGTGTCGGTGCCCTTGATACCGGCCTGGGCGTTGCCCTCCTTGCCGTAGCCCCAGGTCGGGGGTACGGCCATCTCGACGCGGCTGCCGGTCTTCTTGCCGACCAGGCCGTACCGCCAGCCGTCGATGATGCGGCCCTGGGCGAGCTGGATGAGCAGGGGTGCCTTGCGGTCGTAGGAGTTGTCGAAGACCTTGGCAGTGGCCCAGATCTGGCCCAGGTAGTTCGCCTGGATGTAGTCGTTCTCCGCGACCGTCGTGCCGTTGCCCGCGATCACCGTCTTCACCGCGAGGTCCTTCGACGGCTCACCGCTGCCCTTGGCGACCGTCGGCTTCTCGTCGAACTTCGTGCCCGCCGTGATCTTCGGCAGCGGACCGTCCACGATCTTGGGCGACGGCGCGGCCGATCCCTCCGGGGCCGACGGCGACGGGCTGTCGCTCGCCTTGCTGGAGTCGGCCTTGTCGTCACCGCATCCGGCGAGCGTGACCAGTCCTGCGGGTACGGCGATGAGAAGTGAGCGTCGGCGCACGGTGGGGGCCTCGTAATCGTCGATCTTGTGGATGGCGTGCGCGCAACTCTACGGCGTGAGCAGGGCGCCGTACGGAAACGTACGGCGCCCGTGTTGCGTTCCGGCCGACCGCGCCGGCCAAGGGGAACGCGTCACTCACTTACCGGCCATCACATACCGGCGATCAGTTTCTCCACCCGGTCGTCCACCGAACGGAACGGGTCCTTGCACAACACCGTGCGCTGCGCCTGGTCGTTCAGCTTCAGATGGACCCAGTCGACGGTGAAGTCCCGGCGCTGTTCCTGAGCCCTGCGGATGAAATCACCGCGCAGCCGGGCCCGAGTGGTCTGCGGCGGGACGGACTTGCCCTCGAAGATCTTCAAGTCGTTGCAGATACGCGCTGCTTGACCCTTCTTCTCCAGCAGGTAGTAGAGGCCACGACGCCGGTGGATGTCGTGGTAGGCGAGGTCTATCTGCGCGACCCGCGGATGCGACATGGTCATGTTGTGCTTGGCCCGGTACCGCTCGATGAGCTTGTACTTCATCACCCAGTCGATCTCGGTGCCGATCCGGTCGAGGTCCTCGGCCTCGATCGCGTCCAGCGTGCGGCCCCACAGCTCCAGGACCTGCTCGACCGTGCCGGTGCGGATGCCTCGGCGCTCGCAGAAGTCCACGGCCTTCTCGTAGTACTCGCGCTGCACCTCCAGCGCGGAGGCCTCGCGGCCGCTGGCCAGCCGCACCTTGCGCCGGCCGGTGATGTCGTGGCTGACCTCGCGGATCGCCCGGATCGGGTTCTCCAGGGTCAGGTCGCGCATCACGGTGCCCGCCTCGATCATGCGCAGCACCAGGTCGGTCGCGCCGACCTTGAGCAGCATGGTCGTCTCGGACATGTTCGAGTCGCCCACGATGACGTGCAGGCGGCGGTAGCGCTCGGCGTCCGCGTGCGGCTCGTCGCGCGTGTTGATGATCGGCCGGGAACGGGTCGTCGCCGAGGAGACGCCCTCCCAGATGTGCTCGGCCCGCTGGCTGACGCAGTACACCGCGCCCCGCGGGGTCTGCAGCACCTTTCCGGCGCCGCACAGAAGCTGCCTCGTGACGAGGAACGGAATGAGGATGTCCGCGAGCCGGGAGAACTCGCCGTGGCGCGCGACGAGATAGTTCTCGTGGCAGCCGTAGGAGTTGCCCGCCGAGTCGGTGTTGTTCTTGAAGAGGTAGACGTCGCCCGCGATTCCTTCCTCGTGCAGGCGTCGTTCGGCGTCCACCAGGAGTCCTTCGAGAATGCGCTCGCCTGCTTTGTCGTGGGTGACCAGTTCGGTCACGTTGTCACATTCGGGTGTGGCGTATTCCGGATGTGATCCCACGTCGAGATAGAGGCGGGCGCCGTTTCGCAGAAAGACATTGCTGCTGCGGCCCCATGACACGACACGGCGGAAGAGGTACCGCGCCACCTCGTCAGGCGACAGGCGGCGCTGTCCCCTGAACGTGCACGTGACGCCGTACTCGTTCTCCAGCCCGAAAATGCGGCGGTCCATGACTGAACATTACGCCCGATCCCCTGAGCTGAAACGGGGTTCGACAGCACGGTTTGGATCATTTTCCGATGAAGCCGCAACCACCGCACCCCTGCCGGGAGCTGCGAGGACCCGTCCGGTGGCCAGCAGGACCAGCAACGACACCGCCCCTGCCCCACCCGGCACGGCGAACCCCCAGAAGGCCCCGCCCGCCTCGACGACCGGACCCGCGAGGCCCGTTCCGACCGACGCGCCCACCGTGAACGTGGTCACCAGCCAGGAGAAGGCCTCGGTGACCGTCCCCCGCGGCGCGTGCCGGTCGACCAGCACGAAGGCACAGGCGATACAGGGCGCCAGAAACACACCCGCGAGCACCGCCAGAAGCGTCATGGCGACCGCACCCGGCATCAGCATCAGCGGCAGGTAACACACCGCCAGAAGCGCCACCAGCACCCGCAGTCGCCGGGCCGGCTCGCCGCCCCACTCCCGCGACCCGTACACCGTGCCGCCGATCAGCGCGCCCAGGCCCAGGCCCGCCATCAGCCAGCCGTACACCACGTCACCGCCGTTGTCGTCCGCGTACGACACGGCCGCCACCGCGATGGAGCCCATCGCCATGCCGACGAACAGGAAGGACGCGAGCAGCGCCAGCAGCCCCGCCGAGCGCAGCGCGCCCAGCCAGTGCGCCTCGCGCGGCGCCGAGCGCCACGCGCGCGAAGGCGGCGAGACGACCACCGACAGCGCGCCCAGCACCCCGATGACGTTCAGGACGAGCAGCGCCGCCTGCGCCGACCACAGCGACGCACACAGCGTCAGCAGCAACGGTCCGACGGTGAACATGACTTCCTGCGCCACGGCGTCCATCGCGTACGCCGTGTGCACCTGGCCCTCCTTGGGCAGGACTGATGACCACAGTGCCCGCAGGCCGCCCTCCAGGGGCGGTGTGAACAGTCCCGAGGCCGCCACCGCGGCGTACGCGAGCGGCAGCGCGCCGATGCCCACGAAGGCGAACGCGGCCATCGCGAGGGCCGAGGCGATCGCGGCGGGCAGCTGCACCCGGGGCTGGCCGTGCAGGTCCACCAGCCGCCCCAGCAGCGGCTGACCGACCGCGTTGGCGACCCCGTACACAGCCGCCAGGGCACCGGCCAGGCTGTAGGAACCGCCCTCCGAGCGCACGAACAGCAGGATGGCGAGCGCGGCGACGGCGTTCGGCAGCCGCCCGGTGAGCGTGCCGACGAGCAGCCGGGCGGCATGCCTCGCCCTGAGGATCTCCACGTATGCGCCGGTCATCGGCCGCGCCGCCCTCCGCTGAAGTTTTACGTATAACGTCCTTCGTCATACGTACCATGTGCGCTGTTCAGGAGTCCAGACGAAGAAGCAGGTGCACGGTGGCACACGGCAGCACCCGCCCCACCAGCCGGGACGTGGCCCAGGTGGCGGGCGTGTCCCAGGCAGCGGTCTCACTGGTGCTCGGCGACAAGTGGCGCGGACGGGTCTCCGAGGCCACGGCCGAACGGGTCCGCGAGGCCGCCCGCGAACTGGGCTACCGGCCCAATCTCGCCGCCCGCAACCTCCGCCTCGGCCACACCAGAACCGTACTCCTGGTGGTCCCCGCCCTCACCACCGAATTCTTCGCGGGCGTCTACACCGGCGCCGCCCGCGTCGCCGCCCGGCACGGCTTCGGCGTCGTCCTCTACCCCTCCCCCGAAGGCATCGGCCCAGCCCGCAACCCCTTCGCATCCGCCCAGGCCGCCCTCGACGGCGTGATCGCCTCCTCCATGGCCGCCGACGCCCTCACCGCCATCCGCGGCGACCAGCTCCCCCTGGTCATGCTGGACAGCGACCCGGCCGGCAGCCTGGGCGCCGCGACCGTGAACCTGGACATCGCCGACGGTGTCCGCCAGATCGCCGAGCACCTGCTGGGCCTCGGCCACCAGCGCATCCTGCATCTCGCCGCCGACATCGCGTCCTGGACCTTCGAGGTACGCGCACGCGAACTGGCCGCACGGGTCGGCGCAGTACCAGGCACCTCGCTGCTCACCGTTCGCGCGCCCATCGCCATCGACGGGGCGCAGACCGCCACCACGACCGCCCTCGCCGCCAAGGGCCCCCGCCCCACGGCGATCGTCTGCGACGACGACAAGCTCGCCGCCGGCGCCTACAAAGCCGTACGCCGCCTCGGCCTGCGCATCCCCGACGACATCTCCGTCACCGGCCTGGACGACCTCGCCCTCGCCACCGCCATCGACCCGGAGCTGACGACCGTCCGCCTGGACGCCGAGCTGTTCGGGGAGCGCGGCATGGAAGCCCTCCTGGCGGTCCTGGAGGGCCGAGAACCCGAGGAGGGCGACATTCCGGTCCAACTCGCCGTACGAGGCTCCACAGCCCCGCCCAGCACGCCCTGACGGGCCCCCCAACGCCCTGTGCCCCGGCCGAGCGGTCGGCCGGGGCACAGTAAGGGCAGGATGAAGCGGGGCGGGGAACTACTCGTCGGAAGCGCCGGACTCGTCGGAGTCCTCGTCGTCGGCACTCTCGGCCCCGGTGGCCGCGCCACCGGCCTCCAGCAGCCGAGCCAGCTCACGACCCACGATGCGCCTGAACTTCCGTGACTGCGGACGCGTACGGTCCAGCACCGCGACCTCCAGCCGCTCGGCCGGGATCTCCCGCTGCGAGCCGTTCGACTCACGGGACAGCGCCTGCACGGCCAGCTCCAGGGCCTCGGCGAGGGTCATGCCGTCCTGGTGACGCTGATCCAAGTAGGTGCTGATCAGCTCGGCATTGCCACCCACCGCGACCGAACCGTGCTCGTCCACGATCGACCCGTCGTGCGGCAGCCGGTAGATCTGGTCACCCTCGGGAGTCACCCCCACCTCGGCCACGACCAGCTCCACCTCGTACGGCTTCTCGGCCGCGGAGGAGAAGATCGTGCCCAGCGTCTGGGCGTAGACGTTGGCCAGACCACGGGCGGTCACATCATCACGGTCATAGGTGTAGCCACGAAGATCGGCGTACCGGACACCGCCGATCCGCAAGTTCTCGTACTCGTTGTACTTGCCGGCCGCCGCGAAGCCGATGCGGTCGTAGATCTCGCTGAACTTGTGCAGCGCACGGGACGGGTTCTCACCGACGAACACGATGCCGTCGGCGTACTGGAGGACGACCAGGCTGCGGCCACGGGCGATGCCCTTGCGCGCGTACTCCGCCCGGTCGGCCATGGCCTGCTGGGGTGAGACATAGAACGGCGTCGACACCGGTTATCCGTCCCTTTCTGTCGAAGTCACAGGATCACCTTGATAAGACCGAGCCGTCGCCTACAGCAGCGCGGCGCGCGGGCCGTCGGGCTGCTCCAGACGCCGCTCCAGGATGGAACGGGCGATCTCGGAGGACTCGTCATCGCCCAGACGACGGAAACCGTCCTCGGTGATCACGGTGACGATCGGGTAGATCCGGCGGGCGACATCGGGACCACCGGTCGCCGAGTCGTCGTCAGCCGCGTCGTAGAGGGCCTGCACCACGAGCGTCGTGGCATCGGACTCGCTCAGGTCATCACGGAAGAGCTTCTTCATGGCGCCACGCGCGAAGATCGAACCGGAGCCGGTGGCGGCGAAGCCGTGCTCCTCGGAACGGCCACCGGTGACGTCGTACGAGAAGATCCGCCCCCTCTCGCGATCGACGTCGTACCCGGCGAAGAGCGGCACGACGGCCAGCCCCTGCATCGCCATGCCCAGGTTCGACCGGATCATCGTCGACAGCCGGTTCGCCTTGCCCTCCAGCGACAGCTGGGCACCCTCGACCTTCTCGAAGTGCTCCAGCTCCAGCTGGAAGAGCTTGACCATCTCGACGGCCAGGCCTGCCGTGCCGGCGATGCCGACAGCCGAGTACTCGTCCGCCGGGAAGACCTTCTCGATGTCCCGCTGCGCGATGACGTTGCCCATGGTGGCGCGACGGTCACCGGCGAGCACGACACCACCGGGGAACGTCACGGACACGATCGTCGTGCCGTGCGGCGCCTCGATCACACCCTGCGTGGGCGGGAGTTGACGCTTGCCGGGCAGCAGCTCCGGCTGGTGGTCGGAGAGAAAGTCCATGAACGAGGACGACCCAGGCGTCAGGAAGGCAGCTGGTAGACGCCCGGTGCTACGAGTGTTGGCTTCCACGCGATTCCTTCCAAGTAAGCGGCGGCCCGGCGGACGGCGTCGGGATCGTCACCCAACTTGCCGATGGCCGAATTGCAGTTGAAGCACAGTACGCCACGGACCCTACCCGTCTCGTGGCAGTGATCCACATGTGCGGCCGGAGCTTTCAGGCAGATCACGCAGAGCCCCATTTGAGAGGCGATCATCTCGTCGCGTTCGGCTTCGGTGATGCCGTAGTGGCGCTTGAGATGGCCTGCCTGCCCCTTAATGGCCTTGCATGGCTTGCAGAGCGTCGCGAAGCCGTCCGAAGCGCTGCGATTCCGCGTCCACTCACTGTGCGGTTTGATCTTGCCGCACGTGCGGCAGTACTTGTGGCCTGCGGGTACATCCACTCGCGGCCGCACGTTGCGCCCCTTGGCCACCTGCCGCGCCTGGTGGTACGCCGACGCACACTCCCGGCAGTAGACCTGCAGCCCATCACGCATCGCCTTGTTCCTTGCGAAGGCTGTCCGAGGCTTGTCCTCCTCGCACCGCGGACAGCGCTTCACACCTTGCTCTTCTTGCACTCGATGCCCCCGTTAGCCACAAGCCTTCAATTCGAAGGGAAAAGCGGCCTACTGCCCACCTTTTTGCACGAAGGAGCGAACGAAATCCTCTGCGTTCTCCTCGAGCACATCATCGATTTCGTCCAGAACCGAGTCGACGTCATCGCTCAGCTTCTCCTGGCGCTCCTTGAGGTCCTCGGAAGCCTGCGCTTCCGCTGCCTGCTCCTCGACCTCCTCAGTGGAACGCGTGGCCTTCTGCTGTCCGCCGCCGGTGTCCTTGGTTGCCATATCCCTCACCCCGCTCAGTTCGCCCGACATGGTCGACAGGTCGGCATTCCTGCCGATCGGTGATGATCAGACCCTACAAGCCGGGTCTGACATCGGCCCCGCAGTTTCTCCAACGTACGGGGGCCACCTCGATGATTCCCGGACGCCGGGTTTTCCACCCTGCCCACCGACGTCCGGCCGACACCGCCCGAGTACCCCTCAGCCGCCTGAAAGGACCTTGACCAGGTCTTCCGCGGTGCGACAGCGGTCCAGGAGCTCCTTGACGTGATTTCGCGTTCCGCGAAGCGGTTCGAGGGTTGGGACGCGCTGGAGGGAGTCCCGGCCGGGGAGATCGAAGATGACCGAGTCCCAGGAAGCCGCGGCGACGTCGTCGGCGTACTGCTCCAGGCAGCGGCCGCGGAAGTACGCCCGGGTGTCCTCCGGCGGCTTCGCCTTCGCCCGTTCGACGGTTTCCTCGTCCAGGAGGCGCTTCATGCGTCCGCGGGCCGCCAGACGGTTGTAGAGGCCCTTCTCGGGGCGTACGTCGGCGTACTGGAGGTCGACGAGGTGCAGCCGGGCGGCGTCCCAGTCGAGGTTGTCGCGGCGGCGGTAGCCCTCCATGAGCTCCCGCTTGGCGACCCAGTCCAGTTCGCCGGCGAGGCTCATGGGATCCCGCTCCAGGCGGTTCAGGGTGTCCTCCCAGCGGGTGAGGACGTCCTTGGTCTGCTCGTCGGCGTCCGCGCCGAAGCGCTCCTCCACGTACTTGCGCGACAGCTCGTAGTACTCCATCTGGAGCTGTACCGCGGTGAGTGTGCGACCGCTACGGAGGGTGACCAGCCGCTTCAGGGACGGGTCGTGCGACACCTGGTGCAGTGTGCGTACGGGCTGGTCGACGGCGAGGTCCACGGCGATGAAGCCGTCCTCGATCATCGACAGCACCAGGGCCGTGGTGCCCAGCTTGAGGTAGGTCGAGATCTCGGAGAGGTTCGCGTCGCCGATGATCACATGGAGGCGGCGGTACTTCTCCGCGTCCGCGTGCGGCTCGTCGCGGGTGTTGATGATGGGGCGCTTGAGGGTCGTCTCCAGGCCCACCTCGACCTCGAAGTAGTCCGCGCGCTGGCTGAGCTGGAAGCCGTGCTCGTGGCCGTCCTGGCCGATGCCGACGCGGCCCGCTCCGGCGAAGACCTGACGGGAGACGAAGAAGGGCGTGAGGTGGCGCACGATGTCCGAGAAGGGGGTCTCCCGCTTCATCAGGTAGTTCTCGTGCGTGCCGTAGGAGGCGCCCTTGTTGTCGGTGTTGTTCTTGTAGAGGTGGATGGGCTGGGCACCGGGCAGCTGGGCCGCGCGCTCGGCGGCCTCCGCCATGATCCGCTCGCCGGCCTTGTCCCACAGCACGGCGTCCCGTGGGTTGGTGACCTCCGGGGAGCTGTATTCGGGGTGCGCGTGGTCGACGTAGAGCCTGGCGCCATTGGTGAGGATCACATTGGCCAGCCCGATGTCCTCGTCGGTGAGCTGGCTGGCGTCGGCGGCCTCACGGGCGAGGTCGAAGCCTCGCGCGTCCCGCAGCGGATTCTCCTCCTCGAAGTCCCAGCGAGCCCGGCGGGCCCGGTGCATCGCCGCCGCGTAGGCGTTGACGATCTGGGATGAGGTGAGCATGGCATTGGCGTTGGGGTGGCCGGGGACGGAGATCCCGTACTCCGTCTCGATGCCCATTACTCGCCGTACGGTCATGCGGCCCTCCTTGCCCGGCGGCACCCTCGGTCGTGGGCGCCGCACAAGTACCGCTGGCGCTCGGTTGCGTGTGCGGTGCCCGTCCCCGCACTGCGCGACTTGGCGGTACGGAAGAGCCTAGAGCGCCTTTGTCCTGGTGGGGAGATCATTTGCGTCATTGCCTTGCACGCCTTGTGTTCCGATCCTGGCCCGAAAAACAGTCGGCTGCGGGTACCCGGTGAGGGCACCCGCAGCCGCCCTGCCTTTTACAGGTACTGACCGGTGTTGGCCACCGTGTCGATGGAGCGTCCGGTGTCCGCGCCCTGCTTTCCGGTGATCAGGGTGCGGATGTAGACGATCCGCTCGCCCTTCTTTCCGGAGATCCGGGCCCAGTCGTCCGGGTTGGTGGTGTTCGGCAGGTCCTCGTTCTCCTTGAACTCGTCCACGCATGCCTGGAGGAGGTGGGAGACGCGGAGGCCCTTCTGGTTGTGCTCCAGGAAGTCCTTGATCGCCATCTTCTTGGCGCGGCCCACGATGTTCTCGATCATGGCGCCGGAGTTGAAGTCCTTGAAGTAGAGGACTTCCTTGTCGCCGTTGGCGTAGGTGACTTCCAGGAAGCGGTTCTCCTCGGATTCGGCGTACATCTGCTCGACGGCGGTCTGGATCATGCTCTGGACCGTCATCGACTTGTCGCCGCTGTGCTCGCCGACGTCCTCGGGGTGGAGCGGGAGCCGCTGGGTGAGGTACTTGCCGAAGATGTCCTTGGCGGCCTCGGCGTCGGGACGCTCGATCTTGATCTTCACGTCCAGGCGGCCGGGGCGCAGGATGGCCGGGTCGATCATGTCCTCGCGGTTGGAGGCGCCGATCACGACCACGTTCTGCAGGCCTTCCACACCGTCGATCTCGGCGAGCAGCTGCGGGACGATGGTGTTCTCCACGTCCGAGCTGACACCGGAGCCGCGGGTGCGGAAGAGGGACTCCATCTCGTCGAAGAAGACGATGACGGGCGTGCCCTCGCTGGCCTTCTCACGCGCACGCTGGAAGACGAGGCGGATCTGCCGCTCGGTCTCGCCGACGTACTTGTTCAGCAGCTCGGGGCCCTTGATGTTGAGGAAGAAGCTCTTGCCGGAGGCCTGGCCGGTGACCTCGGCGACCTTCTTGGCCAGCGAGTTGGCGACGGCCTTGGCGATGAGCGTCTTGCCGCATCCGGGGGGCCCGTAGAGGAGGACGCCCTTGGGCGGCCGCAGTTCGTGCTCCTTGAACAGGTCCGGGTAGAGGTAAGGGAGCTCGACCGCGTCGCGGATCATCTCGATCTGGTTGCCGAGGCCACCGATCGATTCGTAGCCGATGTCCGGGACTTCCTCGAGGACGAGTTCCTCGACCTCGCTCTTCGGAACGATCTCGTAGACATAGCCGGAGCGGGGTTCGAGCAGGAGGGCGTCGCCGGGGCGGATGGTGATGCCCCGCAGCGGCTCGGCGAGCCGGACCACGCGCTCCTCGTCGGTGTGCCCGAGTACCAGGGCACGCTCGCCGTCCTCGAGGATCTCCTTGAGGGTGACGATGTCGCCGACGCTCTCGAACTCCATGGCCTCGACCACGTTGAGCGCTTCGTTGAGCATCACTTCCTGGCCGCGCCGGAGGTCGTCGAGTTCGACGCTCGGGCTGACATTCACGCGGAGTTTGCGGCCTCCGGTGAAGATGTCGGCGGTGGCGTCCTCGTTGGCTTGCAGGAAGACACCGAAGCCGGCCGGCGGCTGCGCGAGCCGGTCGACCTCTTCCTTGAGGGCCACGATCTGGTCTCGGGCCTCACGGAGCGTGTTGGCCAGTCGCTCGTTCTGTGCGGACACACCGGCCAGATTCGTCTGCAACTCGACGATCCGCTCTTCGAGAATCCTCGTGTGCCGCGGAGAGTCGGCGAGCTTGCGTCGCAGGACGGCGATCTCCTGCTCAAGGTAAGCGATCTGCCCGGCCGGGTCGTCGGACCCCCGTCCCGGGCGGATGCCGCGGTTCATGTCGTCGTCGTGGGCTGCCACGGTCCTCACCTCCTCCAAGGGGAGCTGGACGCTTCCAGACCCTACCTGGGTGGGTGTCGATTGAAACCCCTAGATCACAAAGACGGTCGGGGTGTGTCCGATCTTCACCCTTGCGCTCTCCCTCACGCCAGGGGAATACCCACCGCACATGATTGGAACCCAGGTCCAGGTAGGGTCAAAGTGTTCAACACCCGTCAGAGCTGGCCGGATTCCCGTGCGGCTCGGGGGCAGGCAGACGGCAGGAGAGATGAGCGTGGAGCAGACGGCCGGGGTCGAGAGTGAGGCGCTGGAGGTCTGGATCGACCAGGATCTCTGTACCGGCGACGGCATCTGCGCCCAGTACGCGCCCGAGGTGTTCGAGCTGGACATCGACGGTCTGGCCTATGTGAAGGGCTCCGAGGACGAGCTTTTGCAGGCCAAGGGGGCAACAACGCCCGTACCGCTGCCCCTTCTCACGGATGTGGTGGATTCGGCGAAGGAGTGCCCGGGCGACTGCATCCATGTGCGTCGCGTTTCGGACAGGGTCGAGGTGTACGGCCCGGACGCCGAGTGACCTTGCGCATACGGGGTGTTACGACTGTCTGATTTCTCACAACGCTCGGTGGCGTGGGTCAGACGCTGTGGGCACCGGCCGGTGTCGAGCGGACGAACGCGCCATTTTTCCACTGCCACTTCGCGCTGTCCTTCACGTCGGGGCAGCAACGCGGCACGTCGTCCGACGAGTAGCCGAGCAGGCTCGCGTTGACCGCTCCGTCACGGACAGCGACGTCACTGACGGTGATGTTGTCCTTCGGGTCGATGAGGGTCGCGACGAGGCGGGGCGCGGCCGCGGCCTTGGCGTGGGTGAGGACGTAGACACCGTCGGGCGGGGTGCCCATCGGGGAGTCGCAGTGCACGACGGCCACGGTCTCGGGGCTGCCGTCGCCGTCGAGGTCTCCGGTGGCCTTCTTGACCACGATCGCCTTCACGGGGCCGCATTCGAGCGGAAAGTCGGCGCGCGCGGGGTCGGGCGGTGTGAGCACGGCGGCGGCGTGCTTCGTCTCCGGACCGGCTGCCTGGGCCGCGGTCGCCGAGTTGGGCTGGAGGACCGAGGAGAAGGCCACGACTCCGGCGACCGCTGTGGCGGTGGCGAGCCAGTGGATGGGCCGGGTGTGGGTGTGTGCCAGTTCCGGGACGGCGGATTGCTGCACTAGGAGCGTCTCCTGTGAGGGCTGTGCCGGTGGGGGTGGGTGGCCAGCATCGTGCCACACGTCACATGCTGGGGGAACGGCGGGGGTGTGGAGTTCACGTGCCGGATGTCCGGCGGTTCGGGGTGCGCACGGGGCGTGCGGCGTGCTCAGGCCGTTCGGTCATGGGCGCGTCGCGTCAACATGAGGGGTCAACCAAAAGGCGCTGTGGGTGGGGGCGCAGTATTTTGCTTAGAACCCCCACCACCCCCCCACCGGTTCCGAGCGGAGAGCGGACGGGCCTCACTAGAAGAGGTCCCCCCGTAGGTTGG
>NZ_JBHTRZ010000010.1:101181-136707 GCF_042795335.1 Streptomyces sp. NPDC056479 | reverse complement strand
TTTCCTTCCTCTCTGTCCTTACCCCCCCCACCCACCACCCACCGCCCACCCCCCCCCCCCTTTCCCCCCCCTCCCCCCCCTCCCCCCTCCCCCCCCCCCCACCCCCTGTACGTTGAATGCGGTACGAGGCAGGCCTCAGCGGCCGGAGCCTCCGTCGGCGTTGGGGCCTTCGTAGTCCTCGCCGTAGGCGCCCTTGGCGGGGCGGCGGCGGCGCATGGGCGGCTCGACTCCGTCGGCGAGGCGACGGGCGGTGAGCAGGAAGCCGGTGTGGCCGATCATCCGGTGGTCGGGACGGACGGCCAGGCCCTCGATGTGCCAGTTGCGGATCATCGTCTCCCAGGCGGTCGGCTCGTTGAAGCAGCCGATCTCGCGGATGGACTCGACGGTCCGCGCGAGCTGGGTGGTGGTGGCGACGTAGCAGCAGACGATGCCGCCGGGGACGAGCGCCTTGGAGACCGCCTCCAGGCACTCCCAGGGGGCGAGCATGTCGAGGATGACGCGGTCGACGTCGGTGTCGCTGAGGTTGTCCTGGAGGTCGCCGACGGTGAGCTGCCAGGCGGGGTGGGGGCCGCCGAAGTAGCGCTCCACGTTCTGCTTGGCGATGTCGGCGAAGTCCTCGCGGCGCTCGTAGGAGTGCAGCATGCCCTGGTCGCCGATGGCGCGGAGCAGGAAGCTGCTGAGCGAGCCGGAGCCGACGCCGGCCTCGACGACGCGGGCGCCGGGGAAGATGTCGGCGAAGGCGAGGATCTGCCCCGCGTCCTTCGGGTACACGACGGCTGCCCCGCGGGGCATGGACAGGACGTAGTCGGGGAGCAGGGGGCGCAGCGCGAGGTAGGCGACGTTCCCGGTGGTGCGGACAACGCTGCCCTCGGGAGCACCGATCAGTTCGTCGTGCGGGAAGGAACCCTTGTGGGTGTGGAAGTTCTTCCCGGCTTCGAGCGTGAACGTGTAGTGGCGGCCCTTGGGGTCGGTCAGCTGAACCTGGTCCCCGACCTTGAAGGGCCCGCGACGGCGGGCGGCACCGGTCGGTTCGGACATGTGAACAGCCTACCGGCGTTTCGGGGGCCGAAGGACCACGGGGAAATGGACCACGGGGAAGCGGCGGCGCCGCTTGCGCGGAGCGGCCGTCTCAGTTCGGGCGGGCCATGGCCTTGACGAAGGCCCGCTCGACGTCGGCCGCGGACAGGACGCCGAAGATCTCGCCGGTCTCCTCGACGACCAGGTACTCGGTGGCCGGGCTGGCGCGCAGGGCGTCGAGGAGCTCCTCCCCCGCCAGTTCGGCGGAGACGCGCATGCCGTCGGTCAGGTCCTGGGCGAGACCGCTGACGGCGACCCAGGGGCGGCGGTGCTCGGGTACGCCGACGATGGCGGCCTCGCGGACGAGGGAGAGCGGGTTGCCGTCGGCGTCGACGACGACCAGGGCGCGGGCACCGGCGGCGTTGGCGCGACGCAGGGCCTCGGAGAGGGGGGTGTCGGTCTCGACGGGGACCGCGCGGCGGGTGAGGGTGCGGGCGCGCAGCTCCGGCAGGTGTTGGCGCAGGCGGGCCATGCGGAGGCTGTTGCCGGCGCCGGTCCAGATGATCGCGGCGAGGATGGCGGCCAGCAGGGCGTCCATGACGGTGTCCATGCCGACGTTGTCGACGGCGTCGGAACCCAGGGCACCGGACTGGGTGAGCCACGGGAGCCCGACGAGGACGGACACGGCGAGCGCGCGGCCGACCCAGGCTGCGGCGACGGTGCCGGTCATGGGCCGGCCGGTGATCTTCCAGACGACCGCGCGGAGCATCCGGCCGCCGTCGAGGGGCAGGCCGGGGAGCAGGTTGAAGGCGGCCACGATGAGGTTGGAGATCATCAGGCCGGCCAGCAGGACGCCGGGGACGGTGCCGGGTTCGACGAGCTGTACGGCGCCGTAGAAGACGCCGGCGAGGACGAGGGAGAGCAGCGGTCCGACGAAGGCGAGCACGAACTCGCGGCCGGGTGTCTCGGCCTCCTTCTCGATCTCGGAGACCCCGCCGAAGAACTGGAGCTGGATGCGGCGGACGGGCAGCTTGAAGCGGAGGGCGGCGACCGTGTGCGCGAGTTCGTGGATGAGGACGGAGGCGTAGAAGGCGACCGCGAAGAAGAGGGAGACGAGGTAGCGGGCGGCGCCGAGTTCGGGCAGCACGCGGTCGAGCTGTCCGCCGAACACCCAGGTGATCAGTGCGGCGACGAGAAACCAGCTCGGCGCGACGTACACCGGAACGCCGAAGGGCCGGCCCATCAGCAGTCCGCCCCGGGGGTCCCGGGGGCGCTGCGGCGGACGGCCCTTGGTGGTGCCGGAGTGGGCGAAGGCGCGGTCATCGTGGTCGTGGGGCGGGGGTGCGGGGGTGTGGTGCCTGCTGTCGGCGGGGGTGCGATGGGTGTCCGGGGCGCGGTGCCCGCCTGCGCCGGTGCTTCGTTCGGCTCCGGTGCCCGCGGTGGATTCCTCCGGGGGCTCGTCGCCCTCGGTGGGGCCGGCCGCACCTGGGGCGGAGGCCTCCTCACCCGAGTTCGTGTCGTCCGTGTCCTCCGGACCGTCCTCGGAGCCGAGCCGTGCCCGGGGGGCCTCGCGCACGTCGTCGTCACCCGTGGCGTCGAACCGCCGGTCGTCCCTGGGCTGTTCGTCGGACGGGGTGGGGTCGGGGCGTGTGGGGTCGGTGGCCGGGGCCGTCCGGTCCGGTCGGCGCTCGGTCGACTCCTCGGTGCCGGACCGCGGCTGCCCGCTCCCGCCGCTCTCGTCCACGGTGTCCCCTCGTTCGAAGCGTCTTCCGCGCCTGCCGGGCGGAAGGGTCTCGGGTCGATGGTATGCGGCCGTCCTGACGCGTTCCGCTCCGGCACCCCCCTGAGTTTCCCCAGACGTACCGGAGGTAACGGCCAGAGTGGGGGTCACTGTCAGTGGTGGGCCGTAAGGTCTGTGGTCATGGAGACGAGCACGGAGGGTGCCGCGGCGGACGGCGGCGGTGACGTCACGCCGGTGGCCGCGGCGTTGACAGGGCCGGTGTCGGACGAGTACCCGGCGAACGCGGACGGTACGACGGTGACGGTCGAGGCGGGCGAGGGCGCCTCCACGGCCACCGGCACGGCGGCCGTCGTCCCGGTCATAGCGCCCACCTCGCTGTCCCCTTCGCGCGCGGGCGACTTCATGCAGTGCCCCCTGCTCTACCGGTTCCGGGTGATCGACCGCCTGCCGGAGAAGCCGAGCGCTGCGGCGACCAAGGGCACGCTCGTGCACGCGGTGCTGGAGCGGCTCTTCGACGCGCCGGCCGCCGAGCGGACCGCTCCGCGCGCCAAGTCGCTGATCCCCGGCCAGTGGGACCGGCTGCGGGAGAGCAGGCCGGAGGTCGTGGAGCTGTTCGCGGACGATCCCGAGGGCGAGCGGCTGGCGGCCTGGCTGGCGGAGGCGGAGCAGCTCGTGGAGCGCTGGTTCGGGCTCGAGGACCCGACCCGTCTGGAGCCCGCCGAGCGTGAGCTGTTCGTCGAGGCCGAGCTGGACTCGGGCCTCAAGCTGCGCGGGATCATCGACCGCGTCGATGTGGCGCCCACGGGCGAGGTGCGGATCGTCGACTACAAGACCGGCAAGGCGCCCCGGCCCGAGTACGCCGAGGGCGCGCTGTTCCAGATGAAGTTCTACGCGCTGGTGGTCTGGCGGCTGAAGCGGGTCGTGCCCCGGCGGCTTCAGCTCGTCTATCTCGGCAGCGGCGATGTGCTGACGTACGACCCCGTCCTCGCCGATCTGGAGCGGGTGGAGCGCAAGCTGCTCGCGCTGTGGGACGCGATCCGGCAGGCCACGGAGACGGGTGACTGGCGTCCCCGGCCGACGAAGCTGTGCGGCTGGTGCGACCACCAGGCCCACTGCCCGGAATTCGGCGGTACTCCCCCGCCGTATCCGCTGCCGCTGAGGGTCGTCGAGCAGGGTTCGGCCGCGGGTCCGGAGAGTGCTCCCCGGGAGACATAGTCGCTGTGTGCGGGTGGTCCGGCCGGAGCTCGGCGGGAGGTCCAGGGGTGCCTCACCGGGAGGTGCGGTCGCTGTTGCTCAGGGCGGGCGAGTCCGGTGGCGGCCCGCAGGGCAGAATGGGGCCGGACTAGCGAAGGAGACTTACGTGGCCATCCGCGTCCTACTGGTCGACGACCAGCCCCTGCTGCGTACCGGCTTCCGGATGATCCTGGAGGCGGAGCAGGACCTCGCGGTCGTCGGCGAGGCCGGCGACGGCCTGCAGGCCCTCGACCAGGTGCGGGCCCTGCAGCCCGACGTGGTCCTGATGGACATCCGCATGCCCCGCATGGACGGGGTGGAAGCGACGCGGCAGATCACCGGGCCCGGGCGGGACGGCCCGGCGAAGGTGCTGGTGCTGACGACCTTCGATCTCGACGAGTACGTGGTGGAGGCGCTGAAGGCGGGCGCCAGCGGCTTCCTGCTGAAGGACGCCCCGGCCAACGAGCTGGTGCAGGCGATCCGCGTGGTCGCCGCGGGCGAGGCGATGCTCGCGCCGAGCATCACGCGTCGGCTGCTCGACAAGTACGCCACCCATCTCCCCTCGGGCGACGAGCCGGTTCCGGACACCCTGCACACGCTCACCGAGCGCGAGGTGGAGGTGCTGAAGCTGGTGGCGCGGGGCCTGTCCAACGCCGAGATCGCCGCCGACCTGTTCGTCAGCGAGACCACCGTGAAGACGCATGTGGGTCATGTGCTGACCAAGCTGGGCCTGCGCGACCGGGTGCAGGCCGCGGTGTACGCGTACGAGAGCGGTCTGGTGCGCCCCGGCGCGCAGTGAGGACCCGGGTTCACGACGAAGAGGGCGCCCTTCCGGAGAAAGGGCGCCCTCTTCGTACGTGGACGGATGCGAGCGTCCGTCAGCCCTTGCTGAGCTCCCAGAAGCGGAAGACGGTGGACGCGTCGAGGCAGTACTCCAGCCCGTAGACGTCGTCGCGGACGACGGCGTACTGCTTGGCCTGCCAGACCGGCAGGACGGGGAGTTCCTGGGCCACGATGTCCTGGAGCCGGCCGAAGTCGTCGTTCGTCGCGGTGCGGTCGCTCTCGGCGGCGGTGCGCGGGATGAGCGTGCTGGTGATCGCGTTGTTGCTGTAGTTGTTGTCCAGCACGTTGCCCTTGCCGAAGAAGGGGGCCGTGAAGTTGTCGGCGTCCGGGTAGTCCGGGATCCAGCCCTTCACGTACACGCCGTACTTGCCGTCGGCGATGTCCTTCTCGTACTGGTCGAACGCAACGGACTGCACATCGGCGTCGAACAGACCGCTGTCGTTGAGCTGCTGGGCGATGGCCTTCAACTCGTCGTCGGTGGCGGGGCCGTAGCGCGACGGGGTGGACCACAGGGTCAGCTTGACCTTGCCGGTGATGCCCTCGTCCTGCAGCGCGGCGGCGGCCTTGGACTGGGAGGGGCGGGCGCCGTAGGTGTCGAAGAAGGCCGTGTTGTGGCCTGCGATACCGGCCGGGATGATCGAGTACAGCGGGGTGGCCGTGCCCTGGTAGACGTCCTTGATGAGGGCGTCACGGTCGATGAGGTAGGCGATGGCCTTGCGCACGCCGAGCTTGCCGGTGACCGGGTCGTCCATGTTGAAGACGAGGTGCTGGACCTCGGCGCTGCTGCCCTCGACGACCTCGACGCCCGTGTCGTCGCCGGACTTCTCGACGTCGGCGATGGCGCCCGCGCCGAGGCCTCGGTAGGCGATGTCGACCTCGTTGGCGCCCAGTGACTTCTTCAGGGCGTCCTGGTCGCCGTGGAAGAACTTCAGCGTGACGCCGGAGTTCTGCACCTCGGCGGTGCCCTTGTAGCTCTCGTTGACCGAGAAGACGGCTTCGTTGTCGTCGAACTTGTCCAGCTTGTACGGGCCGGAGCCGACCGCCTGACCGTCCTTGCGCAGGCCGTCGGCGTCGTACTGGTCCTCGTCGACGATGGAGCCGGCACCGGAGGCGATCTTGCTCGGGAAGGTCGCGTCGGGGGTGTTGAGCCGGAAGACGACCGTCTTGTCGTCCGGCGTGTCCACCTTGTCGAGCGTGGGGAACATGACCGCGGGGCCGTCGGGGTCGTTGATCTTCAGCATGCGGTCGAAGGAGAACTTGACGTCCTTCGAGGTGAGCTCGTCACCGTTGCTGAACTGGAGCCCGTCCTTCAGCGTGCACTCGAAGACCATGGCCTTCGTGTCGGAGAAGGCGCACTGCTCGGCGGCCTCGGGCTGCGGTTCGGTGGCGCCCTTGGGGAAACTGAGCAGCGACTGGAAGACGTTGTTGAACAACAGCCAGGAGCCGGGGTCGTAGCCGGAGGCAGGGTCGGTGGCCAGGACGTCGTCCGACATCCCCATCACCACCGAGGTACTGCTCGCGCCGGAATCCCCGCTCTCGGTTCCGCAGCCGGTCAGCAGGCCGGAGGCCAGCCCCGCCACGACGGGCAGGACCGGCCACTGGTTGCGCATGTTCACGTACGAGTGCCTTGTCGTCGATTCTGAGGAACCTGGGCCTCGTCCGGGTTCCCGGGCCAGACCCGGCGCCCTGGTCGGGGCGCCGGGCATGGGGAGACGTCAGCCGCTCACGCCACGGCCGAGCTCCCACAGCTGAAGGGTCGAGGAGGAGTTGAGCGCGTACGCCGTGCCCGTGACGTCGTCGCCGGCCGCGACGAACTGCTTGCCCTGCCACAGCGGGATCACGGGTGCGTCGCCGGCGACGATGTCCTGAATCTCCGTCAGGCTGTTGCCGGCGGACAGCCGGTCGGCCACGCGGCGGGACTCGGGGATGAGGGTGTCGCGGATCGTGCTGTTGGCGTACGGCGAGCCGAGGAAGTTGTCCTTGTCGAGGAACGGCGCGAGGTAGTTGTCGGCGTCGGGGAAGTCCGGGAACCAGCCCATGCCGTAGACCTCGTACTCGCCCTTCTGCTCGGCGGGGCGGAAGGTCGCCCAGGGGGTGCCCTTGATGTCGACGTCGAACAGTCCGCTGCCGTTGAGCTGCTTCTTCAGCAGCTCGAACTCCTTCTTGGTGCCCGAGCCGTAGTGGTCGGTGGTGTAGTGCAGCGTCAGCTTCACCGGGGTGGTGACGCCCGCCTTCTCCAGCAGCGACTTGGCCTTCGTGACGTCCGGGTCGCCGTAGCGGTTGAAGAACGAGTTGGAGTGGCCGGTGATGCTCGCGGGCACCAGCGAGTACAGCGGCTCGGCCTGGGAGCCGTAGACCTTGGAGACGAGTTCGCCGCGGTCGATGATCTGGGCCATCGCCTGGCGGACGGCCTTGCTCTTCACGGCCGGGGCGTCGGTGTTGAAGGCCAGGTAGCGGATTTCCAGGCCGGCCAGGTCGACGAGGTCGACCTTGTCGTCGGAGTCGGCGGACAGCTTCTGGATCTGCTCGGGCGACATGGTGCGGGTCATCAGGTCGATGTCGCCCTTGTCGAGGGCGGTGCCCATCTCGTCGGCGTCCGAGAAGTTGCGCAGTTCGACCTTGTCGTTGCTCACCTTCAAGCTCCCCTTGTAGTTGGGGTTCTTGGTGAACACGGCGGAGACCAGCTCGTCGTTCTTGACCTCGGCCTGGAGGGTGTACGGGCCGGAGCCGTCGACCTCGAAGCCGTCGCGCAGCTTGCCCTTGCCGTAGATGTCCGGGTCGACGATGCCGGCGACCGGGGTGGACAGCTTGAACGGGAAGGTGGCGTCGGCGGTCCTGAGGTGGAAGATGACCTCGCGGTCGCCCTGCGTCTCGACGGTGTCGATGGTGGACAGCAGGGCGAAGACGCCACTGTCGGCCTTCATCGCACGGGCGCGGTCGATGGAGTACTTCACGTCCGACGCGGTGATGGGGTCACCATTGGCGAACTTCAGGTCGTCGCGCAGGGTGCAGGCATAGCGTTCGTTGCCGCTGTCGGTGAAACCGCAGGTCTGGGCGGCCTCGGGCACCGGCTCGCCCTCGCCGCGCGGCTGGATCATCAGGGTCTGCACGGTCTGGCGCAGAATGTTCCAGGTGCCGACGTCGTAGGCGAAGGCCGGGTCCAGCGGCGCTGGAGCGTCCTTCGAGGCAGTGAACGCGTCCGTGGTGCCGACGACGATCGCGTCGCCGTTGTCGCTGCCGCTGTCGGTTCCGCCACAGGCGGCGAGAACCGGCGCGAGCAGGCCGATGACGGCCGGCAGCACCAAAGTCTTGCGGTTCATGCTCGGGTTTCTCCAGCTGTCGACTCCGTGTACCCGACATGCAGGGGTGTTGCAGCGGATCACGGGGGTAAGTTCGATGTTCTCGCGATGAGGTTAGTCCGCGCCCGCAGGAGGGTTCGAAGCGACCGGAGTTGAGGCTCCATCACGCAGCGGAACCGGGTGCGAACACAAAGAAAGGCTGACCCCGGAAGGATTCGTGCACCCATCCATCAATCAGGACACAAGGGTGCGCTCGCGGTCCGGTTTCACGGGCGTGCAGCACAGCGCGGAAGACCTGTCGACCCTCAACAAAGTGGTGAACGTCACAAACTGAACGGTCTTGGGGGGTACCGGAATTCAGCCATCCGGCAGGTTCGAATTCCCCTGCGGAATTCCCGCGTTATCGATGTTGCACGCTCGGTGAACGACGAGCGCATTCGTGTTGTCAGGCGGCCATCAGCCCACGCAGAAATGCCAGATCGACCTCTTCGAGGGAGCTCACCACGGTACGCCGGGCGGCCGGCGCGATGGGGGCGATCGACGGCACGGCCACCACATGGCAGCCGGCGGCCTCGGCGGCGGCGACGCCGGTCGCCGTGTCCTCGACGACCGCGCACCTGGCGGGTTCGGCGCCCAGCCCCCGCGCGGCGAGCAGATAGGGGTCGGGGTGCGGCTTGGTGCGGGGCACCTCGTCACCGGCGACGGTCAGCGCGAAGTACTGGGGGCCGAGCGAGGTGACCACACGGTCGATGATGCGCCGGTGCGAGGCGGAGACCAGGGCCGTGGGGATCTCGTACGCGGCCAGTTCGGCCAGCAGCCGGGCCGCCCCCGGCATCAGCGGCAGGGCGCGGTCGATGCGGTCCTCGAAGCCCTGGTTGAGCAGCACCGTGAGCTCGGCGAGCGCGATGTCGGCGCCGGTGGCCTCGATCAGGAAGCCGGCGCTGCGGGTCATCGGGCCGCCGACCACGACATGGCGCCAGGAGTCGTCGAGGGTGTGACCGAGGCCGGCGAAAATCTCGACCTCGACGTCCCACCAGAAGCCCTCGGTGTCCACCAGGGTGCCGTCCATGTCGAGGAGAACGGCCTGAAGGGCCGACCCGTCGGCCGTACGGGTTACTGGCGCGGGGACCGTACTGGTCATCCTGGCGCACCTCCTTGAGGGGCGGACAGGCCGGCTCCCACGAAGGGAACCGGCCTGCGGTGGACCGTCCAGTGTACGACCTGCGGCGACGAAGCGCCTGATTTAACCGGTGTGCCTCGGGGCACACCCGTCACAGGCCGGGAGGCACGTCATCGTGCGTTGAAGTACTTCGCCTCCGGGTGGTGGATGACGATCGCGTCCGTGGACTGCTCGGGGTGCAGCTGGAACTCCTCGGACAGGTGGACGCCGATGCGCTCCGGCTGGAGCAGGTCGGCGATCTTGGACCGGTCCTCCAGGTTGGGGCAGGCGCCGTAGCCGAGCGAGAACCGGGCGCCCCGGTACTTCAGCGCGAACATGTCCTCGATGTCGGCCGGGTCATCCCCGGCGAAGCCCAGCTCGGAACGCACGCGCGCGTGCCAGTACTCGGCGAGCGCCTCGGCCAACTGCACCGACAGACCGTGCAGTTCGAGGTAGTCGCGGTAGGCGTTCGCCTCGAACATCCGCGCCGTCTCCTCGCCGATCCGCGAGCCCACGGTGACCACCTGGAGGCCCACCACGTCGGTCTCGCCGGACTCCTGCGGGCGGAAGAAGTCCGCGAGGCACAGCCGGCGGCCGCGGCGCTGGCGCGGGAAGGTGAAGCGGGTGCGCTCGTTGCCGTGCTCGTCCAGCAGGATCAGGTCGTCGTCCTTGGAGACACAGGGGAAGTAGCCGTAGACCACGGCCGCTTCCAGGAGGTTGTCCGTCTGGAGCCGGTCGAGCAGCCCGCGCAGCCGCGGGCGGCCCTCGCTCTCGACGAGTTCCTCGTACGACGGCCCGTCACCGGTGCGGGTCTCCTTCAGGCCCCACTGGCCCTTGAAGAGGGCGCCCTCGTCGAGCCAGGAGGCGTATTCCTTGAGCTGGATGCCCTTGATGACCCGGGTGCCCCAGAACGGCGGCTCGGGGACCGGGTTGTCGGTGGCGACGTCGGAGCGGACGTGGCCTTCCTCGGGACGCTCGTCCAGTACGGCCGTGGTGGCGGCGCTCCTGACGCGGCGCTGCTTGAGGTCGGGCAGCTTGGCGCCGGGCACGCCGCGCTTGACGCCGATGAGGGCGTCCATCAGGCGCAGGCCCTCGAACGCGTCGCGTGCGTAGCGGACTTCGCCCTGGTAGATCTCGTGCAGGTCCTGCTCGACGTAGGCGCGGGTGAGGGCGGCGCCGCCGAGGATGACGGGGTAGTTCGCCGCGAGACCGCGCTGGTTGAGCTCCTCCAGGTTCTCCTTCATGATCACCGTGGACTTCACCAGCAGGCCGGACATGCCGATGACGTCGGCCCGGTGCTCCTCGGCGGCCTCCAGGATCGCGGAGACGGGCTGCTTGATGCCCAGGTTGACCACGTTGTAGCCGTTGTTGGACAGGATGATGTCCACCAGGTTCTTGCCGATGTCGTGCACATCGCCGCGCACCGTGGCCAGCACGATGGTGCCCTTGCCGTCGGCGTCGGACTTCTCCATGTGCGGTTCGAGATGGGCGACGGCGGACTTCATCACCTCGGCGGACTGCAGGACGAACGGCAGCTGCATCTGGCCGGAGCCGAACAGCTCGCCGACGACCTTCATGCCGTCCAGGAGGGTCTCGTTGACGATGTCGAGGGCGGCGCGGGTCTGGAGGGCGTCGTCGAGGTCGGCCTCAAGGCCGTTCTTCTCGCCGTCGATGATGCGGCGCTTGAGGCGCTCCTCCAGCGGCAGCGCGGCGAGTTCCTCGGCCTTGCCCGCCTTCAGCGACTTGGCGGTGGCGCCCTCGAACAGGGCCATGAGCTTCTGGAGCGGGTCGTAGCCCTCGGCGCGGCGGTCGTAGATGAGGTCCAGGGCCGTGGTGACCTGCTCCTCGTCGAAGCGGGCGATCGGCAGGATCTTGGAGGCGTGCACGATCGCCGAGTCCAGGCCCGCCTTGACGCACTCGTCGAGGAAGACGGAGTTCAGCAGGATGCGGGCGGCCGGGTTGAGGCCGAAGGAGATGTTCGACAGACCGAGGGTGGTCTGGACGTCCGGGTGGCGGCGCTTGAGCTCGCGGATCGCCTCGATGGTGGCGATGCCGTCACCCCGGGACTCCTCCTGACCGGTGCAGATGGTGAAGGTCAGGGTGTCGATGAGGATGTCGGACTCGAGGATGCCCCAGTTGGTGGTGAGGTCCTCGATCAGCCGTTCGGCGATCTCGACCTTCTTCTCCGGGGTGCGGGCCTGGCCCTCCTCGTCGATGGTCAGCGCGATCAGGGCGGCGCCGTGCTCCTGGGCCAGCTTGGTGACCTTCGCGAAGCGGGACTCGGGGCCGTCGCCGTCCTCGTAGTTGACGGAGTTGATGACCGCACGCCCGCCGAGCTTCTCCAGGCCGGCCCGGATGACGGGCACCTCGGTGGAGTCAAGGACGATCGGCAGCGTGGAGGCGGTGGCGAAGCGGCCGGCAAGCTCCTCCATGTCGGCGACGCCGTCCCGGCCGACGTAGTCCACGCACAGGTCGAGCATGTGCGCGCCCTCGCGGATCTGCTCGCGCGCCATCTCCACGCAGTCGTCCCAGCGGGCGTCCAGCATGGCCTCGCGGAACTTCTTGGAGCCGTTGGCGTTGGTGCGCTCTCCGATGGCCAGGTAGGCCGTGTCCTGGCGGAACGGGACGGTCTGGTAGAGGGAGGCGGCGCCCGGCTCGGGCTGCGGCCGGCGCTCCCCCGGCGTGGCCTCCCGGACCCGCTCCACGAGCTGCCTCAGGTGCTCGGGGGTCGTGCCGCAGCAGCCGCCGATGAGGTTGAGGCCGTAGTCCCGTACGAAGGTCTCCTGGGCGTCGGCGAGGCCCTCGGCGTCGAGCGGGAAGTGCGCGCCGTCCTTGGTGAGGATCGGCAGACCGGCGTTCGGCATGCACAGCAGCGGGGTGCGGGAGTGGCGGGCCAGGTAGCGCAGGTGCTCGCTCATCTCGGCGGGGCCGGTCGAGCAGTTCAGGCCGATCATGTCGATGCCGAGCGGCTCCAGCGCGGTCAGCGCGGCGCCGATCTCGGAGCCGAGCAGCATGGTGCCGGTCGTCTCGAAGGCCATCGAGACCAGCAGCGGCACGTCGGTGCCGGTCGCCTCCATCGCGCGGCGGGCGCCCAGGATCGACGACTTCGTCTGCAGGAGGTCCTGTGTGGTCTCCACGATCAGGGCGTCCGCGCCGCCGGCCAGCAGGCCCTCGGCGTTGGCCTGGAAGCCGTCGCGCAGGGTGCCGTAGCCGATGTGGCCGAGGGTCGGCAGCTTCGTACCGGGTCCGATGGAACCGAGCACCCACCGCTGGCGGCCGTCGCCGGCGCCGAACGCGTCGGCCGTCTCGCGGGCGATGCGGGCGCCCGCCTCGGACAGCTCGTACACCCGGTCGGCGATGTCGTACTCGGCCATCGCCGAGTGGTTGGCGCCGAAGGTGTTGGTCTCGACGCAGTCCACGCCCGACTCGAAGTACGCCTCGTGGACGGAGCGGACGATGTCGGGGCGCGTGAGGTTGAGAATCTCGTTGCAGCCCTCAAGGTTCTCGAAGTCCTCGAGCGTGGGGTCCTGGGCCTGCAACATGGTGCCCATCGCTCCGTCGGCGACCACCACTCGGGTGGCGAGCGCCTCACGGAGGGCGGACACGCGGGTCCGGCTGTCGGCGGAAGGGGTCGTTGGCAACGAGGCCATGAAAGGGCTCCCTGGAATGCGACGGCTGTCGGCTTTGCACCCATCACGGAACTGTCCGCGACGGGCGCACGCCGCCAGCGTAACCGGGACCGCGCAGAAGTGGTCGGGCAGTCCACGGGCCGGGACGAGGATGACGTCCGGGTCGATCTCCGGCCACGGGTGTGACAACAGAAGCGGACGGATGCCGACCGACCATTAGCGAGAGGTCGGCATCGACCGGTAGTGTTCGACATTGCCGAACGGCGGCAGCGACGTCGCGAGATCGACGGTCGAAGGGGACGGAGGCAGCACGGCGATGGCACGGAACATCCAGTCGCTCGAACGGGCGGCCGCGATGCTGCGGCTTCTCGCAGGCGGCGAGCGACGCCTCGGCCTGTCGGACATCGCCTCTTCACTGGGCCTCGCCAAGGGCACCGCCCACGGAATTCTGCGCACCCTCCAGCAGGAGGGCTTCGTCGAGCAGGACGACGCCTCCGGGCGCTATCAGCTGGGCGCCGAGCTGCTGCGCCTGGGCACCACCTACCTGGACGTCCACGAGCTGCGGGCGCGGGCCCTGGTCTGGACGGACGACCTGGCCCGCTCCAGCGGGGAGAGCGTCTACCTGGGCGTTCTGCACCAGCAGGGCGTACTGATCGTGCACCACGTCTTCCGCCCGGACGACAGCCGGCAGGTGCTGGAGATCGGCGCGATGCAGCCGCTGCACTCCACGGCCCTGGGCAAGGTCCTGTCGGCGTACGACCCCGTGGCGCACAGCGAGGCGGTCGAGGCCGACCGCAAGGCCTTCACGGACCGCACGATGTGCGAGCTGGACGGCTTCGAGCACATCCTCGACATGACACGCGCGCGTGGCTACGCCGCCGACGTCGAGGAGACCTGGGAGGGCGTCGCCTCCATGGCCGCCCCCATCCACGACCGGCGCCGCATGCCGGTGGGTGCCGTCGGCATCACCGGCGCCGTGGAGCGGCTGTGCCGGGACGGCGAGCTGCGTCCCGAGCTGATCGCCGCGGTGCGGGACTGCGCCCGCGCGGTGTCGCGGGATCTGGGCGCCGGGCGGTTCTGAGGACACGCGCGGGGCGCATCGGCGACTCGCGCGGGATGCAAGTGGCTGCCGGGACGTCGTAGGACGTCCCGGTCTTCGTCATGCGCCCGGCACACTGCCTCTATATCGATAAAGCAACACAACCAACAACGATCGCGCATTCAACGACAGAGCTCTTGACGCACAGCTGACGCCGGGGCAAGACTCCCGTCCATCGGTCGGCATTGTCGAACACCTACCGGCAATACGCGCTAGAGTGTGACAGTGCCAAGGGCCGGCATCGCCCTCACCCCCGAGGGCAACACGAACCACCGGTGGGACCCGGGGTTCGGCTTCCCCTGGACGAAGGACAAAGGAGTCGCGGGTGTCCAGCTCCGACATCTTCATCGGCGAGACCATCGGTACCGCCATACTCATCCTGCTCGGCGGTGGCGTCTGCGCCGCCGTCACGCTGAAGGCCTCCAAGGCCCGCAACGCCGGCTGGCTCGCCATCACCTTCGGGTGGGGCTTCGCAGTGCTCACGGCGGTCTACACCTCGGCGCCGCTGTCCGGCGCCCACCTGAACCCGGCCGTGACCGTCGCGCTCGCGATCAAGGACAACGACTGGAGCAACGTTCCGACGTACTTCGCCGGACAGTTCCTGGGCGCCATGATCGGTGCCGCCCTGGTCTGGGTCGCCTACTACGGCCAGTTCCACGCCCACCTCACCGACAAGGAGATCGTCGGCGGTCCGGGTGCGCAGGCCACGGCCACCAAGGCCGTCGAGGCCCAGGAGAAGGGCGCGGGCCCGGTCCTGGGCGTCTTCTCCACCGGCCCGGAGATCCGGAACGTGGTGCAGAACCTCGCCACGGAGATCATCGGCACGGTCGTGCTGGTGCTCGCGGTGCTCACGCAGGGTCTGAACGACAGCGGCAAGGGCCTGGGCACCCTGGGCGCCCTCATCACGGCACTCGTCGTCGTCTCGATCGGTCTGTCCCTCGGCGGCCCGACCGGCTACGCGATCAACCCGGCCCGTGACCTCGGTCCGCGCATCGTGCACGCCCTTCTGCCGCTGCCCAACAAGGGTGGCTCCGACTGGGGCTACGCCTGGATCCCGGTGGTCGGTCCGCTCATCGGCGGCGCCATCGCGGCAGGCATCTACAACGTCGCTTTCGCTTAGGAACAGTGAGCTTCACCCATCCGGGTGAGATGCACCGAAACTCTCAGCGCGCGCCGTACGTAAAGCCCCATAACCACGGAACTTCCAGGAGCTAACAGTGACCGACGCCCACACCGCCGGCCCCTTCATCGCCGCCATCGACCAGGGCACCACCTCCAGCCGCTGCATCGTCTTCGACCGGGACGGCCGCATCGTCTCCGTCGACCAGAAGGAGCACGAGCAGATCTTCCCGAAGCCGGGCTGGGTCGAGCACAACGCCAACGAGATCTGGACCAACGTCCAGGAGGTCGTCGCCGGAGCCATCCAGAAGGCCGGCATCACCCGCGACGACATCAAGGCCATCGGCATCACCAACCAGCGCGAGACCACCGTGCTGTGGGACAAGAACACCGGTGAGCCCGTCCACAACGCCATCGTCTGGCAGGACACCCGCACCGACGCCCTGTGCAAGGAGCTCGGTCGCAACGTCGGGCAGGACCGCTTCCGCCGCGAGACCGGCCTCCCCCTCGCCTCCTACTTCGCCGGTCCCAAGGCCCGCTGGCTGCTGGACAACGTCGAGGGCCTCAAGGAGCGCGCCGAGGCCGGCGACATCCTCTTCGGCACCATGGACACCTGGGTCATCTGGAACCTGACCGGCGGTGTCGACGGCGGCAAGCACGTCACCGACGTCACCAACGCGTCCCGCACCATGCTGATGAACCTGCACACCATGGAGTGGGACGACAAGATCGCCGAGTCCATCGGCGTGCCGCTGCAGATCCTGCCCGAGATCCGCTCCTCCGCGGAGGTCTACGGCGAGATCACCGGCGGCAAGCTGGGCGACCTGCTCGGCGGCATCCCGGTCGCCTCCGCGCTCGGTGACCAGCAGGCGGCCCTGTTCGGCCAGACCTGTTTCTCCGAGGGCGAGGTCAAGTCGACGTACGGCACCGGCACCTTCATGGTGATGAACACCGGTGACAAGATCATCAACTCGTACGCGGGCCTGCTGACCACCGTCGGCTACAAGATCGGTGACCAGTCGACGGTCTACGCCCTCGAGGGCTCGATCGCCGTCACCGGCTCGCTGGTGCAGTGGATGCGCGACCAGATGGGCCTGATCTCCACCGCCGCCGAGATCGAGACGCTCGCGCTGTCGGTCGAGGACAACGGCGGCGCCTACTTCGTGCCGGCCTTCTCCGGCCTGTTCGCCCCGCACTGGCGTTCCGACGCCCGCGGTGTGATCGCCGGTCTGACCCGGTACGTCACCAAGGCGCACCTCGCGCGTGCCGTCCTGGAAGCGACCGCCTGGCAGACGCGGGAGATCGCCGACGCCATGGTCAAGGACTCCGGCGACGAGCTGGTGGCCCTCAAGGTCGACGGCGGCATGACCTCCAACAACCTGCTGATGCAGACCCTCTCGGACTTCCTGGACGCCCCCGTGGTGCGCCCGATGGTCGCCGAGACCACCTGCCTCGGCGCCGCCTACGCCGCCGGTCTCGCCGTCGGCTTCTGGTCCAGCACGGACGAACTGCGCGCCAACTGGCGCCGGGCCGCCGAGTGGACCCCCCGCATGGACGCGGAGACCCGCGACCGTGAGTACAAGAACTGGCTCAAGGCCGTCGAGCGGACCATGGGCTGGATCGAGGACGACGAGAGCTGACAACAGCTCGCGCCAGCTCTCGAACTCTGATGAGGAGTAAGAACCCGAAATGACCAGTCAGACCACCCTGCAGTCCGTGCCTGCCCTCGGGACGCACCCGGCCTCCGGCTCCAACCCGAGCCGAGCCGAGACCCGGGAGCAACTCGCCAAGGCGTCGTACGACCTTCTCGTGATCGGCGGCGGCATCCTGGGCATCTCCACCGCCTGGCACGCCGCGCAGTCCGGCCTCAGGGTGGCTCTGGTCGACGCCGGCGACTTCGCCGGCGCCACCTCCTCCGCCTCCTCCAAGCTGCTCCACGGCGGTCTGCGCTACCTGCAGACCGGCGCGGTGAAGCTGGTGGCGGAGAACCACTTCGAGCGCCGTGCGGTGTCTCGCCAGGTGGCACCTCACCTGGCGAACCCGCTCACGTTCTACCTCCCCGTGTACAAGGGCGGGCCGCACGGCGCCGCGAAGCTCGGGGCGGGCGTCTTCGCCTACTCCGCGCTCTCCGCGTTCGGTGACGGCGTCGGCCACCTCCTGTCCCCCGCCAAGGCGGCGCAGGACGTGCCCGAGCTGCGTACCGACAACCTCAAGGCCGTGGCCGTGTACGGCGACGACCAGATGAACGACGCGCGTATGGCGCTGATGACGGTCCGCGGGGCCGTCGAGGCGGGCGCGGTCGTGCTCAACCACGCCGAGGTCACCGGCCTGCGCTTCACCAAGGGCCGGGTGACCGGCGCGGACCTGAAGGACCGCCAGTCGGGCGACGAGTTCGGCGTGAACGCCCGGCTCGTGCTGAACGCGACGGGTCCCTGGGTCGATCACCTGCGCAAGATGGAGGACCCGAACTCCGCGCCGTCGATCCGGCTGTCCAAGGGCGCGCATCTGGTCCTGAAGCGGACGGCGCCCTGGAAGGCGGCGCTCGCCACCCCGATCGACAAGTACCGCATCACGTTCGCCCTGCCCTGGGAGGACATGCTGCTCCTTGGCACCACGGACGAGGAGTTCGAGGGCGACCCGGCGGACGTCTCGGTCACCGAGAAGGACACGGCCCAGATACTCGACGAGGCCGCGTTCTCCATCCGGGACCAGCAGCTCGACCGCGATCTGATCACTTACGCGTTCGCGGGTCTGCGAGTGCTGCCGGGCGGTCCCGGTGACACCGCGAAGGCCAAGCGCGAGACGGTCGTGACCGAGGGCCGGGGCGGCATGCTGTCCGTCGCGGGCGGCAAGTGGACCACCTTCCGCCACATCGGCCGCACGATCATGCAGAAGCTGGAGTCGCTGCCGGGCGCCCCGCTGGGCGACGACTTCGAGCCGATCGCCTCGCTGCCGAAGAAGCTGCCGCTGCCGGGCATCGCCAACCCGCGCGCGGTCGCCCACCGGCTGCTGACCGACCGCCCGGCGCCGGGTCCGCGCATGGCGGCCGACACCGCCAAGCACCTGGCCACGCACTACGGTTCGCTGGCCTTCGACATCGCCCGCATCGCCAACGAGAACCCGGAGCTGGGCGAGCGCGTCCACCCGGACGCCCCGGAGATCTGGGCCCAGGTCGTCTACGCCCGGGACAACGAGTGGGCCGAGACGCAGGACGACGTGCTGCGCCGGCGTACGACTCTGACGATCCGGGGTCTGGCGACGGACGACGTCCGGGCGAAGGTGCAAGACCTGCTCGACAAGAAGTGACCTCGCAGGCGCCGTGAGAGGTTTTCGCCGGATGAGCCTCTCCGCGCGCCAGGTCCGGCCACTCCCCTGACCAGGTCGGACCGCACGAGGGCGGCCCCTTCCGCACCGGGGCCGGCCAAACCGGAAGGGGCGGCTCCGCGCCGATGGAGTCGCCCCTTTCGCATGCGCGTCACTCGCGAACTGCACCTTCACCGAGCCCGCCCCGCATAATGACGTGAGTGATCGGATGTCTGGCAAACGACATCCTGAACGACAGGGAGGGCCGGCCATGGCAGTCACCGATGAGGCGATCGAGAAGATCAAAGACATGATCGTCTCCGGCGCGCTGCGCCCCGGCGACCGCCTTCCCAAGGAGAGCGAACTCGCCGCCGAACTCGGGCTGTCCCGTAACTCCCTGCGCGAGGCCGTACGCGCCCTGTCACTGATCAGGATCCTGGACGTACGGCAGGGCGACGGCACCTACGTCACGAGCCTGGATCCGCAGCTGCTGCTGGAGGCGCTGAGCTTCGTCGTCGACTTCCACCGCGACGACACCGTGCTGGAGTTCCTCGCCGTCCGCCGCATCCTGGAGCCGGCGGCCACGGCGATGGCCGCCTCCCGGATCAGCGAGCAGCAACTGGACGCGCTGTCGAACCAGCTGGACAAGCTCGGCGACGATCCGTCGGTGGAGGAACTCGTCGCCTGTGACCTGGAGTTCCACCGGGGCATCGTGCAGAGCTCCGGGAACTCGGTCCTTTGCTCGCTCCTCGACGGCCTGTCCGGGCCGACGACGCGGGCTCGTGTCTGGCGCGGGCTGACCCAGGAGGACGCGGTCAGCCGGACCCTGCACGAACACCGGGCGATCCTGGCGGCTTTGCGGGACCGGGACGCGGAGGCGGCGCGGTCGTGGGCGACGGTGCACATCGCGAGCGTGGAGCAGTGGCTGCGGTCCAGTCTGTGAGCTGCGGAAGGATCATCCTGTCGGCCCGGACACAGCTCGGATGACTGCGGGGTGTTCCGAGGTGGCGAACGGGGCAGTGATCCGTTCACTCCCCCGTGCAAGGGGGCTGCGGGCGCCCCCGCCGCACGCCGTAAGGTTGGTTCGTCAGGCGAGGGCACGTCGGAAGGAGGCACTGGGTGATCGAGCTCGAGGGGGTTCCCGAGCTGATCGACCCGGTCATGGTGGCCGCGTTCGAGGGCTGGAACGACGCCGGCGACGCCGCCTCCACCGCGGTCGCGCATCTGGACAGGGAGTGGAAGGGCGAGGTGTTCGCGGCGCTGGACGCCGAGGACTACTACGACTTCCAGGTGAACCGCCCCACGGTGTGGATGGACGCGGGCGTCCGCAAGATCACATGGCCGACGACCCGGCTCTCGGTGGTCCGGGTCGGCGGCGAGAAGCCGCGTGATCTCGTACTCGTCCGAGGTATCGAACCGTCCATGCGCTGGCGCTCGTTCTGCAACGAGCTCCTCGGCTTCGCGCACGAGCTGGGCGTGGAGCTGGTGGTCATCCTGGGCGCCCTGCTCGGTGACACCCCGCACACGCGTCCGGTCCCGATCAGCGGCACCACGTCCGACCCGGACCTGGCCCGCCGGATGGATCTGGAGGAGACCAAGTACGAGGGCCCGACGGGCATCGTCGGCATCCTGCAGGAGGCGTGCACGCACGCCGGTGTACCGGCGGTGTCGCTGTGGGCCGCCGTACCGCACTACGTCTCGCAGCCGCCCAACCCGAAGGCGACGCTGTCCCTGCTCAACCGGCTCGAGGACCTGATCGACGTACGCATCCCGCTGGGCGAACTGGCCGAGGACGCGCGAGCCTGGCAGGTCGGTGTGGACCAGCTGGCCGCGGAGGACAGCGAGGTCGCGGAGTACGTGCAGACGCTGGAGGAGGCCCGCGACACCGCCGAGCTGCCGGAGGCGTCGGGTGATGCCATCGCGCGAGAGTTCGAGCGGTATCTGCGGCGCCGGGACGGCGGCCCGTCGCCGGGCGACCGTACGCGTCCGCCGATGCCCCCGAAGCCGGGCGGCAGGGACGACGACGAGGACTCGTCGGAGGACTGAGGCTCTCGGAGCCGGGCTGAGGGCGGTGCGCTGTGCTGCGCACCGCCCTCAGTCATGACTCAGGTCACATGGGTCACGCCGGCACGGATATCACGTCGTACGTCGTCTCCGGCGTCGGTGTCGTGGTGAAGCGGGCGTTGGGCAGATAGAGGCGGCCCTGGTGGGCGGCCACGGTGGTCGGTACGTCGAACAGCGGGTCGGTGATGCGGCGTTGGAAGACACCGCTGCGGCCGTCGGCGGAGAGCCGGAACACGTCGATCGCGTTCTGCCGGTTCTGCACGACGTACAGCGTCCGTCCGAGCAGCAGCAGGCCGTCGCCGTTGGTGACCGGTGCCGCGTCGCCGAGGTCGACCAGTGCGGTGACGCCGGTGCGCGGATTCACCCGGTGCAGGGCGCCGACCCCGGACTGCACGACGAGCAGCGCGGAGCCGTCGGGCGTGCCGGTGATGCCGTTGGCGTTGACGACCTCGCCGGGGACCTGGCTCCAGGCGCCGCTCAGGGTGATCGTCACGGCCTCGTCCGCGTCCGGCAGTTCGCCGCGCCGGCCGAGCGGCAGGGCATACAGCGCGGGTTGGAAGGAGTCGGTGAACCACGCCGTGCGCGAGGTCAGGAAGACGTCGTTGACGAAGGTCGGGGTCGCCGTGGTGAGGACGTAGGAGGCGAGGATCCTGCCGGTGCGGGCGTCCACGACCCGGGCGCCCTGGCCGCGGCCGGCGACGAAAAGACGTCCCTGGCGGTCGAGTTTCAGACCGACCGACGGTGTGCCGGGTCCGGCGGAGATGATGCCGCCCTCGCCGGTGCGCAGATCGGCGCGGTAGAGCGAGCCGTCGCCGAGGGAGCCGAGGTAGGCGTACGGTCCGCCGCCGATGGCGATGCCCTCGGGGCGGAAGCCGTTCGGCAGGTGGATCACGGTGGGGCGGCGCTTTCCGGCCGCGGTGGCGGGGGTGCCGGCGGTCCCTACGAGTGCGGCGCCTGCGGTGGCGGCGCCGGCCGTGAGGAGTCCCCGGCGGGTGAGGTGAGGTGCGAAGGAGCGGTGTTCGGGGGCCACGGTGCGTCCTTCCGCGGACAGGACCGGCCGATGGCTGGTCCAACGGTCAACTGACTCCCCCACCCCACCACACACCTGTCGCCTCCGCAGCCGTGGACGGCCTCTCGACAGGGACTGGACAGCAGTCGGCCGGATTATGGCGTGACATCTACTTCCGGCCGGATTGCACACGTTGCCCAATTCAACTTGTTTCCAAACCAAGTTGACGAAAACAGTCTGGACGGACCGGGCCGTGCGTGCTTGGTTGTCCTGCGAAGGCGCGCCGCACCACCCGCACTTGGCAACCCCAGGATCGAAGGGAGCGGCAGACGATGACCGACCAGGCAGAGCCGGCGCACGGCCCGGGAGCATCCGGGCCGGGGCCCGACGGAGCGGGATTCACCTATCGAGGAGCCGAGCGGGAACTGATCGTCGTCGCCCGTCCCGAGGCACGGCTGCGCGCCCAGGCCGAGGGCGTGCGGTCGGTGGCGGGCGCCGATGTCTCGGCTCTCAACATGTTCCTTACGGACGAACAGCTCACGCTGGAGCCGCTGTTCGGCAACGAGGAGCGACTTCAGCAGGCCACCGGCGCGCAGGAGGCGACGGACCTCGCGCTGTTCTACCGGGTGCGCGGCGGCCGGAGCCGTGCCGAGGAACTGCGGGCGCGGATCGCCGCGCTGCCGGGGATCGACACGGCGTATGTGAAACCGGGCGCGGTGCCCGCCTCCGCCGGGCCGTTCGGTGAGGACGGCGGGCGCCTGAAGGAGGGCACACCGGTCACGCCCGACTACAGCGGCCGGCAGGGCTATCTGCGGCCCGCGCCCGAGGGTGTCGACGCCCACTGGGCCTGGCAGCGGCCCGGCGGCGCCGGTCAGGGCGTGACCGTGATCGACGTGGAGGGCTCCTGGCAGCTGGGCCATGAGGACCTGGCCGGCAAGCTGTCCGGCGTCGTCATCGGCACGCCGATCGCCGACCTGGCCTGGCGCAACCACGGCACCGCTGTGATCGGGGTGATCGGCGGCGACCGCAACGAGTACGGAGTCACCGGCATCGTGCCGCAGACGGTGACCGCGGCCGCGTCCTTCCAGGACATCGGCACGGCGGCGGCGATCCACGCGGCGGCCGAGCGGCTGAGCCCCGGTGACATCGTGCTGATCGAACTCCACCGCCCGGGACCCCGGTTCGAGTATGCCGAACGCGACGACCAGCGCGGCTACATCGGCCTCGAGTGGTGGCCGGACGACCTCGCCGCCGTCCGCCACGCCACCGCCAAGGGGATCCTCGTGGTGGCGGCCGCGGGCAACGGCGGCGAGTCGCTCGACGACGCGCTCTACGAGCGTCGCCCGGACGGATTCCCCGAGTGGTGGCGCAACCCGTTCAACCCGTCCAACCCGCCCTCCGGCGCGGTCCTGGTCGGCGCGGGCGCACCGCCGCCCGGCACACACGGCCGCGACCACGGCCCGGACCGTTCACGGCTCGGGTTCTCCAACTACGGCGCCCGGGTGGACGCGCAGGGCTGGGGTCGCGAGGTGACGACGACCGGCGGCTTCTGGGACCGGCCCGGCGATCTGCAGGGCGGACCCGAGGAGATCGCCTGGTACACCGACACGTTCTCCGGGACGTCGTCCGCCTCCCCGGTGGTCGTCGGCGCGCTGGCCGCGCTGCAGGGCATACTCAGGGCGGCGGGTCAGCCTCCGATGTCCCCCGAGCGGGCCCGCGCGGTACTGCGGGCGACGGGTTCCCCGCAGCAGGACGCTCCGGGCAGGCCCGCCTCCCAGCGGATCGGCAGCCGGCCCGACATCAAGGCGGCGGTCACCTATCTGGTCCCGCAGGCGATCGGCTCGGGCAAGGCCGAGCGCTACTGGGACGAGTTGCTGCCGTATCCCCGTGAACTTCCGCCCAGGCTCCGGCTGTTCGTGGCCGGTGACTGGCGGAACCTGAACCATCCGTCCCCTGAGATCCGTCAGGCGGTCCATGCCGCCTTCGCGGGGGGACGGCCCGATGTCCGAGTGTGGTTCTCGGACGACGAGATCGTCGGCCTGGTGATCACCGGCTGACGCAGCCCATCACATCAAGGGAAGGTGACACCCGAATGAGCACCACCCCGCAGATGAGTCACATGGGACAACAGCAGGGCCAGCAGTTCCCCGGCACATCGCCGTACCAGCAGCCCTTCGGGCAGCAGCAGCCCTTCGGGCAGCAGCAGGTCTACGGCCGGCAGCAGCCGTACGGCATGAGCGGCTCCCTGGAGCAGCTCCAGCAGCTCGGCCAGCAGCAGCCGTTCCAGCAGTTGCTGCAGCAGCTCGGGCAGCAGGCGATGGGGCAGCAGCCGGGTCAGCAGGGTCAGCAGCCGGGTCAGCAAATGGGTCAGCAGATGGGGCAGCGGCAACAGGTCGAGCAGCAGGTGCAGCAGCAACTGCAGCAGCTCGCGCAGGTCGCCGTGCAGCACGTCCAGCAGCAGATCCAGACACAGGAGCTGCAGGCGGACCTCGCCGACGGCTACATCGACATCGTCCAGCCGCTGCCCGGGCAGCCCAGCGTGATCGCGCTGCGCATCGGCGGCCAGCTGAGGGTCCTGTTCAACCCGAGCCCCCAGACCCACGGCGCGGTCCAGGAGGCCTTCGCGTTCGGCAACCAGGTGGTCGGCATCTGGGAGGCCGGCTCGCCGCACATCCTGCGCAGCATCCACATCCGCAGGATCTGACAGGAACCGATCCGCCCAGGACCGGGTGACACGAGGGGCGCTTCCTCCGTGCGGAGGAAGCGCCCCTTTCACATGCTCTGAGTGCTACGGCGTGTTACAGCGCCACGCCCAACAGCGCGTCCACGGCCCGCGATACGACGCCGGGGGCGCCGATGTCCGTGCCGCCCTCGGCGTCCTGCCGCGCGGCCCAGCGGTCCACCGCGGCGAGCGCGGCCGGGGCGTCCAGGTCGTCGGCGAGGGCGGCGCGGATCTCCTCGACGAGGGCCTCGGCTCCCGGTCCGTCGGGCCGGGACACGGCCGCCCGCCAGCGCCCGAGGCGGGCCACGGCCTCCTCCAGCACCTGGTCGGTCCACTCCCAGTCGGCCCGGTAGTGGTGGGCGAGCAGGGCGAGCCGGATGGCGGCGGGGTCGACGCCGTCGCGGCGCAGCTGGGAGACGAAGACGAGGTTGCCCTTGGACTTGGACATCTTCTCGCCGTGCAGACCGACCATGCCCGCGTGGACATAGGCCTTGGCCATGGGGAACTCGCCGGTCAGCACCTGGGCGTGCGAGGCGCCCATCTCATGGTGCGGGAAGGCGAGGTCGGAGCCGCCGCCCTGGACGTCGAAGCCCATGCCGAGGTGGTCGAGGGCGATGGCGACGCACTCGATGTGCCAGCCGGGCCGGCCGCGCCCGAGCGAACCGCCGTCCCAGCTGGGCTCGCCCTCACGGGCGGCCATCCACAGCATCGGGTCGAGCGGGTTCTTCTTGCCGGCCCGCTCGGGGTCGCCGCCGCGCTCGGCGGACAGCAGTCGCATCGCGGCGGCGTCGAGGTTCGACACCTTGCCGAAGTCGGGGTCGGACTCGACGGAGAAGTAGGTGTCGCCTTCGAGTTCGTAGGCGGCGCCGGCGTCCCGCAGGCGCTCGACGAGCGGGACGATGCCGGGTATCGCCTCCACCGCGCCGATGTAGTGCCGCGGCGGCAGCATCCGCAGGGCGGTCATGTCCTCGCGGAAGAGTGCGGTCTCCTTCTCGGCGAGGGCGGCCCAGTCGATGTCGTCGCGCTCGGCCCGCTCCAGGAGCGGATCGTCGATGTCGGTGACGTTCTGGACGTAGTGAACCTGCCGCTTGGTGTCGAGCCACACGCGCTGCACGAGGTCGAACGCGTTGTAGGTCGCCGCGTGACCCAGGTGGGTGGCGTCGTACGGGGTGATGCCGCAGACGTAGATACGGGCGACGGGACCGGGGTCGAGGGTGACCAGACCGCCGGTCGCGGTGTCGTGGATCCTCAGGTCGCGGCCCTGACCGTGCAGGGCGGGGACCTCAGAAGCGGGCCAGGCATACATGTCATGAGCCTAACCGGGCGGATGTTCCGTACACGAACCGGACCAGGCCGGATGGCCGGTGAGGCGTTCTTGCGCGATACCCCGCCAGTGTGCTCCTACACGGGCGGCCAGGGAATGGCCGGCCACTCCCCGCTCGGCTCCGGATGCTTCCCCGACGCCAGCAGCGCCTCGACACGCGCGCGTGTGGCCGCCACCTCTGCGGCGGTGATCAGCCCGGCCAGCCGTACGGCCATCGCGGCGCCCTCCTTCAGACCGTCCCGCAGGCCACCGAGCACCTCGACGGCCTCGTCGGTCAGCGGCTCACCCGCCCAGCCCCACAGCAGCGTCCGCAGCTTGTTCTCGACGTTGAAGGTGACGCCGTGGTCGATGCCGTAGAGCCGGCCGTCCTCGGTGGGCAGCAGATGCCCGCCCTTGCGGTCGGCGTTGTTGATCACGGCGTCCAGGACCGCCATGCGGCGCAGCCGCTCGTCGTCGGAGTGCACGAGCAGCGCGGTCCTGCCCTCACCGACGTCGGCGAGGCCGATCGACCTCCAGCCGGGCTCGGGCTCCTCGCCGTCCACGAGGGCGAGCAGCTCCGCCTCGGGCGTCACGTCGATCCACAGCTGGACCATGCCCTCGCCGTACGGCCCCTCCCGCAGCACGGTGGGCGGTACTAGTCCCCAGCCGGTCGCCTCGGAGATCTCGTACGCGGCGACCTCGCGCTGCGCGAGCGTGCCGTCGGGAAAATCCCACAGCGGCCGCTCACCGGCGACCGGCTTGTACACGCAGGACGCCTCCTGCCCCTCGTGCGCCACCGTGCAGAACAGCGCCGCGTTGGACGCCTCCCGGATGCGGCCGCGCACGGTCAGCTCACCGTCGGTGAGCAGTTCCACCGGGGTCATGCTCCGCGGCGGTATCCGTTCTGGCGCGGACATACGTGTCCTTCCGGGTCGAGCGGGAGGCTGCACAGCGGACACGGCGGCCGCCCGGCGTTGACGACGTCCAGGGCGCGCTTGGCGAAGGCCCTCGCCTGTACGCCGGTGAGCCGGACCCGCAGCATCGGGGGTCCGTTCTCCTCGTCCTGCAGGAGGCGCTCCTCGGCCTCGGCGAGGTCCTCCTCGGAGTCCGCGTCGAGCTCCACGAGGGCCTGCGCCTCGACGATCATGCGCTGCTCCTCGCCGTCCCAGGCGAGCGCCATGGTGCCGACGCGGAACTCCTCCTCGATGGGGGTGTCCAGCGGGCCCGTGTCGCCGATCTCGTTGGGCGCCATGGCGGGGACCGCGGCGCTGCCGCCGCTGCGCCTCACGACCTCGTCGAGCAGTTCGTCCATGCGCTCGGCGAGGGCGGCGACCTGGGTCTTCTCCAGGGCCACGCTGGTCACCCGGGAGCCTGCGGTGGCCTGGAGGAAGAACGTACGGCGTCCGGGCAGTCCTACCGTGCCGGCCACGAAGCGGTCCGGGGGGTCGTAGAGGAACACCTGACGGGACACGTCCTGTCTCCATTGGAATCGTGAGTACGGCGAATCGTGTGTACGGCGAATCGTGAGCCGGCGAAGGTACGGCGCAGCTTCGACCGCTTCACCCTACTGCGCCCGACGATCACGGTGCGCCCGCGCCGCCCCCGACCGTCGCGTCGCCGGCCGGCGCCTCCTCGCGCGGGGCGAGGGACGCGAAGTCACCGGTGTCGCCGAGGCGTACGAGGAACGGCCTCAGGCGTGTGTAGCGGATCGCGGTGATGGAACACGGTTCTACGGAAATCCTCTGGAAGAGGTCGAGATGAAGACCCAGCGCATCCGCCACGAGCGACTTGATGATGTCGCCGTGGGAGCACATCAGGAACACGGCGTCGGCGCCGTGATCGCGCTCCACGCGCGCGTTCCACTCGCGTACGGCCTCGGCGGCGCGGGTCTGCATGGCCCGCATCGACTCCCCGCCGGGGAACGCCGCCGCCGACGGATGGGCCTGTACGACCTCCATCAGCGGCTCGTCCTTGAGCTCGGCGAGCTTGCGGCCGGACCAGTCGCCGTAGTGGCACTCCCCGATCCGGTCGTCGGTGTGCGCGGTGAGGCCGGGCCGGGCGTCGAGAAGCGGCCGGATCGTCTCCTGACAGCGCTGGAGCGGGCTGGTGACGACCTCGGAGATCGGCAGCTCGGTGAGCCGTCCGGGCAGTGCGGCGGCCTGCGCGGCCCCGCGCTCGTCGAGGGCGACGCCGGGCGTCCACCCGGCGAGCAGTCCCTCGGTGTTGGCGGTGGAACGTCCGTGCCGGACCAGGATCAGCGTGGGCATGCCGCCCAGGGTAGGCGCACGACGGGGTGCGTTCGGGGCCGGAGGGCGGGAGAATACGCTCCGTGATCGTCGACTGCGCCATCTACCGTGACGGGCGCCGGACGGAGGGGCCCGCGGACTTCTCCGACGCCCTGGATCTGTGCCGTCTGCAGGACGACGCGTTCGTCTGGATCGGCCTGTACGAACCGACGGAGAAAGAGTTCGACAAGGTCACCGAGGAGTTCGGGCTGCATCCGCTGGCCGTGGAGGACGCCCTGAACGCCCACCAGCGGCCCAAGCTGGAGGTGTACGACGACTCGCTGTTCATGGTGCTCAAGCCGGTCGGGTACGAGCCGAAGAGCGACATCGTCTCCTCCGGCGAGGTCATGGTCTTCATCGGCGACTCGTTCGTGGTGACCGTCCGGCATGGCGAGGAGGCGCCGCTCGGGGTCGTCCGTAGCCGTCTGGAACACGAGCCGGAGATGCTGCGGCATGGTCCCACGGCGGTGCTTTACACGATCGCCGACGCCGTGGTCGACCACTACCTGGACGTGGCGGGCGAGTTGGGCACCGACCTGTCGGAGCTGGAGGCAGAGGTGTTCTCGCCGACCGGCGGCGGGTCACGGCACACGGCCTCGCGCATCTACGCCTTCAAGCGGCAGATCATGGAGTTCCGCAAGGCCACCGGCCCGCTCGCGCAGCCCCTGGCCCGGCTCGCGGGCACAGGCCTGATCGGCGCGCGCGTGCCCTTCGTGCACGACAAGGCGCAGCCCTTCTTCCGTGATGTGAGCGACCACCTCACGCGCGTGAACGAGTCCGTGGAGGGCCTGGACCGGCTGGTCTCCGACGTCCTCTCGGCGCATCTGGCGCAGATGAGCGTCCGGCAGAACGACGACATGCGGAAGATCTCCGCGTGGGCGGCCATGGCCGCGGTCCCCACGATGATCGCGGGGATCTACGGCATGAACTTCGAGCACATGCCCGAGCTGCACTGGATCGGGTCGTACCCGGTGCTGATCGCGGGCATGGCCGCCGTCGAGGTGCTGCTGTACCGGCTGTTCAAGCGCCGGGGCTGGTTGTAGTCGGGCCGGCCGCGGTCGTCAGGCGAACTCGGGTGCCGAGGTGGCGGGTCCGCCCAGGGCGTCGCGTCGTTCCGGCATCTTCAGGGACACCATGCGCCGCCAGCCCGCGAACCGCTCCCAGGCGTACACGGCGTGGATGCCTGCGGCGAGCACGGCGGCCTTGGCCCGGGGCCAGCCGAGGATGCGTCCCATGTGGTCCATGACCGCGAGGCTGACGTCCCGGTAGACCCGGATCTCGGCGAGCGCGCACTCGCGCAGGGTGCGCTGGATCAGCCGGCCGTGCCCGGCGGCGGCGAAGCGCAGCAGCTCCTCGTGGGTGTAGGCGAGGTGGTTGTCCTCGTCGTTGGAGATCATCCGCACGGCCTTGCCGACCACGGGATGGTCGGAGAAATAGTTGCGGAGCATGATCATCTGGTCGGCGGCGCGCTGCTCGGTGACCCGGCTGTGTGCGAGGTAGGTGATGACGTCGTCGACCGTGAGCGGCTTGTCGGCCTTGAGCTTGTCGTGGGCGAGCCCGATGCCGTGCCGTTCCAGGAGCATCGTGTAGTCGGTCTCGGGCGGGACGGGGACGGGTTGCAGACCGCGCTTCTTCAGCAGGGCGTTGAAGATGCGCCCGTGCTTGTCCTCGTCGGCGCCGTGCCGGGTGATCTTAGGGGCCATGGCGCGCTCGCTGTCGGGCACGAGCGCGGCGATGCGCGCGTTCTCCCAGCCGCCCTGGGTCTCCCCGCTGGCGGCGATGGAGCAGAACAGGCGATATGACTCGTCGTTGTCGAGGATCTCTTGGAACAGACTCTTGGCCGAAAGCATCGTGGGGCACCTCTCTGCAGGACGCCGCAGGATTCCGCAAAGAACGAGTCAAATGCGGTGAGAGAGGTGCTGCAACAGCTACGGCGGACAACTCCGCCAAAAGAATGACCATCGGGGTCACGACGGGGGCGTAACCGCGTGGGCACGCGCGCGTTGTTCTGCGTGACGGCCGTGGCGGGGAAGACCCCCCGAGCCCCCACCACGGCCGCTGAAACCTCCTGTTGAGCGCGCTTCGCGGCTACGCGAGCCCGGCGCGCTCCAGGGCCTCGGTGCCGGCGCGGAGCGAGGCGAGCCGCTCGTCGAGCGTGAAGCCGGCGGGCGCGAGGGACAGCGTGGTGACCCCGGCCGCGGCATACGCCTTCATCCGGTCCGCGATGCGGTCGACGGAGCCGAGCAGGGTGGTGTTGTCGATGAGGTCCTGCGGTACGGCGGCCGCGGCGCCCTGCTTGTCGCCGGAGAGGTACTTGGTCTGGATCTCGGCGGCTTCCTTCTCGTAGCCCATGCGCTGGGCGAGCTGGTTGTAGAAGTTCTGCTTGGGGCTGCCCATGCCGCCGACGTACAGCGCGGTGTAGGGGCGGAAGGTGTCGGCGAGCGTGGCCACGTCCTTGTCGTCGCCGACGGCGAGCGGCAGGGTCGGGCAGATGTCGAACCCGTCGAGGGTCTTGCCGGCCTTCTCGCGTCCGGCGCGCAGGTGCTTGACGGTGGTGTCCTCCAGGTGGTCGGCGGAGGGGAAGATCACCAGTGCGCCGTCGGCGATCTCGCCGGTCTGCTCGAGGTTCTTCGGGCCGATGGCGGCGATGTACAGCGGGATGTGCTCGCGCTGCGGGTGCACGGTCAGCTTGATCGGCTTGCCGGGGCCGTCGGGCAGCGGCAGCGTCCAGTGCTGGCCCTGGTACGACAGGCGCTCGCGCGTCATGGCCTTGCGGACGATCTCGACGTACTCACGCGTGCGGGCCAGCGGCTTGTCGAACTTGACGCCGTACCAGCCCTCGGAGACCTGCGGTCCGGAGACGCCGAGGCCGAGCCGGAAACGGCCGCCGGAGAGCGAGTCCAGGGTGGCGGCGGTCATCGCGGTCATGGCCGGCTGGCGGGCCGGGATCTGGAAGATGGCGGAGCCGACGTCGATGCGCTCGGTCTGGGCGGCGACCCAGCTGAGCACGGTGGCCGCGTCCGAGCCGTACGCCTCGGCGGCCCAGCACACGGCGTACCCCAGCCGGTCGGCCTCCTGCGCGACGGCGAGATTGTCCGCGTCCATTCCCGCACCCCAGTAGCCGAGGTTGATCCCGAGCTGCATGGCCGATCCCCTTACCGATCAGTAACGTCCCTTGTGGGCCCGACCATAGCGCGGGGGACCCCCGGCGGGGAGGCCGATGTGGCGGGCGTCGCCCGGCAGGCCCTGCGCAGCCCCGGTGACCGTACTGAAAACTGGTTATCCACAGGCCCCCACATGGCAGGTTCTGGCCAGTAATCTCGGCGTTCATGGAGCAGAGGCATCTCGGCCGCACCGGCCTGCGCGTGTCCCGTATCGGGCTCGGCACCCTCACCTGGGGCAGGGACACCGACGAGCACGACGCAGCGGACCTCTTGAAGACGTTCTGGGAGGCGGGCGGCACCCTCGTCGACACGGCGGACGTGTACGGCGACGGGGAGGCCGAGTACCTGCTGGGCCGGCTCATGGAAGGGCTGATCCCGCGGCGGGACCTGGTCATCTCGACGAAGGCGGGCAGCGTGCCCGACCCGGACCGCCGTTTCGACGGCTCGCGCGGCCATCTGCTCTCCGCGCTGGACGCCTCGCTGGCCCGGCTCGGCACGGACTACGTCGACGTCTGGCACATCCACGCCTTCGACCCGTACACACCGCTGGAGGAGACCCTCCAGGCGCTCGACATCGCGGTCAGCAGCGGTCGCGCGCGCTATGCGGGCGTGTCCAACTTCTGCGGCTGGCAGCTCGCCAAGGCGGCGACCTGGCAGCTCGCGGCGCCCGGCATACGGACCCGGCTGGCGAGCACACAGCTGGAGTACTCGCTGCTCCAGCGGGGCGTGGAGCGCGAGGTGCTGCCGGCCGCGCTCGATCTGGGCGTCGGCCTGCTCCCTTCCTCCCCGCTCGGCCGGGGCGTCCTGACCGGCAAGTACCGCAACTCGACGCCACCGGACTCGCGCGGCGCCTCGGAGCATCTGGCGCCGTTCGTCGCGCCGTACCTCGACGACACGGCGAGCCGGATCGTGGACGCCGTGCAGACGGCGGCCGACGGGCTGGCCGTCTCCCCGCTCCAGGTCGCCCTCGCCTGGGTCCGCGACCGGCCCGGCGTGGCCGCGCCCGTCATCGGCGCGCGCAACGCACAGCAGCTCACAGCGGCGTTGTCAGTGGAGGCCCTTAGTCTTCCTGACGAGATCTGCCGGGCGCTCGACGACGTGTCGGCACCGGTGCACCGCTATCCCGATCACGACTGGAGCACGCTGTGAGCACGGAGCCACCCGAGACCACGGAGAACCCGGAGCCGGGGACGCCGGGGGCCGCGACGCAGGACGGGGCACCGGGGACCGAGGGTGCGGGCGCCGCCGAGGGCGGCGTCGGCGAGAGCGCCTCTGCCGAGACCTCCACGGCCGAGGACGGCGACAGCGCGGCGAAGCCGTCGGAGGCCGAGGCCGAGCTCGCCGCTCAGCGGGTCGAGCGCGAGCGGATCGAGCGACGCAAGGCCGAGCGGCAGGGGCCCGTCGAGAGCGGGGGCAAGCTCAGCGGGACGGCCGCCGATCTGCTCGCGGCCGTAAGGGCCGTGGAGAGCGGCGCCAAGCCCACGGCCGCCGTCTTCAGCGAGCCGGAGCCACCACGTCGCCCCGCTCCGGAGCCGGCCCGCCGACCGCAGCCCATGCCGGCGCCCGCCGCGCCCGCGGTCCCCGCATCGGACGCCGTCGAGTCCGTACGGGGCGTGCTGACCGAGGGCGGCGCTCCGGACGCGCTCGCCGCGCAGGCCGCCGCGGCGCTCGGCGAGGGTGCCGCCGACCAGCTGCGGGCGGACCCCTGGCAGCTGCTGCGCGTCGGCGGTGTACGGCCAGAGCAGGCCGACGGGTTCGCGCGGGCGTTGCTCGGCGCGGAGTGCGGACCGGACGACGAGCGGCGCGGGCGGGCGGTCACCGGCTGGTTGCTGGAGCAGGCGGCGCTGGCCGGGCACACGGCCCTGGAGCTGCCGACGCTCACCGCCGCGCTGGTCCAGCGGGGGGTGCGGGACGCCGATGCGGCCGTGCAGAGCTCCCTGGCCGAGGGCGATGCGCTGGCCTTCCAGGACGCCCTGGACGGGCCCGGCGCCCCGGCCGTACGGGACGAGGAGGCGGCGGAGGACGAGGAGCGGCCCGTGCGTGTCCTCGTCGGCCTGGAGCGGTACGCACTCGCGGAGGAGAGCCTCGCCGACGGGCTGGCTCGGGTGATCAACTCGGTGCCCAAGCAGGACGGTTCGGCCGAGGAGTGGGAGGGAGCGGCGGCCGGCGCGGGCTCCGCCGCCGACCTGATCCGTGCGGTCGCGGCGAACGGCCTGGTCCTCCACACCGGCGGGGAGGCGTCCCGCGCCGAACCGGCGGCGCTGCTGGGCGCGGCGCGGGAGCTCGGGCTGCGCGCCTGGGCGGCCACGCACGGCCCGCTCGGCCGGGAGCGTTTCTCGGCGCTGCTCGGCGGGTCGGACGCCGCGGCGGAGACGGGAGGCGTCGCCACCGTGGCCGGTCTGCTCTCCGGTGCCGAAGGACCCGGCCGGGACGCGGACGGGGCGCTCGATCTCGAGCTGCTCATCGTGCTCGACGCACCGCTGCTGGACGTCGAGACGGCCGCACTGCTCACGGAGTCGCTGCCGGACGGGGCCCGGCTGGTGCTGGCCGGGGACCCCGGGGTGCTGTGGTCGGCGGGGCCGGGGCGGGTGTTCGCCGATCTGCTGGCGGCGCGGATCTGCCCGCAGATCGCCTCGCGACGGCCGGACCCCGGCCCGCTGGGCGAGCTGGTGTCCGGCATCGGCATCGGCGAGCTGACCCAGGTCGAGGCGCCCGGCAAGGAGGTCGTGATCGTGCCGGTGCGGGACGCGGGCGAGGCCGTGCACCGCGCCGCGCAGCTCGTCGCGGACTCGGTGCCGCGGGCGATCGGCATCCCGGCCGAGGAGACCCAGGTGATCACGCCGGGCCATGGCGGCGCGGCCGGCACGCGCGCGCTCAACGCCGCGCTCAAGGAGCGGCTCAACCCGGGCCCGGGCCGCTTCGGCGGCTTCGACCCGGGTGACCGTGTCGCGTACTCCCCCGCGCCGGGCCGTACCGTGCCGGGCCGGGTGGTGAAGGCCGACGCCGAGGGACTGCACCTCGACTGCGCGGGCGAGGCCGTGGTCGTGCCCAAGGAGCGGGTGGAGCAGTCCGTACGGCACGGCTGGGCGCTGACCGCCCATCAGGCGGCGGGCGGCCGGTGGCCGGCGGTGGTCGTGGTGCTGCCCGGAGACGCGGCCCAGTCCCTCAGCCGCCCCTGGGTCTACACGGCCTTCAGCCGCGCCGACCGCCACCTCTCCGTGGTGCACGGTGCGGAGCAGGCCCTCTCCCGGGCGGTGGCCGAGATCCCGGCCAAGCCCCGCACCACCCGCCTGCCGGTCCTGCTCGCACCACAGGTGCCGTCCGGGGGCTGACCGGCAGATTCGCGCGCGATCACGCCCCCGGGCACAAAACTGCGGCGGTCACGGAAACCTCCGTGACCGCCGCCGTCGAATCAGCCGCGCCAGGTGTCAGCGATCCGCGTCCAGAGGTTCGAGGTCGTCCTCGTCGAGGTCCGTGTCGAGCTCGTCCTCGATGTCCTCGTCGCTGTCCTCGTCGTCCCCTTCGTTCCCGTCGGCGTCCAGGTCGTCGTCGAACACCGTGCTGACGTCGAAGCGGCAGACCACCCGCTGCGGATCGACCCCCTCGAAGGGCGCCTCCAGCCATTCGCCGGGGTCGGTCTGATCGTCCGCCGCGGTCACCCAGAGCGTGGAGTCGCCCTCCTCCAGGCCGAACTCCTTGTGCCGGGAGGCGATCTCGTCCGGCTCGAACTCGCCGAACAGGATGCCGAGCGCCCCGTGCACCGTGCCGGAGGCGTCCGCTTCCGCTCCGTCGTCGTAGTCCGCCGCCTCGACCCGCTGGGCCTGCGCCAGCAGGCGCTGCGGCTCCACCACGGCGTAGTCGCGGCGGATCAGCACGCTCAGCGCGTTCGGTTCCTCGGGGCCGATGTACGGCGGCAGGGCGTCCTCCGTACCGGGGATCTCGAAGGGAGTGACCTCGTCGTAGCGGTCGTAGAGCAGCTCGTCGTAGGTCTCGGCGGCCGCGGCCAGCTCGTTGAACGCCTCGTAGACGGCCGGATCGTCCTCACCCGACCGGCGTTCGACCGCGGCCAGGTGGCGGTCGAGCGCGGTCTTGACCGCCTCGGCGGCGGCACGTACCTCGGCAGCGGTGGGCTGCACAGCATCAGACATAGTGCAGACGCTATCCGTACCGGGCCCCAGCCCGCACAATAGATGCGATGCCGGAATACGAATTTGTCGACGTGTACGTACCGCGCGGGGTCTCCCGCAAGGACGCCACACGCCTGCTGACGGACCATGCCGAGTACGGACACTGGGAGTTGGACCGCCTGAGCCTGCTGCGCGACGGCAGCCGCAGGGTGCGGTTGCGCCGCCGGATCATCCGCCAGGTGCGGGCGACGTGGTGAGCTGAGGCGACAGGAAGACAAGGGAGATTACGGGACGACACGGAGCGGGGGGAGCCGAAGGGGGGGGCGCCCCCCTTTTTTTTCGGGGTCGGGCCTGAGATCTTTTCCCCCCCCCTTTTCCCCCCCCCCCCACGCCGGTCAGCCGACCGAGTT
>NZ_JBHTRZ010000010.1:0-101171 GCF_042795335.1 Streptomyces sp. NPDC056479 | reverse complement strand
GGGGGTGGGGTTGAGGTGGGAGGGTACGTGGGTGGGGGGGGGGGGGGGGGGGGGAGGGAAAAGGAGGGGGGGGGGGGGGGGGAAAAAGAGGGGGGGGCCCCGGGGGGGGGGGCCCCGCTCCGTTGTCCGCCGGAGGCCGGGCCGGACGTCGTGCCCTACGGCTTTCGCCTACTCCGACGGCCGTGCCTTGCGGTACAGCATCGCGCCCGCCAGCAGCGCACCCGCGCCGACCGGCAGGACGAGGCCCATCGGCAGGTCACTGCCGGTCTGGGCGAGCTGTGCGTCGCCCTGGGGCTGGGTGACGAAGTGGGCGCCCGGCTGGTTCGCGTGCGAGGAGCCGCCGCCCGGGGTCACGCCGCCATTGCCGGGCGGCGTGCTCGGGGAACCGGGGTGGGTCGGCTCGACCGGGTTTCCGGGGTTTCCGGGGTTTCCAGGGTTCCCCGGGTTTCCGGGATTACCGGGGTTTCCCGGATTGCCGGGGTTCCCGGGATTACCAGGGTTCCCGGGGTTACCCGGATTCCCGGGATTACCAGGGTTGCCCGGATTCCCGGGGTTACCGGGCTGCTCCGGCGACCCCGGCGGGGTGTGCCCCCCGCCGCCGTTGCCGCAGTCGTTGCCCGAGCTGGGGTTGCCGATGCCGATGATGTCGACACTGTTGCCGCACACATTGACCGGCACATGCACCGGCGCCTCGACGTGGTTGCCCGAGCCGACACCGGGCGAGTCACTGGCGTGCCCGTCGGCCGAGGCTCCTGAGCCGCCGCCGGAGCCGCCGTGGTTGGCGCAGCTGTTGCCGATCGACGGGTTGAGCACCCCGACGACATTGACGGTGTTGCCGCAGACGTTGACCGGCACGTGCACCGGCGCCTGCACCGTGTTGCCCGACAGCACGCCGGGCGAGTGCGAGCTGGAGCCGTGCGCCCCCGCGCCGGTCGCGTGGGCCGTGCCGCCCGCGGCGGCGATGACGCCGGTCGCGGCCGCCACGGTCATCAGGCCCTTGCGGGTGACCTGTCGCATTTGCTGATTACCTGCCTTCGACGTTGTTCCGAATGGACGACGTCGGGAATTCCACCGACGTCCAGAAAGGCCGGTCGGCCCCGGAGCGCATGGCACGCGCTCCGGGGCCGACGGGCTCAGCCCCTTTTCACGGGGCGAGGCACAACGTCACTTGTTGATGCAGGTGTTGCCGAAGGCGGGGTTCAGCAGCCCGATCACCGAGATCGTGTTGCCGCAGACGTTCACGGGGACGTGAACCGGAACCTGAACCACGTTGCCCGACAGAACGCCCGGGGAGTGCACCGCGGCACCCTGGGCACCGGAGTCGGCAACGGCCAGGCCCGCGCCCGCGAGAACCAGCCCACCGGTGGCAGCCGCAGCGGCGACGACCTTCTTGATCATTATTCCTCCTTGTTGGCAATGCGATCACAAGTAGCTGATCACATCACCTGTAACGAGGAGGAACTAATAGGGCTACGACCCTATGAGCGGGTTCACTCTCGCCGGTCACGCCCAGTACGTCTGGTCGAATTCTGAAGTGTCGTTTCAGTGGGTCGATTCAGGACGCATCGATGAACCGGTCGAGCACCCGGACCCCGAACTTCAGCCCATCGACCGGTACCCGCTCGTCGACGCCGTGGAACATGCCGGCGAAGTCCAGCTCCGGCGGCAGCTTCAGCGGGGCGAAGCCGAAGCCGCGGATCCCCAGGTCGTCGAAGGACTTGGCGTCCGTGCCGCCGGAGAGCATGTAGGGGATCGCCTTCGCGGCCGGGTCCTCGGCGACCAGCGCGGACTGCATGGCGTCCACCAGCGCCCCGTCGAAGCTCGTCTCGACGGCCTTGTCGGCGTGCACGTCCTCGCGCCGGACCTTGGGCCCGAGGATCTTGTCGAGGTCGGCGAGGAACTCCTCCTCGAAGCCGGGCAGGAACCGGCCGTCGACGTGGGCGGTGGCCTCGCCCGGGATGACGTTGACCTTGTAGCCGGCGCCGAGCTGGGTGGGGTTGGCCGTGTTGCTCAGGGTCGCGCCGATGAGCTTGGCGATGCCGCCGAGCCTGGCGAGGGTGCCCTCCATGTTCTCCGGGTCCAGCTCGGTGCCGAGGGCATCACCGAGTTCGTCGAGGAAGGCCCGCGTGGTCTTGGTGACCCGCACCGGGAACGTGTGCCGGCCGAGCCGCGCGACCGCCTCCGACAGTTCGGTGATGGCGTTGTCCCGGTGGATCATCGACCCGTGTCCGGCCGTACCGGCCACGGTCAGCTTCATCCAGTGCATGCCCTTCTCTGCCGTCTGGATCAGATAGAGCCGCCGCTGCTCGTTCACGGTGAACGAGAACCCGCCGACCTCGCTGATCGCCTCGGTGACGCCCTCGAACAGGCCGGGGTGCTTGTCGACGAGGAACCGGGCGCCGAACTTGCCGCCGGCCTCCTCGTCGGCGAGGAACGCGAGCACGATGTCCCGCGGCGGCCTGCGGCCGCTGCGCAGCCGGTCACGCACGACCGCCAGGGTCATCGCGTCCATGTCCTTCATGTCGACGGCCCCGCGCCCCCACACGCATCCGTCCGCGACCTCGCCGGAGAAGGGGTGGTGGGTCCAGTCGACGGCGTTGGCCGGTACGACGTCGGTGTGGCCGTGGATGAGCAGCGCGGGCCTGGAGGGGTCCTCGCCCTGGATGCGGGCCACCGTGGAGGCACGCCCTGGGTGCGACTCGAAGATCTGCGGTTCGAGGCCCACCTCGGCGAGCTTCTCGGCGACGTACTCGGCCGCCTTGCGCTCACCGGGACCCGAGTGGTCGCCGTAGTTGCTGGTGTCGATCTGGATCAGCTCGCGGCAGAGGTCCACGACCTCGTCCTCGCCGGTGACGCCCCTGGTCGTGCCCGTCTCACTCACGCTGCTTCCTTCCGCGCGGTCGCTGCCGGTGGTCCCCCTCATCCTGCCCCTCGCGGCGGCCCGGCCCAAGACCGGCCGCGACCCGTCACACGCAGTTCACGTCGCGACGGGGGGTGATCGGGCACCCCTCGAAAGCCTGGTAATGTTTCCTCTGTCGCCGCGGGGGAAACCACGCGCGACAGACACCTTGTCCGGGTGGCGGAATGGCAGACGCGCTAGCTTGAGGTGCTAGTGCCCTTTATCGGGCGTGGGGGTTCAAGTCCCCCCTCGGACACCAGCTGAAACCCCTGTCAACCAGGGGTTTCTTGCTTTTCCGGGGTCCCTGTGACTCTTCTGCGGCCGTCGGCCGCGAGCAGGGCGATCACCAGGAGTGCCGCGAGCAGGACGATCAGCAGGACCACGATCGTCAGGACCGTCGGGTTGTTCCACAGTGCGAACACCAGAGTGATCAGCAGCAGGACGCCGATGGTGAGCCACCTGCGGTTGGCCTCGGTCCAGGTCCCGGCCCGGCCCGTGGTGATGCCGTGCGAGTCGGCCCACCGGGCCGTGGTGTCGGCGCCCTGCTCGGCCCAGCCGCGTACCGCGCGGGGCAGTCGCCCGGGGCCGACGAGGTAGGCGCCGAGGGCGACGACCACGCCGAGCACGATCACGGTCCGCAGGGTGACCTTCAAGAAGCGCAGGAGTGTGTCGAAGACCGAGGCCGCCGCTGGCTCGGACAGGATGGTCGGCGGCAGATGGTCCAGGTAGTAGCGGCGGGCGACGACGAGGCCGATGGCCACGACGAGGCAGCCGAAGGCCGCTCCGAGGGCCGCCTTCGCCAGGGCACGGCGGCGACGGCGGGCCAGCAGGATGCCCGCGGCCCCGAGCAGCACGGTGATCACCGGCATCCAGTATCCGGCCAGGTCCAGCGCGTGTGCCGCGTCCTGGAACTGGTCGAGTTCGTCGGACTTGAACAGGACGACCTGCTTCTCGACGGCCGGGATCTTGGAAGCCGGCTGCACACCGGCGTTCACCAGTTCCTTCTTGACCTGCTCCACGGCCGATCCGACGTCGAGGGTCACGGTGCCCTCCTCGACGCCGATGGCCCCGCGTCCCTTGCCGGTGAGGGCGTGCACCACGGCCGAGTGGGCGGTCCGGTTCGCCGTGACCCACAGCTTCTCGAACCGGTCGCTCTCGACGAAACGCTTCGCCACCCGGTCCGCGGCGGCGTTGACGGCCTCGTCCACCTGCGGGGCCAGTGCCTTGACGGCATCGGCCGCGCGGGGCGGCAGGCCCTGTGACTTCAGCCAGTCGGAGATGTCGGCGGTCACCTGCTTGCCGTTCACGCGGACGTCCACCGCGTCGACGAGCCGGTGGCGCACGGCGTCCTCGATCGCGCGGTCGGTGGCGAGCGGCTTCATCGTCTTGACGTAGCGGTCGGTGTCGAGGGCGATGTCGTGCACCCACACCGTGATCACGGTGACCGGGGCCAGGACGCACGCGAGGACGATCAGCACCGCGGAGGCCGTGCTGCGCAGGACCCTGCCGGTACGACCGCCCTGGGGTGGGTTCGACATCCGTCCTCCGGCATCGGGACACCGGCCGCGGTACCCCCGGGGCCTGTGTCCATTGCCGCTGAACACGGGGCTCACGGCATCCGGGAATGGGCCATCCGGACGCCCTGTTAACGGCACCTCACCCACTGTGTGGGGCATATCTCGTCCGCTTGAAGATCACCAGGTCAGCGCCCGTATACGGCGTCCGTGAACGCCCCGAACGGCGGTCCGGAGTGGTCGAAGCCCGGCCCCCAACCTAGCGTCGTACTAAAATTTCCGGCTTGTTACGAAGCTGGAGCCGGACAACCCCAGGCATACCTGCGGGCCCGCCAGCGCCCCGGAGGCATCCGGGATCGAGACGCGAGGACCGGATGGCAGCGATACACGAGAGCGATGCTCTCGGCCTGCTCGACGAAGAGATCCGCGAGAAGTTCGGCGACACCGCCCGCTTCTCCGGAGGCTCCGCGGCCTCCCCACGCACGCTCGTCGACATCTTCGACGCGTCCGTGCGGTCGTATCCGGACGAGCCGGCGCTGGACGACGGCACGACCAGCCTGACCTACCGGGCGCTGGCCGTCGAGGTGGAGCGGCTGCGGCGCGGACTTGCCGAGGCCGGGGTCGGGCGCGGCGACCGGGTGGGCGTGCGCGTGCCGTCCGGCACCAATGACCTGTACGTCGCGATCCTCGCCGTACTCGCGGCCGGCGCCGCCTATGTCCCCGTGGACGCCGAGGACCCGGACGAGCGGGCCGAGCTGGTGTTCGGGGAGGCGGACGTACGCGCCGTCGTCGGCGCCGGGCACGAGCTGACCGTGCACTCGCGCAGTGACGTCCCCGCGGCCCGCCCCGGCGTCGAGGACGACGCTTGGATCATCTTCACCTCCGGCTCGACCGGAAAGCCGAAGGGCGTCGCCGTCTCGCACCGCAGTGCCGCCGCGTTCGTGGACGCCGAGGCCGCGCTGTTCCTCACCGAGGAGCCGATCGGGCCCGGTGACCGGGTGATGGCGGGTCTTTCGGTCGCGTTCGACGCGTCCTGCGAGGAGATGTGGCTGGCCTGGCGGTACGGCGCCTGTCTGGTGCCGGTGCCGCGTTCGCAGGTCCGCAGCGGTGCCGATCTCGGGCCGTGGCTGGTCGAGCAGGAGATCACGGTCGTGTCGACCGTGCCCACGCTCGCCGCGCTCTGGGAGGTGGAGGCCCTGGGCGACGTACGTCTGCTGATCTTCGGCGGCGAGGCCTGCCCGCCCGAGCTGGCGCAGCGGCTGGTGACCGAGGGCCGCGAGGTGTGGAACACCTACGGGCCCACCGAGGCGACCGTGGTGGCCTGTGCGTCGCTGATGGGCGGCGAGGAGCCGATCCGGATCGGGCTGCCGCTGAACGGCTGGGAGCTGGCCGTCGTGGACGAGGCCGGCGAGCCCGTGCCGATGGGTTCCAGCGGGCAGCTGGTGATCGGCGGGGTCGGTCTGGCCCGGTATCTCGATGCCGAGAAGGACGCGGAGAAGTACGCCCCGCTGGAGTCGCTCGGCTGGGAGCGGGCGTACCGCAGCGGTGACCTGGTGAAGGCGGAGCCGGAGGGGCTGGTCTTCCTCGGACGGGCCGACGAGCAGATCAAGCTCGGCGGCCGGCGGATCGAGCTCGGTGAGGTGGACGCCGCGCTGCAGGCGCTGCCCGGGGTGGCCGGTGCGGCCGCCGCCGTGCGGACGGCTCGCAGCGGCAATCAGCTGCTCGTCGGGTACGTCGTCACCCAGGACGGCTGGGACCAGGCGACGGCGGTGCAGAAGCTGCGGGCGGAGCTGCCCGCCGCGCTCGTGCCGCTGCTCGCGCCGGTCGAGGATCTGCCGACCCGTACCTCGGGCAAGGTGGACCGCAATGCGCTGCCGTGGCCGCTGGAGGGCCTGGAGGCGGGTGGCCCGGCGGAGCAGCTCTACGGCACCGAGGCGTGGCTGGCCGAGCAGTGGACCGAGGTGCTCGGCATCCCGGTCACCGGTGCCTCCGACGACTTCTTCGCGATCGGCGGCGGCAGTCTGGCCGCCGCCCAGCTGACGACGCGGCTGCGTACCCGCTATCCGAGCGCCGCCGTCCTCGACATCTACCAGCAGCCGGTGCTGCGCAAGCTGGCGCGGCACCTCGAGGCCTCCGTGCACGACGACGGGGCGGAGCGCGTCGTCGCGCCGGTGCCCCGCAGTGCGCAGCTGATCCAGCTGCTGCTGCTCGTTCCGCTGTTCACGCTGCTCGGCCTGCGCTGGACGGTCGCGCTGGCCGTGCTCGGCAATCTGCTGCCCGCCTACTCGTGGCTGCCCACCGCCCCCTGGTGGCTGCTCGCGGCCGGCGCCGCGGTGCTGTTCAGCCCGCCGGGGCGGCTCGCGCTGGCCGCCGGCGGGGCGCGGATGCTGCTGCGGGGCGTGACGCCCGGCCGGTACCCGCGCGGTGGCAGCGTGCATGTGCGGCTGTGGACGGCCGAGCGGCTGGCCGATTTCACCGGGGCGAACTCGCTGACCGGGGCGTGGCTGGAGCGGTACGCGCGGGCGCTGGGCGCCAAGGTCGGGCCCGAGGTCGATCTGCACTCGCTGCCGCCGGTCACCGGGCTGCTCAAGCTCGGGCGCGGCGCCGCGGTCGAGTCCGAGGTGGACCTGTCCGGGTACTGGCTGGACGGCGACCGCCTGGAGATCGGCACCGTGAAGGTGGGCGCGCACGCCGTCGTCGGCACGCGCAGCATGATCTTCCCGGGCGCCCGCGTCGGCAAGCGGGCCGAGGTGGCCCCCGGCTCGGCGGTCACCGGGCAGATCCCGACCGGTCAGCGCTGGGCGGGCGCGCCCGCGGTCAAGCTCGGCAAGGCCAAGCGCAACTGGCCCAAGGAGCGGCCGCGGCGCGGGACGTACTGGCGTGTCATGTATGGCATCACGGGCTTCGCGCTCAGCGCGCTGCCGGTGCTGGCGGGGGCGGCCGCGTTCCTCGTGGCCCGGGTGTTCTTCACGCCGGACGCGCCCCTGGCGGGCGCCGCGCTGGCCCTCGTGCCGGCGACGCTCGCCTTCGGGGCGGCGTACGCGCTGCTGATCCTGATCGGCGTACGACTGCTGAGCCTCGGCCTGCGCGAGGGCACGCACCCCACGCACAGCAGGGTCGGCTGGCAGGCCTGGACCGTCACCCAGCTGATGGACCGCTCCCGCGACACCCTGTTCCCGCTGTACGCCGGGCTGGTCACGCCGGTGTGGCTGCGGCTGCTCGGGATGCGGATCGGGCGGGGCGCCGAGGTGTCCACGGTGCTCGCGCTGCCGAGCCTGACGACGGTCGGCGAGGGCGCGTTCCTGGCCGACGACACCCTGACCGCGCCGTACGAGCTCGGTGGCGGCTGGATGCGGATCGGGCGTGCGGAGATCGGGCGGCGGGCCTTCCTCGGGAACTCGGGGATGACCGGGCCCGGACGGACCGTGCCGGACGGCGGGCTGGTCGGCGTGCTGTCGGCGACGCCGAAGAAGGCCAAGAAGGGCACCTCGTATCTGGGGCTGCCGCCGGTCAAGCTGCCGCGCTCCGCGGCCGACGGCGACCAGAGCCTGACCTACGATCCGCCGGCCCGGCTGCTGTGGGCACGGGGTCTGGTGGAGCTGTGCCGGATCGTGCCGGTGTTCTGCTCGGCGGGGCTCGCGGTGCTGACGATCGCCGCGCTGTGTGCGCTGGGCGTCTGGGCGCCGCTGCTGTCCGGGCTGGTGCTGCTGGCGGCGGGGGCCGTCGCCGGAGTGGTGTCGATCGTCGCGAAGTGGCTGCTGGTGGGGCGGCATCACAGCGGTGAGCATCCGCTGTGGTCCTCCTTCGTGTGGCGCAACGAGCTGGCCGACACCTTCGTCGAGGTGCTCGCGGTGCCGTGGCTCGCGGGTTCGGTGCCCGGTACGCCGGTGATGACGGCGTGGCTGCGCGGGCTCGGCGCGCGGATCGGCAAGGGTGTGTGGGTCGAGAGCTACTGGCTTCCGGAGACCGATCTGGTGACCCTTGAGGACGCCGCCACCGTGAACCGGGGCTGTGTGCTCCAGACACACCTCTTCCACGACCGGATCTTGCGGACGGATACTGTGGTCCTCCGTGAGGGCGCGACGCTGGGTCCTGGCGGGATCGTTCTGCCCGGCAGCGCGATCGGGGCCCGTACGACGCTGGGTCCCGCGTCGCTCGTGATGGCGGCGGAGTCGGTCCCCGACGACACCCGTTGGCTCGGTAACCCGATCGAGGCATGGCGTCCCTGAGTACGGCCCACTCGGAGCCGGTAAGCGGTGGGCCGGCATTCGGTGGCAGCAGTACGGCGCAGGGAGCACAGACAGCAGTGGCAGTTCAGCAGACGGCGGGCGCGGACCCGTACTTCCCGGAGCACGGCGACCCCCGCTACCGGGTGCACCGGTACGAGCTCGCGCTGGACTACCGCCCCGGCCCGAACCGGTTGTCGGGGACGGCCCGGATCAACGCCATAGCGGGACGGGCGCCGCTCACCGAGTTCGTGCTGAACCTGGCCGATTTCAAGATCGGCCGGGTCCGGCTCGACGGGCGGCAGCCGCACTACGCCCATCGCGGCGGGCGCCTGCGGGTCCGCCCCGCCAAGCCGATCCGCGCCGGGGCGGCCTTCACGGTCGAGGTGCACTGGTCGGGCAACCCCAAGCCGGTGAACAGCCCCTGGGGCGGTCTCGGTTGGGAGGAGCTGGAGGACGGGGCGCTGGTGGCGAGCCAGCCGATCGGGGCGCCGTCGTGGTACCCGTGCAACGACCGGCCCGCCGACAAGGCGTCGTACCAGATCTCGATCACCACGCCGTCGGCGTACGCGGTGGTGGCGGGCGGGCGCCTGCTGACCCGCACGACGAAAGCCTCGACGACGACCTGGGTGTACGAGCAGTCGGCGCCGACGTCGAGCTATCTGGTCGGGCTGGCCATCGGGAAGTACCAGACGGTGCTGCTCGGGGATCCCGGGCCCGGCGGGGTGCCTCAGCACGGGCACATTCCGGCGCATCTGCTGCCCGAGTTCTCGAGGGACTTCGCGCGGCAGCCGGCGATGATGGAGCTGTTCCAGGAGCTGTTCGGGCCCTACCCGTTCGAGGAGTACGCCGTCGTCGTGACGGAGGAAGAGCTCGATGTGCCGGTCGAGGCACAGGGGTTGTCGCTCTTCGGCGCCAACCATGTGGACGGCGCGCGGGGTTGGGAGCGGCTGGTCGCGCACGAGCTGGCGCACCAGTGGTTCGGCAACAGTGTGTCGATCGCCGACTGGCGGCACATATGGCTGAACGAGGGCTTCGCGAAGTACGCCGAGTGGCTGTGGTCGGAGCGCTCGGGCGGACGGACCGCGCAGCAGCACGCCGCGGCGGCGCATCGGCTGCTCGCCGGGCAGCCGCAGGATCTCCGGCTGGCCGATCCCGGGCGCAAGTCGATGTTCGACGACCGGCTGTATCAGCGCGGTGGGCTCGTGGTGCACGCCGTGCGCTGCGCCTTGGGGGAACAGGCCTTCTTCCGGATGCTGCGCGGATGGGCCGGTCAGCATCGCGGGAGTGCGGTGACCACGGCGGCGTTCGTCGCGCATGTCGGGCGGTTCGCGTCCGAGCCGGTGGACGATCTGCTGCGGGCGTGGGTGGAGCAGGGGGCCCTGCCGCCGTTGCCGGAGCAGGAGCTGCGGATTCCGGAGCAGCCCGCGTTTCCGCCGGGTGCCTGAGGGCGGCCGCGCCTTGGGCTACGGCGCCAGGATGTCCAGTTCCTGAAGGGCGCCGACCGTGATCTCGCGGGTCAGGTGCTCCGCGCGGACGGCGTCGCCCGCGCGGACCGCCTCCGCGACCTGGACGTGCAGGGTGACCGCGGCCGGGTCGGGGTCCTCGAACATGACCTCGTGGTGGGTACGGCCGGCGAGGACCTCGGCGACGACGTCGCCCAGGCGCGCGAACATCTCGTTGCCGGAGGCGTTGAGGATGGCGCGGTGGAAGGCGACGTCGTGGAGGAGGTAGCCCTCCAGCTGGTGGCCGCGTGAGTGGGCGACCATGCCGAGGGCGCACTCGGTGAGTTCGGCGCACTGGTCGGCGGTGGCGTGCTTCGCCGCCAGGCCTGCGGCCACCGGCTCGATCGCCGAGCGCAGGACCGTGAGCGAACGCAGCTGCCCGGGGCGGTCGGCGCCGGCCAGACGCCAGCGGATGAGCTGAGGGTCGTAGACGTTCCACTCGGACCGGGGAAGGACCGTGACGCCCACGCGGCGGCGGGACTCGACCAGGTGCATGGACTCCAGGACGCGGACCGCCTCGCGCATGACCGAGCGGGACACATCGAAGCGCTGCGCCAGTTCGTCGGTGCGCAGGACGCTGCCGGGCGGGTACTCGCCCGCGGCGATCGCTGGACCGAGGGTTTCGAGTACATGGCCGTGCAGACCCCGGCCCGGAGTGGTCATGCACTCAGCGTACGGGGTGGATCACGATCTCAAAAAGTCAGACTTATATGTCACACACTCTTGAATTCGTCGTACCTAATGAGCTTCAGTTGCGTCGACATCACGTGTCGACGAGGACAGCAGACAGTGAGGCAGCGATGAGTACCCCCCATGTCGTCGTGGTCATGGGCGTAGCGGGCACCGGGAAGACCACCATCGGTCCCCTGCTCGCGGCCCGGCTCGGCGCCCCTTATGCCGAGGGCGACGACTTCCACCCGCCGGCCAACATCGCCAAGATGTCGGCCGGCACCCCGCTCGACGACACCGACAGGTGGCCCTGGCTCGATGCCATCGGCACCTGGGCGCACGAGCGGGCGGGGCTCGGCGGGGTGGTCAGCTGCTCGGCACTGAAGCGGTCGTACCGGGACCGGCTGCGGGCCGCGGCGCCCGGGGTCGTGTTCGTGCACCTCACCGGTGACCGGGCCCTCATCGAGGACCGGATGACGCACCGGCAGGGGCACTTCATGCCGACCGCGCTGCTGGACTCGCAGTTCGCCACGCTCCAGCCGCTCCAGGCCGACGAGGCCGGAGTCGCCGTCGATGTCACCGGCAGCCCGGAGGAGATCACCGCACGGGCCGCCGACGCGCTGAACGGGCTTCCCGAGTCGGTCGCGTAGCACCTCCCGCACCATCTCCCCCCCCACGGCAGCACCCCCTCCCCCATCCCCGTACCTGCAAGGGAAACCCCCGTGACCAGACTCAGCGTCGAGATGCTGGCAGCGGACACCGTCGAGCCCATCACCTCGGCCGGCCACGCTCAGCTGGGCATCGCCGTCCTGGCGGGCATCGCCGTCATCGTCCTGCTCATCACCAAGTTCAAGCTCCACGCGTTCCTGGCGCTGACCATCGGGTCGCTGGCGCTCGGCGCGTTCGCCGGGGCGCCGCTCGACAAGGTCATCGTCAGCTTCACCACCGGGCTCGGCACCACCGTGGCCGGCGTGGGCGTGCTGATCGCGCTCGGCGCGATCCTCGGCAAGATGCTCGCCGACTCCGGCGGCGCCGACCAGATCGTCGACACCATCCTCGCCAGGGCGAGCGGGCGGACGATGCCCTGGGCGATGGTTCTGATCGCCTCGGTGATCGGTCTTCCGCTGTTCTTCGAGGTCGGCGTGGTGCTGCTGATCCCGGTCGTGCTGATGGTCGCCAAGCGCGGCAACTACTCGCTGATGCGCATCGGCATCCCCGCCCTCGCCGGACTGTCCGTGATGCACGGTCTGGTCCCGCCGCACCCGGGCCCGCTGGTCGCGATCGACGCCATCGGTGCCAACCTCGGTGTGACGCTGGCGCTCGGCGTCCTCATCGCCATACCGACGGTGATCATCGCCGGGCCGGTGTTCTCGCGGTACGCCGCCCGCTGGGTGGACGTCCCGGCCCCGGACCGGATGATCCCCCAGCGCGTCTCGGAGGACCTTCAGAAGCGTCCGGGCTTCGGCGCCACCCTCGCGACCATCCTGCTGCCGGTCGTCCTGATGCTCTCCAAGGCTCTGGTCGACATCGTGATCGACAACCCCGAGAACACCGTCCAGCGGGTCTTCGACGTGGTCGGCTCGCCGCTGATCGCCCTGCTCGCCTCGGTGCTCGTCGGCATCTTCACCCTGCTCAGGCCCGCCGGCTTCAGCAAGGAGCGGATCTCGCCGCTGGTCGAGAAGAGCCTCGCCCCCATCGCGGGCATCCTGCTCATCGTGGGCGCCGGCGGCGGCTTCAAGCAGACGCTGATCGACACCGGGGTGGGCCAGATGGTCCTGGAGATCTCCGAGGACTGGTCGATCCCCGCGCTGCTGCTCGCCTGGCTGATCGCGGTGGCGATCCGGCTCGCGACGGGCTCGGCGACGGTGGCCACGGTCTCCGCGGCCGGTCTGGTCGCCCCGCTCGCGGCCGACATGTCGACGACCCACGCGGCCCTTCTCGTCCTGGCCATCGGCGCCGGCTCGCTGTTCTTCAGCCATGTCAACGACGCCGGTTTCTGGCTGGTGAAGGAGTACTTCGGGCTGACCGTCGGCCAGACCGTCAAGACCTGGTCCGTCATGGAGACGATCATCTCGGTGGTCGCCGGTGGTCTGGTCCTGCTGCTCTCACTGGTCATTTAGCGGTACGACTCGTTCAGGGATTACGACGATGACGGCTCACCCTCTCTTCGACATCAGCGGCCGCACGGCCCTGGTCACCGGTTCCAGCCGGGGCATCGGCCTCGCGCTCGCCCGCGGCCTGGCCGAGGCCGGCTGCACGGTCGTCCTCAACGGACGTGACGGCGAACGCCTCGCCGAAGCCGCCGGGGAACTGCCCGGCGACGTCCACACGGCCGTGTTCGACGTGACCGACGGCCCCGAGGTGGCCGCCGGGATCGCGGACGTCGAGGAGCGGGTGGGCCCGCTCGACATCCTGGTCAACAACGCGGGGATGCAACTGCGCGCGCCCCTGCTGGAGTTCGCCGACGCGGACTGGCACCGCATCCTGAACACCAACCTGACCAGCGCGTTCCTGGTCGGCCGCGAGGCGGCCCGGCGGATGACGGAACGCGGCCGCGGGAAGATCGTCAACATCTGCTCGCTGCAGAGCGAGGTGGTCCGCCCCGGCATCGCGCCCTACGCCGCCACCAAGGGCGCGCTGAAGATGCTCACCAAGGGCATGTGCGCCGACTGGGGTCCGTACGGCGTCCAGGTCAACGGCCTCGGTCCCGGCTACATCGAGACCGAGCTGACCCAGCCCTTGGTCGCGGACGAGGAGTTCAGCGCCTGGGTGCGCCGCCGCACCCCGGCCGGCCGCTGGGGCCGTACCGAGGACCTGGTGGGCGGGGTGCTGTTCCTCGCCTCTCCGGCCGCCGACTTCGTCGGCGGACAGGTGCTGTACGTCGACGGCGGCATGACCAGCGTGCTGTGAAGGAGGCTGCGGGGATGCTCGGTTGTGTGATCCACGGTCGGGGCGACCTGCGGGTCGAGGAACTGCCGGTGCCGGTTCCGGGCCCCGGGCAGGCGCTGGTGGCCGTGCGTTACGGCGGTGTCTGCGGCTCCGATCTGCACTACTGGCGGCACGGCGGGGTCGGCGACTTCCTGCTGAGGGAACCGATGGTGCTCGGGCACGAGATGGTCGGCACGGTCGTCGCGTATGGCGACGGCGCATCGGGTCCCCTCGCCGGTACGGCCGTCGCCGTGCACCCCGCCACCCCCTGCACGGTCTGCCCGGAGTGCGCGGACGGCCGGCGCAACGTCTGCCGGGACACCCGCTATCTCGGCAGCGCGGCACGCTTCCCGCATGTGCAGGGCGCCTTCGCGTCCCGAGTCGCCGTTCCGGCCGACCAGTTGCGGCCGCTCCCGGCCGGCCTCGATCTGCGGCGGGCGGCGCTCGCCGAGCCGCTGTCCGTCGCACTGCACGCCGTGCGGCGGGCCGGAGCGGTAGCCGGGAGGCATGTCCTGGTCACCGGTGCCGGGCCCATCGGGTGTCTGGTGGTCGCGGCGGCGAAGGCGGCGGGGGCCGCGCGGGTCACGGTGACGGACCTGCTGCCGGCGGCGCTGGAGTACGCGCGGATCGCCGGGGCCGACACCGTCGTACGGGCCGATGATCCGGACCACGCCGGGTGGCCCGCCGAAGTGGACGTGGCGATCGAGGCGTCCGGGGTCGCCGCGGGTCTGGACACCTGTCTGCGGCTCGTGCGGCGCGGCGGAGTCGTGGTGCAGCTGGGGATGCTGCCGCCGGGGCGCAGTCAGTTCGCGGGGAATCTCGTCGTGAGCCGGGAGATCGAGCTGCGGGGGGCGTTCCGCTTCGACGGGGAGTTCGACGCGGCGCTGGAACTGCTCGCCGCCGAGGGGTCCTTCGACGGGCTGGTCAGCGCGGTGGTGCCGGTCCGGGAGGCCGAGCAGGCGTTCGCGCTGGCGGCCGACCGGAGCCGCTCGTGCAAGGTGCTGCTGGACTTCGGAGGCTGAACCTCCGCGGTGCCCGGTGCGCCGACTCACACGGACGATCACTTGAAGCGGCTTCCCCGAGAGCGCCTTCGGCCCGATGATGAGGTGACCCTTGGAGCCTCCGTCGGCCGCCGGGGGCAGGAACTTCGGGGGGCGTCATGGCGGTTTCCCTCGGGATGCGTATCTCGGGGCTGCTCGTCGTAGGGGCGGTGGCGGTGGCGGCCGTGGCGTTCACCGGTGACGGGGGCGGCACGGCGGACGGCAGAGGCGACGGGAGCACCATCGTCACCGCCGGACCGACGGCCGGTGCCGGGAGGCTGCCGACCGACCCGGCCGGCAATTCCTCCGCCCCGCCGGGGCAGCGGCCCGACGGGCACATCGGCGCACCCGCGTCCACGGGCACGCCCAGCGCTTCCCCGGGCAAGGGCACGACCAGTGAACCCCCGCGCCCCTCCCCCAGCCCCTCCGTGAGCCAGAAGCTTCTCGAGGTCCCCGACTGGCTGCCGCCCGGCCCCGACTCACCGGACACCGACGGCACCCCCGACCCGGCGAGCGTGTACGACCTGCTGCGCGATCCCGCCGGGTGCGGGGCCGCCCTGAACGGCATGCCCAAGCTCACGACCGACGGCGACTGGAGGCTGCTGCGCGGCCTCGCCACCGCCTGTCTGGCCGTACAGGGCGAGGGCGGCAGCTGGGAGCAGGCGGTCCGGGATCATGCCGCCCTGTCCGGCGGGGCCGACTCGTGCAAGGGGCGGGCCGCGTACGCCGTGCTCGGTGAGCTGCTCGACTTCCATCGACGGCATCCCGGAGCCACGGTGCGGCTGAAGCCCGCGTCGAGCGGCACACCTGCCTGCGGCTACCGGATCGCCGGGGTGGACACGGGCGGCGACGCCGAGGCGAAGCCCGGCGAGGTCATCGGGATCGAGCTGGCGGACACCTACTTCGACCCCGCCGAGCTGCTGCGGGGCGGGGGCGTGAGCATCGGCGGAGAGCCGGTGCCCGGGGTGCCCGCCCTGCAGCCGGGGGCGAGCGGCGGGGCGATGCTGTCGGTGGTCGTACCGGCGCTGGGGCCGGGCCCCGCGGACGTGGCCGTGCGGTACGGCGGAACCGAGGTCCGGCTGCCGGGCGCCTTCACCGTCGTCGCGCCCGACGTGGTCCCGGAACCGAGCGTGGACACGGGTACACCCGGCGATCCGGCGGTGCTCCCGTCCGTCTCACGGCCGCCAGAACCGGTGCTCGCGCTCCGCCCACTCCCGGCTGACCGAGCCGGTCCGCATGCCCCGCCGGGCCTCCGGGTCCCCCAGGGCCATCCCGATGTGTCCCGCGAGGACGATGCCGATGGTGAGGGCCAGCCAGTCGTGCACGAAGGTCGCGCTGGTGCGCCACTCCAGGGGCGTGAGATGGGTGAACCACATGAGGAGACCGGTGCCGAGCATCACCAGCGTCGCACCGGCGATCCAGGCCGCGTAGATCTTCTGCCCGGCGTTGAACTTGCCCGCGGGCCGGGACGAGCGCCGCTTGTCGCGGTGCAGGGCGGCGCGCAGCCAGACGCGGTCGTGCGGGCCGAAGCGGTTGAGGAAGCCCAGGTCGGCGCGGAACAGCCGGGAGGCGAGGCCGGCCAGGACGGGTACGGGCAGGGCCAGCCCGGCCCACTCGTGGACCCGGACCACCAGCTCGCGGCGGCCGACGAGTTCGGCCAGCTGCGGGATGTAGAGGCAGGCCGCGGTCACCACGCACACGCCCATCAGCGCGGCGGTCGTACGGTGCACCCAGCGCGTGGCTCGGCCGAAGCGCCGGACGCCGGCGGCCGCGCGGGGCGGGTCAACTCGTAGGGTCATCGTCGCGTCCGTTTGAGCGGCCGACCCAGGCGTCGATGTCGTAGCCCCGTTCCTCCCAGTAGCCGGGCCGCACGTCCTCGGTGACGGTGATGCCGGAGAGCCACTTGGCCGACTTGTAGAAGTACATGGGGGCCACATAGAGGCGGACCGGGCCTCCGTGGGCGTGGCCCAGGTCCTTGTCCTGCATGCGCAGGGCGACGAGGACGTCCGCGCGGCGCGCCTGGTCGAGGGTGAGGCTCTCGCTGTACGCGCCGTCGAAGCAGGTGAAGCGCACCGCGCCGGCCCCCTCGCGCACCCCGGCCGCGTCGAGGAGCCGGGACAGCCGCACCCCCTCGAAGGGCGTGCCGGGCACCCGCCAGCCGGTGACGCACTGGACGTCGCGCACCATCCGGGTCTGCGGCAGGGCGCGCAGGTCGGCGAGCGTGTAGGTCCGAGGGCGGTCGACCAGGCCGTCGATCTTGAGGCGGTAGGTCGTGGCGCTCTTGCGGGGTACGGAGGAGGTCACCGAGTAGTAGCGGAAGCCGCCGCCGTTGGGCAGCAGGTCCGTCAGGCCGGTGGGGTCCTTGTCGGACGCGCTCGCCAGGAAGGACTCCAGGCCGCGCTGGAGCGTGGGCGCGGTGAGCACGCCGAGGGCGCCCAGGCCGAGGGTGCCGAGCAGGACACGGCGGCCGATCGGCTTGCCCTTCTCCTCGCCCTGTTCGTCGCCTTCGTTCTCGGGCTGTTCGGGGTTCACCTCTTCATTCGAACACCCGCGACCCCGGACGGACCAGGGATCGCGGGTGCTCGTCAGAGTTCCGTAACCACTTCTCACCCGGCTTTCAGAAGTGGTCTTCGGCTACGACTCCTCGGTCGCCGCCTTCTCCAGCTGGAACGCCTCGTTGCCGAGCCCGATCCGGGCGTGCCGCTCGGGTGCGCGGGAGCGCAGCAGCAGGCCCTGGACCACGCCGCCGACCAGGGCCAGGGCGATGACGGCGGGCAGCGCCCAGCTCAGGGTCGATCCGGGGCCGGCGCCGATCAGGACGTCGAAGTCCTTGACGGTGTACACGACGATGAAGAGCAGCCCGACGACGGAGAGCCCGGAGGCGGCCAGCCGCCAGAACTGGGCGGCGACGGCCCCGCGCCGGACGAAGAAGGCGATGACGGAGACCGACGCGGCGGCCATCAGCGCGGCGACGCCCAGCGCGCCGAGGTTGCCCATCCAGGTGAACAGGTGCAGCACCGGTGCGGTCGGGTCACCGGTCGGCTTGTCGTCGGCGAGGGCGAACGCGGCGACGACCACGAGCGAGACCACGGTCTGCAGCAGCGAACCCGTGCCGGGCGCGCCGCTCGCGCCGCTGGTGCGGCCGAAGGCGGACGGCAGCAGGCCCTCGCGACCCATCGCGAAGGCGTAGCGGGCGACGACGTTGTGGAAGCTCAGCATGGCCGCGAACATGCCGGTCACGAACAGCACGTGCAGGACGTCGGTGAACGTCTCGCCGAGCAGGTCCTCGGTGAGGAAGAACAGCAGTCCGGCGCTCTGCTCCTGCGCGGTGCCGACGATCGCCGAGGGTCCGGCGGCGACGGTGTAGGCCCAGCAGCTGATCGTGTAGAAGACCGCGATGCCGCCGATGGCGAGGAACATCACGCGGGGCACGAGGACGTGCGGGCGGCTGGTCTCCTCGGCGTAGACGGGGGCCTGCTCGAAGCCGAGGAACGCGGCGACGCAGAAGCACAGGGCGGTGCCGATGCCCGCGCCGCTGAGGGTGTCCGGGTTGAAGGCGTGCAGGGACAGGCCCTCCTTGGCGGGGTCGGCGATGGCGGCGATGTCGAAGACGACCACCAGGACGACCTCGATGATCAGCAGGACGCCGAGCACCCGCGCGTTGAGGTCGATCTTCAGCCAGCCGAGCGCGCCGACCACGAGCACGGCGAGGAGCGCCGGTATCCACCAGGCGAGCTCGATGTCGAGGTAGGTGGCGAAGAGCCCGGAGACCTCGAAGCCGAAGATGCCGTAGATGCCGACCTGGAGCGCGTTGTACGCGACGAGCGCGACCATCGCGGCACCGGCGCCGGCCGTGCCGCCGAGGCCGCGGGAGATGTACGCGTAGAAGGCACCGGCGTTGTGGACGTGCCGGCTCATCTCGGCGTACCCCACGCTGAACAGGGCGAGGACGACGCCGAGGATCACGAAGAGCAGGGGCTGGCCGAGGATGCCCATCACCCCGAAGGTCGTGGGCATGACACCCGCGACGACCATCAGGGGTGCGGTGGCGGCGAGCACGGACAGCAGCAGTCCCGTGGTCCCCAGCCGGTCGGCGCGCAGGGCTCGGTCCTGCCCCTTGAACGTACTGATGCCACCACCGTCGGCGGTGGCTCTGCTCGTGCTGGTTCTGCCCGTCGTCATCGAAAGACCGTCCTTGTCGGGTCGGGGGCGCCTGGGCGCGGTCGGGGGCGGGATGGACGTGGGTCGGGTCGGTGGGTGCGTCGGGGTGGTGCCCTCAGGTCGTGCCGAGCGCGGTGTCGCGTGCGGCGCGGAAGGCGGAGTACGGGTCGCGGTCGGGGTACGACCACGGCGACGGGGTGGCGTGTTCGCCGATGCGGTGGAACAGGGCGGCGGCCTCGGCGCCCCGGCCCTCGCAGACCTTGGCGTGGGCGAGGAAGTTCAGGTCGATCAGACGGCGCGGGTGGCCCTCCTGCTCCCACTCCAGCCACCAGTCGAATGCGGCCCGCATCACCTGCCGGGCCCGCCGGCCGGTCCAGTGCCCGGAGGCCGCGGCGTCCCGCGGCTCGTGTCCGGACGCGGCGAGGATGCGGTAGCGCTCGGCGTGGGCGACGACCGGGAGGATGGCGAGCGGGGAGTCGGCGGGGGCCCGCTCGGCGGCCTCGATGGCGAAGTCGTAGACCTCGTGGAGCGGGTCGGCGCCGGTGCCCGACCGGTGCTCGGCGAGCCGGGCGACCATCAGGTGGTGGGCGTGATGGTGATCGGCGTACCGGGCGCGGACCTCGGCGAACAGGCCTCGCACCGCCACCTCGGCGCCCAGGGCGCTCTCCAGCATGAGCAGGCCGAGCCAGGGGGTGGGGTCGGCGGGCGCGAGGGTGGCGGCGGTGTGGCAGGCCTCGCGGGCCCGGACCGGTTTCTCCTTGCCGCGCAAGGCGCGCTGGACCTGGGCGAGGGCGAGCAGGACGGCGGCGTCCGCGGAGTCCGGCTCGGCGAGCAGCCAGTCACGGGTCCAGGGGACGCTGTGCGGCTCCTGGGCGAGGACGGTGACGCGGTGCCCTCTGCGGTCCCAGTCGTCGCCGGTCCGGGCGAGCAGGGAGCGAGCCGTCTGCCATCTGCCCTGGGCCAGTGCGGCACGGGCCGCGGCGAGCTCGGCGTCGTCGAGGGCCGCGTCGAAGGCGTGGGCTGCGCGCTTGCGGCCGCGGCCGAGGGGTGGCGGAGGTGGGGACACCGTTCCGGGTCCTGTTGTGAGCAAGATGTGGACAGTTATCAAACGATCACGCACAGCAAACCCGCAGCCAATGGTTCGCGTCAAGGGCCGCCGAGGCGTTACACGCGTCAACTCCTGTTACTGATGTGGCAGTTGATGCATTCAACCTGACCGTAATGCCGGATTTGTTGGCAGTGTGTGGCGTACGTCATGGCATTGTGGGCACCCGCACCGCACCATTGCTGGAACGCGCACGCCGGGCTCCGGGCCGCTACAGTCGGCCCTTACCGCACCCCGTCCGCCCGGCAGGATTCGAGGTACGCAGCGTGTCGCTCCAGATTCTGATACTCGCCGTCACCGCGGCGTGCTGCCTGGGCTTCGGTTTCGTCCTGCAGCAGAACGCGGCTCAGAAGGCACCGCTCAGCGACTTCCTCTCGCCGCGGATCCTTCTGGACCTGATGAAGGTGCCGCGCTGGCTCGGCGGCATCGGCCTGATGGTGGTCGGCATGGCACTCGGCGCGATGGCGCTGGGCCAGGGCGAGATCTCCCTGGTGGAACCACTGCTCGCGACGAACCTGCTGTTCGCGCTCATGCTCTCCCGGCGCCAGACCAAGCAGCCCCTGGGCCGCCAGGGCTGGACCGGCCTCGCGCTGCTCGCGGGCGGTGTGACGGCGTTCATCGTCGCCGGACAGCCGAGCGGCGGTACCGCGACGAGCGACCCGTTCCGGCACTGGCTGATCATCGGCGTCATGGTCGGAGTGGCCCTGCTGCTCACGACGTACGCCAAGCGCTCCCGGCTCAGCTCGGGTCCGGCGCTGCTGGCCACCGCGGCCGGCCTCCTGTACGGCGTGCAGGACGCCCTGACCCGGGTGACCGGGGAGCGGTTCGCCGAGGGCGGCATGATGGAGGTCCTCACCGGCTGGCAGCCGTACGCCGTGGTGGCGCTCGGCCTCACCGGGCTGATCCTGGTCCAGAGTGCCTTCGAGACGGCGTCCCTGCGCATGTCGCTGCCCGCCCTGACCGCCGCCCAGCCCCTGGCCGGCATCCTGTGCGGCGTCGGCTTCCTCGGCGACCGGCTCCGTACCGACACGGGTGCGCTGGCCTGGGAGGCCGCGGGCCTCGCCGGGATCGTGGTCGGCATCATCCTCCTCGGCACGCATTCGGCCATGCCTTCCGGGGCGATCCAGCCGAAGCGCACGCCGGCCCTTCAGACGCCCTGACCTGCCGCCGGGCCGTCCTGCTTGGATGGCCCCATGAGCTCTGCTGACGAGATCCTCGACATCGTCGACGAACAGGACCGGGTCATCGGGCGGTCCCCGCGTGGCGCGGCCTACGACAAGGGGCTGCGTCATCGCTGTGTCTTCATCGAGGCACGGGACGCGCAGGGCCGGCTCTTCGTGCATCGCCGTACCCCCACCAAGCTGGTGTTCCCCTCGCGCTACGACATGTTCGTCGGCGGGGTGGTCGGCGCGGGCGAGACCTACGACGACGCCGCCCTGCGCGAGGCCGAGGAGGAGCTCGGGGTGAGCGGGCTGCCCCGGCCGACGTACCTGTTCAAGTTCCTCTACGACGACGGCGCCGGGCAGACCTGGTGGTCGGCGGTGTACGAGGTGCGCTGCGAGCTGCCGGTCCGCCCCCAGGTGGAGGAGGTCGCGTGGCACGACTTCCTGCCCGAGGCCGAGGTGGAGCGACTGCTGCCGGAGTGGGAGTGGGTGCCGGACGGGCTCGCCGCCCACGAGCGCCTCAGGGCCCACCGCGCGCGGCGGGACTGACGGCGCCCCCTGGCGGGCGCCCGGATAGGGTCGTGCATGTGATCGAGTTCGCACGGAACGTCCGGCTGTGGTTCGCGCCTCAGGGGATCCGGCAGGAGGGCAGCACTCCCGACTACCGGTTCTCGCTGGCGAACGAGCGCACCTTCCTGGCCTGGCTGCGTACCGCGCTCGCACTGGTCGGCGGCGGCTTCGCGGTCGACCAGTTCCTGCCGGACCTGCGCTGGGGCTGGCGCGTGGGGCTGGCGCTCGCGCTGCTCGCGGCGGGCGTGCTGTGCTCGCTGCGCGCGGTCAATCACTGGGTGCGCTGCGAGCGGGCGATGCGCCGGGGCGATGACCTGCCGGTGTCACGCTTCCCGGCGGTGCTGAGCCTGGTGGTCGCTGTCGTGGCCGTCGCGATGGTCTTCGTGGTGCTCGTCGGGTGGGAGGGATGAACGCCGGGTCGGCCGTGGAGCCGGTACGGGATCCTGGGCTGCAGCCCGAGCGGACGCGGCTGGCGTGGCGCCGTACGACACTGTCCGGCACCGTGGCCGCGGTACTGGCCGTGCGGAGCGCGCTGCACGGCGGGGTATCGGTGGCCGGGGGTCTCGTCTGCGCCCTGTGCTGCGGGCTCTGGCTGGGCTTCCTCGCCCTCGCACACCGCCGTATCCGCACCCTGGCCGCGTCACCCGAACCCATGCCGCTGGCCCCCCGGCAGGCCACGGCCACGGCCCTGTTCACGGTGGCCCTGGCGGCGTGCGCGGCGGCCCTGCTCTTCTGAGACGGGCGGCCCCTGGGCCGGTACGCCCTTCACGGCACCGCGGCGCTGCTCTTCTGCGGCCGACGGTCCCCTGCCCTGGCCCGCGCCCCTTCCGGCTCCGCCGCGCCGCTCTCCTGAGCCCGGCGGCGCTCTGCGCCAGTCCGCCCCTCCCGCCACCGCCGCGCTGCTCTTCTGAGATCGGCGGCCACCTGAGCCGGTCCGTCCGTTGCGGCACCGCGGCGCTGCTCTTCTGAGGCCGAGGGTCCCCTGAGCCGGTCCGTCCGTCGCGGCACCGCGGCGCTGCTCTTCTGAGGCCGAGGGCCACCTGAGCCGGTCCGTCCGTCGCGGCACCCCGGCGCTGCTCTTCTGAGGCCAGGGTCCCCTGAGCCGGTCCGTCCGTCGCGGCACCCCGGCGCTGCTCTTCTGAGGCCGAGGGTCCCCTGAGCCGGTCCGTCCGTCGCGGCACCCCGGCGCTGCTCTTCTGAGGCCGAGGTCCCCTGAGCAGGTCGGCCCCTTTCCGGCTCCGCTTGGCCCATCCCTGAGCCCGGCGGAGCCCCTGCGCCAGTCCGCCCCTCCCGCCACCGCCGCGCCGCTCCCCGAGTCCGGCGTCGTGCCAGTCGGCCCTCTGCCACAGCCGTTCCGGCCCCACCGCGCTGCTCCCCTGAGACCGGCGACCCGCTGCCCCGCCCCCTGCCGACTTCCCGGCGCCGCTCCCCCTGAGCCAGGCGACGCCACTGCCCAGGTCCGCCCCTCCCCGCCGTTCCTGAGGCCATCAGCTCCCAGCGCCGGTCCGTCCCCTGCCACAGCCCGTCCTATGCCACCGCGCTGCCGCTGAGATCGACGCCTCTACCCTGGCCCGCCTTTTCCGCCACCACCACGCTGCTCCCCCGAGGACCGACGCTCCCCCTGAAACCGGCGCTACTCCGCCCCCTGCCAAAGCCCTTCCGGTGCCGCCGCCTCCTCCGTGTCCCACTCCACCGTGACCACGATCTTGCCCCGTGTGCGGCCCTCCTGGTTCAGGCGTTGGGCGTCCGCCGCGCGGTCCAGTGGGAACGTCTCCGAGACATGCACCGTCACCACGCCCTGCTCGGCCAGTTCGGACAGCCGCAGCAGGTCCTCGGTGTCGGGGCGGACGAAGTAGTAGCGGCCGCCGTAGTCGAAGACGTCGGGGTCGGCGATCGACACCAGGCGTCCCTCGGGGACCAGCAGGTTCGCCGAGGCCTTCAGCGCCTCGCCGCCGACCGTGTCGAAGGCCGCGTCCACGCCCTCGGGCGCCAGCCCGCGCACCCGTTCCGTGAGCCCGTCGCCGTACTCCACCGGTTCGCCGCCGAGCTCCCGGACGAAGTCGTGGTTGTGCGCGCTCGCCGTGCCGATCACGCGGGCACCCAGATGGCGGGCGAGCTGGACGGCGATCGAACCGACCCCGCCCGCCGCGGCGTGCACGAGGACGGTCTCGCCACGCTTGACCTGGAGCAACTTGGTCAGCACCTGGTACGCCGTCAGCCCCACCAGCGGCAGGCCGGCCGCCGCCTCCCACGTGAGGTTGCGGGGCTTGCGCGCGAGGGTGCGCACGGGAGCGGCGACGTACTCGGCGAACGTGCCGCGCGAGAGGACGTCCTCGCGCACATACCCGATCACCTCGTCACCGACCCCGAACTCCGTCACGGACACGCCCGGTTGGACGACGACACCGGAGATGTCCCAGCCCGGGACCACTGGGAAGACCGGTTCCAGCATCCGGTCCATGTAGCCCTCGCGACACTTCCAGTCGACCGGGTTGACCGCCGCCGCCCGCACCTTGACCAGCACGGAGTCGGGGCCGACCCGCGGGTCGCGCACATCTCCGTATGCGAGCGTCTCGGGCCCGCCGTAGCGTGAGTAGCTGATGCCCTTCATGGGACCGACCCTCTGGGGTGGCCGAGCGCCACGCAAGCCGAATGACCCGATATGCGGCGTTCGCGTGGCAGCCTGTGCGACGTCACGACCCGCTCCTCCGAAGGTGAGCAGCATGACCACCCTTCACATGGAACACCCCGCCCACACCCACGCCCACGGCCCCGACTGCGGGCACACCGCCGTGCGCCACGGCGACCACACCGACTACGCGCACGACGGCCACCTGCACCGCGAGCACTCCGGCCACTGGGACGAGTGCGAGACCGACGGGCACGTCGCACACGAGGGCCACACCCATCGGCACGGCGCCGACTGCGGCCACGAGAGCGTGCTGCACGGCGACCACGTCGACTACCTGCACGACGGCCACCGGCACGCCGCCCACGAGGGCCACTGGGACGACCACTGAGGGCCTCCCCTGGCCGAGAAGACCCCACCGACAGCTCCCCGGCGCTCCACTCGGGGAGCTGTCGGCCTATGGTGGCCCCGATCACGTTCGGCTCCTGCACTGGACGACATACCGACTGGTCGGCATCATGAGTCAAGTCCAGTTCACCTGCCTTAGGAGCGCAGTATGAGCCCCGACCATCCGCCCGGACTCGACCTCGAACGGCTGCGCGGCCTGCTCGAGCGCGAGCGGCCCGGTCTGGCGCACGGTCCGCTGACCGGCCGGCTGATCGAGGGCGGACGGTCGAACCTCACGTACGCGGTCTCCGACGGCACCTCGAAGTGGGTCGTACGACGGCCCCCGCTCGGCCACGTCCTCGCCACGGCGCACGACATGAAGCGCGAGCACCGCGTCATCAGCGCGCTGCACCCGACGGACGTGCCGGTGCCCCGCCCGGTGCTGCTGTGCGAGGACGAGGAGGTGCTCGGGTCGCCGTTCTACGTGATGGAGTTCGTCGAGGGCACCCCGTACCGCACCGCCGACCAGCTGGCCCCGCTCGGCCCGGAGCGCACCCGGGACGCGGTGCTGTCGCTGGTGGACACGCTCGTCGAGCTGCACGCCGTGGAGCCGGCGTCGGTGGGCCTGGACGACTTCGGCCGCCCCGAAGGCTTCCTGGACCGGCAACTGCGCCGCTGGGGCAAGCAGTTGGACGCCTCCCGCAACCGTGAGCTGGCCGGTATCGACGAGCTCCACGCGACGCTCGGACGGCGGCTGCCGGCCTCCCCCGCGCCGACGGTGATCCACGGCGACTACCGGCTGGACAACGTCCTCATCGGTGAGGGCGACCGGATCAACGCCATCCTCGACTGGGAGATGTCGACGCTCGGCGACCCGTTGACCGACCTGGGCCTGCTGGTCATGTACAGCATGCCGCTCGGCATGCCCGACTCCCCCGTCTCCACGACCGCCCAGGCCCCGGGGCATCCGGACCCGGCCGAGCTGATCGAGCGGTACGCCGCGCGCTCGGGGCGCGACGTCTCCGCGGTCTCCTGGTACACGGCGTTCGCCTGGTTCAAGCTCGCCGTGATCCTGGAGGGCATCCACTACCGCTACACGCTGGGCCAGACGGTCGGCCGCGGCTTCGACCGCATCGGCGACCTGGTCCCGGTCTTCATCGAGCACGGACTGACCACTCTTCAAGAAGGCATCCAGGAAGGCTGACGTACATGGACTTCGCGTTCGACGCACGCACCGAGGAACTGCGCGCCAAGCTGCTGGCCTTCATGGACGAGTACGTCTATCCGGCCGAGGCGGTCGCGGAGGAGCAGCGGGCGGCGCTGGCGTCCCCGTGGGACACGCCGGCCGTGGTCGAGGAGCTCAAGGCCGAGGCGCGCAGGCAGGGCCTGTGGAACCTCTTCCTGCCCGACGCCGAGTACGGCGCCGGCCTCACCAACCTCCAGTACGCCCCGCTCGCCGAGATCACCGGCCGCTCCCCGCACCTGGCGCCGACGGCCACGAACTGCGCGGCGCCCGACACCGGGAACATGGAGGTGCTGTCCCAGTTCGGCGACGAGCAGCAGAAGAAGCAGTGGCTGGAGCCACTGCTGGCCGGTGAGATCCGCTCGGCGTTCGCGATGACCGAGCCGGATGTGGCCTCCTCGGACGCCACCAACATCACCACGCACATAGAGCGGGACGGCGACGAGTACGTCATCACCGGCCGCAAGTGGTACATCTCCGGGGCGATGAACCCGGACTGCAAGATCCTCATCGTGATGGGCAAGACGGACCCGGACGGCGAGGACATCCGCCGTCAGCAGTCCATGGTCCTGGTCCCCCGCGACACCCCGGGCGTCACGATCAGCCGCGCCATGCAGGTCTTCGGCTACGAGGACCACTCGCACGGCGGCCACGCCGAGGTGATCTTCGACCACGCGCGCGTGCCGGTGTCCAACCTCATCGGCGAGGAGGGCGGCGGCTTCGCCATCGCCCAGGCGCGGCTCGGTCCCGGCCGGATCCACCACTGCATGCGGCTGATCGGCATGGCCGAGCGGGCGATCGAGCTGATGTGCCGTCGGGCGGTCTCCCGCACGGCCTTCGGCAAGGCGCTGGCCCAGCAGGGCGTGGTGCACAACTGGATCGCCGACGCGCGCGTGACGGTCGAGCAGCTGCGGCTGCTGGTGCTGAAGACGGCCTGGCTGATGGACACCGTCGGCAACAGGGGCGCCCACACCGAGATCCAGTCCATCAAGATCGCCACGCCGCGTGCGGTCGTCGACATCCTCGACCGGGCCATCCAGCTGCACGGCGCGGGCGGCGTCAGCCAGGACTTCCCGCTGGCCGAGCTCTACGCCGGGGCGCGGACGCTGATGATCGCCGACGGGCCGGACGAGGTGCACCAGCGGTCGCTGGCGCGGCGGGAGTTGAAGAAGTACGTGTGACGCGGCGCGGGGGCAAGATCTTCCTCGCCCCCGCCGCCCTTACCCGACCCGTCCCGTCCCGTCCTGCTGGGGCTCCGCCCCAGCCCCCGATCCTCAAACGCCGGAGGGGCTGAGTTTTCAGCCCCTCCGGCGTTTGAGGACGAGGCCCGTTCAGGGCCGAAGCGGGGGTCTGGGGGCGCAGCCCTCAGGGATGGGAAGGGCAGGGGCGGCGGGGGCGGAAAAGCTCTCGGCCGTCAGGCGCGCAGTGCCCGGAGCAGCAGGTCCGCCAGGTGGTCCGCGACCTCCTGCGGGCTCATCGGCCCGTCCGGCCTGTACCAGGTCGACAGGTGGTGGACGGAGCCGAAGTGGTAGTCGACCACCAGGTCGGCCGGAGTCGCCTTGGAGAAGACGCCCGCGTCCTGCCCCTCCTCGACGAGCGCGCGGAAGCGTTCGTGGTAGCGCCGGCGCTCGGCGCGCACCTGCTTGTTCTTCTCCGGGCTCAGGTGATGCATCGAGCGGAAGAAGATCATCGCGTCGTCGAGGTTCTCGATGGTCGTCACCACGACGTCCGCCGCCGCGCCCCGCAGCCGCTTCTCGATGGGCTCGTCGGCGTCCGCGAACGCGTCGAGCCGCTCCTGCTGAACGCGCAGCACGCGCGCGTACACCTCGTGCAGGAGGTCGTCCTTGGAGCCGAAGTAGTGGTACAGCGCACCCTTGGTGACGCCGGCCGCCTCGACGATCTCCTGCACCGAGGTGCGGTCGTAGCCCTGCTCGGCGAAGAGCCGAGTGGCGGCGGCGAGCAGCCGCTGCGGGACGGGCGTACCGTCTCCGTCCGTCGTCCTGGCCACTGTGCCGCCACCTGCCCTTCCGAGATGTTCCGCTTGCCGTGTCGCCGTCTGCCGTCTAGCCGTCGTTCGCACGAGAACGAAGTTCCCGACGGAGGATCTTCCCACTCGCCGTCTTGGGCAAGTCGGGCAGGACCTCCACCTGCCGCGGATATTTGTAAGCGGCCAGTCTCTCCCGGCAGTACGCGGCGAGTGCGTCGGGGTCCGCTTCGGCACCCGGACGGAGGCTGATGTACGCCTTGACGGTCTCCCCGCGGTACCCGTCGGGCACCCCGACGACGGCCGCCTCGCGCACCGCAGGGTGCGTGTAGAGCACGTCCTCGACCTCGCGCGGCCACACCTTGAACCCGGACGCGTTGATCATGTCCTTCTTGCGGTCGACGACATACAGCCAGCCCTCGGCGTCCATGAAGCCGATGTCGCCGGTGCGCAGCTCGCCGTCGGGGAAGGTCTCGGCGGTGGCTTCGGGGCGCTGCCAGTAGCCCGGGACGACCTGCGGTCCCCGTACGACGATCTCGCCCTGCTCGCCGAACGGCACCTCCTCGCCCAGGTCGTCGACGATCCGGACGACCGTCTCGGGCCCCGGCACGCCCACGGCGAGCGTCCCGGAAGCCGGGTCGACAGGAGCCTCCCGGCCGGGCGGGACGGCGGCGCAGGGGGCGGTGCACTCGGTGAGGCCGTAGCCGTTGCGGATGTACGGCCCGAAGCCGGCCCGGAACTTCTCCACCAGGGCGGGCGGCAATGGGGCGCCGCCGGAGGAGATGTTGACGAAGGACGCGAAGTGCTCCCGGCTGACGTCCGGGTGGGCGGCCAGCGCCATGAACGCGGTCGAGGGGCCGACGGTGTAGTGCGGCCCGTGCTCGGCGAACGCGTCGAGCACCACACCCGCCTCGAAGCGGTACGCCAGCACGAGCAGGCCCGAGCTGTTCAGGCAGGCCGCGAACTGGGCGACCATCCCGGTGATGTGGAACAGCGGCGCCATCGCGAAGTACACGGGCGCCTCGGGCAGGGCGAGGCCGGTGCGCTGCCGCTCGGCGTTGTACATGATGTTGCCGTGCGTGTTGGTGGCGCCCTTGGGCGTGCCGCTGGTGCCCGAGGTGTAGCTGATCAGCGCGATGTCGGACGGGCCGGGGTCGCGGCCGTCCGGCGCCTTGTGGCCGGCGCGGGCGATCGCCGCCAGGTCGTCGGAGTCGGCGGCCGGGAGCCGCTCGAAGGCCAGCACGCGCGCGTCGTCGCGGCTCTGGAAGTCCAGCTCACACCCGGTGAGCACGATCCGCACCGGCGAGTCGGCCACCGTCTGGCGCAGATACGACTCCCAGGCCCGGTCGGAGCAGATCAGCGCGGCCACCTGGCCGTCCCGCAGGACGTGTGTGACCTCCCCCGACTTGTACATCGGGTTGACGGGCACGACGATCGCCCCCGCCTTCCACGCGCCGAGCACGGCGAGCACGAAGTGCGGGGAGTTCTGCAGCAGGACCGCCACGCGCTCACCGCGCTCCAGGCCGCGCGCGGCAAGGTGCCCGGCGACGGAGTCGCTGAGCTCGTCGACCTCGCGGTAGGTCAGGCGGCCGTCGAAGTAGGCGAGGAACTCGCGCTCCGGGGTCTTTGCGGCGGCCCGGCGCAGAGCGTGCACGAGGGAGTCGGCCGGGGCTATCGGGGCGCGCTGGGCGTCGTTCAGCAGGGGCAGCCAGGGCTTGGCCGCGTACCGGGAGCCGGTCACAGGGCCTCCTCCCACTTCTGCTGGAGGTGGTTCATGCCGGCCAGCCAGCGGTCGGGGGCACCGGCCCGCGCCTCGTAGAATCCGCCGACCTCGGGGTGCGGCAGGATCAGGAAGCGGTCCTCCTCCATCCCCTTGAACAGGGCGTCCGCCACGTCCTCCGGGGCGATGGCGGTGGGCTTGAGCACCAGGTCACCCGCGCTGCCGGTGGCGGCGAGCATGTCGGTGCGCACGCCCTGCGGGCAGATCGCGTGCACCTTGATCCCACGGTGCCGGTACGTCAGCGACAGATACTCGGCGAAGGCGTACGCCCCGTGCTTGGTGACGGCGTAGGGCGCGGCGCCGATCATGGTGAGCAGCCCGGCGGCCGAGACGGTGGAGACGAAGCGTCCGCTGCCGCGCTCCAGCCAGTCCGGGAGCAGTGCGTGGGCGGCCCGCACATGTGCCATGACATTGACGTCCCAGGAGAGCGACCAGGACTTCTCGTCGGCGAGGTCGTCGAGGTCGGGTCCGCCGAAGGCGACCCCGGCGTTGGCGCAGTAGACGTCGACCGCACCGCCGAGCGCGTCGCGGGCCTCGGCGACGATGGCGGAGGCGTCGCCGGGCACCGCGATGCCGCCGATCTCCTCGGCGACCGCTTTCGCCTTCCCCGCGTCCAGGTCGTTGACGACGACGCGAGCTCCCTCGGCGGCGAAGCGCCGGGCGAGGGCCGCGCCGATGCCACCCCCAGCCCCGGTAACGACGACTCCGGCACCCTGAACGGCTTCCACCATCGGTCTCCTTCGACTGCGGCTCTCCTACGTCGGCCAGACTAACCGGTCGGTATGTGACAAGGAAGGGGCACTGCACTGCCCTGAGGGCCGCGGGGACCTGCGCGACAAGCCGCAGACAACCGGCACCTTCCCCACAACCTGCGGGAGCAATACCGTGCCCCCCATGCGCCTATCCAGACGAGCTCTCCTCGCAGCGACCACGGCAGCAACCGCACTCTCCGCCGCACCCCCGGCCTCAGCGGCCCCGCACCGCCTGCGGACCGGCTTCGAGAACCTCGCCGCGAGCGGCTACGCGTCCCTGCGAGGCCGGCGCGTCGGAATCGTCACCAACCCCACCGGCATCACCCGGGACGTCCGCCACATCGTAGACGTCATGCACGCCGACAAAAGGGTGAACCTGACGGCCGTCTTCGGCCCCGAGCACGGCTTTCGCGGCACCGCCCAGGCAGGCGGCTCCGAAGGCCGTTACGACGACCCGGCGACCGGCCTCCCCGTCTACGACACCTACCTCAAGAGCGGTCGGCCACTCGCCGACATCTTCACCACGTCCGGCGTCGACACGATCGTCTTCGACATCCAGGACGCGGGCGCCCGCTTCTACACGTACATCTGGACCCTCTACGACTGCATGGAGGCGGCCCAGCTCGCCGGGAAGCGCTTCGTCGTGCTGGACCGGCCGAACCCGGTGACCGGACGCGCGGCCCAAGGCCCGGTCCTGCACATGGAGTTCGCCACCTTCGTGGGCCGCCGGCCCATCTCCCAGGCGCACGGCATGACCGTCGCCGAACTGGCCCGGCTGTTCAACGGGGAGTTCCTCACCACCGCGGTGCCGCTGGAGACCGTACGGATGACGGGCTGGAAGCGGTCCGAGTTCTACGACGCCTGGGGCCTGCCCTGGGTGCCGCCGAGCCCGAACATGCCGACCCCGGACACCGCCCTCGTGTACTCCGGCACCTGTCTCTTCGAGGGCACGAACCTCTCGGAGGGCCGCGGCACCACCCGCCCCTTCGAACTGCTCGGCGCGGAAGGCATCGACGGCCGCTGGGCTGCGGCGGCCAACGAACTCGGCCTCCCCGGCACGCACTTCAGGGAGGCGTACTTCGCGCCCACGTTCTCCAAGTTCCAGGGCAAGACCATCGGCGGCGTACAGATCCATGTGCACGACCGAGCCGCCTACGACCCCGTCCGGACCGGAATCGCCCTGCTGGTGACCGCCAAGAAGGCCTGGAGCGGCTTCGCCTGGCGCCCGGACAACTGGATCGACAAGCTCACCGGCTCCGCCCGGGTCCGCACGATGATCGACGCCGGCGCGAGCGCCGACGAGGTGGTGGCGGGCTGGCAGCAGGAGCTGGCGGCGTTCCGGCGGGTCCGCGGGGAGTACCTGTTGTACAAATGAGCGGCCCACGGATGGGTGACGACGTATGGCCATTCCCGCCAGGTAGCAGGACGATGCGCCCGTATCGCACCACTACGGGGGCCGAGGGGGCCTGTCATGGCGGATCCGGCAGTGAGCGTGACTCCCTACTGGGAGCTGACTTTCGACGCGGACGGGGATCCGGACGCCGGCCGGCGGGACCGGCTGCTGGCCGGCGTGACGAAGAAGGACGTCCGTGATCTGATCGTCTTCGCACACGGCTGGAACAACGACCGCTCGGGCGCGACCCGGCTCTACGACGGCTTCTTCGCGCCGATCCCGAAGCTCGCGCCGAAGGCGAGGATCGGGTACGTGGGCGTGGTCTGGCCGTCGATGCGGTTCGCGGACGAGCCGATCCCCGACTTCCCGCGTGCCGTGGCGGCCGAGATGCCGCGTCGGCCGGTGCTCGACAAGGACACCCGGCACGCGCTGCTGGAGACGTTCCCGGGGCGGGCGACCGTGATCGACCAGATCTCGCGGCTGCTGGACCAGCAGCCGCGCGAGGACGCCGAGTTGGAGGAGTTCGGGCGGCTGGTGCGGATACTGGTGGACGTCGTGCCGCCGGGGCCGCAGGCACTGTTCGCGGCGGACACGCTGTGCGAAGGGGTGCCGCAGGACTCGCCGGACCTGTTCTCGGGCTCCACGGCGGCGCTGTGCGAGGAGTTCGCGCAGGCGCTGACGTATCTCGATTCGCCTGACGGAGTGCCGGACGGCGGCGCGGCGGCGTCCTTCTCGTTGCCCAACCCGTGGGAGGGCGCGCACGAGTTGCTGCGGCAGGCGACGTACTACGCGATGAAGCGGCGCGCGGGGACGGTCGGTGAGCGCGGGCTCGGCCGGGTGATCGGGCAGCTGGCCGCGCGGGAACCCGGGGTGCGGGTGCATCTCGTCGGGCACAGCTTCGGCGCGCGGCTGGTGTCGTTCGCGCTGCGCGGGCTGCCGAAGGGCGTGCGCACGGTGAAGTCCGTGACGCTGCTGCAGGGCGCCTTCTCGCACTACGCGTTCGCGTCCCGGCTGCCGCACGACGCCCGTGCGGGCGGGGTGCTGGAGGGCCAGCACAAACGTATCGACGGACCGCTGGTCTGCTGCTACTCGCGGCACGACTCGGCACTGTCCACGATGTACCCGCTGGCCTCCCGGATGGCGGGCGACGCACGCGGGATCGCGGCGCCGGACGTCGGGCGGATGCTGGGGGACAAGTGGGGTGCGATGGGGCACGACGGGGTGCGGGCGGTGCCGGGGACGAAGTCGCTGAAGCTGGCCGACGCGCTGAAGGCGGCGCTGCCGGCCTCGGGGTGCCTGAACGTCGACGCGGCGGCGGTGGTCAGACGGGGCGGGGCGCCGGCGGGGGCACACAGCGACATCGTGCACCGGGAGCTGGCGCAGATGGTGCTGGCGGCGGGCCGCATCAAGTGACCCGCCGCCACCGATCCGTCACCGATGTGACGTGAACTCCACGACCTGCTGATACGTCGGACGGTTCTGCCAGCTGATCCTGCCGTGCTTGATGCCGCCCAGGGTGCGCTGGACGATCGAGTCGGCACACCACTGGTCCCCGGCCGAGCACTGGTCGTCGCCGGGGTAGACCTGGGCCGCGGTCTTGCCGGCCGCCTCCTTCAGGGTGCTGATCAGGAGGTCCCGGCAGGCACTGAGGCTGCCGCCGCCGCAGTACTCGCGGTCGAGCGGGCCCTGTACCGGCTCACCCAGCACGGACCGGATGTCCTTGTCGACATAGCTCCACCAGCCGTACTGGAAGGAGCTTCCGGCGTGCGAGCCGGTCGGGCCGTGCGCGGCCGAAGGGGACTCGTCGATGGGCAGGTTGTCCGTCATCGCGGCGTACAGCTCACTGCCGAGGCCCGGCTCGAACTCGGCCTTCACCAGCAACGGCCACCACGCGTCCAGGATGCGGATCGCGTCCGCGCCGGCGTACGTCTTCGAACCGGCCGAGGTCTCGGTGCGCTTGCCGCCTGCCGTCAGCCACGTCTGCAGCTTGCCCACGGCGGCCGCGGCCGTGGGGTCGGTCACGGCCGAGCTGTTGACGACCTTGAGCAGGTCGGGCAGCACGTCCTCGGCCCGCAGATCGGCAAGGCCCGCGTCGGCCATCGCCTTCACCAGCGAGGCCCGGGTCACACCGCCCGCCGCGACCAGCTTCTTCACCCGGTTCTCCAGCAGGTTGCCGCGGTGCACCGAGCCGTCGCCCCAGGGCGCGGTCGTGTACTCCTTGGCCTGCTTGTTGTTCCAGGAGACGTAGTAGTCCTGGTCGATGGAGTTGGGGTGCTCGGACGCCGGGGTGTACTGCGCCGTGTTCTTCGCCGGGTCCCAGCCGCGCCACTCGTACGACTGCTGCGCCCACACCGGGAACTCCGGGTCGACGCCGGTCGCCCGGACCGGGTTGTCGCCGCTGTTGTAGTAGGCGGTGTGTTCGGAGTCGGCGTAGAACCAGTTGAAGGTGTAGTTGATGTGCTGCACCGCCTTCTGGAAGTCCACCGGGCCCTTGACGAAGTCCGGGTCGTTCAGCATCTGGAAACCGATGATCGAGTCGGCCTCGTGCAGGAAGGAGGAGCGCAGGGTGGTGTAGGCGACCTTCTTGCCGCCGACGGTCGCGCGGTGGGTGACGGGGCCGTACTTCGTGCGCCAGACCCGCATCGTGTACGAGCCGGCGGGGGTGCTGTCGGCGGTCGTGGGCTTCCAGGCGTTCTTCTGCTCGATCTTCTCCATCGCGGTGCAGGTGCCGCGGTACAGGTAGTGGTGGTCGTCCTGGCACAGCTCGACGGCGTAGGTGTCGATGATGTCCTGGCCGGAGGTGGTGGCGCTCCACGAGTAGTCCTGGCCGCGGCCGAGCTCGACATACATGCTCAGGCCGGCGAAGGAGGCGCCGCGGGCGCTGATGCCGGGGCCCTGGATCTCCTGGAGCAGAAGCAGCTGGGGTGCGAAGTAGCCGGTCTGCGGGCCGAAGACGGCGACCGGGTGGCCGCTCGCGGTGTGCTCGCCGCCCACCACCAGGGCGTTGGACATGCCCCGCTTGGCCGAGGTCATGGCGGTCCGGGCCGCCGTGGCGGTGGCGGTGCCCGCGGCGGAGCCGGCCGCACTGCCCGTACGGTCGTACACGAGCTGTTCCTCGGTCACCGAGCCGGAGTCGGGCAGGGCCTCGCCCTGCGGGTCGGCGGGCTTGGTGGCGTACGGGAAGCTCTGGTCGTGGACGGTGACGACCGCCTCGGGGTCGTTGCGCTCACGGAACGACTCCCAGAGCTTCGTGCCCTCGGCCACGCCGTACTTCTCCTGTGCGGCCAGCAGCGAGATCGCGTTGTTGACCTCGCCGCCGCCTCCGGAGCCGAAGAGCGCGCCGATGACGGAGCCCAGCGCGACCAGGTCGGTCTGTTTGAAGTGCTCGATCGTGCCGGCGTTGGTGACGGAGTCCTTGTGGCCGGTCAGGACGTACTCGCCGGGGAAGTAGCGGCCGCTGTCGGAGGCGTCGATGTAGGCGTTGATGCCGTCGAGGTAGGCGTTGGCGTCGGCGAGGGCCTGCCGGCCCCGTTCGCCGTTGGAGGCGACGGCGTTGTCGATCTGGGCCTGCAGATCGGCCTCGGTGTAGGGCGCGTTGCGCCAGAACTGCTGCTCAAGGCCCTGGTTGGAGGCGGCGCCGCCCGCGAAGGCGGTGAGTTGGCCACGCCCGACGTGCCGGAAGACGTCCATCAGCCACAGCCGGTCCTGGGCGGCGGCATAGCCGGCACCGAACTCCGTGCCGTATCTGGTGGTACCGGTGATGTGCGGTACGCCCGTCTTCTTGTCACGGACGATCGTCACGTCGCCGCGCCCGGCTGGACTGACGGTGGAGGCGACTTGATCGGACGGAACGCCGAACGAGGCGTCGCTGAAGAAGTTGTTGATCGTCGCATTGGTGAGGCCGGAGTAGCCCTTGGCCAGGTTGGCGTAGGGGCCCAGCTGGTCGGAGGCGTGTTCCGGCATGGTGCCGAAGGCCTGGTTGAGGAGGATCTGGGCCAGGGTGGCGTTGCCGTTCTGGCCCGGCGGCATGATGTCGGAGCACTGGTTCCCGCAGTGGTCGTTCGCGGCAGTGACCTCCGCCACAGCCGCCTGCGACGCGGCGGCCGCCGGGGAAAATGGCGACAAAAGACCGGCGATCAGAGCGCATATGGATGCGGTCTTCAGGAACCCGGGGAATCTGCCGGGAGTTCTCAGTCTGTCCGGGGCGTTGCGCGAGTGACGCCTTGGCATGGCAGCTCCTACCGACGAGGGTGGGCCGAGAGTTGAGTGTTACCGGCGGTATCCCCGGGATGGAAGATGAACATGCGTCACTTTTTCGGATCGCGAGGGCTCGCCAGGGAGGTCATCGGAAATCGGATGGAGCCGAATCGCTTGTCGATACGTCTATTCGGCGACGTCCAGAACGACGACGCCGAAGTGACCGAAGTACAGGTGCAGGTGTGACGGAGGTGCAGGGCGATGGCCGGTTTCCGGAGTCTGGCGAGACAGGTGCGCGATCCGCGGTGCGATCTCGCGCTGCGACGCTACTCGCTGCGGAAGTGCCTTGAGCGATTCGCTCCTTACGGGCACAGGGCGACTTGGGACCATTTGTGCTCCCGGGCGGGATTCGGTCCGGAGGACCGGTCCCCCGACCCGACGCGGCTCGTGGCCGCGTTGGAGGAACTGGAAGAGGCGCGTTCGGTATGGCTGGCCTACGAGGTCGAGTTCGCCGAGCGACGCAAGAAGGAAAAGCACGACGGACTGCGCAGGCCGGGGAGCGTGGACGACTGGCACCGGCTGACCTGGGGTGGTTTCGGAGTCGCCTGGTGCGACGACCCCCGGGTCCACCCGGATGAACCCCTGGCCGAGGTGCTGCGCCGACTGATCTCCGCGCTGGAGCGCGAACCGGGCTCGGAGTGCCCGGTGTGTTGCGGGGACCGGCTGATCTGGATGTACGACCTGGCCCATGAACCGTCGTCGGGCCCGGTCTGCACGGCGTGCGGGATCGTGGTTCCGCGCCCGGTGCTCACGCCCGAGGCGCTGGCGGCCTCGCGGCGCGGACGGCGGCTGCTCGTGTCCGCCTAGTACGACGGGGGTGCGCCGGGGATGCCGCACCCCCTATTGCCGGCCTTCCCTCTCTTGCCGGCCTTGCCGCCGCAGGGCCGTTGTCAGTGCTGACCGGCACCATCGAGACATGATCCAGGTGTGTCTCAACGGGCCCCGGGGAGCGGGCGACGGAGCGGTGGTGCCGCTCGCGCCGACAGCGCTGGCCGACGCCGCGGCCGAGGCCGTAGCGGCCGGTGCCACGGACATCCATGTCCACCCCAAGACCCCCTGCGGTAGGGACAGTCTGTCCCCGCGCGTGCTCGCGCCGACGCTGGAGGAGATACGCGCGCGGGTGTCGGTGCCGGTCGGTGTGACCACGGGCGCGTGGGCGGAACCGGACCCCGGCGCACGACTGGAGCGCGTCCGAAGCTGGACGGTCCTGCCGGACCACGCCTCGGTCAACTGGCACGAGCCGGGCGCCGAGGAGCTGGCGGCGGCGCTGCTGGAGCGCGGCGTCGGCGTGGAGGCGGGCGTCTGGTCCGGCACGGACGGAGCGGCACGCTTCTCGGCCTCACCGCTGGGGCCAAGGGTGTTGCGGGTCCTGGCCGAGGTGACGGACATGTCGCCGGGGACGGCCGAGGCGAGCGCGCGTGCCCTCCTGACCGACCTGGGCCCGGCATTCGGGCGCCCGGTGCTCCTGCACGGGGAGGACGGCGGCGCGTGGCCGGTGCTGCGGCTGGCGGGGCGGCTGGGGCTGGCGACACGGATCGGGCTGGAGGACACGCTGGTCCTGCCGGACGGTGAACGGGCCCGGTCCAACGCTCAGTTGGTGACCGAGGGGTTGGTGCAGTACGGGTGGGCCCAGCGCTCGGCATAGGCAAGATCGCGACGGTAGCAGGCCGTAAACGGCTCGCTCCAGCCCTTTACCGTACGGACAGTTGGGGGCGATGAAACGAAGTCCGAGGTCCTGAAGGAGCCCCTCATGTCGACGCTGCGCGTCACCGCCGAAGTGCTGACCGTCCATGAACATCCCAACGCCGACGCGCTGGAGCTGGCCCAGGTGGGTCTGTACCGGGCCGTCGTCGCCAAGGGCGCGTACCGCACCGGTGAGGCCGCCGTGTACATCCCCGAGCAGTCCGTGCTGCCGTTCGAGCTGATCGAGGAACTGGGGCTGACCGGGCGGCTGGCGGGGAGCAACGCCGACCGGGTCAAGGCGGTGCGGCTGCGCGGTGAGCTGTCGCAGGGGATCGTGTGCCGGCCGAAGGTGCTGGCCGACGTCGATCTCACCCGGGCGGCCTCGGACGGCACGGACTTCGCCGAGCGGCTGGGGATCACCAAGTGGGTGCCGCCGATCCCGCCGACGATGTCCGGTGACGTGGAGTCCGCGCCCGATCTGCTGCCGTGGGTCGACATCGAGAACATCCAGCGGTATCCGGACATCTTCGCGCCCGGTGAGCCGGTGGTGCTGACCGAGAAGCTGCACGGGTCGGCGTGTCTGCTGACCTATGTCGCCGACGAGGGCCGGGTGTACGTCTCCTCCAAGGGCTTCGGCGCGAAGTCGCTGGCGCTGCGCGAGGAGTCGCGGAATCTGTACTGGCGGGCGGTGCAGGGGCACGGCGTCGCCGAGGCGGCCGCTCGGCTGGCGGAGCGGCTCGGGGCGCGCCGGGTCGGGATCTTCGGTGAGGCGTTCGGGGCGGGGGTGCAGGACCTGACGTACGGCGCCGACGGGCGACGGGCGACGTTGGGGTACGCCGCGTTCGATGTGTCCGCGGAGATCGACGGCCGGGTGGAGTGGCTGGACCCGGCGAAGGTGCTGGAGGGGGAACTGCCCTCGGTACCGCGGCTGTTCGAGGGGCCCTTCGACATCGAGCGGGTGCTGGAGGTCGCGAGCGGTCGGGAGACGGTGTCCGGGCGGGAGCTGCATCTGCGGGAGGGTGTGGTGATACGTCCTGTCGTCGAGCGGTACAGCGCGGTGACCGGGGGCCGGGCGATCGCCAAGGCGGTCAGTCCGGCCTATCTGACGCGCAAGGGCGGGACCGAGTACGAGTGAGCGGGCACCGCCTCTTGGCGGGTGCCCGGCGCTGAGAGCCTGTTTCTGAACCCCCGTCGTCCACGCGGAGCGCGGGCGCAGCGGCGTTCGGTGCGTGCCCTGGGGGTCCCCCCGGCCGAAGGCTGGGGGAGTGCGGCGTTGCAGGTCATGTGGCGGAGCCACCTGACCTGCTGCGCCGTGCGGCGAGGGTGCGTGCCGGGCGTCGGGGCGCAGGCGGGGGTTCAGAAACAGGCTCTGAGGCCGGGGCGGGGTCGCCTCGGCCTCAGCGATGGCCGTCTGCCGGTCAGTCGCGTGCTCCGGACCGGCCGGCCCTCCCCTTCTGCCCGCCCGCCCCTTGCTCGACCATCAGACGAGACCCCGTGAGACGCTCACCGAAGACATCGTCCGGGTTGGAGAGGACGCAGGTGTCCAGGGAGAGGCAGCCGCAGCCGATGCAGTCGGTCAGGTGGTCGCGGAGGCGGTTCAGTTGCTTGATGCGCTCGTCCAGTTCCGAACGCCAGGCCTCCGACAGACGTGCCCAGTCCTCGTGGGTGGGGGTGCGCTCCTCGGGGAGTTCGGCGAGGGCGTCGCGGATCGTGGCCAGGGGGATGCCGACGCGCTGCGCGGCCCGGACGAAGGCCACCCGGCGCAGGGTGTCACGGGTGTAGCGGCGTTGGTTGCCGGAGGTGCGGCTGCTGCTGATCAGGCCCTTGGACTCGTAGAAGTGCAGGGCGGAGACGGCGGCACCACTACGGGCGGACAGCTGGCCCACGGTGAGCTCGTGGATCTTCTCGGGGATCTGGGGCACCCCTCAAACCTACCTACCCCGTCACCCCCCGAGTCCGTTGACAGTGACCCCATCACCTAGCATGCTAAGCAGTTGCTTAGAGAAGTGGCGCAGGCATCACTCATAGACATACGTGACGCGGGAGGCCGGGACATGGCAGAGCCGAGGATCTTCACCTCCGCCGACGATCTGAAGTCGGCGGTGGGCGAGCAGCTGGGGTACACGGACTGGCTGGACGTCGACCAGAAGCGGATCGACCTGTTCGCCGAGGCCACCGGCGATCACCAGTGGATCCATGTCGATCCCGAGAAGGCCGCCTCCGGGCCCTTCGGGACGACCATCGCCCACGGGTATCTCACGCTGTCCCTGCTTCCGCTCTTCGGACCCCAGCTCATCAAGGTCGAGGGCGTGAAGATGGGCGTCAACTACGGAACGAACAAGGTCCGCTTCCCCGCCCCGGTCCCCGTCGGCTCGCGGCTGCGCGCCACCGCCACCATCACCGGCGTCGAGGACGTGACCGGCGGCATCCAGGTCGCCGTCGCCTTCACCGTGGAGCGCGAGGGCGGGGACAAGCCGGTGTGCGTCGCCGAGTCCGTCTCGCGGTACTACCTGTAGCCGAGACGCAGCGGGCGCCGGCGGCGGCCGGCCCTACTTGGCCCCCACCATCCGCAGCACGAGGTCGGCGTACAGCGCGCCGACCTCGTCCGGTGTCCAGGGGCCGTCGACGTTGAACCAGCGGGCCACGTCGATGCACAGCGACAGCACCGCGAGGGTCGTGCCCTTCACGTCCAGCACATCGAACTCGCCGGCCGCCAGACCGTCCTCGATGATCCCGCGCACCTCGGCGTCACACTGCCGCCGCAGCGCGAGGATCTCGGCGCGGGCGTCCGGGCCGAGCGAGTCCAGCTCGTACTGCACGACCCGCGCGGTGGTGCGCCCCCCGGCGTGCCAGCGGACGAATGAGCTCACGGCGTCGGCGAGCCGCTCGGCCGGGCTGCCCTCGCGCCGGGCCGCCGTCCGCAGGATGTCCAGCGCCTTCTCGTGGCCGATCCGGCTGATGCGGTGGAGCAGCTCTTCCTTGGTCTTGTAGTGGATGTAGAGCGCGGCCGGGCTCATGCCCGCGCGGCCCGCGATGTCGCGGGTCGTCGTGGCGTGGTAGCCGCGCTCGGCGAAGGCCTCCACGGCGGCGATCAGCAGCCGCCGGGCCGCGTCGGGGGTGACCTCGGCCCACGCCGACGCGTCGCCGCCGGTCGTCTCCTCCGCCGTACTCATCGCTCACTCGCCCCTCTCGAAGACAGAGGGACCACCATACCGCTCAAGGTGAGCGAGCGCTTAGCGTGGCCGTTCGGCCTTCCGGAGTTCTCAGAGCTTTTCGAAGGGGTGGTAGGCGGGCCGGGCGGCCTCCTGCCGGTCCCGGATCACCTTGGCGAGCGTAAAGGCGGAGGTGACGAGATACAGGACGGCGATCGCGAGGAAGGCACGCACCCAGGCGTCGGCGTGCAGTTGGAAGATGCCGATGGCGGTCGCGGCCATGGCCACCGCGAAGGAGGCGACCGCCTGGCCGTAGAAGGCGGCGGTGTTCTGCTGCTTGCCCGATGCGTCACTCATGGGGACAAGGGTCGGCGGATGCGGTCGCAGCCACATCCGCCGAAGTACCTAGGAAGTACGCGGAGATACTCAGAACGCCGAAACCCCCGTCAACGCCCGCCCGATGAGCAGCTTCTGAATCTGGCTCGTGCCCTCGTAGAGGGTCATCACCCGGGCGTCTCGCAGCAGCTTGCCCGCCGGGTACTCGTCGATGTAGCCGTAGCCGCCGAAGACCTGGAGCGCGTTGTTGGCGGCACGCACGGCGGCCTCCGAGGCGAAGAGCTTGGCCTTGGAGGACTCGACGGCGAAGGGCTGTCCCCGGTCGATCAGGTCGGCGACCCGCCAGGTCAGCAGCCGGGCCGCGTCCACGTCGACGGCGATGTCGCTGATCAGTTCCTGGACCAGCTGGTGGTGGGCGATGGACTTGCCGAACTGCTCACGCTCACCGGCATACCGGACGGCCGCGTCCAGCGCGGCCTGGGCCAGGCCGACACACCCCGCGGCGACCGACATCCGCCCCTTGGCCAGGGCCGACATCGCGACCGAGAAGCCCTTGCCCTCCTCCCCCAGCATGGCCGCCGCCGGCACCCGTACGTCCTCGAGGACCAGCTCGGCGGTGGTCTGGCCGCGCAGGCCGAGCTTGCCGTGGATGGTGCGGCGGGTCAGGCCGGGCGTGTCGGTGGGGACGAGGAAGGCGGAGACGCCCTTGTGGCCCGGGGCGTCGGTGGAGCGGGCGAAGAGCAGGACGACGTCGGCCCAAGTGCCGTTGGTGATGAACATCTTGGTGCCGTTGAGGACGTAGTCGTCGCCGTCCCGGACCGCTCGTGTGGTGAGGTTCCCCGCGTCGGAGCCAGTCCCCGGCTCGGTGAGGCCGAAGCAGCCGACCAGCTCGCCCGCGGTGAGCCCCGGCAGCCAGCGGCGCTTGTGCTCCTCGCTCCCCCAGGCGGCGATGGTCTTGGCGACCAGTCCGAGGGAGACAGACACGATGCCGCGCACCGAGGAGTCACCCCGGCCCAGTTCCTCCGTGACCAGGCAGTACGCCAGGTGGTCGCCGCCCGAACCGCCGTACTCCTCGTCGATCGTCAGGCCCAGGAAGCCGACCTCGCCGAGCTTCTTGACGATCGAGCGGTCGACCTCCTCGGCGCGGTCCCACACGACGACGTTCGGGGCGATCTCGCGGTCCACGAAGTCCCGGGCGAGCCGCCGGACGGCGGTCTGCTCCTCGCTGAGCTCCAGGTTCATGCAGAGTCACCCCACAGTCGGTGGACACGGACGGCCGTAGATTGAAAGCCGTACATTTAAATTAGCACTGCTAGTTTCCAGTAGGCAGCCCTACTATGTGCGCCATGGCCCGACCGCGCAAGCCCCTCCTCAGCTACGACCGGATCGTCGAGACGGCTCGCGAACTCGTGGACGCGGAAGGCCTGTCGGCCGTCTCCACGCGCCGGCTCGCCGCCGAGCTGGGCGTGAGCGGGCCGTCCCTCTACAACCACTTCCGCACGAAGGACGAGATCCTGGAGGCGGTCGCCGACTCGGTGAGCGCCCAGGTCGATCTGTCGATGTTCGAGGACGGCCGGGACTGGCGGACCGCGCTGCACGACTGGGCGGTCTCCTATCGGGCGGCCCTGCGCGACCACCCGAACATCGTGCCCGTCCTCGCCCGCGGCCCCGGCCGCCGCCCGGCCGCGCTGCGGCTCGCCGACGCCGTCTACGGCGCGATGGTCGAAGCGGGCTGGCCGCCCGCGCAGTCCACGTCCATCGGCGCGCTGATGCGGTACTTCATCATGGGCTCGGCGCTCGGCTCGTTCGCCGGCGGCTTCGTGGACGACGCGAGCGCGTACGACCCGTCCGACTATCCGCACCTCGGACAGGCCCACCTGCTCGCCGAGCAGCAGGAGAAGATCGACGAGCGGGCCTTCGAGACGGGGCTGACGGCGCTGCTGGACGGGCTGGCGCGGCAGTACGAACAGGTCGGGCGGGCCGACTAGACACCGGCCGGAAATCGTTCGGCGCACGCCGAAGTGTCCGTGCCGCATCCTGGGACGCATGGCCTCCAAGGATCCCCAGGCACCGCAGCTCGCCCGGCTCGCCGGGCTCATCGCCGACGAGTCCCGGGCGGCCTGTCTGCTGGCGCTGCTCGACGGGCGGGCGTGGACCGCCGGGGAGCTGGCGCGGCATGCCGGAGTCGCCGCGTCGACGCTGAGCGAGCACCTCGGCAAGCTCGTCGCGGGCGGGCTGCTCACCGAGGAGCGGCAGGGGCGGCATCGGTACGTACGGCTCGCCGACGCGCGGGTCGCGCAGCTGGTGGAGGACCTGGCCGCGCAAGTCGCCCCGGCTGCGGATCGGCGGCCCCGGAACCTACGGCAGTCCAGTGCGGGCTCGGCGATGGCCCGCGGCCGCACCTGCTACGACCATCTCGCCGGGCGGCTCGGTATCGCGGTCACGGATGCGTTGACCGCGCGCGGGCTGTTGCGGCAGGACACCGGGTTCGCGCTGACGGACACGGGGCTCGGGTGGTTCGACTCCGCCGGCATCCCCCTCGATCGGTCGGGCCGCCGCCCGCTGGCCCGCGCCTGCCTCGACTGGACGGAGCGGCGGCCCCACCTGGCCGGTGTCGCGGGCGCGGCGCTGTGCCGGCACGCGCTGGACGCCGGGTGGTGTGTGCGGATCGGGTCGGAGCGGGCCTTGAAGGTGACTCCGCCGGGGGAGCGGATCCTGCACGAGCTGCTCGGTATCGAGGTGGGGGCGTTGCGGTGAGGTGGGGGGCCATGGGGGTGGTGTGAGGGGTTGTGTGCCGGGAGCGGGCGGGTGGGGGCTGGTCGCGCCCACGCGGCGGAGCCGCACATCGATCGGCCCCGCGCCCCTTGGGTGCGCTCCAGTGCCCCGTCTGAAATCCGCGAGCTCTTGCTTCTCCTCCCTCCTAGCCTCTGGAGCATGATGAACGTCCCCCCTGCCCGCCGTCCCGAACTCCTCGCCGGCGCTGCCGCCACCGTCACCGTCGTGCTCTGGGCCTCGGCCTTCGTCTCCATTCGCAGTGCGGGGGACGAGTACTCGCCCGGTGCGCTCGCCCTGGGACGGCTGCTCGTCGGGGCCCTGGTGCTAGGGGTCATCTGTCTCGTCCGGCGGGAGGGGCTGCCGCCACGGGCGGCGTGGCCCGGGATCGCGATATCCGGCCTGTTGTGGTTCGGCTTCTACAGCGTGGTGCTGAACTGGGGCGAACAGCAGGTGGACGCCGGTACGGCGGCTCTCGTGGTGAACATCGGGCCCATCCTGATGGCGCTCCTGGCCGCCCGGGTGCTCGGCGATCCGATGCCGCCGCGGCTGCTGGCCGGGATGGCGGTGTCCTTCGCGGGCGCGGTGACGGTGGGGCTGTCGATGTCGGGCGGGGGCGGTTCCTCGCTGCTCGGCGTGGTGCTGTGCCTGCTCGCCGCGATCGGCTACGCGGGCGGCGCCGTGGCGCAGAAGCCGGCGCTCGGCCATGCGAGCGCGCTCCAGGTGACGACGTTCGGCTGCCTGGTCGGCGCGGTGCTCTGCCTGCCGTTCGCCGCGCAGCTGATCGGCGATCTGTCCGACGCCTCGCTCTCGGCCACGCTCAACATGGCCTACCTGGGCGTCTTTTCACTGGCGCTGGCCTTCACGACCTGGGCGTACGCCCTGGCCCGGACGACCGCCAGCCGCATGGGCGCGACCACGTACGCGGTGCCCGGGCTGGTGGTGCTGATGTCCTGGCTGGCGCTGGGCGAGGTGCCGGGACTGCTCACGCTCGCGGGCGGGGCGCTGTGCCTGGCGGGTGTCGCCGTGTCGCGGTCCCGCGCTCGGGCCGCCCGGGTCGTGGCCGGTGTGCCACAACCCGAGCAGACCCGCGAATCAGCGTGAACGCGCCCTGTCCGCCAGGACCTTGATGGACAGCAGGGCGATCACCGAAAGGCCGATGATGTAGCCGGAGACCGCCATCGAAGTGCCCGTGGCCTCCAGCAGCAGCACCATGACGAACGGGGCGAGACCCCCGCCGAGCACGGCCGCGATCTGGTAGCCGAGGGAGGCGCCGGTGTAGCGCATCTCGGGCGTGAACAGCTCGGCGAACAGGGCCGCCTGGGGGCCGTACATGATGCTGAGGAAACAGCTGGCGACGAATGTGCCGACGGCCAGCCACAGCAGCGAGCCGGTGTCGATCAGCAGGAACAGCGGTATGGCCCACAGCGCGATGCCGGCCGCGCCGATCGCGTAGACACGGATGCGGCCGATCTTGTCGGAGAGCGCGGCGGCGGCCGGGATCAGCACCAGCTGGGTGAGGCTGATGCAGAGCGAGACGGTGAGGACGGCGCTCTTCTCCATACCGAGTTCGCGGGTCGTGTAGTCGAGCACGCCGGTGATGATGATGTAGAAGGTCGCTGTGTTCACGGCGAAGGAGCCTCCGGCGAGGAGCACCGTACCGAGGTGGTCGCGCAGGATCGTCCGCAACGGAGAGGACTGCTCCGCCTTCTCCTCCTCGGCCAGCCTCTTCTCCGCCTCCCGGAATTCGGGGGTCTCCTCGACGCGCGTGTGGATGTACCAGGCGAGGACGAGGACGAGCAGGCCGACGAGGAACGGCACACGCCAGGCCCAGGCCGCGAACTCGGAGTCGGTGGTGAACGCGCCGGCCAGCAGGAACACCGTGTTGGCGGTCACCACGCCGATGGGGACGCCGAGCTGGACGAAGCTGCCGTAGATGCCGCGCTTGCCCTCGGGGGCGTACTCGGTGGCCATCAGCATCGCGCCGCCCCACTGGGCGCCCACCGCGATGCCCTGCAGCACGCGGAAGAGGACCAGCAGGATCGGGGCGGCGACGCCGATCGTGTCGTACGTCGGGAGCAGGCCGATGCCGGTGGTGGCGATGCCCATGAGGGTGAGCGCGAGGACAAGCATGGGCTTGCGGCCCCGCTTGTCGCCGAGCTGGCCCGCGACGATGCCGCCGATGGGACGGGCCAGGAATCCGACGGCGAAGGTGGCGAAGGCGGCGAGCACCCCGGCGGTGGGGCTGCCGGCCGGGAAGTACAGATCACCGAGGACCAGAGCGGCGGCGATGCCGAAGACGAAGTAGTCGTACCACTCGACGGCCGATGCGAGGGCCGCCGCTGTGGCCACGCGTCGCCGGTTGACCGTGGGGACGGCGGTCGTGGCGGCAGGGTGAGCGGAGGGGGCCATGTCCATGCGTGCACACTCCGATGGGTGCGGTGGGGACGTTGGCGGCGAACGTACTGACCGGACGGTATGTCGTCAACGGTTACGCCCGAAGGTTGCCCGGGGCACCCGAGGGGCCCGGGCAACCTCAGGGCCTCAGAACACCACCAGGGCCCGGCCGCCCTTCCCCGCGATCATGTTCTCGAACGCCGCCGGGATTCCGTCCAGCGCGATCCGTTCCGTCACCAGCGCACCCAGGTCCAGGCGTCCGGCGCGTACGTGCCCGGCCAGCACCGGCAGGTCCCGTGCCGGGTCGGAGTTGCCGTAGACGCAGCCGGAGAGGGTGCGGCCCCAGTGGAAGATCTCCAGGGCGTTGAACGTGACCTGCTGGTCCTTGCCGCCGATGCCGACGACCGTGGTGCGCCCGCCCCGGCGGGTGGAATCCCAGGCGGTGCGGATCGTGGTCGCACGGCCCACGCACTCCACGGACACGTCCACGCCCTGCTTGCCCGTCAGGCCCCGGATCTCGCGGGCGGTGTTCTCGGAGGCGACGACGTAGTCGGTGGCTCCCGCCGCGCGCGCCAGTTCCTCCTTCTCCGGGGAGACATCGACCGCGACGATCTTCGCCGCACCCGCGATCCGGGCCGACTGAAGGGCCGCCAGGCCCACGCCTCCGACGCCGAACACCGCGACCGTCTCCCCCGCCCGGACCCGCGCCGAGTGGTGCACGGCGCCGTAGCCGGTGAGCACGGCACAGCCCAGCAGGGCGGCGTCGGTGAGCGGGACGCCGTCCGGGAGCGGCAGCAGACAGCGCTCCGGGACGACCGTCTCCTCGGCGAACGCGGCGACGTTCAGTCCGGGATGGAGGTCGGTGCCGTCCGCGGTACGGGCGTACACGTCGGCGGCGCCATTGAGCGCGTTGGCGCACAGCCACACCTCGCCGAGCCCGCAGGCGTGGCAACTGCCGCAGGACGGGGCCCAGTTGAGGACCACGGCGTCTCCCGGTGCGACCTGTGCGACCCCCTCCCCGACGGCCACCACCGTGCCCGCGCCCTCGTGCCCCAGGACCGCGGGGACCGGCACGCGCATGGTCCCGTCGGACAGGGACAGGTCGGAGTGGCAGACCCCGGCGGCGGCGAGCCGGACGCGGACCTGGCCGGGTCCGGGGTCGGGCAGTTCGATGTCGGTGACCTCCAAAGGGGCACCGATGGCGGGCAGGACGGCGGCGCGAACCATGTGCGGGCTCCTCAGAACTGCAGGGACTTGGTCTGGAGGTACTCGGCCAGGCCGTGCGTGCCGAGCTCACGGCCGACGCCCGACTGCTTGTAGCCGCCGAAGGGGGCGCGGACGTTGAAGCGCCCGCCGTTGATGTCGACCTGCCCGGTGTCCATACGGCGTGCGAAGGCCACCGCCTCCGCCTCCTCGCCGGCCCAGACGGCGCCCGCGAGGCCGTAGACCGTGCCGTTGGCGATCCGCAGGGCGTCCTCCTCGTCCTCGTACCGCAGGATGGACAGGACCGGGCCGAAGATCTCCTCCTGGGCGACGGTCATCTCGGGGGTGACGTCCGCGAAGACGGTCGGACTGATGAAGTAGCCCTGCTCGCGCGGCGGTTCGCTGCCGCCGGCGACCAGCCGGGCCCCCTCGGCGACACCCTTCTCGATGTAGCCGAGCACCCGTGCCCGCTGCTTTTCGCTGACCACCGGACCGATGCGCTCGCCGTACTTCGCGGCGGCGGTCGCGGCCAGTTCCACGGCCTCGTCGTACTGGTCGGCGTGCACCAGCATCCGCGTCCAGGCGCTGCACGTCTGCCCGGAGTTGGACATGACGTTGGCGACGCCGACATTGACCGCGGCGGCCAGGTCGGCGCTCGGCAGGATGACATTGGCGGACTTGCCGCCGAGCTCCAGGGCGACCTTCTTGATCGCCGCGCCGGCCACCGCGCCGATCTGCCGGCCGACGGCGGTGGAGCCGGTGAAGGAGACCAGGTCGACGTCCGGGTGCTCGGCGAGCGCCTGCCCCGCGACCGGGCCCAGGCCGGTGACCAGGTTGAAGACGCCCGCCGGGATCCCGGCCTCGTGCACCGCCTCGGCGAAGAGCTGGGCGACCAGTGGGGTGTCCTCGGCGGGCTTGAGCACCACCGTGCAGCCGGCCGCGAGCGCCGGGGCGACCTTGGCGACGATCTGGTGGAGCGGGTAGTTCCAGGGCGTGATCGCGCCGACCACACCGATGGGCTCGAGGTACACGGTGGAGTTGCCGACCTTCTCCTCGAAGGCGTACGTCGCCGCCAGTTCGGCGTACGTGCCCGCGACCGCGATCGGCGCGCCCGCGTGCACCGACTGGGAGAACTTCGGCGGGGAGCCGAGTTCGGCGGTGACCGTCTCGGCGATCTCGTCCTTGCGGGCCGCCAGGGCGTCCCGGAGGGCGGATAGCCGTGCGGCCCGTTCGGCGGGCGGGGTCGCGGCCCAGCCCGGGAAGGCGGAGCGGGCGGCCCGTACGGCGGTGTCGACGTCGGCGGCGGTGCCGGCCGGGACCCGGCCGATGACCTGCTCGTCGGCCGGGTTGACCACCTCGATCACATCCCGGCCGGCGGCGGGGCGCCATCCGCCGTCGATGTACATGCCGTCGTGTGCCTTCATCACGCTTCCTCCCGGGCGGGCCGCATCGTCATCCGGCTCATAAACTAGCGGCGTTAGTTTTTGTGCGCCAGCCACCCCATGACATCAGAAGTCGACGCGCGCCTCGTCGTCCACCCTCCCCACCGCCTCCTGGCCGAATGCCTTCTCGTAGGCGCGGCGGATCTCCTCGATCCTGCGATCACCGACGTCCGCCCCCGTCTGCGGATACAGCAGGATCAGCTCGTACGACCGCTCCTTCTCGATCGCCCCGCTCCGGTCCCGCCACTGCCCGCGCCCGGACTGGATGGTCAGCCCGTCCGGGAAGTCCGGCGTGACCTCCTCGTCGACGAAGGCCGTGAACTGCTCGTCGGTGACCGCCGGGCCGCCGTCGGGGCGCGCGGTACCGAAGAACAACTGAGTCTCGATGTACGGCTCTCCCCGCGCCGGCCCGGCGGTGGCGCCGCCGTCGAGGGTGGCGTACGCGGCCGGCGCGCCGAGGACCAGCACGAGGCCAACGGCGGTGAGGACGGCCCGGGTTCGGGTGAAGTGCACGTTCATGGCACATAACTAGCCATACCGGACGGACTTCACTCCTCCAGATCGGGAAGGCGCGCCGGATCCGGGCAGATGCGCTCCCCGTGCTGGTCGAAGACGAACAGGTGGGCGATGTCGACGAGGAGCGGGACCTGCATACCGTGCCGGAGTTCGATGTCCGGGGTGGTGCGGACGATGAGGTCGCCGGGGAGGCGGCCCTCGGGCGGCGCGAGGTCGGGTCCGGCGTCGGCCGCGTGCTCCAGCGTCACCACCGGCCCGGCGCGCAGCGCGGCCGCGCGGTTGCGGAGCCGCTCGAGCACGGTGCCGGGCTCGCGGCGGCGGCGCCGGACCGGCGGGACGGGGCGCGGCGCCTCCAGGTCGGGTACGACGGCCGGCCGGGAGCCGGTGTTGAAGTGGACGAGGACCTCGTGGCCCTGGAACTCCACATGCTCGACGAGACCGGTGATGTGCGCCTCGCCGGGCCGGGCGGCGGCGGGCTTGGCGATGCGGACCGCCTCCGAACGCAGGCCCACGATGACCTCGCGGCCCTGCTGCACACGGAGCAGCTGATGGTCCAGGGAGAGAGGTTCGGGCAGCCGGAGGTACTGCTTGCCGAGGCTGATGGTCATCGCGCCGTCCAGCGGGGCTCGCACCATCCCGCGCAGCAGGTTGATGCGCGGGATGCCGATGAAGGCGGCGACGAAGACGTTGCGGGGCAGCGCGTAGACCGTGCGCGGGGCGCCGACCTGCTGGAGGACGCCGCCGCGCATGACGGCCACCCGGTCGCCGAGCGACATCGCCTCGGCCTGGTCATGGGTGACGTACACCGTGGTGACGCCCAACTCCCGGGTGAGGCCGCTGATTTCGGCGCGCAGGTGGTTGCGGAGTTTGGCGTCGAGATTGGACAGCGGCTCGTCCATCAGGAACGCGGTGGGGTGCCGGGCGATGGCCCGGCCCATGGCGACACGCTGGCGTTCGCCGCCGGAGAGCTGCGCGGGGAAGCGGTCCAGGAGGTCCTCGATGCCCAGCATGCGAGCGGTGGCGTCCACCCGTGGGCGCGGGTCCGCGCCGGGGGACTCGATGCGCAGCGGGAAGCCGATGTTGTCGCGGCTGGTCATGCTCGGGTAGAGGGCGAAGTTCTGGAACACCATCGCCATCCGGCGGGCGGCGGGCAGCAGGTCGTTGGCCACCTCGCCGTCCAGCAGCAGTTCGCCCTCGTCGATCTCCTCCAGACCGGCGATCATCCTGAGCACGGTGGACTTGCCGCAGCCGGACGGCCCGAGGAGGACGAGGAATTCGCCGGGCTCGATGTCCAGCGAGAGCCGGTCCACGACGCGGACGCCTCGCGTGTATGCCTTGCTCACGTCGTGCAGGGAGATGGCGCGTGTCATGACGGATGCCCCCGGGGGCTCAATCAGGCGGTCGAACGCTCCGTGCGGGTCGTACGGGGCGTATGAGTCACGGAAGTTAACGGAATGTGTGCGGCCGGGGGAAGGGAACGGGCCGGATCGGGCACGACGGTCCGTCAGGCGGACAAGCGGACGGCCGCATTCAGCGCCGGGGGCAGGCACCGTGGGCTCAGCGGCCGCGCTTCGGCTCCCGGGTCGCGATGAGATGGGCGTAGACGACGACATTGCCCGTGTAGCCGGTCCTGCGGTCGTAATTGCCGCCGCAGGTGATCAGCCGCAGTTCGGGACGGGATCGGGCGCCGTACACCTCGCGATTGGGGAACTTGTCCTTGCGGTACGTCTTGATGGCGTCGACGGAGTAGACGGCGGTCCGTCCGTCCGCGCGCCGGATCTCGATGCGCTTGCCGCGCTTGAGTTCGCCGAGGCCGCCGAAGACGGCGGGGCCGGTGTCGGTGTCGAGGTGGCCCACGGCGATGGCCGTGCCCGGCTCACCCGGGGAGGGCCCGTCCGCGTACCAGCCGACCAGGTCGGGCTTGTCCTCCGGGGGCGCGGGCAGGCGCCGCTCGCTGTCGAGGCGGAGGTCCATCAGCTCAGCGTCGACGCTGATGTAGGGGATGGCGAGGCGGGTCGCGCTGGACCGGGGCAGCGGGCGGGGGCCGGCGGGGCGCTTGGCGGCCTTCCCGGAAGGGGCGGGTTGAGCGGAGGGTGGGGGTGGAGGTGGGGATGGGGGCGGGGACTGAGTGCTCGCCGGGACCGTGGTCGGTGCCGTGCCGGCGGGAAGGTTCGCGGGCTCGCCGCCGTCGGCCGGTTCGGGCGAGGCCGGATACGCGTCGGCGCCCGGACCGTCCACGGCCGGGCGGGAGTCGGCTCGGAGGCCGGTGCCCTCCCCGCCGGCACCGGAGTCGGTGCCGGCGGCTCGGACCTCGGAGGCCTCTGCGGAGCCCGGAGCGGCCGTACCGGCCCCGGGCCCCTCGTGGTCGCACCGGACGAAGACCACCACCAGCGAGACGGTGAGTACGGCCGTTCTCGCCAGCCGGAAGGCGCGCCTGCGATACCAGGGCCTGCGTCTTCTACGCGCCATGCGTACGGCGACGGAGCCGGAACCACATCACCCCGCCCACCGCGGCCAGGCCGACGACGCCTGCGCCGGCGACCGTGGTGAACGCCTCGCCACGGGCGATCCCGCCGCCCCCGGCGGGCGGACCGCCCTGCGGGCCGGGCGGGGGCGTCGTCATCGAGGCCCGGCAGTCGACCGTGAACTGCTTCTGCCGCTCGGCGCCCGTCATGCCCGCGAACGACCAGGACAGCTGGTACTGCCCGTCGGGCAGGTTCAGGTCCTCGGTGTGGCCGATGCCGGTGTCGTTGGGGAGGTTGAGGGTCCCGCGGAGTGTGGCACCACCGGTCACCGGCGGCTGGGTCTCGATGCGCCAGGTGACGGCGTCGACGGTCTCGAAGCTGGCCGCGTCAAGGTAGAACCGGCAGACCCTCGGCTCGTCGATCGCGTCACCGTACTGTGTGCGCGGGACCCCGTCCCACGGCGCCGTGTGGATCTTGAGGGTGCCGTTGTCCCCGGGCGCCATCGGACTGGCTCCCGCGGGCGACCCGGAGAGCGGGGTGAGCGCGGCCGTGAGCGCCGTGACGGCGGCGATACGCAGTCCGGCGCGGCGTGGAAGAGACGTGGTGGGCATGCGAGTCCTCCGAGTCAGACGATTTTCGTACAAATCGCTCTTCGTCTGACTCTCTTTCACATGTGCACGACGAATCGGTGGAGCAGCGCCCGAGGTTCCGTCAGATTCCACTCTTTCGCCGCAAAGGAGACCTGGATCCGCGACGCCCATCGGCACCCTCGGCCTCCCCCGCCGTCTTCCCGGGCGCCCGCAGCGCTATCCCCGCCGACACCAGCAGCAGCCCGCCCAGCATCACGAACGGCGCCGCCACCCCCGCCAGGCCCGCAATCAGGCCCGCCGAGGCGGGCGCGGCCACCTGGCCGAGCCGGTTGCCGGTCAGCCGCAGGGCGAGGGCGGTGGAGCGGGCACCCTCGGGGGACGCCTGGACGACCGTCGTCATGGACAGCGGCTGGCCGACGCCGAGACAGAAGCCGAGCGCCGCCAGGATCAGGGCCAGCGCCCACACCGGCACCGGCAGCGCGATCCCGGCGCACAGCAGGGCGGCCAGCAGACAGGTCACGGTCAGCAGCAGGGTCCGGCCGAGCAGCCGCAGCAGGGGCGTCAGGACCAGGCGGCAGGCGATGGTGGCCGCCGCGCGCAGGCTGAGCAGGAGGCCGATCACCGAGGGCGCGATGCCCCGGTGCTCGCCGACCACCGGGAGATAGGCGGTGAGGATGTCGGTCGCCGACAGCACGGCGAGGCTGATGAAGATGCCGGCGGGTACGCCCCGGGCGCGCAGGATGCGCCGGACGGGGACACGTTCGCCCGGCGCCTCGCGCGACGCGGCCGTCGTACGGCTCTCTATGCGCCACAGCGAGCCGAGCGCGACCGCGCCGCCCGCGCCCGCCACCAGCAGGGCGAGCGCGCTGGTGCCCGCCATGTCCGGGCCGCCGATCAGCGCGCCCGCCGCGATCGGGCCGACCAGCTGGCCGAGGGAGGCACCGATGGTGAAGTGGCCGAAGTTGCGGTCCTGTTCGTGCGGGGCGGACTGGCGGGCGACGATCGACTGGGCGCCGATGACGAAGCAGAGGTGGCCGAGGCCCATCACCCCGCTCCAGATCGCCATCGCCCAGAGGGAGTCCGCGAGTCCGCTGAGGGCGCAGCCGCCGGAGATGAGGACGACACCGACGGGCAGCAGCGGCGCACAGCGGCCGTGGTCGGTACGGCGGCCCAGCGGTACGGCGGCGAACAGCGGGAGCAGGGCGTACACCCCCGCGATCACACCGATCGCCCGCTCGTCCGCGCCCAGCGCGAGGGCCCGGTAGGAGACGGCGGGCCGGGCCATCGACACCGCCCCCTGCGCGAAGCTGAAGGCGATGACGAGGCGGAGCAGCCAGCCGCGGTTCCCACCGGGCGCCATGATCGTGTCCTCCCAGAACTCTCGGAATTCGCTGAACGGCGCTCGTGGATCAGATGATTCCGAAGAGCAGTCCGGCGCCGAGGATGACGAGGCAGGTGAGGGCCGCCCACTTCACCACGAACTTGGTGTGGTCGCCGAACTCCACCTTGGCCATGCCGACCAGGACGTAGACGGCCGGCACGAGCGGGCTCGACATGTGCAGCGGCTGGCCGACCAGGGAGGCGCGGGCCATCTCCAGCGGGGTGACGCCGTGCGCCGCGCCGGCTTCGGCGAGGACCGGCAGGACGCCGAAGTAGAAGCCGTCGTTCGACATGAAGTAGGTGAGCGGAAGGCTCAGCACACCGGTGACCAGGGCCATGTGCGGGCCCATGCCCTCGGGGATGACGTCCACCATCCACTTGGCCATGTGGTCGACCATGCCGGTGCCCTGGAGGACGCCGGTGAAGACGGCGGCGGCGAAGACCATGCCGGAGACGTTGAGCACGTTGTCGGCGTGGGCGGCCAGACGTGCCTTCTGGTCGGGGATGTGCGGGAAGTTCACGGTGAGCGCGAGCGCGGCGCCGAGCAGGAACAGCACCGGGATCGGCAGCCACTCCATGATCATGGCGGTGAGCAGGACGACCGTCATCAGCGCGTTGAACCAGTAGAGCTTGGGGCGCAGCGTGGGCCGGTTGGGGTCGAGGGCCTGGAAGCGCTCGTCCTCGTCGGCCGCGGCGTCCTCGTCGTCGGTGCCGGAGCCCGAGCCGCCGGTGCCCGCCGGGGTCTTGGCCGTGCCGGAACCGCCGGCCCCCACCAGGACCGTCTCGGACTCCTTCTCCTCGACCAGGACCTCGTTCAGGGTGAGCACACCCAGGCGCTTGCGCTCGCGCAGACCGAGGAAGTACGAGAGGACGAACACGGCCAGCAGGCCGACGGCGAGGGCCGGGATCATCGGAACGAAGATGTCGCTGGCGTCGAGCTTGAGCGCGGTGGCGGCGCGGGCGGTCGGGCCGCCCCACGGCAGGGTGTTCATCACGCCGTTGGCCATCGCGGCCACACCGGTCATCACGACCAGGCTCATCTTCAGGCGCTTGTACAGCGGGTACATCGCCGAGACGGTGATCATGAAGGTGGTCGAGCCGTCGCCGTCGAGGGAGACGATCGCGGCGAGGATCGCCGTGCCGACGACGATCCGCATCGGGTCGGCCTTGCAGAATTTCAGGATGCCCCGAACGATCGGGTCGAAGAGGCCGACATCGATCATCACTCCGAAGTAGACGATCGCGAACATGAGCATCGCCGCGGTGGGGGCGAGGCTCGTGACGCCTTCGATGACGTAGTCACCGAGCTTGGCGCCCTTTCCGACGAAGGCGCAGAACAGTGCCGGAATCAGCACGAGCGCCGCGATCGGTGACATCTTCTTCATCATGATCAGGACCAGGAAGGTCGCGATCATGGCGAAGCCGAGGATGGTCAGCATGTGGATACCTAACGTTCGCCCTTGAACATCCCACGAGGGCCGGGGGTGCGACGACGTTAGGTCCCGCTGTGCAGCGTTAACAAGACGTTGACATGCGAGCAATAAGCGCAAAACTCCAGGTCAGAGCTTTACTCAGGTCAGAGCCGTGATCTTTTCGGACAGGGGGGCCACTTCGACGGGCACTCCGTTGAGCACCGCGTTGCCCGACAGCGGGTCGAGCAGGCTGCCGTCGAGGAGCTGGTTGACGTTGACGCCGGGGTCGATGGCGGCGTGGCCGAGACGGGTGCCGGGGCGGTCGTGACCCCAGCCGTGCGGCAGGCTCACCACCCCCGGGCGCACCGCGTCGGTGACCTCGGCGGGGGCGGTCACCTCTCCCCCGGCGCCCTTCAGGCGTACGGCCGCCCCGTCCCGTACCCCGAGCCGCTCGGCGTCCTCCGGGTGGATGTGCAGGGTGCAGCGGTTGGAGCCGCCGGTGAGGGCGGGCACGTTGTGCATCCAGCTGTTGTTGGAGCGCAGATGACGCCGGCCGACGAGGACCAGCCCGTCGGCGCGCTCGTGCAGGAACGCCCTCAGCCGGGGCAGATCGCCGGCGATGGGCCCCGGCAGCAGCTCCACCTTGCCGCCGGCGGTCTTCAGCGGCTGCGGAAGCCGGCTGGCGAGCGGCCCGAGGTCGATGCCGTGCGGATGCGCGAGCAGCCGCTCCAGGGTCAGCCCGTCGGGTCGTACCCCGAAGCCGTCGCCGTACGGGCCCAGGCGCAGCATCATGTCGAGCCGCCGCTCGGGGCCGCTCACACCGGTGAGCCGGGCGGCGAGTTCCTTCGGGTCGTGGCCGTGCACCGGCGAGTGGGGCTCCTTGACCGCCTTGCCGAGGGTCTGGTCGATGACCATCGCGTCGACGGCGCCCGGGTCGGCGCCGTGCATGCCCGTGGCGGCGAGGATCAGCCGGGCCAGGATCTCGGCCTCGGCCATGCGGCCGGGCTCCAGCGGGACGGCGGCGCGGGTGTAGCGGACCTGGTTGCGCACGGCGAGGGTGTTGAAGGCGAAGTCGTGGTGCGGGCTCTGCGAGGGCGGGGGCGGCGGCAGTACGACGTCGGCGTGGCGCGAGGTCTCGTTGAGGTACGGGTCGACGCTGACCATGAAGTCGAGGGAGCCGAGCGCCTTGTCGAGCCGATCGCCGTCGGGCGCCGACAGGACGGGGTTGGCGGCGATCGCGACGAGCGCCCGGATCGGCTCGCCGTCCTCGGTGGCGGTGTCGATCTCCTCGGCGAGCGCGGAGAGCGGCAACTCGCCCTTGGCCTCCGGGTGTCCACTGACCCGGGAGCGCCAGCGGCCCAGCGCGAACCCGCGGCCGGGTCCTGCCGGGCGGGGTGTCTTGTCGGTCGCGGCCTGCGGGAAGAGGGCGCCGCCGGGGCGGTCGAGGTTGCCGGTGAGGATGTTGAGGACGTCGACGAGCCAGCTGGCCAGGGTGCCGTGCGGGACGGTGCAGCTGCCGATGCGGCCGTAGACGGCGGCGGTGGGGGCGGCGGCGAGGTCGCGGGCGAGGGTGCGGATGGTACCGGCGTCGATGTCACAGGCCTCGGTCACGGCCTCGGGGGTGAAGTCCCGCACTTCCGCGCGCAGTTCCTCGACCCCTTGGACGTGCGGCGACAGTTCCCCCAGGGCGACCAGGTCCTCCTCGAACAGCACGTTGGCCATCGCCGCCAGCAGCAGCGCGTCGGTCCCGGGCCGGATCGCGAGATGCCGGTCGGCGAGCTTGGCGGTGCGGGTGCGGCGCGGGTCGATCACGGTGAGGGTGCCGCCGCGGGCCTTGAGCGCCTTGAGCTTGCCGGGGAAGTCGGGGGCGGTGCACAGACTGCCGTTGGACTCCAGGGGGTTGGCGCCGATGAGCAGCAGATGGTCGGTGTGGTCCAGGTCGGGCACGGGGATCGCGAGGGCGTCGCCGTAGAGCAGTCCGCTGGAGACATGCTTGGGCATCTGGTCGACCGTGGAGGCGGTGAAGACGCTGCGGGTGCCCAGGCCGGCGATCAGGACCGGCGGATAGAGCGCGCCGGCCACGGTGTGCACGTTGGGGTTGCCCAGCACGAGGCCCACCGAGTTCGGCCCGTACCGCTCGACGACCGGGCGGATGCCGGCCGCGATCGCGTCGAAGGCCTCCTCCCAGGTGGCCTCGCGGAGCTCGCCGTCCTTGCGCACGAGGGGGGTGCGCAGCCGGTCGGGGTCGCCGTCCACGGCCCCGAAGGAGGCGCCCTTGGGGCAGATGAACCCCTTGCTGAACACATCGTCGCGGTCACCTCGGGCACCGGTGACCTTGGTTCCCTCGATGGTGAGGGTCAGGCCGCAGGTGGCCTCGCACAGGGGGCAGATGCGCAGTGCGGTGCGGGACACGGGTCCTCCCGGAGGTGGCGGCGGCATTGACGCATGGACTCGGGTCGAGCATACCGACCGGTATGCACGCAGGGGAGCCCCAGCCGGGGATGAAGTCGAAAATTCGCGAGCCGTCGGACGGCGGGATGCCGCAGAGTTGCACCCCCTGCCGGTCCGGCGGGGCGGTCATTCCAGCACTCGCGCCAGATACGCCCGCAGCAGCTCCCGCGCCTCCACGAGGATCCGGTCGTCGCCCTCCGGAGCCATCCGGAAGGCCAGGTGGACCAGGGTGTCGGCGGTCTCGACGGCGACGAGGAAGGTGCGGCGCAGGTCCTCGTCCGGTTCGCGGTCGAGGTAGCCGGAGAGCAGGTCGGTGAGGCGGTCGGCGACCCGATGGTTGGGTTCGCCGCGGGTGCCGACGGGGATCTGGTTGCCGAAGTCGACGAGGGAGAAGCCGGGCGCGGTGCGCTTCATGGCGATGTACTCGTCGAGCACGGCGTCCATCGCCGTCTGCCAGCCTCCGGCGTCGGTCTCCTTGAGGCGCTCGGTGACGCGGGCCGTGTAGCGCTCCAGGTTGCGCTGGGCGAGCGCGTCGGCCATCTGCCGTTTGTTGCCGAAGAAGCGGTAGACCGAGCCGATGGGCACGCCGGCCCGCTGGGCGACGGCTCGGGTGCTGAGATCGTCGTAGCCGACCTCGTCGAGGAGGTCGGCGCAGGCGTCGAGGATCCTGGTCAGCCGTTCGGCGCTGCGCCGCTGCACGGGCGCCCGGCGTAGCGATGCTGGATGGGGCACGGTCTTCATGATGCCTTTCCGCCTCGGTCGGGTGAACCCTGACCCCCGGTACGGAAGCGGGTACCCGGTGCGCTCAGTGCCGCGGTGGACGGTGTCGCTCCCGGCGCCGCGGCCGTCTCCGCCTCGGACGCCGTGACGTCGGCCGTGCTCTCGACCGGCTTCCCGTCCACGGCCCACACCGTGCCGTCGTCGGCGTACAGCCGGACCGTGACCTGGTGCGTGCCCCGCGGGACCAGGCCGGACGGGAGGCGGTGGTCGGGGGCTCGGAGTCGGGCGACCAGCCGGCCGTCCACGAAGAGGTACGCGAGCCCGCGCCCGGCCACCGCCTGCGCCTTCATGCCTGGAGGCGAGAAGCGGAAGTCGCGCAGCGTGAGCCGCACGTCCCAGCCTCCCCCACCGGCGTCGTCCGGGTCCGGCTGCACCTGGACGGCGACGTCGGGGGCGTCGTCCTCGGGCACCTCGCGGTAGTGCCGTCCGTCGCCGTCGGTGTCGTCGAGGACCTTGCCCACCGGCGAGGGCGATATCCCGCCGTCGCCCTGGTTCCGCGCAGCACCGGAGCCGCAGCCAGCGGTTCCGGTCAGCAGCAGGACACAGACCGCGAGCGCGGTGAGAGAGGTCCGCGTCCACGACATGCCCGGAGACTAGAACACCGGTCCGACAGCCGAATCCCCCTTGAGTCGGGTTGGCGTCCGGTTCTCGTCGTACTCGCAGCGGAGTCCGGCTGATCTCTTGCGCGGATGAAAACGCAATCCTACGGTGAAGCATAGGAATCAGATCTCAAGGGAGCGATCATGAGCGGGGACGCGCGGAAGACCGCGGAAGGGCTGACCTACCTCACCGGTTTCGGCAACGAGCACAGCTCGGAGGCGGTGCCCGGCGCCCTCCCCGAGGGCCGCAACTCACCCCAGCGTGCCCCGCTGGGCCTCTACGCGGAGCAGCTGAGCGGTACGGCGTTCACCGAGCCGAGGGCGCACAACCGCCGCTCGTGGCTGTACCGCATCCACCCGTCGGCCGCCCATCCGGCGTTCACCCGCACGGACAACGGCGCGATCCGTACGGCGCCCTTCACGGAGTCGGTGCCGGACCCGAACCGCCTGCGCTGGAACCCTCTGCCCGAGCCCGCGCCCGGCACCGACTTCCTCGCCGGCCTGTGGACCCTGGGCGGCAACGGCGACGCCACCCAGCGCACCGGCATGGCCGTGCACCTGTATCACGCCAACTCCTCGATGGACCGCGTCTTCAGTGACGCCGACGGCGAGCTGCTGATCGTGCCGGAGCAGGGCGGGCTGCTGCTGCGCACGGAGTTCGGAATGCTGCATGTGGAGCCGGCACACGTGGCGCTGATTCCACGTGGGGTGCGCTTCCGTGTGGAGCTGCTTGATGACTCTGCCCGCGGTTATGTGTGCGAGAACTATGGGGCGCCCTTCCACCTGCCCGACCTCGGTCCGATCGGCGCCAACGGGCTCGCGAACGCCCGGGACTTCATGGCCCCGGTGGCGGCCTACGAGGAGGTCGAGGGCCCCGTGGAGGTGGTGAACAAGTTCTGCGGCAACCTCTGGACGGCCAACTACGACCACACCCCCCTCGACGTCGTCGCCTGGCACGGCAACCATGTGCCGTACGTATACGACCTGCGCCGTTTCAATGTGATCGGCACCATCTCCTACGACCACCCCGACCCGTCGATCTTCACGGTGCTGACGTCCCCGTCGGACACACCGGGCCTCGCGGGTGTCGACTTCGTCGTGTTCGCCCCGCGCTGGCTGGTGGGCGAGAACACGTTCCGGCCGCCGTACTTCCACCGGAACGTGATGAGCGAGTACATGGGCCTCGTCGAGGGCGCCTACGACGCGAAGGCGGAGGGCTTCGTGCCGGGCGGCGGCTCGCTGCACAACATGATGTCGGCGCACGGCCCGGACCGGGAGACGTTCGATCGCGCGAGCGCGGCGGAGCTGAAGCCGCACAAGATCGACGACGGTCTGGCCTTCATGTTCGAGACCCGCTGGCCGGTGACGCTGACACCCCAGGCGGCCGGGGCGGAGCACCTGCAGCGCCGCTACGACGACGTCTGGCAGGGCATGGAGCGTCACTTCCGCCCCTTGCAGTAAAGATCCCCTACCGGTACGGATGGCCCCGTGACCTCCTTCGCCCCTGACTCGATCGTCCTGAACCGCAAGCTGCCGCTCTGGTACCAGGTCTCGCAGTCGCTGCGCGCCTCGATACTTGGTCGCCGTCCGCAGGACCCGCTGCGCCTGCCCACCGAGGAGCAGTTGGCCGAGCACTACGGCGTGAGCGTGCTGACCATGCGCCAGGCGCTCAAGGAGCTCGAGGACGAGGGCCTGATCACGCGCCATAGAAGGCGCGGCACGTTCATCGAGCCGGACGTCCGCCGGGGTGCCCCGGTGCGGCTGCTCGGCTCGGTGGACGCGATCGTGGCCCAGCAGTCCGGCATGGCGACCGAACTGCTGGAGCACGGCAGGGTGCGGGTGCCGCCCGAACTCGCCGAGTACTTCCCGGACGTCGACGAGGTGGCGACGTACCACCGGTTGCGCAGCGATGAGAAGACGGGCGAGCCGACCAATCACGCCCGCAACTACGTCCGCCCCGAACTGGCCGCGCGGATCGATCTGGACGACCTGGTGCGCTGGCCGATGACCAAGGTGCTGCGGGACGTCGTCGGGGCGGACATAAGCCGCATCACGGACACGGTCGAGGCCCGCCTGGCCGATCCGGAGACGGCCCGGCTCCTCCAAGTCCCGCTGCTGAGCCCGATCCTGCACTACACGGGCGTGACCTACGACACGGCCGGGCGAGTGCTGGACGCGGCGGTCATCCACTACCGGGGCGACCGCTTCTCCTTCACGGTGACCTTGGAGGCGACCTGACCCCGGTGTCACAGCCAAGTCGTACGATGCCCAGCGTGACGCACGACGACGCTCCGCTGCTCGCGGACCTCATGCCGTGGTCCGTCGCACCGCCGCGGCTCGGCCGGGGGTGGCCGACGGGCCCCGACGCGGCGTCCCTGAAGGCCCGCTGGGACGCGTTCGTGAAGGCCGAGGGCCCGGACCGGGAGGCCCTGCTGGAGCCGACGCGCTCCCGCACCCTGCATTCGGCGGTCGGACAGCTGCCCGGCCGGTCCACCGGCACGGAGAAGCTGATCCGCGCCTCCGGCCCCTGCCCGGAGCCGGTACGCGTCCTGCACGCCCCCTTCGACGAGCAGTGGCTGATCCCCGACCACCGTCTGATCGACGCGGCCCGCCCCGAGCTGTGGCGGGTGAGGGACGAGCACCAGATCTTCGTCCTGGAGACGCCGGAGTCCCGCCTGCTGGCGACCTCCCTGCTCCCCCTGCTCCGCCCGGGCCGCGTCCGCCCGCTGTACCGCCGCCCGGGCGGCACGGAACCCAATCTGGCGCCGGGCCTCCTGGAGTACCTCCGCGACCGGCTGGACGGACCGGTCGAGCCGCCGGACCTGCTCGCCTGGACGGTGGCGGCCGTACGACCGGACCTCACGGTCCCCCTCACCTCCGACCCCGAACTCTGGGCACGCGGCGTGGAGTCGGGCCACCGCGCCCTGTGGCTGATGCGGCGCGACGGCGACCGCCCGAAGCTGCCCGGCGGCCGCCGCCCGTACGTCCGCGCGCCGCTCCCCTCCCGTCCGCTGACGCTGGAGTACGACCGCGACGAGGAGGCCCTGCTGCTGGGCGAGGGCCGCATCTCACCGGTCCCGCCACAGGCCTGGGACTACGAGGTGGCCGGCGTGAAGGTCCTGGAGCAGTGGTTCACCGCCCGCGTCACGGAGCCCGAGCCGGGCACCCTGGCGGCGATCCGCCCGGCGACCTGGCCGCAGGCGTGGACGTCGGAGCTGCTGGAACTGATCACGGTGCTGGCCCTGCTGGCGGAACTCCAGCCATTCGACCAGGAGTTGACGGCCCCCATCACCGCGACCGACCTCCGCAGGGCCGGCGTCCTGCCGGTGCCGGAGCCGGCACGCCGCCCGGCATCCGTCCTGGACCACCACGAGGAAGGCCCAGAAGGCCAGTTCGCGTTGCTCTGACCAACCTCAGGAGCGCGGGACTGTATCGGCACTCCCCTGACGCGAACCGGGGTCAAAGGCATCCAGCACCCGATCCAGCGCCCGCCGGAACACCGCCTCCAGATCGATCGGCCCGCTGTCCGCCATGAACGCCGCGGCGAGCAGCGGATATTGGCCGGTGGCGACCTGGCTGCCGAGATACGCGATGCGCACCGCGTTCTCCTCCTCCTCGGACCACGGCATGGACCGGGTGCGCTCGGCCGTGGCGATCTCGTTCGCGGTGTACGTCGTCACGACACCGTTGAGCAGCGCGACCAGCTCCATCTTCACGCTGTACGGAACGTCGAGCGGTTCCAGACAGGCCAGACAGTGCTCCAGATAGCGCAGGGTGTTGGGGCTGAAGCCGTACACCCCTGACATCAGCCGCGGCACCCAGGTATGGCGGTGCATGATGTCGCGGGTCTCCTGCGCGTTGCGGACCATGTCGGCGCGCCAGTCGCCCGAGGGCTCCCGGATGTCGTGCTCGGCACCCACCGCGTCGATCATCAGCTCGTACAGGTCCTCCTTACGGGGGACGTAGTTGTACAGCGACATCGTCCCGCAGCCCAGCTCGGCCGCGACATGCCGCATGGACACGGCATCCAGCCCGCGCGCGTCGGCGATGCGCACCGCCGCGGCCGCGACGTCCGCACGCGTGAACGCGGGCCTGGGACCGCGCCCGGTCCGCTCGGGACGCGCCCAGATCACTTCGGGTACGGCAGCTCGGCCCGCCATCGATCATCACCTCGGCCACCATCCTAGTTACGTACAGCGTACGTAGTGCGCTAAGGTCGAGACATGACTTCTACGTACGCTGTACTTAGTGAAGGTCTGGAGAAGCGGTTCGGCGAGGTCCATGCCCTGCGCGGCCTCGATCTGGCCGTGGCGCAGGGCACCGTCTGCGGGCTCCTGGGGCCGAACGGGGCGGGCAAGACCACGGCGATCCGGCTACTCACCACACTTCTGCGTCCGGACGCCGGCTCGGCCCGTGTCGCCGGGCACGACCTGCTGCGGGACCCGGCGGCCGTCCGGCGCCACATCGGCGTCACCGGCCAGTACGCCTCGGTCGACGGCGACCTCACCGGCCGCGAGAATCTCGGGCTGTTCGCCCGGCTGCACCGGGTGCGCGGGCCGGCCGAGCGGGCCGCCGAGCTGCTGGACCGCTTCGGGCTGACCGAGGCGGCCGACCGGCCCGCGTCCACGTACTCGGGCGGGATGCGCCGCCGTCTCGACCTGGCCGCGAGCCTCGTGCGCCGCCCCGACGTGCTGTTCCTGGACGAGCCCACGACCGGCCTCGACCCCGCGAGCCGCAACCGGATCTGGGACGCCGTACGGCAGCTGACCGCCGACGGCACGACCGTGCTGCTGACCACGCAGTACCTGGAGGAGGCCGATCAACTCGCCGACGACATCGCCCTGGTGGACCGGGGCCGAGTGGCGCAGAGGGGTTCGCCGGCCCAGTTCAAGGCGGCCATCGGCGCGCATGTCGAGGTCGTCGTCACCGACGCCGACCTGATGGCGAAGGCGGCGGCCGTGCTGGATCAACTCACTGGTGCCGAACCGTCGTTCGACCTCGAGCGGCGCGCCGTCGGCGCGGTCACCCGGGACACCACGCTCACCCTCCCCCACCTGGTGCGCGAACTCGACGCGGCGGGCGTGCCCTTGCTCGACGCGAGCCTGAAACCACCGACTCTCGACGATGTGTTCCTGCGACTCACTCAGGAAGAGGAGCGTGCGGCATGAGCACCCTTGCGTATGACGGCGGCGCGATGCTGGGCCGGCAGCTGCGGCGGCTCCGCAACAACCCGGGGCTGCTGATCCTGACCCAGACCATGCCGATCACCATGCTGCTGTTCTTCGGCTACGTCTTCGGCAGCGCCCTGGCGATGCCCGGCGCGGAGTACCGGTCCTTCCTGGTGCCCGGCCTGCTGGTGGCGACCGCGGCCAACGGGCTGATGACCGGCATGTTCCAGGCCGCCCAGGACACCCACCGCGGCGTGATGGACCGCTTCCGGACGCTGCCGATGAGCCGGGCCGCCGTGCCGCTGGGACAGGCCGCCGCGGATCTGCTCGTGACGGCCGCCGGAACCGTGCCGTTCCTGCTGGTCGGCCTCGCGGTGGGCTGGCGGATCGAGGGATCCGCACTCGAAGCGGCGGGCGCGGTGGCGCTGTTGCTGCTGTTCCGGTTCGCCACGGCGTGGGTCGGGATATTCCTCGGGCTGCTGACCCGAAACGAGGAGGCCGCCGGTCAGCTGGGCGGGGCGACCTTCATCCTGCCCCTGCTGTCCAACGCGTACATCCCGACCGACGGTCTGCCGGGCTGGCTGCGCACGATCGCCGAGTGGAATCCGATCAGCGCGGTCACCACGGCCCTGCGGGACCTCTTCGGCAACGCACCGGTGCCGGACGGTGCGGCCTGGCCGGTGGCCCACCCCGTCGCCGGGACATTGGCCTGGTGCGCGGTGCTGCTCGCGGTGTTCGCGCCGCTCGCGGTGCGCCGGTACACGCGTGGCGGGCACTGAGAAACGAGCGGGGCGGGTGGAGTCGGAGGACGTGCCCGCGCCCGGGTAGCACGTCGGGGCGCCGCTGCGTGCCGTGGGGATGACGGCGGCGACAGCGCTGTACGGCGCCGGGACGTGTGTGTTGCCGGGCGCGGGCCTGTGGGTCGCTCGAGAGCCGGTGCGGTCAGCGTCCGCCGAACAGCGAACGCCGGAGCCGGCGCAGCGGGGCGAAGAGCGAGACACGGCGGACCCGCGCGCCCCGGTCGCTGCGCTCGTGCGTGGTGTCACGACTGGTCAGCTCAAGCATCAACGAGGTCGCCTCGGCCGCCTCTCGCTGCGGCACGGCGGGGCCCGCCAGCACCGAGAGATGGCGGTCGAGGCGCGAACTGGTCGCGCTGCTCCCGCAGGTGATCGCAGGGACCCTGGCCCTGCTGCGCACTGTTATCTGATCCATGTCACTCCCCACCCGTACGAGTCCACCCGGCCCGGGCAGGTTAACCCTATCGCCCCGGTGGGGCACTCGTGTATCGCGGTCACAGGATTCACCTTCCCCGTAAGGGTGTTGACGACCCGTCCACGATTACTCTCCGAATCCAACCGATTTCAGGGCGAGTTGGACAACCGGCTGGCTGGTGGGCTGCGGTGACCCCCCGTCGGGCTCGACGGTCACAGCCAGTGACGTCGCCGACTTGTCGAGACCGGCCGCCACCAAGGGCGTGTCACCGTCGAAAAGCCCGAGGGAGCGCGGTTGCACATCGGGGCGCATCTGCCAGAGCTGGTGCACCCGGCCGCCGGGCGGCTCGCCGTATCCGCTCAGAGTGACGACCGCGCGCCCCTCCGATGCGGAGGCGACGACTCCGATCGTCCGGCCCTGTTTGTCCTCGCCGGTGCTCGCGCGGGCGTCCGGGGCCGCCAGAACGTTAGCGATCTCACTCGCCCGCGCCCGCTGGGCGTCCAGCTGATCCTGCGACTTGTTCGCCTGGACGGCGAAGAGGGAGGCGACGACGAGGGCCGCGGCGGCCGTGGCCGTGGCGAACGGCGCGAACAAGGGGCGCTGCCTGGGCACACGGGTGCGCGGCGGCGGCTGGGTGCCCCACACATGGGGCGGCAACTGAGTGCCACGCGCGCGTGCCTGCTCCCGGCCGACGGGCACCTGCGGAGTCGCCCGTACGGCGGCCAGGACCCGGTCGCGCATCGCGGCCGGCGGCGCGGCGGCCGTCGACCAGGCGAGGCGGACCGCGTCCTCGGAGAGGGCGCGCACCTCGGCCGCGCAGATGTCACAGGTCCTCAGGTGCTTCTCGAAGCGGAGCCGCTCACCGGGCTCCAGGGCGTCGAGGGCGTAGGGCGCGGCCAGGGAGTGCAGGTCCTCGCGGCGCAGCAGGCGGTCGACGAAGCTCACGCGACACCTCCCAGGCACTTGCGCAGCTGGGTGAGTCCGTCGCGCATCCGGGTCTTGACCGTGCCCAGCGGCAGCGAGAGCCGCTCGGCCACCTCACGGTACGTGTAGCCGTCGTAGTAGGCGAGGGTGACGGACTGGCGCTGGAGGGCGGTGAGGCGTTCGAGGCAGCGGCGCACCCACTCGCGTTCGAGGCCGGCCTCGACCTCCTCGGCGACATGGTCGAAGGCGGGGTGATTCGCGCGGAGCGCCTCGCGCTGCTCGCGCTCGCCGGCCGCGCGGGCGCTGCGCACCCGGTCGACGGCGCGGCGGTGGGCGAGGGTGAGGATCCAGGACAGGGCACTGCCCCGGCCGGGGTCGAACTTCGCCGCGGACCGCCACAGTTCGAGCAGCACTTCCTGCGCCACCTCCTCCGATTGGGCGGGGTCGCGCACCACGCGCCGCACCAGCCCGTACACCGGGCCGGAGACCAGCGCGTACAGCTCCTCGAACGCCTTCTGATCACCGCCCGCCACGAGCACCAGCAGCTCGTCCGCCTCCAACTCGTCTCCCCCTCCCGCCAGACCGCATCTCGGCCGTCTTGTCCCACGAGGTATTCGCAACGAACACACCTCCGGATGGGGTTACGGATCAGCGGGCCGAAAATGCAGGTCGAGCAGCCGCGAAATTTGTTTTCGAGATCGACCAATCCGGCCCGCCCCCGGCTCCGAATCCCGGTGCGTCAGGCAAGTTGGCACTGAGGACGGACGGCATGACACCTAATTCCAGGAGCGGAGCGGGACGCAAGGGCCTCGCGACCCTCGTTTGTGGAGCGCTGGCCGCCGGGGGGCTCGCAGCCGCCGGTGTGACCGCGCTGGAACCGGGGGCGGCCTCCGCCTCCAGTCACCGGGAGGCCCCCCTGATCTCGGGGACTCCGCAGTACGACAACACGGATGTGTACGCGTTCGTCAGCCCGGACAAGCCGGACACGACGACGATCGTGGCCAACTGGATCCCCTTCGAGGAGCCGGCCGGCGGACCGAACTTCTTCACGTTCGCCGAGGACGCCCAGTACGACATCCACATCGACAACAACGGTGACGCGCAGGGCGAACTGCTCTACCGCTTCACCTTCGACACGCACGTCAAGAACAAGAAGACGTTCCTGTACAACACCGGTCCCGTCGAGAGCCTGGACGACCCGGACCTCAACATCACGCAGACGTACGACATCGAGCTGCTGAAGCTGAAGGACCAGCACCTGGTGTCGAAGACGAAGATCGCCAACGATGTGCCGGTGGCGCCGTCGAACGTCGGCAAGGCGTCGATGCCGGACTACTCCAAGCTGCGCGACCAGGCCATCCACGAGGTCCACGGCGGCACGACCACGTTCGCCGGCCAGGCCGACGACCCCTTCTTCCTCGACCTGCGGGTCTTCGACCTGCTCTACGGCGGGAACCTCTCCGAGGTCGGCAACGACACGCTCAAGGGCTACAACGTCAACTCCGTGGCTCTGCAGGTCCCGACGCACATGGTCGCCGAGTCGGCGGACCAGCCGATCGTCGGCATCTGGTCGACGACCCAGCGCCAGAACGCCAAGGGCGAGTACGAGCAGGTCTCGCGCCTGGGCAGCCCGCTGGTCAACGAGGTCGTCAACCCGATCAAGGACAAGGACAAGTTCAACGCGTCCTCGCCGTGGGACGACGCGAAGTTCCTGAAGAACGTCACCAACCCCGAGCTGCCCAAGCTCATCGAGGCGATCTACAAGATCCCGGCGCCCGCCGAGCCGCGCAACGACCTGGTCGACGTCTTCCTCAAGGGCGTCAAGGGTCTCAACCAGCCGCCGCACGTCACACCGTCGGAGATGCTGCGCCTGAACACGTCGATCAAGCCGACGGCGGAGCCCAAGCGGCTCGGCGTCCTCGACGGCGACAACGCGGGCTTCCCGAACGGCCGTCGCCTCACCGACGACGTGATCGACGCCTCCCTCCAGGTCGTCGAGGGTGAGCTGCTGGGCGCCAAGAACGACCTCGGCGACGCGGTCGACAAGAACGACAAGGACTTCGAGAAGGCCTTCCCGTACGTCGCCCTGCCGACCGAGGGTTCGCGCGGCCCGCTCGCCAAGGGCACCGAGGGCGACACCGACGTCCGCAGCCAGATCGGCGACGCCCTCCAGCCGGCGGGTGCCTCCGGCGGCACCGACGACATGACCCTGATCGCCGGGTCCGCGGGCGCCGGCGCACTCGGAATCCTGCTGATCGGCGGCGCCCTGCTGTGGTGGCGCCGGATGCGGGACCGAGCGTACTGAGCCCCCTCCCACGGGGCGGGGATCACCCCGCCCCCACCGACTGGCGCGGCCCGCGAAGTACTCATCCCCCACGGCGCGGGCCGCGCCGCATGCGACAACGACCGTTCCTGAAGTCTTGATCGAGGAGAGGGCATGGCCGCGCGTACGAACGACAGCGCACCGGAGAACGAGGAGCACGGGAAGGCATCCGGTGCGAATGCCGACGAGCGCGTCGCTGCCGTGCGGCGGGTGGGCGCCGCGAGGCGGAGGAAGCGGTCGGAGCGCCCCCTGGCCCGTCCGGCGTCTGCGGACGAGGCCCGTTCAGGGCCGACGGGGGTCCAGGGGGCGGAGCCCTCTGGCGGGGTCGAAGGGGCGAAGCCCCTTGAGGAGGGGACGGGCAAGGGCGGCGGGGGCGGGAAAACGGCCTCGCCCACCACCCAGCCACGCATCAGCGCCGTACGCCGCGCCGCGGCAGCCGGCAGGCGCAGCCGGGTCCTCCATCTCGCCGGCTGCGCCGCCCTGTTGGCCGTCGCCCTCACCGCCGGTTCCATCGCCCTCGGCGCCGCCCGCGACAACACGGGTCAGAGCGTCGTCCCCGCCTCCGCCGCCGTCTCCCCGGGCCTGCTGGCCACCGGCGACCTGGACACCGGGATCGCCTCCCTCCAGTCCCACCTCCACGACCAGCCAAGGGACTTCAGCGGCTGGGCGACCCTGGGCCTCGCCTACATCGAACAGGCCCGCACCAAGGGCGACCCGTCCCGCTACCCCCAGGCCGAGCAGTCCTTCAAGCGCTCACTCGCGCTGAAGGCCGACAACGACCAGGCTCTCGCCGGCCGCGCCGCCCTCGCCGCCGCCCGGCACGACTTCGAGGACGCCCTGAAGTACGCCGAACAGGCACTCAAGGTGAACCCGTACAGCGAACGCGCCCTGTGCACCCGCGTCGACGCCCTGGTCGAACTCGGCCGCTACGCCGACGCCTCCAAGGCCGCCGACACCGCCGACGACCGCCGCCCGGGCATCCCGGTCTTCACCCGTTACGCGTACGTGCACGAGCTGCGCGGCGACGTCCGGACCGCCGAGCGCGTGCTGGAACAGGCGCTCTCCTCCGCCGTCTCCCCCGGCGACATCGCCTACGTCGCCACCCAGCTCGGCCAACTCGCCTGGAACCAGGGCGACTACGACACCGCCCTCACCCACTACGCCCGAGCCCTCGCCGCCGACGAGAACTACGTCCCGGCCCTCGAAGGCCGCGCCCGTGCCCAGGCTGCGAGCGGGGACAGGGCGGGCGCGCTCAAGGGCCTGCAGGACGTCGTCTCCCGCTACCCTCTGCCCGGCCCGCTCGTCGAGCTCGGCGAGCTGTACGCCGCCGCGGGCGACCAGGTGAAGGCCGACGACCAGTACGCCCTCGTCGACGCCTGGACGGCCCTCGCGCGCGCCAACGGCGTCAACGCCGACCTCGACACCGCCCTCGCGGCCGCCGACCACGGTGACAAGGCCTCCGCCCTGCGCGCCGCCCGCGCCGAGTGGGAGCGCCGCCACACCGTGCACACCGCGGACGCCCTCGCCTGGGCACTGCACGTCAACGGCAGGGACGAGGAAGCCCTGCCCTACGCCCGTAAGGCCACGGCCACCGGCTACCGCAGCGCCGCGTTCCTCTACCACCGCGGCGTCATCGAGCGCGCCACCGGCCACACCGAGGACGCCCGCGAGCACCTGCGAGCCGCGCTGAAGCTGAACCCGGGCTTCTCACCGCTGGGCGCCCGGGAAGCCCGTACGGCACTGAAGGACCTGGAGGCGGCCAAGTGACCCCTCGTCGTCTGTTCGCCTCCGGCGCCGCCGTCCTCACGGCGGCCTGCGCGCTCGCGCTGTTCGCCTCCCCTCCCGCGGGCGCGCACCCCCTCGGCAACTTCACCGTCAACCGCTACGACGGCCTGGTCGCCGCTCCTGGTGAGCTGCGCGTCCACCATGTCGAGGACCTCGCCGAGATCCCGGCGACGCAGGCCGGGCCGGACATCGAGAAGGCGGGCATGACGGAGTGGGCCCGGCAGCGCTGCGCGGACGCCGCGCGGGGCAGCGAGGTCACCGTGGACGGCCGTACGGTCGAGCTGACGCTGAACAGCAGCCACGCGCGCGTGCGACCCGGTCAGGCGGGGCTCGACACGCTCCGGGTGGAGTGCCGGCTGACGGCACCGCTCCCCGAGGACGCCACCGTCGCTCTCGGCTTCCGTGGCGCGGGCGCGCAGTCGGGACCCGGCTGGCGGGAGATCACGGCACGCGGTGACCGTATGACGCTCACCGCCTCGGACGTGCCCGGGAAGTCGATCTCCGGCGAACTGACCGAGTACCCGGCGGAGCTGCTGTCCTCCCCGGCCGACACCAAGACCGCGTCCCTGCGCGTACGCCCGGGCGGTCCCGCCCTCGCCGAGCCGGCGGAGCAGGACGCACCCGCATCCTCCGTGCTGCCGCGCGGCGCCGACCGCTGGACGCGTGCGCTGGACGACCTGGTCGGCCGGCACGACCTCACCGTCGGCTTCGCCGCGCTCGCCCTGGTCATCGCGATCTTCCTGGGCGCGATGCACGCGCTCGCCCCGGGCCACGGCAAGACGATCATGGCCGCGGTCGCGACGGCACGCGGCGGCCGGGCGCGTCTGAAGGACGTCATGCCCCTGGCCGCCTCGGTGACGATCACCCACACCCTGGGCGTGGTCGCCCTCGGTCTGCTGGTCACGGCCGGATCCGCGGCGGCGCCCTCGGTGATCACCTGGCTGGGCATCGCGAGCGGCGCCCTGGTGATCGCAGCGGGCGCGACACTCGTTCGCCGGGCGTGGCACATCCGCAGGCACGGATACGGGCACGGACACACTCACGACGATCCGCACGAGAACGAGAGTGATCACGGACACGCACCCGCGCACGACGACCACACGCACCCCCATCCCCATCCGCACGACCACGACCACGACCACGACCACCCGCACGAGACCGACCACGCCCACGAGCGCCAGCCGGTCCTGGTCGCCGCCCACGCCCACGCCGCGACCGAAGCCCCCGCCCCCGCACCGACTCCGGCCCACGTCCACTCACACGCACCCGCCGACCACCACGACCACACCCACCCCCACCCGCACACCCACGGTGACGCCCACAAACATGGCGTGCTCACACACACCCACGGCGGCTTCACCCACACCCACGCCACCGCCCCCACCCTCCGCGGCACGATCCTCCTCGGCTTCGCCGGCGGGCTCGTGCCCAGCCCCTCCGCGGTCGTCGTGCTCGTCGGCGCGGCGGCGCTCGGGAAGGCGTGGTTCGGGCTGCTGCTCGTCGTGGCGTACGGCGTCGGGCTCGCCCTGACCCTGACCGCGGCCGGGTTCGCGGTCGTCAAGCTGGGTACCGGAGTGACGCGGGTACTGGACAAACGCCCCCGCTGGACCGCGCACCCGTTCACGACCTTCCTGCGCAGGACCGCTCCACTGGCATCCGCGCTCCTGGTCGTGCTGCTCGGGGCCGGACTGGTGTTCCAGGGGGCGGCATCCGTACTCGGCTGAGCTACTTTTGGGAAGAAATCGCACGGAGTGGAGATTTCGCACGGATGCGAATGGGGGACGCCCGTGTCCGAAGAACACGGCAGTGAACGCTTGATCGCGGGCCGCTACCGCCTCCTGTCCCCGCTCGGCGAGGGCGGCATGGGGACCGTGTGGCGGGCCCGCGACGAGGTGCTGCACCGCGAGGTCGCCGTCAAGGAGGTGCGTGCGCCGCACGGGCTGCCGGCGCCGGAGGTCGAGCGGATGTACGCCCGCCTCGAGCGCGAGGCATGGGCGGCGGCCCGGGTCGCCAACCGCAATGTCGTCACGGTGTACGACGTGGCCACCCAGGACGGCCGGCCCTGGATCGTGATGGAGCTGGTCCGCGGCATCTCGCTGGCCGAGCAGCTGGACGCCGAGGGCCCGCTGAGCCCGCAGCGCGCCGCGCACATCGGCGCCGAGGTGCTGTCCGCGCTGCGGGCCGCGCACGAGGCCGGGGTGCTGCACCGGGACGTGAAGCCGGCCAACGTGCTGCTGTCGAACGACGGCCGTGTGGTGCTGACCGACTTCGGTATCGCGATGGTCGAGGGCAGCTCCGCGCTGACGATGACCGGCGAGGTCATCGGCTCCCCCGAGTTCCTCGCCCCGGAGCGCGCGCTGGGCCGCACACCCGGCCCGGAATCGGACCTGTGGTCCCTCGGCGTGCTCCTGTACGCGGCGGTGGAGGGCAACTCGCCGTTCCGTCAGGACACCCCGCTCAGCACGCTCCGCGCGATCGTCGACGACCAGCTGCCCCCGCCGCGCCGCGCCGGTCCGCTCGCTCCCGTCATCGAGGGCCTGCTGCGCAAGGATCCGGCCGAGCGGCTGCCGGCCGACCGGGCGGAGCAGGACCTGCGGATCGTCGGCGCGGGAGGGGCGCCGCGCGCGGACACCGTGCGGGGAACCCCGTACGCCCCGACCGTCGCGGCGTTCCCGGCGCCGTCACCGACCGGCCCGACGGCCCCGGTCCCGGCACCCGGTCCGACCCGGCCCGTCGTCGGCCCGCCCCCCTCGACCACGACCCCCGTGCGCCCCGGCCGCAACCGCCGCGCCGCCCTCACCCTGATCGCGGGCATCGCGGTCCTCGCGCTGGCCGTGGCGGGGCTGACGTACGCCCTGCTCAACCGCGACGACGGCGGCGGCAAGGCGGGCGGCGAGGGCACCACGACCCAGGAGGGCGGCGGGACTTCGCCCACGGAGACCGAGGACGAGAACACCGCCGGCGGGGACGAGAGCCCGCAGCCGAGTCAGAGCCGTACGAGCGCTCCCGCGCCGCAGTCCGTGCAGGTGACGCTGACGGGCTCGAATCTGGAGTACGCCGGGCCCTGTCCGCCGCCGAGCGGTGACGCGCCCGCCTTCACGGCGACGTTCACGGTGGGGCGGTTGCCGGCGGAGGTCACCTATCGCTGGGTGTCCAAGGACGGTGACGTCATGGATCAGGGCTGGAAGACCCTGTCGTTCCCGGAGGGCGGCGGCCGGACCAAGCAGGACCGGGCGTTCGTGACGACATCCGCCGAGAATTCGGACAGCGGGACGTTCGAGAACGAGATCAGTGTCGAGGTCAGCGACCCGGTGAAGACGAAGTCGGAGTCGGTGCCGTTCTCGGTGACCTGTGAGACCCGGACCCCGACGGGCGGGGTCTCGCAGGCGCCTACCGAGTCGCCGAGCGCGTAGCGCCCGGCGGAGCACCGGACGTTCAGGCCGCGCTGTTCAGCACCGGCAGATAACCACCCGACTGGCCCGCGGCCGTCGGGTGGTACGACTCGGGGATGTTGAGCCAGTTGACGGCGTGCATCCACGGGCTGCCGGAGCAGAGTTCGTGCCCGGTGAAGGTGGAGCGCACGTCGCCGAAGGTGAAGCCGTGGTCCAGGGCGCGCTTCTCGGTCGCGGCGTCGATGTGGTCGGCGGCGTCGTTGAGCGCCCTGCGCTTGGTCTCGGACAGCCCCAGGCACCCGGACACGCCCAGCTTGTAGAAGCGGGGGTAGCCGAGCACGACCACATGGGCGGACGGGGCCTTGGCCCGGATGGCCGAGTAGACGGTGTCGAGCCGGCCGGGCAGCGTCGAGTCGACGAATGCCTTGGCGGTGTTGATGCGTCCGACGCAGGCGCTGTCGGACTGGAGCACACAGGTCTGCATGATGTCGGCGAAGCCCGCGTCGTTGCCGCCGATCGAGATGGACACCAGTGCGGTGGTGGAGCTGAGCGGGCCGAGCTGACTGGCGGTCACATCACCCGTTTGAGCGCCCGAGCAAGCCGTGAAGTCGAACGACGAGGGTGAGTTGGCGGCGGCCCAGAGGTACGGGTACGCCTTCGTGCTGCGCTTGCAGTCGCCGCTGGAGCTGATGTAGCCGGCCGCGCCGAGGCCCGAGGAGTAGGAGTCGCCGAGCGCCACGTAACCGCCGATGGCGGCGGTGTCGGCGGCCTGCGCGGTGGCTGCCCCGGTGAGGGCGGAGCCGACGGCGAGGAGGAGTGAGGCGACGTATACGGAAAGTCGGGAACGTCTCATGGAACCTCCCTATAGCAGGATCTCTGCCATAACCGTCGTACCAACTACGCGTGTTGACGGGAAGTGTCCATGCCAAGACTTTTCCGGGCATCGCGGCCCTCAACCTATGGGTTCACCATGAGTCTCATTTCGTGTTCATGACAGGCTTGTTGACAGACCGTCAACTCCCTTGTCCGTCACCGCCGGACCACAGATCCTTTACCTCGGCTTGGGAACGGGAACGCGACGTTCCGAGGTCGTGCCCGCGATCACGCGCGCACCCCCCACAGACGTGCGCCCCCACCCGGGCGCGCGCCGCCTAGAGGAGGACTCCCTCGTAATGGCACAACTGCGTAGCAAGAAGGTCCGGCTCGCCGCGATAACCAGCCTGGCGACCGCCGCCCTCGTCGGCGGACTCACCGCCCTCCCCGCCCAGGCCGCCCCGGCCGAGGGCAAGGTCCTGGCCGCCGGCTCCCCCACGGCGGTCAAGGACAGCTACATCGTCACGCTCGACAGGAGCGCGGGCCTCAAGGCCTCCTCGGCCGCCGGCAAGGGCCTGGTCGAGGAGTACGGCGGCACGGTGAAGAAGACGTTCACCAAGGCGCTGAACGGCTACACCGCCACCCTCTCCGCGGCCGAGGCCAGACAGCTCGCCGCCGACCCGGCCGTGGCCTCCGTCGAGCAGAACCAGCGCGTCCGACTGGCCGACACCACGCAGACCAGCGCTCCTTGGGGCCTGGACCGCATCGACCAGGCCGCGCTTCCGCTGTCCGGCACCTACACCTACCCGGACAGCGCGGGCAGCGGTGTGACGGCGTACGTCATCGACACCGGCGTCCGTATCACGCACCAGCAGATCAGCGGTCGGGCCACCTACGGCTACGACGCGGTCGACGGCGACACCACCGCCGCCGACGGCAACGGCCACGGCACCCATGTGGCCACCACCATCGCGGGCTCGACCTACGGCGTCGCCAAGAAGGCGAAGATCGTGGCGGTGCGCGTGCTCGACAACGCGGGCTCCGGCACCACCGCGGGCGTCATCGCGGGCATCGACTGGGTGACCAACAACCACTCCGGTCCCTCGGTCGCCAACCTGTCGCTCGGCGGCGGCGCCTCCTCCACGCTGGACACGGCTGTGCGCAACTCCATCGCCAGCGGCGTGACCTACGCCGTCGCGGCCGGCAACAGCAACGCCAACGCCTCCTCGTACTCCCCGGCCCGCGTGACCGAGGCGATCACCGTCGGCGCCACCACCAGCGCGGACGCCCGGGCGAGCTACTCCAACTACGGCTCGGTGCTGGACATCTTCGCGCCCGGCTCCTCGATCACGGCGGGCTGGTACACCAGCGACACCGCGACGAACACCATCTCCGGTACGTCGATGGCCACTCCGCACGTCGCGGGCGCGGCCGCCGTCTATCTGGCGAGCCACACCTCGGCCACCCCGGCCACGGTGGCCTCGGCCCTCACCAGCGGCGCCACCTCCAACGTGGTCACCAGCCCCGGCAGCGGCTCCCCGAACCGGCTGCTGAAGCTCGTACCGTGACACACCTGAGCACCACCTGAACCACCGGCCCCCGCAGGCCCCACGCCTGCGGGGGCCGTGGGCGTGCGAGCGGGAAACGAACACATGTCAAGAGGTCGTTCGCATCTTGACGACCGACACGACGCTGAGCCACATTGAAGCCCGGCATCCGGCGCTTCAGGGGGCAAAGTCGCCAATGCAGACCTTACGTATCAAGGCACGTATCAAGACAGACTCGTCTCAGGACGCCGAGCGTGCGCGACCAGGTCCGGGGAGGGACCTGACGCCGCTGCTCGCGGGCGCCGCGACGGCTGTGGGGGTAATCGGCGCGGTCCTCGCGCTCGTCGACTCGGGCTCGCCACTGCGCGGCCCCTTCACGCTGTTCTTCCTGCTCGCGGCGCCGGCCGGGGCCATCGCCGCCGCACTGCGCGGGCTGGAACCCTTCGGCCGGACCGTGGCCGCGGTTGCGGGTGCGGTCGTCGTCAACATGCTGGTGACCCAGGGCATGCTGGCCGTGCACCGGTGGTCGGTACGCGGCGGGATCGTGGCGGTGACCGCGATCAGCGCCGTCATTCTCCTGCTGGTTCTGGTGCGGCGGATGCCCGGCCGCACGAAGCGAAGGCGGACTGACTGACGTGGACATCAGCGTGTACCGCCCCGGGGAGCTCAGCTCCGCCGACCGGGCGGCGTGGACATCGATGCAGTCCAAGGCCCATCTCCAGGGCTCACCGGAGCTCGGCAACCCTTTCCTGTCGCCCGAGTTCGCGCTCGCCGTCGGCCGCTGCCGGCGCGGGGTGCGGATCGCGGTCGTACGGGAGGGCGGGGAGCCGGCCGCGTTCCTCCCGTTTCAGCGGACGGCCGCCGGGGTGGGCCGGGCCATCGGGCTCGGCGTCTCGGACGCCCAGGGCGTGGTGCACCGGCCCGGGTTCACCTGGGACGCCCGGGAGCTGCTGAAGGCGTGCGGGCTCGCCGTATGGGAGTTCGACCACCTGGTGGAGGGCCAGGCGGCGTTCGAGGCGGAGGCCTCCGGCACCTATCCGTCCCCGGTCATGGACGTCGACCAGGGGTACGAGGCGTATCTGGCCCAACTGCGCGAGCGGTCACCGAAGTTCACCCGGACGACGCTCGCCAAGGAGCGCAAGCTGGGGCGGGATCACGACGGGATGCGGTATGTGCACGACGAGCGTGATCCCGCCGCGCTGCGCACGCTGATGGAGTGGAAGTCCGCGCAGTACCGCAGGACCGGGCGCAGCGACCGCTTCGCGCACGCGTGGATCACCCTGCTCGTGGATCAGCTGTTCCACACCCGCTCCGAGCCGTTCGCGGGGATCCTGTCGGTGCTGTACGCGGGCGGGAAACCGATCGCCGCGCACTTCGGGCTGCGCACCGAAAGGGTGCTGGCCTGCTGGTTCCCGGCGTACGACCCGGCGTTCTCGAAGTACTCGCCGGGCCTGGTCCTGCATCTGCGGATGGCCGAGGCGGCCGCCGCCGACGGCATCGCCTATCTCGATCTCGGGCGGGGCCAGAAGGAGTACAAGGACTCCCTCAAGACACGCGAGTTGACGGTGTCGGAGGGGTGGGTGACCAGGCGTCACCCGGTCGCGTTCGGACACCGGGCACGCCGTGCCCCGGTCCGGGCGCTGCGCAACACCGTGCAGACACGGCCGGAGCTCTTCGAACCGGCGGACCGGCTCCTCAAGCGCATGGGGAAGATCCGCTCGGGACACAGGTAACTCCGGTCAAACCAACAAAAACGTGAGGGCTCGTTCCAGCTCTTGCCATACAGGCTCAATCATCAATACCGTCGTACATCTCACCCGCATCGGACTGTCGGTAAGCGGCTCTAGGGGAGGGCTCAAGGACCGCGACGGTTCCGGGGTGGGGCGCGGTAGGGGGGTGCTCGGTGAAGGTGTCCGCACTTGCGACCGAGTCGTGCCGCGCGACCGGCTGCCGCTCTTCGGGTGGTCGGCCAGAAATGCCAGCTCACTTCACGCGCATGGTGATCCGCTCTGCCGTGCCGTGAGTGAGAACCCCCCTTTCGAACCGGACACATAACCGGGCCGCCCAGGGGCGGGCGGTCCACCGGACGAGAGGGACCTGACTCATGAGTTCTGTGCTGCGCCCGGCCGTCGCGGATCAAGATCCGTCACCGGCCGGCAAGTACCGGCCCGTCTCCTCGCACCTGGCCATCGCGCCGCCGGTGAGCGTGGTGATCCCGGCCATGAACGAGGCGGAGAATCTTCCGTACGTCTTCAAGACACTGCCGGACTGGATACACGAAGTGGTCCTGGTGGACGGCAACTCCACCGACAACACCGTCGAGGTGGCCCGCGAGCTGTGGCCCGAGGTGAAGGTCGTGCGCCAGCGCGGCAAGGGCAAGGGGGATGCCCTGATCACCGGGTTCGAGGCGGCCACCGGCGACATCATCGTGATGGTCGACGCGGACGGCTCGGCCGACGGCAACGAGATCCTGTCGTATGTCTCCGCCCTGGTCTCGGGCGCGGACTTCGCCAAGGGCTCCCGGTTCGCCAACGGCGGCGGCACCGACGACATGACGCCGATCCGCAAGCTGGGCAACTGGGCGCTGTGCACGGCCGTCAACCGCAAGTTCGGCGCCCGCTACACCGATCTCTGCTACGGCTACAACGCGTTCTGGCGGCATTGCCTGGACAAGATCGAGCTCGACTGCACCGGCTTCGAGGTCGAGACCCTGATGAACATCCGGGTCGTCAAGGCGGGCCTGAAGGTGCAGGAGATACCCAGCCACGAGTACCTCCGCATCCACGGCACGAGCAATCTGCGGGCCGTGCGGGACGGGCTGAGGGTGCTCAAGGTGATCCTCAAGGAGCGCTCCAACCGGCGTGCCCTGCGCCGCCGCAGTGCGGCGGCGCACTCCCCGACGCTCGACTCGGTCCGCTCGGTTCACTCGGTCCGGGGAGAGTCGTCTTGAGCGGTCCCGACATCTCCGTCGTGATCTGCGTGTACACCGAGGACCGCTGGGAGGACATCCTCGCGGCGGTCTCCTCGGTGCGGGCGCAGTCGTGTCCGGCCCTTCAGACGCTGCTGGTCGTCGACCACAACGCGGCGCTCCTGGACCGGCTGACCAAGGAGTACAAGGAAGCGACCGATGTACGGGTGCTCGCCAACGCGGGCCCCCGCGGTCTGTCCGCCGGCCGCAACACCGGCATCGCCGCCTCGTACGGCGAGGTGATCGCGTTCCTCGACGACGACGCCGTGGCCGAGCGGGACTGGCTGAAGCACTTCGCGGCCGGGTACGCCGATCCGCGGGTCATGGCGGTCGGCGGGCGCACCGAGCCGATCTGGGCGTCGGGGCGGCGCCCGGACTGGTTCCCGGAGGAGTTCGACTGGGTGGTCGGCTGCACCTACCGGGGCCTGCCGCGCGGCCGGGTGAAGGTGCGCAACGTCCTCGGCGGCAACGCCTCCTTCCGGCGTACGGCGTTCGACTTCGCGGGCGGCTTCGCCACCGGCATCGGACGCGACGGCGACCGGCTGCCGCTGGGCTGCGAGGAGACGGAGCTGTGCATCCGGCTCACCAGGGCCAGGCCAGACGCGGTGCTGCTGATCGACGACCGCGCGGTGATCCACCACCGGGTGCCGGGGCCGCGCGAGCACTTCCGGTACTTCCGCACCCGCGCCTACGCCGAGGGTCTGTCGAAGGCGCTGGTGGCCCGAAGTGTGGGCGCCGACAAGGGACTTGAGTCGGAGCGCCGGTACGCCACCCGGGTCCTGCCGGCAGGGGTGGCGCGCGGTCTGCGGGATGCCGTACTGGCCCGGCCGGGCGGTGCCGGAAGGGCCGGCGCGATCGTCGCGGGGGTGCTGACGGCGGCCGGTGGGTACGTGGTCGGGAGTGTCCGTATGCGCCGGGGTGGCGTTACGTACTCGGTGGCGGCGATCGAAAGGGAAGCGGGCGCCGAGGGGGAACCGGGCAGCGAGGGGGGAGCGAGATGACCGACGCGCGGGTACCGATCCTGATGTACCACGCCGTGTCCACCGCACCGAACGACGCCACCCGTGACCTGTCGGTGGCGCCGGAGGCGTTCGCGGAACAGATGGCGCTGATCGGCGATCTGGGCCTCACGCCCGTGCGGACCGCCGATCTCGCGGCACGCTGGCGCTCGGGCAAACCGCTGCCGGAACGCCCCGTGCTGATCACCTTCGACGACGGCTACGAGGGTGTGCACCGGCACGCGCTGCCCGTGCTCGCCAAGCACGGCTTCGCGGCCACCGTGTTCGTCTCCACGGGCTGGCTGAAGGGCCCGCACGACATGGGCGGCGGCCTGGACACCATGCTCGACTGGGACCAGGTCCGCGAACTCGCCGGGGCCGACGTCGAGATCGGCGGCCACAGCCACACCCATCCGCAGCTCGACCAGCTCCCGGACGGCAGGCTGCGCTCCGAGCTGATCCTGTGCAAGGAGATCATCTCGGACGTGCTCGGCACCGTCCCGGCGTCGTTCGCCTATCCGTACGGCTACTCCAGCCGCCGGGTGCGCGAGGCGGTACTGGAGACCGGGTACGCCCAGGCGCTCGCCGTCAACAACGGCCTCGCACGGCGCCGGCAGGGGCCGTACGCCCTCACCCGGCTCACCGTGCGCCGCACCACCGGCATCGAGGAGTTCGGGCGGATGGTCGAGGGCCGCGCCATCGCCCGCACGTTCGCCAGGGACCGCGCCCTCACCAAGGGGTACGCCGTGGTCCGCAGAGCCCGTCAGGTCCGCCGGAAGGCCATCCGTTCCCGTGTCTGACACGACGACCACGACCGAGCCCGCATCGACCGACGCGCCGGCGCCCGAGCAGTCGGGGCGCCGGCTTCGCCTGCCCGGCATGGGCGGGTCCTCCGGCGGCAGCCAGCTGTTCCGCAACGCCTACGCCCTGATGATCAACACCGGCGTCTCCGCCGTGCTGGGCCTCGGCTTCTGGCTGGCCGCCGCCCGCTACTACTCCGAGTCCGCGGTCGGCCAGGGATCGGCCGCGATCGCCGCGATGAAGTTCCTCGCGGGGCTCACCGCGGTGACGCTGACGGGCGCGCTGGCCCGCTTCATCCCGGTCGCGGGACGCAGAAGCGGCCGTCTCATCTTCCGTACGTACGCGGGCAGTTGTGTGATCGTGGCGCTGGCCGCGGGCGTCTTCCTGCTGACGCTGGACCTGTGGGGGCCGTCGTACCGGTTCCTGAGCGGTCCGCTCAACGGGCTCTTCTTCGTCGTGGCCGTCATCGCCTGGAACGTGCTCACGCTCCAGGACGGGGTGCTGACCGGGCTGCGCAGCGCGGTGTGGGTGCCGGTCGGCAACACCGTGTTCTCCGCGGTGAAGCTGGGGCTGCTGGTGGCCTTCGCCGTGGCCATCCCCACCGCCGGGGTCTTCGTCTCCTGGGTCGCCGCGATCGCGGTGTCGGTGCTGCCGCTGGGCTGGCTGGTGTTCCGGCGCCTGGTGCCGCGCCATGTGAAGGCGACCGAGGACCGCACCAGCCCGCCGTCGCTGAAGGAGGTCGGCAGGTTCCTCGCGGGCGACTACACCGGCTCGCTGTTCTCGCTGGCCGTGGTCTATCTCATCCCGGTGATCGTGGCCGCGCAGGTGTCCGCCGAGGACAACGCGTACTTCTACATCACGGCCACGATCGGCGGCACGGTCAATCTGCTCGCCATCAACATGGGCGCCTCCCTCACGGTCGAGGGCTCGCACGACCCGCGGCGGCTGGCCGCCAACACCCGGGCCGCGCTGAAGCGCATGGCGCGGATCATGGTGCCGGTCTCCGCGGTCCTGTTCTTCGGGGCGCCCTGGATCCTGGGCGTCTTCGGCACGGGCTACGCGGAAGCGGCCACCCCGCTGCTGCGCTGGTTCGCGCTCGGCGCGCTGCTGCGGGTCGTGATGGAGACGTACTTCGCGGTCCTTCGCGCGCAGAGCCGTACCGCCGGACTGGCCTGGCTGCAGGGCCTGTTGTGCGCCCTGGTACTCGGTCTGACGCTGGTGCTGCTCCCCCGGATGGGCCTGACCGGCGCCGGTGTCGCCGAGATCGCGTCCCTCTCGGTCATCGTCGCGATCGCCGCGCCGAAGCTGTACCGGACCGTGCGGGCGACGTCGGCCGAGGTGCCCGAGGACGCGGCCCCCGACGGTGACCTCGCCGATCTGGGGGCGCGCGAGGTGCCCGAGGGGGCGCGCAAGCGGGGACCTGGCTGGGCGCTGGACAACGACACCCTCGCGCTCGGCATCCATGTCGACTTCGACCACCTGGAGCGCCGCCCCGACGTCCGCCCGGGACCGGGGACACCGCCCACCGGCACCCCGCGGATCCGCCCGGAGCACCGCCCGACCTGGGCACGCACTCCGGAGTTCGGCCTGCCGGTGGAGGAGCGCCCGGCATCGGCGGAGCCCGCCGAGGTGGACGCCCCGTTCGAGGACGAGTTCGACGCGGGCAAGAGCGAGGCGGCCGTAGCGGAGGAACGCGAGGAGGCTGTCGGACCGGAGGAGGCCGTCGTACGGCCGGAGAGTGCCGTACGGGAAGAGCCGCCCATGCCCGATGAACCCGTACACCAGGCCGACGCGCCCGCGCTCACCTGGCGCGAGCGGCTGCTGCCGACCCGGCTCGGGGTGATCCTCGGCTGTCTGCTGATCGCCGCGCTGCTGCTGTACTGGGTGCCCGCGCTGCGGCTCGGCGAGAGCGACCTGGACGGCATGGGCGGGCTCGGGCTGATCTCGGTGCTGCCGCCGCCGACGCTGCTCGGGGCGGCGCTGCTGGCGGTGACGTTCGCCTCGCTGCTGTGGCTGGGCCGCGAGCACCGGACGCTGCTGCTGCTCACCCTGCTCGCGACGGTCGTGTCGCTGCACGCGCTGCCCGCACTGATCGAGACCGAGCCGCGGTTCGCGACGGCCTGGCAGCATCTCGGTTTCCTCGACTACATCGACCGCACCGGCTCGGCCGTGCCCGACCTGGACGCGCGCTGGAGCTGGCCGGGCTTCTTCGCGGTGGCCGCGTTCACCGCGAAGGCCTGCGGAATCAGCGACCTGACCGAGGTCATCCGCTGGTGGCCGCTGGCCGTGCAGCTGCTCTATCTGGTCCCGATGTTCCTGCTGGTGCGCCACATGCGGGCGAGCTGGCGGGCCAAGTGGACCGGCATCTGGGTCTTCGTGCTCAGCGGCTGGGTCGGCCAGGACTACTTCTCGCCGCAGGGCTTCACCTATCTGCTGTACCTCGTCTTCGCGGCCATCCTGCTGGTCTGGTTCCGGGCGCCACGTGTGATCTGGACGAAGCGGCGGCCCGGCGAGGCCGAGGTCGAGCCGACGGACCGGCGGCAGCGGGCCGTGCTGCTGCTGGTGGTGACCGGGCTGTTCGCGGCGAGCGTCCCGGCCCACCAGCTCACGCCGTTCGTGATGCTGGGCGTGCTGACGGCACTCGTCCTGATCGGCAGGTCCGAGCTGCGCGGCCTGCCCATCCTGTTCGGCGTCATGGTGACGGTCTGGATCGGCTTCATGGCCGAGCCGTACTGGTCGGGGCACTTCGACGAACTCTTCGGCGGGGTCGGCGGCGTCGGCTCCAATGTGTCCTCGTCGGTGTCCGGCCGTATCGAGGGCGGCAGCTCCACCCACAAGCTGGTGCTGTACGTCCGCGTGCTGCTGGCCGGCGGGGTGATGGCCTTCGCCTGCTGGGGCTGGTGGCGCCGGCGCTTCCACCACTACCGGGAGCGCTCGCTGCTCGTCCTCACCTTCGTGCCGTTCCTGGGCTTCGGCATGCAGTCGTACGGCGGTGAGATGGCCCTGCGGGTGTTCATGTTCGCCCTGCCCGGGGCGGCCCTGCTGACCGGACTCGCCTTCTTCCCGCGCACCGGCGTCACCGCCAAGGAGCGCGACAAGGACCGGGTGAGCCTCGCCCCGCTCGCCGCGCTCATGGCCGGTCTGGTGCTCATGGGCGGGTTCCTGGTGGCGCGTTGGGGCAACGAGCCGTTCGAGCGGGTGCGGCCCGGCGAGGTCGCCGCCATGGAGTACGTGTACGCCCATGACGATCCGAGCCTCAGGCTGCTGTGGCTGAGCAGCGACCCGGTGAACGACGTGACACCGGCGATGCCGTGGGGCTCGCGGGACATGGAGAAGGTCTCGTATCTGCCGACGCAGGCGCCGGTCGACCCGGTGCTGGTGTCGGGCCTGGTGAAGGCGCTGAAGGACGCGGGCCCGAACTCGTATCTGATGATCAACCGGGGTCAGGTCACCTATCTCCGGCTGGACCTGGGCTACTCCGCGACCTGGGAGTCACGGCTGATCCAGAACCTGGACAGGCGGCAGGAGCTGAAGAAGGTCTTCGTCAACGCCGACGTGACCATGTACGCGCTGCGCAAGCAGCCGGCTGGCGAGGTGCCGAAGGCCGATCCGGGGCCGATCGGGCCGCAGGTGACCTGGACGCCGTGGTCGGTGGTCGGGGGGCTCGCGGCACTCGCGCTGATCGTGCTGCTGATGGCCCGCGAGATCGTCCGGGTGGCGATGGCGCCGAGCGTGCGGCAGCTGCGCTGGCTGCAGAGCAGCTTCTGGTTCTCACTGCCGCTGCTTGCGGTGCTGCTGGCCTCGTTGGTGCAGCGCTTCCTGACGATCGAATAGGGGTCGTGTCGGTCGGGTGGCTCAGCGCTTGAGCCACCTGACCTCGTACGCCTGGAGCTCGACCTTCTCGCCGTCGATCTTCGCGCCGATCTGCCGGTCGCGGGTGTTCACGGCCAGGATCACCTGGTCCGTGGCCAGGACCCGGACGTCGGGATTGTCCACGGACACCGACTCGTACCCGGTCCCCGGCCGGAACTCCTTGCTGAACCGCGCGAGCAGGTCGTACATCGGCAGCTTCTCGCCGCCGCCCGCCTTGTCGGTCGGCGTCCACAGGCAACCGGGGCAGTCGGTGCCCTTCTCCTTCTCCGGATTCCAGTAGAAGGCGGAGGTGGCACCGCCCTTGGCCAGCGCCATCATCCCGGCGGCCTGCACGGCGACGCGGCGGGCCTCGGACCAGCCCCGGCGTTCGTCGTGGCCGTCGGCGGGCTCGACGTAGTACTCGGCCCACCACAGCGGCAGATCGCCGGTCTGCTCGCGCACCCACCGGCTCACGGCCGTGAACTTGTCGGTGGCCGTGAACTCGTCGGGCAGCAGCTCGTCGTCCCGGGTGTAGCTGGAGCCGTCGACCACGACGAAGTCGGCGCCGGTCCGGTGCTCGTTCCAGTACTCGAAGGCGTCGACGATGCGCTGGTCCATGGCGCCCCAGGAGCCCTTCAGGGCCGTCGAGGCCTCCTCCGCGCGCGGGTCGACGCTGTCCATCACGAGGTACGGCCCGCCGACCATGATCTCCGGGTTGACCTTCTTCAACGCCTTGTACACGAGGTTGTAGAGCTTGGTGTAACCCTCGTAGTCCCAGCGGGCCTCGGCGTCGTTCCAGAAGCCCTTGAACTCGTTCCACACGATGAAGTGGCGGACGTCCGGATAACGCTTGGCGACGGTGACGGCGAGCGCGGCGTAGTCGTCGAAGTGCTCGGGGTCGGGTGCCGTCTCCAGGGCGCTCTGGCTCCAGTCGGTGTTGTCGACGCCGGCCTCGCCGCCCTTCATCCAGTCGGGGGCGCAGCACAGGGTGACGACCGGGGTGCTGCCGGAGGCGCGGACGAAGTCGATCCGGCGGTCCATCGCCTCGAAGTCGTAACGCCCCCTGACCGGCTCGGGGTTGTCGGAGCCCCACCCCATGATGTGCTGGATCTGCGGCAGCCCGCCGGCGTCCGCGAGCCGTCCCTCGACGCGCTCGACGGCGGCTGCGGCGCCCTCGTCCGCGCTGTGCTCGGTGTGGGTGAAGCCCCAGCCCACCTCGGGGTTCGTCGCGTCCGGTGTGGCGGTCGGGGTGCCGTGCGGCTTGTCGCCGTCCCGTGAGGTGCCGTCGGTGTTCACGCCGTTCCCCGGAAGCGTGTTGAGGAGGGTCACGAGCAGCGCCAGAGCCGCCGCGCCCACGCCGAGCAGCGCGGTGAGCCGCCACCGCCGTGCCCCCGAATTCCACCCATGACGTCCCATCAAGGACAACGGTAACGGGGGTGACTGCCGCAGGGGCAGGTTTCGGCGTTACACGGTCCTGTAACAGGACGGACGGGAATACGGAGGAAGGATCGGACACGGCCACCACCGGGCGTTGTCGCACGGAAACGGGGTGCACACGGCGCTTTCGTGCCCGATCATGGCCGCATGTCTGCGAACCCACACGACGCTCTGCCGATCCGGCTCAACGTCGACGACAACGACTCGCCGTCCGACGTCGTCGACGCGCTGTTCCTCGGCCGCTTCGCGACGGGCGAGCAGCCGTACTCGCACGCGGTGAACATCGACCGCGTACGGTCCGGGGCGACACTCCTGCCGCCGAACGCACGTGTGCTGCGCACCGCCCGCGACGACGACCGCAGCGCGACACTGGCCGAGGGCGACGGCTGGACCCTGCTGATCTCGCGCTGGAACCGGGGCGCCGACGTCACCGTGACCGCGACCAGTGAGGAACTGGCGGCGCGGGTGCTGGGCGAGGCGACGGACGGCGCGGCGGACGAGCCCGAGCCGCAGCCGGAGAACGTGACCATGGGCTTCTGGTACGTCTCCCCCAGGCGCGGCCCGCACCGCACCACCCGGCAGATCTCGGCGGGCACCTGGGACGAGGTGCGGGCCAACTACACCACGCCGGTCGCCGATGCGATGGACCGCCTGATGAAGACGACCCCGGAGGACATCGCGGGCCGTCTGCTCCTGCTGCACGGCCCGCCGGGCACGGGCAAGACGTCGGCCCTGCGGACGCTCGCCCGCTCGTGGCGCGACTGGTGCCAGGTGGACTGCGTGCTGGACCCGGAGCGGCTCTTCTCCGACGTCGGCTATCTGATGGACATCGCGATCGGCGAGGACGACTCGACGGGCAAGGGCCGCTGGCGGCTGCTGCTCCTGGAGGACTGCGACGAGCTGATCCGGGGCGAGGCCAAGCACACGGCGGGCCAGGCGCTGTCGCGGCTGCTGAACCTGACGGACGGCCTGCTGGGCCAGGGCCGCAACGTTCTGGTGGGCGTGACGACCAACGAGGACCTGGAGCGCCTGCACCCCGCCGTCGTCCGCCCCGGCCGCTGTCTGGCCCGCATCGAGGTGGGGCCGCTGACCCGCCGCGAGTCGGTGAACTGGCTGGGCACGGAAGAGGGCGTCGGCCGCGAGGGCGCCACGCTGGCGGAGCTGTACGCGCTGAAGCGGGGCACCTCGCCGACGTCGGTGCCGGATCCCCGGGAGGGGGCGGACGCGGGGCTGTACCTGTAGCGGGGTGCTTTGATGGACGTATGACCCTGTTCGTCGGGACGTCGGGGTGGCAGTACAAGGAATGGCGGGACGTGTTGTACCCGCCGGACGTCCCCATGCGGCTGTGGCTCGAGGAGTACACGACGCACTTCGCCACGGTCGAGATCAACAACGCCTTCTACCGGCTGCCGACCCGGGAGAACTTCGAGGCGTGGCGGGACCGGGTGCCCGGGGACTTCGTGGTGGCGGTGAAGGCGAGCCGCTATCTGACCCACATCAAGCGGCTGCGGGACCCCGAGGAGCCGGTGCACCGTCTGATGACCCACGCCGAGGGGCTGGGTGCCCGTCTCGGCCCGGTCCTGCTCCAGCTGCCGCCCACGCTCCGGGCGGACGCCGAGCTGCTGGACGCCTGTCTGGCGTGCTTCCCGTCGCGTACGCGCATCGCGGTGGAGCCCCGGCACGACAGCTGGTGGACGCAGGAGATCCGTGAGGTCCTGGAGTCCCGGGGTGCCGCCCTGTGCTGGGCGGACGTCGAGTCCCGTCCCGCGACCCCGCTGTGGCGCACCACCGACTGGGGCTATGTCCGCTTCCACGTGGGCCGCGCCCAGCGTTGGCCGCACTATGGCCGGCAGGCACTGGACACCTGGGTCCGTCGCATCGCGGACACCTGGTCGGACGACGAGGACGTGTACGCGTACTTCAACAACGATCCGACGGGGGCGGCGGTGGAGGACGCGGCGGTGTTCGGGACGGCGGCGACGTCGACGGGCCTGACGGTGACGCGCACCCCATGACGTCCGCGTGGACGTCCGCGCCGTTCAGGACGACGCCCTACTTTCCGTAGGCCGCCCGCAGGGCGTCCCGTACGGCGGCGAGCGCCCCCTTCTCGTCCGACCCCAGCCGGCGAGCCCGCTCCACGTACGTCTGCGCGGCCGACGCGAGCTCCCGTTCCGCCGCGGAGCCCGCCGCGGCCACGAACGTGCCATTGCGCCCCCGCGTCTCGATCACCCCGTCGCTCTCCAGCGCCCGGTACGCCTTGGCCACCGTGTTGGCCGCCAGCCCCAGGGACTCGGCCAGTCCCCGCACGGTCGGCAGCCGGTAGCCCACCGGCAGCACCCCCGACCGCGCCTGCTCGGAGATCTGCGCCCGCACCTGTTCGTACGGCGCGGCACTGTCGTCGATGTGGATCTTCAAGGTCACAGGCCGATTGTCCCGTACCCGCCGGAAAATGAGAGGCATACCCCGCGCATCCCCACGTAGCGTGCGCCTTCATGACAGTGATCGTGCGCGACCTCCGCCCCGAAGTGCCCGCCGACGTCGAGCGCTTCGCGCACAGCCGCCACCTCGCTCTCCCCTACGTCCTGTGGACACCTGCGGGCATCACCCACCGTCAGGCCCACACCCACCCCGACGCGCACTACCGCTCCCTCGTCGCGGAGGAGGGCGGCGAGACGATCGGCACGGCCCAGGTCGGGATCGCGTACGACAGCCCGGAGCCGGGGCAGGGATACCTCAACATCTACGTGCAGCCGGACCGCACACGCCGTGGCGCCGGCGGGCTCCTGGTCCGCGCCGCCGAGGAGCACCTGACCGCGCTGGGCGCGACGAAGCTGTTCTCCTGGGTCCTCGACGAGCCGGACAACCGTGCGTTCGCCGAGCGGCACGGCTATCGCGCGAGCCGCTCCGCCCACTTCCTGCGCCTGGACCTGGTGAACACCGCGCTGCCGCGGCTCCAGGACCTTCCGCCGGGCGTCGAGCTGCGCACGGCCGCCGACTTCGCCGACGACCCGCGCCCGATGTTCGAGCTGGACGCGGAGACGGCATCGGACGAACCGAGCGACGTCGGCGTCGAGTTCACGAACTACGACGCCTGGATCGAGGAGACCTGGAAACACCCGCTCCTCGACCGGGACCTGACCTCGGTCGCGGTCGTCGACGGCCGTCCCGTCGCGTTCAGCGTCGCCTACACGGACGGCACCGCCCGCTACTTCACGGCGATGACCGGCACCGCCCGCGCCTTCCGGGGCCGCGGCCTGGCCAAGCTCGCCAAGAACGCCTCCCTGCACCGCGCCCGGGCCGCCGGCTACAAAGAGGCGTTCACCGGCAACGACAGCGACAATGAACCCATGTTGGCGATCAACCGCTGGTTCGGGTACGAGATCTGCGCGTCGGAGGTCCGCCATGTCCGCGAACTCGGCTGACCAGGGCGGACGCCCGCTGGACGTGGTCCTCGTCAAGGGCGGCCGTACGAAGATCCGTTACCCGGCCGAGCTGCTCGCCGACGACGGCACGCGCGTCGCCGTGCGGGCCCCCTGGTCCGGCGACGGCGTCCGCGACTTCGGCTTCGTCCGCTTCGAGCCGGGCGACGTCTTCACGGAGTACTACTGGCGGGACCGCTGGTACGCCGTGAAGGAGGTCCGCGACGTCACGGGCGCCCTCAAGGGCTGGTACTGCGACATCACCCGCCCGGCCACACTGACCGGCACCGAACTGGTCGTCGAGGACCTCGACCTGGACCTGTGGCGCTCCGCCGACGGCACGGACGTACGCCGCCTGGACGAGGACGAGTTCGCCGAGAGCGGCCTGGCGAGGACGGATCCCGAGGCGGCCGCCGCGGCGGTGGCGGCACTCGACGAGCTGGAGGCGTTCGCGACCGTCGAGGGCGGCCTGGAATCGCTGCTGGCCTAGGTCGTGTCCGGCCTAGGTCGTGGCCACGATGGCGTACCGCTCGTCGTCCACGGCCTTCCCCCACAGCCGCTCGTCGTCCGACAGGCGCTCCACCCGCAGCCGCCCTGCCAGCGGTGCGAGCAGTTCGGTGAGCCGGTCCGCCGCGATGCCGTCCGTCCCCGTCCCCCAGACGCCCTCGACCAGCACGAACCGCCCACCCGGGCGCAGCAGCCCGCGCCAGTGCCGTAGGGCCCGGCCCGGGTCGGGCAGCGCCCACAGCACATGCCGCACGAGCACGACGTCGAACCGCTCCTCCCCCACCGGAGGCGCCGCCGCGTCACCGACGAGGAACACCGCGTCGCGCCCGGCGAGCTTGGCGCGGGCGAGGTCCACCATCGCCGGGGACCGGTCCACCCCGGTGACCCGGTGTCCCTGCTCGGCCGCGAGCAGCGACAGGCTGCCGGTGCCGCAGCCGATGTCCAGGACGTCACAGGCGTGCTCGGGCAGCCAGGAGCGCAGCCGCGAGGCCCATGCCCCGCGCGCCTGCGGGTCGCGCAGGCCGTGGTCCGGCTCGTCGTCGAAGGTGGCGGCGGCCGCGTCCCAGTCCACGTCCTGCCCTGTGATGGCCTGTTCACCGTTCGTCATGTCGGTCATGCGGCCAAGAGTGACACCCGCCACTGACAGTCCAATCGTGACAGCCGCCACTGACAGGACCAGCGCCGATGAGGAACTCTCCCCGCAAGGGTCTACCTCCATGAGAACAAGGAACTCGGTGGATCCTGAAGGAGGCAGCCATGCGCCGTACAACCGTGCAGAAGCCCCTGAGGAAGTCGGACGCCCGCAGGGTCCGGGAGGAGGCGGAGGACCGCCCCTCGGGACGACCCGAGGTCCGCAAGGACATCGCACGAACCTGGTGGCCGGACGGCTGAAACGCCCTGCCGGTCGCGCAAGACAAGACGTCAGTCGAGCCGCTTGCGGTAGTGGACGCGGTCGTACGGACCGTCCGCGCGACGCTCGATGACCTCGTAGCCGTACTTCGGGTAGATCTTCTGGTTCTCCCACATCAACGCGTTGGTGTAGAGCCTGACCTCGGACAGGCCCAGCGCACGCGCGTGTGCGTCCACGAAGTGCAGCAGCCGTCGCCCCACGCCCTGCCCTTGGGCGTCGGGGTGGACGGCGATGTTGTCGAGGTACAGGTGATCCTCGTACGCCTCGACCACGACGAGCCCGACCACGCGTCCCGTGCCGGGTTCCTCCGTGACGAACACCTTCCCCTCGGCCACGTTGGCCGCGTGGTCCCTCTCCATGGGCTGCGGAACCCTGCCGATCCGCTCGATGTAGTGGCGGTAGGCGGCATCGGTGACGGCTTTGACGGCCGGCACATCGACGGCGCCGGCGGGCCGGATCTGCTCATCGGTCATGCCGGGAACCGTACCTACCTGATCTGGGCCTGAGCACTCCCTTAAGGCGACCCTAAAGATCGCCACGACCCCCCTGCGACAGGCGTTCTTGCGGTTTCTTGGATCCGGCACTCATCAGTTCGGTTCCGAGGAGATCCCCCATGCCCGCACGCCGTAAGGTCGCCACCGTCGCCGCCGTCGGCCTGACCCCGCTCGCCCTGACCGCCCTGGCCGCCGCGCCCGCCTCGGCGCACGGTTCGATGGGCGACCCCGTCAGCCGGGTCTCGCAGTGCTACGCGGAAGGCCCGGAGAGCCCGAAGTCCGACGCGTGCAAGGCGGCGGTCGCGGCGGGCGGCACACAGGCCCTCTACGACTGGAACGGCATCCGCATCGGCGACGCGGCCGGCCGGCACGAGGAGCTGATCCCGGACGGCAAGCTGTGCAGCGCGAACAGCGAGGAGTTCAAGGGCCTCGACCTGGCCCGCGCCGACTGGCCCGCGACGGGCGTGAGCAGCGGGTCGTACACCTTCAAGTACCGCGTGACCGCCCCGCACAAGGGCACTTTCAAGGTCTACCTCACCAAGCAGGGCTACGACCCGACGAAACCGCTGGCCTGGGACGACCTGGACCTGGCGAACCCCGTGGCGTCGGCCACCGACCCGGCGGCCTCGGGCGGCTTCTACACGTTCTCCGGCACCCTGCCCGAGCGCTCCGGCAAGCAGCTGCTGTACGCGGTGTGGCAGCGCTCGGACAGCCCGGAGGCGTTCTACTCCTGCTCGGACGTCACGTTCGGCGGCGGCAGCGGTGCGGGGGGCGGCACCACCGACACGGACGGCTCCGGAAACTCCGGCGGCTCCGGAAACTCCGGCGGCTCCGGCAGCTCCGGCGACTCGGACGGCGAGGCGGCGCCCGCCCCGAGCGCGTCCGCGCCCTCCGAGGAGCAGATCGAGGCGGGTGCCGACCAGTCGACGATCGAGCACCACGGCCATGGCGACCAGGACGCCGGTACGTCGGCGGAGCCGGCCGCGGCCGAGGAGGCGCCGTCCGGCCCGGTCAACCAGCCGAAGGCGGCGGGTGCCGGCGAGAACCTCGCCGAGACCGGCGGGGACAGCAGCACGGCGTATCTCGCGATGGGCGGTGCGGCGACCCTGGCGCTGGGTTCGGCGGTCCTGTTCGCGTCGGTGCGCAGGCGGGCGGCCGGCGGCGGTCGCCACAGCCGCTGACGAAGGACTCCGGGGCCTGAACGGCGGCTCAGGCCGGTCAGGCCCCGGCGATGTGTTCCGGGTTACGTGCTCAACTGCTCACGTGGCTCACGCGCTCACGCGCTCAACCGATCACGGACGCACAGGTGGTCGGGGTGGCGCGCGCCGGGTCGAGCGCGTTGACCACCTCGTGGAAGGCGATGCGGTCGGTCAGCCCGAGGAAGGCGTGCTCGGAGATGTCGATCGCGCACAGGTCCTGGATCAGGACGTTCTTCACGCCGGCCCCGGTCAGGAACTGGCTCCGGTACGGCGTGACCACCTCGTCGTACCGGGTGGCGATGACCGTGTAGCGGACGCCCGGCACCGTGTCGCCGCCGGCGTTGAGCTTGGTCATGAAGTCGGATCCGACGACCTGCTGGGCGAGGGCGGGGGTGGCGGTGCTGAGCAGGTCCTCAGCGCCGGGGAAGTACGGCAGCAGGTTGGTGAGCCCGGCCAGGGTCGTGCCGTGGTTGTTGGGCGCGATGCCGACGAGGGCGTTCACCTTGGCGGCGCCGCCGAGGAACTTGACGTAGTAGCGGGGCATCATGCCGCCCTGCGAGTGGCCGACGACGTCGGTCTCGGCGGCACCGGTCGCGGCGAGCACCTTGTCGACGAAGACGGAGAGTTGCTCCGCCGACTTGTCGATGGGGCCGAGGGCGTGGAAGAACGGCACGTCCGGCAGCTGGCCGTAGTCGAGGGAGAAGACGCAGTAGCCGCGGTTCATCAGATAGGGCGCCAGCCCCAGCCAGTTGTCGACGGAGTTGGCGAAGGTGCCGTGCACCAGCACGACGGGACGGGGATGGGCGGCGGACGGCTTGCAGGAGTAGTCGTTCCAGCCTCCCCCAAGCTCTCGGCTCCGCTCGAGCAGGGGGGACCCCCAGCTCGAGGCCGCCGCCGTCCCGGCCGCCTGGGCGGTGGTGGCGGGGACGACGGCGACCACGGCGGTCAGCAGCAGTGCGGCCAGGGGTCTGAGCACTCGTTTCCAGGGCAGCATCGTGTGATCTCCTTGCGGCTCAAGGGAGGTGCGACGGCCTTACGCCCTGTGATCCGGATCACGAGGATGCTGTTCACTCGTCAAGTTACGGGCGAGTAGGTGACGTGTGAAGTTACGCGTCAGTAAAAACTTCCAGTGATAGTAAGGAGCGGTTCACCTCTACTGATGAACCGTCACCAGGCGGGCCTGATAGGGCCATAGGGGGCGATCCGCCCCAACTGCCCGAGCAGCGCCCGCACTTCACCCTCGCCCAGCACATCGACCCAGGTCCGGACGGCATCGGCGGCCGCCGCCTCGGCCGCACGAGTACAGGCCCACCCCCGCTCGGTGAGCACGACCAGCCGCGCCCGCGCGTCATCGGGATGCGGCCGGCGCTCGGCGTACCCCTTGCGCACGATCTCGTCGACGAGCTGACTCGCCGCCTGCTTGGTCACACCGAGATGGGCGGCGAGATCGGTGGCGGTGGCACCGTCCGGGGCGAGCCGGGCGAAGGCGAAACCGTGCGCGGGCCGCACCCCCTCGAAGCCACGCGCGACCACGCCGTCATTGATGCGTTGCGTGAGCTCACCGGCCACGGCGAGCAGGGCGGCGGACAGGGCCATGGCTTCGGAGTTCTGCACGCAGGCATTGAAACACCCTTGACTGATCGGTCAAGTTGCTTGACCATGTTCATATAGTCAAGCAGCTTGACCATCTGTCGAACAGGAGCCCCCTCATGCCCGTCATCCGTGCGTCCGAAGCCGTGACCCATGAAATCCACGGCGCCCGCTTCGTCTCGTACGCCACCCCCCTCACCGGCAGCAAGGAGCTGTGCGCCTGGCGCGGCGAGATCCCGGCGGGGACCAAGGCGCCCGCGCACACCGTCAACCGGGAGGAGATCCTGCATCTGCTCGACGGCGAGTTGCTGATCACGCTCGACGGTCGCACCGACCGGATCACGGCCGGCGACACCCTGATCATCAACCCCGGCGCGACCCTGACCGTCGAGAACCCGACCGACCGGACCGCGGTCACCTGGGTCACCACCTCCATCGGCCTGACGGCGGAGCTGGCCGACGGCACCCGCATCACACCGCCGTGGGCCAACTGACCTGCGTGCAAAGGGAACTACGCGGCCAGCGACCCCGGCATCACCGCGCGCGGTCCGAACTTCGCTCGCACGCGGTCTGCGACCTCCTCGATACGGCGGGCCTTCTCGTCGAGCGGGTCGAAGGTGAGCTGGTAGGAGGCCTGCTCGGCGGGGTCGAGGCCCTCGGCGCGCAGGGCGAGGGCGCGGACCCGGGCGCGCTGGAGGCCGAGGGCCTCGTACATGCCGTACGCCGCCTGGGTCAGCGCCGCCGAGTGGGCCGTGGGCTCCTTCAAGGTACGGCTGCGGGTCGTCGCGGAGCGGTCGGCGTAGCGGGCGGTGAGGGTCAGAGTGCGGCAGACCTTGTCGAGGGCGCGCAGCCGGGCGCCCAGTTCCTCGGCGGCCGAGAGCAGGGCGCGACGGTGCCGGTCGGGGTCCAGCTCGTCGCGGGTGAAGGGGCGTTCGGTGGCCAGCGAGCACGACACGGCGTTCGGCACCACCCGGTCCCGGTCGATTCCGCCCGCCTTCTCCCGCAGCTCACGGCCGGCCTTCGCACCGACCAGACGCTGGAGCGTGGACAGGGGTGCGGCGGCGACCAGGCCGAGGGTGTCGAGGCCGTACTCGCACAGGGTGCGGGCGGTCGCGGCGCCGACGCCGGGCAGCGCGGCGACGGGCTTGCCGGCGAGGAACTCCGCGACGGCGTCCGGCTCCTCGGGAACGGCACATGTCATCCCGGGCCGCGCGTCCCGCAACGCCACACGGGCCAGCATCGGCCCCGGCCCGGCGCCGATCACACAGTCGACCCCGTGATGGGCGAGGGCGCGCACCCGGATCACCGACGCCAGTTCGACCGCGTCGCGCCCGAAGTACCGTTCGGCGCCCCGCAGATCGGCCAGCGCCCCGTCCGGTGGCAGCGCCTGGACGACCGGCGTGAAGTCCTCCAGCAGTCCGAGCAGCCCGGGCAGGGCCGCCTCGCGCGTCGGCGGCAGCTGGAAACGTACGCAGAGGATGGTCATCCCGCACTCCCCGGACTCTGGTGCCACAACTTCCGTACCTGTGAAGGCTCTTGACCCGCAGGGCGCAGATCGGCCCATGGGTTCAGTTCGTATCCGGTGGACATCTGGATTCGCCGGCCGTGCGCGGGATCCCCGTCGCCCTCCGTCGGCGCCGCCACCGGCTCCGCCAGCCGCGCCGCCACCACGTCCAGCCCGCCCTCGGCACGCAGCTCGGCCAGCTCGGCGAGGTTCCAGGCGGCGGAACCCACCACGCTCAGGCTGCGCGGCCCGCGGCGCTGCACCACTCCCCGCACCAGCAGCAGCCAGGAATGGAAGACGGTGTGGGCACAGGCGTCGTGCGAGTCGTCGAAGAACGCAAGATCCACCAGGCCCGTCCCGTCGTCCAGCGTGCTGAAGATGACCCGCTTGCCGGACCGGATCGGCGGCGTCTGGGTGGCCGCCTTTGCCCCCGCGACCAGCACGGTCTCGCCGTGCCGGGCATCGCGCAGCCGCCGCGCCGGGACGACGCCCAACTCGTCGAGGAACGCCCGGTGGTCGTCCATGAGATTGCGCGAGGCGTCCATCGACAGCACCCCCAGCTCGGCACTGAGCCGCTCCTCCGAGGTGAGGTCGGGCAGCCCGGCCGGGGCCGTCTTCCGTCCGCCGGCCAGGGGAAGTTGTCCTCCGCCGCCACCCCGGGCGCCCCGGTGCAGCTCGGTCAGATGCAGTTGCAGATCGCGCCGGTTGGCCCCGAAGGCGTCCAGCGCGCCGACCTGCGCGAGCCTTTGCGCGAGCGGACGGCTGGGGCGCGCCCGCTCCCAGAAGTCGAGCAGCGAGGCGTACGGCTGCCCCTCCGCGATCCGCGCCGCCTCGGCCTCGCTGATGCCGTGCACGTCGGAGAGGGCGAGCCGCAGCCCCCAAGTCCCTCCGGGCTTCCCGGATTCAGACACCAGTTCGATACGGTGTGCGACTCCCGACCCGTTCACATCCAGCGGCAGGATCGGCACCCCACGCCGCCGCGCGTCCGCCAGCAGCAGTCGCTTCGGATACATCCCGGGGTCATGGGTGAGCAGTCCCGCGTAGAAGGCGGCCGGATGATGGGCCTTCAGCCAGGCCGACTGATAGGTCGGCACCGCGAAGGCGACCGCGTGCGCCTTGCAGAAGCCGTACGACCCGAAGGCCTCGATGATCTCCCAGGTCCGCCGGATGGTCTCCGCGTCGTACCCCTTGGCCGCCGCGTGCTGCGCGAACCACACCTGGATCCGCCCCTGCGACTCCGGGTCGGAAAGACCGCGGCGCACCCGGTCGGCCTCGTCCCGCCCGCACCCGGTCATGATGTGCACGATGTCGATGATCTGCTCGTGGAAGACGACGACCCCGTACGTCTCCCGCAGCGGCTCCTCCAGATCCGGGTGCGGATAGCGGATGGGCGCCCGCCCGTGCCGCGCCTCGATGAACGGCCGCACCATGTCGGCGGCGACCGGTCCCGGCCGGAAGAGCGAGATGTCGACGACGAGATCGTGGAACGTGGCCGGCTGAAGCCGCCCGACCAGGTCCCGCTGCCCCGGCGACTCGATCTGGAAGCAGCCCAGGGTCTCGGTGGAGCGAATGAGCCGATACGTCGCCGGGTCGCCCTCCCCGCGCTCGAAGTCGAGCGCGTCCAGATCGATCCGCTCCCCCTCGATCCGCTCCACCTCCGCGACCGCGTGCGCCATCGCCGACTGCATCCGCACGCCCAGCACGTCGAGTTTGAGCAGCCCGAGATCCTCGACGTCGTCCTTGTCGAACTGCGACATGGGGAAGCCCTCGCCGCTGGTCGGCATGACCGGCGTACGAGAGAGCAGGGAGGCATCCGACAGCAGCACCCCGCACGGATGCATGGCGATGCCCCGCGGCAGCGCGTCGAGCGCCTCGACCAGCTCCCACAATGTGCCGTACCGCTCCCGCTCCCCGGCCAGCTGCCGCAGCTCGGGCAGCTCCTCCAGCGCCGCCCGGGCGTCCCGCGCCCGGATGTGCGGGAAGGACTTGGCGATCCGGTCGATGTCGGCGGGGTCCATGGACAGAGCCGCACCCACGTCCCGGACGGCATGCCGCACCCGATAGGTCTCCGGCATCGAGACGGTCGCGACCCGCTCGGTCCCGAACCGGTCGATGATCGCCCGATAGACCTCCAGCCGCCGAGCGGACTCCACATCGATGTCGATGTCGGGCAGCACCGGCCGGCGTTTGGACAGGAAGCGCTCCATCAGCAGCCCGTGCTCCACGGGATCGGCGTGCGCGATGCCGAGCAGATGGTTGACGAGCGACCCCGCACCGGACCCACGGGCGGCCACCCGGATCCCCATCTCCCTGACGTCGTCGACGACTCGGGCAACCGTCAGGAAGTAGGAGGCGAACCCGTGGTGGGCGATGATGTCCAGCTCCTGGTGCACCCGCTCCCAGTAGGCCCGCCGCCCGTCATAGCCGCGCAGCACCATGCCCGCCACCGCCCGCGCGGCCAGCGTCCGCTGGGCGGTGCGCCGTCCGGCACCGACGAGATGCGGCTCGGGAAAGTGGACGGTGCCGATACCGAGGTCGTCCTCGGGATCGACGAGGCACTCGGCAGCCGTCGCCCCGGTCTGCTCCAGCAGCCGATACCCGGTGTCACGCCGGAACCCCGCCGCCTCGACGACCCGCTCGGCGACCCGCGCCATCTCACCCGCGTCCTTGAGCCAGGCCTCACCGGAGTCCAGTTCCTTGGTGGCGTCGATGGGCACGAGCCGCCGCGCGGCGTCCAGCACATCGGCGACCGGCCCCAGCCCGGGATCGGCGTACCGGACGGCGTTGCTCAGCACGGGCCGCACCCGCTGCTCGGCGGCGAAGCCGACGGTACGGGCGGCCAGCCGCAGCGACCCCGGGCCGGTGCCCTTGCGCCCGTGACTGAAGGCCTCCAGCCGCAGGGCGTCACCGTAGACCTCCCGCCAGGGCACGAGCAGCCGGGCCGCCCGATCGGGACGGCCGGCGGCGAGCGCACGCCCGACGTCGGAGTCGGGCCCGAGCAGCACGGTCAGACCGTCCCCCCGGTTGTCCCCCCGGGACAGCATCGGCGACCCCTCCCCGGCATGCGCAGCCGAAACGATTCGGCACAGGTCGGCCCACCCTCGGGCCCCATCCCGGGCAAGGAAGGTGACCCGAGGCGTCGACTCATCGACAAAGGCTCCGCCACGCACCGGAGTCCGCCGCCGCCCCCCGGACTCCCCCGCCTCCGAAGACCCGAACGCCTCCACGGCCAGCTCCACGCCGAACAGCGGCCGCACCCCGGCCGTCGCGCAGGCCTTGGCGAACCGAACCGCGCCCCCGAGCGAGTCGCGATCAGTGAGCGCGAGGGCGTCCATACCCCGCTCGGAGGCGCGCTCGGCCAGCCGCTCCGGGTGCGAGGCGCCGTACCGCAGGGAGAACCCGGAGACGGTGTGCAGATGCGCGAAGCCCGACACACGCACCTCCCGCGCCAGCGAGTCCGAGCCATCGCTCGAACATCAGTTCCCAACTCTCCCACCCCCACCATAGACCATTTCCGGACCGTTTCTCGAACACTCGTACGACATCCGTTCGGCCGCCTCCCACCTGCGCAAACGCCCGGAGCCCCGGACCGTGGGGGCATGACGCAGACCACCGGCGCCGACACTCCCCGCACCTCCTTCCTCGCCGAAGTGAAGGACGCCGTCACCCCACGGGCCACGGTGCTCGTGACCGGCACAGTCGCCCTCGCTCTGCTCTTCATCGCCTCCTATGTGGGCGCGCTCCACGACCCGAAGCCCAAGAGCGTGCCCCTGGGAGTGGTGGCACCCGAGGTCGCCGCCCAGCAGGCGGTGACCCGGCTGGAGAACCTGCCCGACGATCCGCTGAACCCACGCGCCCTGCCGGACGTGGCAACGGCCCGCGACCAGATCCTGAACCGCGAGATCGACGGCGCCCTGGTGATCGACCCGGCGGGCACCACCGACACCCTCCTGGTCGCCACCGGAGCCGGAAGAGCGCTGGCCGCCACCCTCGAGGCCCTCGTCGCCACCCTGGAAAGATCCGAGGCACGCACCCTGCGCACCCTCGACGTGGCCCCGGCCGACCGACAGGACGCCAACGGGCTCACGTCCTTCTACGTGGTCGTGGGCTGGTGCGTGGGCGGCTATCTCTGCGCATCGATCATGACGATCAGCTCGGGCGCCCGCCGCCTCACCCTGCGACGCTCGGTGATCCGCCTCATCGTCATGGCCCTGGTCGCCATCGTCGCCGGCCTGGGCGGCGCCCTGATCGCCGGCCCGATCCTGGGTGCGCTGCCCGGCAGCATCGCCGCCCTCTGGGGCGTGGGCGCCCTGATCGTCTTCGCGGTGGGCGCGGCCACCCTCGCCTGCCAGGCCCTCTTCGGCCTGGCCGGCATCGGCCTGGCCATCCTGCTCGTGGTGATCCTGGGCAACCCGAGCGCGGGCGGCGCCCTCCCGCCCCCACTGCTCCCCCCGTTCTGGCGAGACATCGGCCCGGCCCTGCCACCCGGCGCGGGCACCTGGGCAACCCGCTCGATCGCCTACTTCAAGGGCAACGACACAACCGACTCCCTGCTGGTCCTCTCGGCCTGGGCAGCCGCCGGAATCGCCATCACACTCCTGGCAGCGGCAATGCGCGGCAAGGAGTCCACAAAGCCGCAAGTCACCACACCGGCCGAGACATGAGGAGCACCCACCCGGGCACCGACGGCCACCGACCGTAGCCGCCCATCACCCGCGCACGCCGACAAGGAGCGCTGCCGGCCCGGCCCCCGAACGCACCCACACCCGCACCCGCACCCGCACCCGACGGCAAGGGGCCATGCCGGGCCAGGACCCGAACGCACCCGCACCCGCGTACGGCGGCAAGGGGCCGTGCCGGGGGGTGTCCGCCCGCAGCGGCGGGCGTCAACGAAGAGCACCTCTCTGCCCGACGGCAACCGCCCGACCGAGGACGGACACCCCCC
>NZ_JBHTRZ010000009.1:96880-488744 GCF_042795335.1 Streptomyces sp. NPDC056479 | reverse complement strand
TGCCCGCGCCGGCCCCCGCGGCCGCGAAGCCCGCGCCCGCCGCCCCGGCCCCGGCTGCCGCGAAGGCCGCCGCGCCCGCGCCGGCCGCGAAGCCCGCTCAGCCGAAGAAGGCCGAGCCCGCCGCCGCGTCCGCCGAGGGCCCCGAGCTCGTCACGCTGCGCGGCCCGGCCGCCGCGGTCGCGAAGAACATGAACGCCTCGCTGGAGGTGCCCACGGCCACGTCCGTGCGCGCGGTCCCGGTGAAGCTGCTCTTCGACAACCGCATCGTCATCAACAACCACCTGAAGCGCGCCCGGGGCGGGAAGATCTCCTTCACGCACCTGATCGGCTACGCGATGGTGCAGGCCATCAAGGCCATGCCGTCGATGAACTACTCCTTCGCGGAGAAGGACGGCAAGCCGACCCTGGTCAAGCCCGACCATGTCAACTTCGGCCTCGCCATCGACCTGGTGAAGCCCAACGGCGACCGCCAGCTGGTCGTCGCGGGCATCAAGAAGGCCGAGACGCTGAACTTCTTCGAGTTCTGGCAGGCCTACGAGGACATCGTCCGCCGCGCCCGCGACGGCAAGCTGACGATGGACGACTTCTCCGGCGTCACGGTCTCCCTGACCAACCCCGGCGGTCTCGGCACGGTCCACTCGGTGCCGCGTCTGATGCCCGGCCAGTCCGTGATCATGGGCGTCGGCTCCATGGACTACCCGGCGGAGTTCCAGGGCACCAGCCAGGACACCCTGAACAAGCTCGGCATCTCGAAGGTCATGACGCTCACGTCGACCTACGACCACCGGGTCATCCAGGGCGCCGCCTCCGGCGAGTTCCTGCGGATCGTCGCGAACCTCCTGCTCGGCGAGAGCAACTTCTACGACGAGATCTTCGAGGCGCTGCGCATCCCCTACGAGCCGGTCCGCTGGCTCAAGGACATCGACGCCTCGCACGACGACGACGTCACGAAGGCCGCCCGCGTCTTCGAGCTGATCCACTCCTACCGGGTCCGCGGCCACGTCATGGCCGACACCGACCCGCTGGAGTACCGCCAGCGCAAGCACCCCGACCTGGACATCACCGAGCACGGCCTCACCCTGTGGGACCTGGAGCGCGAGTTCGCCGTCGGCGGCTTCTCCGGCAAGTCCCTGATGAAGCTGCGCGACATCCTCGGCGTGCTGCGCGACTCGTACTGCCGCACCACCGGCATCGAGTTCATGCACATCCAGGACCCCAAGCAGCGCAAGTGGATCCAGGACCGCATCGAGCGCCCGCACACCAAGCCGGAGCGCGAGGAGCAGCTGCGCATCCTGCGCCGGCTGAACGCGGCGGAGGCCTTCGAGACCTTCCTGCAGACGAAGTACGTCGGCCAGAAGCGCTTCAGCCTGGAGGGCGGCGAGTCCGTCATCCCGCTGCTCGACGCGGTCCTGGACTCGGCCGCCGAGTCCCGCCTGGACGAGGTCGTCATCGGCATGGCCCACCGCGGCCGCCTGAACGTCCTCGCCAACATCGTCGGCAAGTCGTACGCCCAGATCTTCCGCGAGTTCGAGGGCAACCTCGACCCGAAGTCGATGCACGGCTCCGGCGACGTGAAGTACCACCTGGGCGCCGAGGGCACCTTCACCGGCCTCGACGGCGAGCAGATCAAGGTCTCGCTGGCCGCGAACCCGTCCCACCTGGAGACGGTCGACCCGGTCATCGAGGGCATCGCCCGCGCCAAGCAGGACATCATCAACAAGGGCGGCACGGACTTCACCGTCCTGCCGGTGGCCCTGCACGGCGACGCGGCCTTCGCGGGCCAGGGCGTGGTGGCCGAGACCCTGAACATGTCGCAGCTGCGCGGTTACCGCACCGGCGGCACGGTCCACATCGTCATCAACAACCAGGTCGGCTTCACCGCCGCCCCGGAGTCGTCCCGCTCGTCGATGTACGCGACGGACGTGGCGAGGATGATCGAGGCCCCGATCTTCCACGTGAACGGCGACGACCCCGAGGCGGTCGTCCGCGTTGCCCGTCTGGCCTTCGAGTTCCGCCAGGCGTTCAACAAGGACGTGGTGATCGACCTCATCTGCTACCGCCGCCGCGGTCACAACGAGTCGGACAACCCGGCCTTCACCCAGCCGCTGATGTACGACCTGATCGACAAGAAGCGCTCGGTGCGCAAGCTCTACACCGAGTCCCTCATCGGTCGCGGCGACATCACCCTGGAAGAGGCCGAGCAGGCGCTCCAGGACTACCAGGGCCAGCTGGAGAAGGTCTTCACGGAGGTCCGCGAGGCCGTCTCCCAGCCGGTCGCGGAGCCGGTGTCCGACCCGCAGGCCGAGTTCCCGGTCGCCGTGAGCACCGCGATCTCCGCGGAGGTCGTGAAGCGGATCGCCGAGTCCCAGGTCAACATCCCCGACACGTTCCACGTGCACCCGCGTCTGCTGCCCCAGCTGCAGCGCCGGGCGGCGATGGTCGAGGACGGCACCATCGACTGGGGCATGGGCGAGACCCTCGCGGTCGGCTCCCTCCTGCTGGAGGGCACCCCGGTCCGGCTGTCCGGCCAGGACTCCCAGCGCGGCACCTTCGGCCAGCGCCACGCGGTCCTCATCAACCGCGAGACGGGCGAGGAGCACACCCCGCTCCAGTACCTCGCCGAGGAGCAGGCCCGCTACAACGTCTACAACTCCCTGCTGTCCGAATACGCGGTCATGGGCTTCGAGTACGGCTACTCGCTGGCCCGTCCCGACGCGCTCGTGATGTGGGAGGCGCAGTTCGGCGACTTCGTCAACGGCGCGCAGACGGTGGTCGACGAGTACATCTCGGCGTCCGAGCAGAAGTGGGGCCAGACGAGCGGCGTCACGCTCCTGCTCCCCCACGGCTACGAGGGCCAGGGCCCGGACCACTCCTCGGCCCGCGTCGAGCGCTTCCTCCAGCTGTGCGCGCAGAACAACATGACGGTCGCGATGCCGACCCTGCCGTCGAACTACTTCCACCTCCTGCGGTGGCAGGTGCACAACCCGCACCACAAGCCGCTGGTGGTCTTCACCCCGAAGTCGATGCTGCGCCTCAAGGCCGCCGCGTCGAAGACGGAGGAGTTCACGTCGGGTCAGTTCCGCCCCGTCATCGGCGACTCCACGGTCGACCCGGCCGCGGTCCGCAAGGTCGTCTTCGTCGCCGGCAAGCTGTACTACGACCTTGAGGCCGACCGGCAGAAGCGCGGCGTCACGGACACGGCGATCATCCGCATCGAGCGCCTGTACCCGCTGCCGGGTGCCGAGCTCCAGGCCGAGATCGCCAAGTACCCGAACGCCGAGAAGTACCTGTGGGCCCAGGAGGAGCCGGCGAACCAGGGTGCCTGGCCGTTCATCGCGCTCAACCTGATCGACCACCTGGACCTGGCGGTCGGCGCCGACATCCCGCACGGCGAGCGTCTGCGGCGGATCTCCCGTCCGCACGGCTCGTCCCCGGCCGTCGGCTCCGCCAAGCGGCACCAGGCCGAGCAGGAGCAGTTGGTGCGTGAGGTGTTCGACGCCTGAGGCTCTGCCCGGCGCTGATCGCGAGGCCCGGTTCCGAGTTCTTTCGACTCGGGGCCGGGCCTCCGGCTTGCGCCCGCCCACCCGGACACGCGTGTGGCGGGCACGACATATCCTCAACTCATGTACTTCACCGACCGAGGCATCGAAGAACTCGAGAAGCGGCGCGGCGAGCAGGAGGTCACCTTCGAGTGGCTGGCCGAGCAGCTGCGCACCTTCGTCGATCTGAACCCCGACTTCGAGGTACCGGTGGAGCGGCTGGCGACCTGGCTGGCCCGGCTGGACGACGAGGACGACGACTTGTAGAGCGGGCTGTTCCCGGGGCGCCCGATGCGGGCGCCCTTCGTCTTTGTACGGCGATCCGTTTTGTACGGCGATCCGCGTCGCGGTACGTCAGCGGCCTCAGTCCAGCGGTCCCACCGAGCTGTACGCCAGCCCCACCGCCCCGTGCGCCAGGAGCAGCGCGCCCGCCGCGATCCAGCCGCCGCTGCGGCGTCGTAGGCCCCAGGCGGTGACGGGCAGGCCGGCCGCGATCTGGGCCAGGGCGAGGACGCGGGCCTGGGGGCCGCAGGCCCAGGGCAGCAGGGCGCCGAGGCGGCCGCCCTCGACGGCGTCCAGTTCCGCGCGGAGGGTGTCGCGCCAGCCCCACCACTCGATCAGCCGGATGTGCGGCTGGACGCCGACGGCGGCCTGGAGGGTGTCGGCGCTCTCGCCGGGTACGAGGCCGTCGGGCAGGGACACGCCCGCGCGGGTGAGGACGGCGATCAGGCCCCGCAAGCGGGCGCGTGCGTCGGCCACCGGGTCGGCGCGGGTCAGCTCGTCGAGGGACTGCACGTCCAGGACCGGGTCGAGGCCGAGACGGCCGGCGAAGGTGTGCATGGCCTCGTCCTCGCCGGCCGGGGTGCCGTTGGCGAGCCAGACGTAGCCGACGGGGCGGCGGAAGCCGGAGGCGAGGGTGTATCCGGCGCGGTCGGCGTCCCACCACAGGGCGAGGACGGGCCAGGGCGCGCCGACGGCGAGGGCGGTGGCCCATCCGTTGAGGACGCGGTCGACCGGTTCGTCGCCCTCCAGCCAGGGCCGGCCCTCGGGGACCAGCACGCTCCACTCCCCGCCCGCCGCCGCGAGCAGCATGTCCTCGCGCAGCAGCCGGGCCACGGGGGCGACGGACTCGGGCGCGGCGCGACAGAGCAGCAGGGCGCCCGGGGCGGGGCGGGCCTCGCGAGCGGTCCGGGACTGTTCCGTCGACATGCCAACACGCTAGGCCGTTTTGTCCGGCTCGCATGTTTTGTGATCACCAGAACGAGTGCCTTGACTTTCACCGACCACGATATATCGTGTTTCTCAGAAGACGCGATATGGCGTGTCGTGTTCCGATCCGGCCCGTGCGGCCGCGTCCGGTCGCCCAGGAGGTTCCGCACATGTCCGAGTGGTCCGTAGCAGAGCCCAGGAAGCTCACCTTCGACGAGCCGGTGGCCGAGCTCCAGGTGCGCATCGTCAACGGCACTGTGAACGTCGTGGGGACCGAGGAAGGTTCCGCCCGCCTGGAGGTCTCCGAGATCGAGGGACCACCCCTGGTGGTCACCCAGCAGGGCGGCACGCTGACGGTGGCCTACGACGATCTGCCGTGGAAGGGCTTCCTCAAGTGGCTCGACCGCAAGGGCTGGCGCCGCAGCGCGGTGGTCTCCCTGGCGGTGCCGGCCGACACCCGGGTCGAGGTGGGCGTGGTCGGCGCCGGGGCGATGGTCTCGGGCATCGAGGGCCCGTCGGTCATCAAGGGCGTCACCGGTGACACGACCCTCGTCGGTCTGTCCGGCCCGGTCCGCGCCGACACCGTCTCCGGGAACCTGGAGGCACAGGCCGTCACCGGCGACCTCCGTTTCAACTCCGTCTCGGGCGATCTCACGGTCGTCGAGGGCTCGGGTTCCTCCGTGAAGGCCGACTCGGTGAGCGGCGCCATGATCATCGACCTCGACCCGGACGGTCCGACCGATGTGCGGCTGACCAGCGTCTCCGGCGAGATCGCCATCCGTCTGCCGGCCCCGGCGGACGCCGACGTCGAGGCCAATACGGCGAGCGGCACGATCTCCAACGCCTTCGAGGGCCTGCGGGTGCACGGCCAGTGGGGCGCCCACAAGGTCACCGGGCGACTGGGCGCGGGCACGGGCAAGCTCAGGGCGACGACGGTCTCCGGCTCGATCGCCCTGCTGCGCCGCCCGCCCAAGGAGGACGAGCCGTGGGACGCGGAGGCGTGGGAGAGCCCCGAGCCGACGGCCGACTCGACGACCGACTCGACGACCGACCCGATGAACGGCGCACGGCACGACTCGGGGGACAATTCCGTCTCCGGCCAGGGCGATGGCCCGACCGATGCCTCCACGGACGCCCCGGCCGACGGCACGACCGACAAGAAGGTGCTCTGACATGCCCCCCGTCTTCGCCCATGGCCGCCTCCGTCTCTACCTGCTGAAGCTGCTGGACGAGGCCCCGCGCCACGGCTACGAGGTGATCCGCCTCCTCGAGGAGCGCTTCCAGGGGCTGTACGCACCGTCGGCCGGCACCGTCTACCCCCGCCTGGCCAAGCTGGAGGCCGAGGGCCTGGTCACCCACACCACCGAGGGCGGCCGCAAGGTGTACGCCATCACGGACGCGGGACGTGCGGAACTGGCCGACCGCAGCGGTGAGTTGGCCGACCTGGAGCTGGAGATCGGGGAGTCGGTCGCCGAACTCGCCGCCGAGATCCAGGCGGATGTGCGCGGCGCTGCGGGTGACCTGCGGCGCGAGATGCGCGCGGCGGCCTCCGAGGCCCGCAAGGGGGACGGCGCCCGGGCGGAGACGCCCTTCGGCGACCTCTCCGACTTCACCGACAAGGAGGCGTGGCGCGCCGCCAAGGACGAGATGCGCCGGGCCAAGCAGGAGTGGAAGGAGCAGGCCCGCCGCGCCAAGGACGAGAGCCGCCGCGCCCGCGAGGAGGCCCAGCGCGCCCGGCGCCAGGCCAAGGAGGCACAGGACCGCGCCCGGGCCCAGGCCCAGGAGGAGGTCCAGCGCATCGCCCGCCGGGTCCAGGAACAGGTACAGGACCACTTCGCGCGCGGCGACTGGCCGACGGGCGTACGGGAGGGCCTGACCGAACTGGCCAAGGAGTTCGGCGACTTCGGCAAGGACTACGGCAGGGAGTTCGGCAAGGAGTTCGGCTTCGGCCGGCAGAGCGGCGCGCAGGACACGCCCAAGGCGGCACGGCAGCGGCCCGAGTACTCCGAGACCCCCGAGGACTTCCCCGCCGACTACGAGCCCACTTGGGCCCACGAGCCGCCCAGCGGCGACCCGGCCCGCGATCTGGACCGCCTGCTCGACCGCTTCCGCGACGACATCCGGGACGCCGCTCGCGATCACGGCGTGACGGGGGACCAACTCCGGGACGCCCGCCGCCACCTGTCGGCGGCGGCGGCACACATCGGGGCATTGCTGCGTACGCCGAAGTCCTGACGCCGCCCCTGCGGGCGGTACGGCCACCAACTGGGCCGTACCGCCCCGGACCGGAACCGGGAGCGACCGGGTCCCCGCCTCAACCGGCCTTGGCCTCTCCCCCCAGTACCCGGATCACAGCCTCATAGGTCGCCCCGTGATCGGCGAGGATCTCGGCGGGCACGCCGGGGCGGCTGGTCAGGGCCAGGAGGATGTGCTCGTCGCCGATGTGCCGGTCCCGGCGCGCGACGGCGATACGCAGCGACCGCTCCAGCACGTCCTTGGCCTCCCGGCTGAAGGAGCGGCGGCCCGACCACCACCCCGTGTCCTTCCGGTCCCCGGACATCGCCCCGACACCATGGACCTCCTCGACCCGGGCGACGATCTCCCCCACATCAATCCCCAGCCCGGCCAGCGCATCTGCTTCGGCCTGCGAAAGCCCGCCCCGCCGCCGCGCCTCCCTCAACGCCAGCCGCGCGGACTCCAACCACTGCCCACCGCCGAGCGCCGCAAGCGCGAACGAGGCCCGGCTCCCCTCCCGATCGAGCAGGGCGAGCAGCATGTGCTCGACGTCGACGGTCTGCGCCCCTCCCCTCTCGGCGTGCTCCACGGCCCCCGTCACCACGGCACGGGCATCCTTCGTGAACCGCTCGAACATCAACGCCTCCCGTACTTCTTGTGCACGGCCTGCCTGCTGACCCCGAGTTCCGCGGCGATCTCCTGCCAGGACCACCCCTGATTGCGCGCACTGCGCACCTGTACCGCCTCCAACTGCTCCAGCAGCCGGCGCAACGCCGCTACGGCCCGCAGCCCGACCCGTGGATCGCGGTCGCCGGCCCGCTCGGCGAGATCTGTTGCCTCGGTCATGATGTCAATGTAGGTTGACACGCCGCCCCACGTCAACCCCAGTTGACAAACAAGCGGCGGGCCCGAGGGTGAAACCCCGGACCCGCCGCAAGCGCCTTGGCGAGAAACGTCAGTTGGTGAGCACGACCTTCCCGAACAGCTCGCCCGACTCCATCCGCTCGAAGCCCTCGCGGGCCCGATCCATCGGAAGCACCTCGTCGATCACCGGCCGCACACCGGTGGCGGCACAGAAGGAAAGCAGATCCTCCAGCTCGTCCTTGGTCCCCATGGTGGACCCGACGATCTTCAACTCCAGGAAGAAGATCCGCGTCAGCTCGGCGTGCGAGGGCCGATCGCCGCTGGTGGCACCGGAAATGACCAGCGTGCCGCCCGGCTTGAGCGACTTGACGGAGTGCGACCAGGTCGCCGCGCCCACGGTCTCGATCACGGCATCGACCCGCTGCGGCAGCCGGGCCCCCGAGTCCACGGCCTCAACGGCCCCCAACTCCAGGGCCCGCTTGCGCTTGGCCTCGTCCCGGCTGGTGGCGAAGACGCGCAGCCCCGCGGCCTTCCCGAGCGCGATGGCAGCCGTGGCGACGCCGCCTCCGGCCCCCTGCACCAGCACCGAATCTCCGGGCCGTACGCCCGAGTTGGTGAACAGCATCCGATAGGCGGTCAGCCAAGCCGTCGGCAGGCACGCGGCTTCGGCGAAGGAGAGTTCCTTGGGCTTGGGCAGGACGTTCCAGGTCGGCACGGCGACCTGCTCGGCGAAGGTGCCCTGGTACCGCTCGGTGAGGATGGACCGGGGCTCCTTGGGCCCCACCCCATGTCCACTCTGTCCGATCACGGAGTGCAGGACGACCTCGTTGCCGTCCTCGTCGACGCCGGCGGCGTCGCACCCGAGGATCATCGGCAACTTGTCCTCCGCGAGGCCCACACCCCGCAGCGACCAGAGATCGTGATGATTGAGCGAGGCGGCCTTCACATGGACGGAGCTCCAGCCGGGACGGACCTCGGGGGCCGGTCGCTCCCCCAACTCCAATCCGGAAAGCGGCTGGTCGCGGTCGATTCGGGCGGCGTAGACAGCGAACATGACCTTGACGATAGGCTCCGCCGCGAGCCGACGGAACCACGGCGCCCTGTGAGACACACCCTCTTGCCAAGGCACCCGGCGTGGACGCCCACCCGAACGGCCCCACCCCGGGCAAGAGAAATGGCCCCGCCCGACCGGGCGAGGCCATCCCCATCACGTCAGCTGCGCGGCGTCACCGCCGGGCAACGCCCTCCGCCCGAGCCGCGGCAGCGACCGCGGCCGTGACGGCCGGGGCGACCCGCTCGTCGAACGGCGACGGAATGACGTAGTCCGCGGACAGATCGTCGCCCACGACCGAGGCCAGCGCCTCGGCCGCCGCGATCTTCATGCCCTCGGTGATCCGGGACGCCCGCACCTGCAGCGCGCCCGCGAAGATCCCGGGGAACGCCAGCACGTTGTTGATCTGGTTCGGGAAGTCCGATCGCCCGGTGGCCACGACCGCCGCGTACTTGTGCGCGACGTCCGGGTGCACCTCGGGGTTCGGGTTGGCCATGGCGAACACGAAGGCTCCCTCGGCCATGGAGGCGACCGCCTCCTCCGGCACGGTTCCACCGGACACCCCGATGAACACGTCCGCCCCGGCCAGCGCCGACTCCAGCGACCCGCTGAGCCCCGCCTTGTTCGTGAACCCGGCCAGCTCCCGCTTCACCGACGTCAGATCGTCCCGGTCCGCCGACACGATGCCCTTGCGGTCGGCCACCGCGACGTCCCCGATCCCGGCCTCGACCAGCATCTTGGCGATGGCGACACCGGCGGCGCCGGCACCGGAGATGACGGCCCGCAGATCGCCGAGACCCTTCCCGGTCAGCCGCGCGGCGTTCCGCAGCGCCGCCAGCGTCACGACGGCCGTACCGTGCTGGTCGTCGTGGAAGATCGGGATGTCCAGCCGCTCCTGCAGCTTCCGCTCGATCTCGAAGCACCGAGGCGCCGAGATGTCCTCCAGGTTCACCCCACCGAAGGACGGTGCGAGCCGCACCACGGTGTCGACGATCTCGTCGACGCCGGTGCAGTCGAGAGCGATCGGAACCGCGTCGACGCCACCGAACTGCTTGAACAGGATCGCCTTGCCCTCCATCACCGGAAGGGAGGCCTCGGGCCCGATGTCACCGAGCCCCAGCACGGCCGTACCGTCGGTCACGACGGCGACGACGGACGACTTCCAGGTGTAGTCGTGCACCAGATCCGGCTGGTCGGCGATCGCGCTGCACACCTTCGCGACGCCGGGCGTGTACGCCAGGGACAGGTCGTCCTTGTCGCGGATCGGCACGGTGGCCTGCACGGCCATCTTGCCGCCGCGGTGCAGCGCGAACGCGGGATCGAAGGAATCGAGGGGCTCGGCCCCGCCGTCCTGATCGGTATTGCTTCCGCTGCGAGGATTGACAATCTCCGCTGCCACTTTGTCTGACCCCTTAAGTGTTCATGGTTTGAGGGTGGGACCACTCCTGGTGAGAAGTGGGCGGGACCGCGCATGGCCCTGCTCGTGGATACGTACGACGTCCGACGTACGGCCCATACGCGACGGGCGCGCCGCACACGCGCCCTGAGCCCCGGATGAGGGGTGTAAAGAACCTTCTTACCGGACGGACCGCGCCGACGACGAGCCCAATACGTGCAAGATCACATGACGGGAATGGGAACACCCGCACCGACAGACACGAATCAGACACAACCAGACGGCGACACCGGTGTGATTCGTAGCCAGATAAGCGGACAATCGACACCAGATGCCGCGAAGAGCGACCGTCGGCCACAAAAACCACGCACGACCGGTCCGCATCCCGAGATGCACCGAAGATCTTCCGGCCGGAAGGACAGATTCCCGCAGAAGGTGTTGTCAGGATGTGACGAACTGCGGTGGTTCGGGGGTAACCCGTTATCCGATTTTGACATGACGAGCGCCCTGAATGCCTTAGTCCGAATGGCAAGATGCCGTAATCACACGAGGTCGCGGCACTCGAAGGTGTGTGCTCTCGTCGACCTAGGAAACCAAGGCCCCTGCCGGTCCCCATGGCAGGAGCCGGCCCCATCGGCAACTCCACCCATCCGCCGGAGGAACCCACCATGACCGCAAGCACCACCCGTCGCACCACCGCAGCACGCTCCCGGCTCGCCGCGGTCGGCTCGATCGCGGTCGCAGGCGCCCTGATTCTCACCGGCTGCGGTGACCAGACCAACGACAGCGGCTCGGAGGGCTCCGGCTCCAAGAGCGCGGCACCGCTCGCCGACAAGCTGCCCCAGGCGATCCGCGACAAGGGCGTCATCAAGGTCGGCTCGGACATCGCCTACGCGCCGGTCGAGTTCAAGGACGACTCCGGCAAGACGGTCGGAATCGACCCGGACCTCGCCGCCGCCATGGGCAAGCAGCTCGGTGTGACGTTCGAGTTCGAGAACGGCACCTTCGACAGCCTCATCACCGGACTGCGCTCCAAGCGCTACGACATCGCCATGTCCGCGATGACCGACACCAAGGACCGCCAGGAGGGCATCGACTCGGACACCGGCAAGAAGGTCGGTGAGGGCGTCGACTTCGTCGACTACTTCACCGCCGGTGTCTCGATCTACACCCAGAAGGGCAAGAACACCGACATCAAGACCTGGTCGGACCTGTGCGGCAAGAAGATCGTCGTGCAGCGCGGCACGGTCTCCGAGGACCTGGCCAAGGCCGAGGCCAAGAAGTGCACCGGTGGCAAGACGATCACCATCGAGGCCTTCGACAACGACCAGCAGGCCCAGACCCGCCTGCGCGCGGGCGGTGCGGCCGCCGGTTCCTCCGACTTCCCCGTCGCCGCGTACGCCGTGAAGACCTCCGGCGGCGGCAACGACTTCCAGCTCGTCGGCGAGCAGGTCGAGGCGGCGCCGTACGGCATCGCGGTCGCCAAGAACAACACCCAGCTGCGCGACGCCCTCAAGGCCGCGCTGGACGCGGTCATCGCGAACGGCGAGTACGAGAAGGTCATCAAGAAGTGGGGCGTCGAGGACGGAGCGGTGCAGGAAGCCGCCATCAACGGCGGCAAGTGACCGCACCGGTACAGCGGGCACTGAAAGGCAACACCTGTGACTGACATCCACAAGACGGACGAGCCGGCGGACACCCCGCCGGCCGGCCCGGAGGCGATCAAGGCCATTCCGGTCCGTCACTACGGGCGGTACATCTCCGCCGTCGTGGCGCTCGCCCTGCTGGGCGCCGTCGTGTACGCGTTCTCCCAGGGCAAGATCAACTGGGGAGCGATCCCGGACTACTTCTTCGACGACCGCGTCCTGGACGGCGTCGGCAGGACGCTCCTGCTGACCGTCCTCTCCATGGCGATCGGCATCATCGGCGGCATCCTGCTCGCCGTGATGCGCCTGTCGAAGAACCCGGTGACCTCGTCGATCGCGTGGTTCTACATCTGGTTCTTCCGCGGCACCCCGGTCCTGGTCCAGCTCATCGTCTGGTTCAACCTGGGCCTGGTCTTCGAGTACATCAACCTCGGCCCGTTCTACAAGAACGAGTGGTCGGACTTCATGACCCCGTTCCTGACGGCGCTGCTGGGCCTGGGCCTCAATGAGGCCGCGTACATGGCCGAGATCTGCCGTGCCGGTCTGCTCGCGGTCGACGAGGGCCAGACCGAGGCCTCCCACGCGCTGGGCATGAGCCACGTGAAGACGCTGCGCCGGATCGTGATCCCGCAGGCGATGCGCGTGATCGTGCCGCCCACGGGCAACGAGGTCATCAACATGCTGAAGACGACCTCGCTGGTCTCGGTCGTCCAGTACCCCGAGCTGTTCCGCGCGGCCCAGGACATCGGCCAGACCTCCGGCGCCCCCGCCGAGATGCTGTTCCTGGCGGCGGCCTGGTACCTGCTGCTGACCTCGGTCTTCAGCGTCGGCCAGTACTACCTGGAGCGCTACTACGCCCGCGGGTCGAGCCGCTCGCTGCCGGCCACCCCGTTCCAGAAGATCAGGGCGAACGTGCTGTCCCTGTCCAACCGCTCGAAGCCGACAGGAGGCAACGCATGACCGCCATGGTCAAGGCCGAGGGCGTTCACAAGTCCTTCGGTCCCCTAGAGGTCCTCAAGGGCATCGACCTGGAGGTGAAGCAGGGCGAGGTGTTCTGCCTCATCGGCCCCTCCGGCTCCGGCAAGTCCACTTTTCTGAGGTGCATCAACCACCTGGAGAAGATCAACTCCGGCCGGTTGTACGTCGACGGCGAGCTGGTCGGCTACCGCCAGAAGGGCGACAAGCTGTACGAGCTCAAGGACAGCGAGGTCGCGCTGAAGCGCCGGGACATCGGCATGGTGTTCCAGCGGTTCAACCTGTTCCCGCACATGACGGCGCTGGAGAACGTCATCGAGGCGCCGATCCAGGTCAAGGGCGTGAACAAGGGCAAGGCCAAGGAGCGGGCGCGGGAGCTGCTGGACCGGGTCGGCCTCGCCGACAAGGCCGTGAGCTACCCCTCCCAGCTCTCCGGCGGCCAGCAGCAGCGCGTGGCCATCGCCCGTGCGCTGGCGATGGACCCGAAGCTGATGCTCTTCGACGAGCCGACCTCGGCCCTCGACCCGGAGCTGGTCGGTGACGTCCTCGACGTCATGCGCGACCTCGCCGAGTCCGGCATGACGATGGTCGTCGTCACCCACGAGATGGGCTTCGCCCGCGAGGTCGGCGACAGCCTGGTCTTCATGGACGGCGGCGTGGTCGTGGAGTCCGGCGACCCGCGCGAGGTCCTGACCAACCCGCAGCACGAGCGGACCCAGGCGTTCCTGTCCAAGGTGCTCTGACGGTACGACGGTGAAGGGGCGGTACGAGATCCTCGTACCGCCCCTTCATCATGTGCCCGCCCATTCACCGTGTGCCCGCCCATTCACCGTGTGCCCGCCCATTCACCGTGTGCTCGCCTACGGCAACAGCTCAGGTCTCATCACCACGTCACGCAGCTGGTCCGCCGTCAGCGGCGGGGCGTCGAGCCACGGTCCCAGCGACCGCGTGCCGTCGAACCCGCTGCCGGCCGTGATCATGACGAGGTAGCCCTTCGTGAACAGCCGCACGGAACGCTTGGGCCCCCACGTCCTGCCGTCCCTGCGGCTCTCCCCCGCCAGTTCGGTGGATTCGCGCTCATCGCCGTTCGGCAGCGTCTCGGGGACGCAGGTCGACGCCGTCCCGGGAATGTCCGACGAGCACCCCTGCCCGACCGGCACCGGCCCGTCCTTCCGCCGGCCCGGGAAGACCTGGATGTTGAGATACCCGACGCCGCCGTCCTTGAAGACCGCGTAGAGCCCGTCGTACGGTCCTGAACCCACGACGTGCTCGAGCTCGCGGATCTCGCCGGTCCCGGGCGGCAGCAGCTTCGCCAGCCGGTCCGCCCTGGGCGTGGGCCGGGTGCCCGCGATCCCCGTCGGCTCCCGGCCGTTCCCCGGCAGCACCCCGGTCCCGGCCAGACTCACCGCCACCGCGGCGGCCGCGACCCCGGTGACCACCCCCCGCCGACGCCACCGCACCCGCGCCACCCGCGCGAACACCGCGTCCGCACCGGGCCCGGACGGCATCGGGACGCCCTGAAGGGCCCGCCCCAGCAGCTCCGTCGCCCACGGCACCCCGCCCGCGTCGTCCTGACTCATACGTGTTCCTCCCGCACCGCGGCACGCAGCGCCGCGAGCCCCCTCGCCGTGTGGCTCTTGACCGTGCTCTCCCGCATGCCGAGCAGCTCGGCGGTGTCGGCGACGCTGAGGTCCTCCCAGTAGCGCAGCACCAGCACCGCCCGCTGCTTGGGCGCGAGCTGCGCGAGCGCGGCCCGCACCATGACCCCGGTGTCGCTGTCCACCGGCCGCCCGGGCACATCCGGCACCTCGCCGTACGCCTGCTCACGCCGCCAGAAACGCCGGCGCGCGGCGATGAAGGTGTTGACCAGCGTCTTGCGCGCATAGGCGTCGAGGTTGTCCAGCCGCGTGTGCCGGCGTGCACCGAGGACGACCTTCACCAGCGTCGTCTGGACGAGGTCCTCCGCCTCGTCCCGGTTGCCGCACAGCAGATAGGCGCTGCGGAACAAGGCCGAGCGTCTGCCCTCGACGAAGGCATGCAGTGACGCTTCCGCGCCCCCCGCCATCCCTCCCCCTCTCCCGCCCCTCCGGTAGGGACCGTCTCACCCCTTCCAGTGCGGTGGGAGACCTTTCGGGACGCGGAAGAGGCGGTACGAATTTCTCGTACCGCCTCCGCCTCGCCGTACGGCCGCCGTGGGCCGCTACTTCACCGCCAGCACCAGCGTGTCCGACGGCGAGCACCACACCGGCCGTGCCTCCCCGAACCCCATCTCGCGCAGCACGCGCGCGTGCCACTCGGCGGAGGGCATGTCGCCGTCGGCGTGCTCGCCGTAGATCTCGAAGCGGCGGGCCGTCGGCGCGGCCAGCACCGGGTCCTTGGCGGCCAGCTGCCACCACTCGGACCAGTCGAGGGCGCCCTCCGCCTTGGCCTGATCCATGCGGGTGTGGCGCTGGGCCCGCTCGGCCGCGTTGATCCGGGGCGTCGACTCGTCGATCATGTGGTCCGCGTTCAGGAAGACACCGCCGTCGCGGACCAGCTCCGCGACCTGGCCGTAGAGGGTCGCGAGGGGTTCACGGTGCAGCCAGTGCAGGGCGGTGGCGGTCAGTACGGCGTCGTAGGAGTCGTACGGCAGCTTCGCCGGCCAGTCGGGGTCTTCAGGTCAGCGGTGACGAACGAGACCCGCTCGTCGTCCGCGAAGGTGCCCTCGGCGATGGCGAGCAGCGCCGGGTCGAGGTCGACACCGGTGCTGGTGGCGTCGGGCAACCGGGCGAACAGCCGGGCGGTGATACTTCCCGTGCCGCAGGCGAGATCGAGCACGCGCGGGGCGGGGCCGACGACGGCATCGACGATGTCGAGCATGATCCGGAAGCGTTCCTCACGGTCGGGCATGTACCACTCCTGCTGCCGGTCCCAGCTCTTCTGCCAGGCGAGCCAATCGGCGGTCGTGGTGGTGTCCGTATCCGCACCCATGCCTGTGCCCATGTCCGTCATCGAGCCCTCCATCGCGCAGGTCACGTAATACCCTGGAAGCACGATCAGCTCTTACCCGACCGCATCACGACACGATAGAACGCCTCCGTAAGGACTACAAGTGGAACTGGCCTATTACTCGGACTATGCCGTACGACTCGTCAACAGCGAGGACCCGGCCCGGGGCAAGGACTCGCTGACCTCGGTCGAGGCCGTCCGCGACCTGTTCGGCGTCAGCCAGGAGGCGGGCCGCCGCGCCACCGACGCCGACGTCACCCGCTTCCGCTCGGTCCGCGCACGGCTGCGGGCGGTGTTCGAGGCGGCGGACGGGGGCGACGAGGCGCTGGCGGTGAATCTGCTGAACTCGCTCCTGCTGGAGTTCCCGGTCAGTCCGCAGATCTCCGGCCACGACTTCCGGGACGACGACGGCCGCCCCCTGTGGCACATGCACCTCGCGGACCACCCGTCGAACGCGACCGCGGGCTACGCGGCCATCGCGGCGATGGGCCTGGCGTTCCACCTCACCGAGTACGGCGTGGACCGGCTGGGTCTGTGCGAGGCGGCGCCGTGCCGCAACGCCTACCTCGACACCTCCACCAACCGCTCCCGGCGCTACTGCTCGGACCGCTGCGCGACCCGCGCGAACGTGGCCGCCTACCGGGCCCGCAAGCGCTTGGAGGCCGACCGGTCGGCCAGGACGAGCCGTACGGCCGACAGGCCCCAGCGCGCCAGCGCGAACGGCGAGCGCTGATCCGGCTTGCGCGGCCGGTAGCGCAGCCGGACCCTGCCCAGGATCAGCTCGTCCGGCACGACCCCGTAGTCGGTGCTGTCGCCCCCCGCGTACGCGTTGTCCCCGAGAACCCACCAGCCGCCCTCGCGTCGCTCCGCGGCCCGCTTGACCACGAGCAGGTCCTGCTGGAACGGATGCCGCAGCACCACCACGTCACCGGGCCTGACCCGGCTCCGGTGCTGCACCACGAGCAGGTCGCCGTGGTACAGCGTGGGCACCATCGACGGACCGGTCACCTCGGCCCACCCGAAGGGCCGGTCCGTTCGCCCGCGCTCGGTCTCCTGCGACAACTCCGGCATCCCCGGCACCTCCCCGGTAGGGTCCTCCACCAGTCTCAGTCTCACCCCGGACTTTTGTCCTAAGCCCATGGGGGCACTCGCGAAAACCCGTCTTGCAGGGAGTAATGTCCCACCTGAGAAGACGATCACGAGGAAGGAATGCTCCATGCTTTCCCGCCTGTTTGCCCCCAAGGTAAAGGTCAGCGCACACTGCGACCTTCCCTGCGGTGTGTACGACCCTGCCCAGGCCCGCATCGAGGCGGAGTCGGTGAAGGCCGTACAGGAGAAGATGGCCGCCAACGACGACCCGCACTTCCAGGCGCGTGCCACCGTCATCAAGGAGCAGCGCGCCGAGCTCGCCAAGCACCACGTCTCGGTGCTCTGGAGCGACTACTTCAAGCCCCCGCACTTCGAGAAGTACCCCGAGCTGCACCAGCTCGTCAACGACGCCCTGAAGGCCCTCTCGGCCGCCAAGGGCTCCACCGACCCGGCGACCGGCCAGAAGGCGCTGGACTACATCGCACAGATCGACAAGATCTTCTGGGAGACCAAGAAGGCCTGACCCAAGGCTCATTGGCTTCCCGAAGGGGTCCGACCGGTTCGCCGGCGGGCCCCTTCGGCGTGTCCGCGATCATCTGACGGCCGTCCGGGCGGACGGGCCCGACGGCCCGACGGTTCAGCGGGCTCAAGGTTGCATGGGTCGGCGGTGATTGTGTTCACGCGATGATCGGTGGCCCCGGATCGCGGTGGTCCCGTAGGTTCTGGCATGTCCACCCCGCCGGCCGATCTGCGACGCGGGTGGCGTACGGGGGAAGCTGAGCAGCACTCGGATCCCGTCTCGGCCGGCTCCAGCCGGACGAAATGCCGATCCCTTGGAGAGCGCCCGCTTGAACTCCGCCTTCATACGCCCGAATTCCCGTTGGCTGAGAGGCGCCCCCCTCCGGCTCATCCCGCTGCTGTGGACCCTCGCTCTCGGTCTCTGGGGGCTGTCCCGGCAGCACAGCGTGTGGCGCGACGAGGCCGCGACCTGGCAGGTGGCGGGGCGGTCCACCGGGGACATCTGGCACATGCTGGGGCAGGTCGACGCCGTACACGGGCTCTACTACCTGCTGATGCACGGGGTCTTCACCTGCTTCGGGGCCGGCACCACGACCCTGCGGCTGCCCTCGGTGCTGGCGATGGCGGTGGCGGCGGTCTGTGTGACCGAGATCGGCCGCCGACTGGCCGGAGGCTGGACGGGCTTGGCGGGCGGGCTGGTGTTCGGTCTGCTCCCGGCCGTGCAGTTCCACCTGCAGGAGGGGCGCCCGTACGCGCTGATAGCGGCCGGGGCGGGCATCTCGACGCTGTTGCTGGTGACCGTCCTGGAGGGGCGCGGCCGAGCCGTGCACTGGGTCGCGTACGGCGGCACGATCGCGGTGTGCGGGCTGCTGAACTGGCTCTCCCTGCTGATCCTGCCCGCACACCTGGCCACGCTGCTGTGGACGCGGGCCGGCCGGCGGATCTCGACGCGCTGGGCGGTGGCCGCGACCGTGGCCGTGGCCGCCGTACTGCCGTTGATCCTGTTCAGCCGGCGCCAGTCCGAACAGGTCTCCTGGATTCCCCCGCTGACCTGGCACATGCTGATCGGCCCGGCGGTCCTGCTGGCGCTCGGCGGCCTCGGGGCGCTGCTGGACCGGCCGTTCGCGGGCCGGCTGTCGGTCGCGGCCGTCGGGCTGCCGCTGCTGGCGGTTCCTCAACTCGGCCTGCTGGGCCTCTCCCTGGTCCGGCCGCTCTTCCTGGACCGCTACGTCCTGTTCAGCATGCTGGGGCTGGCCCTGCTGATCGGCACGGCGCTGGGTACGGCCGTTCGGGCGGCCAGGCCCCGTTTCCCGAGAGCGTCGGCGTGGCTCGTCCCGGGCGTGGTCGCCCTGGTGGTCGTGGCGCTGTTGCCGCAGTCGCTGGCCAAGCGCTCCCCGGCGAGCCGGGTGGACGACGTGCTGGCCGTCGCGGCGGACGTACGGCGGCTGAAGGAACCCGGGGACGCGGTCGTCTTCGTGCCGGCGGCCCGGCGCGACACCGCCCTGGTCTCCCCCGGCGACTTCGCCGGGCTGCGGGACGTCGCGCTGGCCAAGAGCCCGGTGGAGTCCGGGACGTTGAAGGGCGAGGAGGCCCGTCCGGCGCGGATACGGGCAGCGATGCTGGCGCAGCGGCGGATACTGCTGGTCACCGATGTGCCCGGGGTGGCGCGGGCGGTGACGGCGGAGCGGGACAAGGCGAAGGCCGCCGTGCTGCGGGAGCACTTCCAAGTGGTGGCGGACATACAGGTCCGGGGGCGGCGGTTGACGGTCTACGAGCGGATCGGGCCGGCGGAGGAGACCTGATCGGCAGGCCTCCCCCGGTTCACGGCACGGTCAGTGGAACTGCGGCACGATCAGATAGATCCCGTAAGCCACCACCGCCGCGCAGGCCACGAAGCACAGCCCGGCCTGGGCGAGGCCCAGCGACGACGTGCCGCCGCCCTCCGCGCCTGCCCCTTCGTGGCGGGCCAGGCCCAGCACGCCCAGGGCGAAGACGGCGACCACGGCCACGGTGACGCCGAGGCTCACCGCGGCGACCTGGCCGAGTGCGGTCCAGTCGAGGTTCATCGGTGTGAACTCCCCTTGTCTCAGGCGGCCGTGCCGACGTGCGCCGGCTCCGTGCGGATCGTGACCTCGTGGGTGTCGTTGACGTTCTGCACGGACACCGGGTTGCGGCGGGAGACCAGCACGATGCCGGCGGCGACGGCGGCACCGACCAGGGCCACCACGGCCGTGCCGATGTTGCCGCCGTGCGTGACCACGCTCGCGGAGACCCCGCCGACCAGCGCGGCGGCCGGCAGGGTGATCAGCCAGGCCACGACCATGCGGCCGGCCACGCCCCAGCGGACCTCCGCGAGACGGCGGCCCAGACCGGCGCCGAGGATGCTGCCGGAGGCGACCTGGGTGGTGGACAGGGCGAAGCCCAGGTGGGCCGAGGTGAGGATGACCGTGGTGGAGGCCGTCTCGGCGGCGAAGCCCTGCGGGGACTGGATCTCGGTGAGGCCCTTGCCCATCGTGCGGATGATGCGCCAGCCGCCGAGGTAGGTGCCGAGGCCGATGGCCAGACCGGCGGAGGCGATCACCCACAGGGGCGGGCCCGCGTCATGGCCGAGCGCGCCCGCCGAGATCAGGGTCAGCGTGATGACGCCCATCGTCTTCTGCGCGTCGTTGGTGCCGTGGGCCAGGGAGACCAGCGAGGCCGAGGCGATCTGACCGACCCGGAAGCCCTTGGTGACGGAATCCTTGCGGGCGCGAGAAGTGAGCCGGTACGCCAGGTACGTGGCCAGCAGCGCCGCGACACCCGCGACGAGCGGCGAGGCCACCGCCGGGATCAGCACCTTCTCGACAACCTTGTCGAAGTGCACGCCGTGCGCCCCCGCACCGACCCAGACGGCCCCGATCAGCCCGCCGAACAGCGCGTGCGACGAACTGGACGGCAGACCGACCAGCCAGGTGAGCAGGTTCCACAGGATCGCCCCGATGAGCCCTGCGAAGATCATGCCCGGGGTGACGAGTGTGTCGTCCACTATGCCGCCGGAGATCGTCTTGGCGACCTCCGTGGAGAGGAAGGCCCCGACGACGTTCAGCACGCCGCTGATGATCACGGCCGTCCTCGGTTTGAGCGCCCCCGTGGCGATGGACGTGGCCATCGCGTTCGCCGTGTCGTGGAATCCGTTGGTGAAGTCGAAGGCGAGGGCCGTCACGATGACGACCGCCACCAGGAACGTGATGTGGTCCATTCCCCAATGCAAATAGGCGCGGACCAATGCAGGGCGAACTGATGGCAAAGCACGCCCCAGAAGGTGGCGCGCGGTTGGTAAGGGTCCTGCAAAGCAGGCGTGGTGACGCCTCGGGCCGCCGTACGACCGCCGCGCGCGGGACCGCTCGACGGATCTACGATCGCCCCATGAGCATCCGCTGGACCTACGCGTTCATCGACCGCCCTGTCGCGTCCTTCGACCGGGCCCATGCCTTCTGGACGGCGGTGACGGACACCGGGCTGTCCGAACCGCGGGGCGAGCAGGGCGAGTTCGTGACCCTGCTGCCGGGCGGCGGGGCGGACCCCTGTGTGAAGGCGCAGGGGGTGGACTCGGGCCCCGGCGGTGCGCATCTCGACTTCGCCGTGGACGACGTACCGGACTTCGTGAAGTCGGCGCTCGGGCTGGGTGCGGGGCTCGCCGCCGAGCACGAGGGGTGGGCCGTACTGCGCTCGCCCGCCGGGCAGTTGTTCTGTGCGGTGCCCTGGCACGGGGAGTCGGTGCGCCCGCCCGTGGTGCGCGGCAGCCGACTCGACCAGGTCTGCCTGGACGTACCGCCGTCGGTGTACGACGCCGAAGTGGCCTTCTGGAGCGGGCTGCTGGACGGCTGGGAGTCGACGCCCGGCTCCCTGGCCGAGTTCCATGTGGTGCGGCCACCGGCCGGGCTGCCGGTGCGCGTCCTGCTCCAGCGGCTCGACGGGGAGCGTGCGGCCTCCGCCCATCTGGACCTCGCCTGCGCGGACATCCCGGCGACCCGCGCCCGGCACGAGGATCTGGGCGCGACCTTCGTCGCCCAGGGTGCCCACTGGACGGTGATGCGCGATCCGGCGGGCGGGACGTACTGCCTGACGGGCCGGGATCCTCAGACCGGAGGGCTGCCCCGCTAGCGCGTCCTGAAGAAGCAGAGCGCCTGACCCTTCCCGTCGCGCTCGGCACCCGCGCACGCCGACTCCCACCCCTCCGGCAGCGAGGGCGTCGGACTTGCCGCCTCCCGGCCGTACGGCCCCGGCGGCTCGGGCGAGTCCCGCAGCCACAGCGTCGCCCCGCCCGCCACGACCACGACGCTCACCCACGCCGTCACGGCCCACCGCCATAACCGGCGCCGCCCGGTCACCGCCACGCCTCCACGTCCACCACCGCGTCCACCGGGATCGGCCCGTACACATGCGGGAACTCCTCGCCCCCGGGCCGCGGTGCCTCGTACCTCACGGGCACATCCAGCCGCGCGGGGTCCACGACCAGCAGCACCAGTTCGTCCGGGCCGTCGTAGGAGCCGTACAGGAAGGCGGCCACGGACGGGAGTTGAGCGCGGGTCGAGCAGTGGATGAAGCCCTCGTCCTGAAGGGTGCGGCCACGGGTCGACATCTCGTAGGTGCCGCGCTCGCGGGCCGCCTCCCACAGGGAGCGTTCGGTGAGGTGCACGATGTACATCCGTTCGGGCATGACGTGAGGTTAAGGCGTCAGCCGTGCCGCCCGCGCGAGCAGATACCGCTGCTCCGGCAGGCTCAGCGTCTTTCCGGCCGCGGCCTCGTAGGCGGCGCGCGCCTCCTCCGAGGCGCCGGCCCGCTCCAGGAGGTGTCCGCGGACCGCGTCCAGCCGGTGCCCGGAACCCAACTCGTCCTCCAGTGCGGCCAGCTCGGCCAGTCCGGCACGCGGGCCGGAGACCATGGCGACGGCGACCGCGCGGTTGAGCCGCTCGACGGGCCCGGGGACGAGGCGTACCAGGACGTCGTAGAGCCCGAGGATCTCCTGCCAGTCGGTCTCCTGCGCGGACGGAGCCTCGTCATGGACGGCGGCGATGGCGGCGCGGAGCCGGTAGGGGCCGGCGCGGCCCCGGCTCAGGGCACGGGTGACCAGGGCGACGCCCTCGTCGATCGCGGCCTTGTCCCAGCGGTCGCGGTCCTGCTCGTCGAGCGGGACGAGTTCCCCGTGCGGGCCGGTGCGGGCGTCCCGCCGGGCGTCGGTGAGCAGCATCAGCGCGAGCAGGCCGGCCACCTCGCCGTGGTCGGGGAGGAGGCGGTGGACCTCACGGGTCAGCCGGATCGCCTCACCGGCGAACTCCCGCCGCTGCAGGCTGGTGCCCGAGGTCGCCATATAGCCCTCGTTGAAGATCAGGTAGAGGGTCTGCAGGACGGCGGGCAGGCGCTCCTCCCAGTTGTCCGGGCGCCCGAAGCGGACACCGCGGACCTTCTGCTTGGCCCGGCTGATCCGCTGGGCCATCGTCGCCTCGGGGACCAGGTGCGCGCGGGCGATCTCGGCCGTGGTCAGACCGCCGACGGCGCGCAGGGTGAGGGCGATCTGGGCGGGCGGGGTCAGGCCCGGGTGGCAGCTGAGGAACAGCAGGGTGAGGGTGTCGTCCTCGCGGGGGGCGCGGTCCGCACCGGGCGGCGGGGCCGTGAAGGCGTCGCGTGGCGCGAGCGCCGCGACCTTCTCCTCCCGGGCCCGGCGTGCCTCCTCGGCGCGCAGGGCGTCGGTCAGCCGCCGTGCGCCGACCCTGATCAGCCAGCCGCGCGGGTTGTCCGGGACCCCGGTGCGCGGCCACTGCTCGGCCGCGGCGAGCAGGGCCTCCTGTACGGCGTCCTCGGCGGTGTCGAAGTGGCCGTAGCGCCGCACCAGCGCGCCGAGGACCTGCGGCGCGTGACGGCGCAGCAGGTCCTCGGTCTCGGGTGTGACGCTCATGTCGGGCGTGGCGCTCCTGCGGGGCTGGTACGGCTCACTCGTACGGTCAGACGTCCCCGGAGCCGTCGTCGATGGGCCGGATCACCACCGGGTACGTGGGGGCACCGGCGGGCTGGGGGCACTGGAGGACGCGCTCGGCGATCTCGGTGACCCGCTCCAGGCTCGCGCAGTCCAGCACCCAGTAGCCGGCCAGCAGTTCCTTGGTCTCGCTGTACGGACCGTCGGTGATCACCGCCTTGCCGTCGTCGCCCAGGGTGACGTGCCGGCCCTTCGCGGGCTCGGTCAGCCCCTGTCCGTCGATCATCTCGCCGCTTTCGGCGAGGTCGTTGTTGAGGGCCCCCATGAAGGCGTACATCGCCTGGACGTCCTCCTGGGTCCAGGCCACGGAGCCCGCGGACCCCTTGCCCTGCATCGCCTCGTAGTCCGCCTGCGTGCCCTGCACCATGACCAGATACTTCATCAGTCCGCTCCTTCTGCTTGCGTCGGCTCGGGCCACCCTTTGCGGGCGGCTCTCACAGGGGACGTCGGAGCCGGGCCGGCTTTCTCGACACGGTGCTCAGGAATTCTTCGCGGTGGGTGTCTCGGACTGCTCGGGCTGCTCGTGCTTCTCCTCGTGCTCGGCGCCCACCTCGGCGTACGCCTCGCAGTCGGGGTTTCTGCACGGGCCGCCCACCCAGGTGGGGACCCAGGCGCCCAGCGTCTTGTGGCGCTTGACGACCGTGTCCACGGGCTGTCCGCAGCCGGGACAGACGTGCTCTTCGCTGCCCATGCCCTCAGAGTAGGGCGGGATACGGCTCAGCGCTTCCTGCTGTACGTACGAACCACGGCGCCGTTGCCGAACGTCCGCACCGCTTCGTGGGTGAACTCCGTGACGGCGAAGTCCGAGCCGAACATCGGCATGCCGGTGCCGTACACGATGGGGTACGTCTTGATGACGAGTTCGTCGATCTCGTCGAACAGCGCGCCGGCGAGCTGCGCGCCACCGCACAGGTAGATGCCCAACTCGCCGTCCTCCGCCTTCAGTTCGCGAACCTTGCCGACCACGTCGTCCGAGACGATCTCGACCTGCGGGTCGGGCGACCCGGTCAGGGTGCGCGAGGCGACGTACTGGCGCAGATGGGCGTAGGGGCTGGTGATGCCCTCTTTCAGGGCCAGGTCGTAGCTGCTCCGGCCCTGGATGATCGTGTCGAAGCAACGGTTGGGCAGGTCGTCGAAACCGAGGGCGCGTCGGGCGGGGGTCGACACGGTCTCCGGGTGCTCCGTCCTGAGGAACTCCAGGAACTCCTCGTCGACGAAGGTGTACATCGAGGTCGCATCGCCGCTCGGGTCCCCGATGAAGCCGTCGATCGAGCACGCGATGAAGTAGGTGAGCTTTCGCAAGCCGGTCTCTTTTCGTAGGGTGTCGCACAACCACTTCGGTTGTAGTGCTTCAGTTGTAGTACTTCGCTTGTAGTGGTTGCAAGGGCATTTACGGGAGCACCTGCGCGACCGGCTGAAGTGAGAGAGGGGATTCCGAATGGCGGGCAATCCGGAGCGCCGGGCCGCCCTCGTCGACGCGGGCGCCGAGGTGCTCGCCCGGGAGGGGGCGCGCGGGCTGACGTTCCGCGCGGTGGACGCCGAGGCAGGGGTGCCGGTCGGCACCGCCTCCAACTACTTCACCGGGCGCGACGACCTGCTCCGCCAGATCGACGCCCGGCTGCATGTGCGGCTGGCGCCGGACCCGGAGGTGATCGCCGGGCTGCTGACCCGGCCGAAGGACCGCTCCCTGGTCACGGCCTTCATGCACGACCTGATGGACCGCGCCACACGCGATCGCACGGGCTATCTGGCCCTGCTGGAGATGCGCCTGGAGGCCACCCGGCGACCCGAACTGCGCGCCTCCTTCACCCGGTCGGTGCGCGGCGACCTGACGGAGGGCATCGAGTTCCATCGCGGCGCCGGGCTGCCGGGCGGCGACGAGGTCGTCACCGTGCTCTATCTCGCGATGCTCGGGCTGATCCTGGAGCATCTGACACTCCCGGACGTACTGGACGGCGTCCTGCCTGGGGTGAGCGTGCCGGACGGGCTGGTGGAGCGGGTCGCGGCGACGATCGTGCCGGAGCAGTAAGGGGGAGGTGGCGGTTCAGCGGCGGGGTGCGGCCGCCATTTCAGCGGTGGAGCTCGGCCGCGGGTTCAGCGGTGGAGCTCGGCCGCGGGGTTCAGCCGCGCGGTTCGCGCCACATCGGCCACATCCGGGGGCCGTGCGGGAGGTCCAGCGGGTCACCCTCGATCTCGAAGCCGAGGCGCTCGTACAGATGCCGGCTGCGGGCGCTGCTCGCCTCCAGATAGGCGGCCACCCCCTCCTCGTCGCAGCGGTCGAGGACCGAGGAGATGAGCGCGGTACCGAGGCCCTCGCCCTGACGCCCGGGTGCCGCGGCGATCATCCACAGGTACTCGTGGGCCCGGCCCTCCGGGTGGATGGCCGCCGTCAGACGTCCTATCTGCTCGACGCGTTCGTTGCCCGGGTCGACGGCCTCGCGCAGCCGGACCGGCCCTTCCTCGTCCTGGCCGTGCGCCTCCGCCGGCACGGACATCCACAGCGCGCACGCCGTGCCGTCCTCGGTGACGTCTATCCGGCCGTGGGCGAGCACGATGTCGGTGAACGCCGCCATCAGCCGGGGGTGGGTGGTACGGCGATGCTCCTCGCCCGGGAACACCCAGCCGCTGACCGGATCGTCCTGGAAGGCCGCGTCCAGGAGCCGGACCACCAGCTCCCGGTCCTCCTCGCCCGCCGTCCGGATCGCGACGCCCATGATCTGTACCCGCCCCTTCGTGTCAACCGGCCTTGATCGTAGGGGGAATGGGGACGGCGTGACGTTCGTGGGGCCAAGTTGTCGGGATCCGATCGGCGCGACGCGCGGATGCACGGGTACACAGGGGCGGGCCCCGCACACCGTGGGGATGTGCGGGACCCGCCGTTCCGGAGCCGCACGCCGGCCGTACGGGGTCAGGAACCGTACGGCCCGGGCGTTCCGGAGCCTCGACGACCGCCGCGTCCTTGAAGGGGGCGGCGATCAGGTGGTGCGTCGGGTCACGAACTCCGCCAGCGCCAGCAGTCCGCCCGCCTCCTCCGGGTCGGGCACGGCTCGGGCGAGCTCCTGCATGGCGCGGGCCATCCGGTCGGCGGCCTGGGCCTGCGCCCAGTCACGGCCACCGGCCCGCTCGACGGCGAGCGCGGTGCGCTGCAGGTCCTCCTTGTCGTACGGCATCTCGTACAGCGCGGCCAGTTCCGCCGCCGCCGGACCGCCGGAGGTCAGCGCGGCGACGACCGGGAGGGACTTCTTACGGGCCGCGAGATCCGCGCCGGCCGGCTTGCCGGTGTGGCGCGGATCGCCCCATATGCCGATCACGTCGTCGATGAGCTGGAAGGCGAGCCCTGCCTCACGGCCGAACGCGTCCAGCGCCGCCACGTCCTCCGCCGCCGACTGCGCGTACAGCGCGCCCAGGGCACAGGCGCACCCCAGCAGCGCACCCGTCTTGGCCTCGGCCATGGCGAGCACCTCGTCCAGGCCGACCTCGCCCGGTCCCCGCTTCTCCAGCGCCGTGTCCGAGTGCTGACCGGCGCACAGTTCGACGACACAGTCGGCGAGCCGGGCGGCGGCCGGGGCGGACGCCGGGTGCGGGTCCTCGGCGAGCAGCCGCAGGGCCAGCGCCTGGAGGGCGTCGCCGCCGAGGATCGCGTCGGCCTCGCCGAACACGGTCCAGGCGGTGGGCCGGTGCCGACGGGTGGTGTCCTGGTCCATCACGTCGTCGTGCAGCAGCGTGAAGTTGTGGACCAGTTCCACCGCGACCGCCGCCGTTACCGCCGCCGCCCGCGCCCTCGGTCCGCCGAGCGCGGCGGCCGCCGTGAGGACGAGGGCGGGACGGATCGCCTTGCCCGTGTTGCCGGCCGCCGGGGTGCCGTCCGGCTGCTCCCAGCCGAAGTGGTAGAGCGCGACCCGGCGCATGGAGGGCGGCAACGACTCGATGGCGGCGCGCAGTTCCGGGTCGACCGTGGCCCGGACGCGCTCCAGGATCACCGCTGCCTCGACACCGTCCAGCGGGCCCGTCCTGCCGCCTTCCCCTTCGGCCGCGAGGGACCTCGGCCCTTCGAGCGTCTCGGTGGACGGCCGCGCCCCGGCGGGGCGTTGCTGCGTCTCCGTCATGAACTCACCCATGGCATCGCCTCGGAGAGTCGGCGGACAGTGGCACTTCCGCTACGGCTGGGCGCCTACCCGGAGGGTCTACCCACGGCGATGGCACGGGACACGGCGTACCGGCGGCGAGAGTTCGCGGCAGTGTCACCGCCAGCGGCCGATCTCGACGTTCTCCAGCACGCCGAGGGCGTCCGGCACCAGGACCGCGGCCGAGTAGTACGCCGTCACCAGGTACTTGATGATGGCCTGTTCGTTGATGCCCATGAAGCGGCAGGACAGGCTCGGCTCGATCTCGTCCGGGATGCCCGCCTGCTGGAGCCCGATCACGCCCTGCTCGGCCTCGCCCGTACGCATGGCGATGATCGAGGTCGTACGGGCCTCGGTGACCGGGATCTTGTTGCAGGGGTAGATCGGCACACCGCGCCAGGTGGGGATGCGGTTGCCGGCCACCTCGATGGTCTCGGGGACCAGACCGCGCTTGTTCAGCTCGCGTCCGAACGCCGAGATCGCGCGCGGGTGGGCGAGGAGCAGCTTGGTGCCCCGCCGGCGGCAGAGCAGTTCGTCCAGGTCGTCGGGGCTGGGCACGCCGTCGTGCGGCTGGAGGCGCTGGTCGTACTCGCAGTTGTGGAGCAGGCCGAACTCGCGGTTGTTGACGAGCTCGTGCTCCTGACGCTCCTTCAGGGCCTCGACGGTCAGCCGGAGCTGCTGCTCGGTCTGGTTCATCGGCTGGTTGTAGAGGTCGGCCACGCGCGAGTGGATGCGCAGGACCGTCTGGGCGATGCTCAGTTCGTACTCACGGGGCCGGGCCTCGTAGTCGACGAAGGTGTGCGGGATGTCCGGCTCGCCGCTGTGGCCGGCCGCGAGGTCGACCTCCTTCTCGCCGTACTTGTTGGTGCGCTGCGCCGGGATCGCCCGCAGCTGCTCGAGGTGCCCTCGCAGCGACTCGGCGCGCTCCGCGACCTGCTCGACATCCTGGCGGGGCAGCACGAGCACCGTGCAGGCGGTGACCGCGCGGGCGGTGTACTCCCAGATGGCGTCGGCGTCGAGCAGCGCCTGGTCACCGAGGTAGGCGCCGTCGGCGAGGACGCCGAGGGACTCGTCCTCCCCGTAGGGGCCGGTGCCGAGCTTCTCCACCCTGCCGTGCGCCAGCAGGTACACCTCGTCGGTGGGGCTGCCGAACGAGGCGATCACCTCGCCCGCCGCGAACTCGCGCTGCTGGCAGCGCTGGGCGAGCTCCGAGAGCACGTCCTCGTCCTCGTACGACCGCAGCGCCGGCAGTTCGCACAACTCGGCTGGGATCACCTCGACGCGATCGCCGGTCTTCACGAACGTGATGCGGCCGTCCCCGACGGCGTAGCTCAGCCGCCGGTTCACCCGGTACGTGCCGCCCTGCACGTTCACCCAAGGCAGCATGCGCAGCAGCCAGCGGGAGCTGATCTCCTGCATCTGCGGTGCGGACTTGGTCGTGGTGGCCAGGTTCCGCGCCGCCGCCGTGCCGAGACTCTGCTGCGGCTTGCCCTGCTCCGTGCGGACCTCTTCGCCTACCGACATAAGGAATTGCCCTCCCGGTCATGCATCCACGCCGATCTGGCGCCACGCATCGCGATCTGCGGGGTCGAGCCTTCCATCACCGAGCGTGCCGGTGCTATTACCCGAAAGAGCGGGAATGGATCACTGGGGACTGGGCAAATAGAGGGACCTTGTCCAGTGTCACGGCTTCTGGCGAACTGCTCCCGAGGTGTCCGAAACGAGTCGTACACCGTGCGATTCGAGGAGTCCCGAGGAGTCCCGTCTGCCCGTTTTCGGTAGAGCACCGGTACGAGGCGGTCGCGTACGGCGGCCGGCGCACGGCGTGAAGGAGGCGGCGGCCATGGCCACACCCATGTCCGCGAGCAGGTTCCTGGAGAGACTCGAGGCGGAGGGCGCCACGGTCGTCGAGGTGGGCGACTGGGAGCACCACAACCGCAACCACGTGGGGCCGTGGGGCCCGGTCCACGGCGTGATGATCCACCACACGGTGACCAAGGGCAGCGCGCACACCGTGGAACTCTGCCGCAACGGCTACGAGGGCCTGCCGGGCCCGCTGTGCCACGGTGTCATCACCAAGGACGGCCGGGTCCACCTCGTCGGCTACGGCCGCGCCAACCACGCCGGTCTCGGCGACGACGACGTACTGCGCGCGGTCATCGCCGAGACGGCACTGCCTCCCGACAACGAGGCCAACACCGACGGCAACCGCCACTTCTACGGCTTCGAGTGCGAGAACCTGGGCGACGGCCAGGATCCGTGGCCCGAGGCGCAGCTGTCGGCGATCGAACGGGTCTCGGCCGCCATCTGCCGCCATCACGGCTGGACCGAACGGTCGGTGATCGGCCATCTGGAGTGGCAGCCCGGGAAGGTGGATCCACGAGGGTTCACGATGGCGGGGATGCGAGGACGGATTCGGGAGCGGCTGGCGTAGGGCCGCGCCGACTGCTTGACGCCGGTCCGGGCATTTCAGCCCGTCGTATGTTCGAGGACAGGTGACAATGGCGTGGTGACCAGCCACGACGCCGTGCCGGATCTCGCCGGCCTGCACCCGCGACTCCCCTCCCCGTTGGAGGAGTTCACGGACGACCGGTTCACGCGGCGCGGGCTGCGGCTGCTGCTCAAGCGGGACGATCTGATCCACCCGGAACTGATCGGCAACAAGTGGCGCAAGCTCGCGCCGAACCTGTCGGCCGCGGGCCGCCGCATGGTCGTCACCTTCGGCGGCGCCTACTCCAACCACCTGCGCGCCACCGCCGCCGCGGGCCGTCTCCTCGGTCTGCGCACGGTGGGGGTGGTGCGCGGGCAGGAGTTGGCCGAGCGGCCCCTCAACGCGTCGCTGGCGCGCTGTGCGGCCGACGGCATGCGACTTCATTTCGTCGACAGATCGACGTATCGGCGCAAGACCGAGCCGGAGACCCTGGCCGGCATTCTGCGTGGCATCGACGCCGAGGACGCCTACGTCGTGCCGGAGGGCGGGAGCAATGCGTCCGCCGTACGAGGGTGCAGTGCGCTCGGCGCGGAGCTGCGCGGGCGAGCCGATGTGGTCGCGGTCGCCTGCGGCACGGGCGGGACGCTGGCGGGGCTCGCCGCCGGGCTCGATCCCGGTCAATGGGCCTTGGGGGTGCCTGTCCTGAAGGGCGGCTTCCTGGGTGCGGACGTGCGGGATCTGCAGAGCGAGGCGTTCGGAGGGCCTCGGGGTGACTGGTGGCTGGACGAACGCTTCCACTTCGGGGGTTACGCCCGGACCACTCATGAACTCGACGCCTTTGCCGCTGACTTCGAGGAGCGGCACGGGTTGGGCGTCGAACGTCTCTATGTCGCCAAGTTGCTGTATGGGGTTGTCGCTCTCACGGAAGAGGGGGCGTTTCCGCGCGGCACGGTGGTCGCGGCCGTCGTCACCGGGGCCCCGTTCGACGGGTGACCGCGGCTCACTGGGTCTCCCGGTAGGCCGCCGCCTCCTCCAGATCGAGCCTGCGCAGCAGCGTTCGCAGCATCTCGTCGTCGATGTAGCGGCCGTCCCGGAGCCTCACGAACACCGCGCGTTCGGCGCCGATCACCTCGCGGGACAGCCGGCGGTAGGTGTCGTCGACGGACTCACCGGTGATGGGGTTGGCCTGGCCGAGGCGTTCCCAGACGGAGTTGCGGCGGCGTTCCAGGACGGCTCGCAGACGGTCCGCCAGGGGCTCGGGGAGGGCGTTGCGTTCGTCGGAGAGGAGTTCCTCCAGACGTCGTTCGGCGGCGCGGGAGGCCTGTGCCTGGGCGTTCGCCTCGGCGAGGGTCTCGGCCTGGTCGTCACGGCCGGGGAGTTTCAGTACGCGGATGAGCGGGGGCAGCGTCACACCCTGGACGACCAGCGTGCCGATCACCGTCGTGAAGGTGAGGAAGAGGATGAGGTTGCGCTCCGGGAACTCCTCGCCGCCGTGCACGGTGAGCGGGATCGAGAAGGCGATCGCCAGCGAGACGACGCCTCTCATCCCGGCCCAGGCGATGATGAACGAGCCCTTCCACGTCGGGTTCTTCTCGCGCTCCCGGATCCGCGCCGACAGCATGCGCGGCAGGAACGTCGCCGGATAGACCCACACGAACCGCGAGACGACGACCATCAGGAAGACGGCGATCGCGTACCAGGCGGCGCGGCTGCCCTCGTACTCGCCGAGCCCCTTGAGGACCACCGGCAGCTGTAGTCCGATCAGCGCGAACACCGCCGACTCAAGGACGAACGCCACCATCTTCCACACCGCATCCTCCTGGAGCCGGGTGGCGAAATCGACCTCCCAGGCGCGGTGTCCCAGGTAGAGCGCGACGACCACGACCGCCAGCACTCCGGAGGCGTGCACCTGCTCGGCGACCGCGTACGCGACGAACGGGATCAGCAGGGAGAGGGTGTTCTGCAGCAGCGCCTCCTTCATGTGCGTGCGCAGCCAGTGGATCGGCACCATGAGCACCAGGCCCACGCCGATGCCGCCGAACGCCGCGAGCAGGAACTCGCCGATGCCGCCGGCCCAGCTGGCGCCCTCCCCCACGGCGGCCGCGAGGGCCACGCGGTAGGCGGTGATCGCGGTGGCGTCGTTCACCAGGGACTCGCCCTGCAGGATCGTGGTGATCCGGGACGGCAGCCCCACCCGGCGCGCGACGGCCGTCGCGGCGACCGCGTCCGGCGGCGCCACCACCGCGCCCAGCACCAGCGCCGCGGTCAGCGGCAGGCCAGGCACGACGAGGTAGGCGAGCCAGCCCACGGCGAAGGTCGCGAAGAGGACGTAGCCCACCGACAGCAGCATCACGGGCCGCAGCTGGGCCCGGAGATCGAGGTACGAGCTGTCCGTCGCCGCGGTGTGCAGCAGCGGGGGCAGGACCAGCGGAAGGACGATGTGCGGATCGAGGGTGTACTCGGGCACGCCGGGCAGATACGACACCACGAGCCCGGCCGCGACCAGCAGCAGCGGCGCCGGCACGGGCGTCCGACGCGCCGCAGCGGCGACGACGGCGCTCCCCGCCACCAGCAACAACAGCGGCATCACATCCATACGCCTCGCCCACCCTCGCCCGCGCCGTCACCGGCCGCACCTCGCCGACGCCCCCCAGACACCACGAGCCCGGCCCCGGCGGCAACCCCCGTCTCACGCCCACCGGCAGCCACGTTCATCGTTCTTCGCCCGCCCTCGTTCATCGCGTCGCCGCCACCCGCCGTCGATTTTCCGCGCCGGTGTGCGCGTGACCGTCGTAACCTGGCAATCATGAAACAGTGCACGCACGCCGACGCGCTGCCGCACCCGGAACCCGGTCCGCTCAACGAGACGTGTCCCACGTGTCTCGCGGAGGGCTGGCACCCGGTGCAGCTGCGGTTGTGCCTCACCTGCGGTCACGTCGGCTGCTGCGACTCCTCGCCGGGACGCCACGCCACGGAGCACCACAAGGAGTCCGGGCATCCCATCATGCGGACCTTCGAGCCCGGCGAGCTCTGGCGCTGGTGCTTCGTCGACCACGTGCTGGTGTGACGCGGACGTACCCTGGACGACCGGGGACCGGACGGTTCGACCGTCTGACGCCTGGGTACGTCAAACCGGCGCGCGCTCTTCCCAATTGGGCCCGCAGACCCCCTAGCCACGGAGCGTGTCCGTGTGTTTACTATGAGTGACAGCAAGGGGTTGGGGTCCTGGGGACAGGAAAGTTAAGAGCGCGATAGCGTCACCGCTGAACCACACATCGCGTTACCCCGGGGGGCGACCCTCGGCCCCGAGAAGCTTGTACCACCTTGGAGGTGAGGGTGTCCCAGATCGCAGGCGAGCCCGCGACCCAGGACTTCGTGGAAGTCCGGCTGCCGGCCGCGGGTGCCTACCTGTCGGTGCTGCGTACGGCGACTGCCGGCCTCGCGGCCCGTTTGGACTTCACCCTCGACGAGATCGAGGACCTGCGCATCGCGGTGGACGAGGCCTGCGCGATCCTGCTTCAGCAGGCCGTGCCCGGCTCGGTGCTCAGTTGTGTCTTCCGGCTTGTCGACGACTCGCTCGAGGTCACCGTCTCGGCCCCGACCACGGACGGCCACGCCCCCGCCAGGGACACCTTCGCCTGGACCGTGCTGTCGGCCCTCGCGGGCAAGGTCTCCTCCGCCGTGGACGAGGACAAAACCGTTTCGATCAGCCTCTACAAACAGCGCGGCGCGGGACCCGGGCCGGCGTGACGAACGGGGACGGGCCGGTGCGGGACGAAGAGCGCGGCACACGGGAGCTGCCGGACACTCCACCCTGCTCGGGCGGAGCCGAGAGTCCGGGCGCGGGCCTGAGCGATTCCCGACGCATGGCGGACGGCATCGACGGCATCCCCGAGCAGGCCCGGCCGCACCCGGAGGACGACTCCGTGCAGGCCGGTTTCCTGGGCGACGGACGAGAGGACGAAGGTGCCGTGCAGGGCGCGCCTCTGGGCGGGCGGATCGGGGTCTCACCCGTCCATGGAGGTTCCCCCGCTCGTTCGAAGCCGAGAGTGGGGGCGGAGGCGAAAGCTCGGGAGAGGGCTACGGGCGGGACGATGAGCGAGCACGAGCGAGACGCCGACGACAAGGCGACGCGTGCGCAGGGTGCGCACAGCACGCAGGCCACGCACCACCACCCTCAGGACCGCAGCGGGGCGCGCGCCATGTTCCTCGAGCTGCGCAAGCTGCAGGACGGCAGCCCGGAGTACGCGGAGCTGCGCAACAAGCTGGTCCGGATGCACCTGCCGCTCGTCGAGCACCTCGCGCGCCGCTTCCGCAACCGCGGCGAGCCGCTGGACGACCTCACCCAGGTCGCCACCATCGGCCTGATCAAGTCGGTCGACCGGTTCGACCCGGATCGCGGTGTCGAGTTCTCGACCTACGCGACCCCGACGGTCGTCGGCGAGATCAAGCGGCACTTCCGCGACAAGGGCTGGGCGGTGCGGGTGCCGCGGCGCCTTCAGGAGCTGCGCCTCGCGCTCACGACGGCCACGGCCGAGCTGTCCCAGCAGCACGGTCGCTCCCCCACCGTCCATGAGCTCGCCGAGAAGCTGGCGATCTCGGAGGAGGAGGTCCTGGAGGGCCTGGAGTCCGCCAACGCGTACTCCACGCTGTCCCTGGACGTCCCCGACACCGACGACGAGTCCCCGGCGGTCGCGGACACCCTCGGCGCGGAGGACGAGGCGCTGGAGGGCGTCGAGTACCGCGAGTCCCTCAAGCCGCTCCTTGAGGACCTCCCGCCGCGCGAGAAGCGGATCCTGTTGCTGCGCTTCTTCGGCAACATGACCCAGTCGCAGATCGCGCAGGAGGTCGGCATCTCCCAGATGCATGTCTCCCGGCTGCTGGCGCGCACGCTGGCGCAGCTGCGGGAGAAGCTGCTGGTGGAGGAGTGACGGACCCCTCCGGAGCGATGCTCCGAAAGCCGATGTCCTACTTCTGATCCTGCGCGTTGCCGGGCCCTCGGATCCCGAGGGCCCGGGTCGTCGCCGGATTGATCAGGAGTACGAGCGTGGCGATCGCGACCGCGGCGATCGCGATCCCCGCCGGGATGGCGATGCTGTCGGCCTGCAACAGGCTGTAGGCCACCGGCAGCGCGAGGATCTGGGTGATCATGGACGGCCCCCGGCTCCAGCTGCGCTGAGCGAACAGTCCCCGCGCGGCGAGCAACGGCAGCAGGGCGAGAGCGATGAGCGTCACGCCGAGCGTGACGGCCTGCTGCCGGTCGTCCGGTTCGCCGGTGAGTCCGAGCACCAGCACCCAGACGCCGCCGACGGTGAGGGCCACCCCTTCCAGCGCGGTCAACGCCGCCGCATACGTGAGCCGCCGCGGACGCGGACCGGCGGTTTCGGGGGTGTCGGGGCTCTGCTCCTTGGTCACACCTGAAGGGTAGCCCCCGCCGAAATGGCGACCTGGCCGGCCATGGCCGGCTCACCTTCCGGCCATGTCGTGTCGAGACTCACGCCCCCTCTCTTACTTGATCCCTACCTCGACCTGTGCCCGGTACCCCCCAGTAGGTACGCTGCAACCCATGCGTGCACTTCTCGTGGTCAATCCGGCAGCAACCACCACAAGCGCACGTACGCGCGATGTCCTGATCCATGCGCTCGCCAGCGAGATGAAGCTGGAGGCGGTCACCACCGAGTACCGCGGCCACGCGCGCGACCTGGGCCGGCAGGCGGCGGAGAGCGACGACATCGACATGGTCGTGGCCCTCGGCGGTGACGGCACCGTCAACGAGGTCGTCAACGGCCTTCTGCACGCCGGCCCCGACCCGGGGCACCTCCCCGGCCTGGCCGTGGTCCCCGGCGGTTCCACCAACGTCTTCGCCCGCGCCCTCGGTCTGCCGAACGACCCGGTCGAGGCGACCGGCGCCCTCCTGGACGCCCTGCGCGACGGCAGCGAACGCACGGTCGGTCTCGGCCTGACGTCAGGCACCCCGGGTTCGGACGACGAGGCGGTCCCGCCGCGCTGGTTCCTCTTCAATGCGGGACTCGGCTTCGACGCGGGTGTGGTGGGCCGGGTGGAACAGCAGCGCGAACGCGGCCGGAAATCCACACACGCTCTCTACCTCCGCCAGGCCCTGCGCCAATTCCTGGGCGAGCCCAACCGCCGGCACGGCACGATCACTCTGGAGCGGCCGGGCGAGGACCCGGTGACCGATTTGGTGCTGTCCATAGTCTGCAACACCGCTCCGTGGACGTATCTGGGCAATCGTCCGGTGTACGCGGCACCTAAGGCCTCGTTCGATACGGCCCTCGACGTACTCGGTCTCAGCCGTATGTCCACGGTCTCGGTTGCCCGGTATGCAACCCAGTTGCTCACTTCGTCCCCCGAGCGCGGGGCCCGTGGCAAGCATGCGGTCACTCTGCACGACCTGGACCAGTTCACCTTGCATTCGAAGGTCCCGCTGCCCCTTCAGATGGACGGCGACCACCTCGGGCTGCGTACGAGCGTGACGTTCACAGGCGTACGCCGTGCACTGCGTGTGATTGTGTGAGCGGAACGGGCTAAAGTCCTTTCACTCGAACGTTTAGGCCAGGATCCACCCCATGGAAGTACGGCTGTGACCTAGTCGACACCGAGGAATCAAAAAAAACTTTCCGGAAGGGGTTGTATCCGCCGCTGAGGTTTGCGAGTCTCTACGTGGCGATCGGGACAGCCCGCAACACCGGCATCCACAGGTCACCGGAACCCCTCTTCAAATCACAGGACCTCGCCAGGGAACCTGGCGGTCGGCCCTTCACTTGTTGAGGGATTCGTGAAAGCGTTCACATTCACAAGCAATCAGCACGTAATACCAAGGAGAGGTAGCAGCCATGGACTGGCGTCACAACGCCGTTTGCCGCGAGGAAGACCCCGAGCTCTTCTTCCCCATCGGCAACACCGGTCCTGCGCTGCTGCAGATCGAGGAAGCCAAGGCCGTCTGCCGTCGCTGCCCCGTTATGGATCAGTGTCTGCAGTGGGCGCTCGAGTCCGGTCAGGACTCCGGCGTCTGGGGTGGTCTCAGCGAGGACGAGCGCCGCGCCATGAAGCGCCGCGCCGCCCGCAACCGGGCCCGTCAGGCCTCCGCCTGACACACCCGCCCCGTTAAAACAGCCTGAGCTTGGCGGCGCGTACAGCGAGTACGCATCTCCCGCCCCCGAGCCGCAGCGCGCAGTACCCCCCGATGCGCAGCGAATGCTGGCAACGAGCATGTTGAGCCCCAGCCCCCTGAACGGGCTGGGGCTCTTTGCTGTGTTGAGGCTGTTTGCTGAGGCCCTCTGCTGTCCTGAGGCTCTCTGCCGTCCTGAGGCCCTTCGCCTATTTGGGTGCACGCACCGGGATGTCGAGGATCACCCGGGTGCCCCGCTCCGGCGCCGGGACCATGTCGAACGTACCGCCCAACTCCCCCTCCACCAGCGTCCGTACGATCTGCAGGCCGAGGTTGCCCGCGGTGTGCGGGTCGAAGCCCTCGGGGAGGCCCACCCCGTCGTCCTGGACGGTGACCAGGAGGCGGGCCTGTTTCGTCGTACCGCCGCGGACCGCCGCCACCTCGACCGTGCCGGTCTCGCCCTCACGGAAGCCGTGCTCCAGGGCGTTCTGAAGCACCTCGGTCAGGACCATCGACAGCGGGGTGGCGACCTCGGCGTCCAGGATGCCGAAGCGGCCGGTGCGCCGGCAGTTCACCTTGCCGGGGGCGATCTCGGCGACCATGGCCAGCACCCGGTCGGCGATCTCGTCGAACTCCACGCGCTCGTCGAGGTTCTGGGAGAGCGTCTCGTGCACGATCGCGATCGAGCCGACTCGCCGTACCGCCTCTTCCAGTGCCTCACGGCCACGTTCGGACTCGATGCGCCGGGCCTGGAGGCGGAGCAGGGCCGCCACCGTCTGGAGGTTGTTCTTCACCCGGTGGTGGATCTCCCGGATGGTCGCGTCCTTGGTGATCAACTCCTGCTCGCGGCGGCGCAGTTCGGTCACGTCCCGGAGCAGGACGAGCGAACCGATGCGGGTGCCCTTGGGCTTGAGCGGGATCGCGCGGAACTGGATGACCCCGTCGTTGGCCTCGATCTCGAAGTTTCGGGGCGCCCAGCCGCTGGCGACCTTGGCGAGCGCCTCGTCCACCGGGCCGTGGGTCGGGGCGAGTTCGGCGGTGGTCTTGCCCAGGTGGTGGCCGACGAGGTCGGAGGCGAGGCCGAGACGGTGGTAGGCCGATAGCGCGTTCGGCGAGGCGTACTGGACGAGACCGTCGCCATCGACGCGGATCAGGCCGTCGCCGACGCGCGGTGAGGCGTCCATGTCGACCTGCTGATTGGCGAACGGGAACGAGCCGGCCGCGATCATCTGCGCGAGATCCGAGGCGCTTTGGAGGTACGTGAGCTCCAGGCGGCTCGGGGTGCGGACGGTCAGCAGGTTGGTGTTCCTCGCGATCACACCCAGGACGCGACCGTCCCGTCGTACCGGAATCGACTCGACGCGGACCGGCACCTCCTCGCGCCACTCCGGGTCGCCCTCCCGCACGATGCGGCCCTCGTCGAGCGCGGCGTCCAGCATCGGGCGGCGGCCGCGCGGGACGAGATGGCCGACCATGTCGTCCTGGTACGACGTCGGGCCGGTGTTCGGCCGCATCTGCGCCACGGAGACGTAGCGGGTGCCGTCGCTGGTGGGGACCCACAGGACGAGGTCGGCGAAGGAGAGGTCGGAGAGCAGCTGCCACTCCGAGACCAGCAGGTGGAGCCACTCGAGGTCGGAGTCGTCGAGGGCCGTGTGCTGGCGTACGAGTTCGTTCATGGAGGGCACGTGGCCGAGCGTACCTGGCGGTACGGACATGGTTGGAAACCAGCCACTTCGGAGGCGGTCCGGGCTCGGAAACACCCGCGGGCCGCGGCGCCTGAGAGGGACCCTCAGCCCTCCCGGCACCGCAGCCCGGAGCAACATCGGCCGTGGGGTGTGCGGTCCCGGTCGGCCGAAGGATGAGGAGCCGGGGCAGTCAGGGCAGAGAGCTCCGGTTCCTCGGTCCGCCTTCCTGTGCGGGGAAGACGGAAGTCGGTGCGTTCTTCGCTTACGCACTCCTCGCCATTGTGGACTAGACCACTCCGGTGTGTCCATGCGTTGGAGCGTGTTTGCTGTTGACGCTTCTCCCGCGGGCTCCCCACCAGTTGGGGAACTGACAGGGCACCCTGGCATACACCACGCAGCCTAACCCGTGTGGGTTCATGTGCGGGGCCAGATGGCCATGGCAATTTCCACGAGTGCCTCCAGTTCCCCCCGGCTCGCCCCGTCGCGCGCCTGTTGCGACATGCCCTGGATCATCGCGCCGGTGTGCCGGGCGAGGGCGGCGGCGTCGGTGCCGGCGGGGAGGGTGCCGGTGGCGATGTCCTCTTCGATACGGCGCTCGAAGGCGGTGATGGTGGCGTTGCGGCGGTCGCGCAGGGAGGCGGCGACCTCCGGGGTCGTGCAGTTGATGGCCGCGTGGGCGATGAGGCAGCCGTGCGGACGGTCGGGGTCGGTGTACGCGCCCGCGGCGGCCCGGAGGGTCAGCTCGACGGCCGCCCGCGAGGTGGGCGCCTCGGCGAGGGCGCGGTCGGCGAACGCGGCGTAGCGGGCGGTGTAGGCGCCGACGACCTCCTCGAAGAGGGAACGCTTGTCGCCGAAGGCCGCGTACAGACTCGGCGCGCCGATGTCCATGGCCCGGGTGAGGTCGGAGACGGAGGTCGCCTCGTAGCCACCCTCCCAGAAGGCCAGGATCGCCTTCTCCAGCGCGGTCTCACGGTCGAAGGAACGGGGGCGGCCGCGGGGCTTGGCCGCCGGCCGGGTCCCGGCGGCCCTCGGCGCCGTCTCGTCACTGCTCACCATGGAGTTCATTTTATAGGGAGCACTAGAGAAATGTCGGAGGGGTGCTGTACGGTTTTTCTGTAGCGATCGCTAGGTAATTGCGAGGGGGCGTCGACATGGGTGTGCTTGCAGGCAGGACGGCACTGGTCACGGGGGCGAGCAGGGGGATCGGACGGGCGATCGCCGAGCGGCTGGCACGCGACGGGGCACGGGTCGCGGTGCACTACGGCAGCAATGAGGCGGCGGCGAAGGAGACTGTCACCGCCATCGAGGCGGCGGGCGGCAGGGCTTTCGCGATCCGCGCGGAGCTGGGCGTGCCGGGGGACGCGGAGGCCTTGTGGCAGGCCTTCGACCGCCAGGCGCAGGGGGTGGACATCCTGGTCAACAACGCGGGGATGGTGATCTTCGCATCCATCGGCGAAACGGACGAGGAGGCGTACGACCGGACGCAGGCGGTCAACGCGAAGGCACCGTTCTTCATCGTCAAGCACGGTCTGCGTCGCCTGCGCGACCAGGGCCGGATCATCAATGTCACCGCCGCCACGGACGCCGCCATCGCCCCTATCGCCGCCACGCACATGGCCAAGGGAGCGGTCACGACCCTGACGCGCTCACTCGCGGCCGAGTTGGCACCGCGCGGCATCACGGCCAACTCGGTCGGACCCGGCTTCATCGACACGGACCTGACGAGCGGGGCGCTGGCCGATCCCGGCATACGCGCGCACGCCGAGGCCGTCTCGGTCTTCAAGCGCGTCGGTACGACATCCGACGTCGCGGACGTGGCGGCCTTCCTGGCGTCACCGGACTCCCGGTGGATAACGGGGCAGCACATCGACGCGACCGGGGGCTCACTGCTGAGCCTGCACTAGGGGGCCCGCCGGCCCCTCCCCCACCCCCTCTGCCCCCTCAGCCTGCCCCCTCAGCGCGTCTCCGTGACCTTCGCCAAAGCTCGCGGGGCGTCCGGGTCCTGCCCCCTGGCGATGGTGACCTCGTAGGCCAGGAGCTGCAGGGGGAGGATCTCCAGGATCGGCTGGACCTCCTCGGCCACCTCCTCGGTGGGCAGGACGAAGCCGGCCGAGGCCTGTTCGACCTGGTGGCGGGGGCCGATGACGACCAGGTCGGCGCCGCGGCCGCGGAGTCGGTCGAGGACGGGCCGGAGGACCTCGCCGCCCTTGCCGTCGGTGACGACCGCGATGACCGGGGAGACGTTGTCGACCATGGCGAGCGGGCCGTGCAGGAGGTCGGCGCCGGAGTACGCGAGCGCCGGGATGTAGCTGGTCTCCATCAGCTTGAGGGCGGCTTCCTTGGCCGTGGGATAGCCGTAGCCGCGGGAGGTGATCACCATGCGCTCGGCGAAGCGGTAGCGGGCGGCGAGGGAGCGGACCTCGTCCTGCCGGGCGAGCAGACGCTCGGCGAGGTCCGGGAGCACGTGCGCGGCCGTGCCGGCGCCGCCGCGCAGGCCTTCGACGAAGAGGTACAGCGTGAGAAGGGAGGCCGTATAGGTCTTGGTCGCGGGCAGGGCCCGCTCCGGTCCGGCCATGATGTCGAGGTGGTACTCGGAGACGCCGGCCAGCGGGGAGTCGGGGTTGTTGGTCACCGCGAGCGTGATCGCGCCGGCCTCGCGGGCGGCCCGTGTGGAGGCGACCAGGTCGGGTGAGCCGCCGGACTGGCTGACGGTGACGACGAGGACGTCGGTCAGGTCGGGGCGGGCGCCGTAGGCGGTGGTCGTCGACATCGAGGTCAGGCCGCAGGGCAGGCCGAGACGGATCTCCAGCAGGTACTTGGCGTAGAGCGCGGCGTTGTCGGAGGTGCCGCGGGCGGTGAGCAGGACGAAGCGTGGGGCACGGGCGGCGATCTGCTCGGCGACCTCACGGATGGCGGGGGCGCCCTGGGACAGGATCCGGCGCAGCACGGCGGGCTGTTCGGCCATCTCGCGGGCCATGATCCGGCCGGGGAGCTCGTTGCGCGGGGCCTTGGGGTCGGGAGGGTATGGGGTCGTGGTGGTCATGGGCCCTTCCTGCTCTCGCGCTCGTCGTGCCGGGCATGGCGCCTGTCGCTTCGGGGGACGGTGACGGACAGTTCGGACGCACAGTCTCCATTCCACTCCCCCCTGGGGAATGACGCCTGCCCGACGGGCTCCGGAAATGTCCACAGGGCATTCGTTCACCTGGGCCGCGGAGCCCCGCTCTGTTAGATTGGTCTAAACCACATACACCTTCAGGGTGCCCTTCGATTCCCTCTTCAGATCGGCAGGCCCAGCGTGGAAGTTGTCATCGTTCCGGACGCCAAGGCGGGTGGCGAGCTGATAGCCGAGGCCATGGCCCAGCTGCTCGGGCGCAAGCCCGACGCCGTGCTCGGCGTGGCCACCGGGTCGACGCCACTGCCCATCTACGCGGCGCTCGCGGCCAAGGTGCACTCCGGCGCCGTGGACGCCTCGAGGGCGCGGATCGCGCAGCTCGACGAGTATGTGGGGCTGCCCGCCGAGCACCCGGAGTCCTACCGCTCGGTGCTGCGGCGCGAGGTGCTCGAGCCGCTCGGGATCGGGATGGACGCCTTCATGGGGCCGGACGGTACGGCCGAGGACGTGCAGGGTGCGTGCGCGGCGTACGACGCGGCGCTGGCCGCTGCCGGGGGCGTCGACCTGCAGTTGCTCGGAATCGGGACCGACGGGCACATCGGGTTCAACGAGCCCTGTTCGTCGCTGGCTTCGCGGACACGGATCAAGACCCTGACCGAGCAGACCCGCGTCGACAACGCGCGGTTCTTCGACGGGGACATCGAGCAGGTGCCGCATCACGTCATCACCCAGGGGATCGGCACGATTCTGGAGGCACGGCATCTGGTGTTGCTGGCCACCGGTGAAGGCAAGGCGGACGCGGTGGCGGCGACCGTCGAGGGCCCGGTCGCGGCCGTCTGCCCGGCCTCGGCACTGCAACTGCACCCGCACGCCACGGTCGTGGTCGACGAGGCCGCCGCGTCGAAGCTGAAGCTGGCCGACTACTTCCGGCACACCTACGTCAACAAGCCGGAGTGGCAGGGGATCTGAGGAGACCGCGCACTCGGCTCACCGGCCGTCTCACGGAGTGCGCCGCCGCCCCACCACCGCGACGGCCGTCCCGATTCCCCCGATCACGAGCCCGATCCCGCCGAAGATCAGCGGTAGCAGCCACAGCGAGGCGAAGCCGTTGATCCGGGCGTCCTCGGGGGAATCGGCGCGGTAGAGGACCTCGACCCGCTCGCCCCGCTCGTACGACGGCGGATTGGAACCCGTCGAACCGCGGAACGTCCTCGGCGTGCCATCACCCGAGGTGAACTCGACCACCGGGTAGGCCACGGGCCGGTTGTTCTCCCTGGCCTTGCGGGACGCGCCGTTGTCGTCGCTGCGCCACTCCAGCTCCACCACCGTTCCCCTGGCGCGCTCCGCATCCGCGAGGAACGAGACCGATATCCCCGCCAGGATCAGCCCGATGACCAGGAACACCGCTCCGAACGCCATCAGCCCGAAGGCGACCCACCGGCGGGCACGCCGTCCGCGCGCCTGAACCTGAAACCGCACGACGTCCCTCTCACTCGTCCGAAGTGAGAGGGACGCTATCCCAGGTATTCGATCACCGTGCTCCCGGCCTCGGGCGGCCCGGCGCCCTCACACCCCCGCGATGACCTCGGCCGCCGCCCGCCCGCACACCCGGGCCGCGCCGTATGTGGCGATGTGCAGGGCGCCGCGCGGGGACGCCTGGGGGACGCCCATTTCGACGACGATCGTGTCGGGGCGGGATGCCAGGAGTGCGTCCAGGGCGGCCGCCATCCAGGGGTGGCGGTGTTCGTCGCGGACCACGGCCACGACTCGGCGGTCGCCGGCCGCTTCGAGGGTCGCGCGGGCCGCGTCGTCCCCCGAGTAGCTGCCCGTCTCCGTGCCGGGGAGGAGGCGGGCCAGTTCGGCCGCCACGCCCCACGGGGTCTCGTCGCCGACCGCGATGTTCGCGACCGGGGTGAAGGCGGCGACGAACGGCGCTTCGGTGAGCGGCGTGAAGGCCGACGCGCCGGACGCCTTGAGGGCGCGGCGGGCGGCGGCGAGGCCGATGTCGGTCCGCGCCTCGCCGTCGGCCGCCGGGGCCGCCGTCGTCGCCGTCGTCGCCGTCCAGCGGGCCAGCTCGCGGACGCGTTCCGCCGCCTCCGCCAGCCGGGCCTCGGGGAGTTCACCCGAGCGGACCGCCGCGACCAGGGCGTCCCTCAGTCGCCGTACCGTTTCGTCGTCCGCGAGGCCGCCGCCCACGCAGATCGCGTCGGCGCCGGCCGCGATGGCGAGGACGCTGCCGCGTTCGATGCCGTAGGTGGCGGCGATGGCCTGCATCTCCATGCCGTCGGTGACGATCAGGCCGCTGTAGCCCAGTTCGCCGCGCAGAAGGTCGGTCAGGACCGGGCGGGAGAGGGTCGCCGGGTGGTCCGGGTCCAGGGAGGGGACGAGGATGTGGGCGCTCATCACCGCCCGCGAGCCGGCGGCGATCGCCGCGCGGAACGGGGAGAGTTCGCGCTCCGCCAGGACCGAGGCGTCCGCGTCGATGCGGGGCAGGGCGTGGTGGGAGTCGACCGCCGTGTCGCCGTGGCCGGGGAAGTGCTTGGTGCAGGCCGCTACGCCCGCCGACTGCAGGCCGGTGACGTAGGCCGCGGTGTGCCGGGCGACCAGGGCGGTGTCGGCACCGAAGGAGCGCACGCCGATGACCGGGTTCGCGGGGTTGGAGTTGACGTCCGCCGACGGGGCCCAGTTGAGGTTCACCCCGCAGGCGGCCAGGCGGCGGCCGAGCTCGGCGGCCACCTCCCTCGTCAGCTCCACGTCGTCCACGGCGCCCAGGGCGTGGTTGCCGGGGAAGCTGGAGCCGGCCCGCACCTCCAGCCTCGTCACGTCACCCCCCTCCTCGTCGATCGCGACCAGCACGTCGTCGCGCTCGGCGCGCAACTGTGCCGTCAGCGCGACCAGTTGCTCGGGCGAGGCGATGTTGCGGCCGAACAGTCCGACGGAGGCGAGGCCCTCGCCGAGCCGGCGCAGCAGCCAGTCGGGGGCGGTGGTGCCGGTGAAGCCGGGCTGCAGGACGGTCAGGGCATCACGCGTCAGAGTGTCGGTGCCGCTGGCGAATGTCGTCATCGGGTGGCGTTATCCCTTCACGGCGCCGGCGGTCAGACCCGCGGCCATCTTGCGCTGGACGAGCAGGAAGAGGACGACGATGGGCACGGCCATCATCGTGGCGCCGGCCATCATCGGGGCGTACTCCGTGCCGTGTTTGGTGGTGAAGTTGCCGAGCCATACGGTCGCGGTCTGGTTCTTCTGGCTGAGCAGCATCAGGGCGTACAGGTACTCGTTCCACGCCTGGATGAAGCCGTAGACCGACGTGGCGACCATGCCGGGGGCCAGCAGCGGGAAGACGACGCGGATGAAGGCCCCGGTGCGGCTGCAGCCGTCGACCATCGCGGCCTCCTCCAGCTCCTTGGGGATGTTGACGATGAAGCCGCGCAGCGTCCACACCGTGAACGGCAGGATGAAGGTCAGGTACGTGATGATCAGACCGGTGAGCCGGTCGTACTGGCCAAGGTCGTTGAGCAGCAGGAAGACCGGGATGATCATGGCGACCAGCGGCACCATCTGCACCGCCAGGATGCCCACGATCACGATCTTCCGGCCGCGGAAGGCGAACCTGGAGATGGCGAGCGCGGCCAGCAGGCCGACGACCATGCCGATGACGACCACCGCCAGCGACACGACGAGGCTGCGGCCCACCGGACCCCAGAAGTCCGCGATGTCCAGCGCGCGCGAGAAGTTGTCGAAGGTGATGCCGGTCGGCAGCAGGCTCGGGTCCGGGTCGATGGCGTCCTTCGCGGGCTTGAACGCCGTGTTGAGCATCCAGTAGAGCGGGAAGCCGGCGGTGACGAAGACGAGGAGACCGAGAAGGTTCCAGCCGAGACGCGCCCTCCGGGGCCGCGCGGTCGCAAGCGTGCTCACGCTGGTCATTCGACGTCTCCGATCTTCAGCATCTGACGCATATAGACGGCGACCACGCCCAGCAGCAGCACGACGGTGAGCAGCGCGATCGCCGAGCCCTGGGCGTAGTCGTTGACGACGAACGCCCGGTCGTAGGAGTAGGTGTTGAGGACCTGGAACTCCGGCTCCGGATGGCCGTTTCGCATCACGAAGACCTGGGGGAAGACGCCCATGTCCCAGATCACCGACAGGGTCGTGAGCATCACGATGATGGGCTTGAGGACGGGCAGGGTGACATAGCGGAACACGCCCCAGGCGCCGGCGCCGTCGAGCCGGGCCGCCTCCTCCAGTTCCTTGGGGACCTGGGTGAGACCGGCGCTCAGGGTGATCACGACGAAGGGCACGGCCCCCCACACCACCAGCAGCATGATCACGGCCAGGCCCTCCGGCCCGCTCGCGAACCAGTTGTGGCCGATCATCTCGACGCCGGGCAGCTTGCTGAGCAGCGCGTTGAAGACGCCGTAGTCCGAGTCGAAGAGCCACTTGAAGACGGTGGTCGCCACGATCACGGGCATGCCCCAGCTGGCCACCAGCACGATGTTGATGAGCACCTTCAGCCAGCCGGAGACCCGCTGCAGCAGCAGCGCGATCGCCATGCCGACGACCATCGTGAAGACGACGGCACCGCCCGCGAAGATGATCGTGCGCAGGACGACGGCCCAGAACTCGTCGTCGCCGAGCACCTTGGCGAAGTTGTCGAAGCCGACCGACTCGGCCGGCTGGAAGCCCCACAGCTGGGACTGTCCGAACTTCTGGAAGGACAGAGTGACCAGACGGGCCAGCGGATAGCCCATCACCAGCGCGAGGATCAGCAGGCAGGGCGCGAGCAGCAGCCATGGGACGCCGGCCGGGCTCGATGTGCGCCGTCCGCGGGGTGTGTCCGGGGTGCCCGGGGGCGGCGGTGCCTGCCGCGGCGGCGGCACCTTGGCAGGGGTGGTCGTGTCTGCGGCACTCATCGCGCGCTCCTCAGGGGTCCCTCAGGTCGAACGGGCGGCGGGGCTCCACCACGTGGGAGCCCCGCCCGAAGGTCACTTGGTGTTGATGACCTTGTCGATCGCGTCGTCCGCCTCCTTGGCCGCCTCCTCGACCGACTTCTTGCCGGTGCCGATGCTCTGCAGCATGGTCTGCAGGATCTGGGCCTTCTCGACCTGGCCCCAGCCCGGCGCCATCGGGACGAACCAGTTGGACTCGGCCGCGGTGGCCGGGACCGCCGTCGCGGGGTCGTTCTTCAGCGTCGCGAGGTCGGTCTTGTTGTTGGGCAGGTTGCCCTTGGCCATCAGGCCCTTCTGCCCGGAGGAACCGGCGAAGGCGTTGATCCACTCGGCGGCGAGGGCCTGGGCGTCGGACTTCACCGGAACGGCGAGGTCGGAGCCGCCCAGGAAGACGGGCATGTTCTTGCCGGACGGGCCGGGCATCACGAAGTTCTCGAGGTTGCCCTTGAGGTCGCCGGTCTTGTCGTTCTTGGGATCCTCCGCGGTCGCGCCCTCCCAGGCGGCAGCGAAGATCATGGCGGACTTGCCCTGGCCGTAGACGATGTAGCGGTCGGACTCGTCCTTGGTCTTGTCGCCGTGCATGTAGGAGTCGACGACGTTCTTGAAGTCCGTGAGTCCCTTCACGGACTGGGGCGAGGAGAGCGTGGCCTTCCACTGGCCGCCCTCCTCCTTGGCGATGGCGCCGCCCGCGTCGTAGACGAAGGACATGGCCGCGTACCAGTCACGGGTCGGCTGGTACCAGGCGTTGTACTTGTCACCCTGCTTCTTCTGGATCTTGTCCAGGGCGGCGGTGAGCTCGTCATACGTCTTCGGGGGTGTCTTCACACCGACCGACGCCGCCACGTCCTTGCGCCAGTTGGCCACCCGGCCGCCGGCGTAGTAGGGGACTCCGTAGGTCTTGCCGTCGTAGGTCACCGAGGCCTTGAGGCCGTCCAGCCAGGCGGAGGAGCTGTCGAACTTGGCCGGGTCGACGGGAGCGAAGGCACCCTTGACCATGTAGCCGAGCATCTCGGTGTTGCCCATCTCGACCACGTCGGGGGCCTTGTCGGTGGCGAGCACGGCGTCGAGCTTGGCGTTCTTGTCCGGCCAGCCGTAGTACTCGTGGTTGATCTTGACGCCGGGGTGCTTCTTCTGGACCGCCGCGTCGGCGGCCTTCACCAGGTCCGGCCAGTTGTTCTGCGCGTCGACGGTGAGCCAGACGGTCAGCTCCTTGGCGTCCGCCCCGCCCTTGTCCGACCCGCCGCTGTCGCCCTCTCCCCCGCACGCCGCAATGGAGGCCATCATGCCCGCGATACCGATCGCGGCTGCCAGTTTGCGCTTCACGCCACCCTCCTCAGGGATGCCACACCCCCCTGCCTCCCCGCGCGAGCGTTGGGCCGGGACCTGGACCAATGGTGTAGACCAGTACCGGGAGCTTGGACCAGACCAAAAGCCCTGTCAAGGGTCACGGAAGGGGCCTGACCAGCCGTTATGCGACCTACATATGAAGGAACCTTTAAGTAAGAAGCCAGCGAAAACAACGACGCCGGAGTACTCTCATCCGCTAGACCACTCGGCGGCATGGACTAGACCAAAAGTGGTGGCGACGGTATACAGAAGGGATCACGATGTGACCCGCATCCGGAGCCGGGAAGGCGAAGCATGAGCACCGACGTCAGCAGTGCGGAGAACGAGAACGGCGCCACCGTCCGTACCGCCCGCGTGCCCAAGTACTACCGCCTGAAGAAGCACCTCCTCGACATGACGGAGACCCAGGCGCCCGGCACCCCGGTCCCGCCCGAGCGCACCCTGGCCGCCGAGTTCGACACCTCCCGCACGACCGTGCGCCAGGCCCTTCAGGAGCTGGTCGTCGAGGGTCGCCTGGAGCGCATCCAGGGCAAGGGCACCTTCGTCGCCAAGCCGAAGGTCTCCCAGGCGCTGCAACTCACCTCGTACACCGAGGACATGCGCGCCCAGGGCCTGGAGCCGACCTCGCAGCTCCTCGACATCGGCTACATCACCGCCGACGACCGCCTCGCCGATCTGCTCGACATCACGGCCGGCGGCCGGGTGCTGCGCATCGAGCGGCTGCGCATGGCCAACGGTGAGCCGATGGCGATCGAGACGACCCACCTGAGCGCGAAGCGCTTCCCGGCGCTCAGGCGCAGCCTGGTGAAGTACACCTCCCTCTACACCGCGCTCGCCGAGGTCTACGACGTCCACCTCGCCGAGGCCGAGGAGACCATCGAGACCTCCCTGGCCACCCCGCGCGAGGCCGGCCTGCTCGGCACCGACGTGGGCCTGCCGATGCTGATGCTGTCCCGGCACTCGCTGGACCGGGACGGGCAGCCGGTGGAGTGGGTGCGGTCGGTGTACCGCGGGGACCGGTACAAGTTCGTGGCTCGGCTCAAGCGGCCGCAGGATTAGGCCACTTGAGGTAGTGCACGCGGTGTAGCGCATCCCCCTTTCCTGTTCTACGTTCCTCCCGTCGCCGCATGGACGGGAGGACCACCCGGTGCGTACCGCGAATCCCCGAACCGTCGTCATCTGGAGCCTCGTCGCGCTGGTCGGCGCCGCGGGATGGACCGTACTCGCGCTGTCCCGGGGTGAGGAGGTCTCCGCCGCCTGGATGGTCGCCGCCGCACTCGGCTCGTACGCCATCGCCTACCGCTTCTACGCCAAGTTCATCGCGTACAAGGTCCTCAAGGTCGACCGGAACAGGGCCACCCCGGCCGAACGCCTCAACAACGGCATCGACTTCCACCCCACCGACCGCCGTGTCCTGCTCGGCCACCACTTCGCGGCGATCGCCGGCGCCGGACCACTGGTGGGGCCCGTGCTGGCCGCGCAGATGGGGTATCTCCCGGGCACGATCTGGATCATCGTCGGCGTCATCTTCGCGGGCGCGGTCCAGGACATGGTGGTGCTGTTCTTCTCCACCCGCCGGGACGGCCGCTCGCTGGGCCAGATGGCGCGCGAGGAGATCGGCCCGTTCGGCGGCGCGGCGGCGCTGCTGGCCACCTTCGTCATCATGATCATCCTGCTCGGCGTGCTGGCCCTGGTGATCGTCAACGCCCTCGCGCAGTCCCCGTGGGGCACCTTCTCCATCGCGATGACGATCCCGATCGCCCTGCTGATGGGCTTCTACCTGCGGGTGCTGCGCCCCGGCCGGGTCACCGAGGTCTCGGTCATCGGCGTCGCCCTGCTGCTGCTCGCCCTGGTCGCGGGGCGCTGGGTCGCCGAGTCCTCGTGGGCCGGCACCTTCACCCTCGCGCCCTCGACGCTGGTCGTCTGGATGGTGGCGTACGGCTTCATCGCCTCGATCCTGCCGGTGTGGATGCTGCTGGCGCCGCGCGACTACCTGTCGACCTTCATGAAGATCGGCACGATCTTCCTGCTCGCCCTCGGTGTGGTCGTCGCGCTGCCGACGCTGAAGATGGACCCGGTGACGGACTTCGCCTCCCGCGGCGACGGCCCGGTCTTCGCGGGGTCGCTCTTCCCCTTCGTCTTCATCACCATCGCCTGCGGCGCCCTGTCCGGCTTCCACGCGCTGATCTCGTCCGGTACGACGCCGAAGATGATCCAGAAGGAGACACAGGTCCGGATGATCGGCTACGGCTCCATGCTGATGGAGTCGTCGGTCGCCGTGATGGCGCTGGTCGCGGCGAGCATCATCGACCCGGGCCTGTACTTCGCGATGAACGCGCCGGCCGGGGTCATCGGCGACACCGTGCAGAACGCCTCGCAAGTGGTGGGCAGTTGGGGCTACCAGATCTCCCCGGAGGACCTGGCCCAGGCGGCGAAGAACGTCGAGGAGGCGTCCCTGCTCTCCCGCACCGGCGGGGCGCCCACCCTCGCCATCGGCGTCTCGGAGATCTTCTCGCAGGTCACCGGCGGCGGGCTGCGCGCCTTCTGGTATCACTTCGCGATCATGTTCGAGGCGCTGTTCATCCTGACCGCGCTGGACGCCGGCACGCGCGTGGGCCGGTTCATGCTCCAGGACATGCTGGGCAACGTCTACCGGCCCTTCAAGAACGTCAGCTGGAAGCCGGGCCTGGCCATCACCAGCGCGATCGTGTGCGGTCTGTGGGGCTACTTCCTGTGGGTGGGCGTCCACGAGCCTCTCGGCGGCATCAACCAGCTGTTCCCGATCTTCGGCATCTCGAACCAGCTGCTCGCGGCCGTCGCCCTCGCCGTCTGCACGACTCTGCTGGTGAAGTCCGGGCGCCTGAAGTGGGCCTGGATCACCGGGGTTCCGCTGGCCTGGGACGCCACGGTGACGCTGACCGCCAGCTGGCAGAAGGTGTTCTCCAGCGACCCGAAGGTCGGTTTCCTCAAGCAGCGTCAGATCTTCCAGGACGCCATCGACCGCGGCGAGGTGCTGCCGCCCGCCAAGAGCATGGACGACATGCACACCGTGGTCACCAACTCCACGGTGGACGGAGTCCTCACGGCGGCCCTCGCCCTCCTGATCGTCGTCGTGATCGTCGACGCCACCCGCGTCTGCGTCCGGCATGTCCGCCGCCCGGCCCTGTCCACGCTCAGCGAGACGCCGTACGTGGAGTCCAAGATCATCGCTCCGGCCGGGCTGTTCCCGACCAAGGAGGAGAAGGAGGAGGAGCGCAGTGCGGTCACTTCGGCGGGTGCTCGGTAGCGTGCGCTGGTATGTGCGGGAGCTGACCGACGAGTCGGCGTACGACCGCTATGTCGCACACATCCGGCATGAGCACCCGGACGCGAAGGTGCCCTCCCGGCGCGACTTCGAACGGATGCGGACGGACCGTCAGGAAGCCGACCCACGCCAGGGGTTCCGCTGCTGCTGAGCGCGGCGCCGCCCTGAAGCTGCCATGCACACCAACCCTCCACATCCGATATGCGGACAGGGTCTTCCGCTGTCGTTGCACCGTCACCTACATTGCCCGGGCGTTTCTCAGGTGATCAGTGAGGGGACGGAGCCGTCAGATGTCAGATGTGCCAGAAGTGAACAGAGGGCCGGTGGTGACGCCTGTGCGGGTCGTCATCGCGCTCTGCCTCGGCGCGCCCTTCGTGGCGATGCTGTGGGTCGGTTCGTATGCCAAGACCGATCCGACGTTGGCCGGCATCCCGTTCTTCTACTGGTACCAGATGCTGTGGGTCCTCATCTCCACGCTGCTGACGATGACCGCGTACAAGCTGTGGCAGCGTGACCAGCGTGCCCGCGCCGCTCAGAAGGGCGGTGCGTCGAAGTGAAGGACGGCGTCAACGGCGTTGCACTCGCCGTCTTCATCATCTTCTTCCTGCTCGTCACGGTCATGGGCTTCCTCGCCGCGCGCTGGCGCAAGGCCGAGAACGAGAACAGCCTCGACGAATGGGGCCTGGGCGGCCGGTCGTTCGGCACCTGGGTCACCTGGTTCCTGCTCGGCGGCGACCTGTACACGGCGTACACCTTCGTCGCCGTACCCGCGGCGATCTACGCGGCGGGCGCGGCCGGCTTCTTCGCGGTGCCGTACACGATCCTGGTGTACCCGCTGGTCTTCACGTTCCTGCCGCGTCTGTGGTCGGTGTCGCACAAGCACGGCTATGTGACGACCTCGGACTTCGTGCGCGGGCGCTTCGGTTCCAAGGGCCTGTCGCTGGCGGTGGCCGTCACCGGCATCCTGGCGACGATGCCGTACATCGCGCTCCAGCTCGTCGGCATCCAGGCCGTGCTGGACGTGATGGGCGTCGGCGGCGGCGAGAACACCAACTGGTTCATCAAGGACCTGCCGCTGCTCATCGCCTTCGGTGTGCTGGCCGCGTACACCTACTCGTCGGGTCTGCGCGCCCCCGCGCTGATCGCGTTCGTGAAGGACACGCTGATCTACATCGTCATCGCGGTGGCGATCATCTACATCCCGATCAAGCTGGGCGGCTTCGACGAGATCTTCGCCAAGGCGAGCGAGGCGTACAGCCAGACCAACCCGGCCACGGGCGCGCCGCGCGGTGCGCTGGTCCCAGCCGAGGCCGGGCAGTGGACGTACGCCACGCTGGCGCTGGGCTCCGCGCTCGCGCTCTTCATGTACCCGCACTCGATCACCGCGACGCTGTCCTCCCGCAGCCGTGAGGTGATCCGCCGCAACACCACGATCCTGCCGCTGTACTCCCTGATGCTGGGCCTGCTGGCCCTGCTGGGCTTCATGGCGATCGCGGCCGGGATCAAGGTGCAGAACGGCCAGCTGGCGATTCCGCAGCTGTTCGAGAACATGTTCCCGTCCTGGTTCGCGGGCGTGGCCTTCGCGGCGATCGGCATCGGCGCGCTGGTGCCGGCGGCGATCATGTCGATCGCGGCCGCGAATCTCTTCACCCGCAACATCTACAAGGACTTCATCAAGCCGGACGCCACGCCCGCGCAGGAGACCAAGGTCTCCAAGATCGTGTCCCTGCTGGTGAAGGTGGGCGCGCTGGTCTTCGTCCTGACGATGGACAAGACGGTCGCCATCAACTTCCAGCTGCTGGGCGGCATCTGGATCCTGCAGACCTTCCCGGCCCTGGTCGGCGGCCTGTTCACCCGCTGGTTCCACCGCTGGGCGCTGCTGGCCGGCTGGGCGGTCGGCATGATCTACGGCACGGTCGCCGCGTACGGCGTCGCCTCCCCGACCCAGCAGCACTTCGGCGGTTCGGCGAAGGAGATCCCGGGCATCGGCGAGATCGGCTACATCGGCCTGACGGCGTTCGTGCTCAACGTCCTGGTCACCGTGGTCCTGACCTTCGTCCTGAAGGCCGCGAAGGCTCCGGACGGCGTCGACGAGACGAAGCCGGAGGACTACACGGCGGACGCCGGGGACCCGGGCGTGGAGGTGGAACTGCCGCCGGCGACGGCGGGCTCGTCCCACTGACGCCGGTTCACCTGCCCGATGGCCGGGCGTGCCGCACTAGCTGCGCGTACGCCCGGCCATCTGCTGCCAGAAGTCGTCCAGTTCCCGGACGCGCATGCTGACCCAGTGCGGTGTCTTGCGGCGCAGGCCTCTGGGAAGGTGGCGGCGTGCGCGTCCCGGTAGCAGGGCCTGTTGCTGGCGGCAGAACGGCTCCCGGATCTCCCCCCTGGGCACGCAGCCCCGCGGCGGGTAGGGGCAGAGCTGGAACTTGCAGTCCGGCAGACATGTCGTGCCCGGCGTGGGCGGGGCCGAGATGCCGGCCCGCAGGTCGGGCCGCAGCGGACCGCGGTCGCTGCGGATGCACGGCGGGAGCTGCATCCCGGGCTGCTCGACGCGGGCCATCCGCTCCTCGACCTCGTCGGGATGCCCGTCCCGTTCGACGAGGTTCAGCATCACCAGCACATCGGCGACGAGGCGTTGGGCACGCGCATCGAGGGTGCTCCACCCGACCGAGGGCGGAATCCACAGGTTGTGCTTGCGGTATCCCTCGGGGCTGCCCGTGCGTGCGCCGATGTTGTCGGCGACGCCCTTCTCGTCAATCCAGAGGAACCGCTCCGGCTGCCCGGTCTCCAGCGCGAGGGCGACCAGGTCGCCCGCCTCGGCGACGAACGGGTGCAGGAACCGCCGGGGCGAGTCGCCGTTCGGCTCCGGTTGCCCGGGCGCCGGGTTCACCGTGCCGGTCATCGACAGCCACCGCTTCACGGTCTGTACGGCGGTCGTCCCGCGCATCCCCGGGTACGGCCCACGCGCGCCGTCGCGATCGCCCTTCCCGTTCGTCGCCTGTGCATCCGGCTCGTGGACGCCCAGGCCGTCCGGGAGCTCCCACAGGCACAGCGCCTGGAGCAGCATGAGCTGCGCGTACCAGCAACGGGACTGCCGCAGCACGGTCTCCGCCTGCCGGATCAGGTCGGCGCGACCGCCGGTGTAGGCCTGCGGATGCCGTATGCGCCGGTTGGCCGCGTACTTGAAACCCTGGGCCAGCGCGGCCTCCAGGGCGAGCGGCAGGTCGGGGGCGCCGCCGGTGGCCTTCGGGTCGAGGTGGCGCAGCCACTTGGTGAGGCGTTCCCTGGCCTCGTCACGGTGCGCCTCGTCGACGGAGCCCAGCAGCATGGGGATCATCCAGGCGCGCATCGTGAACTCCCGGAGCAGATCGACCCGCCTCCTGCGGTATTCCTGGTTGAGACCGCGCCGGTCCTGCTGCAGCCGGCCGATGCGCTCGGAACGGGCCCGTGAGGGCGCGCCCGCGGCCCTCGCCCGTGCCATGCGCTCGGCCCATCGCTCGTACTCCCGCCGCTTCCACGCCGTCAGCTCGCCGAGCCGGTCGTCGTACTCCCGCACGGGGTCGGTGTTAATCCCGACCCATCCGCGGATCACCGCAAACGCCGCGTTGCCGCCGGTGCCGAACTCCTGGGCCGCGGCCAGGCGGATGGAGTAGGAGGGTTCCCGTACGCCGATCTGGACGAGGTCCTCGTAGAGCGGAGTGGTGTCGATCCGGCCGGAGACGCCGCGCAGCGCTGCCCCTAGTTGCCTGAGCAGCCTCAGTTTGGCGTCGTCGAGAGTGCGCCGGTCCCCCTTGAAACCGGCCCACCTCTTGCGCACTTCGTCGACGATGCCGCCCAGCAGCCTCGGGGACTCCTCCGCGCTCTCGATCTCCACGGCCGCCGCGTACAGATCCAGGGCCTTGGGATCCTCGGTACGGCGGCGCGCGGCCGTGCGGAGCCGGTGGGCCACGGTGTGGCCGCCCACGGGCGACTTGCGGAGCAGTTCCTCGATCTCCTTCTTCGCCTCCGCCCGGACACCGTCCCTCGGGGCCCGCAGCGTCGCCGCCCGCCGGCGCGACAACAGCACCAGGGACATGAGCAGTTCGCGACTGGGGCCGGGTGGCTGCAACGCCTGCTCGACGAGCTCTCCGGTGTCCCGCTCGCCCAGTTCGTTCAGGACGCGGTAGCCGAAGTAGGCCTGGATGATGCTGTGCGGGAAGCGGACCTTGCGTTCGAAGCCCTCCACCAGTCCCAGCTTGTCGGCGTTGCGCGCGATCCGGGCGAGGGCGGCACGGCACTGGTCCATGTTGCCCCGGCGCAGCCGCCTCCGCTCCTCCTGGCCGAGCCGTCGGCAGAGCACGTCCCAGATCTGCTGCCGGTGCCACTCGGAGAAGACGTTGCCGCGTCTGCCGTACCGGTCGAAGCCGCGTCCGCTGCTCCACAGGTGCTCGGCGCGGGCCTGCGCACGCCTGGCCGGGCCGGGATGGACGTCGGTGTCGAGCAGTTCCCCGAAGCCGACCTCCAGCTTGTCCTGGAGCAGTCCCACGCAGGCCAGCGCGGAGACCACTTCGAGGGTGTCGCGGCGCTCCCGTCGGCTCAGTGCGACGTCCTTGCGCAGCCGGCCCTCGCACAGTGCCTGGTCCCAGGTCTCCAGCAGCCAGAGCCGCAGCGTGCCGCGGTCGCGGCTGCGGGTGTTCATGTGCTGCGGGTCGTTGTCCGGACGATCGTGCTCCAGGGCTCCGTGTCGGTGCAGTTCGCGGGCTATCTGCAGATAGACGGGCGATTCGGTCACCTCCGCCGTCTCCACGATCCAGTCCACGCGGCGTTCGTCGGCCTCCGGAACATGTGCCTGGACGAAGCGCAGGGCCTCCTCCTCGCTGAGCGGTTCCAGCTCCACGATCGCGGCCGGGGTGCTCTCCAGCGGGCTGTGCGGCCGGGAGGCGATGACGAGGGGCAGTTTCTCCTCGTGGGCGCGCTCGATGGCCCGCCGGATGATGTTGTCCCGGTTCTGCTGGAGGCCGTCGCCGAGAAGGGCCTCCTCCAGCCCGTCGGCGATGACGACCGGTTTGTCGTCGGCGAGCAGCTGCTGCCAGACCCGGTCGGTCTTGCTGCGCGCGAGGATGCCCCGGGGCGCCTCCTCGGCGAAGCGCTGCCTGGCCATGCGTTCGAAGTTCAGGTCGCCGGTCGCGTCCCGCAGCCGGATCGGCACCGGCACGGCGTTCTGCTCGGCCAGCAGTTCGGTGAGCCGGACCAGCACGGCCGTCTTGCCCACGCCGACGCCGCCGACCAGCAGATAGGGCCGGCGGGTGTCGCGCTCCCGCAGCCGTTCGGCGATGACCTGGGCGATGTCCTCCCGGCCCACGATGTCAGCGGCGTCCGGGCCGGCGGTGACCACCAGTCCATGGGGGTCGTCCCGTGCCTTCGCGAGATAGCGCCGCTTCGTCCACCGGTACCACCAGAACAGGAAGAGCGTGGCGGCGATCGACGCGGCGAGCACCGGGCCGACGAAGCGCATGACGGCTTCGAACCCCTCGCTGTCCTGCCGCCACTCCTCAAAGCCGGTCGTGGTGCCCGTGATCACGATGTACAGGCCCTCCACGGCCCAGGCGAGCAGCGCGAGCGCGGCCACCACCCAGACGGCCCGGGTGGCGTTGGTGTAGGAGATCCAGCGGCGCCATTTCTTGGGGCGGGTGGTGCCACGGCGGGCTTCCAGACGGATCGTCAGCCGGTGCCAGTGCCCCACGAATCCCCGCCCGGCCCAACTGCCCGCCCGTCTCGGAGCAAGTGTCGCCATCGGCGCGTTGCGCGGCCGCTCCTTGCCGGGCGGGTGCCGGACGACCCTCGTCATCGTGCGTCTCCTTCCGAGACAGGCTCTCGAAACGAAAGGGACCGCGGGCGTCGACACCTACCTCCATGGAAGCACTCCCAAAACTGCCCGCAACCCGGCGGCCCTCGATAAAAAACCCAGGCCGTCGCCGGGACCCGTCCGCCAGACTCGACCGCATGGACATCGTGATCCGGCAGGTGCATCCCGGCGAGTACGACGCGCTCGGCGAGATCACCGCCCAGGCCTACCTCCAGGACGACCTCCTCGACTTCGGTGAGAGCGACTCGTACCTGGGGGAGCTCAAGGACGTGGCGGGGCGGGCGGCTGCCGCCGAGGTGCTCGTGGCCGTCGAGGACGACCGGCTGCTGGGCGGGGTGACCTTCGTGCCGTGCGGCGGCCCCATGGCCGACATAGCCCGGCCCGGCGAGGCCGAGATCCGGATGCTCGCCGTCGACGGCATCGCCCGCGGACGCGGCGCCGGCGAGGCCCTCGTCCGCGCCTGCGTCTCCCGCGCCCGGGCCACCGAGGGCTGTGTGCGGATCGTGCTGTCGACCCAGCGGACCATGCTCGGCGCGCATCGCATCTACGAACGCCTGGGCTTCGTCCGCACACCCGATCGGGACTGGAATCCGCTCCCGGACGTCCTCGACCTCACTCTCCTCACCTATGAGTTGACGCTCTGAAACCACCGCGACACAACATCTGGGGGTGGCGTGGCGGGCGAGCACAAGATGTATGCTCGTCCTCGCTGTCGTCGCAGGGGAATCCGGTGCGAATCCGGAACTGTCCCGCAACGGTGTACTTGTGCATGTCTGTTCCCAGGAACCCCAGGAACCCAGGAACCCCGTGCACAGGAGTCAGTCCGAGGACCTGCCGACAGCGCGCCCGGCCACCCGGCCGGTGCGCCCAGACGTCCGGGCCTCGTGGAATGGGCCGGTGGACGCGACGCCGTGTGCGCTCGTGTGCTGCCCCCTGCCCTCCGCAAGGCCCCCGTGCCGAGCGAGGGAGAGCCCCCACGTGACCATCGCGCCAGCAGACCCGGCCTCAGCCGTCTCAGCGGTCCCGATCGACGATGACGCCCCGGGAACCGCGTTGCTGCGGCTCCTGGCCGAGCTGACCGCCGACCTCCCCGACGCCGACCCCGGCCGGGTCGCCGCCGCCGCTCTGCGCGGCCGGTCGGCCCGCGCGGACGAGGCGGAGCTGCGCGAACTGGCCACCGAGGCGGCGGCCGGTCTCATCTCCGAGGACCCCGCCTACAGCAGGCTGGCCGCCCGGCTGCTGACCATCTCCATCGCCGCCGAGGCCGCCTCGCAGGGCGTCACGTCCTTCACCGAGTCGGTCGTGGTCGGCCACCGCGAGGGGCTCATCGCCGACCGGACCGCCGAGTTCGCGCGGATCCACGCGGCCCGCCTCGACGCGCTGATCGACACGGGCGCCGACGACCGCTTCGGCTATTTCGGCCTGCGCACCCTGCACAGCCGCTATCTGCTCCGGCACCCCATCACCCGCAAGGTGATCGAGACACCCCAGCACTTCATGCTGCGTGTCGCCGCCGGTCTCGCCGAGGACGACACCACCCGGGCACTGGACGAAGTCGCCGCGCTCTACGGGCTCATGAGTCGCCTCGACTACCTCCCCTCCTCCCCCACGCTCTTCAACTCCGGCACCCGGCACCCCCAGATGTCGTCCTGCTACCTCCTCGACTCCCCGCTCGACGAGCTGGACTCCATCTACGACCGCTACCACCAGGTCGCCCGCCTCTCCAAGCACGCCGGCGGCATCGGCATCGCGTACTCCCGTATCCGCAGCCGCGGTTCACTGATCCGAGGCACCAACGGGCACTCCAACGGCATCGTCCCGTTCCTGAAGACCCTCGACGCCTCCGTCGCCGCCGTGAACCAGGGCGGCCGGCGCAAGGGTGCCGCCGCGGTCTACCTGGAGACCTGGCACTCCGACATCGAGGAGTTCCTGGAGCTGCGCGACAACACCGGTGAGGACGCCCGGCGTACGCACAACCTCAACCTCGCGCACTGGATCCCGGACGAGTTCATGCGCCGGGTCAACGCCGATGAGCCGTGGTCGCTGTTCTCGCCGTCGGACGTGCCGGAGCTGGTCGACCTGTGGGGCGAGGAGTTCGAGGCGGCGTACCGCAAGGCGGAGGCGAGCGGTCTCGCGCGGAAGACCATCCCGGCCCGTGACCTGTACGGCCGCATGATGCGCACCCTCGCGCAGACCGGCAACGGTTGGATGACCTTCAAGGACGCCGCCAACCGCACCGCCAACCAGACCGCCCTGCCGGGCCAGGTCGTCCACTCCTCCAACCTCTGCACGGAGATCCTGGAGGTCACGGACGACGGGGAGACGGCCGTCTGCAACCTGGGGTCCGTCAACCTCGGCTCGTTCGTCGACACGACGACCGGCGACATCGACTGGGAGCGGCTCGACGCCACCGTCCGCACGGCCGTCACCTTCCTCGACCGTGTCGTCGACATCAACTTCTACCCGACCGAGCAGGCGGGCCGTTCCAACGCCAAGTGGCGTCCGGTGGGCCTGGGTGCGATGGGCCTGCAGGACGTCTTCTTCAAGCTGCGGCTGCCCTTCGACTCGGCCGAGGCGAAGGCCCTGTCCACCCGTATCGCCGAGCGCATCATGCTCGCCGCGTACGAGGCCTCCGCCGACCTCGCCGAGCGGAGCGGTCCGCTGCCGGCCTGGGAGAAGACCCGTTCCGCCAAGGGTGTGCTGCACCCCGACCACTACGGCGTCGAGCTGACCTGGCCGGAGCGCTGGGCGGCCCTGCGCAGCCGTATCGCCACGACCGGTATGCGCAACTCCCTGCTGCTCGCCATCGCGCCCACCGCCACCATCGCTTCCATCGCCGGTGTCTACGAGTGCATCGAGCCGCAGGTCTCCAACCTGTTCAAGCGCGAGACGCTGTCCGGCGAGTTCCTCCAGGTCAACTCCTACCTGGTCGACGAGCTCAAGGCGCTCGGCGTCTGGGACGCCCGCACCCGTGAGGCGCTGCGCGAAGCGAACGGCTCGGTGCAGGACTTCGCCTGGATCCCCGCCGAAGTACGGGCCCTGTACCGCACGGCGTGGGAGATCCCGCAGCGCGGCCTGATCGACATGGCCGCCGACCGGACGCCGTTCCTGGACCAGTCCCAGTCCCTGAACCTGTTCCTGGAGACGCCGACCATCGGCAAGCTCTCCTCGATGTACGCGTACGCCTGGAAGTCGGGCCTGAAGACGACGTACTACCTGCGCTCGCGCCCGGCGACCCGCATCGCCCGCGCCGCCCAGGCTCAGTCCGCCCAGCCCGAGAAGACCATCCCCGTCCAGCAGGTCGCCGAGCCCGACGCCGTCGCCTGCTCCCTGGAAAACCCCGAGTCCTGCGAGGCCTGCCAGTAATGACCACCCGTAACAGCAACCTGCTCGACCCGGGCTTCGAACTGACCCTGCGTCCCATGCGCTACCCGGACTTCTACGAGCGCTACCGGGACGCCATCAAGAACACCTGGACCGTCGAGGAGGTCGACCTCCACTCCGACGTCGCCGACCTGGCGAAGCTGTCCGAGGGTGAGCAGCACATGATCGGCCGGCTGGTCGCGTTCTTCGCGACGGGCGACTCGATCGTGGCGAACAACCTGGTGCTGACGCTGTACAAGCACATCAACTCGCCCGAGGCGCGCCTGTACCTGAGCAGGCAGCTCTTCGAGGAGGCCGTGCACGTCCAGTTCTACTTGACGCTGCTCGACACCTACCTGCCCGACCCGGCGGACCGGGCGGCGGCCTTCGACGCCGTCGAGAACATCCCGTCGATCCGTGAGAAGGCCGAGTTCTGCTTCAAGTGGATCAACGAGGTCGAGAAGCTGGACCGCCTGGAGACCAAGGCCGACCGGCGTCGCTTCCTGCTCAACCTGATCTGCTTCGCGGCGTGCATCGAGGGCCTGTTCTTCTACGGTGCCTTCGCCTACGTCTACTGGTTCCGCAGCCGCGGCCTGCTGCACGGCCTGGCCACCGGCACCAACTGGGTGTTCCGCGACGAGACGATGCACATGAGCTTCGCCTTCGACGTCGTCGACACCGTCCGCAAGGAGGAGCCCGAGCTCTTCGACGGCGAACTCCAGCAGCAGGTCACCGACATGCTGAGGGAGGCCGTCGAGGCCGAGCTCCAGTTCGGGCGCGACCTGTGCGGTGACGGCCTCCCGGGCATGAACACCGAGTCGATGCGGCAGTACCTGGAGTGTGTCGCCGATCAGCGCCTGACGCGCCTCGGCTTCGCTCCGGTGTACGGCTCCGAGAACCCCTTCTCCTTCATGGAGCTGCAGGGTGTTCAGGAGCTCACCAACTTCTTCGAGCGGCGTCCCTCGGCGTACCAGGTGGCGGTGGAGGGCACCGTCGACCTGGACGAGGACTTCTGAGCCTCGGGCTCGTTGCGTCCCTGGGCCTCCCTGATCTGACGGTCGATGCGCCTGTCGTGCACGATCCCGATCACTGACGGGAGGGCCAGGAGCACGAAGATCCCGAGCACGAAGACCATGGTGAGCAGTGTCTGTGTCTGTTCTGTAGTCATGACACCACTGTCGCTCCGGACACTCATGACGAACAGTGGCAGGACTGCCGCACACCCTCGATTTACTGCCAGCCGTGAGGCACACTGGCAGTATGTTGAGAAACGTGGCCGCCGTACTCCTCGACGGTGTGCACCCCTTTGAACTGGGCGTCGTCTGCGAGGTGTTCGGCCTCGACCGCAGCGACGACGGGCTGCCCACCTACGATTTCGCCGTCGCCTCGGCCGAGGGACCGGCGCTGGGCACCCATGTCGGCGGCCTCACCGTCTCCACGCCGCACGGCCTGGAGCGGCTGGAGGAGGCCGATCTGATCGTCGTGCCGGCGGGGGATGACTTCGCCACCCGCGTCTATCCGCCAGAGCTGCTGAACGCCCTGGTCAGGGCCGTGGACCGAGGTGCGCGGGTGCTCAGCGTGTGCTCCGGCGTCTTTGTGCTCGGCGCTGCCGGGCTGCTCGACGGGCGGCGCTGCAGCGCGCACTGGCGGCACGCCGCGGAACTGGCCCGGCAGAACCCGAAGGCCATCGTCGAGCCGGACATGCTCTACGTCGACGAGGGCCCGGTGATCACCAGTGCCGGCACCGCCGCGGGGATCGACGCCTGTCTGCACATCGTGCGGCAGGAACAGGGGCCCGATGTGGCCAACAAGATCGCCCGGCGGATGGTCGTACCGCCGCACCGGGACGGCGGGCAGGCCCAGTACATCGAGCGGCCGCTGCCCCGCTCCCACTGCGACACGGTCGGCGAGGTACTGGCCTGGATGGAGGGGCACCTCGACGAGGACCTCACCGTCGAGCAGCTCGCCGAGCGTGCGCACATGTCCCCGCGCACCTTCGCCCGCCGCTTCCAGCAGGAGACCGGCACGACTCCCTACCGCTGGATCCTGCGCCAACGGGTTCTGCTGGCGCAGGAGTTGCTGGAGGGTTCGGACGAGACGGTGGACGCGATCGCGGGCCGAACGGGCTTCGGCACCGCGGCGGCGCTGCGCCACCAGTTCGTACGGGCGCTGGGGACGACCCCCAACGCCTACCGCAGGACGTTCCAGGGTCCGACCGCCGCCTAGCCGGCTCAGTCGTTGGCGACCACGGGGTAGCGGGGCTCGCTCTCGGCCATCTGCCGCAGCGCGTCCTTGCGCTCGCGCTTGGAGAGCCGGTCGATGTAGAGGTAGCCGTACAGGTGGTCGGTCTCGTGCTGCAGGCAGCGGGCGAAGTACCCGGTGCCGCGCACCTTGATCGGGTTGCCCTTCTCGTCCTGCCCGGTCACCTCGGCGTAGTCGGGGCGGGCGAGCGGCGCGTACGCGGTCGGCACGGAGAGGCAGCCCTCGTTGCTGTCGTCCAGCCGGCGCCGGTCGGCGGGCAGCTCGACCGGCTTCGGGTTGCAGACGACGCCGACGTGCCGCTCGCCCTGGTCGTCCTGGCAGTCGTAGACGAAGACCTTCAGATCGACGCCGATCTGGTTGGCGGCCAGGCCCACGCCCTCGGCGGTGTGCTGCGAGGCGAACATGTCCGCGACCAGCTGCTCCAGCTCGGCGCCGAACTCGGTGACGTCCTTGCACTCCTTGTGCAGGACCGGGTTCCCGACGACGGTGATCGGCCGCGAGGTGCCGCGCTCACGCCAGGCGTTCTCGCGCTCCTCCGTGTCCTCGGTGTCGACGACGAAACCCTCGTCGTCCACGGGGAGCACGCCCGCGTGCTGCTGCTCGGTGTCCTGCTGGGCCATGACCGACGTATGCCTTCCTGCACAAACAAAAGAAGAAAAGGGGGTGTGACGCTGATACAGGGTACGGCGAACGCTCAGCAGACCTCTTCGAGATCCCGCCAATCCCGAGAATCCGGGCTGTCGGCAACCCACCCGTCCAGCAACCCCCGAACCAGCGCGGCCGGCGCGGCCACCCCGCACTCCCGCTCCGGCACCCACAGCTGCCCGTCGGTCCGGTGCCCCAGCGGACCGGGGTGACCCGGCTCACTGTGGTCGTGCGGATCCAGGTGCTCCCCGTCGCCCTCGTCGGACGGCATCCGCGACTCGGAGCACATCCGGCACAGCAGCCGCACGGACGAGGACCAGTCCTCCGCGGCGAACCCGGCGTCGGCGGCGAGCTGCTCCAGCGCGTCCCGGTCGGCCTCGGTGGCGGCCTCCAGGAGGACCACCCAGGTGGGCACCGGCGACGGCGCCCACAGCTCGATCTCGTCGAAGACGGGGTATGCATGTCCGGCGGACGTGGTCCGCTCGCCGTGCGGCACGCCGTCGTGGAGCACGACCTCGCCCCAGCGCCGCCCGGACGACGGCAGCGGAATCGACAGCACCTCGATACGGGCGGGGTCGAGCCGCCGCCCCCACACGACCTCGGCCTCCCCCTCGGGGGACAGCCGTACGGCCGCGCTGCCCAGGTCCATGCCGACCGGCTCACCGGACTCGGTCGCCCCGCCGGGCACCCGCAGTCCGTACGCCTGCCAGGCCCGCCGGGCCAGCGGCCAGTCCTGCAGCGCGGTGGCCGCGATGCCGACGTTCCACCAGTCGGGCGCCCCGGTCTCCCGGTCGAGGAGCGCCACGGCACGCAGTCCGGCCGCCCGTGCCTGTTCCCAGTCGTGCCGGAACTTGTGCAGCAGCGCGAGGTTGAACCAGGACTCCGAAAGCCAGGGCTCCAGATCGGCGGCACGTGTAAGCAGCGCGCCCGCGTCCTCGTACCGGCCGTCGCCGATGAGCGTGAACGCCCGGTCGGTGGCCTGCCGCCAGGAGGCGGAGGGCCGGTGCCGTCCCTTGCCGAAGATCCTCACGATTCCCGCCTGCCAGTTCCGTGGAGTGGGCTGGCTAGTGCTCGCCCCCGGACACACTCTCATTCGCATCCAACCACGTACGGCTGGAAGGGCGCTCATTACCCATGGGTTACCCAGCCACGGGCGCTGTAAGACGGTCTCTGGACAGCACCCGTGCGAGCGACCCGACCACTTCCGGCGCATACTCCCCCGCGGTGCCCAGCCGCAGCTCCTCCAGCGCCTCCAGCGACCCGCCCGGACCCGCGTCGCGCACCTTCTCCTCGTAGGCGTTCACCGCCCGCACGATCCGCGCGGCGACCGGCTGCTCCGGGCAGGGGTCGGCGAGCCGCTCCACGATCATCGCGACCTGCGCATTCACCCCGGTCTGGCGTACGACGGCACCGCCGAGCAGCGCGATCCGCCGCTGTTCCTCGACGGGGAGCACGGCGGTGGCCCCGGCCGGCACCGGATCGACCAGGCTGAGCTGGCCGATGTCGTGCATGAGCGCCGCGTACTCCAGCACGGTGAGCTCCGTCTCGGACAGGCCCAGGTCCCGCCCGACCTCCCGGCTGAGCGCGGCCACCCGCCGGGCGTGTCCGGTCGGGGTGTACCCGGCGATCTCGGTGGCCCTGGCCAGGGAGGCGATGGTCTGCCGATAGGTGGTCCGCACGGCGGCGTACCGGTGGAAGGACATCTGGGTGAGCAGCAGGGGCAGCGAGAACACGGGCAGGGCCCACAGCCCGACCACGGCGACCGCGAGCGCCATCACGGCGCCGGTCGCGCAGACGGCCGACCCGATCCCGAGGGTCGCCCGCAGCTCGTCCCGCAGCAGCGGCCAGAACGGCCATCGGGTGCGCGAGTGCGCCAGGGCCGCGGCGAGCATGGCGTCGCACAGGGTGGTGAGGGCGAGGATCGCGAGCAGGAGCAGGGCGTAGGAGGTGCCCCAGCCGCGGAACGTGCCCTGGTTGAACAGGGGTTGGAAGCAGACGGCGGCGAAGCCGACGGTGAGCACGCGCCGGGCGAGATGGTCCAGCACGGGGCGCCCTCGTGCGATGTGCGGCACGCTGCCGAGGAGCGAGGCGGCGAGGACTACGGCGACGACCTGTGCGAGGCCGTGCCCGGTGGGCCGCCCGCCCAGCTCCCCCAGCAGGGCGTACGACAGCGCTGCGGCGGCCCCGAGCGGTGCGGCCTCCCTGCCCTCGGCCCCGGTCCAGCGGGTGAGCTCGCCGAGGACGATCAGGACCCCGAAGGCGACGGCCGTGCCGCGCTCGACGAGGCCGCCGGACACGCTGCCGAGCAGACAGCCCGTGGCGAGAAGGGCGGCGCAGGCGTGGACGAGGCTCAGCAGGCGGCTCGGTCTCGGGGCGCTCACCGGTGGGCTCCGGGGGCACCGGCGACCGCCGGGCGGGGAGCGGGCGCGGCGGCCTCGTCGGCGGTCACGGCCGGATGCCATCCGTGCTGGTCGACGGCTCGGGCGAGGGCCGTGACCATCCGGGGGTCGAACTGCGAGCCGGCGCACTTCTCGAGCTCCCGCAGCGCGACGGAGACTGGCCGGGCCCGCGAGTAGGACCGGGTCGAGGTCATCGCGTCGAACGCGTCCGCGACCGCCACCACCCTTGCCGATTCCGGGATCTGACTTCCGCTCAGCCCATAGGGGTAGCCGCTTCCGTCCAGCCGCTCGTGGTGATGCAGTACGGCGGCCCGGGCCTCGCCGAGGAAGGAGATCCCGCGCACCATCTCGTGCCCGTACTCGGGGTGCAGCTCGATGACCTGGCGTTCCTCGGGCGTCAGGGGCCCGTTCTTGCGCAGCAGCCGCGTCGGCACGCCCAGCTTGCCGACGTCGTGCAGGATCCCGGCGAAGCGGAGCACCTCGATGCGCTCGTCGGCCAGGCCGAGCTCACGGGCGATCATCATCGAGGCCTGTCCGACGCGCTCACTGTGGCCGCGGGTGTAGCCGTCCTTGATGTCGACGGCCTGGACGAGTGCCCGGATGGTCGCCTGGTGGGCGGCGCGTTCCCGGTGGTACTGGGCGAACGCCCACCACGACACGCACATCGGCAGCAGTACGAGCAGTGCGGCGACGGGGCCGTAGGGACTGCGCCACAGGACGGCCATCATCAGTCCGGCCAGCCCGTGCACGGCGATCGGGGCGAGCGACCGCAGGAAGAGCCCCCGCCCGGCGCGCCGTGGCGGCACGCGCTCGGCGAGCACCAGGATCCCGGCGTCGAGCACGGTCAGGGCCAGGCAGAACGCCAGCACCGCGGCTCCGGCGGGCGCGAGCGCGTAGGGGAAGTCGGACGCCACCAGGGCGTCCTGCTCGCCGAGCGCCTCGTGCACACGGGCGGCCACCCACACCGCGACCACGAGCTGCGCCGCCCGCCACACCCGCCGCAGCAGACGCGGGCTCCCGCCGACCGGAGCGCAGAGCGCCCCCGGCACCGCGACCAGCGCGGCAGCGGACGGTGGCAGCAGGAAGGCCCCGGCCAGGAGCACCGGATAGAACGGGCCGGACAGCCGCTCGCCCCCCGCGTGGAGCGTGGCCAGCAGGGCCACCGCCCACCAGGAGACGCCCGTCGCCGTCGGCGCTTGCAGGCAGTACAGGGCGCCGAGGACGACACAGCCGACGTAGACACATGCCCGTGTGGGTGTCGCCTTCATACGCCCCTCCCCGGCCACGCGCTTCAAGCACGGGAGCCTAAGGCGGCCAGGGGGGTTCGCGGTCTTATGACCGGTGAATTAGCACGTTCGAGTGACGGCTGCGCGTTCAGGATTCCTGTGGCGCGGCGGTGACGTCGTGCTCGGGCACGGTCTGGCCGGAGCGGATCAGGTCGAGCCGCCCCAGGACCTTGGCGCGCAGGTCGGTGGGCACGTCGTCATGTCCGCAGCACCGCTTGACCAGCTTCTTCACGGCCTCTTCGAGGCCGTACTTCTCCAGGCACGGCGAGCACTCCCGGAAGTGCTGCTTGAACTTGTCGCGGTCGACGTCCGGCATCTCGCTGTCGAGGAACTCGTAGAGGTGATCGAGCACCTCAGAGCAGTCCGTCTCGTGCGGCTCTCCGCAGCTCATGAGCCCGAGCCTTTCGCTTCGTTCGACTCTCCGGCGCCGGCCGGGACCAGCCCACGCTCGCGGGCGTAGTCCTCGAGCATGCCGCGCAGTTGACGGCGGCCCCGGTGCAGCCGGGACATCACCGTACCGATGGGTGTCCCCATGATGTCCGCGATCTCCTTGTACGCAAAGCCCTCTACGTCGGCCAGATACACGGCGATGCGGAATTCCTCGGGGATCGCCTGGAGCGCTTCCTTGACGTCCGAGTCGGGCAGGTGGTCGAGCGCCTGCGACTCCGCGGAGCGCAGACCCGTCGACATGTGCGACTCGGCGCGGGCGAGCTGCCAGTCCTCGATCTCCTCGGCCGCGGAGCGCTGGGGTTCGCGCTGCTTCTTGCGGTACGAGTTGATGAAGGTGTTGGTGAGGATCCGGTACAGCCACGCCTTGAGGTTGGTGCCCTCGCGGAACTGATGGAAGGACGCGTACGCCTTGGCGTAGGTCTCCTGCACCAGGTCCTCCGCGTCGGCCGGGTTGCGTGTCATACGCAGGGCGGCCGAGTACATCTGGTCGAGGAATTCGAGCGCGTCCCGCTCGAAGCGGGCGGTGCGCTCCGCGGTCGTCTCCGCGGACGTGCCCGCGCTCGTGCCCAGGCCCTCGGGCTGCTCCGCCTGGCCGTTGTCGGTCCCTGCGTCGGTACCGGGAACCGGACCCACCTCCTCAAGATTGCGGGCAGGGCCGAATCCGGACCCACCTGAATCGGAGGATAGACGACCTGCCGTACCTGCCGCCCCTCGAATAGGAGCGGCCTTCGCCGCATGCAGCACCGTCCACTCCAGGTCGGCGCGGCTGCTGCGGCTCGAATCCAGCTCTGCCGGGCGAAGCCCGTCCACGGGGTGGTGGCGGGTGACGGGCGGGCAGTAGGTCGAACCCATGCGGCGGACTCCCTCTCCTACGACGTCGGCGCTGGTGTTTCAGCACCGCTGTCCGCCTCAACAGAGGCCGGGTCCACGACATTCCCGAAGCTTTACCCGAGTGACCCGGCCCACTTCACCACCGCGTCCGTGACGATCGCCACGGCCTCGTGCTGATCGAGGGGCGCTCGCTTGGGCACGGCGAACCCGTGATCGCCGTACGGCACCTCGACCAGCTCGTGGTCGCCGTCCGGGAACTCCTCGGGTTTCCCGAACGGGTCGTTGCCGCCCTGGACGACGAGGGTCGGCACCCCGGCCCCGAGCAGCTCGTCGGCGCGGGACTTCTCGGGCCTGCCCGGCGGGTGCAGGGGGAAGCTGAGCGCGAGCACGGCATGGGCGCCCAGCTCGACGGCCGTACGGCAGGCGACGCGGGCGCCCGCGCTGCGGCCGCCGGAGATGACGGGCAGGCCGGGCACGGTGAGCGCGGGCCACAGGCCGCGCCAGCCGACGTCCAGCGTCTTCGGCGCGGGCGCCACCTTCTTGCCGGCCACCCGCCAGGGCTGCTCCACGAGGGCGACGGTCACCCCGTGGGCCGGGAGGACCTCGGCGAGGGCCACGAGGTCCCGGGCCCCGATGCCGCCTCCCGCGCCGTGGCTCGCGGCCAGCACCAGCCGTGCCTTCTTCGCCGGGTGCCAGGTGATGCGGGCGTCCCCGGCGTCCGTGCCAATGATCTCGGTCGTCACGTCAGAAGAGTGTGCCCTCTTCGGGGCCGTCCAGCTCCTTCAACAGCTCCGGGCCGTTGTTGCGGACGTTGCTGACCAGTGTGGAGACGGGGTAGGCGCGCATCAGTCCGGCGGGCGGCGGGGTGAGCAGCGTCCGCAGCTCCTCGGGGTCCTTGCGGGTCGGGTCCAGCCAGGCGTCCCACCGGTCCGGGGTCAGCATCAGCGGCATCCGGGGGTGGATCTCGGCGAGCGTGTGCGGGCCCTCCTCGGGCGCGACGGCCAGCGGGGTCGTCTCGGCCTCCGTGGTGATGACGGAGCAGGTGACCCACCAGGCCTGCGGATGCTCGTCGGGCAGTGTCGCGTCCCGCCAGAACTCGTACAGCCCGGCCATCGCGAACACGGTCCCGTCGGCGGGCAGCACGAAGTACGGCTGCTTGCGCGGCCGCTTCTTCCTCCCCTCGACCTCGAGGTCCCGCTCCTGCTTGCCGGTGACCCACTCGTAGTAGCCGTCGGCGGGGATGATGCAGCGCCGGGAGGTGAACGCCCGCCGGTACGACGGCTTCTCGTGCACGGTCTCCGCGCGCGCGTTGATCATCTTGAAGGCGCTCTCGGGGGTCTTGGACCAGCTGGGTACCAGCCCCCACTTCAGCTTGCGCAGCTGCCGGACCGGCCGCGGGTCGTCGGCGTCTTTCAAGGGACGGTCGAGGACGACGTGGACCTCCTTGGTCGGAGCCACGTTGTAGTCCGCCTCCAGGGTCTCCTCGGGCTCCCACTTCTCGATCTCGAAGATTCCTGCGAGATCCTCGGCCCCACGACTCGCCGCATACCGCCCACACATCTGCAACCACCCCTCCGACCTGCGGAAACGCCAGATCAGTCTGCCTCGGTCAGCACCAGGCGGCACGGTGCCGGGTCAGCGTGCCCGAGCTTCCTGGAGACGTCCAAGAGTGGCAGACCACTCCCGCACCCGGCACGGTCAGGGCTTGTGGCCGTCGGCCTTGAGGTGCGTGGCGAAGAAGCCGTCGATGCGCCGCCAGGCGTCGGCGGCGGACTCCGGGTGCGGCTTGATTCCTGCGACACGCATCAAGGGACGCAGCGCGCGTGGCCCGACCTCGGAGTCGTTGAGGAAGGAGTGCCCGGCCTCCGGATACTCCTTGACGTCGTGGACGATGCCGAGCCGGTCGAGCGACGCCTGAAGTCTGGGGGCCACGCCGCGCAGCGTACGGTCGCGGGCTCCGTAACTCGCGACGACGGGGCAGGAGCCGCCCAGCGCCCCGTCGAGATCCTTCGGCGGACGACCGTAGTTGACGGAAGCGGCGTCGAACTCGCCGTCGCTCACGGCGAGGAGGGCGAAGGAACCGCCCATGCAGAAGCCGATGATGCCGATCCGCCCGGTGCAGCCGGGATCCTGGGCGAGGCGGGTGCGGGCCGCCTCGATGTCGCGGAAGGCACGGCCGTGGCCGGACAGGGCGGCCCGGAAGGTCGGCACCAGGCAGCGTACGGCCCCTCCGTCGGTGAACAGGTCCGGCATCAGGACGAGGTACCCGGCGCTCGCCAGCCGCTCCGCCTGACGGTGCATCACATCATTGACGCCCAGGGCCTCATGGACCACGACGACACCCGGCCAGGGGCCCGGCCCGGCGGGCCGGGTGAGATGGCCGGTGAGCCGGCGCGAGCCACCGCGGGCGGCGCTCAGCTCGGTGAGATCGACGGTGGTGGTCGCGGCGGGCATGCGGTCCTCCGGAGGGGCGGGGACGGGACGGCCGTCGTGCAGCCTACGGCGCGATGAAGGGCTGGACGTTCTTGCGGAAGTCCTTGGGCCGCACCTCGTTGTAGTACTTGTCCTCGTCCTCGCCGTCCGAGGTGAATACGTACACCGGGCACTCGTCGGACTTGGCCTCCCCCGTGTGCTGGTACAGCTCCTTGCCGGTGCGCGCCTCGACGACCTTCAGGCGGTACGAGGTGTTGTACGTGCGCACCTTGAACGGTTTGCCGTCGTCGCCCTCCATGTCGCACACCTTGCCGGTCGCGGTCGCCTTGGTGCGCTCGACGCAGACGACCAGCTCGGCCTCGGCCGGCTTGTCCGAGTAGCCGAGGAACCAGCCCTTGGGGAAGTCACCGGCGGACGGTTCGGACTGCGACCAGTCGTCACCGGGCTTGTTCATGAGCATCGCCGGGTGCACGGTCTTCTTCGTGCGGTCGTAGGCGGGCATCCCCGAGTAGCCGAGCCCCTCCGTGCACACCCGCTCCAGGTCCTGGGCGAACGCAGGCACGTCCGGTCCGTCCCCTGCCGAGCTCGTCGACGCCGATCCGCCGGTATCCCCTCCCGTATCGGCGGTGAGCGACGAGCACCCGCACAGCGTCACGCCCAGCAGCCCGGCGGTGATCCATCTGACGGCATGCGGCATTGAAGACATGTCGGCGACTCCCGATCGAAGAAAGAACAGCAGGCAGGGCATGTCCCCCGAGTCATGCCCTGTCCCCCGAGCCCTGCTGGAGGTAAGCGTGCCGCCCACCGGGCACCGCGGACATCGGGGATGAGCCCCCATGTAGTTGTGCGGCCCCTGTGACTTGTGGGTACTACGCTGTGCGGGCTCGAAGGAGTATTCGACCGGTACCGGCGGGGGACATCCCGGATGAGGGCGCAGGGGGCCTGAGTGTCGTCGTTGTCGTCATCGGCACTGATCGGCAGAGAACCGGAGCGGGATCTTCTGACCGCGGCGGTCGCATCGGCGGGCGAGGGGCGGGGCTCGTCGGTGTTCGTGCTGGGCGAGCCGGGCATCGGCAAGTCGCGCCTCGTCGAGGAGACCGCAGCCGCCGCTGTCCGCTCCGGATTGCGGGTGCTGCGCGGGCGGGCCGCGTCCGCCGGGCGCGCGGTGCCGCTGCGTCCGCTGGCGGAGGCCGTGTTCTCCGGACTGCGCGGCGAAGGGGCGCCCGCGGACGGGGACCTGGGCCCCTACGAGCCGCTGCTGTCGCGGCTGTGCGGGCTGGCGCCGCAGGACGGTGCGCCGCTGGTGGGCTACGCCGAGGCGGTGCTGCGACTCCTGGGGACCCTCGGGCGTTCCGGCGGCTGTGTCCTGGTGCTGGAGGACCTGCACGACGCGGACGCCGACACGCTCACCATCGTCGACTACCTGACGGACAACCTTCCGGGCCGGCGAGCCGTCCTGCTGGCCACCCTCCGCGGTGGGCCGGGTCCGGCCCTCGACCTCGCCGAGGCCGCCGCATCCCGCCGTACGGCCCGCATGCTTCGCCTCGCCCGCCTCGGCCCCGCCCACACCGCGGAACTGGCGGCCCGCTGTCTGGGCCACGACGACGCGGGCAAGGTACCGGCGGCCGTACTGGACCGGCTGCACGCCGTCTCCGAAGGTGTCCCCTTCGTCGTGGAGGAGCTGCTGACCGCCATGGTCGACAGCGGTGGCCTCGTCCGGCGGCAGGGCGACGGCTGGACGGTGACCGGCTCGCTGGACGCCGGCGTGCCCGCGACGGTCGCCGCCGCCGTCCTCCAGCGCGTGGACCACCTGGAACCGCCGGGCGTCGCGCTTCTGGAAGCGGCGGCCGTGCTGGGCAGGCGCTTCCCCGTGGACATCGCCGCCCGCGTCGCCGGGGTCGACCGGACGACGGCGCTCCGCCAGCTGCGGCATGCGGCACGCGCCCATCTGGTCACCGACGGCGCCACCGCGGAGGAGCCCGGCTGGCACTCCTTCCGTCACGCCTTGACCGCCGACGCCATCACCCACCGGCTGCTGCCCGCGGAGCGGGCGGCGCTCTGCCTCGCCGCCGCCGACGCGATCGAGTCCGTCGACACGACAGGGCCTCGGCCGCGGGGCACCGGCGACCCTGCCCGGCGCGCCGGGGAGCCCGACGGTCCGATCGGCGGTGACCCGGGCGACGACCTGTCCCGCCTGGCAGCCGAGCTGTGCGTCGCCGGCGGGCAGCGGACACGGGCGGCCGTACTGCTCACCCGAGCCGGCCGGCAGGCGGTCCTGCGGGGCGCTCTGCTGACCGCCGTGGAACTCCTCGACCGGGGCCTGGAGCTGACCGCCGACGCGGCCGACGCCCCGCCCGAGGCGGTGGCCCGGCTGCTGGAGGAGCTGCTGGGAACACTCGTCCTCACGGGCGACGTCCAGCGCGTCCCGGAGCTCGGCGACCGGCTGGACCGTGTCCTGACCGCGTGGGGCGCGCCGCCCGCCCGCCGCGCCGCGGGTTTCCTGATCCGGGCCAGGGCCGCGGCCACCGCGCAGCAGTGGGAGGAGGGCCTGACCGCCGTACGGCGGGCCCGTGAGTTGCTCGGAGGGGAGCCGGACCCGGCGTCCCGCGCCGCCCTGGACGCGGTCGCCGCGCACCTGGTGCTCAACTCGCAGCGCCCGGACCGGCTGGAGAGCGCGAGGGCCCTGGCCGAAGGGGCCGTGGCGACCGCCGAGGCGGTCGGGCTGCCGGAGGTGGGCTGCAAGGCGCTGAACATGCTGGGGTACTGCCTTCGGCCCCGGGATCTGGCCGAGGCGGAAAAAGTCTTCGAACGCCTGGTGGTCACGGCCGACACCCATGCGCTGCCGGTCTGGCGGATACGCGGCCTGCTGGAGCTCGGTGCCCTGGACCGGATCCGGTTCACCGGGACCGATCGGCTGCTGGCCGCACGGAAGGCGGCCGAGGAGACCGGCGCCGTGCTCATGACGGCCTGGGCCGACATGCATCTGGCACACGCCCATGTGCTGCGCGACGAGCAGGATCAGGCCCTGGAGTCCGCCCGGCGGCTCCGGACGACGGCCGCCAGACTGCGGCTGCACGAGGTGCAGCTGATCGGCGTCGGAGTGGACGCCATCATCGCCGCCTCCCGTGGCGAGCGGGAGAAACTCCAGGCCGCGCTGCACGCCATGCAGAGCGCACTGGCCGGCCGGAGCGCCGGAGCGATCTGGGGCTACGCCGACACCTCCGTGTGGGGCTGGGCCCAGGGCATCTGCTCCCTGCTGCGGGAGGAACCCGACCGTGCGATGGCCGAGTTCACCGAGGCGGACCGGGCCATGCGCGCACTGCCCAGTACGCGCGGGGTCACCGGTTTCCTGGGCCCGTACCTGCTGCTGCGTACCGTGCGGGGCGCAGCAGGCTGGACGGAGCTGGACGGGGCCGTCGCGGACCGGCTCGGCCAGGTCCACTGGGACCGGCCCTTCGTGGGGTGGTCCCGGGCCGTGCTGCTGGGCCGCGAAGGCCGCGCGGCCGAGGCCGCCAAGGCGGCTGAGGAGGCACTGGCCGGGACCGACTCCATCCCCCTGGCCCGTCACCTGTGTCTGCGGCTGGGCGCTTCCGCGGCGCTCGCGGACGGCTGGGGGCACCCCGTCGAATGGCTGTGCGCCGCCGAGCAGTTCTTCCACGACCGGGGCACGACACGGGTGTCGGCCGCCTGCCGCGCCCTGCTACGGGAAGCCGGCTCTCCCGTTCCCCGCCGCCGCCAGGGTCACGACACGATTCCGCAGGAACTGCGGCGGGCGGGGGTGACCGGACGGGAGTACGAGGTCCTGCGCCTGCTCGGACGGGGGCTCGGCAACCAGGAGATCGCCGCGCACCTCTTCCTCTCACCACGCACCGTCGAGAAACACCTCGCGAGTCTCAGAAGCCGCACGGGCCAGGGCGGCCGGGTCGCTCTGATCGCCCTGGCACGCCGTTACGCGGACGGGCAGTAACGACCCCTGCCGGGGACCACTCCACGCCTCCAACGCTTTGACCTGCGCGTTTGCCGCCAGGAACGATCGCTGCCAAGCCGGCGTCTCAGATACCGTCCAGGCACGCGTGCCACACTGCCAGATTCCATCCGACCCAAGGGAGCCAAAGCCTTACATGGACAGCACCGCATCCGCCTCGCTCGCCTCCCTCTGGGACGAGGTCTCCGGTACTCAGCCCGACCCAGATCTGTGGGTCGTGATCGCCACCATGGTCGTCGCGCTCGCCTTCGTCGTCCCGCACGTCCTGTGGCGCCTCTCGCGCAACGCCATCACCATCGCCCACGAGGGTGGCCACGGCCTGGTCGCGCTGGTGACCGGCCGCACGCTGACCGGCATACGTCTGCACTCCGACACCAGCGGCCTCACGGTCAGCCGCGGCAAGCCGTACGGCCTCGGCATGATCCTCACCGCCGCCGCGGGCTACACGGCTCCCCCGCTGCTGGGCCTGGGCGGCGCCGCGCTGCTGGCCGCGGGCCGCATCACTCTTCTGCTGTGGCTGGCGACGGTCCTGCTGGTGGCGATGCTGGTGATGATCCGCAACGCGTACGGGGCACTGACGGTGTTCGTCACGGGCGGCACGTTCGTGGTGGTCTCGTGGCTCGCGGGACCCCAGGTCCAGGCGGCTTTCGCGTACGTGGTGGTGTGGTTCCTGCTGCTGGGCGGAGTCAGGCCGGCGTTCGAACTGCAGGCGAAGCGGGCGCGGGGCGGGGCGGGCGACTCGGACGCCGACCAGTTGTCGCGGCTGACACACGTGCCTGCGGGGTTGTGGCTGTTCCTGTTCCACGCGGTGTCGTTGTGCGCGCTGATAGGCGGCGGCAGGTGGCTGCTGGCGATGTAGCCGGCCGACCCAAGGGGCGCGGGCCGTATCGATGTGCGGCTCCGCCGCGAGGGGGTCCCCCCGCTCGAGCGAAGCCGAGAGTGGGGGAGCGACCAGCCCCGACGGCGCCGCACCCGAACCACACGCTCCTTATAAAGTGAACCCATGGCCCAAAACCCCGCCGCACACACCGCCCTCTGGCCCGCCCCCCACGCGAGCGGACCCGTCGACGCGACGGTCCACGTGCCGGGGTCCAAGTCGGTCACCAACCGCGCCCTCGTCCTCGCCGCCCTGGCGAGCGAGCCCGGCTGGCTGCGCCGCCCACTGCGCTCCCGCGACACCCTGCTGATGGCCGGCGCCCTGCGCGCGATGGGCGTCGGGATCGAGGAGGGCGTGGGCCCCGAGGGCACCGGTGAGGCCTGGCGTGTGCTCCCCGCGGGCCTGCGCGGCCCGGCCACGGTCGACGTCGGCAACGCCGGCACGGTGATGCGCTTCCTGCCGCCGGTCGCCGCGCTCGCCGACGGCCCCATCCGTTTCGACGGCGACCCGAGGTCGTACGAGCGCCCCCTGAACGGGGTGATCGACGCCCTGCGCGTCCTCGGCGCCCGGATCGACGACGACGCCCGCGGCGCACTGCCGCTGACGGTGCACGGCGGGGGTGCGCTGGAAGGCGGCCCGGTCGAGATCGACGCCTCGTCGTCGTCCCAGTTCGTGTCGGCGCTGCTGCTCTCCGGCCCGCGCTTCAACCAGGGCGTGGAGGTCCGGCACACCGGCTCCGCGCTCCCCTCGATGCCGCACATCCGTATGACCGTCGACATGCTGCGCTCGGTCGGTGCCCAGGTGGACACGCCGGAGTCGGGCGGCGAGCCGAACGTCTGGCGGGTCACGCCGGGCGCCCTGCTCGGCCGGGACCTGACCATCGAGCCGGATCTGTCCAACGCCCAGCCGTTCCTGGCGGCGGCGCTGGTGACCGGCGGCAAGGTGCTCGTCCCGGACTGGCCGGCCCGTACCACCCAGCCCGGTGACCGGCTGCGTGAGATCTTCACCGAGATGGGCGGTTCCTGCGAACTCACCGAGTACGGGCTCGTGTTCACCGGTTCGGGCGCGATTCACGGCATCGACGTGGACCTGAGCGAGGTCGGCGAGCTGACCCCCGGCATCGCGGCGGTCGCGGCCCTCGCCGACTCCCCGTCGACCCTGCGCGGCGTCGCGCACCTGCGGCTGCACGAGACCGACCGCCTGGCCGCGCTGACCAAGGAGATCAACGAACTCGGCGGCGACGTCACCGAGACCGCCGACGGTCTGCACATCCGCCCGCGCCGGCTGCACGGCGGCGTCTTCCACACCTACGAGGATCACCGCATGGCCACGGCCGGCGCGATCATCGGCCTCGCGGTGGAGGGCGTACGGATCGAGAACGTGGCGACGACGGCGAAGACCCTGCCGGACTTCCCGGAACTGTGGACCGGGATGCTCGGGGCGTAGGGACACCGTCATGCGCCGCTACGGCAAGCACACCGACGAGGACGACATCCGCACGCGCCCCGGCCGTCGGAACACCCGGCCCCGTACGAACATCCGGCCCAAGCACGAGGACGCCGCCGAGGGCATGGTCCTCACCGTCGACCGGGGGCGGCTGACCTGCCTCGTCGACGACCGCGTCGTGATGGCGATGAAGGCTCGCGAACTCGGCCGCAAGGCGGCGGTGGTCGGTGACCGGGTGGCACTGGTCGGCGATCTGTCCGGCAAGAAGGACACCCTCGCCCGGATCGTGCGGATCGAGGAGCGGTCGTCGGTGCTGCGCCGTACCGCCGACGACGACGATCCCTTCGAGCGGGTCGTGGTGGCCAACGCCGACCAACTCGCCATCGTCACCGCCCTCGCCGACCCCGAGCCACGCCCCCGGCTGATCGACCGCTGTCTGGTCGCGGCGTTCGACGGAGGTCTGGAGCCGCTGCTCGTGCTGACGAAGTCGGACCTGGCGCCGCCGGACGAACTTCTGGAGCTGTACGGGGCGTTGGACATCCCCTATGTCGTCACCAGCCGTGCGGAGTTGGAGGACGGGGACGCCGCGGGCCGGGTGCACGAGCAGCTGGACGGCCGGGTCACGGCGTTCGTCGGGCACTCGGGTGTGGGCAAGACGACGCTGGTGAACGCGCTGGTGTCGCAGGAGCGTCGACGTTCCACCGGACATGTGAACGCGGTGACGGGACGCGGTCGGCATACGACGACGTCGGCGTTGGCGCTGCCGTTGACGGAGGTCGACGGCTGGGTGATCGACACCCCGGGGGTGCGGTCGTTCGGTCTGGCACACGTCGATCCCTCACGGGTGATCCACGCGTTTCCCGATCTGGAATCGGGAACCGAGGGATGCCCGCGGGCGTGCAGTCATGACGAACCGGACTGTGCGTTGGACGAGTGGGTGGCGCAGGGGCACGCCGATCCGGCGCGGCTCTACTCGCTGCGGCGGTTGTTGGCCACGCGTGAGCGCAAGGAAGGCGACTAGGAAGTGGCCGGAGGAAGGCGATTGACCTCCGCGTTGTTTGTCCCCCGCCGAGTCCGGTAAAGGCATAATCGCACCGAGCCGGAACCAAGCCTGACCAAAGCCTGGCGAACCTGACGAAGCGGTCACAGAACGTGGGGATACGGGAGGACAGCACATGGCGTGGCTGCTGGTCATTGTGGCGGGGCTGCTCGAAACCGGCTTCGCCGTCTGCCTGAAGCTGTCGCACGGCTTCACCCGGCTGTGGCCGACCGTCGCTTTCTGCATCTTCGCACTCGGCAGTTTCGGTCTGCTGACGGTGTCGCTGCGGAAGCTGGACGTGGGGCCGGCGTATGCGGTGTGGACCGGGATCGGGGCGGCGGGAACGGCGATCTACGGGATGATCTTCCTCGGGGACATCGTGTCGACGCTGAAGATCGTGTCGATCTCCCTGGTGATCGTGGGGGTCGTCGGACTGCAGTTGTCGGGATCGGCGCAGTGACGCGCTCGACGCGCCGAGGCGGGCGTCGCCGATCGGTCAGCTCGCCAACTGCCGGTGCAGCGCGCTGCGTACGAGGTCGGCGACGCCGCCTTCACCGGGCGGGGCGCTGACACAGGACAGGGCCAGCCTGACGACGAGTTCGCAGGAGCGGGCGAGATCGGCGGTGTCGGACTTGTTGACGCCGGGACCGGAAAGCACCACGACCGCCCGGTCGCGCACGATGCTCACGAAGTCACCGGGTGAGGGCAACGGGCCGTCCGCTCGGCGCTGGGCGGGCACGGCGGAGGTGGACGGAACCGCGGTGAGCGTCGGCGAGGGCAGGCGCTCGCTCCAGCAGCCGGTGAGCATGGCGCGGACGAGGGCGTTGTCGCGGGCGAGGCCGGCGGTCCACTCCGCGGTGGCGGTGAGGCGGTCGCGGGCATCGCTCGGGGTGGCGAGGGCACGGTCGACGCCGACGAGGTAGCCGTCGGCCTCCCTCCTGACGAGCGCGCGGGCCAGCCCTTCCTTGCTCCCGAACTCGTTGTACAGCGTCTGCCGGGACACTCCGGCCGCGGCGGCCACGTCCACCATCCGCACGGCGGACCACGACCGGCGCGCCAGCGCCGTGTAAGCGGCGTCCAGCAGGGATTCCCGCGCTGCAGGCATCATCGCCTCCCGGGGACGAGCGGCTCTGCGCCCAGATTTGACGCGCACGGGGTCACTGTCAAGGGTTCGCGAAGGCACGCGGAGGCGCCATGTGCCCGGGGTGCGCGGGCTTTCGGCGCTCGGGCCCGCCCACCCGACAGCAGCCACTCCCGTTTCGACGATCACCCTCCGGCTCCGGTCGGTGACTCTCAGCCCGTCCGGCGTTCGAGGACGCGTACGTCGGCGCCCCGCCAACCGTGGGCAATCCGCCTCCGACCCCAGGGCCTGGTAGCCCCACCAGGACCATGACAGATAGCGTTCGTCCCATGCCGGACTACCTCGACGATCTCCGCCTCGCCCACGTCCTCGCCGACGCCGCCGACGCAGCGACCATGGCCCGATTCAAGGCGCTCGACCTCAAGGTCGAGACGAAGCCGGACATGACCCCGGTGAGCGAGGCGGACAAGGGCGCCGAGGAACTCATTCGCGGCCAGTTGCAGCGGGCCCGGCCGAGAGACGCGATCCTCGGGGAGGAGTACGGCATCGAGGGCACCGGGCCCCGCCGCTGGGTGATCGATCCGATCGACGGCACCAAGAACTACGTGCGCGGCGTCCCTGTCTGGGCCACCCTCATCTCCCTGACGGAAGCGGGCGAGGGCGGCTTCCAGCCCGTGGTCGGACTCGTCTCCGCTCCCGCGCTCGGACGGCGCTGGTGGGCCGCCAAGGGTCACGGCGCGTTCACCGGCCGTAGCCTCTCCTCCGCCAGCCGACTGCGGGTCTCCCAGGTCTCCAAGCTGCCGGACGCCTCATTCGCGTACTCCTCGCTCAGCGGGTGGGAGGATCTGGGCCGGCTGAACGGCTTCCTCGACCTCACTCGCGAAGTGTGGCGCACGCGCGCGTACGGCGACTTCTGGCCGTACATGATGGTCGCCGAGGGGTCGGTCGACATCTGCGCCGAGCCGGAGCTGTCCCTGTGGGACATGGCCGCCCCCTCGATCGTCGTGACGGAGGCCGGCGGCACCTTCACGGGCCTCGACGGCCGCCCCGGCCCGCACAGCGGCAACGCCGCCGCCTCGAACGGCCTGCTGCACGACGAGCTCCTCGGGTACCTCAACGAGCGTTACTGAGCGCCCCCTTGTTGACCCCCTCTTTACCTGTCACTCTGAAAGTCCCCCCACTTGTGAATTTGTGAAACCGTGAACAAACGGTGCGGGGGCACTTCAGGAGGTGGCTCCATCCATGCTCGTACGTGACGCCATGAGCACCGTGGTCCTCACCATCGGCCCCACCCACACCCTTCGGCAGGCCGCAGCGCTGATGTCCACCCGCCGGGTGGGCGCGGCCGTGGTCCACGACCCCGACGCCGGCGGTATCGGCATCCTCACCGAACGCGACATCCTCAACTCCGTCGGCCTGGGACAGAACCCGGACAACGAACGCGCCCATGACCACACCACCACGGATGTCGTGTTCGCGGCTCCGGCATGGACCCTGGAGGAGGCGGCCCGCGCCATGGCGCACGGCGGCTTCCGGCATCTGATCGTCCTGGACCACGGCGAGCCCGTCGGCATCGTCTCGGTCCGCGACATCATCCGCTGCTGGGCACCCGTACGGCAGCACGTGCCGGCCTAGGCACGCGCAACGCGAAACGGGCCGGACTCCCACGGGGAATCCGGCCCGTCCGCTCACAGCAAGCGATCCAGTGCCGCTGGTCAGCCGCGCAGGGCCTGGACCGCGGCCTCCAGCCGCTTGCCGTAGTCGTCGTCCGCCCGGCGGAAGTTGTCGATCGCGCGCTCGACGATGTCCTCGCGCGCGACCTTGGCGATGAAACCGGCGAGGTTGGCGATCAGGCGCTCCTTCTCGTCCTGCGACATCAGCCGGTACAGGTTGCCCGCCTGGACGAAGTCGTCGTCCTCGGCGTGGGCCGGGGCCTCGTGGTTGCCCGGGCCGGCCGTGAAGCCGGTGAAGGGCTGCCACAGCGGCCGGTCCGTCTGCGCGGGACCGCCGAAGCTGTTCGGCTCGTAGTTCTTCGCGCCCCCGTGGCGGCCGTCGTACAGGGAGCCGTCGCGGCCGTTGGTGCGCGCCTCGGTGGCGTGCGGGCGGTTCACCGGCAGGTGGTCGGCGTTGATGCCGACGCGGTAGCGGTGGGCGTCGCCGTATGCGAAGAGGCGGCCCTGGAGCATCTTGTCCGGGGACGGGCCGATGCCGGGGACGAAGTGGGCGGGGCTGAAGATCGACTGCTCGACCTCGGCGAAGACGTTCCGCGGGTTGCGGTTGAGCTCCAGCCTGCCGATCTCGATCGGCGGGTAGTCCTCGTGCGGCCACACCTTGGTGAGGTCGAACGGGTTGAAGCGGTACGCCGCCGCGTCCGCCGCCGGCATGATCTGCACCTGCACGGTCCAGGTCGGGAACTCGCCCCGCTCGATGGACTGCCGCAGGTCACGCTGGTGGGAGTCGGGGTCCTCGCCGGCGATCCGGTTGGCCTCTTCCTGGGTGAGGTTCCGGATGCCCTGGTCGGTCTTGAAGTGGTACTTGACCCAGAAGACCTCGCCGGCCTCGTTGTTCCACTGGTAGGTGTGCGAGCCGTAGCCGTTCATATGGCGGTAGGAGGCGGGGATGCCCCGGTCACCGAAGAGCCAGGTCACCTGGTGCGTGGACTCGGGCGACAGGCTCCAGAAGTCCCAGACGTTGTCCGGCTCGGTGCTGCCCGTGTACGGGTCGCGCTTCTGGGTGTGGATGAAGTCCGGGAACTTGATGGCGTCCTTGATGAAGAACACCGGGGTGTTGTTGCCGACGAGGTCGTAGTTGCCCTCCTCGGTGTAGAACTTCAGCGCCCAGCCGCGCGGGTCGCGCACGGCGTCCGCCGCGCCCAGGTTGCCGGCCACCGTCGAGAGGCGCAGGAACGTCTCCGTCTGCTTGCCGACCTCGGAGAGGAAGGCCGCACGCGTGTACTTGGTGACATCGGCGGTCACCGTGAAGGTGCCGTAGGCTCCGGCGCCGCGCGCGTGCACCACGCGCTCCGGGATGCGCTCACGGTTGAAGTGGGCGAGCTTCTCCAGCAGGAGCTGGTCCTGGACGAGGACCGGGCCCGCCGCTGCCCGCGGTCTCGCTGTCCTGGTTGTCGGCGACCGGGGCTCCGGCCTCCGTCGTGAGCGGTCCCTGGGTCACGTGCGCCTCCTGCGTAGGTACGAGCAACTCCGGCCACTCCTGTCCACTGACCAAAGCCGATCTCGATCCTATACTGGACTTCGTCTAAATCAAGGCAAGCTCCAAAGTCACACCCATTCGGAAGCTGGTCCTACTGCTGTTAAGGTGTTCTCCATGAGCGACCTTCTGGAACGGCTGCGCGGACGCGGATGGCGGATGACCGCGCAGCGACGCGTCGTGGCCGAGGTCCTCGCCGGCGATCACGTCCATCTGACGGCCGACGAGGTGCACGCGCGGGCCGTGGCCAAGCTGCCCGAGATCTCGCGCGCGACCGTCTACAACACGCTGGGCGAGCTGGTCACCCTCGGTGAGGTGCTCGAGGTCTCCACCGACAAGCGCGCCAAGCGGTACGACCCGAACGCCCACCGGCCCCACCACCACTTGGTCTGCGCCCAGTGCGGCTCGATCCGGGACGTCCACCCCACGGGCAACCCGATGGCCGACCTCCCCGACTCCGAGCGCTTCGGCTTCACGGTCTCGGACGTCGAGATGACGTATCGCGGCATCTGCCCGAACTGCGCGAAGGCCTAGGTCGCGTCCGCAAAGTCCCGTCGTCCGCCCGGAGGGCGGGCGCGTGCCAGGCGTCGCGGGGCAGGCGGGACTTTGCGGACGCGGCCTAGCACGCCACGCCATGAGCCCCGGCACCCGAGAGTGCCGGGGCTTTGTGCTGCCCGACTGCGGGCGGGGTTTCGGAATCTGACGGGCCGTCATATGGTCAACGACACCCACACGTCCGTTCCGCACTCCGCGAGGAGACAGCAGTGGGAGAGCCCTACCCCAAACTCAGAGCGAACGACCTGACACGCACCTTCGGGCGAACCCCCCACACGGTCCACGCCCTCGGCCCCCTCGATCTGACCGTCGCACCCGGCGAGTTCGTCTGCGTCGTCGGCCCGTCCGGCTGCGGCAAGTCCACGCTGCTGCGGATCGCCGCGGGCCTGCTCCGCCCCAGCGCCGGCACCCTGGAGATCCGCACCGCCGGCCGGCGCCCGGCAGCCATGATCTTCCAGGACTACGGCATCTACGACTGGAAGACCGTCCGCGCGAACGTCCGCTTCGGCCTGGACATCGAGCGCGTCCCGCGCCGCGAGGCGAACGCCCGCGCCGACGACTGGCTGGCCCGCATGGGCCTGTCGGACTTCGCGGACGCCTACCCGGCCACCCTCTCCGGCGGTATGCGCCAGCGTGTGGCCATCGCCCGCGCCCTCGCCGTGGAGCCCGGACTCCTGCTGATGGACGAGCCCTTCGCGGCCCTGGACGCCCAGCTGCGCACGATCCTCCAGGACGAACTCCTGGACATCACCCAGTCGCTCAGGACGACCACGCTCTTCATCACCCACAGCCTGGAGGAGGCCATCGTCCTCGGCGACCGGGTGCTGGTCATGTCCGCCCGGCCGGGCCGGATCATCGCCGAGCACCGCCCGCCCTTCCCGCGCCCGCGCACCGGCGACATCCGCGCCACCCCGGAGTTCACCGGGCTGGGGAGCGAGCTGTGGGACCTGCTGCGAAAGGAGGCCGTACCGGCATGACGACGCTCACGAAGCCGCCCGCCGAGTCGGTCCTGGTCCGCCGCCCGGGCCCGCGCGAACTCCACCCCACCCGCACCCACCGCCGCAGGCGCGCACTGGAGCTGTCCCTGGCGCTCGCCGTCCCCGGCTTCCTCCTCCTGCTGTGGCAACTGGCCGCGGCCCAGGCCTGGATCGACGACCGCGTCTATCCGGCCCCGTCCACGATCCTCGCCGACGGCTGGGACCGGGCCGCGGCGGGCGAGCTCTGGCCCGATGTGTGGGCGACGCTGAAGCGGGTCCTGGGCGGCTATGCGGCGGGCACGGCGGCGGGATACGCCCTGGGTCTGCTGATGGGCTCGCTGTCCCTCGTACGAGCGGCCCTGGAACCGCTCCTGGACGCGCTGTACGTCGTACCGAAACTCGCCCTGCTGCCCGTGTTCCTGAACATGTTCGGCCTGGGCGAGGGCCCGCAGGTGGCGCTCGTGGCGACCACGGTGTTCTTCTTCGTCTGGATCTCCACCATGTCCGCGGTGATGGCCATTCCCTCCGGCCATCGCGACGCGGGCCGGGTCTTCGGCGCCTCGCGATGGCAGATGTTCCGCCATGTCCTGCTCCCCGCGTCGCTCCCCGCCGTCCTGGTGGGCGCGCGCATCGCGGCGGGCGTGGCGGTCCTGGTCATCGTCGCCTCGGAGCAGATCGCCGCGACGAACGGCCTGGGTCATCTGATCTTCGACTCGCGCGCCCTGTTCCAGAACGACGTGATGTTCGTCGGCATCGTCTGTGTGGCGATCCTCGGGGTCCTCTTCTCCGAACTGATCCGCTTCGCGGGCCGCCTGCTGACGCCGTGGGCACCGAGGGACCGAGGAAGGGGCCAGTCATGAAGGGCAGGAGCAATCGGCAGGGCGGCGGCGTCCTGACCACGGTGTCCCTCCTTACGTTGCTGGCACTGCTGGCTACGGCGGCGTGCTCATCGCCCTACGAGTCGGACTCCTCGAATGCGGCCGGCGGCGACCGCACCATCCGCCCGGTCGAGGGCTGCGGCGCGAGTTCCTGGACGGACCCGGCGGACCTCGCCCCGGACCGGACTCCGGCGCGCTGCCAGCCCGGAGCCCCTCCTTCGCAGCCTCTGCCCGAGCCGCGCGAGCTGACGATCGCGACGGGGACGCTGAGTGCCGAGTACGTGGCACCGCTGCAAGTGGCCCTCGACGAGGGCGAGTTCGAGAAGGAGGGCCTGGACGTCAAGCTGCGCGTCCTGCCGACCCCGGACGCACTCCCGCTGCTGGCCAAGGGCGAGATCGACGCGCTGTGGGCGGCTCCGGAGGCGGCGGTGATGAACGGCCTGCGGGGCGGGTTCGACATCAAGTGGGTCGCGGGGAACTTCTCACCGGCCCCGAAGTCGAAGAGCGGCCTGTGGGTCCGCCTGAAGGACGGCGAGAGCGCGAACCGCGTCCCCATGGCGGGCCGCAAGCTCGGCACGATGATCGGCAAGGGCTCGGTCATCGCGTACCCCATGGAGAAGGCGCTGAAGAAACACGGCGGCGGCCTCGCCGACATCCAGTACCAGCAACTGGGCTCGGCCGACGTCCTCACGGCCCTCCAGAACGGCGGAGTCGACTCCGCGTGGCTCCTGGACCCGGTGTGGCGCAAGGTGGACGGCGAGCGGGGCTACGCCTTCCTCGGCGGCCAGCCGCCCGGCGAACCCCTGGGCGGCATGCTCTACGGCCGCTCGCTGCTCCAGGACGACGTGGACGCGGGGGTGGCCCTGCTGAGGGCCTACATCCGCACGCTGAACACGTACTTCGCGTCGGACTACAAGCAGGATGCGAGCTTCGTCACATACCTGGCCAAACTCCTCAAGGCGGAGGAGCCGATCCTGAAATCCACCCCGTCCCTGGTCATGGACTGGGAAATCCGCTCCGGCACGACGACCCGCCTCCAGTCGGCGTACGAGGCGCAGGGGGTGACGGACGGAGACTCCCTACCGGAGTCACAAACCGTGACCCGCTCCTTCTACGAGGAAGCGGTCGGCCATCAACCCTGAAAAACACCTTGGGCCGGGACCCTTACGGATTCCGGCCCAAGGCCTTCAGTAGCGGGGACAGGATTTGAACCTGCGACCTCTGGGTTATGAGCCCAGCGAGCTACCGAGCTGCTCCACCCCGCGTCGATGAATGGAACATTACGTCAAGGACGCGGACAGAGGCAAATCGCTTGTCGCCACCGCATCGCCGGGTGGCATCTCAGTGACCGGCCCAGGCACTCTCAGCCCGTCCGGCGTTTGAGGACGAGGCCCTTTCAGGGCCGACAGCGGGGGCGAAACCCTGGGCGGCGGCCACCGCGCCGAGCCGACAACCCCCGCCCCAGCTCAGCGCAGCGTCACGCCGACAGTTCCTCCCGCAGCGCGTCCCGCAGTCGAGCCGCCCGCTCGGCAACCTCCGCCGGCCCCAGCGACACGGCCCGGTCGGCCCACCGCTGCCCTTCCGCCAGCTCGCCGCGACGCGCGTAGACCAGGGCGAGCCGCAACGCCGACCGCCCGTGCCCGGCGTCAGCCGCCCGCGTCCACCACACGGCCGCCTCGGGCTCGCTCCCCTCCCGGGCGAGCAGCAGCCCCAGGTTGAAGGCGCCGTTGCGGGACCCGGCCTCGGCCGCCTCCCGGTACCACCGAGCCGCCTCCACCACGTCCCCGCGGGCAGCGGCCATCATCCCGACCCGCACCTGAGCCCGCCGATGCCCCTGCGAAGCCGCCCGCTCGTACCACTCCTCGCACTCGCTCTTCTCGTGCACCGTCTCCCCGAGCTCATGCTCCGGCTCCGGCGGCCGCCGGGCGTCCAGCACGGTCGCCAGCCGGTACGCCGCCTCCGCGCTGCCGCCCCCGGCCGCACACCGCAGATGCCGCTCCGCCGCGAGCTCGTCCCCGTCCCGCAGCCGAGCGATGCCGACCTGCAGCGCCGCCTCGGTGTGCCCGGCGGCCGCGGCACGCTCGTACCACCGCAGCGCGGGCCGCTCCTCGCCCCGCCCGGCGTGCAGAATCCCCAGGTTGAACGCGGCGTCGACGCTCCCGGCCTCCGCGGCCTTGGAGAACCAGGGCTCGGCACCCGTCGTGTCCCCTCCCTGCAGCAGCAGGATCGCCAGCGCGTTCGCCGCCTCGCGGTGCCCGGCGTACGCAGCCCGCCGGTACCACTGTTCGGCCTGCGCGATACGCGCCTGCTCGGCGCAGAGCAGCCCGAGGTTGTACGCGCCGTTCACATCACCGGCGTCCATCGCGGCCCGGTACCAGCGCTCGGCGGTCTGTGTCTCCCCGCGCTCGGCATGCAGCGCGCCCAGCGCGTTCGCGGCGTTGCCGTCGCCGTCCTGCGCGGCCCGCAGCCACCACACGGCGGCGCTCTCGGTGTCCCCGGCGTCCCGCAGCAGGAACCCGAGCGCGCAGGCGGCCCGTGCCTCCCCGTCCTTGGCGGACGTCAGGTACCAGCGCCCGGCCTCCTTGAGCTCCCCCCGCTTCTCGAGGATCGCCCCGAGGTGGAGAGCGGCCCTGCGGTGCCCGCGCGCTGCGGCCTGCCGGTACCACTGGCCGGCCTCGTCGAGCAGCGTCTCGTCCACCTCGACACCGTTGTCGGCGCCGTCCTCGCCCGTACCCGTCGCCTGCCGGTCGATGCTGCGCGCCAGCCGGTACGCCGCCTCCCGGTGCCCACGCTCCGCCGCGGCCCGCATCCACTGCTCGGCCCGGTCGTCGCTGCGGTGCTCCAGCAGATCGGCGAGCGCGTAGGCGCCCAGCGCGTGCCCCTGCTCGGCGGACTGCCGCAGCCAGTACTCGGCGGCGGGCTCGTCGCCGCGCTCACGGTGATGACGTCCCAGCGCGTGCGCTGCCGCGGCCGACCCGGCGACGGCGGCGATCCGCCACCATCCGGCGGCCTCGTCGGCGTAGCCGCGCTGGTGCAGCAGGACTCCCAGGTTGTTCGCGGCCGCACGGTCCCCCGCCGCGGTCGCGGCACGCAGATGGGGCTCGGCTCCGTCGAGATCACCGCGGCGCAGCAGCATGGCCCCGAGGACGCTCATCGCCTCGACGTCACCGGTCTCCGCGGCGAGCCGGTGCCGTGCCTCCTCGGCGGCCTCCCCCGTCTCGTCCTGGTCGGCCGGCCGGTCGACGGCGAAGTCACCCTCCGGTCGCACGAGCTCACCCGCCGGCTGCGCGGCACCGTCCGTCGGACGCGGGGCTTCGTTCTCCGGCTGCACGAAATCACCCGTCGACTGCACAAAGTCGGCAGGCTGCACAAACCGCCCTGTCTCCAACAGAGTTGCCTTGTCCCCCATAACGTCCATCGTCGCACCACCTGCAACCTGGGTACACCTGGTATACCGCAGCCAGTGAGGTCACTTCAGCGTTTTGTCGACATGCCCACAGAGAGACAAGTCAAACACAGTTCGCCCAACTCCCCACGGCGGCACGACCGTCCCGCTGCCCGGCACATGCGTTCGGGCATCACAAAGGCCCGGATCCTCTGGAGGATCCGGGCCTTTGCTGTCGTACGAAATGTTCGCCGACTTCAGTAGCGGGGACAGGACTTGAACCTGCGACCTCTGGGTTATGAGCCCAGCGAGCTACCGAGCTGCTCCACCCCGCGCCGTTGTTCTGCAACCGTATCACGGCGCGGGGGGAGCTATTCGATCAACCGCCGTCCCTAGGTGCCGGTGGGACTGCTGCTCGGCTTCGAACTCGGGGTGGGACTCGAACTCGGGCTCGCACCGCCGCCGCCGTTGCCCGCGCCGCCGCCGGTCTTGTCGGGCTGCGACTGCGCGTCCTCGGCCCGCCGGAGCGCGTCCTCGAGATCCTTCTGCGCCTTGCCGTACGCCTCCCAGTCACCCTTCTTCAGGGCGTCCTGGCCGGCCTCGAAGGCCTTCTGGGCGTCGTTGAGCGCGTCCTGGACGGTCGGGTTGCTCGACGTCGGCGGAGGTGTCGTACCGCCGTCGTCGCCCTCGTCCGGTGGCTCCGGGGTCGCGCCCTCAGCTCCGAAGACCTTGCTGAGGGCTTCGTCGAGCGTGTCCTCGAAGGCGGTGGTGCCGCCGTAGGACACCAATACCTTCCGCAACAGCGGGTACTTGAGTCCGCCACCGCGTACGTAGACCGGCTCCACGTAGAGCAGTCCACCGTCGAGCGGGACCGCCAGCAGGTTGCCGTACTCGACCTCGGAGTCGCCGCCTCTCAGAAGTCTGATGGTCTCGGCGATGTCCTGTTCGGAGTTGAACTGGCTCTGGACCTGACTGGGTCCGTTGACCGTGGTGTTGGTCGGCAGTTTCAGGATTCTGATCTTGCCGTAGTCGCTTGTGCCCGCCTCGGCGTCGACGGCCATGAAAGCACTGAGGTTGTCCCGGCCGCTCGGCGTGAGCGTCGTCGTCAGCGAGAACGCCTGTGCCTTCTGGTCGGGCATCTTCATGCTCAGGTAGTACGGCGGCGTGGCGCTGCCCGACTTGTTCGTCGGGTCGTCCGGCACCTGCCAGACCTCGCTGCCGCTGAGGAACGTCGTCGCGTCCTTCACGTGGTAGCGGGTGAGCAGCTCGCGCTGGACCTTGAACAGGTCCTGCGGGTAGCGAAGATGGGCCATCAGCGACTTGGAGATCTCACTCTTGGACTCCACCGTGCCCGGGAAGGCCTTCATCCAGGTCTTCAGGACCGGGTCCTTGGTGTCCCACTGGAAGAGCTTGACCTCACCGGTGTAGGCGTCGACCGTCGCCTTCACCGAGTTGCGGATGTAGTTGACCTGGTTCTGCTGGGCCACCACCGCGCGGTTGTCGTTGGTGGCGGTCAGCGAGTCGGCCGTGGTGTCACCGAGGGTCGTACGGGACGAGTACGGGTAGCCGTTCGTCGTCGTGTACGCGTCGACGATCCACTGGATACGGCCGTCCACGACCGCCGGGTAGGCGTCGCCGTCGATGGTCAGCCACGGGGCGACCGCCTCGACCCGCTCCTTGGGCGTGCGGTTGTACAGGATGCGCGAACCGTCGCCGATCGCACCGGAGTACAGGATCTGCGGCTCGCCGAACGCCACCGCGTACGCGGCCCGGTTGACCGGGTTGGAGAGACTGACCCCGCTGTCGGCCTTGTAGCTGTAGGTCTTCTCACCGTTGTCGTCGGAGTAGTCGATCTCCTTCTGGGGACCGCCGACGATCGAGTACATCGTGGTCTTCTCGCCGTAGTAGACCCGCTGCTCGTACGTCCCGAGGTCGCCCTTGGACGGGAGGTCGGACTCGGTGAAGTCCGGCCGGCCCTGGGAGTCGGCGCTGGTTCCCTCGGCGGCGACCACGCCGTAGCCGTGGGTGTAGCGGAAGTGGTCGTTGATCCAGTTCCGCTTCGGAATGCCGTTGAGATTGATCTCACGCAGACCGATGACGGTGTCCTGGTCCTTGCCGTCCTTGGCGTAGCGGTCGACGTCCAGATTGGTCGGGAACGCGTAGTAGTTCCTGATCTGCTGGAGCTGCTGGAACGTCGGCGAGACGATGTTCGGGTCCAGGATGCGGATGCTCGCCGTGGAGTCGACGTCGTCGCGCAGCTTCGTCTTGTCCTCGGTCTTGCCCGTGCCCGTGTACTCGGTGACCTGAGTGCCGTCGATGCCGTAGGCCTCGCGCGTCGCCTTGAGGTTCTTCTCGACGTACGGGGCTTCCTTGGCCTGCTCGTTGGGCTGGACCTGGAACTTCTGGACGATCGCCGGGTAGAGGCCGCCGATCAGGATCGCCGAGAGCACCATCAGGCCGAAACCGATGACGGGCAGCTGCCAGGTGCGCCGCCACAGGGTGGCGAAGAACAGCAGCGCGCAGATGACGGCGATGCAGAACAGGATCGTCTTGGCCGGGAGATAGGCGTTGGCGTCGACGTACCTGAGGCCGGTCCAGTTGTCGGTCGCCTTGAAGTCGCTTGACTTCACGGCGAGTCCGTACCGGTCGAGCCAGTACGCGACCGCCTTCAGTGCGACGAAGATCCCGATGAGGACCGACAGATGACCGGTGGCCGCGGCCGTGGCGCGCGCGCCAGGGCTGGTGATGCGCAGCCCGCCGTACAGGTAGTGGGTGAGCGCGGCGGCGATCACGGAGAGGATCGCGGCGGCGAAGCCGAAGCCGAGCAGGAACCGGTACCAGGGCAGGTCGAAGGCGTAGAAGCCGACGTCGAGGTGGAACTGCGGGTCCTTCTCCCCGAAGGGCACGCCGTTGACCCACATCAGCCAGGTCCGCCACTGGCTTGAGGCGGAGGCGCCGGCGATCAGTCCGACCAGCGCGGTGATCGCGAGCAACAGCCACTTCTTGTACGGCGCGATGCCCATGCGGTAGCGGTCGAGGCTCTGCTGCTCCATCGACATGGCGCTCAGCGGCGGGCGCAGCCGGTGCGCCAGCCAGATGTTGAAGCCGACCGCGAGAGCCATCAACAGGCCGAAGACGAAGAAGAGTCCGATCTTCGTCCAGAGCGTGGTCGTGAACACCGAGGAGTAGTTCACCGATCGGTACCAGAGCCAGTCGGTCCAGAACCCCGCGAACATGGTGAACGCCATGCCGAGGACGGCGAGCACGCCCAGTGTCATGAGCAGGGTCCGGACACGCCGGGACGGGCGGCCCACTCTGATCCGTGGCCCGGTGGGGCCTCCGCCGCGGTCCGGCATCTGGAAAGCCAAGGTTCGCACCCCGAAGTTCGCTGTTGGTCTTCGTCAGGCCCGCGTCTTCGTGGACCCCTCGTGGCCCCCCGTGATCGTGGGCCCACACCTATGCAACTTACTCATCGCTTACTCGGTTCCCGATTCCGGCCGGGAACGAGGCAGGATTGTGACCATGTCCAACACTCCCATGGCTGCGAACCCGCTGACCCGGGCCGTCCTCGAGATCGACGAGTACGCCTCCGGCCTCGGCTGGGACCAGCCCGCCCGCCTCTTCGCCCTCGTCGACACCGCACGGCTGCGAGCCCAGGAACCCGGCCTCGCCGCCCAGCTCGGCCTGGGGGACGAGCAGGAGTCCTCCGGCCTGACCCCGATCGAGCAGGACGAAATTGCAACGGGCAAGGCGCTCGACGAGTTCCTCGCCACCATCGCCTGGCCCGACGCGGTGGCCGGCTGCGCGCTCACGGTGGAGCGTCTGATGCTGCCGCCGTCCGCCGAGGCCCAGGTCCCGCAGGGCCTGAGCGAGGCCAAGCTCACGAAGTGGGTGGCGGAGCACCCGGACCGTCAGGAGGTCCGCATGACCGTCGCGGTCCTGCGCGACGGCACCCGCGAGTCGGCCGTGCGCCTGCGCGAGAAGGACACCCCGACGGAGGTCCTCACCGGCCCGGAGCTGATCCCTGGCCTGGCGGAGGCACTGGCGGCGACCTTCGAGGACTGAGGTCTTCCGCTACGACGACGGGGGCGCCCCTCGGTATGAGGGGCGCCCCCGCTGTCGTACGGATCCCTGTCGCTCAGCCCTTGGTCGTGCACTCGGGCAGGTCGGCGGTGTCGCCGGAGCGGATGTCCGTCATGGCGCCGAGAGCGTCGTCGATGGTGTCGACCTTGACGAGGGTGAGCCCGCTGGGGACGTCCCTTGCCGCGCTCGCGCAGTTGTCGGCGGGGGTGAGGAAGTACTGGGCTCCCTTGTCGCGCGCGGCGATGGTCTTCATCTCGATGCCGCCGATGGGGCCGACCTTGCCGGTGTCGTCGATGGTGCCGGTGCCGGCGACGAACTTGCCGCCGGTGAGGCTGCCCGGGGTGAGCTTGTCGTAGAGCCCGAGCGAGAACATCAGGCCCGCGCTGGGTCCGCCGACGTCGGCGAGCTTGATGTCGATGGTGAACGGGAAGGTGTGGTCGGTCCCGGCGGAGATCCCGACGATGGCGCGCTTGTCGGCGCTGTCGGTGGACTCGGCGGTCCTGATCGTGACCTTCTCGGTCTTCGTCGGTGTCCTGCGCTCCTTCTCCGCGGCGGCCTGCTCCTTGGCGGGCACGATCGTGAAGACGACGTCCTGGCCGGGCTTGTGCTTGGTCACCAGCTCGGCGACGTCCCCGGGTTCCTTCACCGCAGCACCGTCGACGGCCTTGATCACGTCACCGGCGTGCAGCCTGCCCTCGGCCGGGGTGCCCTTGACGACCGTCGAGACGATCACCCAGCTCTGCACCGGGATGTCCAGTGCCTTCAGGGCGGCGACCTTGGCGCTCTCCTGGGACTGGCTGAACTCCTCGGCGTTCTCCTGGGTGGACTGCTCCTCGGTCTTGCCGTCCGGGTAGAGGGTGTCGTGCGGCACGACCTTGTTGTCGTGCGCGAGCCAGCCGTAGACGGCCTCCACCAGGTTCATCTTGTAGTCGGCACTGGTGACCCGGACGGTGGTCATGTTGAGGTGCCCGGTCGTCGGGTAGGTCCTGCGCCCGGAGATCTGCAGCACCGGCTCGCCGTCGTGATCGCCGAGGGTGTTCACCGTCGGCCCCGGGGACATCTCCGCGTACGGCACGGGAATGAACACTCCCGCGCACAGGAGCGCGATCAGCATCAGGGTGGAGGCGAGCATCGTCGCGGTGCGGCGTGGCATGCCAAGACAGTACGTGACACTCCTGTCAGAGCCCCGTCAGGGCCGCGAACCCGACTCCGTGATCATGTGCCGAGCGATCATGTGCGGGAGGAGGGCTTCTCCATGGCCGCGCGGAAGCGGGCATAGCCGTCCAGCTCCGGGCCGTCGCCCCGTGCCTTCCGGGTCCGATTGGCCCAACTGCCCCACAGACCGGCGAAGATCGCAGCCACAAGCGGAATCAGCAACCAGGCGAGCGCCGCCATGCCGTCCTCCCATCCCCAATGAGCGACCGCAACTGACTGATCAGCAGATTAACCACTGGCACTGACAACGCTCACGCCAGGGGTGCGGTTACGCAAGCGGAGTGGGGTGGACGGGGTCGCACAGAGGGGTGGACGTGCCCGGATGGGCTCTCAGCAGGCGCCCACCCATTCCTCCGTGCCGTCGGAGAACTTCTGGTGCTTCCAGATCGGCACCTCGTGCTTGAGATCGTCGATCAGCTTCCGGCACGCCTCGAAGGCCTCGCCGCGATGCGGGCAGGAGACGGCGACCACGACGGCGAGATCACCTACGTCGAGGTCCCCGATCCGGTGCACGGCAGCGAGCGCCCGGACCGGATACTCGGCGACGACCTTCTCGGCGATCCGCCGCATCTCGGCCTCGGCGCTGGGGTGGCACGAGTACCCGAGTTCGTCGACGTCGGCGCCCCCGTCGTGGTTGCGCACGGTCCCCACGAACAGCGCGGTCCCACCGGCGGCGTCGTCCCCGACGGCCCGGAAGACCTCGTCCACGGACAGGGCGGTCTCGCGGATGGCGATGAGCTTGACGGGGTCGTGAGCGCCCTGCTCGCCGGGGTGATCGTTGGTAGGTGCCATGGCCCCATCGTGCCCCACGCGCGTGAGGAGGGGGAATAGCGTCATCGCCCGGCACACGCGCGTGCGGCTTTGGAGCCTCCTACAGCCCCGCGGCGATACGGCCCCGGGGCGACGCGCGCGTACATCAGATCCGCCGTCTGGCCTTCCTCGCCCGCCGCACCACCGCCGCCGCGCCCAGCAGGGCCACCGTCGCTCCCGCCGCCCCGGCCGCCGTCGCGTCCTTGCGGCCGAGCCGACGGCCGGCGACCGTGTGCCTGCCGGAGACCTCGTCGAGGAGCTCCGCGAGCACCTCCTCATTGGTCCACCGCGGCCGCCAGCCCGCGTCATGGAGCCGGCTGCCGCTCACCACCCACGGGTACATCGTGTAGGCCAGGTCACCGGCCGGGGAGGGTGTCAGCCCGATTCGGTGCAGCCGGGCCGCGGCTCCCAGCGCGACCGCCGAGGGCAGTTCCATGCGCCGGATCCCGCTGAGCTCCTCGACCTCCTCCTGCTCCAGCCAGCCGTCGCAGCCGACGGTGAGTTCCCCGTCGACCTTCTCCAGGACGGCGTACTCCAGGGCGCTGCACAGGTCCTCGACGTGGCAGAACTGCCAGGCGGGCCGCGACCCGGCGACCACGAGCAGCCGGGGCGACTCGAAGTACCTGGTCAGGGCGGTGTCGGTGCCGCCGACCAGGACCGCGGGCCGCACCACGGTGACATTGAGTCCCGGGTGGGCCCGGGGTGCGCGCCGCGCGAGGCGTTCGATCTCCAGCAGGTCGCCGACCCCGGTGGCCTCCGCCGTCGCGCGCAGTTCCGCGTCCTCGGACAGCGGCAGCTCGTTGTCCGGGAGCGCGCCGTAGACCATCGCCGAGGTGCACAGCACCACCCGGTGGATCCCGGCCGCCGCCGCGGCCGTCAGCACGGTCTGCGTCCCCCGAACGTTGTATGCCGTCCGCGCGGCCGGATCCGTCTCCAGATCCAGGTCGAGCGCCAGGTGCACGACCACGTCGGCGCCCCGCAGCTTCTCCGCGATGGCAGGATCCCGCACGTCGAGGATGTGCCACTGCGCCGCCGCGCAGTCACCGCGCCGCTCGTCGATGGCGATGACCTGCTTGACCTCGTCGGACGCGACCAGCCGCTCCGTGAGCAGCGCGCCGATCCCGGACGCGGCGCCGGTCACCGCGACGACGGGGCCGCGCGCGCCGCGCGCGGGAGGGGTTGACTGGTTTCGCGCTGCGCGAACCTGCGGATCAGGGGAACTCACCGGGCGTCTCCAGCGGTTGTCTTCAGTACGGGCGCGAGTGACGCGTACGTACCAGGTGGCATCCATCCTGCCGCAGGCCGAGAGTCGGCGAAGCACCGAGGCCCGATCGGCTCGCGGTGTCTACGCTGGGTGGTGTTATCGGGCAGTCATGCCGCCGGCGCCAGCCGGTGGCCTTAACAGCCGAGGAATCCCGTGAGTGACACCCCATTCGGATTCGGCCTTCCGCCGGAGGAGCCGGACGACGGCGACGAGGGCAAAAAGAAGGACCAGCAGAGCGGTGGTGGTCAGGGACCGGCCAACCCGTTCGGTTTCGGGCCCGGTGCCGGCGGCATGGGAGGCGGTGCGGACAATCCGTTCGCAGCCATGTTCGGTTCGCTGAACCCCACCGACCTGGGCGCCGCGTTCCAGCAGCTCGGGCAGATGCTCTCCTACGAGGGCGGCCCGGTGAACTGGGACATGGCCAAGCAGATCGCCCGCCAGACCGTCTCCCAGGGCACCGCGGACGGCACGAAGGACGCCAGCGTCGGCCCCTCCGAGCGCACCGCCGTGCAGGAGGCCGTCCGCCTGGCCGACCTGTGGCTCGACGACGCGACGTCCCTGCCGTCCGGCGCGGGCACCGCCGTGGCGTGGAGCCGCGCGGAGTGGGTCGAGGCGACCCTGCCCGCGTGGCAGGAGCTCGTCGACCCGGTCGCCGAGCGCGTCGGCACCGCCATGGGCGACGTGCTGCCGGAGGAGATGCAGGCCATGGCCGGCCCGCTGATCGGCATGATGCGCTCGATGGGCGGCGCCATGTTCGGCACGCAGATCGGGCAGGCCGTCGGTGTGCTCGCGGGCGAGGTCGTCGGCTCCACCGACATCGGTCTGCCGCTCGGCCCGGCCGGCAAGGCCGCGCTGCTGCCGGTGAACATCGAGACGTTCGGCAAGGACCTGGGCGTGCCGAAGGAGGAGGTGCGGCTGTATCTCGCCCTGCGCGAGGCGGCCCACCAGCGCCTCTTCGCGCATGTGCCGTGGCTGCGCTCGCACCTGTTCGGCGCGGTCGACGGCTACGCGCGCGGGATCAAGGTCGACACGGCCAAGCTCGAGGATGTCGTCGGCCAGTTCGACCCGCAGAACCCCGAGCAGCTGCAGGACGCCCTCCAGCAGGGCATGTTCCAGCCGGAGGACACCCCGGAGCAGAAGGCGGCTCTGGCCCGTCTGGAGACGGCTCTGGCGCTCGTCGAGGGCTGGGTCGACGCGGTGGTCCACGCGGCCGCGAAGCCGCGTCTGTCGTCCGCCGACGCGCTGCGTGAGACGCTGCGCCGCCGTCGTGCCTCGGGCGGCCCGGCGGAGCAGACGTTCGCCACGCTGATCGGCCTCGAGCTGCGTCCGCGCCGTCTGCGTGACGCCTCCCGCCTGTGGGCCTCGCTCACGGACGCGCGGGGTGTCGACGGCCGTGACGCCCTGTGGGCCCACCCGGACATGCTGCCGACCGCGACCGACCTGGACGACCCGGACGGCTTCGTGCACCGCGAGCAGATCGACTTCTCCGAGCTGGACAAGATGCTCGGCGAGGCGGCGGGCGGCTCCGACGGGAAGCCGAACCTGAAGAAGGACGACGGCTCCGAGGGCGAGTCCAAGGGCGACGAGACCGAGTGAGCCTGTACGACGACGCGGTCCTCGTGCTGAAGGGGTACGAGGGCCAGGACGAGCTGCGCCGCACGTACCTGGAGCATCTGGAGACCCATCCGGACGGCATGTGGAAGGCCTGCGGCGACGGCCACGTCACGGCGAGCGCGCTGGTGATCGACCCCTCGCGCGGGCGGGTGCTGCTGACGCTCCACAAGAAGATGCGCATGTGGCTGCAGATGGGCGGCCACTGCGAACCGGCCGACGAGACGCTGGCGGCGGCCGCCCTGCGCGAGGGAGCCGAGGAGTCGGGCATCGCGGGGCTGACCCTGCTGCCCGGCGGCCCGGTGCGCCTGGACCGCCATCACACGCCGTGCGCCTGGCACCTCGACGTCCAGTACGGGGCTCTCGCCCCGGAGGGCGCCGTGGAGGCGATCAGCGACGAGTCGCTCGACCTGCGCTGGTTCGCCTACGACGAGGTGGCGGACGTGGCGGACGAGTCGGTGGTACGGCTGCTCGCGGCGACGCGCGCGAGGCTGTGAACGTGTAAGGGGCGACCGCCTGGATGGTCGCCCCTTACGTTTGCTTTCCGGACGGTCAACTCCAGACGTTGCCCTGGTTCTGCCCCCGCGCCCCCTGCTGCCCCATGCCGTACTGCGCGGCGAGGCCGGAGCCGATCTGGGCGTTCTGCGGCGGCAGCAGCTCGCTGGGCTGCACCAGCGCGAAGCCGGCGCCCATGAAGCTGAGCTCCCAGCCCTCACCGGTGTTGCCGCGGCGCCGCCACACCCCGGAGGAATGCGTCTGGGCCTGCATCTGCACACGCAGCGAGGTCGACCAGGCGACGATCGCGTCGGCGTCGCAGTTGACGTACTTGTCGGGCGTCACCTGCATCATCAGCGGCATCCCGGAGGTCATGAGGGCGACCTTGCCGCGGCCGGTGATGTTGAGTTGGTACTTCCCGGAGCCGGAGATGCCGTAGAGGCTGTCCACGGCGATGACCTCGTGGTGCAGCGAGGAGTCCATCGCCAGCACATAGCTGCTGTCGACGGTCAGTCCGTCCTGGTCGACGTCCATGAGATGGACGTGCTGCTTGAGGTTGGCGAGATAGACCGTGCCCTGTCCGTGACAGCGCATGAGGTCCAGGCCCTCGCCGGTGCGCGCTCGCGCGCGTCCCTGCTGGTTGCTCTGGTACTCGGCGTCGAACTCGACGAGTCCCTGGTAGGCGACCATCGTGCCCTTGCGGGCGAGGATGTCGTCGTGTCCCTCCAGGCCGACGCGGAGCATCTGCTTGTTCTGCAGGCTCCAGCGGTCCTGGGTCTGCTGGTCGTTGTAGGCGAAAATCGGGCTCTGCATGGCGTTCTCTCGCTCCCCTCAGCCCCGGACCCGGAGGCGGTCGGTGCTGTCCTCGCTGGGCTGTACGACGACGATGCCCTGGCCGGAGAAGGCCATCTGGTAGGCCTCGCCGCTGCCCCGGCCGATGAGTGACTGCGCCTTGAAACTGCGCTTGCCCTTCACCTTGAGGTTCGGGGACCAGGCGACGAGCGCGTCCGGGTCGACGTATGTCTCGTCCTCGCCACCGCCGCAGTCGACGACGATCGGCTTGCCCCGGGAGGTCAGCGCGACCCAGCCCTGCCCGGAGATCTTGGTGTTCCACAGGCCCTGCCCGGCGAACTTCGCCAGGCCCTTGACCCGCTCGACACCCCACGTCAGATGCGCGTCGAAGGCGAGCAGGTTGGTGGCGTTGACGGAGATGCCGTCGCCGTTGAGGTTGATGACGACGACGTTGGCTCCGTAGTCGGAGAGGTAGAGCAGGCCGTCGCCGGAGCACTTCATCAGGGGCGCGCCCTCACCGGTCATCCAGTCCTTGGCGATCTGGCGCACGGCCGGCGGGTTGGGCTCGTACTGGACGAAGCCCTCGTAGGCGACCATCGAGCCCACGCGCGCGAGGAGGTCGTTCCCGGTCTGCATGGCGACCTTCAGCATGTGGTTGCCGTGGTTCTCCATGCGGGCGGAGACGGGTGCGGGGGCGAAGCCCGCGAGTGGCTGATTCATGACGGGCTCCCTCAGATCTCGTACGGCTGGACGACGATGAAGTTGCCGGGAGCGGCCCGGAACTGGAGGTTGACGCTCTCTCCGGTGTCTCCGGGGTAGGCGTTGCGGCGCATCCGTACCTGGCTGGAGACGATCACCTGGGCGGCGGACGACCAGGCGACCACGGCGTTGGCGTCGGCGAACGTCGTGGGCGTGACCGGCAGCACCACGGGCGTGCCGTGTGTCTTCACGACGATCGTGCCGGTGCCGGTGAACTGCATCGTGAACAGCGCGCCACCGGGGATGCCGTGACCCTCGACACGGCGGACCTCGTACTGGAGGCTCTCGTCGAAGGCGAGGACGTTCTCGGCGGAGACGCAGATGCCGTCGCCCTGGAGCTCGATGGGGTGCAGCATCGTGGAGTTCTCGGCGAGGAACACCTGGCCCTGCCCGGTGCAGCGCATCAGCTGCATCTCCTGGCCGGTCGCGTTGCCCACGATCCGGCCGGCGAAGCCGGCGCCCTTGTAGCTGAAGTCGACCTTGCCCTGGTAGAGCACCATGCTGCCCTGGCGGGCCAGCACGGGCTGACCGCCGATGCCGAGGTCGACCCGGACCATCTTCTTGTTCTGCTGCGTCCAGCGCTGGCCGGTGGGCGTCTCCTTGAACTGCTGGAGCGCCGCGGCCACGCCGGGGCCCTGAGGCGCGCCTTGCGGGGCGCCCTGGGGGGCACCGTAGGGCGCCTGCTGGCCCGGGACCTGGCCGTAGGGCGGCTGCTGACCGTAGCCGGGGGGCGGGGTCGGCTGGCCGTAACCGGGCGGCGGGGCGGGGGCCTGCGGTGCCGGGGGCGCCTGCGGGTAGCCGTAGCCGGGAGGCGGCGGCGCCGAGGGCTGGCCGTACGGCTGCTGCCCCGGCTGACCGTAGGGCGCGGGCGCCGGGGCGGGCGGCGGCGGGGCGCCCCCGGGCGGCGTCATGGGCGCGATGAGGGTCGGCTGCGCGTGCACCGAGGGCGCCGGGCTCGGCGGCGGCGGCGTGGATCCCGGCGGGGGCGCGAAGCCCTGCGCCGCCGGGGCGGGCGCGGGGGCCGGAGGGGCGGGCTGCGCGGCGGGAGCGCCGGCCGGGGCTCCGAACGCGGGCGGCGCTGCGGCCTGGGCGGGAGGCGCGAAGCCGGGAGTCGCACCGACCTGCGGCTGCTGCGGGGCGGCGGGAGTCTCCTCCTCGGCGACCTCACCGCCGAAGTTCTTCAGCAGCGCGTCGAGACCGCCGTCGAAGCCCTGTCCGACGGCGGCGAACCGCCAGACGTCCTTGAGGTAGAAGTCGCCCAGCATCACGGCACGTTCGGTGGAGAACTCCGAGCCGTTGAAGGCGTAGCGGGCCACTTCCTCGCCGCCGGCGACGATCCGGATGTATCCCGGGCCGACCTGCGACATCTGCCCCGCGCCGTCGATCGTCGCCGTGAAGGACAGCTTCTGGATCTGCGGGGGGATCTTGTCGAGCGTGACCCGGAAGGACTCCGCGTCACCGGCCTGGGAACCGAGGAGCTGGATGGCTTCCTCGGGGGACTTCGGCTGGTTGAAGAAGATGAAGTAACGGTCGTCCGAGAGCCGTTCATCGGCGTCGAGACCGAAGCAGCTGATGTCGAAGCTCAGCCCTGGGGCGCCGATCTGTACCCCTACGTACAGATCCGTGCCCGCCGTGAGATCACTGATCTTGGCCTTGTGGCCGCGTTGGAATTCCCTGGCCATGCGTAACGACCGTCCCCCATCCCGAATGCGATTGCGTCGCGCCAGGCTAACGGCAAACTCCGACATCGGACGAAGCCGGTACAGACCCGGTACACAACCCGCGCTCGACCGAACCGGAAGCGCGGCATCCGGGATGCCTCAGGAAGCGGACGGTCGCCGCTTCGGGACCCTCGGGCTCATTCGCCGCGCGCGCTCGGCAGATGCGGCAACCGCTCGGCGGCGACCACGCCTTCGAGATAGCCCTTCGCCCGCTCCGTGCGGGGATAGGCCTCCAGCAGCCGCCAGAAGCGGGGCCCGTGTCCGGGCACCAGGAGATGCGCGAGCTCATGCAGTAGGACGTAGTCGACGACGTACTCGGGCATGCCCTGCAGTCGGTGCGAGAGCCGGATGCTGCCCTCGGCCGGGGTGCACGAGCCCCAGCGGGTGTTCTGGTTGGTGACCCAGCGCACCGAGTTGGGCTGGGCGCGGCCGTCCAGATACTGGTCCGACAACCGCTCGGCCCGCTCCGCCAGCTCGGCATCGCCGATGACCCGCTTGCTCTCCTGGGCGGCCAGCTTGTCCAGCATGACGTTCACCCAGCGTTGCTCCTCGGCCTCTGACATCCGGGCAGGGATGAGCACGACGGTGCGATCGCCCTCGCGGTACGCCGAGACCGTCCGGCGGCGCCGGGCGCTTCTACGGACCTCGATCGCGCTCGCCCCCGAGCCGCTCGGCGGCGGGCTCGTCGTACTGCGCTGTGGCGTTCCGGCGCGGTGCAGTGGGTCGGCGGACACGCCCCGACGTTACCCGTTGCACATGCGGGAAGTCCCGACTCCGGGACGGTTCGATCCCGATCCCCCACCATGCGTTTGATTTGTACGACGAATATCCACTGCCTGTGGACAACTTTCCGCACCTGACGCCGCGTCGGTGCATGCTGACAGTCACCGGCGGAGCTTCGACCGAGCCCCACCGGCACACGGGGATGTTCCACGACGGCTACGGGGGCCTGCTCATGTATGCGACAGATTCGGCGGTTTCGGGTGATTCCGCAGCTTCGGTGACATCGTCACCGTCAACGGTTCCATCAACTCCGCGCGCTCCTCTGCTCAAGCCCGCACTGAAGCGCGGCTGGCGCGACCTCAATACAGTGCAATTCGGGATGACTCCGGCACACGCTCTGACGCTGGGTCCGATGGACACGGCTACGGGCAGCTTCCTCGATCTGCTCAACGGCACGCGCGGACTGGAGCTGTTGCGCGAGGAGGGCCGCCGCATGGATCTGCCGGACGGTCATGTCGACCGGCTGGTCCGGCGACTGGCAGGGGCCGGCCTTCTCGACGACGCGAAGGGAGGCGGCCCGGCGGGCGACGCCCTGCGTGGCAAGAAGGACGTCCTGGACCGGCTGCGCCCCGATCTGGCCTCACTGTCCTTGACCACGTCCGATCCGGGCGAGGCGATGAACCGCCTGACCGCCCGCCGCTCACTGCGCGTGCAGGTGAGGGGCGCCGGCCGCGTGGGCGCGATGGTGGCCTCGCTGCTGTCGGCCGCCGGCGTCGGCGAGGTCGACGTGCGCGAGGTCGGCCGGGTCGAACCATGGGACGTGGCGCCCGGCGGGCTGCCCGCGGAGTCGATCGGCGACCGCAGGGACGAGGCCGCACGCCGGGCCGCACGCCGCTGCGCACCCGACCGCCCGCCGCGCCGCGGCCCCCACTCGCTTCCCGGTGAGGAGAGCACCGGCCACTCCCTGGTGATCATCGCGCCCCGGGACGACGTCGCCGTGCACGCCCCTTCCCCGTCCGCCGCCGAACCCCTGATCTCTTCCGGTACGCCCCACCTGTACGCCGGCGTCGTGGAGGGAACCGGCGTGGTCGGCCCGCTCGTCCTGCCCGGCGAGACCGGCTGCGCCGGCTGCCTGCACGAGGGTCGCGCCGACCGGGACCCGGCCTGGCCGAGGCTCGTGGCACAGTGGCACTCGGGCTCGGGAAGGACGCGCGAGGTCCGCCCCTGCGATCTCACGCTGGCCACCACGGTCGCCGGACTGGCGGCCGCCCACGCGCTGACCTTTCTGGACGGCCGGATTCCGTCGAGCGCGGGTGCACGCTGGGAGGTAGCCCTACCCGGTCTGAGCTGGCACGCCCGGCCTGTGTGGGCGCATCCGGCATGCTCGTGCGGCGCCGCGGAGAAAGGTGAGGGAGAACACCCCTCCGAGGAAGAGGAGTCGCACGAGACAATGGCGGAGCAACGGCCGCCGAAGGAGTCACGCCGTAAGGCAGACGCGGAGCGGCTGGCTGGGACCTGGAGGGCGCATGTCTGATCTTCCTCGCAAGGCGGTCACCCGAACCGCCAAGCTCGCCGCGCTTCCGCTCGGCTTCGCCGGGCGGGCGACCTGGGGCCTCGGCAAGCGGATCGTCGGCGAATCCGCCGAGCTCGTGGGCCGCGAACTGCAGCAGCGCACCGCGGAGCAGATGTTCAAGGTGCTCGGCGAGCTCAAGGGCGGCGCGATGAAGTTCGGCCAGGCCCTGTCCGTCTTCGAATCGGCTCTGCCCGAGGAGATCGCCGGCCCCTACCGCGCGGCACTCACCAAGCTCCAGGAAGCGGCGCCGCCGATGCCGACCCGCACCGTGCACTCGGTGCTGGCGCAGCGGCTGGGCGAGGACTGGCACGACCTGTTCCTGGAGTTCGAGGACAAGCCGTCCGCGGCCGCCTCCATCGGCCAGGTGCATCGCGGGGTGTGGCACGACGGCCGCGAGGTGGCCGTCAAGGTGCAGTACCCGGGAGCCGGCGAGGCCCTGCTGTCCGACCTGAACCAATTGAGCCGCTTCGCCCGACTCCTGGGTCCATTGATCCCCGGCATGGACATCAAGCCGCTGATCACGGAGCTCAAGGACCGGGTCTCCGAGGAACTGGACTACGGCCTGGAGGCGCAGGCCCAGCAGGCCCACGCGGAGGAGTTCACCGACGATCCGGACGTCGTCGTGCCTGCGGTGGTCCATCAGTGCGAGCAGGTCCTGGTCACCGAGTGGATCGACGGCATCCCGCTCTCGGAGGTGATCTCCGACGGCACCCAGGAGCAGCGCGACCGCGCCGGCCAGCTCCTGGCCCGCTTCCTCTTCTCCGGCCCCGCCCGCACCGGTCTGCTGCACGCCGACCCGCACCCGGGCAATTTCCGCCTTCTGCCGGGCGACCCCGACGGCGAGGAGGACTGGCGGCTGGGCGTCCTGGACTTCGGCACGGTCGACCGCCTCCCCGGCGGCCTGCCGAGCCCGATCGGCGACTCCCTGCGCATGACCCTGGACGGCGACGCGGAATCCGTCTACGAACTCCTCTGCGCCGAGGGCTTCGTCAAGGAATCCATCGACCTGGACCCCGAAGCCGTCCTCGACTATCTCCTGCCGATCATCGAACCGGCCCAGGTGGACGAGTTCACCTTCACCCGCGGCTGGATGCGCAGCCAGGCCGGCCGCGTGGCAGACCCCCGCTCCCCCGCCTACCAACTGGCCAAGCAGCTCAATCTTCCCCCGGCGTACCTCCTCATTCACCGGGTGACTCTGAGCACGATCGGGGTGCTGTGCCAGCTGGGCGCGACGGTACGCCTGCGCGAGGAACTGGAGGAGTGGCTACCGGGCTTCGTACCGGACGAGCCGACCGAGGAGGGGACGGCGGCGGAGGCGTGAGCTGACGCTGCTCGCGTGGAGGCGGCAGGGGGGCGGGGGGAGGGGAGGGGAAGCCCCCAGAGGAGCAGCAGCACCTACCACCACCCCGAGTCCAGCCGCCCCTCGATCGCCCTGAGGTTCTCTCGGGAGCAGGTGTCGCAGATGTAGTGGCGGGTGCCGTTCTCCACGGAGCAGGTCCAGGTGGGCTGCGGGGCCTGGGCCTGGGTGCCGCAGCGGGCGCACACGAGGGACTGGGGCTCTGTGGTGGAGCCGCCGTTGTCACCGCCTCCGGAAAGACTCGTCACTCGGCGACGATACCGCCGCCGCTCACCGATCGGCGGGCACAACGCACCGCGGGGGCCGGTCCGTACGAACGGACCGCCCCCCGCGGGTATGTATGGCCCCTCTCGGGGCCGGGAGGCAATCGCCTGGCGGTGAGGTCGGTTACTGCATGACCGCCATGGCGAGCGCACGGCGAGCACGGAGCGAGGCGCGCTCGGCCCTGCGCTGCATCCGGCGGGCGGTCGCCAGGCGCATGGCCCGGCGTTCCCGCTCCGCCGCATGCTGTCGCTCGTGCATATGCGCACGCGCTAGGGCTTCTTGGATGAGTTGCATCTCTCGGTTCCTGTTCTGACGCGAGTCGTTCGCGCCACTGGTGGTGACGTCTTCAGGCGCGGAGCCTGCGAGTTCGTGGGTGGACGGCTTCATCGGGGCCTGCTTCTGGGGGTCGTGCGTGAAGGGACGGTCGATCGTGCCTGCGGTGTTCATGCCGTGACCGGGTTCTTGCGCGGGCGACCACGGGGCCGCTTCCGGGCGACGACAACACCCTGGACGAACAGCTCGCCACCCCAGACGCCCCAGGGCTCACGCCGCTCCTTGGCGCCGGCGAGGCAGGCCTCGATCAGCGGGCAGGTGCGGCAGAGGGACTTGGCGTACTCGACGTCCGCCGGCGACTCGGCGAAGAAGAACTCCGGGTCGTAGGAACGGCAGGGGACGGGTACGCCGAGGTTCTCGATGGCGTCGTCGAGCGCGGTGAGCGCGGTGAGGGGGGTCAAGGTGGAGTCCTCCGTGAGGCCGGGCTTGGGGATCGCGTCTGAGGGCGGTACTGACGGGGCGTGCGCTTCGAGTTGCACGGTTCGTCTTCCTCGTCTTTTCGTTCCGGTCCTGTAGGACCGGGTGGCGGCTGGTACCGGGTGTTTCCTTGTCCCGAGGCCCCTTCGCTCCGTCGTCCCTGTTGGGGGACAAACAGAAGGGCCGCGGATCCCGGATGGGGTTCCGCGGCCCTGAAGGCGCCGGCCTGATCGACTGTCAGGCTGGATCACTCCAGGGTTCTGGCCCACGGAAGGCCCACATCAGGTGATGCTGCGTCGTCTGCTTCCGGAATCCGGCACCGGTCGCCGTAGAGGCATAGGCCTGCGCCTTTGCCGTTACTGCCGCTTCCAGTGCCTTGGTCGGTCGCTCATCGCGCTCACGAACGGGAAGACCCGCGAGAGACACGGAGGACGCCGGACGGACGGCACGGATGCCGGACAGACCGGTGCCCTGGTTCGAGGCGCCGAGCATGCACAGGGAGGCGACGACCGAGCGATCGGTCATTTTGGCGGTGCTGATGGTGCTGGCGTTGATGCTGATCACTGGACTCGCCTCCTCTCGGCGTCTAGGGGGACTGGGGTGAGCCAGTCCGACGGGTATGCAAGTAGAACACGGAATTAGGGCCTCCGAGAAGGCCTCCGTTCCCGTGGCTAAGAACCTATGGGGATTGCTGGGGCATGCGCAAACTATTTTTTCGACGAGTTCGTGTCATTCCCCGTCGGCGCCCTCCTCAAGCTCCTGGCCTGCGCAGATGGCCAGCACATCGGCTCCGTAGCGATCGAGCTTGCGCTTGAGGACGCCCGGGATGCGGGACAGCTCAACCGGACTGCTTGGCTCCGTCTCGGCGATGGCCATCAGGGTGCGGTCCGTGAAGACGCAGAACTCCGGCTGTCCGCTGAGTCGTGCCTGGACCCCGCGCCATTCGCGGAGTCGTTCGTAGAGTCCCTCGTCCATGTCGGAGGGGCAGTCCTCGCAGCGCATCAGTTTCATCTCGCCCGCGTCGGTGAGGGTGCGTCCGCAGACGCGGCAGCGGGCCGGGGTGCGCTGGATGCGCCGTGGGGCGGCTTCCGGTCGGCTGGTGAAGCCCCGCTCGACGCCTCCGGGACCGCCGGCGGCGGCTCGTCCAGCGGTGGAGATCGAGCCGGGGCGCAGTCCGTCGAGGAAACGGCTGGGGCGGCGGTTGGGGCGGCCGCCGGGTGCGCGGGTGAGTGCCCAGGAGACATGGAGGTGCTGGCGGGCGCGGGTGACGCCGACATAGAGGAGGCGGCGTTCTTCCTCGATCTGCTCTTCGGTCTTTGCGTAGGTGATCGGCATCATGCCCTCGGCGACGCCGACCAGGAAGACGACGTCCCACTCCAGCCCCTTGGCCGAGTGCAGGGAGGCGAGGGCGACGCCCTGGACCGTAGGGGCGTGCTGGGCGTTCGCGCGTTCGTCGAGTTCCGCGACGAGGTCGGCGAGGGTGGCGCCGGGTTTGGCGGCGGCGAAGTCCTGGGCGAGGTTCACGAGGGCCGCGAGTGACTCCCAGCGCTCTCTGACGGCCCCGGAGCCGGCCGGTGGCCGGGTTGTCCAGCCCTCTCCCGACAGGACGGCTCGGACCTGGGAGGGCAGGTCGACGGCGTCGTCGAGGAGGGAGTCGTTGCCGCCGAAGCGGGCCGCGCCGCGCAGGGCGATGCCGGCCTTGCGCACCTCGGGGCGGTCGAAGAACCGCTCGGCGCCGCGCAGCTGGTAGGGGATGCCCGCGTCGGCGAGGGCCTGTTCGTAGGTCTCGGACTGGGAGTTCGTGCGGAACAGGATGGCGATCTCGCTGGCCGGGAAGCCGGAGTCCATGAGTTCGCGGATGCGGCGGGCGGCGCCCTCGGCCTCGGCGGGTTCGTCGGTGTGCTCGGTGTAGAGGGGTTCGGGGCCCGGGGCACGCTGGGAGATCAGTTCCAGGCGGTGGTCGGCGGCGCGGCCTGTGGCCTGGGTGAGCAGGCCGTTGGCGAGGTGGACGACCTGGGGGGTGGAGCGGTAGTCGCGGACCAGTTTGACGACGGTGGCGCCCGGGTGGCGGGTGCGGAAGTCGAGGAGGTGGTCGGGGGTTGCTCCGGTGAACGAGTAGATCGTCTGGCTGGCGTCGCCGACCACGCACAGGTTGTCCCGGTCGCCGAGCCAGAGCTCCAGCAGGCGCTGCTGGAGCGGGCTGACGTCCTGGTACTCGTCGACCACGAAGTGCTGGTACTGGGAGCGGACCTGGTCGGCGATGTCGTGGCGGTCCTGCAGGACGGCGACGGTGAGCAGCAGGACGTCCTCGAAGTCGATGACCGAGCGGTCTCGCTTGAGGTCCTCGTAGACGTTGTAGATCTGGGCGGTCTCGGCCGGGTCGCGGGGGGTGTCGCGGCCCGCTTTGGCGGAGGCGAGCGGATAGTCGGCGGGGACGGTCTGGGTGACTTTGGACCACTCGATCTCGGCAGTGACGTCCCGCAGTTCGTTGCGGTCGAGGCGGATGCGGCAGGCGGCGGCCGCGTCGGTGACGAGCTGGATCTTGCGGTCGACGAGGCGGGGCATGGAGCCGCCGACCGCTTTCGGCCAGAAGTACTGGAGCTGGCGCAGGGCGGCCGAGTGGAACGTACGGGCCTGGACTCCGGCGGCGCCGAGCTGGCGCAGTCGGCCGCGCATCTCTCCGGCGGCGCGGTTGGTGAAGGTGACGGCGAGCACGCTGGAGGGCTGGAGGATGCCGGCCCGCACTCCGTAGGCGATGCGGTGGGTGATCGCCCGGGTCTTGCCGGTGCCGGCGCCTGCGAGTACGCACACCGGGCCGTGCAGGGCGGTGGCCACCTCGCGCTGCTCGGGGTCGAGCCCTTCGAGCACCGCGTCGGCCGAGTCCGGTGCCTGCGGGAAGAGGGTGGAGTGCGTTGCTGCTGTCACACGGCCATGCTGCCAGGTCGCCGGAGACGGCTGTGCCGGTTGTCCACAGGCAGGCACTGATAGTCGTACTAATGCGGCAGGCGTCACGTGGCGGCCATACCCCGGGTGGGAATGGCGTCCCGGTCGTGTGTGTTCCTCCCTCTGGACGACCTGTTCCCCCGAGCCATCTAAGGAGCGCGCGAGACATGCAGGGCACTGTGACGATGTACAGCACCACCTGGTGCGGCTACTGCCAGCGGCTGAAGAAGCAGCTGGACCGCGAGGGCATCGCGTACACCGAGATCAACATCGAGCAGGATCCCGAGTCCGCGGTGTTCGTCGAGAAGGCGAATGGCGGAAATCAGACGGTCCCGACCGTGCTCTTCGCCGATGGGTCGACGCTGACGAACCCGTCGCTGGCGCAGGTCAAGCAGAAGATCAGCGCGTAACCGCAGCACGAGCGCGGTTCTCGTAAGGCGGTCCCTGAGGCGCTTCAGGGGCCGCCTTCTTTTGTGCGCCCGGTGCTTCTCTCCTGCTCAGGGCATGTCCGGCCCGCGTAGGGGCCGGACATGGCCACCCCTCAGACGAAGGTCCTCGTCGGCAGCGGCTTGCCGTACCAGAGTTCGATCAGGCGGGCCGCGATGGAGATGCCGTAGGGCGGCAGGACCTCGCCGGAGTCGAAGGCGGCGCGCAGGTCCTCGCGGGAGAACCAGCGGGCTTCGTGGATCTCGTCGCCGTCGACCTCGACCTCGGTGGTGGTGGCGCGGGCCATGAAGCCGAGCATGAGGCTGGACGGGAACGGCCAGGGCTGGCTGGCGACGTACTCGACCTGGCCGACGGTGATGCCGGCCTCCTCGTAGACCTCGCGGCGCACCGCCTGCTCGATGGACTCGCCGGGCTCGACGAAGCCGGCGAGCGTCGAGAAGCGGCCCTCGGGCCAGTGGACCTGGCGGCCGAGGAGGATGCGGTCGTCCTCATCGGTGACGGCCATGATGACCGCGGGGTCGGTGCGCGGGTAGTGCTCGGCACCGCAGGCGGGGCAGCGGCGGATGTGGCCGGCCGCGGCGATCACGGTGCGTTCGCCGCAGCGGGAGCAGAAGCGGTGGGTGCGCTGCCAGTTCTCCAGGCCGACGGCGTGCACCATCAGACCCACGTCGCGCGGGGAGAGCAGCAGGCCCGCCTCGCGCAGGCCGGCCGCGCGCGCGGACTGGTCGATACGGCCTGGCAGGGCATCCTTCTGCAGCGCGAAGTAGCTGACGCCGTCCTCGTCGATGCCGAGGAAGTAGCGGTGTGCCTCGGTGAGCGGGGCCTCGAAGGAGGGGGTCATGACGAGTTCGGTGCGTCCGTCAGCCGTCTCGTCGATGAGGACCTGGCCGCCGGAGACCACGAAGCAGCGGGTCGTGGGGTGGCTCCATGCCGCCGCGAGCCAGGCCTCGTCGAGCCGGTGGTGGGCTGCGCGGTCGATGCCGCTCGGGGCGGTGAGCGAGATGGGTCGGTCGGCGGTGTGGTCGGTCCAGGTGGTCACGGGTGCTTCCAACTCCCCCAGTGGAACGGTGTGCTTCGGCGGGTTGATCGGCGGGACGTAGGGCGGGAGGCGACCTGATGCGGCAGGGCTGGGCGGTGCGGGGCGGCGTCTCCAGTGTGCCCCGCGCGCGATGCCCGTCCGGACGGCCTCGGTGCCTCAGGGTGCATGGCGCCAGTTCGCGGCCAGGTCGCCCCACAGGTGGGCGGTGGTCTCGACGCCTTTGAGGAGCAGGTCCAGCTCGACCTTCTCGTTCGGGGCGTGCCAGCCGTCGGAGGGGACGGAGATGCCGAGGAAGAGCACGGGTGCGCCGAGGACGTCCTGAAGGTCGGCGGCGGGTCCTGAGCCGCCCTCGCGCGTGAAGCGGACGGGGCCCTCGAAGGCGCGGCTCATGGCGCGTACGACGGACTGCAGGGCGGGGTGGTCCAGGGGCGTCAGACACGGGCGCGTGGCCCCGGTGAAGGTGATCTCGCAGCGGATGCCGGGGGACACCTGGTCGGCGGCCCATGCGCGGACGGCCTTCTCGATGTGGTCGGGGTCCTGTCCGGCGACCAGCCGGAAGGAGAGCTTCACCATGGCGGAGGACGGGATGATCGTCTTGCTGCCGGGGCCTTGGTAGCCGCCTCCGATGCCGTTGACCTCGGCGGTGGGGCGGGCCCAGATGCGCTCCAGGGTGGTGTGGCCGGCCTCGCCCTGGGTGGCGTAGGACTTGGCGGTGCGCAGCCACCGCTCCTCGTCGAAGGGCAACTCGGCGAAGAGTTCGCGGTCGCGGTCGGTCAGTTCGACGACGCCGTCGTAGAAGCCGGGGATCGCCACGCGCGCGTGCTCGTCGTGCAGGGCGGCGACCAGGCGGGCGACCGCGGTCGCCGGGTTGGGGACGGCGCCGCCGAAGGAGCCGGAGTGGATGTCCTGGTCGGGGCCCTGCAGCCGGATCTCGCACTCGGCGAGGCCGCGCATGCCGGTGCAGACGGTGGGGGTGTCCTCGGACCACATGCCGGTGTCGGACACGATCACGGCGTCGGCCGCGAGCCGCTCCGCGTGCTCCTCGACGAGGGCGCGGAAGTGCGCGGAGCCGGATTCCTCCTCGCCCTCGATGAGCAGCTTGAGGTTGACGGCGGGGGTGGTGCGGCCGGTGGTGGCGAGGTGCGCGCGGACACCGAGTGTGTGGAAGAACACCTGGCCCTTGTCGTCGGCCGCCCCGCGCGCGTAGAGGCGTCCTTCGCGGACGACGGGCTCGAAGGGCTCGCTGTCCCAGCCGTCCTCTCGGGCGGCGGGCTGCACGTCGTGGTGGCCGTAGACGAGGATCGTGGGTGCCTCGGGGTCGTCGGAGGGCCACTCGGCGAAGACCGCGGGGGCGCCCGGCGTCGGCCAGACCTCGGTGGTCGGGAAACCGGTCTCCTTGAGTTTGGCGGCGAGCCAGTCGGCGCTGCGGCGTACATCGGGCGCGTGGTCGGGCTGAGCCGACACGGAAGGGATGCGCAGCCACTCGGCGAGGTCGTCGAGGAAGGCGGCGCGATGCTGCTCGATGTACTGGCGGACAGCGCTGTCCGGGGTCTGGCTCATGGTCACGAGCCTATCGGCCCGCACCGACATCCCGATTGGGCTGTTCCTCACAGTTCACCTCGGCGACCGGTTCCTCGGTCAGCAGCCGCTCCAGTGCCGTCCGGTCCGGCAGATCGTCCGGGCGTACGACCTCGCCACTGCGGACGTAAAGGAACGCGGCGTCCACCGACTCCAGGGGTACGTCCTGCTGCTCGGCCCAGGCGAGCCGGTACAGGGCGAGCTGGAGCGGGTCGGCGGTTCGCGTGCGGTTGGTCTTCCAGTCCACGATCTCGTACGTGGTCTCCTCGCCCTCGCCTTCCTTGTAGACGGCGTCGATACGGCCCCGTACGACGCGGCCGGCGATCGAGAGCTGGAAGGGGGCCTCGACCCGGTACGGCGTGCGGTGCGCGTACGCGGTGCGTTCGAAGGCGTCCTTGAGGGCCTCCAGGTCGCGCTCGTCGGCGATCTCGGCCTCGCTGCCGGGCAGGTCGTCCGGCTCCAGCATGGGCAGCGTCAGCGCTTCGAAGCGGGCCTCGACCCAGGCGTGGAATCGGGTGCCTCGACGTGCGGCGGGTTGTGGGGGGCGCGGCATGGGGCGCGCGAGTTCCTGCGCGAACCCGTCCGGGTCGGCGGCCAGCCGCAGCAGCTGGGACGCGGTGAGCGACGCGGGCAGGGGTACGTCGGTGACGCTCGCGCGGGCGCGCAGGAGCTCCCCGGTGAGCGCGTCGAGGTCGCGGTCCCAGGAGGAGATGGTGCGGGCCTCCTCGGGGGTGAGGGGTTCCGCTTCGGTGGGGTGGGGGCGCGCGGGTGGTTGAGCGGCGGGCTCCGGGGAGGTCGCCTGGTGCGGGATGGTCGGGCGGTGGGTGGTCCAGGAGTCCCAGTCGTCGGGGTCCTCCTCGGGGACGGGGTCGCCCGAGAAGGGATCGCCCTCATCGGGGACGTCGTCGGCGAACGCTTCGTCGTCGTCCGGCGGCGGAGGCCATTCCGGGTCGTCGTAGGTGTCCGGGTCGTGCGTCGCGGCGGGGTGACCGTCCTCGTGGGAGCCGAGGTTCTCCAGGCGGGCCAGGTGGGCCAGCACCGTCTCGGCGGCCGCACGGCGCCGGGTGAGGGCGGCGTCGTCCAGCGGCAGGGGCCATACCTCGTCGGCGCCCTCCCGGCGCAGGGCCGGGTTCTCCTCGTCCTCGGCCGGCTCGTCGGCCCACGCCTCGATCTCGCCGTACCCGGCCGCGCAGTGGTCGTGGAGGGCGTGCAGGAAGTCGGAGGGGCCGCGCGGCTTCTTCTGGCTGGGGCCCCACCAGTGGCCGGAACCGAGGAGCAGGGAGCGGGGGCGGGTGAAGGTGACGTAGCCGAGGCGGAGTTCCTCGGTGTGCTGGTGGTCCTTCATGGCCTCCTGAAAGGCCTTCAGGCCGCGCGAGTCCCAGGAGGCGACGTCGGGGAGCGTGTCGGCGTCGCCGCGCAGTTCGTGCGGGAGCACCTTGGCCTGGGCGGTCCACTTCTCTCGGCCCTGGGTGCTGGGGAAGGTGCCGGTGACCAGGCCGGGGACGGCGACGACGTCCCACTCCAGGCCCTTGGACTTGTGCGCGGTGAGCACCTTGACGGTGTTCTCGCCGCCGGGGAGGGCGTTGTCGAGGCCCTTCTCGTACTGCGCGGCGGTGCGCAGGAAGCCGAGGAAGGCGAGCAGGGACGCCTCGTTGTCACCGGCGGCGAACGAGGCGGCGATGTCGAGGAAGTTGGACAGGGTCTCGCGGCGACGGGCGGCCAGCGCGTGCGGGGAGGCCGACAGCTCCACTTCCAGGCCGGTGACGGCGAGGACGCGGTGGAGGACGTCCATCAGCGGGTCGGACAGGGAGCGGCGCAGGTCACGCAGTTCGGTGGCCAGGCGCGCGAACCGTACGCGCGCGTCCGGCGAGAAGGGCAGGCCGTCGTCGTCCCCGCCGCCGTCCATCGGCGTCTCCAGGAACGTGTCGAGGGCGTCCGCGAGTGAGATCACCTCGGCAGGGTCGATTCCCTCGACGGCCTCGGCGAGCCGGCGGTCCGGGTCGTCGTCGCCCTCCACGCGCGCGTGGGAGACCAGCCGCCGTGCTCGGCGCCCCAGGAGGGCGAGGTCGCGCGGGCCGATGCGCCAGCGCGGGCCGGTGAGCAGCCGGACCAGGGAGGCGTTGGCGCCCGGGTCCTGGAGGACCTCGCAGACGGCGACCAGGTCGGCGACCTCCGGCAGATGCAGCAGCCCGGACAGCCCGACCACCTCGACGGGGATGTCTCGGGCGACGAGCGCGCCCTGGATCTCGGCGAAGTCGGTCGCCGTCCGGCACAGGACGGCGATCTCGCCGGGTGCTGTGCCGGTGTGGACGAGATGGGCGATGGAGTCGGCGATCCAGTCCATCTCCTCGGCGTGCGTGGGCAGCAGCGCACAGCGCACCATGCCGTCACGCTCGGCTCCGGGGGCCGGGCGGAGGGCCTCCACGCCCGCGTGCATGGCGCGCAGGGGCTCCGCGAGGCCGTTGGCGAGGTCGAGGAGGCGGCCGCCGCTGCGGCGGTTCTCGCTGAGCGCCTGGCGGGCGGCGCGGCTGCCCCCGGCGTGGGCGAAGTGCTCGGGGAAGTCGTCGAGGTTGGCGACCGAGGCGCCGCGCCAGCCGTAGATCGCCTGGCAGGGGTCGCCGACGGCGGTCACGGGGTGGCCGGTGCCGTCACCGAACAGGCCCGCCAGGAGGACACGTTGGGCGACGGACGTGTCCTGGTACTCGTCCAGGAGGACAACGCGGAACTCGTCGCGCAGGATGCGGCCCACTTCGGGGAGCCGCGCGAGCTGCGCCGACAGCGCGATCTGGTCGCCGAAGTCGAGGAGGTCCCGCTCGCGTTTGGCGGCGCGGTAGCGGACCACGAGTTCGGCGAGTTCGCGCCGGGCCGCCGCCGCCTCGGGGACCTTGCGCAGATCGGCGTTGGTGAGCTTGGCGCCCTGAAGGGTGAGCAGCAGCTCGGCGTCGTGGGCGCGCAGGGCCTCGGGCCGTACGAGGTGCTCGGCGAGTTCGGCGTCGAGGTTGAGCAGGTCGCTGACGAGGTCGGCGAACGAGCGGGTGAGGGCCGGGTAGGGGCCGGGGGCCTCGCGCAGCACGCGCGCGGCGAGTTGGTAGCGGGTGGCGTCGGCGAGCAGGCGGGACGTCGGTTCGAGGCCGATGCGCAGGCCGTGGTCGGTCAGCAGGCGGCCCGCGAAGGCGTGGTAGGTGGAGATCACCGGTTCACCCGGCGGGTTGTCCGGGTCGATGACGTCGGGGTCGGTGACGCCGGCCTTGACGAGCGCCTTGCGGACGCGCTCGGCGAGTTCACCGGCGGCCTTGTTGGTGAAGGTCAGGCCGAGGACCTGTTCCGGGGCGACCTGGCCGGTGCCGACCAGCCACACCACTCTGGCCGCCATCACCGTCGTCTTGCCCGACCCGGCTCCGGCCACGATCACCTGCGGGGCGGGCGGCGCGATGATGCACGCCGTCTGCTCCGGAGTGAACGGGATGCCCAGGAGCTCCTTGAGCTGCTCGGGATCGGTGATACGGGCGGACACATCGGAGAGGCTAGCGGCGGGCACTGACAGTGGATGCCGGACCGCCTCTCGGGTCAGGAGAAGCGCAGGTCAGCACGGATGGTGTGATCGATCACTCTGGATACTGACGATGCGTCACTCGACCACGTGCCGCCCCTCGGGCCGCGCACTGCACGACGCCCGGAACGCGCAGTGTGTGCAGTGTTGTCCCGCGTTGGGTGCGAACCGCTCGTCGAGGACCTTGCCCGCGGCCGTGGCCAGCAGCTCGCCGACCCACTCCCCCTCCGGCCCTTCCAGCGGCTCCTGTCCCTGCACCTTGGGCAGTGTCTCGCCGCCGTCCCGTTTGGCGGCGCCCTGGCGCAGCTGGACGAGTTCGGCGCCGCCCGGCTCGGGGTGCACGCCGTCGAAGGCCTCGTCGACGGCGCCTTCGCTGACGGCGAGCTGATAGACGGCGAGCTGCGGATGGCGGGCCACCTCGGCCGCGCTCGGTGCCTGCTTGCCGGTCTTGAAGTCGACGACGTAGGCGCGTCCATCGCCGTCGGTTTCGACGCGGTCCATCTGGCCGCGGATGCGCACCTCGAAGTCGCCGGCCCCCAGGGTCACGTCGAAGTCGTGCTCGCTCGCCACCGGAGTACGCCCCGCGCGGTCCATCACGTGCCACTTCAGGAAGCGTTCGAGCGCCGCGCGCGCGTTGCCCTTCTCCTGCGCCGACTTCCACGGCGCGTCGAAAGCGAGCGCGTTCCACACGGAGTCCAGGCGCTCCATGAGGACGGCGAGGTCGGCCGGCGTGTGTCCGGAGGCGACCTCGTCGGCGAGGACGTGCACCACGTTGCCGAAGCCCTGGGCGACGGTGGCGGGCGCGTCGGCCTTCACCTCGCGGCCCAGGAACCACTGCAGGGCGCAGGTGTTGGCGAGCTGGTCCAGGGCGCTTCCGGACAGCACGACGGGCTGGTCGCGGTTGCGCAGCGGCACCTTGGACTCGGTCGGCTCGAACATGCCCCACCAGCGGTAGGGGTGCGCGGCGGGGACCAGCGGTCGGCCGTCCTCGTCGGCGAGCGCGGCAAGCCGGGCCAGTCGGCGGGCGGCGGCCTCCCTGAGCGTGTCCGACACGCGCGGGTCGACCGTCGTCGCCCTGAGTTCGGCGACGAGTGAGGCGACGGCCAGCGGTCGGCGCGGGCGCCCTGTCACGTCCTTCGGTTCGACGCCGAGTTCGGTCAGGAAGCGGGAGGGCTGATCGCCGTCGTCGGCCGGGGCCTTCACCGCCGTGACGACGAGGCGTTCACGCGCGCGTGTGGCGGCGACGTAGAACAGGCGGCGCTCCTCGGCCAGCAGCGCTCCCGGAGTGAGCGGTTCGGCGAGACCGTCGCGGCCGATGCGGTCGGCCTCCAGCAGGGAGCCGCGGCGCCGCAGGTCGGGCCACAGGCCCTCCTGGACACCGGCGACGACGACCAGGCGCCACTCCAGGCCCTTGGAGCGGTGCGCGGTCATCAGGCGAACGGCGTCGGGGCGTACGGCACGTCGCATCAGGGTGTCGGCCGCGATGTCCTCGGCGTCGATCTCCTCCAGGAAGTTCAGGGCGCCCCGGCCGCCGGTGCGCTCCTCCGCGCGGGCCGCCGTCGCGAACAGGGCGCATACGGCGTCCAGATCGCGGTCGGCGTTACGTCCGGCGGCGCCGCCGCGGCGGGCGGTCCGCTCCAGGCGCGTGGGCCAGGGCGTGCCCTCCCACAGGTCCCACAGCGCCTCCTCGGCCGTGCCGCCGCCCGCGAGGCGCTCACGGGCCCTGTGCAGCAGCGCGCCGAGTCGCTGGGCGCCACGCGCGTACGCGGGGTCGTGCACCGCCAGACGCTCCGGCTCGGCCAGCGCCCTCGCGAGCAGGTCGTCCGAGGGCGGCGGCAAGGCGTTGCCCGCGGCCCGCTCCTCCTCGCGCAGGGCCCGCCCGAGGCGGCGCAGGTCGGCGGCGTCCATGCCGGCGAGGGGGGAGGCGAGCAGGGTGAGGGCGGTCTCGGTGTCGAGCCACGCCGCTGCCTCCTCGTCGGTGGCCGCCTCGCCCTCGCGACGTACGGAAGCCTCCGCCACCGCCCGCAGCGCCGTCAGCAGCGGTGCCACCGCCGGCTCGTGCCGCAGGGGCAGATCATCGCCGTCGATGTCCAGCGGCACCCCGGCCGCCGTGAGCGCCCGGCGCACCGTCGGGATCGTGCGCGAACCCGCACGCACCAGGACGGCCATCTCGCCCCAGGGCACGCCGTCCTCCAGATGCGCCCTGCGCAGGATGTCGGCGATGTTGTCCAGCTCGGTGCCGGGCGTCGGGTAGGTGAAGACCTCGACGCGGCCGCCCTCGCGGACCGGGGCGAGTTCTCGGTGGGCCCGTACCTTCTCCGCCGGGAGCCGGGTGAGCGGCATGCGCTGGGTCACCAGCCGGGTCGCGGCCAGCAGGCCGGCACCGGAGCGGCGGGAGGTGCGCAGGACCTCGACGGGCGCGGGTCGGCCGTCCGCGCGCGGGAAGGTGTGCGGGAACTCCAGGATGCCGTTGACGTCGGCGCCCCGGAACGCGTAGATCGACTGGTCGGGGTCGCCGAAGGCCACCAGGGTGCGCCCGTGGCCGGCGAGGGCGCGCAGCAGCCGTACCTGCGCCGGATCGGTGTCCTGGTACTCGTCGACGTACACGGCGTCGTACCGCGCGGCGAGTCGCTCGGCGGCCGCGGGGCGGTGGGCGAGGAGCACCGCGCGGTGGACGAGTTCGGCGTAGTCGAGCACGCCCTGCATGTCGAGCACGTCGAGGAACTCGGCGAGGAAGGACGCCGCGGCGCGCCAGTCCGGGCGGCCGATACGGCGGGCGAAGGCGTCCAGGGCGTCGGGGCCGAGGCCGAGCTCGCGGCTGCGGGCGAGGACCGCGCGGACCTCGTCGGCGAATCCGCGGGTGGTCAGACAGGCACGCAGGTCGTCCGGCCACCGCACATGGGCGAGTCCGAGCCGCTCCAGGTCCGGCTGGCCCGCGAGCAGCTCCCGTACGGTCACGTCCTGCTCGGGGCCGGACAGCAGCCGTAGCGGCTCCGCGAACAGGTCGCTGTGCTGGTGGGCGCGGACCAGGGCGTAGCAGAACGAGTGGAACGTGGTCGCCTGGGGCGCGCGGGCCGCCCCCATGCGCAGTGCCATGCGGTCACGCAGCTCCACCGCGGCCTTGCGGCTGAACGTCAACACCAGGATGCGCTCGGGGTCCCCGCCACGGGCGATGCGCGCCGCCACCGACTCGACGAGCGTGGTGGTCTTTCCGGTGCCCGGACCTGCGAGGACGAGCAACGGGCCGGCCTTGTGGTCAACCACGACGCGCTGCGCGGCGTCCACACGAGGGGGAGCCACTCGGACCGCAGGAGTACGCACCAGCCGGTAAGCGCCACGGCTCCCCTGTCGCACCTGGGGGTGCGACAGGCGCCTGGTGGAGGAAGAGGAGCTCACGTGGTTCGCCGGTCCTGGGGTGTGCTGGTGGGTCGCCCCTCCCGCGTGGAGGGCGATGGCCGCGGGGTGAGGGGGACACGTGCAGCCGACGCTACGCCGAGGGCTGGCGCGGAAGCAGGGCTTCCGGTTCATCCCTCGGGGCACTCGTGCCACGTGCGTCCCTCGACTCACGAACGTACGTCATGTCACGGACGTGCCCTGTTTACCCCGTACGGATCAGAGGTCACACGGCGGGCCGCCCGATGCCGGAAGCTGTCAGGTGTGACCCTGTGCACGTTCGCCGCCGTCCCATCGCGCCCGCCTCATGTCGAGGCGCGGCAGATGGCCCTCGGCGGCCCTGCTCGCCTCCTTGAGGGGCGTGCCCTCCGTGCGGTACCGCTCCAGCGCTCTCAGCTCGTTGCCGGGCAGCATGACGCCGTCCGAGCGGACCACTCGCCACCACGGAACAGCACCGCCGTAGAGAGCCATCACACGGCCGACCTGACGGGGGCCGCCCTCCTCCAGCCACTCGGCGACGTCCCCGTACGTCATGACGCGGCCCGCCGGGATCAGCTCGGCGACCTCAAGGACCCGCTCGGCGTACTCGGGCAGTGCGTCCGGGTACTCCGGACGGGCGTCGTCGTACGGCGGACGGGCGGCGTCGGGAAGGCTCTCCTCGCTCATCCGCCCCATCCTGCCCCACTCCACCGACAATGTGACGCGCTCGCCACTGTGCGTATCCCTCGCCCTGGGGCGGCGCTTCGGGCAGACTGTGCGCCCCCGCATTTGCACCCTGATGCCCGCGTGTGTCGGTGGAGCATGCCACCATCGTGCGGGCGGTGACTGGTGATACGAGATCAAGAAGAGACGATGAGGCAGCAGGGTGTGCACCCGGAGGACACGGAGAGCACCTCTGACGCTTCGTCGCGCCCTGGCACCGTGAACGCCGACGAGAAGGACACCGGCGAGGGCGAAAGCGGCAAGAAGCACGAGCTCAGGAAGAGCGCCGACCCTGTGGACGCGGGCCGCAAGGCCGTCGCGGGGAAGGCGGCGTACGACCGCGAACTCGACGAGGTGCATGTCGACGAGGTCGAGGGCGACGAACCGCTGCTCCCCGCGCGCGTGCACCGTCCGTCCGACCTGATGCGGCTGCTGGTGGGCGTGCTGGGCATCGCGCTGCTGCTCGCGATCGCCGCCTTCGCGCACGGAACGACCTCGGGCCTCGAGCAGGACATCAACAAGGGCACCGGGCAGGCGCCCGACGTGTTCAGCAAGATGGCCGGCCTGGTGTCCAGCATCGCGATCCTCCTGGTGCCGGTCGCCTTCGCGATCGAGCGGCTGATCAAGCGGGACGGGCTGCGCATCGCCGACGGTGTCCTCGCGGCCGTCCTCGCCCACGGCGTGACGCTCGCCACGGACCTGTGGGTCGCGCGGGCCGCCCCGGACTCCATCCGGGACGCGCTCACCCAGCCCTCCCCCGGCGACGTCGGCTCCCTCACCGACCCGGTGCACGGCTATCTCGCCCCGGTCATCGCGTACATGACGGCCGTGGGCATGTCCCGCAGACCCCGCTGGCGTGCGGTCCTGTGGGCCGTCCTGGTCCTGTACGCGTTCTCCATGCTGGTCACCGGCTACACCACGCCGTTCTCGATCATCCTGACGCTGCTGATCGGCTGGACGGTCGCCTACGGCACGCTGTACGCGGTCGGCTCGCCCAACGTCCGCCCCACGGGCCGGACGCTGATGGCGGGCCTGAGGCACGTCGGCTTCCGCCCGGTGAGCGCGGCCCGCGAGGAGGTCTCCGAAGAGAGCGGCGATCGCGGCCGGCGCTACTTCGTCACTCTGGAGGAAGGTCCGCCGCTGGATGTCACGGTGGTGGACCGCGAGCAGCAGGCCCAGGGCTTCTTCTATCGCGCGTGGCGCAATCTGACCCTGCGCGGCTTCGCCACCCGCAGCAGCCTCCAGTCGCTGCGCCAGGCTCTTGAGCAGGAGGCTCTGCTCGCCTACGCGGCCATCGCGGCCGGCGCCAACGCGCCCAAGCTGATCGCCACCTCCGAGCTCGGCCCGGACGCCGTGATGCTGGTCTACGAGCACACCGGCGGGCACACCCTGGACTCGCTGTCGGACGAGGAGATCACCGACGAGCTGCTGAGCGGCACCTGGCGCCAGGTCCAGGCGTTGCAGTCGCGGCGCATCGCGCACCGCAGGCTCGTGGGTGACGCGATTCTGGTGGATCGTTCCGGCAAGGTGATCATCACCGACCTGCGTATCGGCGAGATCGCGGCCAACAGTCTGCTGCTGCGCATGGACATCTCCCAGCTGCTGGTGACGCTCGGCCTGCGCGTCGGCGCCGAGCGTGCGGTGGCCTCGGCGGTGAGCGTGCTCGGCCCCGACGCCGTGGCCGACTGTCTGCCGATGCTCCAGCCCATCGCGCTGAGCCGCTCCACGCGCGCGACGCTGCGCAGACTCGCGCGCGAGCGTGCCGAGCGCGAGCGTGAGGCGGTGCTGGAGGCGTCCCGGCAGGCCAAGCACGCCCGCAGCGAAGAGGCCGCGGAGGACTCCGGGGTCGTACTCGACAAGCCGGACAAGAAGACCGTACGGGCGCAGGCGCGGGCCGAGAAGCGGGCCATCGACGACGCCCTGGACGAGGCGCGCGAGGAGGATCTGCTCACCCAGATCCGGCATGCGGTGCTGCGGATCAGGCCGCAGGCCCCGGTCGAGCCGGCCCGCCTGGAGCGGGTGCGGCCGCGCACGCTGATCAGCTTCATCGCCGGTGCCATCGGCGCGTACTTCCTGCTGACGCAGCTCACCCACATCGAGTTCGGCCCGCTCGTCGCCAACGCCCAGTGGGGCTGGGTGGCCGCGGCCGTGCTGTTCTCGGCGGCCAGCTATGTGGCGGCGGCCATGGCGCTGCTGGGGTTCGTGCCCGAGCGGGTGCCGTTCAAGCGGACCGTGGGGGCGCAGGTCGCCGGGTCGTTCGTGAAGATCGTCGCGCCGGCCGCGGTCGGTGGCGTCGCCCTGAACACCCGCTTCCTGCAGCGCGCGGGAGTGCGGCCGGGGCTCGCGGTGGCGAGCGTCGGCGCGTCGCAGCTCTTCGGGCTCGGTTGCCACATCCTGATGCTGCTGTCCTTCGGCTATCTGACCGGAACCGAGAAGACGCCCTCGCTGTCGCCTTCCCGGACCGTCATCGCGGGACTGCTGACGGTGGCGGTGCTGGTGCTCGTGGTGACCTCGGTGCCGTTCCTGCGGAAATTCGTCGTCACGCGCGTGCGGTCGCTGTTCGCCGGTGTCGTGCCGCGCATGCTCGATGTGCTCCAGCGGCCGCAGAAGCTGGTCACCGGCATCGGCGGCATGCTGCTGCTGACCGCCTGCTTCGTGATGTGCCTGGACGCGTCGATCCGGGCGTTCGGCAGCGAGGGCACCTCGATCAGCATCGCCAGCGTGGCCGTCGTCTTCCTCGCGGGCAACGCGCTCGGTTCCGCGGCCCCGACCCCCGGCGGTGTGGGCGCCGTGGAGGCGACCCTGACCGTCGGCCTGATCGCCGTGGGCCTGCCCAGCGAGGTCGCCGCGCCCTCGGTGCTGCTGTTCCGGCTGCTGACGCTGTGGCTGCCGGTGCTGCCGGGCTGGCTGGCCTTCAACCACCTGACGCGCAAGGGCGCGCTCTAGCGCCGGTGGCGTACGGAAGGCCGCGGGGACTTGTCGTACGGCGACCAGGGCGCCGTACGTTGTAGGGGCACGGACGGTGAGGCGCCGCCGTACCTCGTACGGCCCGTGCCCCGAGCGCCCCACCCCGCACAACCGCAGGATGGGACCATGCCGAAGCCTCCCCGGATGCGCGCAGCTGCCCTGACCGTCACCGCTCTGCTGCTGCCCTGTCTGCTGGTGGGTTGCAGCGACGACGACTCCGGGGACGAGGACCTGACGGCCCAGGAGCTGAGCTGGAAGGACTGCCCGGCCCCCTCCCAGGCACAGGGCGGTGGAGGCAGACCGTCGCCGCTGCCGGACAACGGCAGCTGGCAGTGCGCCACGATGAAGGCGCCCCGCGACTGGGACGAACCCAAGGGCGACACGATCGACATCGATTTGATCCGGGCGAAGTCCAGCGGCGACGAGAACCGGCGCATCGGCTCGCTGATCTTCAACTTCGGCGGGCCCGGCGTCTCCGGCGTCACCACGCTGCCCTCCTTCGGCGACCGGTACGAGAAGCTGCGCACCCGCTACGACCTGGTGGGCTTCGACCCCCGCGGGGTCGGCCGCAGCGAACCCGTGCGGTGCGAGAGCGACCAGCAGCTCGACGCCTACTTCCAGCAGGACCCCACGCCGGACGACGCCGCCGAGCGGACGGAACTGCTGGACAGCACCAAGGAGTTCAACGACGCGTGCGAGAAGAACTCCGAGGACATGCTGCCGCATGTGCGCACCACCGAGGCGGCCCGCGACATGGACCTGATGCGCCAGGTCCTCGGCGACGACAAACTCCACTACTTCGGATTCTCCTACGGCACCGAACTCGGCGGCGTCTACGCCCACTTGTTCCCCAAGAACGTGGGCCGGGCGGTCTTCGACGCGGTGGTCGACCCCACGCAGAACTCCGAGCAGGGCTCGCTCGGGCAGGTCAAGGGCTTTCAGCTGGCGCTCGACAACTTCGCCGAGGACTGCGTCTCCAAGACCGAGGACTGCCCGATCGGCGGCACCGCCCAGGAGGTCAAGGACCGTATGGCGAAGCTGCTGAAGGACCTCGACAGCAAGCCGATCCAGGGCATCTTCCCGCGCGAGCTGACCGAGAGCGCCGCGACCAACGGCATCGTGCAGGCGCTGTACTCGCAAGACCTCTGGCAATACCTCACCCAGGGTCTGGAGGAGGCCTACGACGGTGACGGCAGCACCCTGATGCTGCTGTCCGACTCGCTGAACGGGCGCAGTGAGAACGGTGAGTACAGCAACATCACCGCCGCCAACATCTCGATCAACTGCGCCGACTACAAGCCGCGGTACACCCCCGAGGACGTGGAGCGGAGGCTGCCCGAGTTCCGGGCCGCCTCGCCGCTGTTCGGCGACGCCTTCGCCTGGTCCATGCTCAGCTGCACCGACTGGCCCGTGGCGGGCGCCGCCGACCATCCCGACGTCAGCGCACCCGGCTCGACGCCGATCCTCGTCGTGGGCAACACCGGCGACCCGGCCACGCCTTACGAGGGCGCGCGGCGGATGGCTCAGACGCTGGGCAAAGGGGTCGGCGTCGAGCTGACGTACAAGGGGCAGGGGCACGGCGCGTACAACGGCACGAGCAAGTGTGTGCACGACGCGGTGAACGGATATCTGCTGGACGGGAAGGTGCCGGCGGCAGGGACGGTGTGCTCCTGAAACCACTCGGGCGCTTATAAATCCGCAGGTCAGAGAGTTATCCACAGGCCGCAACGGCTATTTCGTGATCCGCCTACTATGGCCTGACCGCCATCCGCGGCACGACGCGGGCGGCTCGCGAGGGGGGAAGCGACATGACGCGTTTTGTACGGTGGACGGCCGTGGCGGCCGCCTCCGCGCTGTTGGCGACGGGTTGCAGCGGAGGCTCGTCGGACGACGCGGAGGCCGGTGACAAATCGAGCGGGTCGGGCTCATCGGCGGCCTCCGGCGACTCGGCGACTCCGCTGCCATCATCGCTGACCTCACAGAAGCTCGACTGGGGGCGCTGCAAGGCCACCGAGGACTCCCCCGCACCGGGCGACGAATGGCAGTGCGCGACGCTCAAAGCGCCGCTGGACTGGGCGAAACCGAAGGGCAGGACCATCGATCTGGCGATGATCCGCGCCAAGGCCACGGGCGACGACCGCATCGGCTCGCTCCTGTTCAACTTCGGCGGCCCCGGCAGCTCCGGGGTGTCCACCATGCCGTGGTACGCCACCAACGCCTCCCAACTGGGCGAGCGCTACGACCTGGTGAGCTGGGACCCGCGCGGGGTGGGCGCCAGTGAGGGGGTGCGCTGCCGCAGCGACAAGGAGATCGAGGCGTCCGAGTCCGTGGACATCACGCCGGACACCGCGGCCGAGGAGACGGCGTACTTCCGGGACGCCGCGGCCTTCGGCAAGGGCTGCCAGAAGTCCGTGGGGACGCTGATGGCCCATGTGTCGACCACCGACACCGCCCGCGACATGGACCTTTTGCGCCAGGTCCTCGGCGACACCGAGATGCACTACTTCGGCATCTCCTACGGCACCGAACTCGGCGGCGTCTACGCCCACTTGTTCCCCAGGAAGGTGGGGCGCGTGATCCTGGACGCGGTGGTCGACCCGGGCGCGGACTCGGAAGGCCACACCGAGAACCAGGCCAGAGGCTTCCAGCGCGCACTGAACAACTACCTGAAGTCGACCGGTCAGGGCGCCGAAGGCGGCACGCGGAAGATCGTGGACCTGCTGAAGCGGATCGACGCGAGCCCGCTGCGCACGTCGTCCAGCCGGAAGCTCACGGAGGCCCTCGCGCTCATAGGGATCATCAGGCCGCTGTACAGCAAGGCGAGCTGGCCGACCCTGACCAGTGCCCTGGAGGCGGCCGAGCGGGGAGACGGCTCGGAACTGCTGGCGCTGGCCGACGACTACAGCGAACGCGACGCGTCGGGGCGCTACGGCACGGGGACCCATTCGCAACGGGTCATATCGTGCCTGGACGACAAGCAGCGGCCGACGCTGGAGGAGACGAAGAAGCTGCTGCCGCGGTTCAAGAAGGTCTCGCCGGTGTTCGGGCCCATGCTCGGCTGGGACACGGCCGGCTGGTGCCACGACTGGCCGGTGGCCGGACAGTACGACACCCCGGAGGTCAGCGCGCCCGGTGCGGCACCGATCCTGCTGGTCGGCAACACCGGCGACCCGGCGACGCCCTACGAGGGCACCAGGAGGATGGCGGACGAACTGGGCAAGGACGTCGGTGTGATGCTCACCTGGAAGGGCGAGGGCCACTCCGCGTACGGGAAGGGAAGCGACTGCGTCGACTCCACGGTGAACGCGTATCTGCTGCAGGGGACCGTGCCGAAGGACGGCAAGGTCTGCTCATGACGACGGCGGGGGCCTCGGGCACCCGTGGTGCGCGAGGCCCCCGCCGACCGGAGGACGGGACGAGCCGAGGCTCAGTACACCGGCTTGTCCGGCTCGATCTGGTGGACCCAGCCGATCACACCGCCACCGACGTGCACCGCGTCGGAGAAGCCCGCGGACTTCAGCACCGCGAGGACTTCCGCACTGCGGACACCCGTCTTGCAGTGCAAGACGATCTTCTTGTCCTGCGGGAGGTTCTCCAGGGCGGTGCCCATGAGGAACTCGTTCTTCGGGATCAGACGGGCGCCGGGGATCGAGACGATCTCGTACTCGTTGATCTCGCGGACGTCGATGATGTCGATGTTCTCGCCGTCGTCGATCCACTCCTTGAGCTGCTTGGGAGTGATCGTCGAGCCGGCGGCGGCCTCCTGGGCCTCCTCGGAGACGACGCCGCAGAAGGCCTCGTAGTCGATGAGCTCGGTGACGGTCGGGTTGTCGCCGCAGACCGCGCAGTTCGGGTCCTTGCGGACCTTGACCTGGCGGTACTGCATCTCCAGGGCGTCGTAGATCATCAGGCGGCCGACCAGCGGCTCACCGATGCCCGCGAGGAGCTTGATGGCCTCGTTGACCTGGATGGAGCCGATGGACGCGCACAGCACGCCCAGCACGCCGCCCTCGGCGCAGGAGGGGACCATGCCGGGGGGCGGGGGCTCCGGGTAGAGGCAGCGGTAGCAGGGACCGTGCTCGGACCAGAAGACGGAGGCCTGGCCGTCGAAGCGGTAGATCGAGCCCCACACGTACGGCTTGTTCAGCAGCACGCAGGCGTCGTTGACCAGGTAGCGGGTCGCGAAGTTGTCGGTGCCGTCGACGATCAGGTCGTACTGGCTGAAGATGTCCATCACGTTGTCGGCCTCGAGCCGCTCCTCGTGAAGGATCACGTTCACGTACGGGTTGATGCCCTTGACGCTGTCACGCGCGGACTCGGCCTTGGAGCGGCCGATGTCGGCCTGGCTGTGGATGATCTGGCGCTGGAGGTTCGACTCGTCGACCTCGTCGAACTCCACGATGCCGAGCGTGCCGACGCCCGCGGCGGCCAGATACATCAGCGCCGGCGAGCCCAGGCCGCCGGCGCCCACACAGAGCACCTTGGCGTTCTTCAGCCGCTTCTGCCCGTCCATCCCCACATCGGGGATGATCAGGTGGCGGGAGTACCTGCGAACCTCGTCTACGGTGAGCTCGGGGGCCGGCTCGACCAGGGGTGGCAGCGACACGGGGACTCCGTTGGTCGGTCGATCACTACAGTTGTTCTCCCCGTAACAGTGCCATGGCCTTTTTCATTCCGAGACACCTGTTCCGATCCGCGAGACGATTTCGTCCCAGTAGCCGGGCATGGTCTCCCAGGGATCGGCCCGACCGCCCCTGTCCGTGTGATCGGTGAACCAGATCGTCGCGGCACCCTGCCAGCGGGCGATGCGCAGTGCCTCGTCGAGGTGCCCGAGGGGCACTCCGTGGACGAAGTGGCAGAAGCGGTCGGGTGGATAGTCGGCCGTCCACTCCGCGACCTGCGACCAGCGGTAGTCGCTCCATGGGCCGCAGAAGGTGACGAGCTGGTCGGCGGACTCGGCATAGCCGGGGTGCGGGTGGGAGCCGTGGCCCAGGACGATGTGGGCCTTGTCACGCATTCCGCGAAGGGTGGTGACGGTGCGCAGGACCTCCGGCAGGGCGGTGCCGTCGGTCGGGCACCGGTCCAGGAGGAAGCCGTCGACCCGGTACCAGTCGACGTAGCGCTGCGCCTTGGAGACCAGGTCCCCGAAGACGCGGGCGCCGTGGGGTGTGCCGAGGTGGACCCTGTCGAGCCGGGCCGCGTCGAGGGTGCCGAGGACACGGATTCCCGCGTTGCGCAGCCGGCCTGCGGCTTCGAGGCAGTGCGGGTCGGGGCGGGTGCCCGGGCCGTCGGCGACGTTGAGGGCGACCCAGTGCAGGGGGGTGCCCGGGCGGGTGAGTTCGCCCCATTCGGTGGGGGCGAGGAGGGGGTGGGCATAGCCGGGGACGCCGAGGCCGGTGTGGAGGTCGGTGCTCGACGGGGTGGGTGGGGTGCCGGTCAGATACGGCATGCCGCCTCCATCCAGATGTCGCCCAGTGACTCCTCGAGGTTGATCCGGGGGCGCCAGCCGAGACGATCGCGTGCGGTGCGCACGTCTGCCTGCTGCCAGCTGCCGCAGCCGTCCGGGTAGGCGATGGGAGCGGCGTGCGCCGCGTGGGTGGCGTGGACCGCGTGGGTCGTCGCATGGACCGCGTGGGTCGCGTGGTCGGAGTCGGCGCGCGGGTGGCCGATGGAGGACCGCAACGGGCCGGGCGGGCCGTCGAGTTCGTGCAGGGCGCCGCCGTAGCCGGCCACGCGGGCGAGGACGGCGGCGGCGTCGCGCAGGCGGACCGCGCGGCCGGAGCCGATGTTGATGACGCCCTGCGCCGCGGAGAGCGAGGCGGCATGGACGGCGCGGGCCACGTCGCGGACGTCGATGAAGTCGCGTTGGGCGCCGAGGCCGGTGAGTTTGAGCTCGCCGTCGCCCGACTGCATGGCACGGCGCATGGCCTCGGCGAGACGGCCGAGCGGGGAGCCGGCGGGGGTGCCGGGGCCTGCCGGTGAGAAGACGCGGAGGATCACGGCGTCCAGGCCGGAGCCCAGGACCAGTTCGGTGGCGGCGAGTTTGCTGACGCCGTACGGGCCGCCGGGGCGGGGGACGGCGTCCTCGGCCGTGGAGGAGCCGGGCTGGCTCGGGCCGTACTCCGCGCCGCAGCCGATCTGGACGAGGCGGGCGCCGCAGCCGCTGCGGCGCAGGGCCTCGCAGACGGTGGCGACGGCGACGGTGTTGTGGCGGGTGAGTTCACGGGCGCCGCCCCTGGTGGCGCCGGCGCAGTTGATGACCACGCCGGGGTGGACCGCGTCGAGGAAGCGGGTCAGGGCACCGGGGCTGCCGGACGCGAGGTCGAAGCGGACGTCGGCGTCGTCGCCTCTGCCGAGCGCGGTGAGTTGGACCGCGGGGTCGGCCAGGAGGCGGTCGGCTACGAAGCGGCCCAGGTAGCCGTTGGCTCCGATCAGCAGGACTCTCATCGGGCGGCTCCCGTTGCCGAGGGGCGGTCGGGTCGGGAGGTGATCATTTGGGGTCTCCTTCGAGGGCTTCAGACAGGAGGGTTTCAACTGGTTCGTGGGGGTGTGGAGAGTGCATCCCTGGGACGGCCCGCGCGTGTGAGTGGGGGTGCGGGTACCGCCTGGGGGCGCGTTGTGGGTCGGGGCCGTAGTCGACTGCGGGGCGCTGGGAGTGCCGCCGGGTCACCACGGCTGGACCTGCGGGGTGTGGGCCGACGCCCTGGTCAGCGTGCGCATCGCGTGCAGGAGGAGCGTGAGGGCGCCTGCGCCGCAGGCGAGTGTGGGGATCGCCGCCAAGCCCCATACGTCGATCAGGGCCTCGACGGGGGCGCCCAGCCAGGCGCAGCCGGGGAGGCGGGCGGCGAGGAGGGCCGCCAGGGCCGTTGCCTCGGCCGAGGCTGTGGCCGTGAGGACCAGGGCGGGGGCTTGGGTGAAGCCGTGGGTGGTGAGGAGGCGGGTGAGGAGCAAGAGGGCGCCCAGGGTGAGGGTCTGGGGGTAGGCGCCGGGCTCGCCGAGAGTGCTGGTGGTCAGGGTGAGCAGGGCCGTCAGGGCGGCCAGATAGAGGGCGAGGGTGCCCAGCAGGAGGGGCTTCGCGGAGGTGGCGAAGTCCTTCAGGGCCCGGCTGGCCGTGAGTCTGCGGCGGGCCCGTACGGCGAGGACATGGGCGCACCAGGCCGCGGGGGCGCACGAGAGGGCTAGGGCCAGGACCGGGGCGGCGGCCAGGGGCCAGGGGCCGTCGGCGGTGCCGTCGGGGAGGGCGTCGGGGCCTCCGGTGGCGACCGCCTGGAGAAGGCCGTCGCCGAGGAGGGCGTAGGCGATGAGCCAGCAGATCCGGGTGGCGGTCGGGCGGGTGCCCTGCTTGGCGGCGAGGGGGCCCCGGGTCAGGGCGGCGCGCAGCGCGAGGGTCACGGCGAGGACCCCCGCGGCGGCCGCGATCAGCCGGGACCGGCCATCGGTGAGGTGCAGGCCCGCCACGGCCGCCGCGCAGAGGGCTCCGGGGAGGAGGGTGAGGACCATCCAGCCGGCTCGTGCGCGAAGTGGCGGGAGTGACGACGGGGCGGCGGGTGTTTCCCCGTCTCGGGGCGTGCGGACGTACATCTCCTCCGCGAGGGAGAAGACGTCCCGGTGCAGGAAGCGTGCCGCGGTGCGGTCGGTGACGCCGTGGGCTTCCAGTCCGGCCGCGATCTCCAACGGGTCCACCGCGCGTTCACACAGGTCTCGGTGGCGGTGCATCAGGGCCTTCACGGGGTCGGCGCCCGTGCGACGGGGGGAGGCCGGCCGGGGGGCCGTGGTCGGATCCTCGGCGGATCCGGGGACCGATGTCCCGGCCCGTGCGGGCGTGTCTGCCCGAGCGGTCGTATCGACCCACGCGTCCGTGTCGGCCCGCGCGGGCATGTCGCCCCGCGCCTCCCCGTCGGCCGTCAGCCAGTCCTCCGACCGTTCGTTCCACGCCCCCGGGCTGGTCGGGGCTCCGGGACGGTCCAGTCCTCCCAGGCCGGTCATCGTGCTCCCTCCGTCGCCGGGAGCGCGGTGGCGCGTACGGGGGCTTCCGGGGGGCGGGGCGGGCCGCCGCGGGCGACGAGGCGGGCCGTTCGCTCGGTCCAGCGGCCGGGGATGTGGGCCTCGGCGGGGACGGCGAAGGGCAGGGGGTCTCCGGACTCGTCGAGGACGACTCGGCGGACCGGGGTGTGCGAGACGATCTCCAGGTAAATGCCGTGAAATGCTGCGACGTTCTGCTCGACGGTGAACAGTTCGAGCGCACGTGCGCGTGCGGCCGCGCCCAGGCGCTCACCGCGCTCGGGGTCGCGCAACAGCGCCACGCACGCCTCCGCGAGCGCCCGCGGGTTGCGCGGGGGGACGACGAGACCGGTGCCGCCGATGACCTCCACCACCGCGCCGACGTCGGTGGACACCGTCGCGCGCCCGCAGAACATGGCCTCGACCAGGCCGATGGGGAAGCCCTCGACGACGCTGGACAGGACGGTTACGGCGCCCGAGGCGTACGCGTCGGCGGGGGTCGGGATCTCGGGGCCGCCGATCTCCTCGAAGGAGACGGGGTTGTCGCCGACCCTGTGCGGGCCCTCCGCCTCGTCGGGGAAGAGCTGCGCGGCCAGCGCCTTGCAGTGGCCGAGGTAGGCGGCGCCCTCGGGACCGGAGGGAGTGCCGACGATCCGCAGGCGGGCCTTCGGCTCCTCTTTGCGGACCTCCCCGAAGGCGTGCAGCAACGACACCAGGTCCTTGGTGGGTTCGACGCGGCCGACCCAGACCAGCGTGTCCGGGCCCACGCACTCCGGGCTCTCGCCGACCTCCGCGAAACGGGCGGCGTCCATGCCGGGGTAGACCGTGCGGAGCTTCTCTCGGTCGGCGCCGCAGCGCTCCTGCCAGCGGCGGGCGTGACCGTTGCCGGGGGTGACCAGGGCGGCTTTGGCGTAGCTCTCGGCGGCGAGCCTGCCGTGGAAGGCGGCGAGCAGGGAGCGTACGGCGGGCGAGGCGTCGGGGGCGGCCAGATAGTGCGTACGCAGCCGGACGCCGTACTCGGTCAGCACAAGCGGTACGCCGTGGAAGTGGTGGGCGAGGAGGGCGGGCAGGGCCGCGGGGCCGCCGGAGGTCGCGTGGCACAGGTCGGTGGAGCCCAGGCCGTCGTCCTCGTACCAGTCGAGCGAGAGGGGGCGCAGGGCGCGTTCCAGGTGGGCCGCCACGGTCAGCAGATCGGGTACGCGCGCCTCGCGCGCCGTCCGCAGGGCGCCCCGCGTCCGGCAGGCGCGCTCCAGGGCGCGCACGGCGGCCTCGGAGCGGAGCGCTCCCACCAAACCGCCCTCGTCGCGGGCGAGTTCGGCAAGGCCGTACAGCGCGTTGGCGAAACGGTCCGCCTCAGTGGCCGACGCCCCCTCGGGGCCATCGGAAACCTCTCGGGTGCCGTCCGCACAGAGCACGGCCACCAACTCGCCGTAGCAGTCGGCGAACCGCTGGCGCGCGCGGCGCCCGTACACCCACCCGTCGCCGCCCACCGCCCTTCCACGGAGGCCCTTCGGACCCCGCCCGTAGCTGTCGCCCTCGGCGCTCCACAGGGGCGCCGTGCGCACACGGCTGACCTGTGGCGGCAGCGGGACCCAGCCCTCGTCCTCCTGGCGCTCGCTGCGGCTGAGCGCGTAGATGTCGAACTCGTGCTGTGCCAGCCCGCGCACGAGCCGGTCGCACCAGAGCCTGGCGTCACCGCTCACATACGGATAGCCACCCTCCGCAATCAGTCCGATGCGCACGAGTACACCCCCGATCTCCCGTAAGGGGAGCCGCCGTTCCCCCGGCGGCTCACAGCGGGACGAACGTATGCGGACAAGGCGGTGGCGCGACGGACGGTTGTCCATCGCGCCACCAAAAGGGGTGAACGGTCGTAACTTTCCCGTGCAGGTCGCGTTCCGTCGCGCTAGGAGATCAAACGCGCACGGATCGTCACACCTGAACTGCGGGGACGGACGGGACGGTCACACCGCGGCCAACTCTCGTCGTGCGGCCCGCCGCTGGGCCGCGATCCGCGGATCGAGCGCAGGTACGGCGGCCAGGAGCTGCTTGGTGTACGGGTCCTGCGGGTTGTCGTAGACCTCGTCGGCGGGGCCCTCTTCGACGATCCGCCCGCGCCGCATCACCGCGACCCGGTCGCTGACCTGGCGTACGACGGCCAGGTCGTGCGCGACGAAGACGAGCGCGAGGCCGAGCTCGCGCTGCAACTCGCCCAGCAGGGCGACGACCTGGGCCTGAGTGGTGACGTCGAGCGCGGAGACGGGTTCGTCGCAGACGATGACGCGCGGGTCCGCCGCGAGCGCCCGCGCGATGCCCACGCGCTGGCGCTGGCCGCCGCTGAACTCGTGCGGGTAGCGATCGTGGTGCGCCGCTTCGAGCCCCACGCGCTCCAGCAGTTCCCGCACGCGCTCGCGTATGCGCCCCTCCTGCCGCTCGCCACGCGCGCGGAGCGGGTCGGCGATCGACTCCCCCACGGTGCGGCGGGGGTTGAGGGAGGCGACGGGGTCCTGGAAGACCATCTGCACGGCCGGATGCACGCCCACACGCGCGTGCCCGTCGTACCGGACCTCCCCCGCCGCCGGCTCCAGGAGACCGACCAGCATGCGGCCCAGGGTCGTCTTGCCGCTGCCGCTCTCCCCCACGATGCCGAGGGTCTCGCCGCGGCGGACGGTCAGTGTCACGTCGTCCACGGCCGTGAGGGCCCGCTTGCCCCGTCCGAAGTCGCGGCGCAGTCCCTTCGCCTCGATGACGACCTCCTCCAAGACCCCCGAGGCGACCCGCGAGCCGACCCGCGGCGCGTCCACGCGCGGAACCGCGCCGAGCAGCTCGCGCGTGTACGGCTGCTCGGGGGCGCCCAGTACGTCGGCGACGGGGCCGTGTTCCACCGACCGGCCGCGTCGCATGACGAGCACCTCGTCGACGCTCTCGGCGGCGACGCCGACGTCGTGCGTGACGAGCAGGAGCCCCATGCCGGTCTCCTCACGGAGTGTGTGCAGCAGGTCGAGGATCTGGGCCTGGACGGTCACGTCGAGCGCGGTCGTCGGCTCGTCGGCGATCAGCAGGTCGGGCTCGCAGGCCAGCGCCATGGCGATGAGGGCGCGCTGGCGCATGCCACCGCTGAACTCGTGCGGCCGGGACCGGGATCGCCGTACCGCGTCCGCAATGCCGACCCGGTCCAGCACTTCGACGGCACGCGCGCGTGCCGCTCGTCGCGAGGCACGCGTATGCACGCGGTACACCTCGGCGATCTGATCGCCGATGGCGTAGTAGGGGTCCAGCGACGACAGCGGGTCCTGGAAGACCATCGCCGCCTTCCCGCCGCGCAGCCGCCGCAGTTCCTCGTCGGAGGCCTCCGCTACGTCGACGCCGGCGACCTCGATGGAGCCGCCGACCCGTGCGCCCGTGCCGCGGTGCAGCCCGAGCAGGGCCGAGGCCACCGTGGACTTGCCGGAGCCGGACTCGCCGACGAGGGCGAGGGCGGCGCCGCGCTCCAGCCGGAAGGTGAGTCCGTCGACTGCGCGCAGGTCACCGAAGTCGACCGTCAGGCCGCTCACTTCGACGAGGCTCCGCGCGGGAGCCTTCTCGATGTCGCTCATGCCAGCACCACCCGTCGGTCGGCCACCGCGTACAGCACGTCCGCGACGGCGTTGGCGACGACCACGAAGAAGCCGATGACCAGGACCATGCCGACGACCACCGGAAGATCGACCACCTTGACGGCGTGGACCAGTTCCTGACCGATGCCGGGCAGGCCGAAGAGCGTCTCGGTGAGCACCGCGCCGCCGACCGCGCCGCCGAAGTTGTTGGCGTTGAGCGCGATGACCGGCGCGAGGGCCCCGCGCAGCGCGTGCCGCCCGATGACGGACCGCTCGCCGACGCCGTAGGCCCGGAAGGTCCGGATGTGGTCCTCGGCCAGCGTCTCCAGCATCGCCGCCCGGGTCAGCCGGGCGAAGGCGGCGGCCTCGATCAGGGCGAGCGAGAGCCAGGGCAGGAGCAGGTTCCACGCCCACTGTTCGGGGTCGTCGGTGAAGGCGACGTACTGCGGGAACGGCAGCAGTTGCAGCTGCCCGCAGACGACGATCATCAGGACCAGGCCGATCACGAAGACCGGGGTGGCCACGCCCGCGAGCGTCACGCCGGTCAGCAGCCGCTCGGTGGGACGGCCGCGTCGCCATGCGGACAGGACGCCGGTGCCGACGCCGAGGATCAGCCACAGCACCATCGCGCCGAACACCAGCGACAGGCTCACCGGCAGCTTCGCCAGGATCAGCGCGGTGACCTGCTGGTCGCTCTGGTACGACAGCCCGAGGCAGGGCGCCGAGCAGTGCTGCACGGACGTGCCGGTCGAGTAGTCCTGACCGGCGACCAGGCCCTGGAGGAAGTCCCAGTAGCGCGCGTACAACGGGTCGTTCAGGTGCAGTTGCTCGGCGACCTGCTGAACCTGGGCGGGCGAGCAGCGCGGGCCGCAGGTGATCTGGGCGACGTTGCCGGGAGTGACGTAGAAGACGACGTAGACGATCACCGAGATGGCGAACAGGGTGACGACGGCGCCCAGGACCCGGCGGACGAGGAAGCCGCTCATGCCTTGGCCTCCCTCTTGCGGCCCGTGCCGACGCGCAGCCGGGACGCCGCGCGCGGGTCGAGCGCCGTGCGCACGCCGTCGCCGAGGACGGTCAGGGCGAGGACGGTCACGAAGAGCGCGCCGGCGGGCAGCAGCAGATACTGCGGGGCGGCCTGGTACCAGACGTCGGCGGCGGTGAGCATCTGTCCCCAGGACGGCGTCGGCGGCTTCACGCCGACGCCCAGGAAGGACAGGGCGGCCTCGACGGTGATGTTGGACGGGACGAGCAGCGCGGCGTAGGTGATGACCGGCGCGGCGATGCCGGGCAGCAGCTCACGGCGGGCGATCCGCCAGGTGCCCCAGCCGCTGAGCCGGGCCGCGGCGACGTAGTCGAGTCCCTTGAGGGTGAGCGTCTGGGCGCGCACGATCTTCGCGATGTTGCCCCACGCGATCAGACCGATGACGAGGGCGACCAGCACGGGCCGCGGAAAGCTCGACGGCACGATGGCCAGCAGCGCCAAGGCCATGATCATCAGCGGCATCGCGACGATGACGTCGGTGAACCGGCTCAGCAGCTGGTCGACCCAGCGGCTCCCGAGCGCTGCCGTGACGCCCACCACGACGCCGATGGCGACCTGGACGACGGTCGCGGCCAGTGCGACCCCGAGGGAGACCCGGGCGCCGTACACCAGCCGCGCGAACAGGTCCCGCCCGGTCTGCGGCTCCACGCCGAGCCAGTGGTCGGCGCTCACTCCGCCGAACGACCCGATGGGCACGCCGCCGCGCGCGGAGTCCACGAGGGACGGGTGGTAGGTGGTCGGGTCCTGGCCCTCGATCGCGGTGAGCAGGGGCGCGGCGAGCGCGACCAGGACGAGAGCTGCGACGACGACCGCCGCGACGAGGGCGGCGCGCTGCGTCCGCAGCCGCCGCCAGAACTGACGGGCCCCCGAGGCCCCCGGGGCGGACACCCCGGGAGCCTCGACGGCGAGAACTGCCTCACTCACGGCGCTACTTCACCGCGACCTGGGAGATGTCCAGCACGCCGGTCCAGTCGCTGATCACGACGTTCTTGACGTCCTCGCCGTACAGCCGCTTGTAGACCGGGTGGAAGAGCGGCACGGTCAGCGCCTGCTCGCCGATCTTCTGGTCCAGCGCGCCCCACCGCTTGGCGGCGGCGGTGAGATCGGTCAGCTTGTTGATCGCGTCGATCTCGCCGTTGACCGACTTGTCGTCGAGCAGGCCGGTGTTGAAGTTCGCGCCGTCCTTGACGATCTGCCGGCCGTCGAAGATCGGGGCGAGGAAGGGACCGCCGGAGGGCCAGTCGGCACCCCAGTGCGCCAGGAAGAACCCGGGCTCGGTCTTCACGCTGTGGATCTTGTCGGAGTAGTCGTTCTCCTCCAGACCCTGGAGCTTGACGGTGATGCCGGCCTTCTTCAGCGCGTCCTGGATCGCGGTCGCGATCTCGGGGCTGGTCTCGAAGTCCTTGGCGTTGGAGTGGGTCAGGGTGACGGTCAGCCCGCCGGCGTGACCGGCCTCCTTCAGCAGCTCCTTGGCCTTGGCCGGGTCACCGGCCGTGCCCGCCGGGAAGTGGTCGTACGGCGTGTAGCCGAAGGACTTCTGGTTCGGCAGGAAGGTGGTGGCGGGCTCGGCCAGCGCGGAACCGCCCGCGGCGTTGACCACGGACGACCGGTCGATGGCGTACGAGATCGCCTGCCGCACCTTGGCGTTGTCGAACGGCTTGACCGTCGGATTGAACGCGATGTAGTTGGTGTAGCCGAAGTGACCGGTGCCCACTCGAGCGGCCAGCTCCTTGTCACCGGTCACCTTGGCCAGCTCGGCCGGGCCGAGGTTGGTGTCCGTGGTGACCGCGGCGGCGTCCGCCCCCTGGGACGAGGACAGCCGCTGGTTGATCACGGACGAGTCGAGCCCGGACCGTACGTCGATCTTGTCGGGGTACGCCTTGCGCTCCTCGTCCGTAGAGGCCGACCAGTGCGTGTTGCGCTCCAGGACGAGGTGCTCGCCGTCGTTCTCGTTCTCGACGACCTTGTACGGCCCCGAGGAGATCGGGTGCTGCTCGTACTTGGTGCCGGTGTCCTTGGCCTTCGGGACCGGCGTGAACTGCGTCTGCGTGGCGAGGTACGGGAACTCGCCCTCGGGCTTGTTCAGACGGAAGACGATCGTCCGCTCATCCGGCGTCTCGATCGCCGACAGACCCTTCTTGTCCTTGTAGGGCCCCTGGTAGTCGGCGGCGCCGACCAGCCAGTCCCGCAGATAGGGGGCGCCGCCGGACAGCTCGGGGGCGAAGGAGCGCTCGATGCCGTACTTGATGTCGGCCGAGGTGATCGGGGTGCCGTCCTCGTACTTCAGGCCCTCCTTGAGGGTGTACGTCCACACGGTCGCGTCCTTGTTCGGGCGCCCGGTGTCGGTGGCGAGGTCGGGGACGACCTTCGCGCCGGCCTCGCCGTTCTCGCGGTTGCGGGTGGTGAGGGTGCGGAAGACGAGGGAGGGGACGTTGCCGCCGCCGGAGGTGTACAGGCGGGCGGGGTCGAAGTCCTGCTGCGGATTGGAGTTCAGGACCGTGAGCGTGCCGCCCTTGTGGGGCGTGGAGTCGCCGCCGGCACTCTTGGCATCGTTGTCCTCAGGCCCGCAGGCGGCGGCGCCCGCTGCCACGACCAGGCTGACGGTTGCCGCGGCCACGCGGCGCGCTATGACGGACGGTTGACGCATCGGAGACGACCTCTCGGATTGATGGATCTCGCCTCGGCATATCGAATGGCGAGACAAAGTGACGCGGAGTGAGACGAAAGTGAGCAGACGTCTGCCCCGGCGCCGGGTCGTCGGACACCCGTGACGGCATCACGGGACATCGGAGTCACATGATCACGGGAGGGAAAGAGATCGCGACGCGAACGCCAAGGGCGAGCGTCAGCGACAGTGAATGTCGGCCACGCACAGCGCGGTCACACCGATGAGCGCCAGCTCGATGGCGGCGCGCGTGGGGGCGTGACGGGTCGACATGTGCAGAAATATGGATGATCTCGCTGCACATGTCAATGTGACATATGAGTCACCCGTCAACTCCCGGGGAACGCCCAGGCGTTGGGCCTGCAGTGGATCCCGTCGTGGTCGAGGAACTTGGTCTGCTGCTGCATGACCGGCGCGAGCTCGCCGTCCTTGTCGCAGGTCACATGGGAGAAGCCGAGCCGGTGGCCGACCTCGTGGTTGATCAGCATCTGCCGGTACTCATGTATTCGGTCACCGAACGTCTTCGATCCCTGCGCCCATCGGTAGGCGTTGATCATCACGCGCTCGGTGGCGGCGGAGTCGCACGAGACGTTGTCGACGGTGGTGTCCAGACCGGACTTGGCACACCAGTCGGCCGTCGTTCCGGGGCTGGCCAGCGTGATCACGAAGTCGGGTTTCCCGGTGTAGATGCGCTCGAAGGTGCGGGCGCCGTTGTGCGCCCAGCTCCGGTCGTCGTTGAGCGTCTTCTGCACGGCCTGCGCGAACAGCTCACCGTCCAGCCCGAGCCCCTGCTCCACGTCCACGCGATAGGTGAACCGCTGCCCCTTGCCGGGCGCCTTGTCGATCCCCTGGACCGCCTCGAACTCGCCCGAGCCCTTGAGGGTGGCGCTCAGCGGATACGTCACGGCCATCTTCTGGCCGTACGTCAGCGGCGCCGCGCCCTTCCCGCCGGACGGCGTCGGCTGCCCGTCCCCGTCCACTGCGGAGTCCCGGGCGTTCCGCGCCCGATCGGTGGCGGACTGGGACTGTACGTCGCCGTCGTCCCGCCCCTTGGCGACCTGACCGGCGACGACGACGGCCAGCACGGTGACGACGGCGGCAGCGGCGATACCGGTGAAGGCCCGCCCCTTGCCGCCCTGCGCCGTGACGGGCTCGCCGGTCGGCGGGGCGTCATCGCCGTCGGGGTCGGTGCGGGCACCGGTCCTGGTGTCCCAGTCGGTGACGGAGGCGTACGGGTCGGAGGCGTGCGCGGCCTCGGACGTACGGGGCGTGAAGACGTCTACGTCCTCGTCGAAGGCGTCGACGTAGTCCTGCCGGGGCGCTTCGGACCGCGGTGCCCTTCGGGGGCGCGGTAGGGGGACGCCGGTCGCAGGCGGGGCGCCGGCCGCTCCGGGAGCGCCGTACGCGACTGCGGCCTGCCCCCTCAACTGACCCCAGCCACCGCCGGGTTCGCGCTGCTCGGGGTGAGTGCCGCGGGCATGGGGGATGCCGTGGGCGGGGGTGCCGTCGGGAAGCCGGGGGGAGCCGTGGGCGGGAGTGCCGTCGGGCATCCTCGGGACGCCGTGCGCGGGCGTGCCGTCCGGGAATCTCGGGACGCCATGTGCGGGCGTGCCGTCCGGCAGCCTCGGGAAACCGTGGGCGGGCGTGCCGTCGGGGAGCCTGGGGACGCCATGCGCCGGCGTCCCGTCGGGGAAGCCCCGCCCGCCGTATGCCGCCGGCCCGCCCTCCGGCATCCCCTGCCGTACGGGCGCCGGACCGGGTATGCGACGGCCGGCGGGCCCGCCGGACTGCGGCCAGCCACCCTGGCCCGGCCCCGGAGCCGTACCCGGTCGCGCACCCGGAACCCTGCCGGGCCCGGGTCCTGCACCAGGCGCGGACGGCCCCCGCGGGGCCGTGCCCGGCTCCGGTGGTGCTCCCCGTGAGCCCTGTCGTGCGGTGGTGTCCGCGGTGTCGCGCTTGGCGGCGGCCGATCCGCGGCGGCTGTGGCGTCCCACGTCGCGCCTCAGCTCCCCGCGTTCTCGGTCACGGCGTCGCTTGCGCCGACGCCCGGCGGCTCGCTCTCCGACTCCCCTGCCGCCGCGCCCTCCGCCTCCGCGAGGAGTTCACGGAACGCGCCGGCGACGATCTCGGGGTACTCCATCATCGCGACATGCCCCGCTTCCGGCAGGCTCAGCAGACGGGAGTCACGGAAGGCGTGCTCGGCTCTGCGGCACATGCGGTAACCCACGAGCTGGTCCCGGCCGCCGTAGATGAGCAGCGTCGGCGCCAGCACCCGCTCGGCCTGGCGCCACAGCGCGTGCTGGCCGCCCAGCGTGTAGGCGTTGACCAGCCCGCGCGCGGAACGCGTCAACGCGTCCCAGAAGTACGGCAGTTGGAGTCGTCGCTCCATCTCCTCGACCGCGTTGCTGAAGCCCTCCGGTGTCACCCGCCCGGGGTCGCCGTAGCAGAGGTGCATCACTCCGCGGACACGCTGCTCCGCCGTCCAGCCCCTGCTGAACCGGGTGAACAGCGCGGTCGCCCCGGGCACCGCGAGCAGCCCGGTGGGCACGGCGGTGCGCTGCACCCGGAGCTCCGGCAGCGCGGGCGACACGAGGGTGAGCGTACGGACGAGGTCGGGACGCACGGCGGCGACGCGGGTGGTGACCGCGCCGCCGAGCGAGTTGCCGAAGAGATGGACCGGGCCTCGGTCGGAGGCGTCCAGATAGCGGATCACCGCGCGTGCGTGCGCGGTGATCGAGTAGTTGCCGTCGTCCGGCGGCGGCGAGTCGCCGAAGCCCGGCAGGTCGACCGCCTCGCCGTCGAGCAGGCCCTCCAGCTGCTCCATCAGCGCCGACCAGTTCTGCGAGGAACCGCCGAGTCCGTGGACGTAGAGCGCGGGCGGCAGGCCCTGGCGCGCGGGCGGTCTCGACCGCACCGACAGCGTGATCCCCGGCAGTCCGACCGAGCGCAGCCGCTCACCCTCGGCGACCCTGACGGTCGCCACCTTGGGGAGCACGCTGGCGGCCGGCGCGGAGGGGAGCTCGGTCGAAGACATGGGGCAATGTTACGAGACGATCACGCAGTGGTTCATGTGTTCGCCGTCACAAGTGGACACGTACATGGCAGTCGGAGGGCGGGTAACCCGCCCCGCGCACCGCCCTGGCGGAAGCCGTCCGGAACACGCCCGAATTGCCCGCAGATCCCCCGCGGATCGCATAGCGTCCGGAACCCGTGTCTCCTAGGCTCGTACGCAGGGCACCCGGATGTGGACCCCTGTTTCACCCAGGGACGCTGTCCCCCCGGGGACGTTCTAGGAAGGGAGCCCGCCATGGCCGTCGATCCGACCGACCCCGACACATTCGTGGCCGACGACACCGACGAGTCCGAGGAGTTCGACGTCGAGGCGCCCCCGGCCGACGCGGCAGAGCAGCACGCCGACGTCAGGCCCGACCGCGACGACCCGCTGACCGGCGTGGACCCGGACCGGGCGAACGAGGCCGATCTGATCGAGCAGGCACGCGTCGTCTCCATCGACGAGGACGATTACCGGTGACACCGGCGACACCGGCGCACGTGTGAGGCTGTTGAGCAGGAAAGAGCCGAAAAGAGGGCGCCCCTTGCCCGTTCCGTCCAGGTTTCAAACCTTCTGCGCGACTTTCGCCACCGTCCGGTCCGTGAAATTCTGCGCTCGCACCGCGCACACCAGGGTTACCGAAAAGTACGATGGCGACGCGGCGCACACCGCATGTGGACGACATTGGGAGGCGGCGTGACAGCCATCGAGCAGACAGAGGCGGCACGCCCGCGGGGCACGCGCCTGCCGCGCCGTGCCCGACGGAACCAGTTGCTGGGCGCTGCCCAGGAGGTTTTCGTCGCGCAGGGTTACCACGCTGCCGCGATGGACGACATCGCCGAGCGCGCCGGCGTCAGCAAGCCGGTGCTCTACCAGCACTTCCCGGGCAAGCTCGACCTCTATCTCGCGCTGCTGGACCAGCACTGCGAGTCCCTGATCCAGGCCGTACGGCACGCGCTCGCGTCGACGACCGACAACAAGCAGCGCGTACGGGCGACGATGGACGCGTACTTCGCGTACGTCGAGGACGACGGCGGCGCCTTCCGTCTGGTCTTCGAGTCGGACCTGACGAACGAGCCGGCCGTGCGCGAGCGCGTCGACAAGGTCACCAACGAGTGCGCCGAGGCGATCTGCGAGGTCATCGCCGAGGACACCGGCCTCTCGCGCGCGGAGTCGATGCTGCTCGCCTCCGGCCTCGGCGGCCTCGCCCAGGTCGTGGCCCGCTCCTGGCTGCACAGCGACCGCAGCGTCCCGCGCGACCAGGCGGTCCAGCTGCTGACGTCCCTGGCATGGCGCGGCATCGCGGGCTTCCCGCTGCACGGCAGCGAGCACCACTGACGCTCGCCCAGCCCGGGGGACGTTTGTTCCCGTCCGATGTTCGCTGTTGGCGTTCTTGGTCGGAGCGTGGACGTCCCCTCACCGGGCTAATGTGTGCTGGGTACGGCGCGGAAGGTCGCGCACTTCACTGACCGTCGGAGGGACAAAGCCGTGGAGGTCAAGATCGGCGTGCAGCACGCGCCCCGCGAGATCGTTCTGGAGAGCGGGCAGAGTGCCGAGGAGGTCGAGCGGGCGGTGGCCGAGGCGCTGGCCGGAAAGACGCAGCTGCTGAGCCTCGTGGACGAGCACGGCCGCAAGGTCCTGGTCCCGGCCGACCGTCTGGCGTACGTGGAGCTCGGTGAGCCGGCTCCGCGCAAGGTGGGCTTCGGCGCGCTGTAGAAGGCCGCGGTGCAAAAGAGGCGTACGGCCTGCACCGACAGGAGGGGGGGGCCCGGCGACTGGGTCGCCGGCCCCTCCCGTCATGTCCACGGACGGAGCACAGGCCGCTCTCAGGGGAGGATTGCATTCCGCAGGTCAGGGGTATGACGGGCTACGACCGTTTCGAGCAGGTCGGCCATGTGGGAGGGACCCCAACATGCTCTTGGAAGCGCTCAGCTCCGCGATCCTCGGCCTGGCCCTGGCATGGGCCGCCGCACGCCGCCTGCCGCACCGCCTGCCCGCCCGCTCGCTGGTGCTGCCGACGGGTGTCGCCGGAGCCCTCTTCGGCGCCTTCATCACGCACACCGCGCTCGATTTCGGCAACCTCTTCGTGATCCTCGTCGGCGCGGCGATCGTCTCCGCCGCCTCCCTCTCCCTGCTGGTACGCCCGGCGGGAAGACTGAGCCGGCACTCGGCGACCGCGTAGATTCCAAGGACGACCGGCCGCCGGAGACCTGATGTCTTCGACGCCGGTCGCTCGTCTCGGCCCGGCCGCCCCCACAGTGGGGCGGCGCCGCTAGGCCGCAAGCCCCAGCGCGGCCATCCGCTTCGTGTGCGCCTCGGTGATCCGCGAGAACATCTTGCCGACCTCCGCGAGATCGAACCCGTCCGCGACCCCGCCCACGAGCATCGTCGACAGCGCGTCCCGGTCGGCGACCACCCGCTGCGACTGGGACAGCGCCTCGCCCATCAGCCGCCGGGCCCACAGCGCGAGCCGACCGCCCACCCGCGGATCGGCGTCGATGGCGGCCCGCACCTTCTCCACGGCGAACGACGCGTGCCCGGTGTCGTCGAGCACGGCGAGCACCAGCCCACGCGAGTCGGAGTCCAGGCGCGCCGCGACCTCCCGGTAGAAGTCACTGGCGATCGAGTCACCGACGTACGCCTTGACGAGGCCTTCGAGCCAGTCCGACGGGGCCGTCTGCTTGTGGAACCCGTCCAGCGCGGCGACGAACGGCTCCATCGCCTGCGTCGGCTCGGCGCCGATCTCGGTCAGCCGGTCCCGCAGCTTCTCGTAGTGGTGGAACTCGGCGGACGCCATCTTCGCCAGCTCCGCCTTGTCCGCCAGCGTCGGCGCCAGCTTCGCGTCCTCCGCCAGCCGCTCGAACGCCGCCAGCTCGCCGTAGGCCAGCGCGCCGAGCAGATCGACGACAGCGGCCCGGTACTGCGGATCGGCCGAGGCCCGCGCCCAGTCCTGGGCGGCGACCCCGGTGTGTTCGACGGCGGAGGCGGCGGTGTCGGAGGCGTCAGGAGTGTTGTCAGGCGTCGTCATGAAGCGCACAATAGCCCGCTCGCAGCGCCACGGAAGTCCCTGGTCAATCACTGTGACGACGACTACGTGACCAATTCGGCCATCGCATGTGCGCGTTTCCGGGGTATGGTGGTAATGCGCCCGCTGAGCACTCTGATGTACTCGACGGGCCGCACGTTATGAGGATGCCCGGTCGGTGGCCCGATCGGCTCCGACCCGACAGCCCTCCCTGGCCGTACGGCACTGTGCGTACGACGACCGGAGGGACACCCTCAGCGGTACGAGCGCTAGAGCGTCGGCAGTGGTCCCGTGTCCTACGGCCAATCCGTATGGCAGCCGACGTCCCCGGCACGGTCCGTCAACGACCCCCGCGCTCGCCTCGCACCGCGCACACAGAAGAGGCAGCACCCTGACTACGACTTTCCGAGAGCTCGGAATCCTTCCCGAGACCGCCGAGGCCCTTGAGGCCGTCGGCATCATCAACCCCTTCCCCATCCAGGAGATGACCCTCCCCGTCGCCCTCTCCGGCACGGACGTCATCGGCCAGGCCAAGACCGGCACCGGCAAGACGCTGGGCTTCGGTCTCCCGCTTCTGGAGCGCGTCACCGTCCCCGCGGACGTGGAGGCCGGCCGCGCCCAGCCCGAGTCCCTCACCGACGCCCCGCAGGCGCTCGTCGTCGTCCCCACGCGCGAGCTGTGCACGCAGGTCACCAACGACCTGCTGACCGCGGGCAAGGTGCGTAACGTCCGCGTTCTCGCCATCTACGGCGGCCGGGCGTACGAGCCGCAGGTCGAGGCCCTCAAGAAGGGCGTCGACGTGATCGTCGGCACCCCGGGCCGGCTGCTGGACCTCGCGGGCCAGAAGAAGCTCAACCTCAAGCACATCAAGGCGCTCGTCCTCGACGAGGCCGACGAGATGCTCGACCTGGGCTTCCTGCCCGACGTCGAGAAGATCATGAACATGCTGCCGACCCGCCGTCAGACGATGCTGTTCTCGGCGACCATGCCGGGCGCGGTCATCGGTCTCGCGCGCCGCTACATGTCGCAGCCCACGCACATCCGCGCCGCCGCGCCGGACGACGAGGGCGTGACGGTCGCGAACATCGCGCAGCACGTCTACCGCGCGCACAACATGGACAAGCCGGAGCTGGTCTCGCGCATACTGCAGGCCGACGGCCGGGGACTGGCCATGGTCTTCTGCCGTACGAAGCGCACCGCGGCGGACCTCGCCGACCAGCTCCAGCAGCGCGGCTTCGCGTCCGGCGCGGTCCACGGCGACCTCGGCCAGGGCGCCCGTGAGCAGGCGCTGCGCGCGTTCCGCAACGGCAAGGTGGACGTCCTCGTCTGCACCGACGTCGCCGCACGCGGAATCGACGTCGAGGGCGTGACGCACGTCATCAACTACCAGTCGCCTGAAGAGGAGAAGACGTACCTGCACCGCATCGGCCGTACGGGCCGCGCGGGCAACACGGGTACGGCGATCACGCTGGTCGACTGGGACGACATCCCGCGCTGGCAGCTGATCAACAAGGCGCTGGAGCTGAAGTTCAACGACCCGCCGGAGACGTACTCCACGTCCCCGCACCTCTTCGAGGAACTGAAGATCCCCGCGGGCACCAAGGGTGTCCTGCCCCGCTCGGAGCGCACGCGCGCCGGGCTGGCGGCGGAGGAGGTCGAGGACCTCGGCGAGACCGGCGGACGCGGTGCACGCGGTCGCGGTGGCAGCCGGGGCGGCCGGGACGAGTCCCGCTCGTCCTCGCCGGACCGCGAGCGCCCGGCGCGGACGCCGCGTCGTCGCCGCCGTACCCGGAACGGAACCCCGCTGGACGGGGCGTCGGCGCCCGCCGCCGGTTCCGGGACGCCGGAGGAGACCATCGAGGCCACCCCGGCGGAGTCCGTCACGGCACCGCGCACCCCGCGCCGCCGTCGCCGTACCCGCAACGGAGCGCAGGCGGAGACGCCGGCCGTGGCAACGGCTGCCGAGGACGCCGCGGAGGCCGCCGTCACCACGGCGGAGGGCCCCTCGCTGGACGCCTCCGAGGAGACCCCGGCCAAGGCGCGCCGCCGCCGTACGCGTAAGTCGGCCGAGCCGACGGCGACTTCACCGGAGACCGCGCCGGTCGCGGAGGCCGTGGAGCCGTCCGAGAGCGCCACGGCACCGGCGGAGACCGAGGAGGCTCCCGCCGCCAAGCCGCGCCGCCGCACCCGCAAGGCGACGGCCGCGGCGGAGACCGCGGTCGACACGGCCGAGGCCGCCACCGAGCCCGTACCGGAGGCCCCGGAGGCGACGGAACCCAAGCCGCGTCGCCGCACCCGTAAGGCAACGGCCGCGGCCGAAGCCGCCGTCGACACGGCCGAGGCCGTGGAGGCCAAGCCGAAGGCACGCCGCACCCGCAAGACCGCGGTGTCCACCGAGGCCGCCGAGATCCCGGCCCAGACGGTCCAGGAGCCCGAGGCCGCCGAGGCCAAGCCGAAGGCACGGCGCACCCGCAAGGCGGCGGAGGCCGCCGTGGACACGGCCGAGGCCGTGGAGACGAAGCCGCGCCGTACGCGCAAGGCCGCCGTCGCAGCCGAAGCCGCCGTGGACACGGCCGAGGCCGTGGAGGCCAAGCCGCGCCGTACGCGCAAGGCCGCCGCTGCCGTGGCCGAGCCGGAGGCCGCCGAGGCCAAGCCCCGCCGGACCCGCAAGACGGCCGCCTCGGCCGAGGCGGCCGTGGACACGGCCGAAGCCGCCGAGGCCAAGCCCAAGGTCCGCCGCACCCGCAAGACCGCGGCGTCCGCCAAGGCCACCGAGGTCCCCGAGGTCGCCGGCATCCCGGCCCAGGCCACGCAGGAGCCGACGGCCACGGAGGCACCCGCCCCGCGCCGCCGCACCCGCAAGGCCGCGGCGACCGTGGAGGCCGCCGACGGCACGGCCGAGGCCAAGCCCAAGGTCCGCCGCACCCGCAAGGCCACGGCCGCCGCGGAGCCGACGGAGGGCTGATCTCCCGTACGACGGCCCGGTCCCGCTGCACGCGGGGCCGGGCCGTCGGCGTTCCCCGGCCGGCCCGGCCCGCCCTGGACGGCACCGGCTACCCTCCCCACGTGACCACCCAACCCGCCTTCACCCCGCCCCCGAACGCCCGCGCCTACCCCCTCCAGACCGCCCGGGGCACCTTCGCCGTCGTCGACCACCCGGCCGCCGCCGGCGTAGAACCCCGAGGCGTCGCCCTGCTGCTCCCCGGATTCACGGGCAGCAAGGAGGACTTCAGGCTCATGCACGAGCCGCTGGCAGACCGCGGCTACCGCACCGTCGCCATCGACGGACGCGGACAGCACGAGTCGGACGGACCCGAGGACGACGAATCCGCGTACGCGCGGGGCGAGTTGGCCAAGGACGTCCTCGCCCAGGCGACGGCCCTCGGCGCCCGCGACACCCCTGTCCACCTCCTCGGACACTCCCTGGGCGGCCAGATCTCCCGCGCGGCCGTCCTCCTCGACGCCACGCCGTTCCGGTCACTCACCCTCATGGCATCGGGCCCCGCGCAGATCTCCGACTCCCAGCAGCAGCGAGTGAAGCTCCTGCGGGACGCCCTCGCGGTGATGACCATGGCCGAGACCTGGGAGGCGATCCTCGCGATGGGTCCCCCGGAGGAGGTCGGCGGGCCGGCCCGCGGCATCGGCGGCGAGGAACTGCTGCGCCGCCGCTGGCTCGGCACGAAGCCCGCCCAACTCATCGTCACCGGGCGTCAGTTGTGCACGGAGCCGGACCGCGTCGACGAACTCGCCGCCCTCCCGCTCCCGTTCCACGTACTGTCGGGCGCCAGCGACGACACCTGGCCGGTCCCGGTCCTCGACGACATGGCCGTACGCCTGAAGGCCCACCGCACGGTCATCCCCGGCGCCGAGCACTCCCCCAACGCCGACCAGCCCCTGCGCACGGCCCGGGCCGTGGCCGGCTTCTGGGACAGCGTGAACAGCGCCGAGGACATCGGGAGCGCACCCCCGTCGGACGCCTAGTACTGCGTCTGCAGGTGCTCCCAGAACCCGTCCCGCAAGGCCCGTCGCAGATCCGCCTGGCCCCGCAGCGAGTACTGGAGCAACCCCTCCGCCTCCACGAGCAGATCCTGGTCCACCGACCCGGGAAGGTACGGATGCCCGGGCAGCAGCTCGACCAGTGACTCCCGTCCCCGCGCGGCGAGCCACTTCGCCGCGATCTGGGCGCCTACGAACCGGACGTCCTCCCGCGTCGGCCGGGCCCCGGCCACCTCGTACGCGGCGGCCGTGCGCCGGGACACGTACGGCTTGAAGAAGTCGAGGTCGAAGGTGCGCTGGCTGTCCACCTCCCACAGCAGCGGCTCGGCCTGGTTACGGCCCTCCGGCGCCTCGATCCCCCACAGGTGCACCCGCGCCCCGTACCCCTGCGCCGCCTCGACCGCCGACACCAGGTCCTCATCCCCGCCGAGCAGGGCCGCGTCGCTGATGGCGCGGTGTCTGGCCAGGGACTCCAGATCGGTCCGGATCAGTGAATCGACGCCCTTCTGCTGGTTGTTGGCGTTGAGGTTGCCCAGCCGCACCTTCACATCGGGCAGTTCGGCGATCGACTGCTGCTCCGCGGTGTGGATGCGGCGCCGCGCGCCGTCGTACCAGTAGACCCGCAGCAGCCTGCTGTCGGCGAAGATCGTGCGGGCCCGGTCGATGAGCGCCTCGATCAGCCCTTCGGCGTCCAGATCGAAGGCCCGGCGATCCTCCGTCCCGGCGACCAGGCGCCCCGCGGCCGCGTACAGGTATCCCGCGTCGACGAAGATCGCATGGGTCGAGGGCGTCTTCGCCACCTCGGCGAGCATGCGTTGCAGCAGCTCGTTGGTGCGGTCGATGCGGGCGGCGAGTGCGCCGAGGTCGTCGTTCATCGCTTCCATTGTCCCGGCGGTCACGCTGCGAACACAACCGGTCCCGGTCAGTCTCCCCTTGATCATCGACCGGCCGTTTACCGGTCAGTATTTAGACACTGAAAAAATTTCCTTAGCGTAGGGAATGTTTGCCACCCGAAGCAGGTTGTTACCCGTGTGACCAAGTAGTTCTCCTCAGGAGGATGACCAGACGAAGGGAGAAGCCCTTGCGCTTCGAAATCATGCGACTCGACGAGCTGGACGGCACGCCCGTGGACAGCACCGTCGTGGACGCCGCCTCCGTCAACCGGATCGTTCAGCAGGCCGCAGCAATCGGCCAGCGGCTCTGGATCCGACCGGCCGAGACCACGGCCTCGTAACAGGCGCGGATCACCGCAGTGGCTTCGAAGCCCCCGTACGGCATGTGCCGTACGGGGGCTTCGCGCATCGAGGCTCTTCGCGCCCACCGGGCTCAGCCGCCCTGGATCACCTGGGTGACCCCGTTGATGATCTGCTGCACGGCGATCGCCGACAGCATCATGCCCGCGAGCCGTGTCACCAGCACCACGCCGCCGTCCTTGATGACCCGGATGATCAGCAGCGAGTACCGCATCACGAGCCACAGCACGACGTGGATGGCGAGGATCGCCGACCACACCGACACCTGCGTGGCGACGCTGCCGGCCTTCTGCACGGCGAGGATGACGGACACGATCGCACCCGGCCCGGCCAGCAGCGGCATGCCCAGCGGGACCAGGGCGACATTGACGTCCTTGGTCTGCTTCGGCTCGTCCGTCTTGCCGGTGAGCAGGTCGAGCGCGATCAGCAGGAGCAGCAGCCCGCCCGCGATCATCAGCGCGGGGACGGAGACATGCAGGTAGTTGAGGATCTGGTGGCCGAGGAGCCCGAACACCGTGATCACTCCGCCCGCCACACAGACGGCCTGGAAGGCCATCCGCTTCTGCACCTTGGCCGGCCGGCCGGCGGTGAGCGCGAGGAAGATCGGGGTGATCCCGGGGGGATCCATGATGACGAACAGGGTCAGGAAAAGGGAGCCGAAGACGGCGACGTCGAACATGGGTGCCTTGCGGAGAAACGAAACGAACGGGACAGGGGCGTGCGGGGTGTGACGGGGTGAGCCTCAGACCCCGCCGGTCCCCGGCACGGGAAACGCCCCGGTGGCCCGCCGCGTGATCTCCCCGTACACCTCGGGGTCCGTCGTGTACTCGCCGAGCACACACGTCTTGCGGCTGCCGTGGTAGTCACTGGACCCGGTGGCCAGCAGCCCGAGCTCCTTCGCGAATCCGCGCAGTCGCGCCCGTGTGTCGGGGTCGTGGTCCATGTGGTCGACCTCGATGCCGTCGAGCCCGGCCGCGGCCAGCTCGGCGATGGCGGCCTCCGGCACCGTACGGCCCCGCTTGCTCGCGGCGGGGTGCGCGAACACCGTCACGCCGCCCGCGGCCTTGACCAGCCGGATCGCCTCGAAGGGGTCGGTCTCGTGCTTCTCCACGAAGGCCCGTCCGCCGTCGGCCAGCCAGTCCTCGGTGAAGGCGTCGCCCACGCTCGGCACGACCCCGAGCTCGACCAGCGCGGTGGCGACATGCGGCCGCCCGACCGAGCCGTCCCCGGCGATCCGCAGGACCTGCTCCCAGGTGACGGGCACGCCCAGCGCGTTGAGCTTGGCGACCATGCCCTGGGCCCGGGGCACCCGGTCGTCCCGCACGAGCTCCCGCTCGGCGAGCAGCGCGGGCTCCTCGGGGTCGAAGAGGTAGGCCAGCATGTGCATGCTGATGCCGTCGATACGACAGGACAGCTCGGCACCGGTGACGAGGGTGAGCCCCTCCGGCAGCGCGGCGATGGCCTCGGCGTACCCACGGGTGCTGTCGTGATCGGTGAGCGCCACGACATCGAGCCCGGCCGCGGCGGCATTGCGCACCAGCTCACCCGGCGTGTCCGTACCGTCGGAAGCGGTGGAGTGGGTGTGCAGATCGATACGCACGACGCGGACTCCAGTCGGGGACGGCAGGAAGGGGACGACTAAGGATAACCAGACTTTCAGCGACCCCTGTCACACCCGCACAGCCGAACGCCCCTTACATCAACCCACCTCAGGGGCGCGGGGAACTGCGCGACCAGCCACAGCCAACCCGCAGCCGCCCCTCAAGAGCACCCCCCACCCCGGTGGGCGCTACGGCTCGAGCAAGCGCGGCGACAACGCTCCGCAGGGCACCAGCTCCACCTCGGCCCCCGCGTCCCGCAGATCCGTCAGCACCAGCTCGTCGTACATCAACAACCCCGACTGCTCGGGCCACATGACCGCCCACAGCCACATCCCGAGCGCCTCCCCCGCGAACACGGCACGGTCGTCGGGCGTCCCCGACACATGCCACAGCGGCGTCGGACGCCCGGCGGCGAGAACCTTGGCCTGGGGCGGCTTCTCGACGTTCATGTACGACCCCGGGTCCGGGCCGTCGATGCCCGCGTAACGCGCGCCGAGACCGACACCCAGCTCCTCCGCGACGAGGATCAGCTCGCCCATGCCGCCGAGCGGTCCGGGCCCTGAGCAGGCCACCACGCTCCCTCTGCCGCCACTGCGGTCGTCACCCGCGCTGGCCACCCCGGTGAACAGCCAGCCGATCGGCAGCGGCCACGGCATCCACACCGGCACCTGGGTGCGGTGCACGACCACACCGAGGGCCTCGACGCTGGGCGGGATCACGGGCTGCACCGGATGCACGGTGCCGTGCACATCGCACTGCCAGGTGTCGGCGAAGAGGCCGGGAGCCCTGACCCGGCCACCACACTTCGGGCAACTGGGTTCGCCCCTCATAGGCCCCCACGGTCCTACCCCTGCTGCGTCACGTCAAGGACGATCACCCGTCCGGGCGGAACCGGTCCGGGAAAGCGGACCCGTCGATATATAGATGTAGCTTGCATTAATTAGCTTAGCTAACATATTCTGTGTATCAGCCAACCACCTCAGTCCGGATTGGAGAACGGTATGGACCCCTTCGACGCGGGAGCGGGCGGCCTTCTGCGGCAGCCGCGGGCCGTGTGGGCGACAGCCGGCGCGTCCGTGGTCGCCTTCATGGGCATCGGACTCGTCGACCCGATCCTGCCGTCCATCGCCGGCGGCCTGAACGCCACGACCGGCCAGGTCTCCCTGCTCTTCACCTCGTACTTCCTCATCACCGCCGTGGCGATGCTGGTCACCGGCTTCGTCTCCAGCCGGATCGGCGGCCGCAAGACCCTGCTGCTCGGCCTCGCGTTCGTGGTCGTCTTCGCCGGGCTCGCGGGCACCTCGGGATCGGTCGGCGAACTGGTCGGGTTCCGGGCGGGCTGGGGGCTCGGCAACGCGCTCTTCGTCTCCACCGCCCTCGCCGTCATCGTCGGCGCGGCGGCGGGCGGCAGCGCCGCGGCGATCCTGCTGTACGAGTCCGCCCTCGGCCTCGGCATGGCGTGCGGACCACTGCTGGGCGCGCTGCTCGGCGACGCCAGCTGGCGCTATCCGTTCTTCGGTACGGCCTTCCTGATGGCCGTCGGCTTCCTGTGCATCGCGACGTTCCTGAAGGAGCAGCCGAGGCCGGCCCGCAAGACCTCACTGCTGGACCCGATCAGGGCGCTCGGCCACGGCGGCCTCGCGTCCGCGGCGGTCTCGGCGTTCTTCTACAACTACACGTTCTTCACCGTGCTGGCCTTCACACCGTTCGTGCTGAACATGAGCCCGTACCGGTCGGGAGCGGTGTTCTTCGCCTGGGGTGTGCTGCTCGCGGTGTCCTCGGTGATCGTGGCTCCGCGCCTGCAGAAGCGGTTCGGTTCGCTGAAGGTGCTCGGTGGCTCGCTGGTGCTGCTCGCAGTGGACGTGCTGGTCCTCGGTTACGGCGACCACACCACGGCCGTCGTCTGCACGATCCTGTCCGGCGCGTTCATCGGCGTGAACAACACCGTCTACACGGAGCTGGCCCTCGGCGTCTCGGACGCGCCGCGCCCGGTGGCGAGCGCGGGCTACAACTTCGTGCGCTGGTTCGCGGCGGCGGCCGCGCCCTACTTCGCGCCGAGGATCGAGGAGTGGACCGGCAGTGTCCGCATCCCGTTCGTCGTGGCCGCGGTCGCGGCTGTGGCGGGCGCGCTCGTGGTCGTCGTACGGCGCAGGGCGCTCACGACCGAGGCCGAGGAGCTGGAGACGAGGCACGCCACCGAGGACGGTGTCACCGTGTTCGCCAACTGACGGTTTTCGGCCACCAGCTGGTGAGGTTCCTCACTCCAGCGGGACGGACCTGCGGGCGGGATCCCGAAGGTCCGTCCCGTTGGTGAGCCAGCGCTCCTGGAGGGCCTGGGCGCCGTGCACCCGCTTCCAGGCCGCCTCGTTCGGGGTCATGGGGAGCAACGGCAGGAAGCGGACGGGATCGAGGGGCTCGTCGAGCTCCAGGTCCTCGACCAGGCCGCCCGGCTCGGCGACCAGGACCGTGGTGAACGGGGCGCCGGGCCACAGCGGTTCGCCGACGTCCAGGGAGGCACCGGGGGCCACGATCACACCCTCGACCTGCGGGGACGCGGCCAGCACGGCGAGCGGGCGGAGCACCTTGTCGGTGTCGGCAAGGCCGGCGCGCACCGAGAGGACCAACTCCGCGCGGGCGCCCTTGACGGGGTCGGCGACCATCGCGGTGGGGTCGTTCATGGGCTGTGCGGACATGCCGAGCGTGGCGTAGCGGGCGATGTCGCCCTGCTGGAAACGGAGCACCTCGATGCGCTCCGTACCGAGAAAGGTGACCGCCGCACGGGCGTCCGGTTCGCCGAGGGCGGTGCGCAACCGGGCCTCGACCAGGGGGAGAACATCAGCCATGCCGCGAGCATAGAACTCGTCAGTACCGGGCAAAGCAGCGCCTTGACACTTCAGTCGGCTGATACTCTTGCCCGGTGTTCGGGACAGCATGCAGAAGCTTTGCGCTCGAGTCCCGGCGCCGAGGTTGAGACTCCCCTACGGGGAACCCCGAACGGGGTATGGAACGTCCCTCACGAGGGACCGGCCGGAGGAGGTGGGGCTGTCATGGATCGAAGTCGACCGTGCAGTACCACTCGCTCTTCCCGCCGCTGATGTAGCTGATTCGGCTGTTCCGGCTCTCGCTGACCGCCGCCTTTCACGCTCGCGTCCTCACGCGGAAGAGCACTTCGTTTCGCTTTGCCTGATCGGTCCGATCTGAATCAGCAACGAAGCCCACATCACCGCAACGGTGCGGTGCTCCCCGCTTTGTGGACGTACCAAACATCCTGAGGTCAGGACGTCCCCATTCCGGGCAGTTCCAACCGTCCCGCGGTTCTCCACGCTTCGTTGCCCGTCGCGAAGGAGCCTGCTCATGTCGATGATCCGCGACCTGCGTGCCGTGGTCCGCCCGTCCCGTGTCTCACTGCGCAAGGACAACGGCCCGTACGACACCACCCGCGACCCCGCGACTCCCTCGGCCGTCGTCGACTGCGCCGTCTACCGGCACGGCGCCCGGGTCGAGACCCCGGGGCCGCTGACCCCGCACGAGGCGATGCGCCGGGTGCGCCGGGACGGGGGCTTCGTCTGGATCGGCCTGCACGAGCCGACCGAGGCCGAATTCTCTGGTATCGCAAGCGAGTTCGGGCTGCACCCGCTGGCCGTCGAGGACGCCGTGCAGGCCCACCAGCGCCCGAAGCTGGAGCGCTACGACGACTCGCTGTTCACCGTCTTCAAGACCATCCACTACGTCGAGCACGACGAACTCACCGCCAACAGCGAGATCGTCGAGACCGGCGAGGTCATGTGCTTCACCGGACGGGACTTCTTCATCACCGTCCGGCACGGCGGTCAGGGCTCGCTGCGCGCGCTGCGGCACCGCCTCCAGGACGACCCCGAGCTGCTCGCCAAGGGTCCGTCGGCCGTGCTGCACGCCATCGCCGACCATGTCGTCGACGGGTACGTCGCCGTAGCCGACGCGGTGCAGGACGACATCGACGAGGTGGAGACGGAGGTCTTCTCGCCGGGGCGCAAGGGCACGCCGCGCGGTACCGACGCGGGGCGGATCTACCAACTCAAGCGCGAGGTGCTGGAGTTCAAGCGCGCGGTGTCGCCCCTGCTGCGCCCGATGCAGCTGCTGAGTGAGCGTCCGATGCGGCTGATCGACCCGGACATCCAGAAGTACTTCCGCGACGTCGCCGACCATGTCGCACGCGTGCACGAGCAGGTCATCGGCTTCGACGAGCTGCTCAACTCGATCCTCCAGGCCAACCTCGCGCAGGCGTCCGTCGCCCAGAACGAGGACATGCGGAAGATCACGTCGTGGGCCGCGATCATCGCCGTACCGACGATGGTGTGCGGTGTGTACGGCATGAACTTCGACTACATGCCGGAGACGCACTGGAAGTACGGCTACCCGGTGATCATGAGCATCACGGTCACCCTGTGTCTGGGGATCCACCGCACGCTGAAGCGGAACGGCTGGCTGTGACGGTGCCTGGATAGGCTGGGCGCATGACAAGCGAGCTGCTCGACCAGGCCCTCGTCGAGGAGGCCACGAAGAAGTCCGGCCTCATCTGGGTCAAGGGGCCCGGTCACCCGGCCCGAGCGCTGTGGCACGTCTGGCACGAGGGTGCGGCCTGTGTCGTCGGCGACGGTCCGGGCGAGCAGCCGCTGCCGGGGCTCACCGACGGGGCCACGGCCGAGGTGACGGTCCGCAGCAAGGACAAGGGCGGCCGGCTGGTCTCCTGGTCGGCGAAGGTCGTCGAGCTCGCCTCGGGCTCCGAGCAGTGGGAGGCGACGGTCGCCGAGCTGAAGGGCAAGCGTCTCAACGCGCCCGACGGCGAGGCCATGCCGTCCCGCTGGGCGGGCGAGTGCCGGGTGCTGCGCCTGGAGCCGACGGGCATCTCCACGGCGCTGCCGGACGGCTCCCTGGCCGAGGCACCGCTGCCGTCCCCGGCGACGACCCGTCAGCCGATCCCGGCGGGGCTGCCGCGCCTGCTGCTGAAGAAGAAGCGGCGCTAGGCCGTCAGGACGTCGGCAGCTGCTTGCCGTAGTCCACCGTGTCACCCTTGCTCGGCTTCTCCAGGGGGAAGTCGTCCCCCCAGGACGCGAAGGTCAGCGTGCCCCCGCCGCCCGCCCGGGCCAGGCGCAGGGGGTACGGGGTGCCCTCCAGGGAGACGTCGAGGGTGCCGCCGGCGCCCTTGTCGCCGGTGATGCGGATGGTGCGGGTGCCCTCCTGCTCGTGGTGACCGTCGGTGGCCAGCGCGCCGTGCAGGGTCAGCAGACCGTCGAGGAGCACATCCTTGTCGGTGAAGCCGCTGAACTTCTTGTACGCCGGGTCGCCCTGCGGCACCTTCACGTACTTGCCGCTCAGCTTGTCCACGGCCGCGGCGTCCGCCTTGCCGTCGCCGCCCGCGTCGCTCCAGAACCCGGCGTCGGCCTTCAGGAACAGCTGCTCACCGATCCGCAGCAGCTGGAAGGTCGACCCCTGCGCGGTGACCGACCCCGCCGCACCCTCGGACTTCACCCGCATGTCGAGCGTGTAGGTACGCCCGCTGGTCACCACGTTCCCCGAGAGGCGCACCGCCTCGGCGGACTCGGCGGCGGTACGGGTCTTGCGCTGGATCTCGGCGGCCGGCAGCTTGCCGACCCCGTTGGTGCCCTCGTCCGGGTCCTCACTGCATCCCGTCAGTCCCGTTCCCGACACGACCAGGGCGCACATGGCGGTCACCAGCGCGGCCCGGCGCGTACGACCCTGGGGAATCGCAGTCACAGGTGGGGCTGCCTTTCTGTTGTGGGACCTGAGCGGCGTACGGCAGCGTACCGGCACGTCACCCCTTGGGCGGAGCCAGTCCGTCCGGACCTCTCACCAGGGCGTATCGGATCCGGACGGGCTAGCCTGAAGCCCACCCGAGCGGGCAATTCGGATATGCGGCACGGCCAGCGCAGCCGCGACAGCACCACTGCACACCCCGCACCCAAAGGAGCCTGAAGCCATGGCAGCCGGCTCTCCCCGGATCTTCGTCTCGCACCTCGCCGGCATCGCCGTCTTCGATCCGAACGGCGACCAGGTGGGGCGCGTCCGCGATCTGGTCGTCATGCTCCGGGTCGGCAGACGCCCTCCGCGGCTGCTCGGCCTCGTCGTCGAACTCTCCACCAGGCGCCGCATCTTCCTGCCCATGACCCGCGTCACCGGCGTCGAGTCCGGCCAGGTCATCACCACCGGCGTGCTCAACGTCCGCCGCTTCGAGCAGCGCCCCACCGAGCGCCTCGTCTTCGGCGAGCTCCTCGACCGGCGCGTCACCCTCGTCGAGACCGGCGAGGACGTCACCGTCCTGGATCTGTCGGTCGGACAGCTGCCGGCCCGCCGGGACTGGGAGATCTACAAGGTCTTCGTGCGCAAGGGCGGCAGGAGCGGCCCGCTGCGGCGCGCCAAGGGCGAGTCGCTGACCGTCGAGTGGTCCGCCGTCACCGGGTTCTCCCTGGAGGAGCAGGGCCAGGGCGCCGAGAGCCTGCTCGCCACCTTCGAGCAGCTGCGCCCCGCCGACCTCGCCAACGTCCTGCACCATCTCTCCGCCAAGCGCCGCGCCGAGGTCGCCGCCGCCCTCGACGACGACCGCCTGGCGGACGTGCTCGAAGAGCTCCCCGAGGACGACCAGATCGAGATCCTCGGCAAGCTGAAGGAGGAGCGCGCCGCCGACGTCCTGGAGGCCATGGACCCGGACGACGCCGCCGACCTGCTCGGCGAGCTCCCGACGGACGAGCAGGAGCGGCTGTTGAGCCTGATGGAGCCCGCCGACGCGGCCGACATGCGCCGCCTGATGGCGTACGAGGAGCACACGGCCGGCGGTCTGATGACGACCGAGCCGATCATCCTGCGCCCCGACGCCACCGTCGCCGACGCCCTCGCCCGTGTCCGCAACCGCGATCTGTCCCCCGCCCTCGCCGCCCAGGTCTACGTCTGCCGCCCGCCCGACGAGACGCCGACCGGCAAGTACCTCGGCACGGTCCACTTCCAGCGCCTGCTGCGCGATCCGCCGTACACCCTGGTCAGCTCGATGGTCGACGAGGCGCTCGAAGCGCTGGAGCCGGACGCCGCGCTGCCGGTCGTCGCCGGGTTCTTCGCGACGTACGACATGGTCGCGGCGCCCGTGGTGGACGACTCCGGGTCGCTGCTGGGCGTGGTGACCGTGGACGACGTGCTGGACCATCTGCTGCCCGAGGACTGGCGGGAGACGGAGTTCCATCTGGACGAGGAAGCGGACAACGACGCGGGGCAGGGGGTGACGGCGCATGGTGAATGATCGCGAGGGCACGCGCGAGCGCCACGCGACGGGCGCCACCGCGGCCTCCCGGTCGCCCCGCGCGCGCCTCGACCAGCCCCGTCCGCCGCGCCGCCGGATCATGCCCGAGTGGGACCCGGAGGCCTTCGGACGGCTCTCGGAGCGCATCGCGCGCTTCCTGGGCACCGGACGGTTCATCGTCTGGATGACGGTCGTCATCATCGTGTGGGTGCTGTGGAACGTCTTCGCGCCCGGCGACCTGAAATTCGACGAGTACCCGTTCATCTTCCTGACCCTGATGCTCTCGCTGCAGGCCTCCTACGCCGCCCCGCTGATCCTGCTCGCGCAGAACCGGCAGGACGACCGCGACCGGGTCAACCTCGAACAGGACCGCAAGCAGAACGAGCGCTCCATCGCCGACACCGAGTACCTGACCCGCGAGATCGCCGCGCTGCGCATCGGCCTCGGCGAGGTCGCCACTCGCGACTGGATGCGCTCGGAGCTGCAGGATCTGACGAAGGAGCTGGAGGAGCGGCGCAACGGTCACCGCGAGCACGGGGTATTCCCGGCAGAACGGTCGCGCGGACGTGACGTAGACGACCGCTGACGGGCTTTCCGGGGCACGGCTACCGGGCCGTACCATCGTCCTTATGGTTACGGAAGACGCGGTGCGCGAAGCACTGGCGACGGTGAACGACCCCGAGATCAACCGTCCCATCACCGAACTCGGGATGGTCAAGTCGGTGGAGATCGGTGCGGACGGTGCGGTCGCGGTCACCGTGTACCTGACGGTCTCCGGCTGCCCGATGCGCGAGACGATCACCCAGCGCGTGACGGACGCCGTCTCCGCGGTCGAGGGCGTCACCCGCGTCGACGTCACGCTCGACGTGATGAGCGACGAGCAGCGCAAGGAACTGGCGAACGCCCTGCGCGGCGGCACCGCCGAGCGCGAGGTCCCCTTCGCCAAGCCCGGCTCGCTCACCCGCGTCTACGCGGTCGCGTCCGGCAAGGGCGGCGTCGGCAAGTCGTCCGTCACGGTCAACCTGGCCGCGGCGATGGCGGCCGACGGTCTCAAGGTGGGCGTCGTCGACGCCGACATCTACGGCCACAGCGTGCCGCGCATGCTGGGCGCCGACGGGCGTCCCACCCAGGTCGAGAACATGATCATGCCGCCGTCCGCGAACGGCGTGAAGGTCATCTCCATCGGCATGTTCACGCCGGGCAACGCCCCCGTCGTCTGGCGCGGCCCGATGCTGCACAGGGCGCTCCAGCAGTTCCTGGCGGATGTGTACTGGGGCGACCTGGACGTCCTGCTCCTCGACCTGCCGCCGGGCACCGGCGACATCGCGATCTCCGTCGCCCAGCTGGTCCCGAACGCCGAGATCCTGGTCGTGACGACCCCGCAGCAGGCCGCGGCCGAGGTCGCCGAGCGGGCCGGCTCCATCGCCGTGCAGACCCACCAGAAGATCGTCGGCGTGGTCGAGAACATGTCCGGGCTGCCCTGCCCGCACTGCGGCGAGATGGTCGACGTCTTCGGCACGGGCGGCGGCCAGGCGGTCGCCGAGGGCCTCACCCGCACGACCGGCACGAACGTCCCGGTCCTCGGCAGCATCCCGATCGACGTCCGTCTGCGCGAGGGCGGCGACGAGGGCAAGCCGGTGGTCCTGACGGACCCGGACAGCCCGGCGGGCGCGGCCCTGCGGGCCATCGCGGGCAAGCTGGGAGGACGCCAGCGGGGCCTGTCGGGCCTGTCACTGGGGATCACGCCGCGCAACAAGTTCTGACTCCCGTACGACGATGGGGGCGCCGTCCGGTCGGACGGCGCCCCCATCGTCGTAACTCTGTCCTTGTGCGGGCGAGACCTAGGCGTAGGCCGCGATGTCCTTGATCATCGCGAACCCGAGACCGTACGCACTCATCCCTCTCCCGTACGCCCCCACATGCACCCCCGACTGGGTCGACCCGGCCAGCACCCAGCCGAACTCCGACTCCCGGTAGTGGAAGGGTGTGGGCACCCCGTCCACGGGCAGGGACAGCGTCGACCAGTCCGGACCGGCCAGGTCGTCCGCGAGGGCCCAGGCCGTCTCGGTCTGCTGGTCCAGCCAGTCGTCACGCAGCGAGTGGTCCATCTGCCCCGGCCAGGTGAACGACAGCAGCCCCACCCCCGCGAGCCACGCCGCCGAGGACACCGAGGTGGCCTCCAGCAGCCCCGTACCGTCCGCGCTCCGCCGGGACGGATTCGCCGCGACGGTCACCACCACCGCGAACTTCTCCCGGTCCTCCGTCGACTCGTGGCGTACGGAGGGCTCGTCGCCGTGCCCGATCGATCCGTGTTCCACGGCCCCGTCGGCCGCCGTCCCGACCTGCATCAGCCAGCGCGGCCCCGTGAACGCCTCGTCGAGGCCGTACCACGGGAAGGACGCCAGCAGGTAGCCGTCGACCGTGCGCCGGGCAGAGGGGACTTGCTGTCCGCTCTCCGCGGCCGGTTCCTGCGCGACTGCGCGACTCGTCGTCTGACTCGTCGTCTCCATGTGCCCGGACGCCTCCTCGCTCTCGCCGGACCAGCCCGGCCCGCCCCCCTTCGGGCGTACTCGTCCGGTCCGCACAACAACTCGGCAGCATAGCCACACCGCTCCGAGCAGCCGGGAAACCGCCCGGCGCGTGGGGCGCGCAGACGGCGGGTTCAGGCCGTGCACGACCCGGGCGGAGTATGAGAAGCGTCACGTACGAGCGGCGCCCGCTCCCCTGTTCGTACGGCTCAGGTGGCGTCCGCGTCGTAGGGCGGGCGCTCCTCGCGGGGACTGTCGGGCTTCTTCGTCATGTCGATGCTGCCGCCGGAGGACGCGGCGGAGCCGGAGGAGGACGACGACTCCGCGTCACGACCGTGGACGGCGTCGGTGACCTCGGCCATCTCCTTCTTCAGGTCGAAGCCGTTGCGGATCTCCTTCAGCCCCAGGTCGTCGTTGTCCATCTGCTTGCGGATGAACGTCTTGGGGTTGAGGTCCTCGAACTCGAAGTCCTTGAACTCCGGGCCCAGTTCCTGCCGGATGTCCTGCTTGGCGCTCTCCGAGAACTCGCGGATCTTGCGGATCGTCCGCGTGGCGTCCTGGATGAGCTTCGGGAGCTTGTCCGGACCGAAGACGAGCACGGCGAGGACAACGAGCGTCACCAGCTCGAGCGGTCCTATGTCATTGAACACCTGAAGCTCCTTGCGATGTCCTCGGCCCTCGGCCCTCGGCGGTCTGAGTGGTTCCGTGGTCCGGGCCGGATCCACGGTACCCGGCGATCCGGTACGACCGGTACTGTCCCGAGGCCTCCGAATGCGGGTGGGCGTGCGGTTTTCCGGGTTGTTTGCCTTGTCAGGGCCCGTGCGGGGTGGTGACACGGGCCACGTTGAGAGGTTTCTGTGAGTCTCAGTCCCCGCTCGACGAACCCAGCGTCAGGGAAATCGTGACCTCCTTGCCGCCGCGCTTCAGGGTCAGTTCCAGCCGGTCGCCGGGGCGGTGGGCGCGGGTCTTGACGATGAGTTCCTCGCCTGAGTGGACACGCTGGCCGTCGACCTCGGTGATGACGTCGCCCGGCTCGATGCCGGCCTTGTCGCCGGGGCCGCCCTCGGTGACCGCGGAGCCGCCGTCGCTGCCCTTGGTGCCGACCCGGGCGCCGTCGCCGGCGTAGTCCATGTCGAGCGTGACGCCGATGACCGGGTGGGTCGCCTTGCCGGTGTTGATCAGCTCCTCGGCGACACGCCTGGCCTGGTTGACCGGGATGGCGAAGCCGAGGCCGATGGAGCCGGCCTGGCCGCCGTCGAGATCGGAGCCGCTGTCGGCGGAACGGATCGCGGAGTTGATGCCCACGACCCGGCCCTGGGCATCGAGGAGGGGGCCGCCTGAGTTGCCCGGGTTGATGGGGGCGTCGGTCTGCAACGCGTCCACGTACGACACGTCGCTCCCGTCGCTCTCGCCGCCGGCCGTGATGGGCCGCTCCTTGGCGCTGATGATGCCGGAGGTGACCGTGCCCTCCAGGTCGAACGGGGCGCCGATGGCGACGACGGGGTCACCGACCTGGACGTTGTCGGAGTTGCCGAGCGGCAGGGGTGTGAGCCCGCTGACCCCGCTGACCTTCACGACGGCGAGGTCGTAGCCGCTGTCCCGTCCGACGACGGTGGCCTTGGCGGTGTCGCCGCTGTGGAAGGTCACCGATATCTGGCCGTCGTCGCCGGCCGGTTCGACGACGTGGTTGTTCGTGAGGATGTGCCCGCGGTCGTCGAGCACGAACCCGGTGCCGGTGCCCTGCTCCTCGCTGCCGCTGACATGCAGCGTCACGACGCTGGGCAGGGCACGCGCGGCGATCCCGGCGACACTGTCCGGCGCCCGCCCGCCGGACTCGGCCCCGGCCTGCGGCAGCTCCACGTCCCCCACACCACCGTTGCGCTCCAGATACGCCCCCACGACCCCACCGATGCCTCCCGACACCAGCGCGAGCAGCAGCGCTCCCACGAGAAGCACCTTCCTGGCCCGCTTGCGCCGCTGCTGCCGGCTGGCCACCGCGGCGCCGTTCTGCTGGAGGGGGGCGGTGGGGAGGGGTGCGGCGAGGAGGGGGGAGGGCTGGGCCCAGGGGTCGTAGTTCTGCCACGGGTTGGTGGGGGGTGGGGTGTCGGTGGGGGTGGGGGTACGGGTAGGCCGGTCGGAGGCGGCAGGGGTTGCCGGCGTCGGCTGGGCGGGGATGGCCGGGGTTGAGGCCCCGTGGACCGAGGCCGGCTCCTGGGCAGGGATGCCCGGGGACGGCGCCGGGACGGAGGGGGCTGGGGTCGGCGCGGGAGCGGGGGTGCCGACGGCCTGAGCCGACGCGGGGGCGGGCTCGCCGGCGCCCGGGACCGGGGCCGCGGCCGACGGCACTGGTGCGGGATGCGCGGGAGCCTGAGCGCCCAGTGCCGGGGCAGCCTGAGCCGGCGGGGACGGCATCGGCACGGCAGTCCCGTGCGCGGGCGTCGTCGCCGGGTGCTGAACCGGCGGGGCGGGCGCCCAGGGGCCGGGCTTGCCGTAGGGCGGGGTGCTGTAGGGGTCGGGGTCGTGCAGGGGCCTGGGACGCTCATCCGCGGGGCCTGAGGGCTCTGCGGGAGCCGAGGCTGCCCCGTCGGCGGACTCGGCGATCACGGCACCGGCATCCTCGACGGGCCGCTCCCACTCGAAGTCACCGTCAGCGGAAGCCGCCGCCCCGTCGCCACCGTTGCTCACGGCGGGCCGAAGCTCGAAGTCACCGTCGCCCGAAGCCGCACCATCGGTGCCGCTCGCAGCGGGCCGGCGCAGCTCGAAATCCCCCTGGGAAGCCACCTCGCCGCCACCCCCGCTCGCAGCGGGCCGAAGCTCGAAGTCACCGTCAGCCGAAGCCGCACCGTCGCCGGCCGTGCTCGCCACCGGCCGCGCCAGCTCGAAGTCACCGTCCGCGTCGGCACCGGCGCCTCCCTGCGGCCGAGGCCGGCTCCACCACTTCGCCTTCGCGGGCTTCCCCTCGTTCATGCTCTGCTTCCTACTCGCTGCTGACCGTGGCTCGAGTAGGACGCCTCACTCTGTGCCGCGTCCGTAGGGAAACGACCGGAGTCCGGCTGGGCGGCCTGCGTGGAGCGGCCGTCGTTCCGCGGCACGGCAGTGACCGCCCTGAACCCTCGGCAGACCACCACCGGGCACGTCCCGGCGCCCGAACGCCTACTCAACTCTGCGCTGTCGCGCTCGACTTCCCTCGGGAAACCGGCGACTTCGTGCTACCTCCCCCACCTGCACGCGGCGACAACGGCGACCGCGGTTCCTCCACTCCGCGCCCGGCCCACAGGCACGGCGCGCGGCCCACCCCGGATTCAATCAGGTTCGTGGGCCGCTGCGCAGAGGCCGGTCAGCGGTTGGTGGCCGAGGAGGCGGAGGGGGACGGCGTCGCGTCGGCGACGGGCGCGGCGAGCAGGAGCGGGCGTATCAGCGGGGACATGGCGGCCGCGCCGGCCACCACGGGCGCCGTCAGGGCGTGCATCTCCTGGTCGGCCGCCTGGACCGGCATTCCGGGCAGGAGCGGGGCCGACACCTCGGTCGAGGAGGCCGGGGTGTCGAGGGAGGGCTGGCCCTGTCCCTGCGCGAGCAAGGGGCCGAGTCCGCGGCGACGCTGGTTCTCGGGGGCCGTCGCGGCGCCGGAGCCCTGGGTGCGCGCCGGCGTCACATTGCTGCCGGACCCCGAGCCGCCGCGTGCCTCCGCGTCGGTCGGCGCGCTCGTCGTGACGCCGCCCAGTGCGATGGCGGCCAGCGACACCGCGCCCGCCGCGACGAAGGCGAACCGCATGCGCGAAGACGCGGAGCGGTCGGCGTCATGACGGCCCACGGGGTGGGTGCGGAAGCCACCGTCCGAGGCGGGGAGCCCGGGGGTGTGCGGCCGCGCCGGAACGTATCCGAACTCGAAGCGGTCGCTCCGCTTCACGCCGAAGACGCCCGGGGCGCCGGGCCGTCCCGACAGTCCGCCGAATCCTCCCCCGCCCAGCGGCGAGCCGCCGCCGTCGAGGTCACCTCCCCCGGGGAGCCCCTGGAGGCGGGCCAGGAAACTCTCGGAGGGGGGCGGCGGGGCCGCCTCGGCGAAGACGTTCTTCAGCCGGCGCTGGGCGTCGACCTCGGACTTGCACTTGGCGCAGGTCGCCAGGTGCGCCAGGACGCGCTCACGCGTCTCATGACCGAGCTCTCCGTCGACGAGGGCGGAGAGTCGGTCGCCAAGATGCTGCTCGGCCAGGAGCCGTTCGGCGGGGTTGGGTCGGGAGCCGTTCACGCGGTCGTGCCCCCTCCCCCCAGCGCGGCCACACGCGGCACGAAGGAGCGGCGCTCGGCGCGCGCCTCCGGCGAGCGGTGGGCGAGGGCCTTGCGCAGCTGCGAGCGGCCGCGGTGGATACGGGACCGGACGGTGCCGAGCTTGACGCCCAGGGTCGCGGCGATCTCCTCGTACGACAGTCCTTCGATGTCGCACAGGACGACCGCGGCACGGAACTCGGGCGCGAGGGTGTCGAGGGCCTGCTGGACGTCCGCGTCGAAGTGGGCGTCGTTGAAGACCTGCTGGGGCGTGGGCTCCTTGCTGGGCAGCCGCTCGGCGGCGTCCTCGCCCAGCGCGTCGAAGCGGATGCGCTGCTTGCGGCGGACCATGTCCAGGAACAGGTTGGTGGTGATGCGGTGCAGCCAGCCCTCGAAGGTGCCGGGCGTGTACGTCGACAGAGAGCGGAAGACGCGGACGAAGACCTCCTGCGTGAGATCCTCGGCGTCGTGCTGGTTGCCGGTCAGGCGGTACGCCAGCCGGTAGACGCGGCCGCTGTGCGTGCTGACGATCTCCTCCCAGGTGGGCGGAGTCCACGCCTGCCCGTCCGCGTCGGTGGAGAAGGTCGCGGTCTGGGCGTAGTCGCCGGCGTGGCTGTGGTCAGCGGTGTCGTTCACGGATTTCGGCCTGCCCGCCGATCCGAGAAAGCGCCGCAGCACTCCTCCCCGATCCACAGGCGCAGCCGCACCTCCCCTGTCGGCTCTGGTGGTGTCCAGTGGAGCCCCTACCATAGCCACCTCGCCCGTTAGCTCCGGATAAGCGGTTTTACGAGAATTTGATCTGGGCTGACACGGCTGGTGCGCCTGCTTCAGCCCTTGCTCGCGGCCCTGCTCGTCGTCGTGATCCAACTGTGTCCCCCCGCTCGTCTTCCCACCCCTCTAAACGCGCGGTCCCATCTGCGGGTTCCCGGCCGCAACGGATACAGTCACGCCGAGGCAACCACGGGGACAGGAGAGGGCCATTACCGGCAACCGGCAGACGAGCTGGGCGTTCGCCGACGCCTACGTCGCCGAGGACGACGTCCTGCGCTGGGCCCGGGACCGGGCCCGTGAGGCGGGGCTGCGCTCGGTGTCGCCCGGCACGGGCGCCGCGCTGCGATTGCTGGCCGCTTCCGTGGACGCGAAGGCGGTGGCGGAGATCGGCACCGGCACCGGCGTCTCCGGTATCCATCTCCTGCACGGCATGCGCGCGGACGGCGTGCTGACCACCGTAGACCCCGAGCCGGAGCACCAGCAGTTCGCCCGCCAGGCCTTCCGCGCCTCCGGCTTCGCCAGCAACCGCGCCCGCTTCATCCCGGGCCGCGCTCTGGACGTCCTGCCCCGTCTCGCCGACGCCGGTTACGACCTCGTCTTCTGTGACGGCGACCGGCTGGAATTCCTGGACTATCTCGCTGAATCGTTGCGCCTGCTGCGTCCGGGTGGCCTCGTCGTTTTCGAGGGCGTCTTCGCCAGCGGCCGCACGGTCGACTCGGGCCCGCAGCCCACCGAGGTCATACGCATCCGGGAGCTGCTGCGCGCGGTGCGCGAGAGCCAGGAGCTGGTGCCGTCGCTGCTGCCGGTGGGCGACGGGCTGCTGTGCGCGGTCAAGCGCTGAGCATCTGAGGGGCCGTACGCCACTGCCGTACCTCGGACACTGCCGTACCTCGGACGCAGCAACCCCGGCACCTTGTGCGATGCCGGGGCCGCCGAAAGGGTAGGGTCGCTGCCGCGTCAGCCGACGACCTTCTTGAGGGCGTCGCCGAGCGCGTCGGCCTCGTCAGGGGTCAGCTCGACGACGAGCCGACCGCCGCCTTCGAGCGGAACGCGCATGACGATGCCCCGCCCCTCCTTGGTCACCTCGAGCGGGCCATCACCCGTCCGCGGCTTCATGGCCGCCATGCTCGTTCCCCTTCCTGAAACCAGCTCATAGTCAAAGCCGACGGCCCCATGGAGGGCACGCGCGTCTGGCATGAGACACGCGACACCGGCATCGAACACATTGCTTCCAAGCCATTATCCCGCATCTCAGGACCCGATGACCAACATCAGTCGGCATCGCTTGGGCAACGCACGCGAGCAAAACCACCCAATTCGGCGATGTGACTGCGATACTGCGCCACCGCACACACTTCGGCCGAACACAATCGGACACGAATTCTTTGACGCAGGTCACACGTCCGGTCAGGGCCGTTGTCCGCGATCTCCGCCATGCTGTCCTCAGACAGGCGCGTACCGACCAGTACGCCCGAGCCGCGACACCGGAGGGGATACGCCATGGCCGACACCGTGCTCTACGAGGTGAGTGACGGACTCGCGACGATCACGCTGAACCGCCCGGAGGCGATGAACGCGCTGAGCATCGCGGCCAAGGTCGCCCTGCGGGACGCGGTCCAGGCCGCGGCGGGCGACGACGCCGTACGGGCCGTGCTGCTGACCGCGGCCGGCGAGCGGGCGTTCTGCGTGGGGCAGGACCTGAAGGAGCACATCGGGCTGCTGATCGCCGACCGGGAGAACGGGTCGGGTCAGACCATGAGCACGGTGCGGGAGCACTACAACCCGATCGTGCGGGCGCTGGCCGGGATGGCGAAGCCCGTGGTGGCCGGGGTGAACGGGGTCGCGGCCGGGGCCGGCTTCGGGTTCGCGCTGGCCGCGGACTACCGGGTGGTCGCGGACACGGCGGCCTTCAACACGTCGTTCGCCGGGGTGGCCCTGACCGCGGACTCCGGGATCTCATGGACGCTGCCGCGGGTGGTGGGCCCTGGCCGGGCCGCCGACCTGCTGCTCTTCCCGCGGAACATCAAGGCGCAGGAGGCGTACGAGCTGGGGATCGCGAACCGGGTGGTGCCCTCGGCCGACCTGCGCGCCGAGGCCGAGAAGGTGGCGCGGGCGCTGGCCGAGGGGCCGACGGTGGCGTACGGAGCGATCAAGGAGGCCGTGGCGTACGGGCTGTCGCACTCGCTTGAGGAGACCCTGGAGAAGGAGGACGAGCTGCAGACGCGGGCGGGGTCGTCCGAGGACCATGCGATCGCGGTGCAGGCCTTCGTCAACAAGGAGAAGCCGAAGTACCTGGGCCGATGAGCGCGCGCCCCTCAGGGGGCGCTCCTGGCCACGCATGCCTGCAGGTGATCGTCGACCAGGCCGCATGCCTGCATCAGGGCATAGGCCGTCGTGGGTCCGACAAACCGCATGCCCCGCTTCTTCAGCGCCTTGGACAGGGCCGTCGATTCCGGGGTGACCGCGGGGACGTCCGCGAGGGTCTTCGGGACCGGGCGGCCGGCCGGCTCCGGGGCGTGGGACCAGATCAGCTCGTCCAGGTCGCCCGGGGTCCAGTCGGCCAGCACGCGCGCGTTGGCGAGCGTCGCGTCGATCTTGGCTCGGTTGCGGATGATGCCCGGGTCGGCGAGGAGGCGGTCGCGGTCGTCGTCGGTGAAGGCGGCGACCTTCGCGATCTTGAACTCGGCGAACGCGGCGCGGAATCCCTCGCGGCGGCGCAGGATCGTGATCCACGACAGGCCGGACTGGAAGGCCTCCAGGCTGAGGCGTTCGAACAGCGCCTCGTCGCCGTGGACCGGGCGGCCCCACTCCTCGTCGTGGTACGTCACGTAGTCCGGGGTGGACAGGGCCCAGGGGCAGCGCAGGGCGCCGTCCGGACCCGCGATGGCCGAACCGTCGCTCATTGCTGGTCCTCCTGGGCGGGCTTGTCCATGGACACATGGCCGCCGGCCGGCGGCTGGGCTCCGGACAGCGCGGACTCCAGGTCGGCGATACGGGCGTCACGCTCGGCGAGCTCGGCGCCGAGGCGGCCGAGGGCGTCGTCGACGTCCGCCATGCGATAGCCGCGGGCGGCGAGCGGGAAGCGGAGGCTCTCGACGTCGGCGCGGTCGACGGGGCGGTCCGGCGGCAGCGGGTCGTGAAGGCGCTCTGGCGCGGCCTCGGGCAGCGGGCCGTCGCCCTCGCCGCCGCCCACCACGGCGAGTGTCACCGCGGCGACCACGACGGCCAGCGCGACGACCAGGAACAGGAACATGACCATCGCTGTGGCCCCCACGGTCGGTTGATACGTGCGGTCGAGTGTCTCAGTGTCCGATCGTGCCATGCGACTCTGACAGTTAGGGTCGCAGGCGGCCGACGGCCGACGACTTGCCAGGACGTACTAGGAGAGGTCATAGGGGATGCTCAGGCTGGGAACGCGTGAATTCGACGCGCATGAGCCGGTGATCATGGCGATCGTGAACCGGACCCCTGACTCCTTCTACGACCAGGGAGCGACGTTCCGCGACGAGCCGGCCCTCGCGCGCGTGGAGCAGGCGGTGGCGGAGGGCGCGGCCATCATCGACATCGGCGGGGTCAAGGCCGGGCCGGGGGAAGAGGTGACCGCCGAGGAGGAGGCGCGGCGGACGGTCGGGTTCGTGGCCGAGGTGCGGCGGCGGTTTCCCGATGTCGTGATCAGCGTGGACACCTGGCGGGCCGAGGTGGGGGCGGCGGTGTGCGAGGCGGGGGCGGATCTGCTGAACGACGCGTGGGGCGGGGTGGATCCGGGGCTGGCGCAGGTCGCCGCTCGGTACGGGGTGGGTTTGGTGTGCACGCATGCCGGGGGCGCGGAGCCTCGGACCCGGCCGCATCGGGTGACGTACGACGACGTCGTGGCGGACATCCTGCGGGTGACCGTGGGGCTGGCGGAGCGGGCGCTGGCGCTGGGGGTGCCGCGTGAGTCGATCATGATCGATCCGGGGCATGACTTCGGGAAGAACACGCGGCACAGCCTTGAGGCGACCCGGCGGCTCGGGGAGATGGTGGAGACCGGGTGGCCGGTGCTGGTGTCGCTGTCCAACAAGGACTTCGTCGGGGAGACGCTGGACCGGCCGCTGAAGGAGCGGGTGGTGGGGACGTTGGCCACGACCGCGGTGTCGGCGTGGTTGGGGGCGCAGGTGTATCGGGTGCATGAGGTGGCGGAGACGCGGCAGGTGCTGGACATGGTGGCGTCGATCGCTGGGCGTCGGCCTCCGGCGGTGGCTCGGCGGGGTTTGGCGTAGAGGCCGTTTCTTCGCCCCCGGCGCCCCTACCCGTCCCATCCCCAGGGGCTCCGCCCCTTCGACCCCGGCCGCTCTTCTGGGGGCTGCCGCCCCCAGACCCCCACTGTCGGCCCTGAACGGGCCTCGTCCTCAAACGCCGGACGGGCTGAAATACCTGGACCGGCACCTAGAGAGCAGGCGCGCCCCCAGCAGGTGAGTGGGGGCGCGACTTTGAAAGCCAGGTGGGCGGGCGGGCAACCCCCCGGGGTCCAGGGGGCGGAGCCCCACAGGCTCCGCCCCCCGGCTCAAGCCCCGCGCTAGCGCCCCGCCTCCTTGGACACCAGTGCCACCGCCTCCTCCACGTCGTCCGTGACGTGGAACAGCATCAGGTCCTTCTCCGCCGCCTTGCCCTGGGCCACCAGCGTGTTCCTCAGCCAGTCGACCAGGCCGCCCCAGTACGCGCTGCCGAACAGGACGATCGGGAAGCGGGTGACCTTCTGGGTCTGGACCAGTGTGAGGGCCTCGAAGAGTTCGTCGAGGGTGCCGAGGCCGCCGGGGAGGACCACGAAGCCCTGGGCGTACTTGACGAACATCATCTTGCGGACGAAGAAGTACCGGAAGTTCAGGCCGATGTCGACGTAGGGGTTCAGCCCCTGCTCGAAGGGCAGCTCGATACCGAGGCCGACCGAGATGCCCTTGGCCTCCAAGGCGCCCTTGTTCGCCGCCTCCATGGCACCGGGGCCACCGCCGGTGATCACCGCGAAGCCCGCCTCGACCAGCCCTTGGCCGAGGCGCACTCCGGCCTCGTACTCGGGAGAGTCGACCGGGGTGCGCGCCGAGCCGAACACGCTGATCGCCGCCGGGAGTTCGGCGAGCGTGCCGAAGCCCTCGATGAACTCCGACTGGATGCGCAGGACGCGCCAGGGATCGGTGTGGACCCAGTCGGAGGGCCCACCCGCGTCCAGCAGTCGCTGGTCGGTCGTACTCGCCGTCACCTGGTCCCGCCTCCGGAGAACCGGTCCCAGACGCTGCTCCGACGGTGGCTGCTTCTTCCCCTCGGGGTTGCCGGTAGCCATGTGCGCTCCCTCCGCTGCGGGGCCTGCGGGTCTTGCAGGTCGTTCCGCCTCAGCGTAGATCCACGTGGGTTACGGAGGGGGTACGTGGGCATGTCCGCCATGAAGCGCCCTCACCGCGGGACTACGCCGTGAGCCACGCCCTCAGTCGCTCCTCGCCCGCGAGGACCTTGGCCGTTTCGACCCTTTCGTCCCGCTTGTGCGCCAAATGCGGGTTGCCGGGGCCGTAGTTCACCGCCGGGATGCCGAGGGAGGAGAAGCGGGAGACGTCCGTCCAGCCGTACTTGGGGCGCGGGGTGCCCCCGACCGCCTCCATGAACGCCGCCGCCGCCGGGTGGGAGAGGCCCGGAAGCGCGCCGCCGCTGTGGTCGTCGATCACGAACTCCTCGACGCCGCAGTCGGCGAAGACCTCGCGGACGTGCGCGATCGCCTCCTCCCCGGTGCGGTCCGGGGCGTAGCGGAAGTTGACCGTCACGACGCACTCGTCGGGGATGACGTTGCCCGCCACGCCGCCCGAGATGCCCACCGCGTTCAGGCCCTCCCGGTACTCCAGGCCGTCGATCAGGGGGTAGCGCGGTTCGTACGACGCCAGCCTCGCCAGGATCGGCGACGCCGCGTGGATCGCGTTCGAGCCCATCCAGGAGCGCGCGGAGTGGGCGCGCTCCCCCTTGGTCTTCAGCAGCACCCTGAGCGTGCCCTGGCAGCCGCCCTCCACCTCGCCGTCCGACGGCTCCAGCAGCACCGCGAAGTCGCCCTCCAGCCACTCGGGACGCTGCTCCGCGACGTGCTTGAGGCCGTTGAGGTCGGCGGTCACCTCTTCGTTGTCGTAGAAGACGAAGGTGAGGTCGCGGTTCGGGGCCGGGACCGTCGCGGCGATGCGCAGCTGGACCGCCACCCCGGACTTCATGTCGCAGGTGCCGCATCCCCACAGGACGCCGTCCTCGTCCAGCCTCGACGGGACGTTGTCCGCGATCGGCACCGTGTCGATGTGACCGGCGAGGATCACGCGCTCCGGCCGCCCCAGGTCCGTCCGCGCCACGACGTTGTTGCCGTACCGCTCGACCGTCAGGTGCGGCAGGGCGCGCAGGGCGGTCTCGATGGCGTCCGCGAGGGGCTGTTCGGTGCCGCTGACGGAGGGGAAGTCGACCAGCTGCGCGGTGAGCTGCGCGGCGTCGAGCGTGAGGTCAAGGGAGGTGTCGGCCATGCCGCCGACCCTAACGCGCCCCGCCGGGGAGCCGTCGGCCCACTTTTCCCACTCGGCCCGTACCCCTCAGTAGCCTCGGCTACCTTGTAGGCGTGCCACAGTCGTCCCCTTCCCCCAAACGCCGTGGCCGCCTCCTGCGTCGCGGGGCGGCATTCGTGGTCCTGCTCGCCGTCGCGGGATATCTCGCGGTGCAGTACGTCACCGGAGGCACGGGGGGGCCGGGCTGCGAGGTCGTCTCGGACAAGGGTGGTCCGGCGAGATACGAGTTCACGCCCGAGCAGGCGGTGAACGCGGCGACGATCGCCGCCGTCGGCACCGGCCGCGGGCTGCCCGAGCGGGCCGTGACGATCGCGCTCGCCACCGCGCTCCAGGAGTCGGGGCTGCGCAACATCACCCATGGCGACCGCGACTCGCTGGGCCTGTTCCAGCAGCGCCCCTCGATGGGCTGGGGCACGCAGGAGGAGATCCTCGACCCGACCTACTCGGCGGGCATCTTCTACGAGCACCTGGCCAAGGTCCCCGACTACACACGGCTGCCGCTCACCGTCGCCGCACAGCGCGTCCAGCGCAGCGGCTTCCCGGAGGCCTACGCCAAGCACGAGCCGGACGCGGCACTGCTCGCCGCCGCCCTCACCGGGCGTTCGGCGGCCACCCTGACCTGCGAGGGGCGTCCCGGGGCGACCCGTACCGCGGGCGACGCCGACTCCGTACGGGCCGCGCTGCTGCGGGACTTCGGGCGGGACGCGCTCCAGCCGACCGCGGCGGAGGTGAGCGGCGCGAAGGCGACACCCTCGCCCACCCCGTCCGTGATCAAGAAGGACGAGCGGACCGTCGTCCTGCCGGTGCCCGCAGGCAAGGACTCCGCGGCCGGGCGCGGTGCGGGCGAGCGCGGCTGGCAGTTGGCCCACTGGGCCGTGGCCAACGCCTCCGAGCTGCACATCAAGCGGGTGTCGTACGCGGGACGGGAGTGGACCGCCGGGAACACCGACAGCACGTGGCGTGCGATCACCGCGCCCGGCGCCGCGGAAGGCGCGAGCGGCGCGCAATCGGTCCGCATCGTGACGACTCCGTAGTACGCCCAGCAGTTCGACGACTCCTCCTCGCGGGTTACCCGAGGTGTCGTGCGGCGGCCACGTGGGCAGGTTTTCGCGCGGCCACTTTGGAATCCGTCAAAGCCCTTGGAAACAAAGGGCTGTAAGGATTCCGCGGGCTTTCGGACGGGACGCGCTTTGCCCGTTTTTATCCGCAGGCGATAATGCGACGCATTGCCAACTCTTTACGTTGGCACGCCGCAACCTTCACGGGCTTCGAGCGGTAGTCACTGCGTCCGAGCCCGGAGATCAACAGCCAGTCGGTCAACTGCCGGGCGCGGTCGGACACTTCATCGTTCTCATCCGACATACCCGTCGAAGGAGCATCATGTCCCTCCCCCTGACCCGCCGGATCGCCCGTGCCGCGCTCATCGTCGCTGCGGGAGCGGCTGCCGGGGTCGGTGCGGCCGGCTCCGCCAGCGCGGCCCCCGAACTTCCCGACGCCGCCAAGGTCGGCGGGCTGACCGCCCTGGACGGCACCACGGTCGTCGACGGCGCGGCTCAGAACGCCACCGGGATCGCGGGCGGCGCCGTCGACACGGCGGTCGACAAGGCGCTGCCGACCGCCTCGAAGACCGGCGACAAGGTGACCAAGACCGGTGGCAAGGCCGCGAAGAAGGCGGTACCGACGGCCGCCAAGGCCGGTGGCAAGGTGACGAAGACCGGCGGCAAGGTCGCCAAGGACCGTGCCGCCGCGGCGCAGGAGACCGCGGGTGGCGTGGCGGGTTCGGTCGGGGCCGTCCTCGGCGATGCGGCCGGGAGCGGCCTGCCGTCGACCGGGTCGCTGCCGGTGCAGGGCCTTCCCGTCGGCTGACGCGCGGCTCGCGTCTGGCTTTGGACGCCGACGGGGTTCAGGGGTTTCCCTGAGCCCCGTCGGCTTTTGCGTGCGTCCGGATCACGCGGCGGTCGGTGCGGCTACGCCAGGCGCTCGACCGCGGCCCTCACCCGCTCGTCCGTCGCCGTGAAGGCCACCCGTACGTGCCGGGCGCCCGCCTCGCCGTAGAAGTCGCCCGGGGCCGCCAGGATGCCCAGGTCGGCCAGGTGGGCGACCGTGGTCCAGCAGGACTCGTCGCGGGTGGCCCAGAGGTAGAGGCTGGCCTCGCTGTGTTCGATGCGGAGGCCGTGGGCCTCCAGGGCCTCGCGCAGGACCTTGCGGCGGGCGGCGTAGCGGTCACGCTGGACGCGGACGTGTTCGTCGTCGCCGAGGGCCGCGACGACCGCCGCCTGGGTCGGCGCCGAGGTCATCATGCCGCCGTGCTTGCGGATCTCCAGGAGGGGAGCCAGGACCGCGGGGTCGCCGGCGAGGAACGCGGCGCGGTAGCCGGCCAGGTTCGAGCGCTTGGACAGGCTGTGCACCGCGACGATGCCCTCGTACGAGCCGCCGTTCACATCCGGGTGCAGGACCGAGACCGGTTCGGCCTCCCAGCCCAGCTCCAGGTAGCACTCGTCGGAGAAGAGCAGGACGCCGTGCGACCGGGCCCAGGCGACGATCCTCGTCAGCTCGTCCTTCGCCAGCACCTTGCCCGTCGGGTTCGACGGGGAGTTCAGCCACAGCAGCTTCAGGCCCCGCGGGTCCAGCTCCGTCGGGTCGTCGTAGACCTCGTAGTCGGCGCGGGCGAGGCGGGCGCCCACCTCGTAGGTGGGGTACGCCAGGCGCGGGTGGGCCACCTTGTCGCCGGGGCCGAGGCCCAGCTGGGTGGGGAGCCAGGCGACCAGTTCCTTGGAGCCGACGATGGGCAGGACGTGCCGGTGGGTGACCTCACGGGCGCCCAAGCGGCGTTCCACCCACCCCGTGATCGCGTCGCGCAGCGCCGACGTGCCCCAGACCGTCGGATATCCCGGGGAGTCCGCCGCGTCGATCAGGGCCTTCTGGATCAGCTCGGGAACCGGGTCGACCGGTGTACCGACGGACAGGTCGACGATGCCGCCCGGATGCGCGGCCGCCGTCTTCTTGTACGGCTCCAGCTTGTCCCAGGGGAAGGTCGGAAGGCGGTCGGAGACTGCGGACACGGGATCTGGCTCACTTTCTGGTACTGGCGGTCCGGCCGGTACTGCCCGATACGGCAACGCCTCGGTCCCGTACGACGATCAAGGCGATCGGGGTGATCACGACGATCAGGCCGTACGGGACCGAGGCGGCACGCTGTGCGGGTCGCCGGTGGGGATTACTCGGCCTGCGGCGGCAGCGCGGCGACGAACGGGTGGTCGCGCTCGATCAGACCCAGCTTGCTGGCGCCACCGGGCGAGCCGAGCTCGTCGAAGAACTCGACGTTCGCCTTGTAGTAGTCCTTCCACTCCTCCGGAGTGTCGTCCTCGTAGAAGATCGCCTCGACCGGGCAGACCGGCTCACAGGCACCACAGTCGACGCATTCGTCCGGGTGGATGTACAAGGACCGCTGGCCCTCGTAGATGCAGTCGACCGGGCACTCCTCGATGCACGCCTTGTCCTTCACGTCGACACAAGGCTGCGCGATGACGTAGGTCACGCTGTCGTTCCTCCTCGATAGGGCGCTGGCGGGCCTCCTCAGGCTCCGCCGCCTGGCGCGCGGGAGCGCGGCGTCGTCGATGCCCGCCCCTAGTATCTCCGTTCTTGGGCATGATCCGAACAGGAGGGGTGAACCGACCTGTGGAAATCTCCGCGACAGGGCGCCTTGAGGTCCGTATCACCGCTGCTGACGTGGGTAAACGGGTCTCCGTACGCCGCCTGAACGATCCTGCGGGCGAGGGTGAGAAGTTCACCGACACGGTGGGTGTTCTCGCATCATGGAACAACGGTGTGCTACTGATCACACGGAAGAGCGGCGAGACCGTCCATATTCCGGAAGCGTCGCTGGTCGCGGGCAAGGTGGTACCCGCCGCCCCGGCCCGGCGCCGCGGGCCCGCCGCCTCGTACGAGGAGCTCGCGCACGTCGCCTCGCGCGCGTGGCGGCCGGTGGAGAGCGAGCGGCTCGGCGAGTGGGAGCTGCGGGCCGCATCCGGGTTCACCCGCCGCGCCAATTCGGCGCTGCCGCTCGGCGACCCGGGACTGCCGCTGCCGGCCGCGCTCGACGTCGTACGGCGCTGGTACGGCGACCGTGGGCTCCCCGCGTACGTCCAGACCGCGACCGGGGCCGCGGGCACACAGGAGCTGCTGTGCGCGGAGCTGGAACGGCTGGGGTGGGCGCGGGAGGTCTCCGCCGAGATGTGGACAGCGGCGCTCGCGCCGGTCGCCGACCGGGACGAGGGCGCCGGAGTGGTGCTGTCCCGGGAGGCGGACGACGCTTGGCTTACGCGGTACCAGCGCAAGGGGGTGAGCGAGGTGGCCCTGAAGGTGCTGGGCAGCGGACCCTCGGTGTGGTTCGCGACGGTTCCCGGCGAAGGCGGCGGTGCCCCTGCCGCCATCGGGCGGTGTGTCGTGGACGGGCGGTGGGCCGGGTTCGCCGCCGTGGAGGTGGATCCGGCGCTGCGGCGGCAGGGGCTGGCCACCCGGGTGATGGCCGCGCTGGCCCGGCAGGCCCTCGACGAGCGCGCGTCGGCGGCGTGGCTCCAGGTCGAGACGGACAACGCGGGCGCGCGGGGCCTGTACGCCGGGATGGGCTTCGCCGCGCATCACGCGTACCACCACTACCGCCACCACGATCGATCACTGTGAGCGGCGGTACCGATCGCCGTGAAAGGGCACGAGCCAGCTATGCGTCCCCTGTACCCCCCACCCCCGGAGCGTTCCGCCGAGCTACGACGGCGGTTCGCCGAAGAGGCACGGTCCGAGCGGCCCGACCTGTCCACGCTGTGTCTGCTGGTCGGAGCCGAGGCCGACGGCACGCTGGACGAGTCGGGGATGGACTGCGCGCAGGTGGAGCTGGACGACCTGGCGGGACAGCTGCCGTTCCGGCCCGGCGGGCCCAGGGCGTGGGCGCACGCGCTGCGGGATCTCCTCGGGGAGCGGTACGGGTTTCGTGGCTGTGCCGCGGACTATCAGCGGCTGGAGTCGTCGTTGCTGCACGAGGTGCTCCAGCGGCGGCGCGGGTTGCCGATTCTGCTGTCGGTGGTGTGGATGGAGGTCGCCCGGCGGGCGGGGGCGCCTGTGTACGGTGTCGCGCTCCCCGGTCATTTCGTGGTGGGGTTCGGGCCGGCGGATGAGCAGGTGCTCGCCGATCCCTTCGACGGGGGGCGGGTACTGACGGGGGGCGATGCGGAGCTTCTGGTGGCGGGGGCCACGGGGGCGCCGCTGCAGCAGTCGATGCTGACGCCGGCCGATCCGTTGGACGTGGTGCTGCGGGTACTGAACAACGTCCGGGCATGGGCGACCACTCGGCCCGAGCGGACGGATGTGGCGTTGTGGGCGGTGGAGTTGTCGCTGTCGTTGCCGAAGCATCCGGCTCGGTTGCGGTTCGATCGGGCGCAGTTGCTCGTGCAGCGGGGGGACTTCGTCGAGGGGGCCGTGGAGTTGGAGGAGTACGCGGAGTTGATCGGTGCGGTGGATGAGGGGGCGGCGGAACGGGTGCGGGGGCAAGCCCGGGCGGCCCGGGCTTTGCTCAATTGAGTTCGCCGGTTCGCCGTGGGGGCCTCTGCGGTTGTGCGAGTGCGGGTACGTCGTGGCTTGTCGCGCCCACGCGGCGGAGCCGCATATCGATCCAGCCCCGCGCCCCTGGGTGGGCTGCCCGGCTCAGCGATTCACAGCCAGCCCTTCTCCCTCGCCATCCGGACCGCCTCCGCCCGGTTCCGTACCGCCAGCTTCTGGATCGCCGTGGACAGGTAGTTGCGGACCGTGCCCTGGGACAGGTGCAGGGCCGCCGCCAGTTCGGCGTTCGTCGAGCCGTCCTCCGCCGCTCGCAGGACCTCTCGCTCGCGGTCCGTCAGCGGGTTGGCGCCCTCCGCCAGGGCCGCCGCCGCCAGCGTCGGGTCGATGACCCGCTCCCCCGCCAGCACCTTCCGTACCGCCTCGGCCAGTTGGGCCGCGGGGGCGTCCTTGACCAGGAAGGCGTCGGCGCCGGACTCCATCGCGCTGCGGAGATAACCGGGGCGGCCGAAGGTCGTGAGGATGACCAGCTTCACGGCCGGCAGCTCCGTGTGCAGCAGCGCCGCCGCCTCTATGCCCGTCGCGCCCGGCATCTCGATGTCCAGGAGCGCCACGTCCACGTCATGCGCGCGGGCCGCCGCCAGCACCTCGTCACCGCGGGCCACCTGCACGACGACCTCGATGTCGTCCTCCAGGCCCAGCAGGGCGGCCAGGGCCTCGCGGACCATCGACTGGTCCTCGGCGAGGAGGACCTTGATCGTGGGGCTCATGTCGCGGATCCTACGTCCGCCCTGGCCGCGGCCGGCACCCGGGCGGTCAGCCGGAAACCGCTCCGGGTCCCGCCCGCCTCGAGAGTGCCGCCGGCCTTCGTCAGACGTTCCGTCAGGCCCGTCAGACCGTGGCCGGGCCCGCTGCCCTGGCCGCCCGAGCCGTCGTCCTCGACACAGAGGACGAGGACGGGACCGTCGAGGGTCTGCCGGTGCAGGAGCTCCACCGTGCAGTGCCGGGCGCCGCTGTGCCGTACGACGTTGGTGACCGCCTCCCGCAGAGCCCAGGCGAGGGCCGTCTCGCTGTCCTCGGGGATGTCCGTGAGGTCGGGCTCGGCCGGGAGTTCGGCGCTGACTCCGGCCGCCGTCAGGGCGACCTTGGCACCCGCCAGTTCCGCGGCCAGACGCGGTCGGCGGTAGCCGGAGACGGCCTCCCGCACATCGACCAGGGCCTGACGGCTGACCTGCTCGATGTCGGCGACCTGCTGCGCCGCCTTGTCGGGGTGGTCGGGGAGCATACGGCCGGCGAGTTCGCTCTTGATGGTGATCAGGGACAGGGAGTGGCCGAGCAGGTCGTGCAGGTCTCGCGCCAGGCGCAGGCGCTCCTCGTTGGCGGCGAGTTGGGCGACGGTGGCGCGGGCCTCGCGCAGCGCGATCGTGGTGCGGACCAGTTCCCGTACGCCGGTCATGGCGAAGCCGCCGAGCAGCGCCGGGATCAGCAGCCCGGCCAGGAAGGCCTTGCCGCCCGGGGTCGCGAACGCGATGAGGGTCATCAGCACGGACGCGCCCGGGATCGTCCAGCGGGCCATACGCAGCGGCAGGGCCGCGCCGGACGCGATCGAGACGTACACGAACAGCACCAGCCACTCCCGGCCCAGGGTGAGGGCGAGGAGCGTGGACTGGGCCGCGAGGACGCCGAGCGAGGCGAGCACGACGCTGTTGCGTTCGCCGCGGCCGGTGCGGAAAAGCAGCAGCATGTACCAGGTGACGAACGCCGCGAGGCCGATCCAGCCGAGGATCCGCACACCCGTGCTGTGACCGCCGTGCAGCAGGTCGTTGGCCGGTGCGCTCAGGTACACCAGCCAGATGCCGGTCCACAGGAGCTTGACGAAGCGTTGCTTGCGATTCTCCGGGCGCTGTCCGATCCCGACGCCTGTGCCGCTCACGCCTTCAACGTGTCCTTCCGGTACAGCCAGGCCGCGCCGCCCGTGAACAGGGCGAAGGAGACGACGAGGACGACGAGGTCCTTGGCGTGGGGAGCCTGGCTCTGCTCGATGGCCTGCCCCAGGGCAGCGTACGCGTGCGTGGGCACCCACTTGGCGATGTCCTGGAGCCAGCCCGGGAAGGACGTCGTAGGCATCCACAGGCCGCCGAGGATGGACAGACCGAAGTAGATGATCATTGTGATCGGCCGCACCGCGTCCCCGCTCGCCAGATAGCCGATCGCCACCCCGAGCGAGGCGAAGACCAGGCTGCCGGCCCAGATCGCGCCGGTGAGGGCGAGCCACTGCCAGGCGTCCAGGCGTACGTCCTTCACGACCGCGGCGACGACGAATACGACCACGATCGACGGCAGGCTGACCACGGCGGCGCTCGCGGTCTTGGCCAGCACATACCCGCGGCCCGGCAGCGCGGTCAGCCTGAGCTGCCGTACCCAGCCGCCCTCCCGCTCCTTCGCGATGCGCTCGCTGTTGCCCATCAGGACCGCCGTCAGGGCGCCGAAGGAGGCCATCGAGACCATCATGTACGTCGGCAGGGTCAGGCCGGTGCCGTCGACCTTCGTGGTGCTGTCGGCGCTGCCGGCGATCAGCAGGAACAGGATGGCCGGGTAGGCCACCGAGAAGAACAGGAACTTGCGGTTGCGCAGGGCGCGGGCGAGTTCGAGCCTGATGAGACCGTTCATGACCGGCGTGACTCCTCGGCGGCGGTGATGGCGACGAACGCCTGCTCCAGGCCGAGCCCGGCGACTTCGAGATTGCGGGGGTACAGACCGAGGCCGTAGAGGGCGTGGACGGTGGCGTCGGCGTCGGCGGACTGGATGCGCACGGTGTGGCCCGAGACGTCGAGATACGTCAGGAAGGGCAGGTCCCTGAGCGCGGCCTCGTCGATCGGGCCGTCGGCCAGGTCGAAGGAGATCCTGCGGGCACCGGCCTTCGCCTTGATCTCGGCCGCCGTGCCGTCGGCCAGCAGCCGGCCCCGGTGCAGGACCAGCACCCGGTCGGCGATGGCGTCGGCCTCCTCCAGGTAGTGCGTGGCGAACAGGACCGTACGGCCCTGGTCGGCCTGGTCGCGCATGGTGGCCCAGAACGCCTGACGGGTGGTGACGTCCATGCCGGTGGTCGGCTCGTCCAGGACGATCAGATCGCTGTCACCTGCCGTGGCGAGGGCGAATCGGACGCGCTGGGCCTGGCCGCCGGAGAGCTTGTCGACCTTGCGGTCGGCTATCTGCGCGATGCCCGCACGGGTCAGGACGTCGGAGACGGAATAGGGCCGTGGATGCAGATCGCAGGCCAGCCGTACCAGTTCGGCGACCGTGACCTCGTCCATCAGCCCGCCGCTCTGCAGCATGGCGCCCACCCGGCCGGCGACGATCGCCTCGCGCGGCTCGGTGCCGAAGACGCCGACCGTGCCGCTGTCGGGGCGCTTGAGGCCGAGCAGCAGATCGAGCGTGGTGGACTTGCCGGCCCCGTTCGGGCCCAGCAGGGCCACGGTCTCCCCCGGGTACAGCGCGAGCGTGAGGCCGTCGACGGCCCGTACGCTCCCGTAGCTCTTGCTCACACGGTCGAATCCGACCACCGCGGTCGCCGTGTTCAACGCAGTCGTTGTCATGCGCTCCAGAGTGGCCGCGCGCCCCCGGAGCCCGGCAGTGTCGGCGGTCCTGACTGCCGGATGACAGATGTCATAGGAACGACCGAGGGCACCCGGCGAATGCCGGGTGCCCCTGGTCCGAGCGGTTGCGCTAGCTCGGGTTGGTGTCGATGGTGACGGTGCGCTCCGCCGCCGTCTTGCCGCGCAGCGCCTTGCGCAGGGCGGAGGCGACATCCTGCGGAAGGACGTCACGCTTGCCGCTCGCGCCGTTGATCTGCACACCGTCGAAGGTGGCGCCGTACGCCGCCTTGAGCGCCTTGAGGTCGTAGGTGTCCACGAGCTTGCCGTCGACGGCCTTGACTCCGAGGATCTTCGGCAGTGACAGGGAGCCGAACGGGATGCTGTGCGCGGCGTCCGTCTGGACCGTGACCTTGGTGGCCATCGCCGGTTCGGCGAACTCCTTCATGAACCGGTCGACCTCGGCGTTCGCGACCTTCGGCTGCTGAGTGGTCGTGGCGACCTGCACCGCCGAGGACGCGCCCGTCTCCACCTGGGTGCGGTACGCCTCCTCGACCGCGGTGGTCGAATTGCCGACGTCGATGCCCTTGCCGGCCTTGCCGTACACGGCGACCGCCTTGCCGGACTTGAAGGTGACCGTGCCCTCGGTCACCGAGCCGGAGCCGCCGGAGCTGTCCTCCAGGGCGGCGGCCAGCTTCTCCTCGTCGGTGGGCATGACGGGGTCGACGACCCGGTGGTTGCCGAAGAGGGAGCCGATGACCGAGATCGGGTTGTAGTCGCTGCTCGCGGCCGTGCTGACCGTCTGCTGCATGTCGAACTGGAGCCCCGCCTGGTCCGGCTCGAGGTCGACGGTCTTGCCGCCCACCGACAGCTTCAGCGGCTTGTTGACCCGCTCGTCGAAGGCGTCGTTGAGCTTCTTGACCGCGTCGTCGCGGGTGCCGCCGCCGATGTCGACACCGAGCACGGTGGTGCCCTTGGGCACGTCGGTGTGGTTCATCAGCAGGCCCGCGCCGTAGAGGCCGCCCACGAGGACGACCGCGCCACCGCCGACCAGGGCCAGCTTGTTGCGGCCCTTCTTCTTCTTGGGCGCGCGGGAGGCCGAGGAGTTCGACGAGGACGGCTCGGGCAGCTTCGGGGGCGTGTGCGGTCCGGGCGTGTCGGTGCCGCCCGGCCCGAAGGGGCCGCTCTGGGCGCCGCCGGGCACGACCGGGATGCCGCTGGTGACGGTGTGGCCGGAGACGTTGTCGGCGACGCCGTAGTTCGGGGAGCCGGGTTCGGGGGCCGGCTTCTGCGGCGTGAGGATCGCCGTGTCGTCGCTGAGACCGCCGCCGGGGCCCTGGCCGGGGGTGTGGAACCCGGCACCGGGGCCCGCGGGGCCGTTCGGCCCGCTGCCGGGGACACCCGGGCCCGCGGGGCCGCTCGGGCCGCCGCCGGGAACGCCCGGTCCGCCGGGCCGAGTCGGGCCGACATTGATGCCGGGCACACCGGCGGCACCGGGACCGCCCGGGCCGCCGGGACCGCGCCGGCCGGTGGGGCCACCGATGCCGCCGGGGCCGCCGCCCGCGACCGGCGGGACCGCCGGTCCGTCGCCGGTGACCGGGCCGGTCGTGGGGCCGGTGGGGCCCTGGGGACCGCCTCGTCCGCCACGGCCGTTCGGGCCGTTGAAGTCGCTGGAGCCGCCGAAGTCGCCCGGAGCGTTGAAATCGGCGGCGGGGTCGAAGCCGGCCGGGCCGCCCTGCGCGCCGTAGCCTGCGGGGCCGTTCGGAGCGCTCTGGCCGCCGAAGTCGTTCTGCCCGTTCGGGCCGCCCTGGCCGTTCTGGCCGCCGGTCCCGTTGTCCGAGAAGTACGGCAGGTCGTCGCGGCGCACCTCGCCGCCGGGGCGGGAGCCGTTGCCGCCGCCCAGCGGGCCCGCGGCCAGCGCCTCGGTCACGTCGAAGGAACCGGTGCCGCCGCCGTGCCCCGGAGCCACGGGACCGCCGGTCGCACCGGGGAGCCCCGCGCCGTTCGCGCCGCCCGGACGGGAGCCGCCGTCGGGCCGGGCGCCGTTCGCACCACCGGGGCGGGAACCACCGGGCACGCTCATGGAGCCGACGACACCGCCGGGCCGCCCGGCACCGGCACCGGCGCCGCCGGAACCGCCCGCGGCGGGGCCCGAAGCGCCCGGCAGACCGGCCCCGTTGGTGGGGGCGCCGCCCTGACCGCCCTTGCCAGGCGCGGACTTACGCGGTGCGAACCAGTCGCTCGTCTTCTCCTCGGCCTGCGCCGAAGGCTCGGCCGGGGGCTCGGCGATGCCGGTGGCCGTGGACGTGGCGCCGACCGGCGCCGGGTCCTCGGTGTCCGGGCTGTCAGCGGCGGTCTCGGCCTCGGAGACGGGCGTGCGCACGACGACCGGCGGAATGGGCCGTGACCCGGGGATGTTGATCCGGATCCGGGTCGTCAGCGTGGTCTCGGTCTTACGTTCCTCCGGCTGCGTGGCCGAACGGCCCGCGTCCGCACCGCTGTCGGAAGCCATGGGGGTCCCGTACGGCGGCGTGCCCGAGGGGTATGCGGCTCCTCCGCGCCCGTTGGGCCCGGAGGACGGAGTGTCAGTTTCACGACTCAAGGCATGTTCTCCCGGTTGGCTCCGCCGCCCATTCGACCTCATCGCTGCGGACGGCTCGGCGGCGCGCTCCACCATACTGGCCACTTCTGGCCCGTATCCCACGACCGCCTGGGAAACCCACACGGGACTCGCACGTGTGCGGTGTGGAGAAGTGGTACGTCACTTGCCAAGTCGGACGCGGTCACCACCCGGTTGCCGCAATGGTGCGAGGGTGGCGCAGATCACAGCAACAGCGATGCCGCCGAGCAGGAAGAGATAGGAGGCGGCTCCCGTGCCGAAGACGAAGTCGCCCTCGGGGCGGGTGGCGGTGAGCAGAATGACGGTGATCATCCAGCCGGCGGCGGGCGCGACGGCCCCGGCCCGGCTGCCCACGGCCCGGCCGGCGCCCAGCATGAGCCCGGCCTCGCCCGCGAGCGCGAGCAGCAGGCCGCCCGGGAACCACGCGGGCTGCACCAGCGCCCCGGCCACGCCGACCACCGCGCCGAGCACGAAGAGCCCGAGGTAGGCGAGGACCCGTAGCGCGGAGGGCCGCTTCAGCTTCAGCGGCTGGGCGAGCATCGAGCTCATGACGCCTCCCCGGACCCGAGACCGGCGAACAGGTCGGACTCCGTCCCCGCTCCCCGCTCGCCGCGCACCAACTCGTAGTACTCGGTGGTGAAGAGGGGTTGCGCGAGCTCGTTGGACAGCGCGAAATACAGGTCGGCCACCTCGATCTGGGTGGCGTGCGCCCGCATCGCGGCGGCTTTGGCACCAGCGTGCGCGGTGCCGTCGATCACGGTGGTGACGCGCTCGTCGTCGACCACACCCGGTACGTCGTCGACGGTGGCGGACTTGCCGAAGGACAGTGCGGGCAGATCCGCCTGAAGCCGGGCGAACGCCTCCTCGGCGACCGTGCGCGGGACGCGATTCCAGTAGACCTTGGGGATCTCCCACCCGGCGTCGGCGGCCAGCTCGGCCGCGCGCATCGCGATGCGGTGGGCCTGGATGTGGTCGGGGTGGCCGTAGCCGCCGTCGGGGTCGTAGGTGACGAGGACCTGGGGGCGTACCTCCCGGATCACCTCGGCCAGCGCGCGGGCTGCCGCCTCGACGTCCGCCTGCCACAGACTTGCCGGGTCGTCGTTGTCGGCGATGCCCATCATCCCCGAGTCCTCATAGCGGCCTCGGCCGCCGAGGAGACGGAAGTCCTCGACGCCGAGCTCGCGCATCGCGGCGGTGAGCTCGCCCAGGCGGTGTTCGCCCAGGGCGGTGCCGGTCAGGTGCTGAAGCTCGGCCGGGATGACCTCGCCGTGCTCGCCGAGGGTGCAGGTGACCAGGGTCACCCGGGCACCCTCGGCCGCGTACTTGGCCATGGTCGCGCCGTTGTTGATCGACTCGTCGTCCGGGTGCGCGTGCACCAGGAGGAGACGCCGGTCGGGCAGATCCGTCATGGACCCCACCCTACGAGGCGCCGCCGACAACACCGCGCGGCGTCGCTCAGAACTTGATGCTGCCGATCATGCCCGCGATGTTCGTCGTCAGCTCACTGATGGTGGGAGCGACGGTCGAGGACGCCAGATAGAAACCGAGCAGCATGCAGACGACCGCGTGGCCGGCCTTCAGCCCTGATTTCTTGATCAGCAGAAAGACGATGATCGCCAGTAGCACCACCGCCGAAATCGAGAGTGCCACGGCGGCTCACCTCCAAGAATCCCAGGCGCGGGGGTCGGACTATGGGGGCAGATAAATCCATGCAGCGGCCAGCAGGTTCATACCCACTATGCGACAGTGATCATAACTATCCGTACGTGCGCATCGATCGGCGCACAGCCGCACAAGGGGGCGCACTGGCCAATATGGTCAGGGCATGACGACCGAGCCTGTGTCCTTCCCCCGACGGCACGCCCGCACCCAGCGCTTCACCCTCGGCGCGCCGCGCGCGTTCACGGTGGCGCCCGACGGCAACCGTGTCGTGTTCCTGCGCTCCACCTCCGGTACGGACCCGGCGAGTTCGCTGTGGGTGCTCGACACGGCGAGCGGTGAGGAGCGCGTGGCGGCCGACCCGCGCGCCCTCCTGGGCGGCGCCTCGGAAGACCTCTCGCCCGAGGAGCGGGCGCGGCGCGAGCGCAGCCGTGAGGGTGGCGCCGGCATCATCGCCCACGCCACCGACAACGCCGTGGAGTTGGCGTCTTTCGCCTTGTCAGGGCGGCTTTTCACGGCCGAGCTGCAAGCCGGTACGGCACGCGAACTCCCGGTCCCCGGGCCGGTGATCGACCCGCGCCCCTCCCCCGACGGACGGCACATCGCGTACGTCGCGCAGGGTGCCCTGCGCGTGGTCGGCGCCGAAGGTGAGGGCGACCGTGCGCTCGCCGAGCCGGAGTCGGACGGCGTCACCTACGGATTGGCCGAGTTCATCGCGGCCGAGGAGATGGCGCGCTACCGGGGCTTCTGGTGGGGGCCCGAGTCGGACCTGCTGCTGGTGGCGCGCGCCGACGACACGCCGGTGCGCCGGTGGTGGATCTCCGATCCGGCACGTCCGGAGCGCGAGCCGCAGCGGGTGGCGTATCCGGCGGCGGGGACACCGAACGCGGACGTACGGCTGTTCGTGATCGGTCTGGACGGGGTGCGCACGGAGGTCTCGTGGGACCGGGCGCGGTACCCCTATCTGGCGCGAGTGCACTGGTCAGCGGCGGGTGCGCCGCTGCTGCTCGTACAGGCGCGCGACCAGCGCAGCCAGCTGTTCCTCGCCGTGGACCCGGCGACCGGGGCGACCCGGATGGTCCACGCGGACGAAGATCCACAATGGCTGGATCTTTTCCCTGGGGTGCCCTGCTGGAGCCCTGCCGGGCATCTCGTGCGCATCGCCGACGAAGGCGGCGCGCGCGTCCTCACGGTGGGCGAACGCCCGCTGACCGGACCGCAGTTGCACGTCCGTGCGGTCCTGGACGTCACGTCGGACGACGTACTGATCTCGGCGTCGGCGGGCGAGGCCGCGGCCCATCCGGAGACCGGCGAAGTGCATGTGTATCGGGTGAACGAGCTCGGCGTGGAGCGTGTGTCCCAGGAGCCCGGCGTGCACGCGGCGGTACGCGCCGGGGGCGTGACGGTACTGGTGTCCCACACGCCCGATCGCCCCGGGGCCGAGGTCCAGGTACTCCACGACGGAAAGCGGACGGCGACGGTCCGGTCGTACGCCGAAGATCCCGGTCTGACCCCGCGCATGACCCTCACCGAAGGGGGCGCACGCCGCATTCCGTGCGCCGTGCTTATGCCTCGGGACTACGCCGGTGACACCCCGCTCCCGGTGCTGCTGGATCCCTACGGTGGTCCGCACGGCCAGCGGGTGGTGGCGGCGCACAATCCGCACCTCACCTCGCAGTGGTTCGCCGACCAGGGTTTCGCCGTGATCGTCGCGGACGGCCGCGGCACGCCCGGTCGCTCGCCCGCCTGGGAGAAGGCCGTCAAGGACGACATCGCGGCCATCGTGGTGCAGGACCAGGTCGACGCGCTCCAGGCGCTCGCCGAGCGGTTCCCGCTCGATCTGACCCGGGTGGCCGTGCGCGGCTGGTCCTTCGGCGGCTATCTCGCGGGACTCGCGGTGCTGCGCCGCCCGGACGTCTTCCACGCGGCGGTCGTCGGCGCCCCGGTCACCGATCTGCGTCTGTACGACACCCACTACCAGGAGCGCTACGTCGGGCACCCCGACGAGCAGCCGGAGGTCTACCGGCGCAACTCGCTGATCGACGACACGGGCCTGGTGGACCCGGCCGAGCCGCACCGCCCGATGGTGATCGTCCACGGTCTCGCGGACGACAACGTGGTCGTCGCCCACTCCCTGCGCCTGTCCTCGGCCCTGCTCGCCGCCGGCCGCCCGCACGAGGTGCTGCCGCTGTCCGGGGTGACCCATATGACCCCGCAGGAGGAGGTCGCGGAGAATCTGCTGCTGCTCCAGCTCGACTTCCTGAAGCGGTCGCTGGGGCTGGACTGACCCCGTCTGCGGGTCAGTTGCCCTGTCCGCCGAGGAAGACCAGGAGGGGAAGACCGGTGAGCAGCAGGTGGACGACACCGGTCTTCCAGTAGCGCAGGATCATGGCGAGAGCGAAGCCTGCGCCGGTCACGCATGCGATGAAGACCAGGATGCCGTGCTGATCCTCGGCCGCCCGCCGGTCGGCGTACTCGTCGAAGCCGGATCCGATACCGGAGACGACCATGCCGAGGCCGAGGATGATCACGAGCAGGATGTCGAAGACGCCTACGAGGACGGCGATCAGACCGTCGTGCTCACGTGGTCGGCGTTCCATGGGTCAAGCCTTTCGTAGGGGCGGGCCGGCGTCCTGAGTACCCGTACTCATCCGCTCAGGACGCCGGCCCGTCTGTCACCCGTGTCAGCCGTGGACCAGCGGCGAGCCCTGGAGCTGCTTGGTGACCGCTCCCTTTCCGTCGCCCTCGATGTCGTAGACGATCGTCGAGTCCGACGACCACCAGACCTCACCGTCGTACGTCATCGACGGGGCGACGCAGGTGTTCACGGGCTCGATCAGGAACCAGCTGTACTCGTCGTTGACGATCTTGGTCAGGTCACACGTCCTGGACGTCTCGACGACGTCGGCGCTGTCCTTGCCGGGGCGCGACTCGAGACGGGTGGTGATCTTGAAGCTGGTGAACCGCTTGCTGTTGTCGACCACCTGGTCGACGAGGATCTGCCAGGAGACGACGGACTTCGCGGTGATCTTGCCGCTGGCGGCGTCGGCGGTGTTCGTCACGTTGTAGAGCGTCTCCGGCTTGTTGCCGGGGAAGTACACCTCGAAGTCCGAGTCGGCCGAGGCGGCGGCCGCCGGCGTGGCCAGCAGGACGCCGGTCGCGAGTGCGGAGGCGGCGAGTCCGGCAGTGGTGAGCAGCTTGCGCATGAGGTTCCCTTCGTGGGGAGGGGCCGGGCGGGTGCGCCCGGCCCCATGGATGTGGCGCGTCAGTTGCCCTGGAGCGTGTGCTCCAGGGAGTCGGCGTACAGTCGGGCACCCGCGGGCTTGGGGTGGAACGACTGCATCGAAGGAGCCGGTGAGTCCGCGTCCGCCTCGGCGCGGCCCGTCATGACGATGCCGTGCACGCTTTCGGGATCACCGCAGATCGCCTTGCCGGCGAACTCGTCGCGCGGGTCGGAGAAGACCGCGTAGGAACCCGCGTCGGACGCCGCCCCCTTCATCTCGTCGGCGAGGACGTCCGCGACCTTGTTGATGAACTGGCCCTCGACGTTGTCCAGCGCCGGGAGGCAGGAGCCGTCCTTCTCCAGCAGGCGCGGGTAGCCCATGAGAACGATCTTGGCGTTCTCCGCCTTGCTGTGGATGGTCCTCAGGAGGCTCGCGATCCGCGGCCGGACCGCGTCGTGCAGCCACTTCGGCGCCCACTCGTCCAGGCGGCCGGTCTCCCCGCCGATCTCCTTGCCGTTGTCGGGGTCGATGTTGGCAATCGACGCCGCCTGGCAGTTGACGAGGGAGGGGACGGGGATGTCCACGCACTTCTTGACGACGTCGGTGAAGCGGGCGTCGTTGCCGCCGATGCTGATCGTCACCAGGGAGGTGTTCTGGTCGAGGTAGCCCGCGTCGATCTGCGGGACCTCGCCCTGGCCGCCGGTCAGCACGTTGTAGCTGCGCGCGCCGGAGCAGGCGACGAAGTGGTAGTCCATGTTGTTGTCGCGGGCGTCGGACAACGCCCCGATGGACTTGGCGTGGCCGGGCAGGGTCGCCTGGCGGGACCAGGCGATCTTGGACCGGTGGCACTTCGAGGTCGTGTCGACCTCGGCCTTGCCCTCGTCGTGGGCCTTCTCGTTCACCTTGTCGCGGAAGTCGGTCTCCGCGTAGTAGTCCTTGCCGCCCGGCTCGGTGGCACCTTCGCCGGAGGAGTAGGAGTCACCCATCGCGACCACGAAGTTCTTCGGCTTCCCCGGCAGCGGCTGGAAGGCCACGGAGTCCCAGGCGATGTCCTCCTCGCCGCGCCCGTCGGCGGTGTCCGTGTCCAGCGAGACGGTCGGGGTCCCGGTGAAGTTGAACACCCCGAGGTCGACCCACTTGTTCTCACCGACCCGCTGCGGGTGCACCCGGACGGGGCTCTTGGAGTCGGTGCCGCCGACGCGGTAGGCGGCCTGCCGGGTGTGGGCACCGTGGTCCGGCATGTGCGTGAACACCCGCATCCAGCCCCGCTTGGTGCTGTTCAGGGTCCAGGTGCCCTTGGTGTACATGCGGATGCCGTTGGCGTCCCCGGTCTTGGAGCGGGTGTGGGTGAACCAGAAGTGGTTGCCGTTGCCGGCGCCGATCTGGTGCAGGTCCACCCGGCCGTTGGGCTGCGCGAAGGTCAGCTCGAACTTGCCCTGGGAGGACACGCCCGCACACCGGTTGGAGGAGCCCGCCGGAACGGTGCCGTTGGGCAGGTCGTCGACGATCAGCGAGCCGGCCGGCAGACCGGTGTTGCAGCGCGGCGGGTAGGAGTCCGCGTCGGGCTGCTCGGGGTAGGTGTCGTCGAAGCGGTGGATCGGGTTGCCGCACTGGGCGCGGGTGTTGCAGTCCTTCCACTTGGCCGCCTTGTTCCACCAGCACTTCAGGTACAGCGGGTTGTGCTCGTCCGGGTCACCGGGCAGCTTGCAGGCGCCCTTGCCGGTGGTGTTGCTGTCCGTGTCGGTGATCTTGGCCGGGTCGCAGTCGTTGCTCGCGTCGCAGAACAGGCCGACCGGCGGCTTGGCGAGCGTGCGGTCCATGGTGGTGTTCCACCAGGCCTGCTTGTATCCGGCCTGGAAGTCGCCGGGCTTGAACATCGCGGAGATCGGACGGGCGGCCCAGCCGATCACCTTCTCCTCGTACGGCCAGTCCTGCGGGTTCGCCGCGTGCCAGTAGGCGTCTCCGCCGTCGGCGGTCTCCAGGAACGGAGTGCGGTTGGCCTTCCACAGCGGGTTGGCGGGGTTGTTCGTCCAGCCCAGGCCCCACTTGCCGTTCTCCGGCTTCGACTTGGGGTGATAGCCGGTGTTGTAGGTCCACAGCGCGGCGAACCAGTTCTCGATGTACTTCGGCTTGCCGTCGTTGACGACGATCCCGTCGGCGCGGGTCTGGTTCCACTTCTCGATGAGGATGTTGACACCGGCGGCGATGTTCGCCGCGTAGTCCAGTGCCACCGCATCCTGCTGCGTGGGAGACAGGGCGGTCTCGCCGGGCTTCTCCTTGCCCTTCATCCGCATGCCGTCGGTCACCTGGGTGACGCCGTAGCCACAGTCGGCCTCGCCCCACTCGATGAAGAACGGGTCGGCCTGGTCACCGTCCGCCGAGTACGGCACGCCGTAGAAGTTGCCGATCAGCGGGTTGCCGGTGACGCCGGGGACCGTCGTACGGGCGGCCTGCCACATGTTGGACTCCTGCGCCGTGATGCCGAGCATCACCGTCGCCGGGATGTGCCAGTCCTCACCGGAGCCGCCGCTCAAGGTCCGCAGAGGGAACAGCGACTGCGGCGCGTACGCGGGCATGCCGGTGTTCTTCCAGTTCGCGGACCGCGAGGCGCCCTTGTTGAGCTTGCCGACTACGGCCTGGTCCACGGCCCACTCGATCTGCCGCGGGGTCGGCTGGAACGCCTGCTTCTTGGGGTCGTTGCGCGGCACGGAGCAGGCGCGCTCGGTGTCCACGGTGGCGGCCCGGGACGAGCCCTGCCTCCCGCCGAACGTGATCGCGGGGGTGAGGTCGTTGCCCTTGCTGTGACGGGTCGGGGTGCCGAGCACCGCGGCGTCGGGGCTGGTGTCGACGACCGAGGTCCGGCCGGTGTCCAGCGCCTTGATGTCCGTGCGCACCAGGCGGGCGGAGTCGGCCTCGGACTGGGTGATGCGGGAGGTCTTCCCGTCCGCCCAGCGCGTGCTGACGGCGGCCTGTCCGCGGCTGGAGATGCGCGCGTCCTTGGCGAGTCCCCCGGGGTTGTGCAGGGAGCCCGCGGACCGGGAGGTGGTCGTCGCCCTGCCGGTGACGTACACCTCGCCCGCCGGGGTCGAGGTGAGGTCGAACGCGGCCAGGCGGCCGGACGCGAGGGCGGCGGGACGCGACTTCGCCCTGGGGGTGCTGATCTGCGCGGCGGTGACACGGTTGACCGTGGCCCGCTCGTCGGTGGTGGCACGCAGCCTGTCGGCGGAGGGTTCGCGATCGATGAAGGTGACACCGCCACCGGCGTCCGCCTTGAGCTGGAACGGGGTGGTCTTCGTCCGGGCCACCACGCGCACTTCGGAGCCGGCGACGCGCACGACGTGATTGCCCTCCGCCGCCACGATGCCCTGCTTCGTGGGGATCGCGGAGGTGACCTGTCCGTTCACGGTCTGCCGTGCGCGCACCTTGCCGGTGCGCGCGTCGACGGTGACGAGCCGGGTCCGGTCCTTGGTGGCCTCGTCGTCCGTCAGCGCGGTGAACACCGCTTGCTCACCGGTCCCGCAGCCGGGCGAGAAGTAGCCGAGCGTGGCGGTGAAGGGGAGCTTGCGCACCTCGCCGTTGGAGAGGTCGACGAGCGCGGTGAACGCGCCGCGCGTCATCAGCTCTGGCTTGTTGGTGAAGGTGCGGGGCGCGTATGCCACCGCCGCGTACTTCCCGGATTCGGTGAGGCAGGCGTTGCCGATCCAGGTGTCGGTGTCGAAGCCGGGCTCGGAGAGGGAGGCGGCGGTCTTCCAGGCGTAGCCGTCCTTCTCGTCGGCGATCAGCACATGGAAGCCGGTGCCGTCACCGATGGTGGTGAACGCCCGGTCCTTGCTTGAGCGGTAGTCCTTGCCGAGGACACCCTCCCGCTTCTTGGCGGGGATGGCGCCCGGTTGCTCGTCGGCGCCGCGCGAGGACGGTGCCGACCATCCGTCGGCCGCACCGGGCGGGGCGGCCTCTGCGTATGCCTGGGTCGTGGCGATGCCCGCCGACAACGACATGACGATTGCCGTTGTCAGGGGGATGCGCGCATACCGCAGTATGTCGCGTCTCAAATTTCCTACTTTCACGGTGGGTCCGCGTGCCGGGCAGCTGCAAGCGGGCACGGCGGAGCGCCCCGCCGCCGAGGGCATACGGCGACGGGTGCGGTGAAGTGATGTGTGATCAGGCCGGGCCGGAGTTGGCCACGAGCGCGACGACAGCGCGCCCGGGATGTGGCATCAGTCCGGTGCGCCGGAACGACGCCGACGCACCGGAATCGGGATCACGAGTCCCGGCCGAAAGAGGAAACCGCCGATGGCGGTGGTCAGTTGCAGGTGCCGACCGACGAGATGTTGTCGATGACGACCCTGCCGCCCTTCTTCATGTACGAGTACACCTCACCGCAGTAGCCCTTCTTCTGGCGCACGGGACCGGCGTACGTGCTGAACGTGCCGAAGTCCTCGTCGTCCGGGGTGTCGGTGTAGTTGTCCTTCAGCCGGATGCCCATGTACTGGGCGGATCCGGTCTCGTTGTGCAGCACGCCGCAGGTCGGCTTGTCGTAGATCCGCGGACCGGTCGTGGAACCGTCGGTGTAGACGTAGACGGTCGCGTACCGGGTGCTGTCGTTCGGCAGCCTCTTCGCGGTGAGGATCTTCGTGTAACCCGAGCCGCACACGGTCGCGGCGCGGGCGGCGGCCTGCGGGTTCGCGGCCACGATGGAGCGGTCGGCCTTGGTCGCCTGCGAGGCGAAGGTGAGGTCGTCGGTCTGGACGACGGCCGCCCCGGCCGACGCGTTGTCGGTGGCGGCGACGGCCTGGCCCGGCACAGACGTGCCGATCAGCGCGAGAGCGGAAATGGCCAGGGCAGAGCGAAACGCGGTCTTGGCGCGCATGCGAAAGAAATCCCCCATGTAGTTCCATGCACGGGGGGTGATGTGGTCAGCATCCGGCCCCCCGCCAGTCACAGGAAAACCTAACAGTTCACACAGGAAACAGAAAGTGTGTTCCCATTCACACACGGTGGCCCCGTGGCTTTCACCGGAAGCACACACGGCAACGGACCGGGGCGACATGGCGCGCCCCGGTCCGTTTACGGCACCCGCACGGCCGTACGCTGTTCAGACTGTCGCGTCCGTATATCGGAATCGGGTCGGCCAAGTTGCCTGTGTGTTAACGCAGTTGATGTGTGTTTGTCGGGCTATGCCTTCATCTCGGCGAAGTGACAGGCCGAGTCGTGCGCCGCGAGTCCGCTCGGCTCCCGGAACCACGGCGGCACCGTGAGCGGCGGCACCTCCTCGGCGCAGCGTTCCCGCGCCTTCCAGCAGCGGGTGCGGAAGCGGCAGCCGGAGGGCACGTTCGTCGGGGACGGGACGTCGCCCGCGAGGATGATGCGCTCACGGTGTTCACGGGCCTCGGGGTCGGGGACGGGGACCGCGGAGAGCAGCGCCTGGGTGTAGGGGTGCGTGGGGTGGTCGTAGATCTCGGCGTCCCTGCCGATCTCCACGATCCGGCCGAGGTACATCACCCCGACCCGGTCGGAGATGTGCCGGACGATCGACAGGTCGTGGGCGATGAAGACGTAGGAGAGGTCGAACTCGCTCTGGAGGCGGGCCATCAGGTTGATGACCTGAGCCTGGACGGAGACGTCCAGCGCGGAGACCGGCTCGTCGGCGACGATGACCTCCGGGCGCAGGGCCAGGCCCCGGGCGATGCCGATGCGCTGGCGCTGGCCGCCGGAGAACTGGTGCGGATAGCGGTTGATGTACTCCGGGTTGAGCCCGACGACGTCCAGCAGTTCCTGGACCTTCCTGCGCCGGTCGCCCTTGGGTGCCGCCTCGGGGTGGATCTCGAACGGCTCCCCGATGATGTCGCCCACCGTCATCCGGGGGTTGAGCGAGGTGTACGGGTCCTGGAAGACCATCTGGATGTTGCGCCGTACGGCCTTCAGGGCGCGGCCGGAGAGGCTGGTGATGTCCTCGCCCTTGTACTTGATGGAGCCTGCCGTCGGGCGTTCCAGGTTGACCAGCATCCTGGCGACCGTCGACTTGCCGCAGCCGGACTCGCCCACGATGCCCAGGGTTTCGCCGCGGTGGAGGGTGAAGTCGACGCCGTCGACGGCCTTCACCGAACCGACCTGTTTCCTGAAGAGGATGCCCCGGGTGAGCGGGTAGTGCTTGACGAGCCCGCTGACCTCCAGAATCGCCTCAGCCATTCAGACACTCCCTCCAGAAGTGGCAGGCGCTGCCCCGCGCTTCGGAGACCTCGTGCACAGCGGGCACGTCGGTGCGGCACACGTCCTGGGCCATCGGGCAGCGGGGGTGGAAGGCGCAGCCCTGCGGGATGTTCATGAGGTTGGGCGGCAGGCCCTTGATGGCGTCGAGCTCCCGGCCCTTGAGGTCCAGCCGGGGGATGGAGTCCAGCAGGCCGCGGGTGTACGGGTGGGCGGGCGCCTTGTAGATGTCGTGGACCGGCGCCGACTCCACGATCCGGCCCGCGTACATCACCGCGATCCGGTCCGCCACGTCCGCGACCACGCCGAGGTCGTGGGTGATGAGGATCAGGCCCATGTCGTACTCGCGCCGCAGCTCCGCCAGCAGATCCATGACCTGGGCCTGGACGGTGACGTCGAGGGCGGTCGTCGGCTCGTCGGCGATGATGAGGGCCGGCTCCAGGGCGAGGGCCATCGCGATCATGATGCGCTGGCGCATGCCGCCGGAGAACTGGTGGGGGTACTGCCTGACACGCTCCTTGGCGGCGGGGATGCGTACGCGGTCCATCAGCTCGACCGCCTTCGCGCGCGCGTCCTTGCGCGACATGCCCCGGTGCACGACGAACATCTCGCCGAGCTGCTCGCCCACGGAGAGCACCGGGTTGAGGGACGACAGTGCGTCCTGGAAGATCATCGCCATCTCGGCACCGCGGACCTTGCGCCGCTCCTCTTCCTTCAGCCGGAGCAGATCCCTGCCCTGGAAGAGGACCTGGCCGCCGGTGATCCTGCCGGGCGGCATGTCGAGGATCCCCATGATCGCCTGCGCGGTGACGGACTTCCCGGAGCCTGACTCACCGAGCACGGCGAGGGTCTCCCCCGCGTCCACCCCGTAGCTGACCCCGTTGACGGCCTTGGCGACCCCGTCCCGGGTCTTGAACTCCACGTGCAGGTCCCGCACTTCGAGCAGCATGACGTCGGCTCACCTCGGCTTCGGAACGGGGAACGTGGCGTGGGGCGCAGGGCAGGGTGGCGCCGCTGGGTCCGGATGACCGACGCGGCCGGCCACGGCGTCCCGCAAAAGCGCGTCGCCTGCGCGCCGCCCCGCCTCTCGCGCCGCGAACTCCATGGCCCGCTCACCTCAGCTTCGGATCGAGGGCGTCGCGCACCGCGTCGCCCAGCATGATGAACGCCAGGACCGTGATCGCCAGGGCCCCCGAGGGCCACAGGAGGGCGTGGGGGGCGTTGCGGATGTACGGGGAGGCCGCGGAGATGTCGATGCCCCAGGAGACGCTGGGGGGTTTGAGGCCCACTCCCAGGTAGGACAGCGTCGCCTCCAGGGCGATGTAGGTGCCCAGCGCGATGGTCGCCACCACGATCACCGGCGCCACGGCGTTCGGGGCGATGTGGCGCAGCAGGATGCGGGTGGGGGAGGCGCCCAGGGCCCGGGCGGCCTGGACGTAGTCGTTCTGCTGGGCGGTGATGACCGCGCCCCGGGCGATGCGGGAGATCTGCGGCCAGCCGAGCAGCACGATGAAGCCGATGACCGGCCAGACGCTGTTGCTCGTCACCACCGACAGCAGGACCAGACCGCCGAGGACCACCGGGATCGCGAAGAAGACGTCGGTGATCCGGGACAGGACCGAGTCCCACAGGCCGCTGAAGAAGCCGGCGAGCGCACCCAGCACCGAGCCGAGGACCGCGACCCCGAGCGTGGCGCACACGCCGACCGTGACGGACGTACGGGCGCCGTAGACCGTGCGCGTGTAGACGTCGCAGCCCTGTCCGTCGTAGCCGAAGGGATGGCCGGGCGCGGAGCCCTGCTGGGCCTTGGCGAGGTCGCACTTGAGGGGGCTGCCGGAGGCGATCGCCGAGGGCCACAGGGAGATCACCAGAAGGAAGAGGATGATCAGGGCCGAGAGGACGAAGACCGGGTTGCGGCGAAGGTCTCGCCAGGCGTCGGACCACAGGGACCGGGGCTTGCCCGCCGGTTCCGTACCGCCGCCCGGCTCCACCCCGTCGGGGGCCGCCGGCCGCTTCTCCAGCGTCTGTGCCTCGGTCGTGGCGAGGCGCATGGCCGCTCCGGCCCCCGTCCCCGCGACGGCCCCCTCGGAGTCGAACGGCGGCTCAGGCATAGCGGATCCTCGGGTCGAGTACGGCGTACAGGAGGTCGACGACCAGGTTGCAGAGGAGGAAGACGAGGACGAGGACCGTCACGAAGCCGACGACGGTCTGGGTGTTCTGGCGCAGGATGCCCTGGTAGAGCTGATAGCCGACGCCGTGGATGTTGAAGATCCGCTCGGTGACGATCGCCCCGCCCATCAGGAAGCCGATGTCGGCGCCGATGAAGGTGACGACGGGGATGAGGGAGTTGCGCAGCAGATGCCGGGTGACGACCCGGCGTCTGGGCAGGCCTTTGGCGATGGCCGTACGGACGTAGTCGGAGCTCCGGTTCTCCGCGATGGAGGTGCGGGTCAGGCGGGTGACGTACGCGAGGGAGACCGAGGCGAGGACGAGGCCCGGCAGGATCAGCTCGCCGAAGGGGGCCGCCGGGGAGACGGACGGCCGGATCCAGCCCCACTCCACGCCGAGCAGCAGCTGGAGCAGCAGACCGGTGACGAAGGTGGGGACGGAGATGACGACGAGGCTGAGGAGCAGGACGCCCGTGTCGACGGGGCGGCCGCGGCGCAGGCCGGTGACGACGCCCAGCGTGATCCCGATGAGGACCTCGAAGACGATCGCGACGATGGTCAGCCGGGTGGTGACGGGGAAGGCCGTGGACATCAGCTCGGTGACCTCCTGGCCGTTGAACGCCGTCCCGAAGTCGCCGGTGAAGACGTTCGCCATGTAGGTCGGGTACTGCTGCCACACGGGCTTGTCGAGGCCGAACTCCTTGCGCAGCTGGGCCGCGGTCGCCGGGTCGCACTGCCGGTCGCCGCACAGGCCCGCGATGGGGTCGCCCATCACGTTCACCATGAGGAAGATCAGCAGGGTGGCCCCGATGAAGACCGGGACCATCTGCAGCAGGCGCCGGACGACGTACTGCCCCATGGCGGGCTCAGCCGACCTTGATCTCGTTGTAGACGGGGACGCTGAAGGGGTTGAGGGCCACGTTCGACAGCCGCTCGGACCAGCCGGCGCTGCCGTTCTGGTACCAGAGCGGGATGGACGCCATGTTGTCCCGGACGACCGCCTCGGCCTTCTGGAACATCTCCACTGCCTTCGCGGGGTCGGTCTCGGCGTTCGCCTCGTCGACGAGCTTGTCGAACTCCTGGCTGGACCACTTGCCGTCGTTGGAGGAGGCGCCCGTGTAGTACAGCGGCTGGAGGAAGTTCTGCGGCAGCGGGTAGTCCATCTGCCAGCCCGCCCTGAAGGGACCGGAGAGCTTCTGGGTCGTGGACTTGCTCCGGAAGTCGGCGAAGGTGCCGATCGGGTTGCCGACGCAGGCCCGGTCGTTGTCCAGGGCGTTGTTGATGGAGTTGCAGACGGCGTCCACCCACAGCTTGTGGGAGCCGGTGTCCGCGTTGTATGTGATCTTCACCTGACCGCCGGGCAGCCCGCCGCCCTCCTCGATCAGCTTCCTCGCCGCGGCGGTGTCGTACTCGCACAGCTGTCCGCACAGCCCCGCCTTGTACCCGCCCTCCGCGCCGAGGACGGGTGAGGTCCAGTCGGTGGCGGGGGTGCGGGTGCCCTGGAAGATGGTCCGGGTGATCTGCTCGCGGTTGATCGCCCGGGACAGGCCCTGGCGGACCTTGACCGAGCCGGGCTTGTTCCAGTCCTTGTCGTAGTGCGGGAAGGACAGCGTCTGGATGATGCCGGCCGGGGTGTTGAGGTAGCGGTCGCCGAGATCGGCCTTGACGTTCTTCAGCTGCTGGGCCGGTACGTCGTCGACGAGGTCGAGGTTGCCGGCCATCAGGTCGGTGTAGGCCGTGTTGTTGTCCGTGTAGACCTTGAGGGTGACCCCGTCGTTGCGGGCCGCGTCCTCGCCCGGGTAGCCGGCCCACTTCGTCAGCCGCATCTCGGAGCCCTTGGTGTACGACTCCACCGTGTACGGGCCGTTGCCGACCGGCTGGGCCAGCCAGGCGGCGTGGTCGTCGAAGAAGGCCCGGGGCAGCGGGACGAAGGCGTTGTAGCCGAGGGTGTCGGGGAAGCTGGAGAACTTCTGGCTGAGCCGGACGGTGAAGGTGCGGTCGTCGACCACCTTCAGGCCGGACATCGTGGCCGCGGTCTGGGCGCCCTTCTCCGGGTGCACCTGTTCGTAGCCCTCGATGTAGCCGAAGAAGTAGGCGTTCTTCTGGTTGTTCTTCAGGCTCGCCCCGTAGTTCCAGGCGTCCACGAAGGATCTGGCGGTGACCTTCTCACCGTTGCTGAAGGTCCAGCCGTCCTTGACGGTGACGGTGTAGTTCCGCGAGTCGGTGGTCTCGATCCGCTCGGCGAGCACGTCCTCGGCCTCGCCGGTCTTCGGGTCGTACTGCTTCAGCCCCCGGAAGATCATGTTCAGCACCTTGCCGCCCTGCACCTCGTTGGTGTTGGCCGGCTCCAGCGGGTTCTGCGGATCGGTCCACGAGGAACTCAGCACCGCGCCTCCGGCACTGCCGCTGTCACCCCCGCCACCGCAGGCCGTCGTCACGAGCGCAACCGCCATCGCGCATGCGGCCCATCCGGCGTATGTGGCTCCGCGCATGGAGTGCCTCCTCTGGTGCTGATCCATTACGGGCCAATATCGACTCAAAAGCCGCATACCGCACACGGGCTCCGGCCAATGGGGCGACACACCATCCGGATGCACGCATCCGCGGGGGCGACGAAACGGACTTCTCCCACCCACCCCCTTCACCCGGTCCGCCGATCTTCGAGGGGTCACGCAATGGATCTTCGCCATCCGATGCCGAACCGTTGGATTACGACCCTTGGATGTACACATTTCGGTACTGGAGCGTCCGCATAACGAACTCGTTGCCCGAATAGTCCTGTTGGTCCGAGTCAAGGCACGACTCCATCACGTTGCGCTACCCGCGTAGCTACGGAATGGTCAAGGCAGGGTAAAGAACGTAAAGAGACAACCAACTCGGCCGAGAATTTATTGACCTTGAATGAATTGCGTTGAAAAAGTCCGGCGTAGCCCGTAGGGGAGCGTGCCCTGCGGAGTCATCAGACCCTCCCTTGGGCCAGGAGCACCATGACCCCCCCAACTCCATCCGCGGCTGCCCCGCTTGAGGCGACTGACGAGAGCATCGACAAGTCGCCTTCGCCCTCCACCCATAAGGGCAGCGAGAGCCGCTCGCCGGGACGGCTGGCGTGGAACCGCTTCAAGCGGGACCGCACGGGCGTCATATCGGCGTACATCGTGATCTTCTTCTTCGCCATCGCGCTCGGTGCTCCGCTGATAGCCAAGCTGTACGGGAAGGATCCGTACACCACCTATGCGAGCAAGCAGCCCGAGCTGCTCAACGCCTTCGCGTACCCGGCGGGCCCGAACGGCGGCATCAGTTCCGACTTCTGGTTCGGCGTCGAGCCGCAGCTCGGCCGCGACGTCTTCACCTTCCTGCTCTACGCGATCCGCACCTCGCTGGGCATCGCCCTCGCCGCCACCGTGCTCACCGTCGTCGTCGGCGTGGTCATCGGTGTCACCGCGGGCTATCTCGGCGGCAAGACGGACTACCTGGTGGGCCGGATCATCGACATCCTTCTGTCGTTCCCGTCCACCCTCTTCTTCATCGCCTTCATGCCTGTCGTGTACGGGCTCTTCGTGGCTCCGGACGAGAACATCCCGACCTCGCTACGTGCCGCAGGCCTGATCATCGTGCTCTCCGCCTTCGGCTGGGCGTCCATCGCCCGTCTGCTGCGCGGCCAGGTACTCGGCCTGCGTGAGCGGGAGTTCGTCGAGGCGGCCAAGGTCACGGGCGCATCACCGCGGCGTATCGTCTTCAAGGAGCTGCTGCCCAACCTGTGGACGCCGATCATCATCCAGTCCACGCTGATGCTCCCGGCATTCGTGACCGCGGAGGCGGGTCTCGCCTTCCTCGGCGTCGGCATGATCGACCCGACCCCGGACTGGGGCGTCATGATCCAGCGAGGCGCCCAGTTCTACACCGAGGACCTCACCTTCATGCTCTTCCCGGGCCTGTCCATGGTGATCTTCGTGCTCGCGTTCAACCTCCTCGGTGACTCGGTGCGTGACGCACTCGACCCGAAGTCCAAGCGCTGACTCCGGCTCTTTTCAGGACCACGGCAACAGCCGGGGTGCCGGATCTCTCTCATCAACCCACTTCAAGGCAGGATGCGATGTCCTTCTCGCGTAGAAACTTCCTGATCGCCACCGGCGTGGCCGCGGCGTCCACCTCGGTGCTGAGCGCATGCAGCAGCGGCAGCGAGGGCGGCTCGCAGGACAAGGCCCCGAAGGTCACCGGCTCCAAGACCACCGAGATCCCGGTGGGCACCAAGGCCGACTCCACCGGCCCGGCCCCCGAGGTCAAGGGCGCGGTCAAGGGCGGGACGATCTACTCGCTCCAGCAGTTCGACATGGACCACATGGACCCGGCGCAGATCTACGTCTCGACCGAGGCCGCCATCACCGTGCCGATCATGCGCGGTCTGACCGGCTACAAGCTGGACGACAAGGGCAACGCCATCCTGGTCGGCGACGCCGCGACCGACGCCGGCACCATGAAGGACGGCGGCAAGACCTGGTCGTACACGATCAAGGACGGCATCAAGTGGGAGGACGGCACCGACCTCTCCATGGACGACGTCCGCCACACCTTCGAGCGCCTCTTCGCGTCCTTCGTCACCGAGGGTCCGCGTTACGTCCAGGACTTCCTCGAGGGCGGCGACAAGTACAAGGGCCCCTACGAGGGCAAGAGCCTCGACTCCATCGAGATCGACGGCAAGACCGTCACCTTCCGCCTCAAGGAAGCCCGCGTCGACTTCAACTACACGCTGGCGATGCGCGGTTACGCGTTCGTGCCGAAGAAGGCCGACACCAAGGAGAAGTACGACAAGAAGCCGGTCTCCTGCGGCCCGTACAAGATCGACAGCCGCAGCATCGGCAAGTCGATGACCTTCGTGCGCAACGAGCACTGGGACCCGAAGACGGACCCGATCCGCAACGCCTACCCGGACAAGTACCTCTTCCAGTTCGGCTACGAGCTGGTCGCCTCGACCGACCGCTGGATCGCGGACCAGGGCAACGACCAGTACGCGGTGCCGATCTTCAACGAGGTCGCCCCCGAGCGCCTCGCCCAGGTTCTCACCAACGCCGAGTACAAGAAGCGCGTGCTCACCGCGGTCGACACGGTCACGTACTACTGGCCGATCAACATGACTCGCATCAAGGACGTCAAGGTCCGCCAGGCCATCAACTACGCCTGGCCGCACCAGCAGCTCCAGACCATCGGCGGCGGCGCCGCGAGCCAGGAGGTCGCCACCACGATCTTCGCCCCGGTGACCCCCGGCTACACCAAGTTCGACCTGTACGGCGTCGACAAGAAGCCGGGCGGCAACCCCGAGAAGGCCAAGGCCCTGCTGAAGGAGGCCGGCAAGGTCGGCCAGAAGCTGGTCATCGCCTACCAGCAGTCGGACACCGCGGTGAAGACCGCCGTCGCGATCAAGAACGCGCTGGAAGAGGCCGGCTTCACGGTCGTCAACAAGCAGGTCGACAAGTCGACGTTCTACACCCAGATCGGCAAGATCGACAACGACTTCGACCTGTTCGCCGCCGGCTGGAGCCCGGACTGGCCGGGCGGTTACTCGCAGTTCTACCCCTGCTGGAGCGGCAAGAACATCGGCGACGGCCGCAGCAACTACGCCCAGCTGAACGACCCGGGCGTCAACAAGGCCATCGACGCCGCGGGCAAGATCGCGGACGTGGAAGAGGCCAACAAGGCCTGGGGCAACGTCGACAAGATGATCATGGAGCTGGCCGCGGTCGTCCCGGACTACCACAAGATCCGGAACTACATGTACGGCTCCAAGGTCGGCAACGTGATCTGGGACGCCGGCAACACCTGCGTCGCGCTCTCCAAGCTCTACGCCATGAAGTAAGCGAGCACGACACCCTGGGGGCGGCCATCCCATATGGCCGCCCCTGCGGCCCACCCCCCTCTACTTCCCCCCGGCGACGGCGCCCCGTCCGGAAAGTCACGCCTCATGTTCCGCTTCCTTGTCCGCCGAGTCACCGGCGCGCTGGTCATTTTGTTGATCATCAGCGCCATCACCTTCTGGCTCTTCTACGCCGTGCCGCGTGACCCCGCGATGATGTCCTGCGGCAAGAACTGCACGCCCGAGAACCTGGCGCAGATCCGGCAGAACCTGGGCATCGACAAGCCGATCCCGGTGCAGTACTGGCTGTGGCTCGTCGGCGTGTTCGTCGGACGCGACTACACCACCTGGGGCCACTGCGAAGCCCCGTGCCTCGGGTACTCCTTCTCGAACAACGAGCCCGTCTTCGGCACGATCATGGACCGTCTGCCGACGACCCTCTCGCTCGCCTTCGGCGCGGCCGTCGTCTTCCTGATCCTCGGCGTCGGCGCCGGCATGATCGCGGCCCTCAAGCAGGGCAAGTTCCTGGACAAGTTCGCCAGCTCGGCCTCGCTGCTCGGCTCCTCGCTGCAGATCTACTTCGTCGGCTACATCGCGATGTTCTTCTTCGTCGCGCAGCTGGGATGGCTCGACCAGCCGCAGTGGACCCCGCTCACCGACAACCCGGCCGCCTGGTTCTCCGGGCTGCTGTTGCCCTGGCTGGTCCTCGCGATCATCTTCACGGCCAACTACACCCGTATGACCCGCTCCCAGCTGGTGGAGCAGCTCAGTGAGGACTACGTCCGTACGGCCCGCGCCAAGGGCCTGTCCCGGTCGAACGTCTTCTTCCGGTTCGCCTGGCGCGGCGCGATGGGCCCCATCGTCACGGTGTTCGGCATCGACCTGGGCACGCTGATCGGCGGTGCCATCATCACCGAGTCGACCTTCAGCCTCCCGGGCATCGGCCGGCTCGCGGTGAAGTCCGTGGACCAGAGCGACCTGCCCATGCTGCTCGGTGTGACCCTCCTTGCGGCCGGCGCGATCGTCTTCGCCAACATCATCGTGGACGCCGTCTACGCCCTCATCGACCCGCGGATCCGGCTCGCCTGACCTCCGCCGAGCCGAATCCCTCCCACCGCCCCACCGGGCAATCCCCCTCGCATCACCCCTCCAGGAGCGTCCCCGTGACGAGCACCGATCAGCAGCCCTTCCTCTCCGTCAGGGACCTTCAGGTCCACTTCTCCACCGAGGACGGCATCGTCAAGGCCGTCGACGGGCTCTCCTTCGACCTCGCCAAGGGCAAGACGCTCGGCATCGTGGGTGAGTCGGGGTCCGGCAAGTCCGTCACCAACCTGACGATCCTGGGCCTGCACGACCCGTTCCGCACCACGATCGACGGCGAGATCCTGCTGGACGGCAAGGAGCTGCTCACCGCCTCCGAGCGGGAGATGGAGCGGCTACGCGGCAACAAGATGTCCATGATCTTCCAGGACGCGCTCGCCTCGCTGTCGCCGTACCACACCATCGGCACGCAGATCGGCGAGACGTACCGCAAGCACACCGGTGCCTCCAGGAAGGAGTCCCGGGCGCGGGCGATCGAGCTGCTGCGCCGGGTCGGGATCCCCCAGCCGGACATGCGGGTGGACGACTACCCGCACCAGTTCTCCGGCGGTATGCGCCAGCGCGCGATGATCGCGATGGCACTGGTCTGCGACCCCGAGCTGCTGATCGCCGACGAGCCGACCACGGCCCTCGACGTGACGGTCCAGGCCCAGATCATGGACCTGCTCAAGGACCTCCAGCAGGAGTTCGGCACGGCGATCATCTTCATCACCCACGACCTCGGCGTCATCGCCGACATCGCGGACGACGTGCTGGTGATGTACGGCGGCCGGTGCGTGGAGCGGGGCACCAAGAAGGAGGTGCTGCAGACGCCGCAGCACCCCTACACCCTTGGGCTGCTGAGCTCCATGCCGAGCCTCGACGGCCCGGTCGACGTGCCGCTTTCGCCGATCCCGGGTGCGCCACCGTCGCTGCTGAACCCGCCCTCGGGCTGCCGTTTCCACCCGCGGTGCACCTTCGCGGAGAAGGTCGCGGGCGGGCTGTGCTCCACCGAGCGGCCCGCGCTGGACGTGGTGGAGGGCAGGGGTTCCGCCTGCCACCTGCCGCTGGAGCAGCGCACGGACCTCTTCGCCGACTTCGCCGGATCCCGGCACTGACTGACGTACACGAGACGGGACTTCACCATCATGAGCAACGCGCAACCGCTCCTGGACGTCAGCGGTCTGACCAAGCACTTCCCGATCAAGGGCGGCTTCCCGATCAAACGCACGGTCGGCGCCGTCAAGGCCGTGGACGGTCTCGACTTCCAGGTGGCCGAGGGCGAGGCCCTCGGTCTGGTCGGCGAGTCGGGCTGTGGCAAGTCGACGACGGGCCGGCTGATCACCCGGTTGCTGGAGCCGACGGGCGGCAAGGTCTCCTACCGCGGCCAGGACATCACGCACGCGGGCCGCAAGCAGCTGGCGCCGATCCGGTCCGAGATCCAGATGATCTTCCAGGACCCCTACGCGTCGCTGAACCCGCGCCAGACGGTCGGCAAGATCATCTCCGGGCCGATGGAGATCAACAACGTCAACCCGGCGGGCGGCCGCGAGAAGCGCGTCCGTGAGCTGCTGGAGATCGTGGGCCTCAACCCCGAGCACTTCAACCGCTTCCCGCACGAGTTCTCCGGCGGCCAGCGCCAGCGCATCGGCGTCGCCCGTGCCCTGGCCCTGGAGCCGAAGCTGATCGTCGCGGACGAGCCGGTCTCCGCCCTGGACGTCTCCATCCAGGCACAGGTGGTGAACCTGCTCCAGAAGGTCCAGCAGGAACTCGGCATCGCGTTCGTCTTCATCGCCCACGACCTGGCCGTCGTACGGCACTTCTCGCAACGCGTCGCGGTCATGTACCTCGGCAAGATCGTCGAGATCGCCGACCGCGACGACCTGTACGAGAACCCGCGCCACCCGTACACCCGGGCGCTGCTGTCCGCCGTGCCCGAGGCGACGGTGGAGGAGACCCCCCGGGAGCGCATCCGCCTCCAGGGCGACGTCCCCTCCCCCATCAACCCGCCCTCCGGCTGCCGCTTCCGCACCCGCTGCTGGAAGGCGACGGAGAAGTGCTCGACCGAGGCACCGCCGCTGGTCCAGGTCGAGGGCAACAAGCCCGGCCATCTGACCGCCTGCCACTACCCGGAGACGGACGACGCGGCCCCCGCGCCCCGTCTCGCCAAGGACCCCCAGCCGGCGGCCTGACACACCCCTTTTCGTCGGTCGCCGAGCACGGAACGGACTTTCACCGGCCCATTGACCCGAGCCCATGAACGTCCGCTTCCAGGGGACCGAGGGCCCGCGCCTCCCCGGCGCGGGCCCTCGCCCTTGTGACGGGTGGCTCAGGGTCGAGATGAGCAACTAGGTTGGAGGGCATGGCCCTTCACCTGCGCGGCACGCTCCTCCCCGACGGCACCCTCCGCGACCTCTGGGTGCTCGGCGACCGCATCACCTTCGACCGGCCTTCCGCCGAGGCGGAGACGGTGGCCGACGGGGGATTTCTGCTGCCGGGGCTGGTCGACGTGCACACGCACCCGGGGGCCCCGTCCGAGGACGAGCCGCGGTGGGACCCGGACGCGTTCGGCGAGCAGATCGCCGCGCATCGGGACGCCGGGACGACGGCGTTGCGGTTTCCGGGGCTGCTCGGGGAGATCCCGGACGAGATGCGGGAGGCCCCCGACGCGCCCCGCATGATCACGGCCGGGCGGTGGCTGGCCTGGGCCGGGCTGTCGCGGAACGCCGACTTCCACACCGTGACCGACGACCTGGTCGCCGTCGCCGTCGCCGAGGCCAAGGCGCACGACGGCTGGTGCAAGCTCATGGGTGACTGGGACTACGAGGCGGACCCGGTGCCGTACGACGTCCTGCGCGCGGTCGTGGACGCGGTGCACGCGGCGGGGGGACGGGTCGCCGCGCACTGTCAGTCGGCACAGGGGGTGCTCAACGCAGCCCGTGCGGGCGTCGATTCGATCGAGCACGGGATGGCGATGCCGGAGGAGTGCGTGGCGCTGATGGCCGCGCACGGGACGACCTACGTCCCCACCCTCACCGCGTTCGCCCGCCGAGCGCCCCAGGTCATCGACAACCCGCGCGGCCGGCTCTGGCACGAGGGGCACGGCATCATGATCCGCCGGGTGCGCGAGGCCTACGACGCCGGCGTCACCGTCCTCGCCGGCACGGACTCGGCGCCCTTCGGGAACGTCGCCACCGAGGTCGGGCATCTCATCGCCGCCGGGCTCCCCGCCGATGTGGCGGTGGGGGCGGCGAGTTGGACGGCCCGGGACTTCCTGGGCCTGCCGGGGCTGGTGGAGGGCGGCCTGGCCGACGTCACGGTGTACGACGCGGACCCTCGACGGGAGCCGGGGGTGCTGCGGCATCCGAGGCGGATCGTGCTGCGGGGGCGGGTCGTGCGCTGAGCGCCCGAGACGGGCCTAACGCCCGTCCGTGGCCCGGCGCTCCGTCCACTCCTCGTGAAGCATCCCGAAAAGCACCCTGTCGTACCACGCTTCGCCCACCCGGACGGCGGCTCGTCGTCGTCCCTCCTCGACGAACCCGATCCGGCTGAAGGCACGCATGGCGCGTTCGTTGCCGCTCCAGGTGTCCAGCTCGACCCTGCGGAGCCGGCAGGCCCCGAACAGATGGCCCACGAGAAGCTCCAGTGCCTCGGAGCCGTAGCCGCCGCCCCACCGGTCGCGCTCGCCGATGGTGATGCCCACCGTCGCCTGTCCGGTGAACGGATCGAGGTCACGGTAGTCGGCCATGCCGATCGGCCGCCCGTCGGCGAGCTCTTCCACCGTGAACGTGGACTCGCTGCGGGGGTTGTCCCGTAGCCGGGCCTCGTGGAAGCCCGCCACCGCTTCCCGGCTCACCGGACCGAACAGCGGATCCCCTCCGGTGGCCCAGTGCACCACCTCCGGGTCGTTGCGCCAGCGCACATGATGGTCGAGATCCTCGGCGCGCAGCGCGCGAAGCCGTACCAGCCTGCCTTCGATCATCACGTGATCATAGGGAACCGGCCTCAGCCCGCGCCCGCCACCAACTCCACCTCGAACCCGTCCTCGTTCTCCAGATAGGCGGCACAGTGCTCCGGCCCGCCCGCGTAGGGGTGCCGGTCGGGGAAGAGGAGCCGCCACCCGTGCTCGGACGCCGCGTCGACCAGTGCGTCCAGGTCGGTCCGGCCGCCGGGCACATGGAAGGCCAGGTGGTTGAGCCCGGGTCGCAGTCGGTCGTGGTGGTCGCCCGTCAGCGCCGGGGACTGCTCGACGACGATGTACGTCCGTCCCGCGCGCCAGCTGCGGCCCGTCGGCCAGTCCTGGTGGAGTTCATGGCCCAGCCGCTCCAGCAGCCACCCCCACGACCCCACCGCCCGCCCCAGATCCGGCACCCACAGCTCCACGTGATGCAGCAACTCTTCTGCCTCTCCCTCGTGTTGGACCCCGGTGTGGCAGACTTCCGCGGGTGGTCGATCGTTCGTTCGCGGATCTCTCGCTTGCCGCGTTGTACGACATCCTGAACCCGTGGGGGCCGGGCGACGACTTCTACCTCGGGTTCGTGATGGGTGCCGGCGCCGTGCTCGATGTCGGATGCGGGACGGGGCAGTTGCTGCGGCGGGCTCATGATGACGGTCATCGTGGGCGGCTCGTGGGGCTGGATCCCGCCGCCGCCATGCTCGTGCAGGCGCGGCGGCGCGACAGCGGGGTCGAGTGGGTGCTCGGGGATCTGCGGACCCGGGACTGGGGCGCGGAGTTCGATCTGGTCGTGATGAACGGGCACGCCTTTCAAGTGCTCGTCCACGACGAGGAGTTGCGCGCGGCACTGGAGGCGGTGCGCGCCGCCCTGCGTCCAGGTGGCCGTTTCGTGTTCGAGACCCGGAACCCGAGGGCGCGGGCGTGGGAGGCGTGGACACCCGAGCGGGTGCGCGAGGTGACGGGGCCGGACGGGGACGCCGTACGGGTGTGGCACGAGGTGCAGCGGCCCGTGCTCGGAGACCGCGTGACCTTCACGGAGACCTACGACAGCGACACCTGGCAACGACCCCGTGTCAGCCGCACCACCCTGCGCTTCCTCGGCCGCGACACCCTCAACCGCTTCCTCCACGCGGCCGGCTTCAACGTCGTCGACCAGTACGGCGACTGGGGGCGAGGCCCGCTCACCCCCGCCGCCACCGAGATCATCACCGTGGCTGAGGCCGCGCCCTAGCCTTCCGGCGCCTCAGCTCCCCGCTCCCTTCCCCTCCACGTCCTCCTCCAACGCCGCCAGCGCCGGATCCAGCACGATGTCCTCGTCCCGCCCCTCGATCGTCGGCTCCTCCGGGAAGTGGCAGGCCGTCAGGTGGCCCGCGTGGTTGCCGGAGATCTGGATCAGTGGCGGTTCCTCGGTCGCGCACTTGTCCTGCGCCTTCCAGCAGCGGGTGCGGAAGCGGCAGCCGGAGGGCGGGGAGATCGGGGACGGCACGTCACCGGCCAGCCGGATCCGCTCCCGCTGCGCCCCTTCCTCGCCGGACACGTTCACCTCGGGCACGGCCGACAGCAGGGCGTGGGTGTAGGGGTGCCGGGGGCGGGTGTAGATGGAGTCGCGGTCGCCGACCTCGATCACCTTGCCGAGGTACATGACCGCCACGCGCTGCGAGAAGTGCCGTACGACGGCCAGGTCGTGGGCGATGAACAGGAACGCGATGCCGAGTTCCTGCTGGACCTTCTGGAGCAGGTTCACCACCTGCGCCTGGATGGAGACGTCCAGGGCGGAGACCGGCTCGTCCGCGACGATCAGCTTCGGCTCCAGGGCCAGGGCACGGGCGACGCCGATGCGCTGGCGCTGGCCGCCGGAGAACTCGTGCGGGAAGCGGTTGAAGTGCTCGGGGTTGAGGCCCACGATCTCCAGCAGCTCACGGACGCGCTTCTCGCGGCCGCCCGCCGGATTGACGTTGTTGATCTCCATCGGCCCGGAGATGATCTTGCCGACCGTCTGGCGCGGGTTCAGCGAGGAGTACGGGTCCTGGAAGATCATCTGGATCTCGGAGCGGATCGGCGCCAGCTGTCTGCGCGTGGCCGTGGTGATGTCCTGGCCGCGGTACGAGATCCTGCCGCCCGTCGGCTCCAGCAGCTTGGTGATCAGCCGGCCCGTCGTCGACTTTCCGCAGCCCGACTCCCCCACGAGCCCGAAGCTCTCGCCGACGTGCACGGTCAGGTCGATGCCGTCCACCGCCTGCACCTGGCCGACCGTACGGCGGATCGGGAAGCCGCCCTTGACCGGGAAGTGTTTGACTAGCTTTTCCACCACGAGCAGTGGCTCGCCGGGCGCGTCGGTGACGGCCTCACGGGGTGCGGGGAGGACGAGGTCCTCTGTCATGTCCGTAGTCCTCCTAGCCCAGTCGGGGCTTGATCTCTTCGATGAAGATGGTGCGCTTCTGCTCCGCCGTGAGATGGCAGGCCGAGGAGCGGTCCGGGCCGAGCAGCGGGATCTCGTTGACACAGCGGGTGCCGCCCACGCGGTCCTGGAAGGTGCACCGGGGGTGGAATCGGCATCCGGAGGGCGGGCGGAGCAGGGACGGCGGGGTGCCGGGGATGGGCGCCAGCGGGGTGTGCGGATCGGAGTCCAGCCGGGGCATCGAGTTCAACAGACCCCAGGTGTACGGGTGTTGCGGCGCTCTCAGCACCTCGTCGACCGTGCCCCGCTCCACCGCGCGGCCCGCGTACATCACCATGATGTCGTCGGCCATGTCGGCGATGACCCCGAGGTCGTGCGTGATGAAGATGATCGCCGAGCCGAACTCCCGCTGGAGGTCCTTCAGCAGATCGAGGATCTGCGCCTGGACCGTGACGTCGAGCGCGGTGGTCGGCTCGTCGGCGATCAGCAGGTCCGGGTCGCAGACCAGCGCCATCGCGATCATCGCGCGCTGGCGCATACCGCCGGAGAACTGGTGCGGGTAGTCCTTCGCCCGCTGTTTCGGGTTGGGGATGCCGACCTTCCCCAGCATGTCCACCGCCCGCTCCCAGGCGGCCTTCTTCGAGGCGCGCATGTGCTTCATATAGGGCTCGGCGATCTGCCGGCCCACGGTGTAGTACGGCGACAGCGCGGTGAGCGGGTCCTGGAAGATCATGGCGGCCTTGTTGCCGCGCACCTTCTCCAGCTCGGACTCCCGGGCGGTGGTCAACTCCTTGCCGTCCAGCAGGATCTCGCCCTCGACGGTGGTGAACATCGGGTTGTGCAGACCGAGGACCGTCAGGTTGGTCACCGACTTCCCCGAGCCCGACTCGCCCACGATGCCCAGCGTGCTGCCCCGCTCCAGGTCGAAGGACAGCCCGTCCACGGCCCGAACGACGCCGTCCTCGGTCCGGAAGCTGACGTGCAGGTCCCGCACCGAGAGGAACGCGCCCTCGCCGGCCGGGACCGGGGCGCCGGCCTCCTTGGTCAGAGTGCTCACGTCAGTGCTCCTCAGACAGTTCCTCAGCGCGGCCTAGGCCAGCCGCACACGCGGGTCGATGAAGGCGTACGCGGCGTCGACGACGATGTTGCAGAGCAGAATCATGGTGGCGGAGAACAGCATCACACCCAAGAGGAGCGGCAGATCGCTGAAGAACACCGACTCCACCGCCAGCCGGCCGAGCCCCGGGAGTCCGAAGGTGTACTCCGTGATGATGGCGCCGCCGAGCAGCGAGCCGAGGTCGATGCCGAAGATGGTGACGATGGGGATCAGCGACCCGCGCCAGGCGTAGCGGAAGAAGACGTACCGTCTGGACATGCCCTTGGCGCGGGCGGTGCGGACGTGTTCCTCCTGGAGCTGCTCGATCATCGACGAGCGGGACATACGGGTGTACTGCGAGGCGAAGATCGTGGACAGGACGACCCACGGGATGATCAGGCCCGTGAACCAGGCCCCCGGATTGTCGGTGAGCGGGTTGTAGGCCGGTTTGTCGAAGAGCTGTGTCTGGTAGACGAGGATCGCCAGGGCCAGCGGGCCGAGGAAGTAGATCTGCATCGAGCTGAGCACCATCGCGCCGGCCGTGAAGCTCTTGTCGACGAGCGTGCCGCGCTTCCACGCGGCGATCAGTCCGGTGCCGAGGCCGACGATCAGGAAGCAGACGGCCCCGCCGAGGGTCAGCGAGACGGTGGTGGGCAGCCGGTCCATCAGGGTGCCCCAGACCTGCTCGTTGGAGTGGTACGAGTAGCCGAAGCAGGGAGCGGGACAGGGGCCCTGGGCGAAGTCGTCGCTGCCCATGACGAGGTTGGTCAGGAAGATCCAGTACTGCTCGGGGATCGGCTTGTCCAGGCCGAGCACCCGGTGCAGGTTCTCGAGGTTGGCCGGGGTGCATGTCTTGCCGCACATCAGAAGCGCCGGGTCGCGCGGCATCCCGAAGAACAGCAGGAACGCGACGATGCTCAGCAGGAAGAGGATGATCACGGCGCCGAGGGACCGGCGGACCAGGAAGCGCAGCATGGCAGGCAGCTCTCAGACGTCGGCGGGCTCGAAGACCTCTCCGGCGTCACCCGGTGCGCCACGACGAGGCGGGCGCACCGGGTGCCGGGCGGGCGGGGTTACTTGACGTACAGGCGGCGCGGGTCGACGCCGGCGATGATGTCGTCGTAGACGAGTCCGCCGACCTTGGTTCCGGCGATCTGGGTCTGCTTGTAGTACGCGGTCGGGACGATGTTGACGACGTCCTTCACCAGGTACTCGTTGAGCTTGTTCCACTCCTCGGAGGCCTTGGCCGGGTCGGTGATCTTGTTGATCCGGTCGATCTCGCCGTTGGCCTTGGAGTCGTTGACCTGGGAGTAGTTCTGCGCGCCCTCGGCGATCGCGCGGCCGTCGTACAGCGGCGGGATCACGGTCGAGGCGGACGGCCAGTCGGCGCCCCACGCGGTGTGGAAGATGTCGTAGTTGTTGTTCAGCTTGCTGACCTGGTCGTAGTAGGTCTCGGCCGGGATCTCCTGGCGCTGGACGTCGAAGCCGGCCTTCTCCAGGCCCGCCGCCATGGCGGTGGAGTACTGCTGGCCCTCGGGCGTGTTGATGTAGCCGAAGGTCAGCTTCAGACCGGTCTTGCCGGCCTCCTCCAGCAGCGCCTTGGCCTTGGCCGGGTCACCGGCGGGCTTCTTCTTCTTGCCCCACGGGTCGAAGGCCGGGTCGTAGCCGGTGACGGTCGGGCTGATGATGCCGCCCGCGACCTCCATGGCGTCGGTGCCGCCGTAGGCGCGCACGAACGGCGTGACCGGGAGGGCGTAGGCGATGGCCTGGCGGACCTTGATGTCCTTCATCTCCGGGTGTGCCAGGTTGATGTTCATCTGGCCGACGTAGGGCTGGAAGCCGGAGACCGTGCGGGACTTCATCTTCGGGTCGTTCAGGACCTTGGACAGGTTGCCCGCGTCGACCTGGTTGCTGAAGCTCACGCCGGTCTGGTCGGTGCCGCTGTCGGCGAGGAGCGCCTTGGTGGAGTCCTCGTACTGCTGGTTGAAGGTGATGTTGAACTTGTCGACGTACTGGTGCCGCAGCGGGTCGGTGTTCGGGTCCCAGTTCTCGTTCTTGACCAGCACCATGGACTTGCCGGACTTGAACTCCTGGATCTTGTACGGCCCGCTCACCACCGGGGCCTTGTCGTACTTCTCCTTGGTGTCACCCTTCTGGGAGACGACGGCGTAGCCCGTCATCGCGAGGGCGTACGGCAGGTCGGCGTGCGGCTGCTTGAACTTGAAGACGACCGTCTTCTCGTCCGGCGTCTCCAGAATGCTGTCCGGCAGGTGCTTGCCCTTGAACGGGCCGTCCGGCAGCAGCTTGCGGTAGTCGGCGCCCGGGGTGTCGGCCAGCCACTGCTGGATGTACGGCGGGCCCTGGTTGACGAAGGCCGCGAACTGCCGCTCGAAGGTGTGGCGGATGTCGGCCGAGGTGATGGCGGAGCCGTCCTCGAACTTGATGCCGTCCTTGAGCGTGTACTTCCAGGTCTTGCCGCCGTCCGTGGTGGTGCCGGAGTCGGTGGCGAGGTCACCGACGACCTCGTGCTTGCTGCCGTCGTCGCTGGTCGCCTTGTAGCCGGTGAGGCCTCTGTGCAGCAGTTGGGCCACGGCCATCTCGTCCTGGACATAGACCTGTCCGGGGTCGAGGTGGGCGTAACTGTCGCGGGCCAGCACCGAGATGGTGCCGCCGGCCTTGCCGCCGGGGACCTCGGCGGCGGGTCCCTTGGAGGCCGCCTCGTCCCCGAACTCGATGGCGGCCTGCTGCCGCTCGGCGTTCTCCTTCTGTTCCTTGTCGTTGCCCGTGCCCTTGCTGCCGCCCTCGCTGCACCCGGTCAGCACCAGTGCGCCGGCCGCGAGCACCGAGATTGCCGCGTATACGTGGCGTCCGCCCCTACTCATCACTCAGTTACCACCCATCTGTGTGTCACCAGTGCCAAGGAAGTGCCAACCAGTGGTTCAGCGAGCCGTCTTGGGGTCGAAGGCGTCCCGGACGGAGTCCCCGAGCAGGTTGAACGCGACGATGAAGATGATCATCGAGATGCCGGGGAAGAACATGTAGGTGATGTCGTTCTGCATCACGAGCTCGGTGGACGCCTTGGAGAACATCTGCCCCCAGTCCGGCGTCGGTTCGACGATGCCCACGCCCAGGAAGCTCAGACCGGCCTCGGCGGTCACGAAGTTGGGGAGCATGTAGGTGCCCTGCACGAGGATCGGGGTGACCACGTTCGGCAGGATCTCCCTGCGGATGATCCGCCACGGCGGCGCTCCGCTGACCTTGGCGGCTTCGATGAACTCCCGTTCTCGCAGGGCGAGTGTGGTGCCTCTGAGGATCCGCCCGAGGCTCATCCAGCCCAGGAACCACTGCACGAGGATGAGGGCGACCACCCGGACGTAGACAGGGGTCTCGTCGCGCGGGCTGACGAACAGGGAGACCACGACCGGCATGCTGGCGATGAAGAACAGCTGGGCCGGGAAGGCGAGCAGGAAGTCGACGACCCGGCTGATCCAGTAGTCCGTGCGCCCGCCGAGGTAGCCGGCCGTGACGCCGAGCAGGATGCCGGTGAGCACGGTCGCGAGCGTGACGGCGACCGAGATCCCGAGCGAAGTCCGGATGCCGTAGAGCAACTTGGTGAAGACGTCGTATCCGTTGCCCGGTTCGAGGCCGAACCAGAACTCGCCGCTGATCCCGCCGTTGGGCTGCACGGGCACGCCCGCGCTGTCGAACAACTCGGGTCGTTCGTCGGCGTACACGGTGTACGGGTCCTTGCCGTACAGCCAGGAGATCACCGGGGCGAGCAGGCCGATCAGAAAGAAGAAGAGGACGACATAGGCGGAGATCACGCCGGTGCGGTCGCGTTTGAAGCGGATCCACATCAGCTGGCCGGGAGACCGGCCGATGAGCTCTTTGTCCTCGGTCTCCACCGCCGCCGGTGGTTCACCGTCCGCGATGACCGAGGTCCCGCCACCCTCAATACCGATACGACTTGTCACGTTTCGCCCGTTTCGCTGGTATGGGTATGCCAAAGCGAGGCGTACGGAAGTCCGCAGCCGGACGCGCGTAGGAGGTGTTCGCCCCACCCTCCGACACCCCTGACGAAGGATCAGGCAACCGCCTGTGCTCGTGAGTCGGCACTGTCCCCACAGTGCGAGACCCATTGACCCGAGCGCTGCGGCTAACTATCTGCCATGAGCCAACTACCGACCACCGTCTTTAAATCTCAATTCAGTCACAGCTCACGCCTAGATCTTCCAAAATCCGGACAAAGTGTTTGCGGGGAGAAGGGCGCGAAACGGACGTGTTACATGGCTATCGTGCGAGGATCTCCGCATTTCGGACATGGGGTCGAGTCTCGGCCACAGAAAAACGGCTTGCAAAAAAGCCTGGGCCCCCTCTCGCGAGGGAGCCCAGGCTCAAATGCCAGAAGTGTGCGGAAATCAGCCGTGCTTGGCGCGGCTCGCGGCGCGGGCACGCTCGCGGGCGTCCAGGTTCACCTTGCGGATGCGCACCGCCTCCGGGGTCACCTCGACGCACTCGTCGTCGCGGCAGAACTCCAGGGACTGCTCCAGGGAGAGCTTGCGGGGCGGCACGATCGCCTCGAACGAGTCGGCCGAGGAGGACCGCATGTTCGTGAGCTTCTTCTCCTTGGTGATGTTCACGTCCATGTCGTCGGAGCGCGAGTTCTCGCCGACGATCATGCCCTCGTACACCTCGGTGCCGGGGTCGGTGAACAGCACGCCGCGCTCCTGGAGGTTGGTCATCGCGAACGCGGTGACGGCACCGGAGCGGTCGGCGACCAGCGAGCCGTTGTTACGGGTCTGCAGGGCGCCGAACCAGGGCTCGAAGCCCTCGTGGATGGAGTGGCCGATGCCGGTGCCGCGGGTCTGGGTCAGGAACTCGGTCCGGAACCCGATGAGTCCGCGCGAGGGCACGACGAACTCCATGCGCACCCAGCCCGAGCCGTGGTTGGACATGTTGTCCATACGGCCCTTGCGGACGCCCATGAGCTGCGTGACCGCACCCATGTGCTCCTCGGGGACGTCGATCGTCATGCGCTCGACCGGCTCGTAGGTCTTGCCCTCGACGTCCTTGGTGACGACCTGCGGCTTGCCGATGGTCAGCTCGAAGCCCTCGCGGCGCATCTGCTCGACCAGGATGGCGAGCGCGAGCTCACCACGGCCCTGGACCTCCCAGGCGTCGGGACGCTCGGTGTCGAGGACACGGAGCGAGACGTTACCGATCAGCTCGCGGTCCAGGCGGTCCTTGACCTGACGGGCGGTGACCTTGCGGTCCTTGACGGCCGCCTTGTTGTCGGCGCCCTTGCCGGTGCCGCCACGGCCGACCAGCGGCGAGGTGTTCGTGCCGATGGTCATGGAGATCGCGGGCTCGTCGACCGTGATCAGCGGCAGCGGAATCGGGTTCTCGGTGTCGGCGAGGGTCTCGCCGATCATGATGTCCGGGATACCGGCGACGGCACAGATGTCACCGGGGCCGGCCTTCTCGGCGGGCTTGCGGGTCAGCGCCTCGGTCATCATCAGCTCGCTGATGCGGACGTTGCTGACGGTGCCGTCGCGCTTGATCCAGGCGACGGTCTGGCCCTTGCGCAGCTCGCCCTGCTCGACGCGGAGCAGCGCGATACGGCCGAGGAAGTTGTCCGCGTCCAGGTTGGTGACGTGCGCCTGGAGCGGGGCCTCCTCGTCGTAGGTCGGGGCCGGGATGTGCTGCAGGATCGTGGAGAAGAACGGCTCCAGGCTGGTGGAGTCGGCCGGGACCGTGCCGTTCTCCGGCTTGGTCAGCGAGGCGATGCCGTCACGGCCGCAGGCGTAGACGATCGGGAACTCGATCTGCTCCTCGTCGGCGTCCAGGTCGAGGAAGAGGTCGTACGTCTCGTTGACGACCTCGTCGATCCGGGAGTCCGGGCGGTCCGTCTTGTTGATGCACAGGATGACGGGCAGGCGCTGCTGGAGCGCCTTGCGCAGCACGAAGCGGGTCTGCGGCAGCGGGCCCTCGGAGGCGTCGACGAGCAGGACGACACCGTCGACCATCGACAGACCGCGCTCCACCTCGCCACCGAAGTCGGCGTGGCCGGGGGTGTCGATGATGTTGATGGTGATGACGTCCCCCCCGTCCTTCGGGTGGTACTTCACCGCCGTGTTCTTGGCCAGGATCGTGATGCCCTTCTCACGCTCCAGGTCGTTCGAGTCCATCATGCGGTCGTCGACGCCTTCGAGCTGGTGCGCGGCGAAGGCGCCGGCCTGCTTCAGCATGCCGTCGACGATGGTGGTCTTGCCGTGGTCGACGTGGGCGACGATGGCGACGTTGCGGATGTCGTGGCGCGTGGCCATATTGCGGCGTTCTCCCGGAGTGGTGAGGACGGCTCTCGCGTACGTCTGTGTTACGCGGGCCCTGCCGGGCTGGACACGCCACGGCCTCACCCCATGGTACGGGGCCGCTCCCGCTGCGGCTCGCCGGGATACATCGGTGCAGGTGAGGGCGGGTTTGGGGGGCGATCCGCAGGCGCGGGCGCCGACTTTCCGGTGCACGAACGCCGGCCGGGCCGAAAAGCCGCCCGGCCGGCGTTCCGGAGAGAAGATCAGTTGGGCGGCGCGCTTGCCGACGGTCCCGTGCTCTTCTTCAGGAAGCCCATGTCCTCGAACACCGGCGTCCCGAAGCCGAAGGCTCCCGCGTTGGCGACGTTCGTCCTGGCCGCCGTGAGCTGGGGGCGCTGGAAGAGGGGGATCGAACCGGCCGCCGCCCAGATGCGGGAGTCCGCCTTGCGGATCAGCGCACGGGACTCGGACTCGTCCAGCGTGGCGACGGCCTCGTCGAAGAGCTGGTCGACCTGGTCGGTGCCGACGCGCGTGTAGTTCTGCTCGACGTTCAGCGAGCCGTCGGCGGCCGGCACCGGCTTGGCGTAGATGGGCCGGGCGTCGGTCGCGGGGTAGGCGGAGCCCGGCCAGGAGTAGAGGGCGAGGTCGTACTGGCCGGACGCGATGTGGTCCTTGAAGTAGCTCTCGTCCGAGACCTTGGTGATCACGGTACGGATGCCGACGCGCTCCAGCATGATCCCGATCCGGTCCGCCACCGTGCGCAGCGACTGCGACCCCTCTCCCGACGGCACCACGAAGCGCAGCGTCAGCGCCTTGCCGTCCTTCGCCATCGGCCGCGCCGCCGCGCCCGCCGGTGCGGGGGTGCCCTGCGGGGCGTACGCGCCGGCCACCCCGCCCTGCTCGAGCTGCTTGGTGCCGTACTGCTTGCCGTCCTGGGCCAGGTGCTCACCTGTGCGGCCCTCGTCGTCGTGCCCCTTGTTGTCCTCCCCGACGATGTACGTCCCGTCGTCCCCGCCCTCTGACTCGGAGTCCTTCTTCGGCTTCTTCGGCTTCTGCGACTCGCTCCCCTCCGCCTTCTCGCCCTTCTTCCCCTTCTCGCCGCTCTCCGCCTTCTCTCCCTTGCCCGCCTTCGCTTCCTTTGCCCCCTTCTCTCCCTTGTCCGCCTCGCTCCCCGCCGCCTTCTCCCCCTTCTTCTTCTCCTTCACGACCGGCCCGCCCGGCACCCAGCCCGCATCCGTGAGCAGCGCCTGCGCCTCCGCCGTGTCCTGGTCGCCGATCGCCCCGCTGTTGTCGGCGTACGCCGCCTGGCCGGAGAGCGCGAGATGGCTGCCGACCGGCTCGGCGGGCAGGCCGAGCGGCGACAGGATCAGCTTCGCCAGCTTCTCGCGGTCGAGGGCGCGCGCCACCGCCCGCCGCACCCGCTCGTCGGCGAACGGACCGTCGCCGCCGTTGAGGGCGAGCTGGGTGTAGGCCGGCTCCAGCGACTTGCGCACCTCGAAGCCCCGGAACCTCGCCTTGTCCCGTCGCTGCTTGAGGGTCAGGGTGCGCCGGTCCGGACCCATCAGCGGCGAAGCGGAACTGAGCGGCGAACCGGAGGCGCTGGCGATGACCGGCCGCGGCGGTGCGGCGAGCGCGATGCGCCGGGCCGAGGTGGGGTCGACCTCGGCCAGGTCGAGCCGTCCGGCGGCCAGCGCGGCGGCCCGCTCGTCGCGCGGCACGGCCCGCAGCACGATCTCGTTCAACTTGGCCGGCTCCCCCCACCAGCGGGGGTTGCGGGCGAGGGTGACCTCGCCCTCCTTGCGGTCGATCTTCTTCACGGCGAACGGCCCTGCGGTGACCTTGAGCTTGCGCCGCGCCCCGTCGTTGAACGAGTCCGGCGTGCCCATGACCTCCTTCGGATACAGCGGCGAGAACAGGGACCGCCAGTCGGCGTAGGGCCGTCCGAAGGTGACCCGCACCTCCAGGTCGTTGTCGCCGCGCTCGATCTTCTCGATGCGGTCGTAGCCGGCGTTGCGGGCGGTCCAGTAGGCGCTGTCCTTGCCGGACAGGGCCCGCCACTGGGCGGAGAAGTCGGCGGCGCCGATCTCGCGGCCGTCGCTCCAGACGGCCTGCTGGTTGAGCTTGTACAGGACGACCTGCTTGGGCTCGGTCTCGACGATCTTGGCCGACTCCAGATAGGCCGGGTTGCGCTCCGGGCGCCCGCTCGGGTCGAGCCGGAACATCGAGGGCAGGGTGGCCTGCACGATCCGGGTCGTGGTGGCGTCGGCGTCCGACTGGAAGGTGTTCAGCGTCTCCGGTACGGCGTCCACGGCCCACCGCAGCGTGCCGCCGTCGGTGACATCGCCCCGGCCGGCCGGGGCGATGTCCTGTCCGGCCAGCGGCTTGCCGGCCGGATCCGGGTCGCTGCAACCGGCGAGCGCGGGCACCGCGAGCACCCCCGCGGTGAGGAACGCGACCGAGCGCATGACCGCGCTGCGGCCAGGCCTGGGTCCGACGCCGTCGTAGGACATCTCAGGTACCTCCGGGGAGCGGCTCCCGCCGGTGACAATTAGTGCGTTTTGATCACGTTTGGCGGTATTTTGGAGTTGATCAGATCTAAGGCACCCACTGAAGAGGAAAGGGTTCGCCAGGCGGAGTCGACACGGCGGCGGGCGCGGACAAGGTCACCCAGGCGGAGCAACGCGCCCGTCACGCTCCTGCGACTCCCCGGCGTACACAGAGCGCATGCGGGCGCGCGTCGGAGGCGTGCAATCCGCCAATCGCTGCACATGCCTTCACAGGGGCAGGTGTGACGCGCGACACTCGCAGGCGCATGAACGTTGCCACCCAGGGGCCGAAGGGCCCACGGAAGTGAGGTCACGTCATGTCCGTGCAAGACGACCTGACAACTGTCCAGCGCTGCCTCGACGACCTGGCCCGGTCCGTGAGCCGCCTGGAGCAGCAGCTGGGCACCGGCGGGCTGGAGATGCGCCGTGTGCGCACCGACGCCGACCATCTGCGCGAGAGCGTGGCGCTGCTGCGGGAGTCCGCCGCGGCCCCCGCCGGGCAGCGCAGGCCGGAGCTCGTCACCATCCCCGACACGCCGTACGACGACTCTCTGTGGATCGACACGGACGACGAGGGTCTCGGCGCCCGGGACCGCCGCGCCCCCTGATCCCTCCACCTGACCCGACCGGAGTCATGCATTGGCCACTGGTACGGAACCCCATCTGAACAGCGGCGGCGTACGAACCGGTACGCGCGCCGCGATCACCGCCCCGCACCTGCGGACCGACCGCTGGTGGCTGGCCCCGGCCGTCACCGCGGCCGGTCTGCTGGCGTTCATCGTGTACTCGACCTGGCGGGCCTTCGCCAACGCGGACTACTACGCGGCGCCGTACGTCTCCCCGTTCTACTCGCCCTGCCTCGCGGAGAACTGCGAGACCATGCGCGCCGGGCCCAACTGGGACCTCTTCGGGAGCTGGTGGGGCATCTCGCCCGCGATCATCATCCTGATCTTCCCGCTCGGCTTCCGCCTGACCTGCTATTACTACCGCAAGGCCTACTACCGCGGCTTCTGGATGTCGCCCCCGGCCTGCGCGGTGGCGGAGCCGCACAAGAAGTACTCCGGTGAGACCCGCTTCCCGCTGATCCTGCAGAACATCCACCGGTACTTCTTCTACGCCGCGCTCCTGGTCGCCGGGATCCTGACGTACGACACGGTGCTCGCCTTCCGCGACGAGAACTACGAGTGGGGCCACATGGGCCTCGGCACCCTCGTCTTCCTCCTCAACATCGCGCTGATCTGGGCCTACACCCTGTCCTGTCACTCCTGCCGGCACATCGTCGGCGGCAAGCTCAAGCACTTCTCCAAACACCCCGTGCGCTACCGCATGTGGCAGTGGATCGGGAAGCTCAACGCCCGCCACATGCAGCTGGCGTGGGCGTCGCTGCTGAGCGTGGCGCTCGCCGACTTCTACGTCTATCTCGTCGCGTCCGGGGTCTTCGACGATCCGCGCTTCTTCTAGATTGAGTGGGGACTGAACAGAATGTCCGTGGTCGAACGGCAGGAGTGGGACGTCGTCGTGGTCGGCGCCGGGGGCGCGGGTCTGCGCGCGGCGATCGAGGCGCGCGAGCGGGGTGCCCGTACGGCCGTGATCTGCAAGTCGCTGTTCGGCAAGGCGCACACCGTGATGGCCGAGGGCGGCATCGCGGCGGCCATGGCCAACGCCAACGAGCACGACAACTGGCAGGTCCACTTCCGCGACACCATGCGCGGCGGCAAGTTCCTCAACCAGTGGCGGATGGCCGAGCTGCACGCGCAGGAGGCGCCGGAGCGGGTGTGGGAGCTGGAGACCTGGGGCGCGCTCTTCGACCGTACTAAGGACGGCCGGATCTCGCAGCGCAACTTCGGCGGCCACGAGTACCCGCGCCTTGCCCACGTCGGCGACCGCACCGGCCTGGAACTGATCCGCACGCTGCAGCAGAAGATCGTGTCGCTCCAGCAGGAGGACAAGCAGGAGACCGGGGACTACGAGTCCCGGCTGAAGGTCTACCAGGAATGCACGGTCACCAGGATCCTCAAGGACGGCAGCCGGGTCTCCGGCGTCTTCGCCTACGACCGCGAGACGGGCCGGTTCTTCGTCCTCGAAGCCCCCTCCGTCGTGATCGCCACGGGCGGCATCGGCAAGTCCTTCAAGGTGACGTCGAACTCGTGGGAGTACACCGGCGACGGGCACGCGCTGGCGCTGCTCGCCGGGGCCCCGCTGCTGAACATGGAGTTCGTGCAGTTCCATCCGACGGGCATGGTCTGGCCGCCGTCGGTGAAGGGGATCCTGGTCACGGAGTCGGTGCGTGGCGACGGAGGGGTGCTGCGCAACTCCGAGGGCAAGCGGTTCATGTTCGACTACATCCCCGACGTCTTCAAGGAGAAGTACGCCGAGTCGGAGGAGGAGGGCGACCGCTGGTACGAGGATCCGGACAACAACCGGCGCCCGCCCGAGCTGCTCCCCCGTGACGAGGTGGCGCGGGCCATCAACGCCGAGGTGAAGGCGGGCCGCGGCTCGCCGCACGGCGGAGTGTTCCTGGACGTCTCGACGCGGATGCCGGCGGAGGTCATCCGCCGTCGACTGCCCTCCATGTACCACCAGTTCAAGGAGCTGGCGGACGTGGACATCACCGCGGAGGCGATGGAGGTCGGGCCGACCTGTCACTACGTGATGGGCGGCATCGCGGTCGAGTCCGACACGGCGGCGGCGCGCGGGGTCCCGGGCCTCTTCGCGGCCGGTGAGGTCGCCGGCGGTATGCACGGCTCGAACCGCCTCGGCGGAAACTCCCTCTCCGATCTGCTGGTGTTCGGCCGCCGGGCGGGCTGGCACGCCGCCGAGTACGCGGCGGCGCGGGCCTTCGAACGCCCCGAGGTCAGCGACATACAGATCGACTCGGCCGCGGCGGAGGCCCTGCGGCCGTTCTCGGCGGAGGGCCCGGCCGGGGGCGAGGACGACGGGCGCCCGCCGGAGAACCCGTACACCCTGCACCAGGAACTCCAGCAGGCCATGAACGACCTGGTCGGCATCATCCGGCGCGAGGGCGAGATGGAGCAGGCGCTGGAGAAGCTCGCCGACCTGCGCGTACGGGCCCGAAGGGCCGGTGTCGAGGGCCACCGCCAGTTCAACCCCGGCTGGCACCTCGCGCTCGATCTGCGGAACATGCTGCTGGTCAGCGAGTGCGTGGCCCGGGCGGCGCTGGAGCGCACGGAGTCGCGGGGCGGGCACACCCGCGAGGACCATCCGACGATGGACCGCAAGTGGCGCAACATCAACCTGCTGTGCCACCTCGCCGACCCGACGGGCGGCCTCGCGGCCACCGACCCGGAACGCGGCCAGATCAATCTCGTACCGGAGACCACCGAACCCGTCCGACAGGACCTGCTGGCTCTCTTCGACAAGGAAGAGCTGGTCAAGTACCTCGCCGAAGAGGAGCTCTACCAGTGAGCAGCTACGAGGCCAGCTTCAAGGTGTGGCGGGGCGATGTGCAGGGCGGTGACCTGGAGGACTTCAAGGTCGAGGTGAACGACGGCGAGGTGGTCCTCGACATCATCCACCGCCTCCAGGCCACCCAGGCGCCCGATCTCGCCGTCCGCTGGAACTGCAAGGCGGGCAAGTGCGGTTCGTGTTCCGCCGAGATCAACGGGCGGCCGCGGCTGATGTGCATGACGCGGATGTCGGTGTTCACCCCGCAGGAGACGATCACCGTCACCCCGCTGCGGGCGTTCCCCGTCGTGAGGGACCTGGTCACGGACGTCGGCTTCAACTACACCAAGGCCCGCCAGGTGCCGGCCTTCGTCCCGCCGGAGGGTCTGGGCCCCGGCGAGTACCGGATGATGCAGGAGGACGTGGACCGCTCGCAGGAGTTCCGCAAGTGCATCGAGTGCTTCCTGTGCCAGGACACCTGCCATGTGGTGCGCGACCACGAGGAGAACAAGCCGGCGTTCGCCGGCCCGCGGTTCCTGATGCGGGTCGCCGAGCTGGACATGCACCCGCTGGACGCGGCGAACGAGGCCGGACTGGACCGCAAGAAGACCGCCCAGGACGAACACGGCCTCGGCTACTGCAACATCACCAAGTGCTGCACCGAGGTCTGCCCCGAGGGCATCAAGATCACGGACAACGCGCTGATCCCCCTGAAGGAACGGGCCGTCGACCGCAAGTACGACCCGTTGGTGTGGCTGGGTTCGAAGATCGGGAGGCGCTCGTCACAGGCGTGAGGCGCCCGCCGCAGGGCGCCCCGTCCCTCTCCCTCGTCACTCCGCCCCACCCCTGACGCACACCGGTCGCGCGAGGCCATTGGTGCCCATACGCTCCGAAATGTGACGTCATCCTTGATCCGGGGCCGGCCGCGGCGTGCGCGCTCGCAGATATCGGTGCGGGTGGCGCACGGGCTGCTGGGTGGGCTGGTCGGGGTGGCCTGGCTGGTGTTGCCCGCTCTGACGGTGGGTGGCGGGGGTCCGGTCGCGGGCGGGGCGGAGCGGCCCGTCGCGGGGGCGGTGGGGCAGCGGGAGGACGAGGGGAGTTCCGCCGTCGACTTCGTGCTGCCGGTGGCGGCCGTCGTCACGGCGGGGGCGCTCGCGGGGTACGGATTCGTGCGGCGCCGGCGGCGGGCGCGAGGGCGTACGACTCCCGGTGGGGCGGCCGCGCAGGTCGCGGAGCCGCCGGTGGCGGAACTCGACGAGCGGGCGCGGGCCTCGCTGGTCGCGGCCGACGACTGGGTGCGGGTCAGTGGCGAGGAGCTGGGGTTCGTCGCGGGGCGGTTCGGGGCCGGGGACGTCGAGCATGTCGTGCCCTTCGCGCGGGTTCTGCGGGACGCGGAGGCCGAGTTGGCGGTGGCGTTCCGGATGCGGTGGCAGTACGAGGGCGGGATACCGGAGGAGGGCGCGGCGCGGCGGCATGCCCTGGCGGGGATCGTCGGGCGGTGCGAGGAGGCGGGGCGGCTGCTGGACGCGCACGCGGCCGCGTTCGACCAGGTGCGGGGGTTGGAGGAGGGGCTGGGCGGCGGGCTGGGGCAGGGCCTGGCGGTCGCCGAGGGGCGGTTCCGGGAGCTGACCGGGCGGGTGGCGGTCGCCGGTGTGGTCCTGCGGGAGTGCGGTGAGCGGTACGTCCACTCCGCGACCGCCGGCGTCGCAGGGCATGTCGAGCAGGCCAAGGACCGGCTGGTGTTCGCCACGACCCGCCTCAACCATGCCCGCCAGAGCGCCGACTCGGGCGAGAACGGACGCGCCGCGGCACAGCTGCGCGCCGCCGAGGGCGCCATCGCCCAGGCCGCCGCCTTCATCGACGGCGTCGAACGGCTCGCCGGAGAACTCACGACGGCCGCGGGGATGGTGCCGGCCGCGCTCACGGGTGGTGAGGTGGAGATCGCCGGGGCACGGGAGTCGGTGGCCGCGCCGGGAGCACCGTACGAGGACGTCCCGCCCGGTGAGCTGCGTGCCCGGGTCGCGCATGCCGACCTCGTCCTGGCCGGCGTACGGGAGGAGCTGGCGTCGGGGCGGCCGTACGACCCTCTCGACCTGTTGCGGAGGATCGTGCGGGGCGTCGCGCCCGTCGCCGCGGGGCGGGCCTGGGTGATCGCGGCCGCCGCCCTCGTCTGCGCGCGCGGTGCTGTCACCGGCGCGGACGATGTCGTCTTCACGCATCGTGCGGCCGTGGGCGGCGAGGCACGCACCCGGCTGGCGGAGGCACGGCGGCTGCTCGCTCCCCCGGTGCCCGCGCCGGCCGGGCGGGGCCCGCGCGCGGAGCTCGCCGACCTGGTCATGGCCGACACCCTGGGCCTGCAGGCCCGCGAGCTGGCCGAACAGGACATGCGCGTGCACGGCCACCCCGTCGAGGTCCCGGGCGCCGACGTCGACGGACTCGCCGGGGCGGTCCTCGGCGGTGTGCTGCTGGGCGGGAAGCCGGACGGCGGTGCCCCGGCCGGCTTCGGCGGACCGCGCAGCCGGGACCGTCGGGGCGGCATGGCCCTCAGAACAGGCTGAGCAGCGCCTCCGCCGGATCCGTGAGCCCGTTCTCGCCGTCCGGCAGCGGGAGTTCGAACCACACCGTCTTGCCGCGCGGTGTGCGGCGCGAGCCCCATGCCGCGCTGAGGAGGCCCACCAGTTGGAGGCCCCGGCCGCCCTCGTCGGTGTCGCGGGCCCGGCGGCGGCGCGGCTGGACCAGGCCGGAGTCCCAGACCTCGCAGACCAGCGTGCGGTCCAGCAGGAGGCGGAGCCGGATCTCGCCCTCGCCGTAGCGCAGGGCGTTGGTGACCAGTTCGCTGACCAGGAGCTCCGTCGTGTCGACCAGCGGCTCCAGATCCCAGGACAGCAGCTGGCCGCGGGCGTACTCGCGGGCGCGGCCCACACTGCGCGGCTCGCGCGGGAGGGTCCAGTCGCCGACGGACCCGGCGGGCAGCCCCTGGACACGTGCCATCAGCAACGCGATGTCGTCCTCGCCGTGGTGGGTGTCGAGGGTGTTGAGGACGTGGTCGCAGACGTCCTCCAGGTTGGGAGAGGTGTCGGCGCGCAGCGCCGTCGTTGAGGGGTGGTGGTCGGGCGACGGGCGGGCGGGGTCGGTGAGCGCACCCACGAAGGCCTGGAGGCCCTCGTCCAGCGGATGGTCGCGGGACTCCACCAGTCCATCCGTGTAGAGCGCCAGCAGCGCGCCCTCCGGCAGCTCGACCTCCACCTCCTCGAACGGCTCCCCGCCCACGCCCAGCGGCATCCCCGGCGGCACGTCGAGCATCAGCGCCGACTCGCCCGGCTCGACGAGGACCGGTGGCAGATGACCGGCGTTCGCGAAGGTGCAGCGGCGGGTGACGGAGTCGTAGACGGCGTACACACAGGTCGCCAGGTACACCTCCGACAGGTCCGCCTCACGGGGGCGGCGGGCGGCGCGGGTGGCCTGCTGGACGCCGCCGGGGGCGCCGAGGCCACGCGCGATCTCGTCCAACGCCGAGAGGACCTCGGCCGGTTCGAGGTCCAGCAACGCCAGGGTGCGTACGGCGGAGCGCAGTTCGCCCATCGCGACGGCCGCGCGGAGGCCGCGCCCCATGACGTCGCCCACGACCAACGCCGTACGGTGCCCGGGCAGTTCGATGACGTCGAACCAGTCGCCGCCCACCTCGCTGGGGCGGTCGGCGGAGGAGTTGCCGGGCAGATAGCGGCACGCGATGTCCAGGCCGGAGGCGACCGGGTCGCCGGGCGGCAGCAGGGACCGTTGCAGTATCAGCGCGCGTTCGTGCTCCCGCCGGTACAGCCGGGCGTTGTCGATGCAGACCGCGGCACGCGCGGCGAGCTCGACCGCCAGATCCCGGTCCCGTTCGCCGAACGGCTCGCTGCCCTTCGTACGCGCGAACTGCGCCAGTCCTACGACGGTGTCGTGGGCGACCATCGGCACCGCGAGCGTGGACTGCACCAGGCCGCCCTCCTCGCCGGGCACATGCTGCGGCCGGGCGGTGCGCAGGGCGTCCGCACAGGGCGAGTTGAAGGGGTAGTGGTGGACGGCGCCGACCGCGACGGGGGCACCGCCGCCCACGAAGGGCGCGTCGGAGACCGCGCTGGCGAAGGCGACCCTGCGCAGCTCCGCGCTGCCGTCGGCGAGGCCGGGCGGGGCCTCGTCGCCGGCCAGCAGGCCCTGGTAGAGGTCGACGGTGGCCAGGTCGCAGAAGCCGGGCACCACCACGTCGAGGAGTTCGCGGGCCGTCGTCTCCAGGTCGAGGGAGTTGCCTATGCGGGCACCGGCCTCGTTCAGCAGCGCGAGATTGCGCCGGGCGGCGGCGGCCTCGCGGGCGGCGGCGCGGCGGGCGGTGATGTCGGTTCCGAGCCAGGCGATGCCGATGGGGCGGCCGCTGCCGCTGTGCACCCGGTAGAGGTTGACGGACCAGTGCCGGCGCTCGTCGGAGCCCGGCAGAAAGCCGGTGACGTGCATGTCCGTGATGGAGTCGCCGCTCTCCAGGACGCGGCGCAGGGTGGCCGAGACCCGGTCGGCCTCGGGACGCGGCAGATAGTCGTGGACGCCCTTGCCGCGGTGGTCGTCGGGGGTGCCGCCGAACAGGGAGGCGAACCGCTGGTTGGCGCGGCGTACCCGCAGGTCGGGGTCGATCAGCAGGAAGCCGAAGGGAGATTGACCGAAAATCGCCTGCGAGGCCGCGAGGTCGGTCTCCATCCGGCGGAGGGTGCGCACATCCACGACGATGCAGACGGCGGCCTTCTCGCCGTCCTCGGTCCGCGTCGGCATGACGTACACCTCGGCGAGACCGTCCTCACCGGAGAGGCCGTCGGTGTCGTCCGGCGTCCGGAAGGGGACCACACCGGTCCACTCCCGCCCGTCCAGGATCTCGGCCATCTTGCGCTGGCCCTGCTCACGCCGGTCCGGGTCGATGAACGCCTCGATGGGGTCCATGCCGACCGCTCGCTCGGCCGGGATGCCGAAGACCTGCTCGGCGCGCAGGCTCCACTGGTCGACCAGGCCGTCGGGGCCGATGGAGAAGGACGCGACCTTTATGTAGTCGTAGATCGAGCCGGGCGGGCTGCTCTGCCAGACGGGGTCGCCGGGGCGGGGCTCGTCGAACGGGAAGGCGGAGTCGTGGGTGGTGTCCTGCGTGGCCCGTGTGTCCGGTGAGGCTTGCGAGGCCTGTGTCTCGTGGGACCGCTCTGCCGCGGCCCTCGTCCTCGCGCCGTCCGACGGGTCCTCGGACTCCGTGGCCTTCGCTGGTATCTCGCTCACGCGAACCGTCCCCTCCAGCTCACCGCGCCCGGCACCGGTCACCGGCGGCGGCTGCCCGCAGTATCCAGCACTACGGCCCCGCACAACACGGTGTTCACGATCACAGCACGGTCCCGATGGTTTTCGGTCCCGGCCGCAGAAACACTTCCAGACTTCTAACCAGCGGACACGCAGTCGAATCACGCAGTTCGCCAACTGCCACTGGCCTGAACCATTCGTTCGACAGCGCGGAGGCCCACGTACACCTGGATGGACGCCTACTGACGGGTTGTACAGGGCCCGGGGAGACGCCCCGGGTCCTCCGGCACGGCCAGCTCGAACCAGACGGTCTTGCCCGCGTTCCGGCCCGGTCTGGTCCCCCAGCGCTGCGAGGAGTGCGCCACGAGCTGGAGTCCGCGGCCGCTCTCGTCCTCGAGGTGGGGGACGCGTTCGCGCGGCGGGTCCGGGAGCGGGTCGGAGACCTCGACCAGGAGGACGTCACCGAGGCGGTTGGGACGGACCAGGCGTACGTCGATCGGGCCGGTGGCGTGCCGCAGGGAGTTGGTCACCAGCTCGCTGACCAGCAGCGCCGCGATGTCGGCGAGGCTGTCGAGCCCCCAGTCGCACAGCCGCGCCCGAACGGCGGCACGGGCCGCGCGCACGGCACCCGCCTCCGCGGGAAAGCTCCACTCGGCGCGGTCGCCTTCGGTGTCGATCACGCCGATCACTTCCCAGGCCAACGGGTTCGCCCATGTCCGGTTTCGCAGGGTTAATGACCACATACCCGATATTCAGGGGGCGGTACCGTGCGAATGGCGTGCGAATGGCGGGCGGGCGCCGGTGCCCCCGCTCAGGGCCGAAGTCGCGCCGCGACCTCCCGGACCGCCGGCACGTCCTGGTCCAGCCAGTCCACATCCCAGAGTTCCCCGGGGCTCAGCCAGCGCAGTGCGTCGTGGTCTTCGAGGGGCTCGGGTTCCCCAGTGCCCGGTCGGAGACGGGCCGTCCACACCTGCAGGACGTAAGGGGTTTTCAGCGGCCAGATGCCCGGTACACGCTCGATCACCTCGGCGTCCACGCCGAGTTCCTCCCGCAGTTCGCGCACGAGCGCCGCCTCGGGCGTCTCACCCGGCTCGACCTTGCCCCCGGGCAACTCCCAGCGCCCGGCCAGTTCCACGGGGGCGCTGCGGCGCGCTGCGAGCAGGCGGCCCCTGTCCAGCAAGGCGGCGCCGACCACGATCCGTTCCGTCATGCGCCGGAGCCTACGGGAGCTCAGATGGGGTCAGTGGTCCGCGCTGTCGCCGTTCTGCGCGATCCGCTCGACCCAGTACAGCTGCTTGTGTCCACGGCTGTCGAGGCTGTCCGCGATCTTCTGGGCCTCCGCCCGGGTCGCGTACCGGCCCACGCGATAGCGATTGCCGTTGTCGTCCTGCCGGACGACGAGCCAGGGGAGAGTGATCGTGCTGTCGTTCATCGCACCCCACCGCTCCTTCCCGCCCACCACCGGCTGCCCGCTCCCGTCCACCACCGCCCGAGTCCCTCCCCCAGCCTTCGGCCGGGGGGACCCCCATCTCGCTTCGCTCGCGGCGTGTGCTGTGCCCCGCCCGCTAAGGAAACCGCAATCCGCATATGCCCGAGCCTACGCCTAACCTTTACGCAGCGAATACGGCTTTTCACAAAGAGGTACGCAACCAGCCAAGTCGCAGGGGGCGCACGGCGCCGAACGCGCCGTGCGGAGACATGGATGCATCCGGTCACAGGCATACCGCGCACGCCTGTGACGACCTGCGAGAACGGCCAGATTCCAACGGCGGTGGAGGAGGCGGAAGTTGAGGCCCTTCCGATGACAACTGCCGTGAGGTGTGCGCTACCTCACGAACGAGTGCGCTACTTCACCGGGAGGTGATAGGCGACCCGGTACCGGTCCGCCGGGATCACCACGTCCGCGGTCTCCACCGGACGGCCGGACGCGTAGTAGGTGCGCTGGATGACCAGCACCACATGACCGGGGACGCCGCCGAGCGTCAGCAACTCCTCGGCGAGACCGGGGCGGGCGCCGACCTCCTCCGTGACGTTGTCCACGACGACGTCGATGGCCGCCATGCGCTCGACGACGCCCATGCCGCCGAGCGGGCCCTCCTCGGGCAGCATCACGGGCGTGCGGCCGGTGACGGCGAGGGGCTCCCAGGAGGTGGACAGCATCATCGCCTCGCCGGCGTCCCGGAAGAGATACCGCGTGCACATCACCCGGTCGCCGGGGCGGATGGCGAGCCGCTCGGCGACGGCGACGCTCGCCTCGGCCTGAGCGCTGCGGGACTCCCAGGTGCCGCGCACCTCGCCGTCGGCCTGCTCCTGACGGAAGGGCGTGGCACCGCTCGGCGGACGGAAGCCGGAGCGGGAGACCCGGCGGGGGACGGGGCGCTCCCGGACGTAGGTCCCGGAGCCGGAACGGCCCTCGACCAGCCCCTCGGCCATCAGCACCTTGCGCGCCTCCAGCGCGACGGTGTCCGACACGCCGTACTCCTCGCGGATCCTGGCCTGGGACGGGAGGCGGGTGTGCGGTGGCAGCGAGCCGTCGACGATCTTCTTGCGGAGATCACCCGCCACGCGCAGGTACGCCGGCTGCTCACCGAAAGTCACTGGCCGCTCCCATCAGGTTGTACAGACAGCAACAGCGTGGCAACCATGAGTTGTCCCGTGCAAGCAAAGGCCAGAGAATCACTCGATGTGATGACTTGTGCCCGCCGGGGGCTTTACGCAGGCACTTTCTCCCCGCTATAGCCGCGCTCACACCTGGGCTCACACATCGAGACCCCCCGCGCTCCCGCTCTCGTCACCGCTGCCCGAGTCGTCCTCGTACGTCGGCACGGTGGTTTCCAGGCCCAGAGCCTTGCGTGCGGTGACGGTGGCGGGGCCGTCCACATACTCGTAGCCGTTGTCGTAGTGCGCGTAGTACGTGTCCGCGTCCTTCGCGGCGGCCGCCCGCGCCCACTCCTTGTGGGCGTCCTCCATCTCCTCGATCAGGTCGGCGACCGGCTGCTTCGTGTCCGCCGCCCAGCGGTGCCCGCGCAGCGCCTCGATCTGTTCGCCGAGCACGGCGTGGACGTCCTTGGCCCATGCCTGGTTGGCCGCCAGGTCCTCCTCGGGGTATTCCTCGGGCTCCTCGTACAGCGCGGTGTCCACGGCGTTGGCCGCGGAGAGGAAGACGGTCTGGTCGGTGTCGAGCGTCGTCGGGTCGACGCGCAGCGAGCCGGTCAGCTTGCCGTTCTCCTCCGCGCTGCCGAACAGGCACGTGATCTCGCGGTCACCGAACCGCCAGCTCTGCCGGGACGGGATGAAGTAGTACACCTCCACGTCCTCCGGCACGGCCCAGGTGTCCATGGCGTAACCGTCCTGGAGCGCATAGCACTTGTCGTCGGCCGCCCGGCTGACCTCGTCGTCACCGGGGAAGCCGCCGCCCGGCAGTGTGACGACCCCGAAGACCTCGCCGTCGTGCGGGTCGGAGCAGGGCACCTCGACGACGTCGTACGCGTCCCCCTCCAGGTTGCCGTTCGGCGAGTCGAAGCAGTCGCCCTTGGCCAGCGCGTAGGCGGTGCCGTCGCCGCTCGCCGCGTCCTTGAAGCCGTCCCAGAAGTCCGAGGCGGAGCCGGTGGAGAGCGCCAGCGCCCACAGCACCAGCCCCACGGAGGACAGGATGGAGCCGGCGACCGCCATGCCCTTGCCGCGCTCGCCCTTCTTCTTGATCTGCGCCAGCGCGATCAGCCCCAGCACCAGCCCGACGGCCGGCACGAAGCAGAGGATGCCGAGGACGAGGGCACCGATGGCGACGCCGTTGACGGGCACGGGGCGGCCGTAGGGGCCGTACGCGCCGTAGGGGTACCCGTACGGGCCCTGGGCACCGGGTGTGCCGTAGCCGTACGGCGATGTCGGGGGCGACGGCGGTGCGTACTGCCCCTGCGCGGACGGCCCTTGGGCCTGCTCCGGGGACCCTTGTGGCTGGTGAGGTCCGGGAGGCGGAGGTATGGACACGAGTACCGTGCTCCTGGTTCAGGCGGCGGTGCCGGGCGACGGGAACGGGCGTACGACTGGGCGAATGGTAAGCGGGGAACGAGGGGGATGGTCATGCCAGTGACGAATGCGACGATCCGGGCGGTGAACGAGCTGACCGCCCGATGGGCGCAGGCGTCGGACCCCGCTGCGGGCGGCGGCACGGTCTTCTCGGGGGCGGGCGTGTGGCCGCTGCTCGCCTTCCTGGCGGACGGCGCGAGCGGTACGGCGAGGGCGGAACTGGCCGACGCGGTGGGCCTGCCGGCGGACGAGGCGGCGGGCGCGGCGCGGGAGTTGCTGGGTGCGATGGCGGCGATGCCGGGGCTGGACTCGGCCCTCGGACTGTGGACGAAGCGGACGCTGGAGCTGCGGGAGCGGTGGGAGACGGGGCTGCCGGCGGAGGCGCACGGCGTGCTGTCGGGGGATCCGGTGGCCGACAAGGGGAGGCTGGACTCCTGGCGGCGAAGCGGACGGGTGGGCTGATCGAAGAGATGCCCGTTCCGCTCGCGGAGGACACCGAGATGGTGTTGGCGAGCGCGCTGGCGTTGCGCACCGTTTGGCTGAAGCCGTTCCGGGAGACGTGCTGGATGCCGGAGGCCGGGCCCTGGTCCGGGCGGGAGTTGCTGGGGCTGTGGCGCAGGAGCTCGCTACTGGACCGGATCGGCGTCGCCGACACACCGGCGGGACATGTCACCGAGCTGAAGGTGCTGGGCAATTCAGCGATCGACGTCCATCTGCTGCTGGGCGAGGTGGGGATGGCACCCGGCCGGGTGCTGGCGGCCGGAGTGGGCATCCTGGCCCGCAGGCATCCCGTCGTCCCCGGGTACCGGCTGCCCTACGGCGAGGTGGGCCCCGGTGTGCACGTCGTGAAGGAGCGCCGTACGACCCCCGAGCCACCGGCGCTGGCGGTCACGGCCGTGGCGTACGACGTACGGACGAGCCACGATCTCGGTGACCACCACGAGGTGTTCGGGCTCACGGCGGCGATGACCGAGCGGCCCTCGGGTCACTTCGCCGGCATCAGCGGCCGTCCGCTGCACGTCGCCTCGGCCGAGCAGTCAGCGATGGCGAGGTTCGGCGCCCGCGGTTTCGAGGCGGCGGCGGTGACGGCCTTCGGCATGGCCGGGGCAGGCATGCCAAGGCTCCGCTGGGTGACCACCACCGTCGAGGCCGCCTTCGACCGCCCCTTCGGCTTCCTGGCCGTGCACCGCCACACGCGGCTCGTCCTCGCGGCCGGCTGGGTCACGGACCCGGAGCCGTTCCGCGAGGACGAGGACGATCACTGACCCGGCATCAGAACTGCAACGCCCAGGCGTCGATCCGCCCGGTGTCGTAGTTCGCGTTGTCGCTCACGCGCAGCTTCCACGTGCCGGCCGCGGCCTCCGATGAGGCGTTCACCGAGTACGTGGTGTTGATGTTGTCCGAACTGCCGCCGGTGCCGTACGACTTGAGCGTGTACGCCGTGCCGTCCGGGGCGATCAGCTGGACCTGGAGGTCGCCGATGTATGTGTGGACGATGTGCACCTCGACGGGCAGGGCCGCGGGCGCGTTGCCCGAGACGCCGGAGACGGTCACCGGGGACTCGACCGTGGTGTTGTCGGCGATGGCGTAGTCACCGGTGTTCTCGAAGCGCGGGCCGGGCGGGGTGGTCGTACCGCCGCCGACGTACAGCAGCCGGTTGGGCGAGCCGGTGCCCGGGCCGGTGACGACGCCGGTGGTGGCGGCGGACGTCAGGGCCGTGGAGACCTGGGCCGGGGTGGAGGTGGGGTGGTCGGCGAGGTACAGGGCGGCCGCGCCGGCAACGTGCGGGCTCGCCATCGACGTACCGGAGATGGTGTTGGTCGCCGAGTCGCTGGAGTTCCAGGTCGAGGTGATGGACGAACCCGGCGCGAACAGGTCGAGCACCGAGCCGTAGTTGGAGTAGCTCGCCTTGGCGTCGGTCGAGGTCGTCGCGCCGACCGTGATCGCCTCCGTGACCCGTGCGGGCGACTTGGTGGAGGCATTGGTCGACTCGTTGCCGGCCGCCACGGCAAAGGTGATGCCGGAGGCGATGGCGTTGCGTACGGCCGTGTCGAGGGCGGTGTCGGCGCCGCCGCCGAGGGACATGTTGGCGACGGCCGGCTTGACCGCGTTCTGGGCGACCCAGTCGATACCGGCGACGACCTGCGCGGTCGTACCGGAACCGGAGTTGTTCAGCACACGGACGCCGACGACCTTGGCCTTCTTGGCGACGCCGTACGCGCCGCCCGCGACCGTGCCCGCGACGTGCGTGCCGTGGCCGTGGCCGTCCTGGGCGGTGTTGTCGTTGTCGATGGCGTCGTAGCCGTAGGAGGCCCGGCCGCCGAAGTCGCTGTGGGTGATGCGGACGCCGGTGTCGATGACGTACGCGGTCACGCCCTGCCCGGCCGAGTCCGGGTAGGTGTACGAGCTGTTCAACGGGAGGTTCTTCTGGTCGATGCGGTCCAGGCCCCAGGAGGGCGGGTTGGCCTGGGTCGCGTTGATGCTGAAGGTGCGGTTCTGGACCACGGAGGCGACGGCGGGGTCGGCGGCGAGCCGCTTCGCCTCGGCCTGGGAGGCCTCGATCGCGTAGCCGTTGAGGGCCTTCCGGTACGTCCGCTCGATGCCGGCGCCGTACCCCTCGACGAGGTCACGCCCCGCCTTGGAGCCGGAACGGGCGTGGTCGGCCCTGAGGGTCACGATGTAGCTGTCGGCGACGGCGCCCGCCGCACCGGCGTACTGGATACGGCCCTCGGGTGCGGCCGCGGCGGGGAGCGCGGAGCCGAGGCCTGCGGTGAGCGCCGCGGTGGCCGCCGCGCTGAGCAGGGCCAGTCTTCGGCGGGCCGTGCTGTGGGGAGTACGCATCACTGCCATCTGAGGGGTCCTCCTCAATCGGTGGTGCGCTGGTGGGGGTTGCACGGGTGCACGCACCAGGCGGACGCGACATAGACAGGGACATGTCAAATGTCGATGTCGCACCTGTGCGTCAGCCGAAAGATTGAGGGCTCCACAGGAATTACACAAGGGGCCTGCACGGCGAACTCGGCCCGTGGGGCCCTGCCGAGTTCACCGGATCAGGTCAGTCGTCGAAGGACGTCGCCCGGGTCCGCTTCTCCCAGGCCGCGATGTCGCCGCGCACCTGGTCGAGGTGACCGAGTACGGCGTCGACGCCGTCGTCGCCGAGCGGCAGGCGCAGCGGGGTGTGCTCGGACTCCAGCGCGGCGAGGATCAGAGCCGCCGCCTTCGCCGGGTCGCCGGGCTGGGTGCCGTCGCCGCCCGAGACCAGGCCGCGGGTCTGGCTCACCTTGGGGTACCGGCCGCTGTCCGCGCTGGTCCCCCTGCGCCCCGTCTCGAACAGGGACGTACGGAAGGAACCCGGCTCCACGATCAGCACCTTGATGCCGAACTCGGCGACCTCGTCCGCGAGCCCCTCGGACAGGCCCTCCAGCGCGAACTTGGTTCCGCTGTACGCCGAGAAGCCCGCGAAGGACATCTGCCCGCCCATGCTGCTCATCTGCACGATCGCCCCGGAGCGCCGCTCACGCATGTGCGGCAGCACCGCGCGGGTGAGGGCGGCCGGCCCGAAGACATGCACCTCGAACAGCTCGCGCAGCTCCTGCTCGGTGGTCTCCTCGAAGGCGCCCACGTGTGTGCGGCCCGCGTTGTTGACCAGCACGTCGATCCGCCCGTGCCGGTCGATCACATCCCGAACGGCCGCCTCCGCGGCACCCGTCTCGGCCACGTCCAGCCGCAGCGCCTCCACCTGGTCGGGGTGCGCGGCCACGAGGTCGTCCAGGCCCTCGGGGCGCCGCATCGCACCCACCACCACATCGCCCTCGGCGAGCGCCACGTCCGCGATGGCCCGCCCGAATCCGCTGCTCGCGCCGGTGATCAGCCACACCTTGTTCATGACAGCTCCTCGTATCGCCGTGATGCGGACCAGCCTGCTGCGCGATGGGGTTGCCCGTCCAAGACCCACGCTGATAACCGATGGTTATGGCTATGGACGTTCACGTACGGGACCTGCGCTACTTCGTGACGGTGGCCGAGGAACTGCACTTCACGCGCGCGGCCGAGCGGCTGTACGTCTCCCAGCCCGCGCTCAGCAAGCAGGTCCGGGCGCTGGAGCGGCAGCTGGGCGTGGAGCTGTTCCGTCGCGAGCCGCAGGACGTGACGCTCACCGAGGCCGGCGCGGCACTGCTGCCGCACGCCCGGCGGGTGCTGGACGCCTGGTCTCAGGGGGCGGCGGCGCTGGAGGCCGCGCGGGCGGTGGCACGCGGCACGCTGGTGGTGGGCATGAGCACCAGTCCGGGGCGCGGTGGGCTGCTGCCCTCGATCCGCTCCCGTTTCACCGCCGCGCACCCGGACACCGTCCTGCGGCTGCGGCAGGTGAGCTGGGAGGACCCGACGGCGGGCCTCGCGGACGGTGAGGCCGACGTGGCCTTCGTGTGGCTGCCGCTGCCGGACGCCGGACGCTACGGCTGGACCGTGGTCGCAAAGGAGCCCCGACTGGTCGCCCTGCCCGAGGCCCATCCGCTGGCCGCCCGCGCGGAGGTCGACTTCACGGACCTGATCGAGGAGCCGTTCCTCGCCCTGCCGGCGAGCGCGGGGCCGTTGCGCGACCACTGGCTGGCGCTGGAGGAGCGGGGCGGGCGCCTGCCGCGCATCGGGGCCGAGATCGCGAGCACCGAGGAGACGTACGAGGCGCTGGTCGCGGGGCTGGGGGTCTGCCTGGTGGCCGCGGGCAACGCCCCGCTGGTCTCGCTGGGCGGGGTGGTGACGCGTCCGGTGCGGGGGCTGACGCCGAGCCGGTATGCGCTGGCCTGGCGGCGCGAGGATGCCGGGCGGCCACTCGTACGGGCGTACGCGGAGGCTTGTCGCCGGGCGGCGGGGCGGTCATGAACCCTTCTCGCCCGGCCCTCACGCCCCTTCCGTCGCGGGCTCCGCCGGGGTCGTGCCCAGCCGGGCCTGCTCCTCCTCCACGATGCGGCGGGCCAGGCTCAGATCCGAGATGTCGACGGCGTCCGGGGTCGACTCGGCGACCGCGCTGCGGCGGGCGTACGCGTCGAACAGGCGGGACTTGTTCTCCAGCATCCGCACCAGGCGTTCGTCCACCCCGCTCGTGCAGAGCAGGCGGTGCACGCGGACCGAGCGGACCTGGCCCATGCGGTGGGCGCGGGCGACCGCCTGGTGTTCGATGGTCGGCTTGAGCTGGGGTTCGCAGAGGATGACGACCGAGGCGGCCTGCATGTTGAGGCCCACTCCGCCCGCCTCGATCTGCGCGAGCAGGACCGCATGGCCGGGCGCGGCGGCGAAGTCGTCGACGATCCGCTGACGGCGGGCGGGCGGCACGCTGCCGTTGATCGGGCCGTGGACCCGGCCGTTGATCCCGTCAGCCGGCTCTCGGCCGTCCGTCAGCGCCTTGTCGACCGCTCCCAGTACGTCACGGAAGGCCGAGAACACCACGACCTTCAGCCCGTTCTCCGCCGCCTCCTCGGCGATCTCGCGCAGCCGCTCCAGCTTCGCCGACCGTTCGGGACGCGCGTACGCCGCTCTGCGCATGGCCATGAAGTTGCCGGCGCGTACGGCCTCGCGGTAGGCCTCCTCGTCCTGCGCGCTGGGCTCCTCCCACTCGTCCGTGTGCTGGAGCGCGGGGAGTTCGGTGAGGACGTCCTGCTGGTTGCGGCGCAGATAGACCGGTGCGACGGCCTTGCGGAACGCCTTGGATCCGGCCACCCCGTCGACGGTCTCGGCCAGGGCGGGCTGGAGTATGCGCACCAGGCTGCGGAACTCCTCGACGCGGTTCTCCATGGGCGTACCGGTCAGGAACAGCACGCGGTCACAGTGTTCCGCCCACTCGGAGACGGTCGTCGAGCGGCGGGTTCGGGGATTCTTCACATAGTGGGCCTCGTCCACGACGAGCATGCCCAACTCGCCGCCGCCGGGCGCCGGGAAGCCGCGCAACGCGTCGAAGGTGGTGACCGCGACCCCGCCGCGCCCCTTCCAGTCGGCGAACGCGTCCTGCCGGTCGGGGCCGTGCAGCGGGGTCACGCGCAGCGCGCTGCGTTTCTCGATCTCCCGGGTCCAGTTGATGAGCACGCTGGCCGGGCAGACCACGAGGAAGTGGCTCTGGCCCTCGGCGGCGAGGTGGGCCAGTGCGGCGATGGCCTGGATCGTCTTGCCGAGCCCCATCTCGTCGCCGAGGATCACCCGGCGCTGGGCGAGGGCAAATCGTGTGCCGAAGGCCTGGTAGCCGCGCAGTGAGACCCGGCGGTGCGTGTCGTCGAGCGTCTGGTTCCTGACCCGCTCGGCCACCTCGTCCGGCAGGAACCCCTCGGATGCCGCCGGGTCGGGGGCCCGGCCCGAGAGCTCGGCGAGCAGGCCGTAGTACTCGGCGGAACGGAGCTCGAAGTCGACCAGCGCGGCCACCTCGGACTCCGGGCGACGCAGCAGGTCGACCGAGGCCTGGGCGAGCAGCTGCGGGACGCCGTCCTGGCCGGCCTGCTCGGTGAGCGCGCGGACCTCCGCCAGGGCCGCCAGCGCCCGTTCCCGTCCGGCTCGGCCCGCGAGCAGCATGCGCAGCCGCCCGGCCGTGGGCGCCGCGTCGGAGAGCAGTGGGCCGAGCCGCTCGGTGAGCGTGCGGGCCGTGTCGACGGCCCGGCGTGCCTCGGGGCCCGCCTCCACCAGGACGCTGAGCGCGACGACCAGGGCGGTGGTCCGGGGCTCAGGCCGGTCCACGTCGATGTGTACGGCGATGGTGTCGCGCACGGCGTCGGCGATCCGGCGGGCGGCGGCCACGGTCTGGTCGGCGGTCTGCTGTCCGACCCCGGGCAGCTGCCGCAACCGGTACGAACCGGCGTCGAGGACCTGCCCGACCGTGCGGAACCCGCCCTTCTCCACCTCGCCCAGGCGCAGCCTGCCCTCGGTGAGGTCCTTGAGCCGGGCCACGGGGATGGCGTCCAGCTCGCGGCGCGCCAGGTCGTCATGGAGGGGTTTCAGTGCCTCGCGCACCGCCTCGACGGCCCGTGCGTGATCGTCGGCCACCGCCCGCGCCGCGTCCCACAGACGCCGGCCCCCGGCCACCGCCTCCCGCTCACTCCGGCCCATCGCGCCCCGCCCCTCTCGCCCCTCTCATCGCGTTCCCGCATCCTGCCATTGCCGGGACGGACGGCAACGCCTGCCCGGTGTACTGACAGTGAGGGTGGAACGGGCCGCCGCGGGGCCGTTGTCAGTGGGCGCGTCTACTGTGGCGGCCAGTTGATCGAGCGATCACCGGCCGGGGGGCCGGGCGAAGGGGAGGGGCCGTGCGGCGCTGGGAGTTTGTCGGGGACGGGTCGGCGAAGTTCTGGGAGGCGGAGGCCGACGGGGTCGCCGTCACCGTGCGCTACGGGCGGGTCGGCACCGAGGGCCGTACACAGGTCAAGGAGTTGGGCTCGGCCGAGGCGGCTGAACTCCATCTGGCCAAGGTGATCGCGGAGAAGGAGCGCAAGGGGTATCGGGAGGTCGCGGTAGCGGTCGGCGCCGCGGCCGCGGGTTCGGGCGAGGTCGTGGCCGGGGGGACCGGGCAGGCTTCCGCCGAGGCTCCGGTCGACGCCGGGGAGCCGGCCGGGGCCTCGCCGGACGACGTCGTCCTTCCCGATGAGGACGCCTTCGAAGTACCGCCCGCCTGGCGGCGGTTGGCCCACCCGAGGCGGGGCGGGAGCCGGCGGAGCGGCGGCGGGCCGCGCAAGGACGCCGAGGAGCTGGTGGCGGGCCGGCTGAAGGAGGAGGCGGACTGGGTCGAGCAGATGCTCTGCGCGCCGAAGAGTGAGCCGGAGATCGTCGAGGCGGTCCGCGCGCATCTGAACGGCAGCCCCAGTCCGCTCGGCGCGGCGGCCCTGGCCTCGTTGACCATGCACTACCAGCTGCCCGAAGGGGTCTTCGTGGACGCCTGGGTCCAGGCCCACGGCCTGGCGTTCGCCGCGCGGGCGGTGGTGGAGTACTTCGACATCGACGCGCGCTGGACGCAGTACGGCAGCAAGCGCGAGGATCCGCGGCTGCGCTTCCGGCACCCCGTCGGCCTGGTCGACGCCCAGTGGGCCCGGCGTCACTTCGCGGACCGGATGCGGGTGTTGCTCGCCGTAGCCGACGAGGAGGTGTACGGGGAGGCCGTGGCCGCGCTGGGGCGGTTCCGGGACGGCGAGCGCCACCGGATCGTCGTGTCCTATCTGGTGCCGGGCGAGCGGGAATGGGTCGCCGAGTGCTGCACGGGCGAGGTCGTGGACGACCCGACGCTGCAGGAGATGCTGCTGTGTTCGCTCCACTCCCCGGCCCAGCTCGCGTACTTCGGCGACAAGCTGCGCCTGAGCTGGGGCGGCTGGTCGATGGCACTCATCGCGACGCTCGCCGAGGGCACCGGCGCGGCGTTCGCGCCGCTGCTGGAGAACGCGCTCCGGCAGGCGTACGGCTCCGACCGGACCAAGAGCCTCGCCGGTGCGCTTCTCGAGCTGCCGTCGGACGACGCCTTCGGGATCCTTCTCGCCCGCGTCGAGGAAAAGCACGTCCGCCCGTCCCTGCTGGAGGCGATGCGGCGCTACCCGGTCCGCGCCCTGCGCCTGCTGGGGCAGGCGGCACTCGGTTCCGCCAAGTACGCCTCCATGGCGGAGCAGTTGCTGACCGCGCACATCCAGGCGCACCCGAAGCTGACGGCCGCCGCGCTGCCCGACCTCCCCACCGAGGTCGCCGCTCTCGTCGAACCGCTGCTCACCAGCCCCGACCGGGTGGCCGATGCCCCCGCGGAAGCGCTGCCCCCGCTGCTGGTCGGCCCGCCGTGGACGAAGAAGCGCGCGGCTCGCAAGGCGCGCGTGGCGGACGAGACGCCGGTGGTCCCGCAGCCGCGGGTCGCCTGGCTGCCGGGTGAGCGGGAGCGGTGGGCCGGCGTCGAGTCCTGGTACGCCAAGTGGCGCGACCAGTACACCTGGAGCCGGGAGATCGAACTTCTCCAGCAGGGCGGTCAGTTGAAGGACGTCCGGGACGCCCGGCTGTTCGTCGTGGGCGCCGAGGACGTCGTACGTCCGCTGCTGGCCACCTGCGCCCCCGAGGACTACTGGGACGGTGAGGCCACGCTCAAGCCCGTCGCGGCCAGGCACGAGACGCACGCCCTGCCGCTGCTGCTGCGCGCCGCCACCCGGCACCCCGCCACGCTGGGCACGCTGGTCCTGCCGTTCGTGGACGTCGAGGTCGCGGGTCTGGTGAGCGACTGGCTGGCCCGGCTGAAGTCGGCCGACGCCACGGCCCGTGCCTGGGTGTCGCGGCACGGACCGGCCGCCGTGCCGGTGCTCGTCCCGCACGCGGTGGGCAAGCCCGGCACCGTGCGGCGCGGCGCGGAGCAGGCACTGCGCCTGGTGGCCGACGCACACGGCGCCGAGGCGGTGCTGGCGGCCGTCGCCGGGTCCGGACCGCAGGCCCTGGGCATCGTCGAGGAGCTGCTGTCGCTCGACCCGCTGGAGAGCGCCCTTCCCGCGCGCATGCCGGTCGTCGGCGCCTGGGCGGAGCCCGCGCTGCTGCCGCAGATCCTGCTGACGGAGGGCGGCGCGCTGCCCCCCGACGCGGTACGCCACGCCTTCACCCTGCTGGCACTGTCCAGGCCAGGCGAGGTCTACCCCGGCCTCGACGTGCTGACCGCGCACTGCACCGCCGACTCCCTCGCCGCCTTCGCCTGGGGCCTGTTCGAGCAGTGGCGGCTCGCCGGGATGCCCCCGAAGGAGAGCTGGGCGCTGCACGCGCTCGGCTGGCTCGGGGACGACGAGACCGTACGCCGTCTCACTCCCGTGCTGCGCGCCTGGCCCGGCGAGGGGGCCCACCACCGTGCCGTGGAGGGGCTGAACGTCCTCGCGACGATCGGCAGCGATGTGGCGCTGCTGCATCTGCACGGCATCTCGCAGCGGGTGCCGTTCAAGGCCCTGAAGGTCCGGGCCCAGGAGAAGATCGCCGAGGTCGCCGAGGGTCTGGGCCTGACGGCCGAGCAGCTGGGCGACCGGCTCGTGCCCGACTTCGGCCTCGACGCGGACGGCAGCACCGTCATCGACTACGGCACCCGGCAGTTCACGGTCGGCTTCGACGAGCAGCTGCGGCCGTACGTCCGCGACGCCGACGGCAAGCCCCGCAAGGCGCTGCCCGCGCCCGCCGCCAAGGACGACCCGGAGCTGGCACCGGCCGAGCGCAAGCGGTTCGCCGGGCTCAAGAAGGACGTGCGCACGGTGGCCGGCGACCAGGTACGGCGCCTGGAGGCGGCGATGGTCACCGGGCGTTCCTGGACGGCCGCCGAGTTCCAGGAGCTGTTCGTGGCGCATCCGCTGCTGTGGCATCTGGTGCGGCGTCTGGTGTGGCTGAGCGAGGCGGACGGTGAGGTGACGGCGTTCCGGGTGGCGGAGGACCGTACGTTCGCCGACGTCGAGGACGACGAGCTGACGCTGCCCGAGAAGGCGAGCGTCCGGCTGGCGCATCCACTGCACCTGGGTGAGGACCTGGGCGCCTGGTCGGAGCTGTTCGCCGACTACGAGATCCTGCAGCCCTTCCCGCAGTTGGGCCGTGCCGTGCACGCGCTCTCCGAGGAGGAGGCCGCGGGCCATCGGCTGGCCCGGTTCGAGGGCGCCGCCGTGCCGGTCGGCAGGCTGCTCGGTCTGACCAAGCGCGGCTGGGAGCGGGGCCAGCCGCAGGACGCGGGCGTGGAGCGCTGGTTCCACCGGCGCATCGACGCCGGCAGCTATCTGGTGATCGAACTCGACCCAGGGATCGCCGTCGGCATGGTCGACGAGTTCGGCGACCAGACCTTCGAGACGGTCTGGCTCGACGACAGCCCGGGCGACTTCGCTCCGAGGCACGACTACCCGCTGCGTTTCGCCGGTCTCGACCCCGTCGTCGCCTCCGAGATCCTGGCCGACCTCACCGAGGTGACCGCGAAGTGAGCGCACCCGCCACGCCCGTGGCCACCGAGGAACAGCTTCAGCGCCCGCCCGCGGAGGTCCGCTACGCCGACGAGCTCGCCGCCCTGCGCGCGTCCGACGGCGACCCGCGCCCGCCGGGCTGGGAGCTCAGCCTGCGCGCGGCCCGCCGCTTCATCGCCGGTGACGAACGGGCCGGTGTCAGCCGCAAGTTCGTCGGCAATGTCTCCCTGGTGGAGCGTGCCCTGGTCACCCTGGCCACCAACCGCGGCCTGCTGCTCGTGGGAGAGCCGGGCACGGCGAAGTCGCTGCTCTCCGAGCTGATCGCGGCGGCCGTCAGCGGTAGCTCCGCGCTCACCGTGCAGGGCGGCGCGGCCACCACCGAGGACCAGATCAAGTACTCCTGGAACTACGCGCTGCTGGTCTCCGAGGGCCCCTCGCCCCGCTCCCTCGTCCCCGCGCCGATGCTGCGCGGCATGGCCGAGGGCCGGATCGTGCGGTTCGAGGAGATCACCCGCTGTCCGCTGGAGGTGCAGGACTGTCTGCTGTCGCTGCTGTCGGACCGGGTCATCGCCGTACCCGAGCTGGACGGGCCGCAGGGCATGGTCTTCGCCCGCCAGGGCTTCAACGTCATCGCCACCGCCAACACCCGCGACCGCGGCGTCAACGAGATGAGCGCCGCGCTCAAACGCCGCTTCAACTTCGAGACGGTCTTCCCCATCCCCGACTTCGACACCGAGCTGGCACTGGTCGAGGCCGAGGCCACGGCGCTGCTGCGGCAGTCGGGGGTGGAGCCGGGGCCGCGCCGGGACGTGCTCGAGGTCCTGGTGGGCACCTTCCGCGAACTGCGGGGCACGGCGGAGCGGGGCGAGCGGATGTCGACGGTGATGAGCACCGCCGAGGCCGTGTCCGTCGCGCATGCGGTGGGGGTGCGCGGCTGGTTCCTGCGCGGCGAGGCGGGCAGCGCGGCCGACGTGGTGGCGAGCCTGGCGGGCACAGCCGCGAAGGACAGTCCCGAGGACCTGGCCCGGCTGCGGCGGTTCCTGGAGCAGGAGGTGCCTCGGCGCAAGGGCGCGCAGTGGCGGGAGATGCATGACGCGCGGCATCTGCTGGGGGACTGATGCCGCGGACATCGAGGGCCGCCGACCTGTCGCCGCCCGCCACCACCCCTGACGCCGTCTTCCTCGGCGTACGGCACCACTCGCCCGCGTGCGCCCGGCTGGTCGGCCGGGCGATCGAGGAACTGCGGCCCGCGTATGTGCTGGTGGAGGGACCGGCCGACATGAACGACCGGCTGGACGAGCTGCTGCTCGGGCATCGGCTGCCGGTCGCCGTCTTCAGCCACTACCGCGACGAGACACGTGTCGCGACCTCGTGGGCTCCGCTGTGCGACTACTCCCCGGAGTGGATCGCGCTGCACCAGGGCCGTGCCTCGGGGGCCGAGGTGCGCTTCATCGACCTGCCGTCCTGGCACCCGGCGTTCGCGGAGCGGGCCGACCGGCGGACCAACCGCTATGCCGACGCCGAGGCGCGGTACGCGGAGGCGACGGAGCGGCTCTGCGCGCACTTCGCCGTGGACTCGGTGGACGCGCTGTGGGACGGGCTGTTCGAGATCACCGACCCGGGCGACGACCTCGAAGCGCGCCTCGACGCCTACTTCGAGCTGGTGCGCGGGGACGCCGAGGCCGATGCGGGTGACCGGGCGCGCGAGGAGTACATGGCGTCCTGGGTGCGCGCGGCCACGGCACGCGCCGGCGAGCGGCCGGTGCTGGTGGTGACCGGCGGCTTCCACCAGCCGGCGCTGCGCGCGCTGTCGTCCCGGAACGACGGCCGGGGCGACGGTGACGGCGACCGCGACTGGCCGGAGATCCCCACACCGCCGCCCGGCGCCCTCGGCGGCAGCTTTCTCGTGCCCTACTCCTTCCGGCAGTTGGACGCCTTCGCCGGCTACCAGTCCGGGATGCCTTCGCCCGGCTACTACCAGCAGCTCTGGGAGTCCGGTCCGCAGTCCGCCGCGCAGGGCCTGCTGCGCTCGGTCGCCGAGCGGCTGCGCGGCCGCGGGATCCGGGCGTCCACGGCCGACCTGATCGCCGCGCGCGGGCTGGCGCAGGGGCTGGCGCTGATGCGGGGCCACGCGTACGAGGCCCGGGTGGATGTCCTGGACGGTCTCGCCGGGGCGCTGATCAGTGACGATCTGGATCAGCCGCTGCCGTGGACGGGCCGGGGCACGCTCGGCGCCGGCACCCATCCCGTCGTCGTGGAGATGGTGGCCGCCTGCGCCGGTGAGAGCGAGGGGCGGCTGCATCCGGACACCCCGCTGCCCCCGCTGGTGCACGACGTCGCCGAGCGGCTCGCCCGCCTGGGTCTCGCCGATCCCGACGGCCCGGTCGCCCTCGACCTGACCGACCCCGACGGCCTGACGCGCAGCCAGGTCCTGCATCGCCTGCGGGTGCTCGATATCCCCGGTTTCACCCGAGTCTGCGGTCCGGCCGACGGGGCGGACCCGGTGTTCACCGAGCGCTGGGAGCCCGGTGAGGCGGGCGGGCGGGAGGCGGCGCTCATCGAGGCGGGCGCGTACGGGGCGCGGCTGGAGGAGGCGGCGTCGGTGGTGCTCGGCGAGCGGGCGCGCGAGGCGGGCACGGAGGCGGGGCCGCTCGCCGGGCTGCTGTTCGACGCGGTGCTGTGCGGCGTCGGGCCCCTGTGTGACGAGCTGCTGGAGGCACTCGCCGGCCAGGTCGGGCAGGTTCCGGAACTGGGCCCGCTCGGCGAGGTGTTGACGGCGGCGCTGGGCCTGTGGCGGCACGACCGGGTGTTCGGCGTGGCCCGTGGCCGGCTGCTGGGCAGCGTCGTCGCGGACGCGGCCGACCGCGTGTTCTGGCTGGCGGAGGGGCTGCACGGCGGTCCGGGGGTGGACTTCGCCCGGTTGCGCGCACTCGCGGCCGCCCGGGACGCGCTGCTGCACGCCCCGCAGCTGCTGTCGGTCACCCGGGAAGCCGCCGCCGAGGCCGCCGCCCGTATCGGCCGTGACCGGCGGGCGCCCGCCGACCTGCGCGGCGCCGCCTTCGGTCTGCGCTGGGTGCTGGGCACCCCCGACGACCCGGGGCCGGCCGTACAGGCTCTCGCGTCCTGTGCCGCCGACGCCCTCGGGGACTGGCTGGCCGGCCTGTTCGCGCTGGCCCGCGAGGAGGTCACCGCGGACGCGACGGCCGACACCGAGCCCCTGATCGACGTACTGGACGGCGTGGTCTCCGCGATGGCCGAGGACGACTTCCTCACCGGTCTGCCCGCGCTGCGCCAGGCCTTCGCCTTCTTCCCGCCCCGCGAACGCGAACGGATCGCCGAGCGCCTGCTTCAGCGACGCGGCAAGCAGGGTTCGGCCCGCTCCCTGCTGCGCACGACCGCCGACCCTCTGCTGCTGGCCCGCGCCCGCGCCCTGGAGGAGAACGTGACCCGACTGCTCGACCGGCACGGCCTGGGGACGGTGCGATGAACTCCCCGACGCCCGACCGGCCGTCCACGTCACCGGACCCCAGCCTGGAACGCTGGCGCCTCGTCCTCGGCTCCCCCGCAGAACGCTGCACCGGCCCCCTCCCCGCCTCGGCCGCCGCCCGTGACGCCGCGCTCGACTGGCTCTACGGCCGTGACGAGGACCTGCGCCGCCGGGGTGTGCGCCGGGGCGGCTCGGCCGACTCCCGCGAGGGCGGCAGCGGCCCCTCCCGGCTCACCGCCGTCGACTGGCTCGACGACATCCACCGGCTGTTTCCCAAGGAGACCGTGGAGCGGCTGGAGCGGGACGCCGTCGAGCAGTACGGCATCCACGAGATCGTCACCGACCCGGACGTCCTGGCCCGCGTGGAGCCCAGCCAGACCCTCCTGCGCGCCGTCCTGCGCACCAAGCATCTGATGAACCCCGAGGTGCTGACGGCGGCACGACGGATCGTCGAAACGGTCGTACGACAGCTGATGGAGCGTCTGCGCCCCGAGGTCCGCCGCGCCTTCACCGGCTCCCGCTCCCGCCGTCCCAGCCGTCTGCCGCTGGCCCGTGACTTCGACTTCCGGGCCACCATCCGCGCCAACCTCGCCCACTACCAGCCCGGGGAACGCCGCATCCTCATCCAGCGCCCGCACTTCCACTCGCGCACCCGTCGCCATCTGGAGCAGTGGCAACTCGTCCTGCTGGTTGACCAGTCGGGCTCCATGGCCGGCTCGGTGATCCACTCCGCCGTCACCGCCGCCTGTCTGTGGAGCCTGCCGGGCCTGAAGACCCATCTGGTCGCCTTCGACACCGAGGTGGTGGACCTGACCTCCGAGGTGACCGACCCCGTGGAGCTGCTGATGGGGGTGCAGCTCGGCGGCGGCACCGACATCGCCCGGGCCGTGGACTACGGCGCCGCCCTGGTCGAGAACCCCAGACGCACGATCGTCGCCCTGATCTCCGACTTCTACGAGGGCGGCGACCCGTATCGCCTGGTCCGCACCGTGCGCGCGCTGGTCGAACAGGGGACGACGGTGCTGTGTCTGGCCGCGCTCGACGAGGGGGCCGACCCCGTGTACGACCGTGGGATGGCGGGGCGGCTGGCTCAGGTGGGCGCCCCGGTGGGCGCGATGACGCCGGGCCGGCTCGCGGAGTTCGTCGCCGAGAAGGTGGGCCGGGGAGGGCAGGGACAGTGACGGTCCGCGCCGATCTGCTGGCCCTGACGCCCCAGACGCTGGCCGCGCTCGCCAACCGGGGCCTGGTCAAGCGCGCCGAGAAGGACCTGACGGCCGGTTCCGGCCCGACGGTGACGGTCGCCGACGACGGAACCGTACGCGGGCGCTTCCCGGACGGCACGGACACGACGCTGCCGCCGGGACTCGGCCTGGACGCGGCGGACTGCGGCTGCGGGGCGACGGGAGTGTGCCGCCATCTCATCGGTCTGGTGCTGGCCTACCAGCGCGGTGGCGCCGGGGACCAGGGCGCCGGGGCGGATGTCCGACCGGCCGCGCCGGACGCCTGGGCCGACTGGTCGCCGGGAGAGTTCGACGACGACGCCCTGGCCGCCACGCTGGGCCGGCCGTCCCTCGCCGCGGCGCGCCGGGTCCGGGACCGCGGCTACCTCGCCCGGCTGCACCGCCCCACCGCCGACGACCCCGAGCCCCGGGTCGAACTGCCCACCTGCACCGTCCGTTTCCCGGTCCCGCACGAGCTGGGCTATGCCCTCACCGACGCCTCGGCCGCGCTGCGCGGCGAGGTGGTGACGCTGGCGGTCTGGGCGTTCCGCGCCGGGGACGAGGCGGGAACCTCGGACGTGAGCGTGGGCGGCCGGGCCGCCACCACCGAGCGCGCCGAGGGAGCCCTGCGCACCGCGCTGTCGCTCGCGGACGACCTTCTGCTGGACGGCGTGCAGCAGGCGGGGCCGGTGTTCGCCGGTTCCCTCGCCCGTGCCCAGGAGTCGCTCACGGCCGCCTCGCTGCACTGGCCGGCCGGGGCCGTGGCCGAGTTGCGGGAGCAGCTCGACGCGTATGCCGCGCGCGGCACCCACTACGCCGCGCAGCGGTTCGCCCTGCTGCTGGCCGAGCTCCACGCCCGTCACCGCGCGGCGGCCGGCGACCCGGTGGGGGTGCTCGGCACCAAGGAGGCGCCCGAGACCCCGCTGCGCCGGGTGCGGTTGGTGGCGCTCGGCTGCCGGATCGGCGGCACCGCGAACGACCGCAGCGCCGAGACGTACTTCGCCCACGCCGACGCCGGGATCGCGCTGGTGCTGCGCAAACGCTGGGACCTGACGGAGGGCCAGGACCCGACCGGGCACGAACTCGCCGCCCGCCGCCTGCTCGGCTCCCCGCTGCGCACGCTCGCCGCCTCCAACGTCGTCAGCGAGCACACCTCACGCGCCGCCGACCGGACCGTCACCATCTCCCGGGGCCGGATCGCCGCGACCGGCGTCACCCCGCTCGGCTCGGCCTGGCGGGAGCTGCCCGACACTCTGCTGGTCCGGGACACCGCCGCCCATCTGCGTGCGGCGGGCCAACGGCCGCCGGGGCTGATCCGGCCACGCGTCGAGGCGGAGTCGGTGCGGGTGGTCGAGGTGGCCGCCGTGGAGTCGGTCGGCTACGACCCCGCCGCGCAGCGCCTGGAGGCGGTCGTACGGGACACGGCGGGCAACGACGTCCTGGTCGGCACCGAGTACAACCCGCTGTGCCCGGGCGGTCTGGACGCGCTGGCCGCCGCGCTCGACGAGGAGGAGGTCCACTGTGTCAGCGGCATGCTGCACCGCGCCCACGGCCGGATCGCGCTGGACCCCCTGGCCGTGCTCACCGCGAAGGGCGTGACCGTCCCCGACCTCGCTCCGGGCGACGGCGACACCACGCTCGCCCTGGCCGGAGCACGCCCGGCCGACCCGATCACCGCCGCCCTCGAATCGGCCCTCACCGCCCTCGCCCAGGCGGCCCACCAGGGCCTGCGTCATCTGACCACGCCGGCCCGCACCCGCCTCGCCGACAGCGCGGCGACCCTGCGACGCACCGGCCTGCACACCGCCGCCCGCCTCGTCCGCGACCTGGACGCGACCCTCCGGCAGGACGGTGCGACGGCTGCCGTCCCGGCCTGGGCGGACGCACAGATCCAGCTGGCGGTGAGCCTGGAACTGCACACGGAGGGAACCGACTGACGCCGCGAACGGCGCTCCCGCACCCCCGCACGCCCCGCCCCATTCGTGGTAATTCCACGCGCTTTCCTCCCCTCCACCCCGCCCGCCCCGCATCGTCGACCCGTGACGAAGCCCCACCTCATCGCCCCCCTCCTGGCCGCCACGCTCCTCCTCCCCGTCCCCGCCCTCCATCCGGCACACGCGGCGCCCCCTTCCCCCGGCACCGGCTGCGAGGCACCCGGCTGGGCCCCGACCGCCACCCGGATCGACCCGGAGGACGCTCACCACCCCTATGTCGGCAACGGCTACCTGGCCACCCGGGTCCCGCCCACCGGCACCGGCTACGCCGCCTCCGGCGAGAAGACCGGCTGGCCGCTGTACACGCCGCGCTACGACGGCTCGTTCGTCTCCGGTCTCTACGCCCGCGGCCCCGAGAACACCGCCGGCCGTGAGGCACTCGCCGCGCTGCCCAACTGGACCGGACTCGACGTCAAGGCCGGCGGCGAGACCTACGGCGCCGAGAGCCGCGTCTCCGGCTACCGCCAGACCCTCTCCCTGCGCTGCGGCCTGCTGCGCACCGCCCTCACCTGGACCACCCCCGACGGCCGCCGCACGGACCTCACCTACGACGTGCTGACCTCCCGCGACGACCCGCACACCGGCGCCGTGCGCCTGCGCGTCACCCCGCACTGGCACGGCGAACTCACCCTCACCGACCGCATCGACGGCCGCGGCGCCCGCCGCGTCGCACAGACCGACGCCCGCCGGGTCGACGCCCGCACCATCGGCGTGGCGTTCCGCACCGACGGCACCCGGGTCGACGGCGCGGTCGCGTCCACCCTCCACGCACCGCCCGGCGGACGTCCACAGGGCGCCCGTACGGGAAAGGAACTGAGCGCCAGTCAGGCCGTCACCGTCCCCGTCCGTGCCGGACGCACCTACACCGCGACCAAGTACGTCGGCGTCGACACCGCCCTCACCTCCCGTGACCCCCGCTCCGACGCCCGCAGGGCCGCGCAGCGTGCGGCGGGGCGCGGCTGGGCGGCGCTGCTGCGTTCGCACAGCGCGGCCTGGCGTGCCCTGTGGAAGGCCGACATCGAGGTGCCGGGGCACCCGGACCTGCAGCTGTGGGTGCGTTCGGCGCAGTACGGCCTGCTGTCGTCGCTGCGTGCGGGCGCCCGTGACAGCATCGCGCCGACCGGGCTGACCAGCGACAACTACGCGGGCATGGTGTTCTGGGACGCGGAGACCTGGATGTTCCCGTCGCTGCTGGCCACTCATCCCGAACTCGCCCGCCCGATCCTGGAGTACCGCCACCGCACCCGTGCGGCCGCCGCCGACAACGCGGCGAAGACGGCCGTGAAGGGCCTGTTCTATCCGTGGACGAGCGCGAGCCACGGGCGGCTGTGGAGCGAGTGCCAGAGCTGGCGGCCGCCGCACTGCGTCACCCAGAACCACCTCCAGGGCGACATCGCGCTGGCCGCCTGGCAGTACTACCTCTCCACCGGCGACCGCGCCTGGCTGCGGGACCGGGGATGGCCGCTGCTCAACGGGCTGGCGCAGTACTGGACTTCGCGGGTGACGGCGAACGACGACGGTTCCTACTCCGTCAAGGAGGTGGCCGGTCCCGACGAGTACAGCAACGGCGTCACCGACGGCGCCTACACCAACGCCGTCGCCGCGACCGCCCTGCGCGCCGCGGCCGACGCCGCCCGTGTGCTGGGCCGGCCGGCCCCGGCGGACTGGCGGCGAATCGCCGGGCGGCTGCGCATCCCGTACGACGCGGAGCGCAAGGTCTTCCTCCAGTACGACGGCTACGACGGCTCCCCGATCAAGCAGGCCGACACCGTGCTGCTCGTCTACCCGCTGGAGTGGCCGATGCCGGACGGTGCCGCGGCGGCGACGCTCGACCACTACACCGCCCGTACCGATCCGGACGGGCCGGCCATGACCGACTCGGTGCACGCGATCGACGCCGCCGCGATCGGCGAACCGGGCTGTGCCGCGTACACCTTCCTGCGGCGCGCCTATCAGCCCTTCGCGCGGGGCCCGTTCGCACTGTTCTCGGAGGCGCGCGGCGAGCGGGCGGGCGCCGCCGACCCGCTCGCGGGCTCCCCGGCGCAGGACTTCCTCACCGGCAAGGGCGGCTTCCTGCAGGTCTTCACGCACGGCCTGACCGGTCTGCGGCTGCGCCCGGACGCCCTGCGCCTCGACCCGACGCTGCCGCCCCAGCTCTCGGCCGGGGTAAGGCTGTCGGGGCTGCGGTGGCGTGGACGTGCGTACGACATCGCGATCGGACCGGAGACGACCACCGTCCGGCTGCGCTCCGGTGAGCCGCTGCGGCTGGACACCCCCGAGGGCCGCTACACCCTCTCCGACGAGGTCACCCTCAAGACCCGCCGCCCCGACCTCGCGCCCACCCCGGACCTGGCCCGCTGCCGTACGGCGACGGCGAGTTCCGCCGAGCCGGGGCTGTACGCGGAGGCGGCCGTCGACGGCAGCCCGGCCACCGTCTGGTCCCCGGCGGCGGAGCGCGGGTCCCTCACGGTGGACCTGGGGCGTGCGGTGCGGGTGGGTACGGTGCGGCCGAGCTGGAAGACGAGGCCGGCGTCGTACGACACCGAGGTCTCGGCGGACGGACGGCGGTGGCATCCGGTGGACGGGAGCGCGGTGCGGTACGTGCGGGTGAGTGTGCGGGGCGAGGCTGCGCTGGCCGAAATCGACGTTCGTACGTGAGTGCTGGGGTCACCCTGGCTTGACAACTCGGGTCGATGTGGCGCCCGTTGCCATACCGTGGGCATATGGCGCTGCATCACCACAGTGACAGTCCGTGGCGAGTGAGGGTCGACGACGAGGACGGCACGCCCTGTGGCGCCGGTGTGCTCCTCGACGACCGTCATGTGCTCACCTGCGCGCATGTCGTCCGGTACACCGGAGCGGCACCCGGGGGCTCCAGGGATCGACTGCGGATCAGCAGTGTGGCGTGCCGGCCGGAGTGGACCGTCACCGCGCGCGTCGCCCCGGGCACCTGGGTGCACGAGAACGGCACACAGCGCGGCGACGTGGCACTGCTGGAACTCGACGAGCCGTCCGGCTGCGGCACCCGGACGAAGCTGTGGAAGGCGCCCATCGCCGGCGGCACGGTGCGGGTGTACGGCTTTCCCCAGGCAGAGCCGTTCTTCGGCATGGGGACGGACGCGCAACTGGCCGGCTCCGGCGGGCGGCAGGGCGAGTGGGGCCTGCTGAAACGGGTGCGCACCGGCGATCCATGGATCGAGCGCGGGTACTCGGGCGCGGGCGTGATGGCGATGGGCGGCGCGTTCGACGGGCGTGTCATCGGCATCGTGGTGGCCGACTTCGTCGACGGCGACGCGAAGGCGGCGTGGATGCTGCCGACGGAGACGGTGCTGACGTATCTGCCCCGGATCGGCGAGCTGGAGTTCACCGACGGCGACCCCACCGACGAATTCGGCCGAACCCGCGGTGAGTTGCCCGACGACGTGCTGGGCGACCCGCTGCGGCTCGCCCTGACGCAGGAGCTCACCCGGCTGCTCGACAGCGGCCGGCCCGGCACCGTCGTCGTCGGCACCGGCGGCACGACCGCCGTCGGTGACTCCTGGCTGGTGCGCCTGGTGCGCACGGCCGACCCGGCCTCCCGGGCCGGCGTCTCCGACGCGGAGCTCACCGGCGCGCCCGGCGACACGGTCCTCGGGCTCGGCGCGATCGACGCGGCCTACGACGCGCGCGGCAAGTCGGTCGCCGACGTCTGCGGCTATCTCGCGCGCCGGTTCGGGCTCCCCGGCGGGGACGCCCGCGACGTGGCGTGGCAGCTCCTGCGCCGCAGACCGCCCGCCTGTCTGGTGGTGGGCGGCGTGGACCGGGCCGAGGACCCGCAGGCCCTGGTGCGGGACCTGCTCGGGGAGTTGGCCGACCGCGCCCGGTCGCGGGGCATCCGGCTCGTCCTCGGCTTCGAGGGCGCACCGCCTCGAAGTCTCACCCACGACGTGTCCCTCGACCCGGAACCGATCCGCGGGTCCGCCGTCGGGGGCGTGAGCGCCGAGCGGGCCCAGGCGGTCGTCGCCCGGCTCGCCGCCGACGAGGACGCCGCGGCCGCGCTGGACCAGGAGTGGGGCGTACGGTTCTTCGCCGCGCCGCGGCTGCCGCCGCGCACCGCGCCCCGCCTGCGGGTCCGGCTGGCCGTCGCCCGCGCGAACGAGCCCGGCCCCGAACTCACCGCCGTGCACGAGCAGGCCGTCGCGGCCCGCGCCGCCCTGGCCGGCTTCGACCGTGATCTGCGCCGGATGATCGAAACCCACCAGGACCTCTCCTCGACCCTGGAACTGCACCGCTTACGAGCCGCCCGGTACTTCGGCGACGAGGACCGTCGCCTCGCCGAACTCCACGCGCCGGCCGCCCGGGCGCTGGGGACCGTGCCGATCAGGCTGGCGGTCGCCCGCCGGGCGGTCCGCAGTTACATCGACGAGCTCAACCGCCGTATCGAAGAAGGGTGACGCCGTGCGGATGTGCAATCGCCCCGACTGCGGCCGTGGCGAGATCGACCAGCAGGGCTTCTGCGACCGCTGCGACCGCAGGCCGCTGCCGCAGGACCACGCGACGCCGGCGGCCCGCGCCCCGGAGCCGGTGCGGGCTCCGAGCGGCGGCGTGGCGCATGTGCGCCCGGATCCCTGGTACGGCCTCGCCCTGGTCGACTCCGATCAGGGCCCCGACACCCCGGCCGTCCCGCCCCGGTCGGCGGAGCCCGTCGCCGAGGAGCACCGCTTCTGCCCCAACCCCGCCTGCCAGAAGCCGGTCGGCCGCGGGCGCGGCGGCGACCCGGGCCGCACCGCGGGCTACTGCCCGGAATGCGGCACCGGCTTCGACTTCACCCAGCCCGACGGCCGCACCATCGCCGGCCGCTACGACGTCGAACGCGTCCTGGGCGCCGGAGCGTTCGGCTCGGCCCACCTCGCCCACGACCGCAACCTGGAGACCCACGTCGTCCTCAAGGCCCTGCACCCGTCGGTCGCCGAGACCGCCCTGCACGAGCGGGACGTACTGGTCGGGCTCCGGCACGACGCGATCGTCCGCATCCTCGGCTACGAGCAGGAGGGGCCGCATCTCGTCCTGGAGTACGTCCCGGGCATACCGTTCTCGGCGAGCGACGGCGACCGGCTGGAGACCCTGCTCGCGCACGGCGTCCGTGTCCTCCAGGCGCTCGACTACCTGCACGCCCGGGGTCTGCTGCACTGCGACGTCAAACCCCTGAACATCATGCGGTTCCGGGAGCAGAGCCCGGCGGGCGCGCTGGACCGGGTGCGGCTCATCGACTTCGGGGCGGTACGGCGCCAAGGGGACGAGGGGCCGATCGAGGCGTACACCCCGGCGTACGCGCCCCCGGAGGGCGATCCCGAACACCGGCACCCGACCCCGGGCTTCGACCTCTACTCCCTGGGCATGACCCTGCGCGTGGTGTGCGACGACCGCTGGACCGACCGCTCGGTACCGGGCGTCGACTCGCTCCATCTGCTGCTGGAGCGCGCCACGGACGACCAGCGGCCATGGCACCGGTTCGGGTCGGCACGGCAGTTCGGGGAACAGCTCAGCGGGGTCATCCGGCAGGTCGTGGCGGCCCCGCCGACGCAGCGTCAGGTGGCCCGTCCGTCCGCCCTGTTCGGTTCGATGCCGCATTCCCTGCACGGCGGACTCGGGGCCGCGCGACCGCTCGCCCACTGGGTCGAGGCGCGGCCCTGCAAGGACGCGACGCTGGCGATGCGGGCACCGTTCTCCTCGCCCGAGCCCGCCGCCATCGCGACCGCGCTGCCGACGCCGGTGTCCGACCCCGACGCCCCGGACATGGCGGGCTCGAGCAGGCGTGCCCTGGCCGAGAGCCGGCTCGCCCTGCGCAGACGGGACCCGGAGCTGGCCGAGCGGGCGCTCGCGGCAGCGGAGCTGGACGACTGGCACTGGCTGCACGCCTGGCACTCCGGCCTGATCGAACTGGCCCGGGAGAACATCACGGCGGCCACCACGGCATTCACCGCCGTACGCAGGGCGGTTCCCGGCGAACTGATACCGCAACTCGCCCTCGGCCTGTGCGCCGAGCTCCGCAGGGACCTGGCCGCCGCCCGCTCGCACTACGGCGCGGTCTTCGACACGACGCCGGCCCTCGGCGCGGCCGGCTTCGGTCTGGCCCGGGTCCATCTGCTGGCGGGCGAGCGGACGAAGGCGGTGGGCGCCGCCGTACGGCTGGCCCAGGAGTTCCGCTACGAACGCGAGGCGCGCGTGGCGGCCGTACGGCTGAGCGTCATGGTCCTCGACGGGCCGGACCGGCCCGAGCCGGACGGGGACGACCTGGAGCGGGCCGGGGCGGGTCTGGACGGCCTCGACGTGGACCGGGCCGCGGCCGCGGGGCTGCGTGCCGAGATCCAGTACGCGCACTTCCTGCACCACCGCGACCGTGAGCGGCTGTCCGACGCGCTGCGCGAACTCGGGCCGCACGCACCCACCGAGCGTGAGTACGTCGCACTGGTGGACCTCGCCAACCGGCTGCGTCCCCCGCTGCGGTGGAGATGGTCCGTACGACGTGGAAGAACCGGTCATTCCCGTTTCGGACGAACACCCAGGCCGCTAAGCTCCTGATACGCCGAGTAGTGGACAACCACACGCTCCGTAAGGGACACGCAGCGACGCGATCGGGTGGTGCCGGTGGGGGACAGCTCGCCCTTGGGACTCAGCTTTGCCCTGGAAGTGGACGCACCCTCGGAACTGGCCTACGACGCGCAGCGCGCGGACGCCCTCATCACCGTCACCGCGCGCTCCGCTCCGGGCGCGGCCCCGGGTGGGCCGGACGCTCCGGGCGCTCAGGGTGCCGAAATCCTCATCATGGACCGTTCGTTGTCGATGACGGGCCGCAAACTGGACGAGGCCAAGCGGGCGATGTGCGCGGCCATCGACACCCTGCGCGACGGCACCCTGCTGGGGATCATCGCGGGCAACCACCGGGCCGACGTGATCTTTCCGGCCGACGGCGGCCTGGCCCGCCTGGACGCGGTGACGCGCGAGGACGCCAAGCTCCGGGTGGTCGGCCAGCTCGCCGAGGGCGGCACGGCGATCGGCGAGTGGCTGGAGTGCGCCGGCAGGCTCTTCGCTTCGGCGGACTCCCCCGGCACCGTGCGGCACGCCGTCCTCTACACGGACGGCAAGGACGAGCATGAGACCCCGGAGCAACTGGGGGAGATCCTCGCCGCCTGCACCGACCGGTTCGTCTGTGACGCGCGGGGGTTGGGCGACGACTGGCACTACGCCGAACTGCTGCGCATCACCGAGGCCCTGCACGGCACCGCCCAGGCGGTCGTCACCATCTCCGACCTCACCGAGGACTTCACCCGGCTCCTGCGGCAGGCACAGCGCATCGTCGTGCCCCGGGTCTATCTGGGCCTGCACCTCAACGAGCGCTTCCAGCTCGCCTTCGTACGCCAGACCCGCCCGGCGGAAGCCGAACTGACGGCCCGCCAGCGACACGATGCCGAGACCCATGTGCCGCTGGGATCCTGGCCGCCGGAGACCCGCCAGTACCAGGTCTCCCTCCGCTTCGACCCGCACGCCCTCGCCGTCGACGAGGACCTGCGGGCCGCCCGCATCACCCTGCACGCCGAGCGCCCGGACGGCACCCGCCGCCCGTGCTCCGCCACGGCGGCCATGGTCGTACGCCGCCGCTCCACCCCCGGCTTCGGCATCCCCCGGTCGGCCAACCTCACCCGCGTCGAGAACGAACGCGAACTCGGCATGGCCATGCGGGCCTGCGCCGACGCCCATCTGCGCGGGGAGCTCGACCGCGCCGACCACGAACTGGGCCGCGCGATCGGTCTCGCCCAGAACCTCCACGACACCATGCGCCTACGACTGCTGCGCGCGCTGGCGGCCGACGGGCCCGACGGTCGGCCGCGGGTGCGGCGCGATGTCTCCCGGGCGGAGATCCAGCGGATCGGCGTCGACTCGACGAAGACGGCGGCACGACCGGTGGACGTGGTGGAACTGCCGATGCGTGAGGCGCCGTTGCCGCCGCGTGCGTGCCCGCGGTGCGGTGCGACGTCGGCATCGGCGGCGGCGAAGTTCTGCGAGGAGTGCGGGCATCGGTTCGGGGACGCGGGTGTGGGGAGCGCGCCGGTGGATGCCTGGTGAGCGGGGTGCGGGACGATCGACGACCGGTGCGGCCGAGGGAGCGCGGGCCGCATCCCGTCGTGGTGGTGCGCTGGCTCCGGGCGGGCGTCCTGAGCATGGTGGCCCTGACCGCGCTGCTGTATCTGGTCGTGGCCAATCGGGTGGGAGAACAGGTCGCGGCGGCTCAGCGCACCCGCGAGGCCGTCGTTGCCATCGACAAGGCGCGGGACGAGGCCGAGTCGGCGTCGGACGAGCTCGACGAGGCGTCCTCGACCGGCGCGCTGGAACTGACCGGCCCCGGCGCCGAGTTCGCCAACGCCACCACCCGGGTGGGCACCCTCCTCACCTCGGCGACCGGGGGCAACGCGGCCGGGGAACGGGGACTGCATCACATCCAGTTCGTCCAGGGCCAGTTGACGACCTGTGTGCAGCTGGCGAACCGGGTGGTGAGTGATGGCAAGCGGGGCGTGCTGGCGGCACGCGAGGCACTGAACGACAAGCCGGAGGCGGAGGGCGTGAGGGCGGACGTCAGGTTCACCGGCGGGCTGATCGAATCGCTGGAGGATCTGCGGGAGATCGAATCCATCGCCCTGGCCGAGCAGCTCCGCTCCCGCTGGCTGAACCCCCGGCTGCTCTGGCCCCTGCTGCTCGCACCCGCCGTCGTCATGCTGCTGCTGATCGGCGCGACCGACTACGTCGTCGCCCGCCACTTCCGCCGCTACCCCCACCCGGCCCTCGGCCTGGCGCTGCTGGCGACCGCGTCCGTCGCCGTCACCGGGTGCCTGCTGTGCCGGGTCACCCCGGGCGAGCTCACCGACGATCCGGTACTGCCGGGCGAGGGATGGGTCATGGCGATCACGCTGCCCCTGCTCCTGGCCGCGGGTGTGCTGGCGTATCTGGCCTACCGCCCTCGTGTCGCCGAGTACAGGTTCCCGCGCTCATGAGAGGACCACGGTCGAGGGGGCTCACGGCACGGCTCGCGCGCTGTGCCCTGGTCGTCGGGCTGCTCCTGGCGGCGGCAGCATGCGGGGAGCCGGGGAAGGACCGTGTGACGATCATGGTTCCGTGGTCCGACACCGAGTTCAAGGCGTTCTACTCGGTCATCAAGGCCTTCGAGAGGGACAACCCCGGCATCGATGTCGAACCGCAGATCACCCGCGCCCTGACCCAGCAACTCGACGCCGCCGTGGCCGCGGACGCGGCGCCCGACCTCGCGGTGCTGCCCAGCGTCGGGGCGATCGCCAAGTACCAGAAACAGGGCGAGCTCAAGCCGCTCGAGGTCCGCACAGAGTCGTACGTGGAGCCCTTCCGCAGTCTCGGCATGCGCGAGGGGAAGGTCTACGCGGTGCCCGTCAAGGCCGACGTCAAGAGCCTCGTCTGGTACGTGCCGAAGGCGGTCGTCCCGCCGCCTCCCGAGAACTGGCCGGCGCTCCGGGCCCGGCCCGAGACCTGGTGCCTCGGGCTGGAGTCCGGCCTGGTGTCCGGCTGGCCCGGTGCCGACTGGATCGCGGACATCCTGCTCGCCGAAGAGGGCGCCGACACCTACGAGGCCTGGGTGTCGGGCCGGCTGAAGTGGAACTCGCAGCAGGTCGACGACGCGTGGACGGCGTGGGGCGACCTGATCGAGAGCGGCGACCCCGAGGCCGCCTCCACCCGCAAGTTCAGCGACGCCACCGACCAAATGGCCGACCGCACCTGCTCCCTGGGCCATGGCGCGCTGTCCGCGATGGGCCTCCCGGCGGACGGGGTGCGGGACGGGACGTACACGTTCGTCACCCCGTCCCCGAAGGCGCTGGAGGTGTCGGCTGACTTCGTCGGAAAGTTTTCCGACAGCACGAGCGCCGAGCGGCTCATCGCCTATCTGGCGAGCGAGAGCGCCCAGCGGACCTGGGTGAACAGGCCCGGATACGCGATCTCGGCCAACGAGCGGGTGACCGGGTACGCCGACCCCGCCCAGGCGCGGATAGCGGACATGCTCCGCTCCGGGCACACGCTGTGCTTCAGCGCCGCCGACGCGATGGACCCCGATGTCACCGCCGCCTTCTACCGAGCGGTCCTCGACTACGCCAACGGCAAGGACCTGGAGGGCCTGCTCGACGCGCTGGAGAGAGTCCAGCAGACCGCCGAGCGGGAAACTCCGGCCTTCGCCGCGCCCGAACCGCTGTGCGCCACGCCGAGCCGGCCCTGACCCGCACCCCCGCACACCCACCCACCCAGGAGCCGCCCCGATGCCGGACGCAGTCCAGTTCACCCTGGCCGACGGAACCGTCGTCCTCGTCGCCCCGCCGGCCCGCGCCGGCACCGGTGCGGTGGGCCTCGGGTCCCGCCTGGAAAGCGCGGGCACCACCCTCCGCGAGGCCCTGACCCCGATCACCTCCGCCGCCTCCGAGGTGATCGGCCAGTTCCGCGACACCGCCCGGACCCCCGACGAGGTGGAGGTCACCTTCGGCGTCGTCCTGGACGCCAAACTGGGCGCCCTCCTGTCGAGCGCCGGCGTGGGCGCCCATCTCGACGTCACGCTGCGGTGGAGCGGCGAGAACACCGCCGACCGCAGTCCCGGGGCCCGCTAGGGCTGAAGGCGCTGATCCCCTGCCCGCGCGTCGATCATCCCCGCGGCGAGCGTCGCCCCGTCCTGCGGGTCGACGAGGAGGAACGAACCCGTTCGCCGGTTCTCCAGGTAGTCGTCGACGGCGAGCGGCTCGGCGGTGCGGATCTGTACGCCGCCGATGTCGTTGGCGCCGAGACCGTCCGGGCAGGGCAGGTGGCGGGCGTCGGTGACGTCCACGCGGTAGTCGATCCGGTCCACCATCGCCGGGACCGTCCTGGTGGTGTGCTTGAGCAGCACACGCTGACGCGCGCGCAGCGGACGGTCGTGCAGATGGCACACGGTGGCGGTGATCTGCCGCAGCATCTGTGGAGCGGGGCCCGCGGTCAGCATGTCGCCCCGGGAGATGTCGATCTCGTCGGCGAGCCGGACGGCCACCGACTGCGATGCCCACACCCTGTCGGTCTCCTGGCCGAGCACGCTGAGGCCGACGACCGTGCTGGACTCTCCGGAGGGTTGTACGACGACGGTGTCGCCGACCTCGAGGTGGCCGGAGGCGAGTTGTCCGGCCGGCCAGCGCTCCACCACCTGCCGGTGCTCCGCGGGGTGCCGGATCACGTACTGCACCGGCAGGCGCAGCGGCTTGCTGATCGGGTCCGCTCCGACCGGCACGTTCTCCAGATGGGACAGCAGCGTGTCGCCGTCGTACCAGTCCATCCTGGTCGACCGTTCGACCACGTTGTCGCCGGTCAACGCCGACATCGGAATGGCCGTGACGTCGTTGATGCCCAACTCGCGGGCCCGCTGGGCGAATTCGTCGGCGATCGCGGTGAAGGTGGACTCCTGGTAGCCGACGGTGTCCATCTTGTTGACCGCCAGCACGACGTGCGGCACCCGCAGCAGTGCCGCGATCGCGCCGTGCCGCATCGTCTGCGCGACCACGCCGTTGCGCGCGTCGACCAGGATCACCGCGAGGTCCGCGGTGGAGGCGCCGGTGACCATGTTGCGGGTGTACTGCACATGGCCCGGGGTGTCCGCGAGGATGAACCGGCGCGCGGGCGTCGCGAAGTAGCGGTAGGCCACGTCGATGGTGATGCCCTGTTCCCGTTCGGCCCGCAGGCCGTCGGTCAGCAGTGCCAGGTCGGGGCCGTCCTGCCCGCGCCTGCGGGACACCTCCTCGATGGCCGTCGCCTGGTCGGCGAGGACGGACTTGGTGTCGTAGAGCAGCCGTCCGACCAAGGTGGACTTGCCGTCGTCGACCGACCCGCAGGTGGCCAGCCGCAACAGGCCGCCGGAGAGCCGGTCGGTGGAGCACGTCTGATCTGCCGCTTCCGCGACGCCCGTTGACATGTCTAGAAGTACCCTTCTCGCTTGCGGTCCTCCATGGCGGCCTCGGACATCCGGTCGTCGGCCCTGCTCGCGCCGCGCTCGGTCACGCGGCTCGCGGCGATCTCCGCGATCACTTCGTCCACCGTCGAGGCGGACGAGTCGATCGCGCCGGTGCAGGACATGTCGCCCACCGTGCGGTACCGGACCCGGCGCTCGCACACGGACTCGTCGTCCCGGGGGCCGCCCCAGTCGCCGGGCGCCAGCCACATGCCGTCCCGCTGGAACACCTCCCGCCAGTGCGCGAAGTAGATCTCCGGCAGTTCGATGCCCTCGTGCTCGATGTACTGCCAGACGTCCAGCTCGGTCCAGTTGGACAGCGGGAAGACGCGGAAGTGCTCACCGGGCAGGTGGTGACCGTTGTAGAGCTGCCACAGCTCGGGCCGCTGCCGGCGCGGCTCCCAGGCGCCGAACTCGTCCCGCAGGCTGAACACCCGTTCCTTGGCGCGCGCCTTCTCCTCGTCGCGCCGGCCGCCGCCGAACACCGCGCCGAAGCGGCCGTCGCGGATCGCGTCGAGCAGGGGCAGGGTCTGCAGCGGATTGCGGGTGCCGTCCGGACGCTCACGGAGCCTTCCGTCGTCGATGTACGACTGCACGGACGCCACGTCGAGCCGGAGGCCGTGCTTCTCGACGATCCGGTCGCGGTAGGCGATCACCTCGGGGAAGTTGTGGCCGGTGTCCACGTGCAGCAGGGAGAACGGCAGGGGCGCGGGCGCGAACGCCTTGAGCGCCACGTGCAGCATGACGATCGAGTCCTTGCCGCCGGAGAACAGCAGCGTCGACCGGTCGAACTCCCCCGCCACCTCACGGAAGATGTGAGCCGCCTCGGACTCCAGCATCTCGAGGTGGGTCAGCGAGGGCGCCGCGGACACCGCGGGGCGGGCGCTCGTGGGACGGCCGGCGGGCAGGACCCGCGTGGGGGCGGTCACGACAGTCCCCGTTCCGTGAGCAGCGCACGCACCTGCCGGACCGACTCGTCGACCGTCTGCTGCTGCGTGTGGACCCGCAGATCGGGGTCGATCGGAGCCTCGTAGGGGTCGTCGGCACCGGTGAGTCCGCTGATCTCGCCCGCCGCCTGCCTGGCGTAGAGGCTCTTGACGTCCCGGTCGGCGCAGATCTCCACCGGAGTCGCCACATGCACCTCGAGGTAGGGGACGCCGCGTGCCGCGTGCCGGTCCCGGACCGCCGCGCGGGACAGCGCGTAGGGGGCGATGACCGGCACCAGCACCGTGACGCCGTGCTCGGCGAGCAGCCCGGCCACGTATCCGATCCGCCGCACGTTGGTGTCCCTGTCCTCCTTCGAGAATCCCAGATCCGCGGAGAGGGCGGCACGGACCTCGTCACCGTCGAGCACCTGAACTCGGTGCCCGTCGGAGCGCAGTCGCTCGGCGAGACCCACCGCGATGGTGGTCTTGCCCGCGCTCGGCAGCCCGGTCAGCCAGACCGTGCCGCCCTGCCACTCGGCTGGTGTGCCATTCGGTTCGCTCATGTGCGGATCAACCTTTCGCGTGAGCTGTGGGCCGGCGCCCCCGCGCTGGAGAGGTGCACCGTGGTGCCGGCCCCCGCGAGTGCTCGGCTGACGGGTTCGGGGGTGCGTCCGTCCGCGATGCGTACGGTGGCGACTCCGCCGGTGAGCGCCTCGCGGGCGGCGATGAGCTTGAGCGCCATGCCACCGGTGGCGGAGGGGTCGGGCGGGCCGGTGCGGGATATCTGGTGGGTGCTCTGCACGCTGGTGGGGTCACCGGGGTCGGCGAGTACACCGGGTGCGCCGGTGAGCAGGAGCAGCTGGTCGGCGCCCAGTGCGGCGGCCAGTGCTGCCGCGGCGCGGTCGGCGTCGACGTTGACGGGGTGGTCGTGTTCGTCGATGGCGGGCGGTGAGACCACCGGTACGTAGCCGGCGCGCAGCAGTGTCTCGGGGAGCTCGGTGTGGACCGTGCCGATCCGGCCGCTGTGGTTGTCCCGGATCAGGACGGTACGGCCGTCGACGACGGCACGGACGGCGGATTTCCGGCGGGCGCGGAGCATGCCGCCGTCCATGCCGGTGAGTCCGACCGCGGGCACCTTGTGGCGGGAGAGCTCCGCCACGAGCCGGGGCTTGACCGCGCCGGCCAGGGCGAGGACGACCACTTCGAGCGTGTCCGGGTCGGTGTAGCGCGTGGACACGTTGTCCGGTGCGACGAGGGTGCGTTGTGCGACGCCGAGTCGGCCGGCGAGGCGCCCGATGTCACCGGAGCCTCCATGGACGACAAGGATGGAGTGTCCTTCGTGGACGAGACGGGCGATGTCGGCGCAGATGCCCTCGGCGTCCACGGCCGGATTGCCGCCGCATTTGACGACGGTCAGCGGTTTGGTGGTCACGGTCTCTCCGGTTGGCCGGGGTTCACAGGGGGTGGAGGCCGGGGAAGGTCAGGCCGAGGGTTTCGGGTAGGCCCATGCGGATGTTGAGGCATTGCAGGGCGTTGCCGGCGCCGCCTTTGACGAGGTTGTCGAGGGCGGCGATGGTGGTGAGGCGGTGGGTGTCCTCGTCGAGGGCGTAGCCGACGTCGCAGTAGTTGGATCCCAGGAGGATCTTGGGGTCGGGGTAGCGGAAGATGCCGCGTTGGTGGGCGACGACGCGGACGAAGGGTTCGTCGGCGTACTGGGTGCGGAACGCGCGGCGGACGGTCTGCGTGTCGACGCCGGGGCGCAGGGTGGCGTGGCAGATGGTCTGGACGCCGCGGACGGCTTCGACGCCGGTGGCGGTCATCGCGGCTTCGATGCCGAGGTGGCGGGTGATCTCGGCCTCGTGGCGGTGCCGGGTGGGTGCGAACACACGCATGGCGCCGCTGCGTTCGGCGTGCAGGTTGGCCGGTCCCGCGGTGGAGCCGGAGCCGCTGGAGCCGGTGCGGGCGTCGAACTGGGCGCCGGCCTGCGTGTCGATGAGGTCGTGGGCGACGAGGGGGTAGAGGGCGAGGATGCCGGCGGCGGCCATGCAGCCGGGCACGCTGATCAGGTTCGCGTGGCGCAGGCTCTCGCGGTGCAGTTCGGGCAGGCCGGGCACGAAGTCGTGAAGCAGGTGCGGGGCCTGATGCTTCTCGCCGTAGTAGCGCTCGAAGACGTCGGTGTCATCGAGCCGGAAGTCCCCGGTCAGGTCGATGACGACTTTGGACCGCTGGGTCCACTGCTCGATCTGGGTCATCGCGGCCCGGTGCGGCAGGGCCAGGAACACCGCGTCGCAGTCCTCGACCTCGTCGGCCGAGCAGAACGACAGATCGGTGGCGGACCGCAGGTTCGGGTGCACCCCGTCCACCCGCTTGCCCGGAAAACGCGAGGAGACCGCACCGACCACCTCGACCTCGGGATGACCGATCAGCAGCCGCAGCAACTCCCCGCCGATGTAGCCGGCCGCACCGACCACCGCAACCCGCATCACGACCGCACTCCCCTCACCGACACAACCCGACCCACCACCACAACTCCCTCCAGTCCGAACCGATCACGTATACGAAGGGAAAACTACGAACTCATCCGCATCACCCGCGTCCGCGACAAACGCATTCAGGGGGAGGCACCGGACTGACTTTCCTGCCGTGCGACTACGCACTTCGATTACGGCAAGGAGTGAACTTGCTCCTGCGCAGTCGACGGATCACCCGGCCAAAGCCGAATTTCCCCCAGATCCGGGCGCATTATCACTGCCGCGACGGTCCGCTCACGCCGGATGTCGCCGTTGTCCGGCACGAGGATCGGCGGCGTCGAGAGGAGCCGGTGATGGCTCGCGGTGTCGCTCGCCTTCGGGATGCCCGCCTCTCGAACCGCCTCCAGACGTCGCCTTGATGAGTTCTTGGCGAAGACGTTGATCTCGTCTCTTTCGGCGAAATCGGCGTCCAGGAAGTGGTTCGTATGCGCCAGTTCGTCATCTTCGACAATGCTGCGTTCCTTGCCGAGCGCTTCGACGCACACGGCCCGCTCCTCGCCGCACACCATGAATGATCGCGAGCTGGCCAGCGGGAGCTCGCAGAGTATGTCGACGGCCTGCTCGACGCTGTCGGCGGTGTCCAGCACATGCCGGATCGCCAGGTACGGCGGAACTCCCGGTTCCCAGGCGCCGCCGAGCACGAGATTGAGGCCTACGGCGATTCCGGCGTCGTTGACACCGAGATAGCCCAGGAGTCCGGCGAAGCTGAGCACCAGGGAGCGGTGACGTGGTCCGGAGACCGCCAGGAGGGCGATCTGATCGTCGAGGTTCCCGTTCAGGTCGACCGTCTGTGCCAGCACCGGCCGGCCCCGGACGGAGGCGTACGTGGTGCAGTCCCCGCCGGTGACACGGCTGTAGCCCAGAAGCTCTCGGCGCAGTTGCAGCAGCCAGGCCGCGTCGCGGTCGACTCCGGCGCCGGCGGCGAGGCCGTCGATCTCGTCGGCGAGGTCCGGCAACGCGGTGGCGACGACATCACGGTGTGCGGCGATGCCCGGTCGCAGCGAATCGAGGTCCATCGGGCGGTCGTTGAGGTGGCCGAGGCGGGCGAGCGAGTCGTCGAGGAATCCGCGGAGCCGTCCGGCCAGCGCGCGTCCGTGGGTGATTCCACGGGAGTGCGGCGGACCGGACAGCTCAATGAACGGCGCGCTGTTCACGCGCACGGGTTGACAGCCTTGCCGATTCGACCGAGTTGGTCCTTGACCGAGGGCCATTCGGCGCGGAGAACCGAATAGTAGATCGCGTCGCGCCTCCTGCCTTCGGGCATCGGGTTGAAGCTGCGCATGACGCCTTCTTCGTATGCACCGATCTTGCGCAGTCCGGCCCGGGCCTGAGCGTTGAGGATGTCGGTCTTGAATTCGACGCGTTCAGCGCCCATGACTTCGAACGCATGCTCAAGGAGCAGGTACTTGGCCCAGCGGTTGATGCCCTTCCCCTGGAAGTTGACACCCAGCCATGACCACCCGATCTCAAGGCGCCCGTCGGCCTCGGCGAGGTTGCCGTAGCTGGAGCTTCCCGCGACCTCTCCGGTGCCCTTGTCGACGATGACGTAGACCGCGCGCTTGCCACTGTTCTGGTCGGCGAGCATGGCGTCGAAGAACACCTCGAAGTCGGCGTCGTTCTCGACCCGGGAAACGAAGTAGGTCCAGATCTGCTGGTCGAATGCGATCCGGCGCAGCGGTTCACGGTCGCTCTCCGAGAGGGGATGGAGTTCGACGTGTTCGTTCTCGAGAAGCGTGGAGGCGCTCTCGCTCCAGGCGGTGCGGCTCAAGATTCTCATCCCTTCTGGGAGGCGTGGGGCCTGAGGGCGTCGACGACGTCACCGAGGGTGCGCATGCCGGCGAGGTCGTCCTCGGTGAACCTGTCGAGACCGACCTCGGCCGCCTTGCACAGGGAAGTCAGGAACAGGACCTTGTTGAGGGAGGTGATCCCATAGGTCTGGACGAGGTCCTCGGCAGGGTCGAGGGCGACCGGGTCAGGATGGTCGCGTAGTACCTGGGAGAGCTTTTCGCGGGCCAGGGTGTCGAGGTCAGTGGGCATGGATACCTGCCTTTGGGTTGTCGATTGCGTCGCGGTGACGCTCGGCGATGCGCTTGCGGATCGGTTTGAACTGAGAAGTGAGCAGCCCGTTGTCGACGGTGAACGGCTCGTCGGCGACGATGACGCGGCAGATGCGCTCATCGGGTTCGGATGCGGCGTTCACCGAGCCGAGAGCCTCGGCGATCGCGGTGGTGTCGATCGGGCCCGGGTGGGGAGAGACGACGGCGACCAGTCCGGCCGGGCTGGGGCAGTACAGGACGCATTCGGCCACCGCACCGGTGTCACGGAAACGGGTCTCGACGGGCCTGACGATGATCTTCTTGGCGTTGTCGAGGACGATGACATCGTCGGTGCGTCCGAGGATGTACAGGAAGCCGTCCTCGTCGAGGCGGCCGAGATCCCCGGTGCGGACGATGCCGCCGGGTTTGAACATTCGTTCGCTGTCACCGGGGGCGGCGTAGGTGTAGGCGGTGTTGACCGGGTGGTCGCTGCGGACGCAGACGACACCCTCGTCGTCGATGATGATCTCCTTGCCGGGGAGAGGCCGGCCCACGCTGCCCTCACGATGGGCATCGGGGTGGTTCTTGGTGGTGATGCAGGTTTCGTTCAGGCCGTAGCCCTCGTAGAGGGGGAGGCCGACTTCGCCGTAGAACCTGAGCGTTGCCGGGTCGGCGGGAGCCGAGCCCGTCCACAGGTAGCGGATGCGGTCGCCGAAGAGTTCGGTGGCGGCCTTGGCGGGCTCGATGCCGTCGGCGAGGGTGCTTTCGAGGTGCCGTTTGGCGGTGTCGAAGAAGGCCGGGACACCCATGACGACTGTGGGGCGGACGGTCGGCATCACGGCGAAGACGGACTGGTAGGTCGTGATGGTGATGTCGTGCCCCCAATACAGCGCCGAATAGAGCCAGTAGCGCTGCTGAAGAAGCGAGAGGGGCAGAAAGGTGAGGATGTCGTCGCCCGGACGATGGCCGAAGAGACTCTGAACGGCGCGCAGCGAGGAGTCGATACTGCCGGCGGTGGCTTCAAGTCCCTTGGGGGCTCCGGTGGAGCCGGAGGTGAACTTGACGGTGGTGCATTCCGTGATGCCCCACTCTTCCGCGTCGAGAGCCTCGGTGGTTTCCTCGGCATCGTCGGCGATGGTCGAGATCGACAGCGCCCGGGGCGGGGCGTCATCGGACAGCGGAGCGTCGGTGTAGAGAAGGTCGAGGTCGTAGCGCTCGATCAGTCCGGTGTCGGGAGTGAACTTGCCGGGCTCGAAGCCGGCCGTCTGTGCCTTGATCATGAGGGCGGCGAGGTCGAGCAGCACCCATTCGAGACGGTTGGCCGAGAGGATGCCGATGCGGTCGCCCGCGCCGATGCCGCGCCGGCGCAGGGCTCCGGCGACGGCCTTGGCCCGGTCGTGGAACTCGGCCAGCGGCATGGTGGTGCGGTGGCCGAGGCCGGTGACGGTGATGGCGCCGTCGTGGGAGGGCCTGGTGGCGATGATGCGGTTGATGATCGATTCGGTCATCGCTGCTCGTCGGTGCCGAAGAAGCGGGTGCCCGCGAGGGTGCAGCGGCTGCCGGGCTCGACCAGGTCGGCCGTGTCGGGCCAGGTCGCGATCGCCGGGATGCCGAGGGCGGCGGCCAGCTTGGCCGAGAAGCGCGGCATCAGGGGAGCCGAAGCGGTGGCGAGGAGGCGGGCCGCGGCCAGTTCGAGAGCGATGGCGGTGCGGGCCTCGGAGCTCCATCGGTCGTCCTGGGCCAGGGCGGACTGCTGACGGGAGAAGGCACGGACGTCGGTGACGATGCCGTCGAGTGCGCTGGCGGCGGACCGCAGCGAGAAACCCTCGGAATTGAGTGCGCCGGTGACCTCGTCGAGCCGCAGCGACAGACGGGCCAGGAAGGCGGTGTGCTCGCTGGTCCAGGTGCCTGCGTCAGGGACGACGCCGCTGTACCGGCTGTCGATCCGGTCGCCCAGGCCGTTGAGCCATTCCTCCCACTGGCCGACGAGCGTGTCGGCGCAGGTGCGGTCGAATTCGGCGCGGCGAAAGTCGGTGCGCTCGCCCTCGGGGCGGGTGCGGGAGAGGTAGTAGCGGACGGCGTCGACGGTGTCGGGGGTGAGGATCTCCTTGCCCCAGATCGCGTGCCGCCGGCTGGTGGAGAACTTCTGGCCTTCGAGCAGGTAGAACTCGTTGACGTGGTAGTCGACGTCGGGGTTCCACTCCGGGAAGGCCAGCCGGTACAGGACCGGGTAGAGAATCGAGTGGTAGAAGCTGTTGTCGTAGCCGAAGAAGTGCACGATCTTCCAGTCGGGGGACGGCACCTCCTTCGACCAGTCCTCCCCCAGACCGGCGCCGAGCCGTTCGATGCCGTGCAGGAAGCCGTGGCTCATCTCCGGCCAGACCCAGATGACCTGGCCGTCCAGGTCGTCCTCGGCGGGCCGCACTCCCCAGTCGGAAGGGTGGGAGACCGGCAGGTCGAGCGTCTCGCGGGCGAAGACCCGCTGGGCCAGTTCGCGCAGGCGGACCGGGACACGGCCGAGCCGGTGGTGCTCGGCGACGGCGTCGGCGAACTCGTGCAACGGCAGCGTGTAGCGCTCGACTTCGGCGTTCTTCGGTGCGGTGCCGCTGATGCCGGAGGCCGGATCGACAAGGTCGGCCACGAGGTTGGGCTCGCCGCACTCCTCGCAGATGTTGCCACCGGTGCCGTGGGAACAGTTGGGGCAGGTGCCGCCGACGTTGACCTCGTAGAGGTACTCGCCCGTCTCGGAGTCGAGCAGGGCGGGCGTTGCCTTGGGGCCGACGTGTCCGGAATCGACCAGCCGGGTGAAGAAGCGCTGGAGGCCTTCGGGGTAGCCCTCGTCCGCGCTGGTGACGTAGTACTCGTCGACCTCGATGTCCATCGCCTTGAGCGTCGCGGCGATCTCGGCCGAGTAGTGGGCGGCGACCTCGGCGGGGGTGGAGTTCTCGCGAGCGGCAACGGCCGTGACGTAGCTCTGGAAGTCGTCGCTGCCGGTCAGGTGCCAGGCCCGGTTGCCGCTGAGGCGCTGGTAGCGGACGTAGACGTCGGCACCGAGGTAGGGACCGGAGAGGTGACCGAGATGAAGGTCGCCGTTGGGCGTCGGAGGAGTGGAGAACACGAACTGGGGACGGTCGGTGTGGTTCGCGCGAATGCGTGACAGCGCCGAGGCGCGAGCGCGGGCCGAGTCGCGCCAGTACTGGGTGAAGAAGACCAGGTCCGTCTCGCCGGTGTTGGTGATGGTGTGCGATTCGAAGGGCTCGAACAGAACCACGGTGCCGGGCCGGGCCGGGTGGGTGTGACCGTCGATGGCCAGCTCGCCCGTGCCCGCGACGATGACGAAGAACTCGGTCTCGTCGTGCTGGTGACTGGTGGAGGTGACGCCGGGGGCGACACGGCCCCAGCCGGCACCGACACCGAGGCCGTCGACCGAGGACATGTCGATGCCGAAGGCTTCGGACAGTTCGGATTCGCTGTAATAGTTCAGGATCATGACTGCCTCTGTCGTGGCTGGGAGAGGTTTGGGGTCGGTGTGAGATCCAGGGCGGCCACGGTCTCGGCGGCGATGGCGGGGGCCAGGCGGTAGCCGGAGCCGTTGGCGGCCCCGGCGAAGACCAGGCCCGGCCTCAGCTCGGCGACGACGGGTTCGCGGCTCGGGCTGTAGGCGTCGCAGAAGACCCGGCCCGAGTTGCACCGGGCCGCCAGGTCGGGCGCGAAGCGGCCCAGGACGGCTCGGGCATCGTCGAGGTCGGACCGCTCCAGGGCGAGTTCGACGTCGTCGGGGGCGACGTCCCAGCGATCGCAGGTGTAGCTGAACAGGAAGTGGCCGCGCCCGTGGAGCGGCAGGAGGAAGGCGTCCTCGTCCTGGAAGATCGTGAGCGGATCGTCGGGCGCGGGAGCCGATTCGAGATGGGCGGCGACGACCTTCTTGACGCGCAGGCCGAGCGGGGCGACCAGGTCGGCCCAGGCGGGGTGCGCGAGCCATGGACCGGGGGCCAGGACGACCCGCCGGGCGAGCAGCTCGCCCCCCTGGCCGAGGGTGAGGCGGTGGTACGCGCCGTCGGAGGAGAGTTCCGTGACCTCGGTTCCCTCCAGCACGGTCACCTGGTCGCGAAGACTTGCCAGCACGCGACCGGCGACTCCTTGGACGTCGGCGTAGTGGCACCCGTGCAGGGTCCAGGCACGGCCGCCCGGCGGAGCCGACCAGCCGCGGGCCGGGTCGGCCGGCGCGGTCTCGTCACCGAGTCGCAGGTAGGTGGTGGAGAGCGCGTCGGCGTCGCCGGTGGAGACGACGGTCGCGTCCACTTCACGGATCGGCAGGTCGAGTTCGGTGGCCAGGCGTCCCCAGACGTGGTGGGAGTGCTCGCTCATGGACCGGACGCGTGCGGTCGCACCGCGCGGGAAGTGGACACCGGCCGAGCGGCTGGAGGCGCCCTGGCCGATCAGGCCGCGTTCCAGGACGGCGACTCTCGCGTCGGGAAAGGCCGCGACCGCTTCGTGGGCGATGAGCGCACCGATCACTCCGCCGCCGACTATGGCAAGGTCTACAGGGTCCACTGTGTGCCCCGTCCGTTCTTGGCCGACCAGTCGATGAACGACATCGCCGGTTCGGGCGCGTCGATGCCCCGCAGGCGGTTGGCGATGCGCTGGGCCCGCCAGGCGTTCAGACTCAGGTTCACGTCGGGCAGGCCGCGCTGGCCGCGTACCGCGTTCTGCACGAAGATGTTCCGGTCCGGCGGGCCGTCCCAGCTGATCGCGTAGTCCTCGTCGACCCGGACCTCACCGTTCTCGGTCTCGACGCGGTCCATCAGGGGCTCCAGGAAGCGCTTGGGCGCGGGACGGAAGCCGGTCGCCCACACCACCGCGTCCACCGGAAGGCACTGGCTCTGACCGGACTCGTCGTTGTGATGCAGCGTCACTTCGAAGACACCGCTGGCCGTGCGGTCGGCGGACACCACGGTCCGGTTGGGCAGGAGCCCGAATCGGTGCTCGTCCCGCTCGATGAACTGGAGCCGGTACAGCTGCTGGTAGATGGCCCGCAGCGTCGACTCGGAGATCCCGTCCGAGCTCAGCATGTGGGCCGAGTTGAGCTCGGCACGCTTGGACTCGGAGAGCCGGTAGAAATAGTCCGAGTACCCCGGCATGTAGAAGTCGTTGGTGAAGGTCGAGTCGTCGATCGGGAAGTAGTTGCGCCGCCTGGAGACCCATGAGACCCAGGCCGGGCGCTCGGACTCGGGCCGCGAGATCAGGTCCAGGAATGCCTCGGCCCCGGACTGGCCACCGCCGACCACGGCGACCCGCTTGCCCGCCAGCTTCTTCGCCTGGCCCAGGAACTGGCTGACGTGGAAGTGGCCCGCGCCCAGGTGCGGGACGGCGAACTCGGGCACCCAGGGAACGGTGCCTACGCCCACGGCGATGTTGTCGGCGGTGACCTGGCGACGGTCGGTGGTGACGCGGAAGACTCCGTCGAACTCCACCCGTTCGACGGTCTCGGAGAAGGCCACGTTCTCGTTGTTCTCGGCCGCCCAGGCCAGGTAGTTGCGGAACTCGGTGCGCGGCACCTCGGCGAACTGGGCGTTGAGGAAGTGGTACATCCTGCCGTGCTCGTGCAGATAGGACAGGAACGAGAAGCGGTTGGTCGGGTCGGACAGGCTCACCAGGTCCTTGAAGATCGACACCTGGAGGGTCGCGCCGGTGATGAGCTGGTCGTCGTGCCAGGTGAAGCTCGGCTTGCGGTCGAGGAAAAGGTTCGGCTGCCCCGTGTCACCGTGCAGCAGTGCGGCCAGACTCAGGTTGGCTGGGCCTGCGCCGATGCCGACGAGCCGGAGGTGACTGGGCTGCTCGGCGGAAACGGACGCCGTCCTTGGCTTCGGTACAGGTCCCACGTCAAGTCCTTCCTGTGGTGGTGCAGGCTGTTGAGCCCGTTTCACGACGCCATGGCGGGGCCTGGCGTCGGCGGGCCGGCGAGATTCGCGGACGCGGATCCCGGCGATCACCGTGGCCGCCGGCGAGAAGGAGGCGGGCCATCGGTGTCTGGTCGTAGGTCGGGATCAGTGCTGTCGTTCCCGGTCGGTCGACTGCAGGGTGCAGCTCAGGCCGGCCCGGGCGAGCCGGTCGAGCCAGCGGCTCGCCTCATCGGTGTCGACGGCGGCCCGATGCAGGCCGGGCGGCAGGGCCGCGGCGAGCACGCGCTCGATGCCGGCGGCGACGGTGGTCGAGACACACCGGGCCATCGCGGTGTCGGTGTCGTCGCCGGTCACATCGAGCCGATAGCGGCCGGACCAGTGCCGGCCGTCGCCTTCGACGTCCAGGCCGACGGTGAGGACGACACGGTCGCGGTCGGTGTCGGTGGTCGGATACCGCTCGGCCAGTTCGTCGGCGAGGGCGGCGAGGCGTACGCGATCGCCGGCGGCGACGGTGTCGAAGACGCTCTTCCAGGCCGCCCTCCACCCCTGTGGACGGAGCGTGCCGCGGACGAAGGCGTCGGTGGACCAGCCTTGGGGGAACCCGTACTGGTCGATGAAGCCGACGCTGTCGCGGTTGGGATAGACCTCGAAGGCCTCACCGTCGAGCACCAGTTCCTCGGTGTCCTCCCAGGGCCGCTCGACCTCACGTACCTGGCCGTCACGCACGTAACGAGCGGGGGCGGTGAGGGCGGTCAGCACTCCCAGCGGGGCCCAGCTGAACTGGTAGCGGAACTCGTTCGGTTCGGCGGGTATACCGCCGCAGTAGGAGGCCAGCGAGACGCGATCGGCGCGGTCGCCGACCGCCTCGCGCGCCTGGGCGACGAGCAGGTGAGTCATGAGGTGGTCGATGCCGGGGTCGAGTCCGGCCTCGGTGAGGACCACCAGGCGCTGCGCCGCCGCCTCCTTCGACAGCTCCTCGATCTCGGGCGAGGTGTAGCTGGTGCAGGCGAAGTGGGCTCCGGCGTCGATGGCGGTCCGCAGCAGGTCGGGGTGGTGGCCGGCCGGGAGCATCGAGACGAGAACGTCACCGGGACGCAGCGTGGTTGCCAGGTCGTCGCGGTCGAGACCGCGCGTCTGCACCTGGGCTTGCGGGGCGAGCGTCTCAAGGCGGGCGTCGGCGCGTTCTCGGGTGCGGCCCCACAGGACGACCTCGGCCTCCTGGCCGAGAAGGTCGAGTCCGGTGCGGCCGGTCGACAGACCGGTGCCGACCCAATGGACGGTCCCCGTGGGTTGGATGGGAAGGTCAGACATTTTGGAGACCCGTCTCGCTCAGGGCGGTGTGAAAGGCTCGGCGGCTGCGTTCCCAGCAGTCGCCGTCGGGCAGCTGCGGTAGATACGGGGCCAGTTGGGCGGAGAAGTCGTCGCTGGCTTCGCGTGGCAGCAAGGTCGGAAGGTTGTCGATCGCGATGACCGAGAGGCCGTCGGCGACGGCACGGACCGGCTCGTCCCAGCTGGTGAGGCGGTCATAGACCGGCAGCAGATGGGTGGGGGCGCCGACGTCGCAGGTCACATCGACGATGAGCTTGAGGCGGCGGTCGGCTCGCAGGTGCTCGCGGGCCAGGAAGGGCTCGCCGGGTTCGCTGAGTTGGACGGCGTTGATGAGGATGTCGTGGTCGAGAATGGCCTCACGGTCGAGGTCGGTGGTCTCGGCCAGGTCCCACAGGGTCGCGTCGATGCCGGTGTGTTCGAGAGCGGCGCGGGCACCGCGGCCACAGCGTCCGCGGGCGCCGATGATGAGCACGCGCGGCGGCCTCGAAAGCGGGCCTAGGAAGCCGTCGAGTGCGCCCTTGGTGGTCGGTCGCAGTGGAGCGTCAAGGTCCCCGGTCCACTGCCGGACCGCCAGGGCGGCGCCGACGTAGCCCGCCCAGTGACCGAAGGCCGCGAGGCGCCGTCCGTGGGCGTCGGTGAGGTACTCCAGGTCGAGGATCTCGCCGCCCCCGGTCACGAAGCGGGCCAGGAGTTCCTCGGAACCCTGCTGCCCCTTGAAGGCGTGCGCGAAGAACAGGTGGCGGCCGCCGAGGGAGGTGGTGTCCTCGGGGAGGGCCTTCAGCCCGAGGACGTAGGCGTCGGCCGGCGCGTCGATCCACGAGTTGGCGGGGGCGGGCCGGGCGCCGGCGTCGAGGTAGCCGGCGATCGGGTGGCAGCGTACGGACGAGTGCTCGACGGTCACCTGCACGCCCTGCTTGATGAGCGTGGCGGTGTCGGCAGGGGTCAGTGGGGTGCGTTGCTCGCCGGGGTGGGTCTCGGCGCGCAGCCACAGGTGTGGTGACGTCATGGGTGTCTTCCCTTGTCGAGCACGGGGGTGCGGGCGTTCGGGGAGGTCGGGTACTGAAGGGGTCCCGTCATAGGGCGCCGGCGATCGTCATTTCGATCACTTCGGACGATCCCTCATAGATGCGCAGGGAACGGACCTGGCGGTAGAGCCGCTCCATCGGGCTGCCGGAGACGAGCCCGGCAGCGCCGAAGATCTGTACGGCGCTGTCGACGATCTCGCCGGCGGCCTCGGTGCCGTAGAGCTTGGCGGTCGAGGAGTGCTTGGCATGGTCGAGTCCGGCGTCCATCGCCCAGGCGGCGCGGGCGGTCAGCAGTGAGGCGGCCGAGAGTTTGACGTCCATACCCGCGAGAGAGGACTTGACGAGCTGGAGGTCCGCGAGCCGGCCTCCGTAGGCCTTGCGGGTACGGGCATGGTCGAGGGCGAGCCGGAAGGCGCGCCTGGCGAAACCGATCGCGGCGGCGGCCACGGTCGCACGAGCTCGTTCGAGCACGTCGAGAGCGACGACAAGGCCTTGGCCGCGTTCGCCGAGCACGGCCTCCGGGCCCACGCGGACATCGGTGAACCTCAGTTCGGCCCATGAGCGGGGCGCGATCGCGTCGATGGGCTCGGCTTCGAAGCCGGGGGCGCCGCGATCGACGAGGAAGGTGGTCAGGCCCAGCGGGCCGGGTCCGTCTCCGGTGCGGGCCAGGACGACACACACGTCGGCGATGTCGCCCTGTGCGATCCACGTCTTGGTTCCGTTGAGGACGAATCCGTCCCCGTCGGGGGTCGCTTCGAGCACCACGGCGGCGAGGTCGGAGCCGGCCCCGGGCTCGGAGACGGCCAGCGCCCCCGCACTGGTCCCGGCGGCCAGGCCGGGCAGATAGCGGCGACGCTGCCGGTCCGTGCCGTGGCGGGCGATCGCGGCGGCGGTGAGCTCCTGGATCGAGTAGGTGAAGTCGGCCAGGTCCTCGTGGTACGCCAGGGCCTGGCGTCTGAGACACAGGGACCTGACGTCGGAGTCCGGCTGGTCGGGGTCGAGATGGCGCAGCCAACCCGACCGGCCGAGTTCGGTGAGCATGGCCCGGCCGGTGGCGGCCGGATCGGCGGTGTCCAGGCTCGCCCATGCCTTGGCCCGGTCTTCGCACCACCGCACGATCTCGTCGGTGAGGCTGCGGTGAGCGTCGTCGAACAGCGGCAGGGCGAGGACATCGGGATCGAACACTTCGGAGACACTCATCGTGATCCTCACTCGGATAAGAATTCGGCGTGCCGCATTGAAATGACGCTACGGTCATCCCGGCATCCTGCGCGTCCGCGACAAGTTCATCCACCGCGACGTATGGCGGCTACCGTGCTCCCCCGCGGCTGCGTATCTCGCTTACACCCACCGGCGAAGAGTCACGGACGCGGAATCGGGCCTACGTGGAATCCGGACCCGAGGAGCGCTCCGCGGCCGAGGTTGAGCACCTCTATTTCCCCGTCAGCGGGGGCACAACGGGTGAGCAACCCGCCATATCCCGATGCCATCAGGATCACTCCCCAGTTGACGACCCAGGGCCGAACTCCGCCGTCCGGCTCCGGAAAGGGCTCAGGTATCGCGTGGATTCGCCTCTGCAGCACATAAGGGCCGTCCAGGGCATCGAGCAGCAGCCGGCGCCAGTCTTCCGGGGTGACTTCCGGTGACCAGCCTGGAACCACACCCTGCCCGCCGTGCAGCAGAGTGGGCTTGAGGATGAGCTCGTGCTGGTTGGCCAATGCATGGTCCAGCAAGGAACCTTCGCTACCGTCATCCAGAATGACGCGACCGGATGTCACCGATGAAGTCCAGGGAAGCAGCCGGTCGATGACATCCAGTTCTTCGTCCGAGAACAGATGCCGGTGTGTGCGATCGGAGAGCATGGCCAGCGATGCCTTGCTGCCGTACAGTTCGGACTCCAGTGAGGTGAACATGCGTACCTCACCGTCTTCCAGCGCCCCGAGCAAGGGCTCCAGCACTGCGTCGGCATTGTCGTCGAGCAGGTCCTCCATCATGAAATAACGGTAGACGATGTCAATGGGCTGATCCTCCAGCCACAGCTTGCCGTCACGCCTCTCGAGCTGCCCGGCGTGACACAGATGCGCGTCCAGTCCGTGAGCAGTCCACAACTTTGCGAGGGCGCTCATGTACGCCCTCATCTCCTCAAGGTTTGAGGGCCATTCGGTAAGTGCGATGACGGGGCGAGCGTCGGGCGCCAGTCCCATCTCGTGCCGGATCGTGCGGACCTGCTCCGCCGCCGTGTCGACGTACTGAAGTCCTTCTTCCGCGGCGAATCGGCTGAACTCGGGGTCCGCCAGGGTTCCACGGCATATGTCTCCGCTGTCCCAGCCGATCGTGCTCCCCATGTTGAATTCCATGAGGCGGAAACCCGACCCGTCGGAGTAGAGATCCGCCCGCCCCATGCTGGTCGGCGAGTTCGAAACGGCGGCCGAGGAGCGCTCGATGGCGCGTATCTGCGCCTTCTCCATCCCGTTGGCACTGGCGAACGCGGCGATGTCGCCGTCGAACAGAAGCTGTGGGAGGCGATAGAGCGCGCCGCGCAGCGTCTCCAGGTCCCGGGTCAACTGGTCGATCTCCGCCGCGGAGAAGAACACCGGACGGGGCGCGTACACCCCGGTGGTGAATACATGAGTGAACTCACTCACGTCCGCCGGCTCCAGGACCCGTCCTATCTTCTCCAGGTATCTATCGGTCAGTGCGAGGTCACGTGACATCTTCCGTAGCTCCTCTCTCTACCTTCATTCACAGATTGGCACGGGCCGGGTTCGAATTGACTAAGCGAGATACGCAGTCGCAGCGGAGGAAAGTCATCGCAATGCGTCCTTGCGAATGAGCTTGCCGCGAAAGGGCCTGCCCGGCGGATCCCGCCGGACAGGCCCTGGTGTCGGTGAACGCTCACCTGCCGATGAGGTGCTGCTGGCCCTGCGGGCGCATGCGCAGGCTGTGCTGGCCGCCGTCCACGGCGAGCATCATGCCCACGGAAGCGCTCGACAACGGGCTTGCCAGGTAGGCGATCGCGCCCGCCACCTCGTCGGCGGTCACCAGACGGCCCGGCGCCAGGAACTCGAGCATCGACTCCCGTGCGGCCTCCGGATTCACCGTCCCGTTGAGCTGCTTCTCCACCCACGGGGTGTCCGCCGTGCCCGGGGCGACGCAGTTGACCCGGATGCCCTCGCGGGCGTGGTCCGCCGCCATGGCCAGCGTCAGGGAGTACACCGCGCCCTTGCTGGTCGAATACAGCGCCCTCATCTGGTGGCCGGCCCATGCCACGATCGAGCAGGTGTTGACGATCGCCGCGGCGGGCGACTTCCGCAGATGAGGCAGCGCGTGCCGGGCGACCCTGACCATCCCGACCACGTTGACGTTCAGTACGTGCAGCCACTCGTCGTCGCCGTTCGTGGCGACATCCCCGACCGCGGGGATCCCGGCGTTGTTCACCACCACGTCCAGGCGGCCGAACCGCTCGACCACGGTGTCCACGGCGGACTTGACCTGGGCGTCGTCGCTGACGTCGGCCGCGATGCCGAGGATGCCGTCCGGGAGCCCGTCCGGCTTGAGATCGAGTACGGCAACCGTGGCTCCCCTGCTCTGCAGCAGCTTCGCCGTGGCCAGACCGATGCCCTGCGCACCGCCGGTAACGATCGCCACAAGTCCTGCGAAATCACTCATATATGCTCTCCTGTTCATTTCAGACCATTGGGAAAACAGCTACGGCGCAGCGCGGCGCTCAGGATTTCGGTTCGCTCGCTGCGGAGACCGGGGGGCGAAGTCGCAGACAGAGCTGGACACTCACCAGCCCCAGCAAGCCGACCAGGGTCCACAGCACCCATGGGCCGATCGCGTACACGGCACCGCCGATGACCGGTCCGGCGCCCGTACCCATCGTGTATGCGGCGCCGTACAACCCCTGGTAGCGCCCGACCATCCCCGGCGGCGTCAGACTCACCAAGTGGGCCTGGACGATGGAGGAGTACACCATCTCGCCGAACGTCCAGATCAGCACCGCCACCGCCAGCAGGCCCATTCCGGTGGTGAACCCGGTCAGCACGAGACCGACACAGGTGAACAGGTTGCCGACGGCCAGTACGTACTCCGGCCGGTACCGGGAGACCACGCTGATGATGGGCAGCTCCAGCAGCACCACCAGCAGACCGTTGAGCCCCATGAGAAGACCGAAGTGACGCTCGTTCAGGCCCACGTCGTTGACGTGCAGGGGCAGGCCGACGGTGGTCTGGATGTAGACGAACATGGCGAACACGGTCATCAGCAGGAAGCGCACCAGGGTGCGGTCGGCGAGCGCCTGCCGGTATCCCACCGTCCGGTCCGCCTGCTTGTCCGCGTCGTCCTGGTCGGACCGCGGCTGGGACGAACCCGGCAGCAGCACCGTCACGATCACGCCGAACAGCAGGAGTGCGGCGGCCTCTCCCAGGAAGAGCCCCACGTAGGAGATGCTGGCCACCACACCGCCGAGGACACCGCCCAGGGCGGCGCCGATGTTCTGCGCGAACCGGAGCACCCCGAAGGCGGCGAGCCGTTGCTCGGGCCGCTCCACGGCGTCGACCAGCACCGCGGCCATGGCCGGCCGGTGGATCTGCGACATCACGCCGATGAGACCGACCACGACGATGATGAGCGGGAGCGGTCCGACGAACGGCACGATCGCTGTCAGCCCGGAAGTGGCCACGACGGACAGCAGGATGGCCGCTCGCCGGCCGATGGTGTCGGTGAGATAGCCGCCGATGACGTGGCCGAGCACACTGCCCACACCGGACGCGCCCAGCACCAGCCCCGCGGCCCCGGCGGAATGGCCGCGCTGGGTCAGGTAGAGCACGATGAACACGGGCAGGAAGCTGCCGACCTGGAGGATCAGGGTTCCGAGACTGATGACCCAGACCCGGCGGGGCAGGCCGCGCAGAGTGTCACGGAAACGCGGCTCGTCGACGCTCGACCGGTCCGACGCCGCGGTGTTCACGCGACTGACTCGGTGCGCACGTGGATCGCCACGGCCGGCTGTCCACCGTGGGCGATCGCTTCGGCGGCGGCGCCCCAGGCGCCGGCCGAGAACCGTTGGCTGGCGAGTACGACATTCTTGGACAACCTGGCTCCTTAACCTACGCGTGCGGTACGCCGCATATCGACAGGCTTCCCGCAGGTTCTCTGTGTGGGGGGACTGTTGACGTAGAGGTGGTCACGTTCTATTTCTCGCAGCAAAGAACGCTACGGCCGCAGCGATGCCAGGTACGTCCGCGACAGGTTCAATTACCGGGACGCATTGCGTTGACCTTTCTCCCCTGCACCTAAGCACCACGCTTACCCCGGTGCGGCCCCCGCCCGTGCAATCTTGATGCTGGTCCGATGGAAGCATTGTGCAGCGTTGGCGCCGAATAACTGGGAGAGTTTGAATGCCGCTTGATCCAATCGTTGCGGGAGTCAGAAACTATCGTGCTGCAACCGGGTTCACGCCGCTTTACACAATGTCGGTGGACCAGGCCCGGCACGCGGATCGGGAAACCGAGGCCGAGAACTGGGATTGGCACAAACAACCCGACGAGGTATTCGATCTGGAAATCCCCGGCCCGGCCGGTCCGCTGCCGATCAGGGTGTACCGTCCGCAGAGCGACGGCCCGCTTCCCGTGGTGGTGTACTTTTTCGGCGGCGGTTGGGTCGTCGGCTCCCTGGACACCTCGGACGCGATCTGCCGTGCGCTGTCCCCCATGGTTCCCTGCGTGATCGTGTCCGTGGGCTACCGACTGGCGCCCGAGCACCCGTTCCCGGCAGCCATCGACGACTGCTACGCCGGCCTGAAATGGGTGGCGGAGAACGCGTCTCAGCTCGGTGGCGACAGTGGACGCATGGCCGTCGCGGGAGACAGCTCCGGCGGCAATCTGGCCGCGGCGATGGCCCTGAAGGCGCGAGATGAAGACGGACCCTCGCTCGCCGCCCAGGTGCTCGTCTACCCGCCGACGCTCAACGACGCGGTGACGCAGTCCATGCGCGACCACAGAGATCCGATGTTCTTCAACGCCATCTCGTCCGCATGGTTCTGGGACCACTACCTCGCCGAGCCGGCCGACGGAGACTCCCCTTTGGCCTCACCGCTCAAGGCGGCCGACCACAGTGGACTTCCTGCGACGCTGATGATGACGGCCGAGTACTGCCCGCTGCATGACGAGGGCGAAGCCTACGCGGAATCGCTGTCGAGCGCGGGTGTGCCGGTCGAGTATCACCGTTATGCGGACCTGACGCACGGTTTTCTGGCCATGGCCTCAGTACTCGAAACGGCCAGGGACGCGTTCGAAGTGATCGCCGAATTCCTGCGCCAGCGGTTGAGGTGAGATGAACGTGGCTGAAACCACCGGCGTGGTGATACGTGCGCCCAGGTATGTGCTCGGCGAGAGCGCGATGAAGCACACCGAGATCGAGGGATTCACCGATTTCGTCGACCAACGGCGGATGGTGCCCGACGCCCAGATGTGGGGATGGGGCACGGTTCACCGTACGGCACTCGACACGGCCGCTCTCGCCGTACGAGCCGGCCTGCAGACATTGCGGGCGGCAGCCGTCGAGCCGGGCGAAGTCGACGCGCTCGTACTGTGCTCCACCACCTTTCCCTCCGAAGTCTCGGCGCACGGTGAGCTGATTGCGTCGGTCCTCCGCGGGCTGGAGCTCGGGGCTGTTCCGGTTACCGGCGTCACGCTGAACCGGTGCGCGAACTTGCTGACCGGACTGCAGGTCGCCGCCGCGATGGTCGCCGCGGGCCGCCATCGGAACGTACTGGTGATCACGGCGGACCGGGTGGCCGCCGAATCCGAGCGGATCACCGACTTCGCTCTGTTCAGCGACGGTGCGGCCGGTTGCCTGGTCACGCAGCGGTCGGACGGCGCTTCGGAATCCTACGAATGGGTCGCCGACGCCTGCGCCCAGGACCCGGCTGCGCTCGGCCGAGGCAACGAGATCAGCGCCGATCTGACCAGAGTCGCCAACCAGCGGCTGTTCGCCGAGACCGGCATCGGCATCGAGGCGATCGACGGCCTGCTGCACAACAACATCTATCTGCCGGTCGTGACGATGAAGGAAGTGCAGGCCGGCTTCGATCAATCCCAGTTGGACACATCGAACATCGCCAGGGTCGGACACTGCTTTGCCGCGGACCCGCTGATCAACCTCGTCGATCGACGGTCCGCCGGCTCCGTCCGGGCGGGCGGGCACTACCTGCTGGCATCGAGCGTGTCCGGGCTGCGGGTGTGCGTCCTGCTGCGTGCCGACGCCGACACGAACCCATGAAGGAGTCACCGAAATGCAGAAAATGATCATTCCGGCCCGTGTCGACCAGGGTCGGTCGCAGTGAGTTCCGCGTCCGGCCAGAACCGGGTCGTCGACGTCGACGCCGGGCCGACCACGCTGCTGTGGCTGCGGACCACGGTCCGGGAGATCTTGCAGTTGGCCGAGTCCGAAGATGTCGACACGCGGACACTGCGCGAGCTGGGCGCCGGCTCGCTTCAGGTGGTCGCCGTACAGTTCCGCATCCTCCAGGAGACCGCGGTCAATGTGGAGATGGACGAGCTGGTCGGTGCTTCGCACATCGCGGATCTCGCCATGCTGATCGACGTGCGCAGGCCGGCCACGCGCTAGCCGAACAGCCGGTCGATCTTGAACGGTCACCACCACCCGCGGTCCGCCCCATGAGCGGACCGCGGGTATCTCTTTTGACGTCGCCTCGTACCCGGAGAAGCTCCGCGAAACGTCGAAGGCGCCCGCTGTACCAACTCCGCCAGGAAGGCGTTGAGTTGATGCGGGCGCCGAACAGCTTGTGGGCTGAGCTCGACATCGAGGGCGTCATCCGTGGCCGGCGTGCCTCGGACCGGTCACACATGCTCCAGCTGCGTCAGAGAGTCCTTGAGGTTGGCCAGCTCCGCGGCGGTGGGGGCCGTGACCCGCAGTCCGGAGACCCGCCCCGGCTGCCGCCCGTCGAGGGCCCGCACGGCCACACCGTGGTCGAGGAAGAAGCGGTGACCCTCGATGGGGTCGTCGGTGGCGATGAAGCGGTAGTGGACGGGGACGCCGCGCACCAGGCCCGGGAACCGGTCGCCGATGATCTCCTCCAGGCCGGCGGCGTTGCTCAGCAGCGCGGACCGGGTGCGCTCGGCCCATTCGGTCTCGGCCAGAGCGGCCGTCGCCAGTACGGCGTCGACATGGGAGAGCGTCCAGTTGAGCTTGCGCTCGGCCACCCTTCGGAAGATCTCGGAGTTCAACGTCCACAGCGCCCCGGTACGCGTGCCGGCGATACCGAAGAACTTGTTCGGCGAGCGCAGCACCACCACATTCGACAGGCCGCTCTGCGTCATCGAGAGTTCGGCGTGGTCGGGCAGGAATTCGATGTACGCCTCGTCGACGATGAGAACCGAGTCCGGGTTGGCGCGGCAGATCTCGATCAGGTCGTCTCGGTGCAGATAGAAACCCAGTGGATTGTTCGGGTTGGACAGCATGACGTACGGATAGGTGCGCATCGCCAGGTCCACCCGGTCCAGGCGTGACCGGGGCGTCTCCATGGTTCCCGCCGGGGGGTCGAGATGCGTGGGGAACCATCGGATGGTGTCGGTGTAGTCAGGCGTGATGACGGCGACCTGCTCCGTCGGAAGCAGCTGTGCGAGGACGCGGATGAACTCGGTGATCCCGCGTCCGGGTATCAACCGGTCCGACGCCGTTCCCATGAACTCCGCATAGGCTTCGGTGAAGCTCTCCTCGGAGCCGTAGGGGTGTGCGAGAAGGTGTTCCGGCTTGATGGAACGCAGGGCTGTCTCCACGGCGGGTGGAGGGCCGTAGCGGTTCACACAGGTACCCAGGTCCAGATACTCCCGGGCGGGGAGATTCCTCAAGTCCCCGCCCTGTGCGTCCAGTACGGTCGGCGCGTAGTCAATCAAGGCATGTCCCTACAGACGTTGCGGATGATGGATCGAATGGCTTGGGGCGGAGGGCGTCACACGACCGACGGCGCGAGAATGTCGCTCATCTCCCGCAGATATCCGGGGACGTTGAGCAGGAAGGCGTCGTGGCCGGCGGGCGAGGTGCTGTCCCGGTAGTGGGTGACCGTCGTCAGTCCGGTGGCCGTCAGCTGCGCCAGGAGCGCGCTGGTGACCGTGTGGCCGAAGAGCCGGTCCGAAGCGAAGCTGAACACGTGGACCGCCGGGTCGTCGTCCGGTGTGAGGGCGTGCGGGCGGTCGAAGGCGTTGAACCGGTCCATCGCGGTCGTCAGATGGAGATAGCTGTTGGCATCGAAGCGGTCCACGAACTTGCGAGCCTGGTGTTCGAGATAGCGCTCGATGGCATAGCGGCCGTGGGCCGGGCCGGTGGGTTCGCGGCCGGGTTGGACGGTACGCCCGAACTTCTTCTCCAGCGATTCGGGAGACATGTAGGTGAGATGGGCGACCATCCGCGCGATACCGAGGCCGTCGCGTGGACCCGCTTCGATGAGGTCGTCCACATAGCGACCGCCGTCGAAACGCGGGTCGGAGCGGATCGCCGCTCTGCCGACCGCATGGGCCGCCAGGCCGTCGGCGGTGAGACAGGCCGCCGTACCGATGAGGAAGAAGCGCCCCGCGTCGCCGGGGTGACGCAGAAGCCACTCCAGCGCCTGCATGCCGCCCAGCGAGCCGCCGACCACCGAGTGCAGGCGATCGATGCCGAGATGGGCGAGCAGCGCCCGGTGCACGGTGACCATGTCCGAGACCGTGACCTCGGGAAAGTCAGGGCCCAGCGGGCGTCCGGTCTCCCCCGGGGACAGCGGGCCCGTCGTCCCCGCGCAGCCGCCCAGGACGTTGGCGCTCACGACGTGGAAGGTGTCGGTGTCGATCGGCCGGCCCGGACCGACCATCAGGTCCCACCACCCCGGTATGTCGTCCGGGTCATGCCGTGCCGGGTGCGAGTCCCCGGTGAGGGCATGGCAGACGAACACCGTGTTGTCGTGGTGCCGTGACGGGGTCCCGTACTCCTCGTACGCGACCTGCACACGGGAGAGCGTACGGCCCGACTCCAGAATGAGCGGATATTCCGGGGTGAAGAGAGTGGCGATCTTCAGATGACGGCTGAGAGTGGCGGGAATACCGGATACGGCAGCCCTGTGGTCTTCGATGACGGGAAACGCGTTCAATTCCTTGTCCTCCAGAAGTCAGCGGCCCGCCGCATGTTTTCGGGCAGCGTCACCGAAAGCGTGGAAGATCTTCCTGGACAGCCGATCCGTGGTGGCATACCACTCGGGGTGCCACTGCACCGCGAGCACGAAGGACCGGGCATCGGCGACGGACGCCGCCTCGACGACGCCGTCGGGGGCTTCGGCCTCGATCCGAAGCCCCGGTCCCAGACGGTCGATGGCCTGGCCGTGGAGGGAGTTCACCCGTGCCGAACCGATGCGACCGGTCAACTCGTCGAGCGTTCCGCCCGCGCTGATCCGTATCTCGTGTGCGGGCAGGTACTGCTGGTCCCGCGGGAGCGAAACGTCCTCGCGATGAGTCGGTGGGTCGAGGACGCGGAGGGTGCCGCCGTAGGCGACGTTCAGTTCCTGCAGCCCTCGGCAGATGCCGAGGAGAGGGAGACCTGCCTCGATGGCCGCCGGGATCGCCGCCAGGGCGAGGGTGTCGCGATCGGTGTCGAACGGACCGGGCCCGTCCGTCGCCGCGTAGCGTTCCGGGGCGACGTTCGTCTCATGGCCGCCGAGCACCAGTCCGTCGAACCGGTCCAACTCGGCGACGAAGGTGCGACCGGCCCCCGGGACGAGCGCCACGGTGCACTCGGCCGCGTCTTCCAACGCGGCGACGTAGGCGTGACGTACCGCGTCATGACGCACCCCGTCCCATGTCTCGGCCGAGCATGCGAGGGCGACGAGCGGGCGGGTCATGAGCCGTCCAACGCCTGACCGAGGTCGGCCAGCAGATCGTCGATGTGCTCGATGCCGACGGCCAGCCGGATGGATCCCTGGGTGACCCCGGCGGCGAGCTGCTCCTGCTCGGGAAGCTGGGCGTGCGTGGTGGAGGCCGGGTGGGTGGCGAGCGAGCGAACGTCACCGACGTTGGTCACATGCGAGATCAGCCGGAGGGACTCGATGAACCTGCAGCCGGCCTCGCGTCCGCCGGTCAGCTCGAACTGAACCAGGGGCCCGCCGTTCCCTCCGAAGTAGCGTGCGGCGAGCCGGGCCTCCTCGCCGGTGGTGAGGCTGGGGTGGCGCACCGCCCCGACCTTGGGGTGGGTCCTGAGGAAGTCGGCCACCGCGGTCGCGTTCTCCCCATGGGCGCGCATCCGCAGGTGGAGGGTCTCCAGGCCCTGGAGCAACAGCCAGGCGTTGAAGGGGCTGAGACAGGGACCCAGGTCACGCAGCAGGGTCTCGCGGGCCTTGAGCAGATAGCTGCTCCGGCCGAGCGGACTGTCCAGGTCCTTTCCGGTACGCGTCCACACCACACCGCCATGTGCCGCATCGGGCTGCGTGAGCAGCGGGTGCCGGTCCGCGTGCGCCTCCCAGTCGAAGCGCCCGGAATCGAGGATGAGCCCGCCGAGGGTCGATCCGTGTCCCCCGATGTACTTGGTGGCGGAGTAGACCAGGATGTGCGCGCCGTGCTCTATGGGCCGGCATACGTACGGGACCATCGTGTTGTCGAGGATCAGCGGCACACCTGCCTGCTCGCCCAGTTCGGCGACGGCCTCGATGGGAAAGACACTCAGCCGCGGGTTGGGCAGGGTCTCACCGAAGTAGCAACGGGTGCGTTCATCCGTGGCGGCCGCGAAGTTCTTCGGGTCGGACGGACTGACGAACCGGGTCTCGATGCCGAACCGCTTGAAGGTGTTGGCGAGCAGGTTCCACGTACCGCCGTACAGCTCGTTGGAGCTGACGATGTTGTCGCCGGCCTGACACAGGTTGAGCAGCGCGAGTGAGATCGCCGCCTGCCCGGAGCCGACGGCGAGCCCGGCCGCGGCCCCGTCCACCGCGGCCATGCGCTCTTCGAGCACATCGCACGTGGGGTTGTTCAGCCGTGTGTAGGCATGTCCGTCCTGCTGCAGGTCGAAGATGCCGGCCGCATCGGCCGTGCTGGGCAGTTCGTACGCGGAGGTCTGGTAGATCGGCGTGACGACCGGCGGTGTGATGCCGAGCCGCCATTCGTATCCGCCGTGGATGGCCGCTGTCTCCGCGGCCCGGAATGCCTTGGGTCGTGCGGGTACCTCATACCGGGACACCGTTGTCCTCCTCAACTCGGACCATGGAGCGGACTATCGCGGTGATCGCGCTGGGCTGCCCCTGTGGACCGCGGTGCCACAATCCGCCGAACTGGGCGTCCACCTCTGCGTACTTCGGGTCGCGCATTCGTATGTCGCGTGCCTGGGGGAGCTTGTAGAAGGGCGTGCGGGGATCGAGGTGATGCTCCAGGTGATAGTGGTCGTTGTGGATCCCGGTGAGCAGCCGCTCCCAGAGACGGCTCTTGCGATTGCGTGTCATATAGAGGTCCACCGAGGAGTCACGCACCAGCGGTGTGTGCTCCGACAACTCGATGTACCACCCCAGGATCTGAAAACTGGTCAGATAGGGGATGACCCAGAACAGCAGCAGCTCGAAGAGCCAGTCTCCCTGCCAGGCCACTCCCGAGACCGTCGCCCAGAAGGCCCAGAAGCCGAGCCCGTCGAGTACCCGCTTCCGCCGTTGCACGGGATTCGTGGGGGCCGACGGCTTCTCCGCCCCCGTGAGCACCCTGTAGCGATTGCGGATGAGATAGCGGATATAGGCCCACGTCTGCGAACCGAACAGCGGCATGAGCACCACCCGCCGTATGTACGTCGGCGCCGTGGCCTTCTCGTAGGCCCTCTGCTCGATGAAGAACCGCAGATCGGGATCGAGGTCAGGGCTGCCGAGGCGCGGGTGGTGCGTGTATACGTGCGACACCTTGTACGCGTAGTGCTGCTGAAAGATCGGGTACGCGGTCAGCACGGTACCGACGGCCATCTGCAGCTTGCGGTTCGATATGCCCACCCCGTGCGCGCAGTCATGAAGAATCGTGGACAGACCGCGCTGCCTGGCCCCGATGATGAGGGCTGCCACGGGGTAGAACCAATAGGACCCGTAGACGCACAGCAGAACACAGCCGGCCATCCACACCAGGTCCTCGAACCATGCCAGCAGTGCGTGCCAATTGTCAGGCGTGTTCAACGCCTTCAGGTCATTTGCCACGTCCGTCGGGAAGCGATACATGGTGTATCGCCGACCGGTATACGCCCAATTCGTTGTGTCGGTACTCACTCGCCCTCCTTACCTCCATCTCGTCGGACACTACGGGCACACCGGCACCGTGCACCTCCGCGACAAGTGCATTCACGGGGACGCATCACGTTGACTTTTGTCTCGGCGACTGTGGATTTCGCTTACCACCCGGGCCGGCTGCGCGCTCAATTCATCTGCGGCTGCGCAGTGATGCGGTAATCGATCTTGTTCCGGACGGTCTCCACACGGTCCCGCAACTCACTCACGGAATCGGCGGTGACCGCGAAGCGGAGGAAGAAGTTCTCCCGCTCCAGGTCGGTGATCTGGTAGCCGTTGGTGATCTGTGCGCCGACTACGCCGGGCAGTTCGCGCAGATCTTCCTCCGTGGTGGTGACCTCGACCGTGCCGAGCTCGTCGCCCTCCATGTCGATCCAGCCGATGACCGGCCGGTCGCGAAGGGGAATCGGCCGATCCAGCGTGAATTCACCCAGCGCCATGGAGACGAATGCCTCGATGGGGTCGATCCCGCTGATCTCGCGGACCGCCGCGGGGATCATGCCGCCGCCGAAGCGCGGATTGATCTCGATGAGCTCTGTCCGGCCGTCATCGGTGGAGCGGCCCTCGAAGTGCAGCCAGAGCTGGTCGAGACGAAGGTCGGCGCAGAGCGTGTCGACCCTCTCGCACAGGACGCGCACACCCTCGCGCACATGATCCTGCTGAGGCGGATGGAACTCGAGTCCCGCATCGTGGTGCTTGATGTGGTCGTGCTCGGGCTTCTCGACCGTCAGGAGCGGATGGAAACGGCCGTCGACGACAATGCCGTCCACGGAGAACTCGACACCGGGCAGATACTCCTCGACGATCAACTCGGTGTCGGCGAAGCCGGCTTCAGCCAGTTGACGCCGGTAGGCGAGAATCTCGTCCGGGCCATCCACCCGGCTGACCAGGCGCGAGGCCCCGGAATCACGTGAGGGCTTGATGATGGAGGGAAAGAAGTCCACCGCCGCCGGATCGCTGGAGAAGCGAATGCCGGAAAGTCCCAGGTCCCGCATGTGCTCGCGGACCAGCACCTTGCTGAACAGCACCTGGCGATTCTCGCCGGCCCCCGGAATGTCGTAGTGCGTGGCCAGGGCCGTCTGCCAGGGCGCCAGCGATTCGAGGATGTTGACGACGGCGATGGGGGCGATGCCGCGCTCTTCGAGCTGGGTCGTGAGTGTGGACAGGTCCTCGCTTTCCCAGTCGACCACGACATGGTCATCGCATTTGTCACGGTGGCGATTGTCGGGAAGCTCGGAGACCAGTACCGAACGCAGCCCGCGGGCCCGTAGTTGTTCGGCAACGAGGGGAACGGCGCCGAAGTGCAGCTTGGAGAAGATGAGTACGGATTTCAAGCCGCGACCTCCCGAGGTTCGGTGTTCGGCAGTGGTGATCGATTGATGCCCGGCTTCTTCTCGGCGTCGCGGAGAAGGTCACGCGAAGGCGAGCAGGATCCGGCCGGAGAGTGGCGCGACCGGTTTCAGGCGGCGCTCAAACCGGCGTCGAGAATTGCACGGGCTGGCGCAGAGGGATGCCGGGTCCGCTTTCGAGGGTGGCACGGGCCGGGTTCAGATCGCGTAATCGGTGTGCGTAGTCCGGTGCGGGTGGTGTCAGCCGGGTGCGTCGTCATGGATGCGCTTGTCGCGGACGCGCGCGGTGGGGGTGGGTTTGTAGGTTGCGTTTTCAATGCGGCGGATTGTGTCGCATGGGCCTATCCGAAACCCTCGGCCTGACCTTCCCCGGCCTCCACCGCCTCTGACTCGCTCTCCGACTCCCCCGCGGGCCCCGTCCCGGGGACCAGCCCAACTCAGAAGGGAAGTGGCTGACGATGCCGACAAGCCTCGGTACACGAACGAAGCGAGTGGCGATTGTCGACGCCTACTCGACAGGGAGCCTCCTGCCGGCCGTACTGGACCGGTACGACATCGAGTGCGTGCATGTCCGCTCGCCCAACCCCGACGTCATCCTGTCGAGCGCCCCTGAGGGCTTCATCGACGACGTCCAGGACTTCGGCGACGTCGAGGCCACGGCGTCAGTACTGCGCAAGCACGACGTCACCCATGTGATCGCCGGCCAGGAGGCGGGCGTCGAACTGGCCGACCGGCTCTCCGCCGAACTCGGCACCCCCGGCAACGGGATGAGCCGACCGACCGCCCGCCGCAACAAGCACGAGATGGCCCTGGCCCTGCGCGATGCCGGCCTGGCCCACGCGGCCGGCCTGATCTCGACCGATGTCGACGAGATCATCGCGTGGACCGAGAAGACGGTGGGCTATCCGGTCATCTTGAAGCCGGTCGCCAGCTCCAGCACGGACAACGTGGTGGCCTGCACGTCCCCGGAACAGATTCGCGCTGTTCACGAGAGAATCATGAACAGCATCGACCGTCATGGGATGCCCAACACCACGGTGCTCGCACAGGAGTTCCTGGAGGGGGACGAGTACTTCGTCAATACCGTCAGTCGGGATGGCCGGCACCACACGGTCGAGATATGCCGGTACTACAAGCTTCGCATCCCCGGCGGCAGCATCATCTACGACTACAACGAGCCCCTTTCACCGGACGATCCGGTCGCCCGAGAGCTGGAGTCCTACACCCACCAGGTGCTCGACGCGCTGGAGGTGCACAACGCGGCCGGTCACACCGAGGTCATGCTGACCGCGAGGGGACCGGTGCTCGTCGAGAGCGCCGCACGCATGGGCGGCGGCCAGGTTCTGGACATCAACACACGCTGCTACGGCACCAACCAGGTGGAGCTCCTCGCCCTGTCCGTGGCGAACCCGGAGGCGTTCGACCGCCTGCCCACCACCGCGTACCGGATCCTGGAGCACCATCGTTTCGTGCATCTCATCAATCCGCGGGAACAGGGCATCACCCCGTCCCACGAGGCGATGGCCGCCATCCGGGCGCTCCCGTCCCATGTCTTCACCGTCATGAGGCATTCGGAAGGGCAGCCGATCTCCCGGACGATCGACGTCGCCACACAGCCGGGGTTCGTATTTCTCATCTCCGACGATCCGGCACAGATTCTCGCCGACTATCAGAAGCTGCGGCAGATCGAACGGGACTACCTCTACGACATCGGCCCCCGGTAGGGAGTCCGCAGAAGAAGTGGCTCTGGCTGCGCGGCGTCCACGGGATTCTTCATCCGTGTGACGACCGCGCAGTTGTATGTGCGGGGCCGGATAAGGCGACCTTGGCTCACAACGAAGCGGACCCGGTCCGCATGGGCCGGCTGTGAAAGCCTGGCGCCGGCGGACCGGGTCCTGTCGGGTCGTCGCGTTGCGAAGTACCGCGAGGGAAAGTGTCGACGGGCGGGTTGCCGCGGACGACTACTCGCCCCAGTCCTCTTCGACCTCGGGCGCGAGGGCGAGCACCGTGGGGCTGAGCGCCACGATCTCCAGCTCGTTCCGGCAGCCCGCGCACTCCAGTATCTCGTTGAGCCGCACCGAATCGCCGATCTGTACCGGCTCCTCGCACTCCGGGCAGGCCTGCGCAGTGGTCGTGGTCATGAGATGTGTTCCTTCCGATCGGTCCTCCCGGAGCGGGCCGCCGTGTCGAGAGCGGTACGGACCGCCCTCACGACCCGCTCCGCGGTGAGGTCGTAATGTGCGACGAGGTGTTCCTGGTTGCCCACCTCGTCGACGAACTGATCCGGCATTCCCAGCCGCAACACCCGTGTGGGCGCCGCCTCCGCCAGCGTCTCGGCCACCGCGCCGCCGAGACCGCCGCTGCGCCAGTGCTCCTCGAGGGTCACCACGAGCGAGGCCGGCCGCGCGGCGGCCACCAGCGTCTCGGTGTCGAACGGCCGCAGGGTGTGCATGTTCAACACGGTGGCCTCGATGCCCTGTTCGGCCAGGACGTCCGCCGCGGCGAGGCAGGCGTGCACCGGGTACGGGCCGCAGCTCGCGAGCACCACGTCGCCGCCCTGCCGCAGCGTCTGTGCCCGTCCGATGACCGGTGGCGGGGCCGCGGGCAGTGGCGGGGTCGGTTTGCGGCCGAGCCGGACGTAGAGCGGTCCGGGGAGATTCAGGCTCTGCTCGACGAACGCCTCCGTGGCGGTGACGTCGGCAGGCACCACCACGGTCATTCCGGGCAGTACCCGCATCACGGCCAGGTCTTCCAGGGCCTGATGCGTCGGACCGAGGTGGCCCGCGGCGAGGCCGCCGTGGGTGGCCATGATGCGGACCGGCAACCGGTTGTAGGCGATGTCGATCTTGATCGCTTCCAGTGCCCGGGAGGTGGCGAAGGCGGCCATCGTGTTGACGAACGGGACCCGCCCGCTCGCGGCCATCCCGGCGGCCACGCCCATCAGGTTCTGCTCGGCGATCCCGATGTTGAGGTACTGGTCGCCGGCCGCCGCGGCGTGCTCGGCGTTGAACAGGCCGGTGTCGGAGTCCAGACACATCAGTTCGGGATGCCGCTTCAGCAGCGGAAGCAGGGTGTCCCGGTACGCCTCCCGGGTCGCGCGGCTCATTCGGCGGCCTCCGTGGCTTGTAGCGCGCGGACCGCGCGTGCGTGGTTGCGCGGCGACAGCGTCACGTAGTGGCTGGCACTGCGGCCGGCGAGGAACGGGAGCCCCTGGCCCTTGACCGTGCGCGCGATCAGCACGCTCGGTTTGCCCAGTTCCCACGGTGCGGCGCCCAGATGGTCCGCCAGCTGGTCCGGGTCGTGGCCGTCCACGTCGCGTACCGCCCAGCCGAAGCTGCGCCAGCGGTCGGCCAGCGGTTCCATCGGCGCGATGCCCTCGGTGGAGCCGGTCAGCTGCAGTCCGTTGCGGTCCACGATCGCGACTAGGCGGTCCAGGCGCAGCGACGCGGCCGCGATGGCCGCCTCCCAGACCGAGCCTTCCTGGAGCTCGCCGTCGCCGAGCAGGACGAAGCTGCGCGCGTCACGGCCGGCGTACCGGGCGGCCAGCGCGAATCCGCAGCCCAGCGCGAGTCCGTGACCGAGCGAACCGGTCGGCATCTCCACACCGGGCACGGCGCGTACGGGGTGCCCCATCAGTCTGCTGCCGGGCTGTGCGTATCCGGCGAGTTCCTCGACCGGGAAGAAGCCCCGTTCCGCCAGCGTCGCGTAGAGGCCGACGGCGGCATGGCCCTTGCTGAGCAGGAAGCGGTCGCGATCGGGGTCGTCCGGTCGCTGCGGGTCCACGTTCAGCACCGAGAAGTACAGCGCGGCGAGCACATCGGCGCTGGAGAACGCGCCGCCGAGATGGCCGCCTTCGGGCCCCGCGCACATGTCGACGACGTGCGAGCGGATGCGTGCGGCGACGGTGTCGAGGGTGTCCCGCTCTAGGAGCTGGGTGACGGTCATGAGGCCGCCTTCGCGAGCGTCGCCACCATCTCGCTGTTCGCCCACACCTTCTCGAAGGCGTCCGCGTACAGATCGAGCAGCTCGCCCGATCCCGGGTGGAGGTGGCGCTTCTGGATGGTCAGGGAGTCGGCGATGACCGCGCGGGTCACCGGGTAGCCCTCACCCGCGGCCGTTCCGGGCGCGCCGGTCACGGACCACGGGTAGCCCGAGCCGAAGCCGAGGCGGTCCACGAACACCTTCTGGTCCGGCAGCGGCATGAGCTGGTACTGCGACATCGGTACGCCCTCGGCGCGCAGCAGCCGCCGCAGAGCCGAGCGCAGCGCCTCGGGCCGCACCCCGTCCAGGTCGAACGCGGCCGGGTCGAACCGGAACCGCAGGATGTGCCAGGCGTGGGTGGTGTCCGGCAGCGCGGTCGGCACCCGCAGGCCGGGCAGCTTCGAGAGCCGCGCGAGGAACCCGGTGATGTTGTGCTGCCGGGCGCGCTCGTACTCGTCGAACCGGGCGAGCTGTGCGTCGGTGAACGCGGCCTGGAGGGCGTTCATCTTGTAGTTCCAGCCCAGGCCGTAGGAGACGTAGTCGCGTTCGCGACCGCTCTCGATCACCTCGCCGAACTGCCTGCCGCGGCGCATCGCCTCGGCCAGATCGGCGTCGCGGGTCACCAGCAGGCCGCCTTCGCCACAGGTCGGAATGTTCTTGCTGACCTGGAGGCTGAAGGCACCCGCGTCGCCGATCCCGCCGACCGGCCGGCCACGGTGGGTCGCCCCGGGGGCCTGTGCGGCGTCCTCGATCACCGCGATGCCGTGCTTGCGCGCGATCTCGGTGATCCGGTCCATGTCGGCGGGCGCACCGTGCAGATGCACGGGGATGATCGCCTTGGTGCGGGACGTGATCCGGCGCTCCACGTCGTCCGGATCGATGTTGAAGGTGACCGGGTCGATGTCGGCGAAGACGGGAACGGCCATCTGGTGCACCGGTGCGAGCCCGGTGGCGATGAAGCTGAGCGCGGGCACGATCACCTCGTCCCCCGGCCCGACGCCGAGCGCGGCCAGCGCGAGGGACAGTGCCGCGGTGCCGTTGGACACCGCGACGCAGTGCTCGAATCCGAAGCGGCGGGCCCAGTTCTCCTCCAGAAGGGACACCGGGTTCACACCGTCCGTGTCGGACACCAGTCTCGCGCCGTCGAGCGCGTCGAGGACGGCCTTGCGGTCCTCGTCCTCGACCAGCGGCCACTCCACACGGCGCCGTTCCCTCGGCACGGTCGCCGTACCGCCGAACGCTGCCAGCTTGCTCATCACTCTCCACTCCACAGGGTCACGGTGATCGATCCGCGCGCGGTCACAGTCGTGCCGCCGCCGCGCCGACGGCGTCGACCGCGCGCGCGTAGGCGCCGCGCAGCAACGTGGCGTGGCGTGCGATGTCGGTCGAGGCGGCTCGCGGGTCCGCGAGGCCGTGCGCACCGGTGAACCGCAGTCCGGTCCACGCGTGCGCGACGGCCTCGACCGCCCGTCCCGCTCCGGCGAGCGCCGGATCGTTCCATCGGTGGCCGCAGCGGCGCAGCAGTTCACCGTGGAGCGAGGCCTGCGCCTGCATGCCCCAGCCGAACGGATACAGCTCGCGCAGCGCCCCGGCGTCCGAGGCCCGGCACCGGTCGAGCAGTTCGCCGGCGAATTCGTCGTAGCCGGCGAGGCCGGTGCGCGCCGAACCGGCCGTGGTGAAGGCCTCGACATCGGTGCGCAGGTAGCCGCCGAGCAGTTCGGGGGTCAGCGGCGCGGGCGGGGCGTCGAGACGGACGTCGAGGCAGCGCCTGCCGATCCGCGAGTCACTGAAGAAGGCGTCCTGGACGTCGGTGGGGTTCGCCGAACCCCAGCTCTTCAGGAACTCCTCGATCGGGACGGCACCGCGGAAGGCGGGCGGCATCGCGTCCGAGACGTAGACCACGCCGCGGGTCTCGTCGAGGCCGTAGATCACCACGAGGTGCGCGGCGTGCACGTCTCCGTACGCGGGCCGGAAGGGCAGGTGGAAGTTGTCCACGGCGGCGATGACCAGCCGGTCGTCGGCCAGCGTCTCGCGCACCTCCCGCCAGACGTCGTTCTCGTCGGCGGGCTGCCACCAGCGCGAGTGCAGTTCGTGGTGGGGGGCCAGTGCGGCCCCGAGGTCGACGCTCTCCGACTCGCCGGGCGGGCACGGGTAGTAGAACTCCTCGGACCGCACGTCGCCCGGCAGGTGCAGAAACCGCCAGCCCGCTCCGAGCACCTCCAGCGGATCGGCGCCCGCCCGTGCCAGCAGCGAACCGAACGTGGCCTGGAGGCAGCTGATGAGGTCGCGGTACCACAACTCGGGTTCCGGGCCGGTGATCATGTACGTCCGTGCCGTCGTGTCGACGGTCATGTCAGATCTCCGTCCGCTGGAGGGTGACCGCGAAGACATGCACCGCGACGTTGCGCGGCAGCAGGATGCCGGTCAGCTCGGCGCGCCGGGTGACCGGCACCCGCTGCGCCCACATGACAGCGGGAATGCCTCGTTGCACGTGGTGCGGGTAGTGCATGACCAGGCTCTCGAACGCCTTGACCTCGCCGAACCACCCGGGCGCCGCCCAGAAGTCGGAGACCCGCAGCGGTTCCGCGTCGACCGAACCGTCGGCGAAGCTCAGGTCGACCGTGTCCTCGCAGCGCCGTTCGGACGCGGCCAGGACATGTATCCAGTCGTAGCGACCCGCCGGGACGGCGATGAACTGCCCGGCACAGCGGACGTTGTCCGGTCCGTCGCAGACCGGAGGAAAATCAAAGGGAACACCGTCCACGTGGACGAGGCTCTTGCCGGCCGGCAGATATTCGGCCGCAAACGAGTTCCCCCACACATTGAATGCCCCCGCCTTGGTCTCCGTCGCCGCGGAGATGGCTGTGTTGTTGCGATGGCCGGATATGTCGACCGGATCGCACAGCCTGCTTTTGGCGGAGGACACCGAAATGCCCGTCAAGTGACCACCTCGCTGGAACGGAGTTTTACGTTTCAAATCTAGGCCGCCGATTCGCACGTCTCGTCCGCAGGGTGATTACCTTGAATACCCGAATTCTGTTCCGGCGTACTCGCCGGGTAATCACGCTGACTATTCCGCTGGACGTCACGGCCGGAGCCCGGCGGCGCGCAGCTTCTCGTAGTAGGGCAGGTGGTGGTCGCGGTAGGCCCGCAGGACCGGGTCCGCCTCGACCTTCTCGTGTCCGTCGCCGGTGCCGCGGGTGAATCCGGCGGTCCGACTGGTCGACTGGTGCCACTTGCTGGTCGCCTGCCACTCCGACCGCATGCCCGGGTCCCAGCTCAGTGCGTCCGGGAGGTAGGGAATGCCCACCGCCGAGCAGTACGCCCGTACGGTCTCGGCCGGCCGGTCGAGCAGGTCGTCGGAGTCGATCACGACGGGCGTGGTGCCGGTGGCGGCCTGCACGGCGGTGAAGATCTCGTACAGCCAGGCGAAGCCGACCTCGTCACGGCCGAGGTTCGGGTTGAGCGCATGGTGCGAGGCGATGGCCTCGGCCGGGTGCCGGATGATGAAGGTGTGTGTCGCGGCCGAGAGGAAGGCCTCGTCGGCCAGCAGCGTCGGGTAGTGGAAGTCCGTGGTGTCCTTGAAGAACACGGGCTTCTCGGCCGCGATGGCGCGCAGCGCCGCGAGCACGTCCTGCTCATTGTGCGCGACCCGGTCGGCGACCTCCGCCTCACCGAAGTCGACGACTTGGGAGAAGGGCTCGTGCACGACGACGCGGTCGCCCCGCTCCGTCATCATCCGCGCGAACGCGGTGGAGCGAGAGCGCGGCGCGCTCCACAGTGCGAGCACCGGGATCTGCTCTGGTGTGTGTCCCACGTTTCCCCTCTTGTCTGGCTCGACTGAATGCAGCCGGTCGGAAAGCGCGCAGTGACTTTTGCGGCAGGTATTCGAATCCCGTCCAGCGTGCCACGGACGTCACCGGGGCCGGGTAAGTGAAATGCGCAGTCACCGGCGGGGTAAGTCAACGCGATGCGTCCCCGCAAATGAACTTGCCGCGGACGCACGGGGTATCGGCGTGCTCGTACCGTCCTTTTGACGCGGCAGGCCGGTAATGCCGTCCGGTCAGTCAGTGTTCCCAATACGGAGGTCACGTGTCAGCGACACCGAAGCGCTCAGGTGACGGCGGGATCGCCGTACTCGCCAGCAGGGTCGGCGCGGACGAGAAACGACTGTTCGACGCCCTCGACCGGCGTGGGGTCCCCTTCGACCATGTCGACACACGCGAACAGTGGTTCCTGGCGGGGCAGCGCGACCTGCCCTGGAGTTACGCGCTGAACCGGGAGATAGGCCAGGTGCGCGCGACGTACGCCGCCCGCTGCCTCGCCGCGGCCGGTGTCGTCGTGGTCAACAGCACGGACGCGACCGAGGTGTGCGGCGACAAGTGGCGCACCAGCCAGGTCCTCGAGGCGGCCGGGGTGCCGACGCCGCGCACCGCGCTCGCCCTCACGCCGAAGGCCACGCTGGCCGCGCTGGAGTCCATCGGCTACCCGGCTCTGATCAAACCGCTGGTCGGCTCCTGGGGGCGGCTGGTGGCGCGGCTGCCCGACCGGGCCGGCGCGGAGGGCGTGCTCGAGTACGTCGCCGCGCTGCCCGGCCCGCAGTCCCATCTCGGGTACGTGCAGGAGCTGATCGACAAACCCGACCGGGACATCAGGGTGATCGTGGTCGGTGGTGAGGTGCTGGGCGCCGTCTACCGGACCGGGGAGTCGTTGCGCACCAATGTGGCGCTCGGCGGACAGGCCCGGCCGTGCGAGGTGACACCGGAGATCACCAAGTTCTCGATCGACGCCGCCGCGGCGGTCGGTGCCGACATCGCCGGTGTGGACCTGATCGAGGACCGTGACGGCCGGCTGCTGGTGCTGGAGGTCAATCACCGGGTGGAGTTCAGCGGTTTCCAGGCCGCGCTCGCCGACCGCGTCGATGTCGCGGACCACATCGTCGGCCATCTACTGGAACGAGCACAGCGATGAACTGGGCGTTCACTTCATCCGGCAGTGTCACCGAGACCTACGCGCTCGGACTGCTGCGCAAGATGCTGGAGATCCCTTCCGCGTCCTACCAGGAGCGCGCGCTGGCCGACTACTTGGCCGAGGCGATGACGGACCTGGGTTTCCGGACGCACATCGACGGGGTCGGCAATGTCGTCGGCGTGATCGAACGCGGCGACGGCCCCACCGTGATGCTGCTGGGGCACATGGACACCGTCTCCGGCCATGTCCCGGTCCGCTCCGAGGACGGCAGGCTCTACGGCCGTGGCGCGGTGGACGCGAAGGGACCGCTCGCGGCGATGATCTGCGCGGCGGCCGGCGCGGTGGACTTCCGCGGGCGGATCGTGGTGATCGGCGTCGTCGAGGAGGAGACCCCGCGCTCCCGCGGTGCGATGGCGATCCGGGCCACCCACGACCGGCCGGACGCGCTGATCATCGGGGAACCGAGCGGCTGGTCGAGCGTGGTGCTCGGCTACAAGGGCAAGCTCGACCTGCGCTACACCGTCAAGTGTCCCGCCACGCACCCGAGCAACCCGGCGCCGAAGGCGTCCGAACTGGCCGTCGCCTGCTGGGACGCGCTGGTCGAGCTGCTCGGCCCGGACGCGAGCCATGACGTGTTCGCCCAGCCGGGCGCGACGCTCTGTCAACTCAACGGCGATCTGACCACGGCGACGGCGGACCTCAGCGTCCGCATCCCGCCGGGATTCGACGTCGACGGGCTGGTGCGCGAACTGCGGGACCGGCTGCCGGCCGGCGACCTCGAAGTACTGAACTCGGTGGCGGCCTGCCGGGTGGGCCGGGCCGACCCGGTGGTCCGCGCGCTGGTGACCGGTGTCCGGCGGCTGCACGCCCAGCCACGGCTGGTGGTGAAGACGGCCACCTCGGACATGAACACCCTCGCCGAGGTCTGGGACATCCCGATGGCGACCTACGGACCGGGCGACAGCAGCCTCGATCACTCCGACGACGAGCACATCATCCTGTCGGACTTCATGCGCGGCATCGACGTGCTCACTCTCGCCGTCTCCGAGTTGGCACACCTGCCCGCCCGCCCGGACGACCGGGTGATCAACGCGCCGCAGCCCATTAGGAGTCTCAGGTGACCGGCATGACCCAGCGCCTCGCCGCGCTGCCCGCGGAACGCCGCGAAGGGTTTCTCGCCCGGCTGAGGGAACAGGTGGAGGCCGCGGCCCGGCGGGGTCCGATGCCGCGCGGTGACTCAGGTCCGGCGCCGCTGTCGCACGCGCAGCGCACCCTCCGGTTCCTCGATCGCCCGGCCCCGGACGGCCCCGCCTCCGACGCGCCGCTGTGCCTGCGCCTCCAGGGCGAACTGGACGTGACCGCGCTGCGCTCGGCGCTGGCCGGGGTCGTGGCCAGGCACGAGTCGCTGCGGACCGCGATCGTGGAACGCGAGGGCCGCCCCATGCAGGTGGTCGCCACCGAGGTCCCGGTCGAACTGCCGCTGGTCGAGGTGGCGGGCGACGACCACGAGCAGCGACTCGCCGCCGCCCGGACCCTGGTCCAGGAACGGGCCGGGGCGCCCTTCGACCCGAGCCGGACGCCCATGTGGCGCGCGATGCTGATCAGGGTGGCGCAGGACGATCACCTGTTCGTGCTCGACATCCCCCGACTCGTGTGCGATGCCCACTCGCAGGAGGTCCTGCTGCGGGAACTCGCGGAGTGCTACCGGTCGTCGTGCGACGGCGACACGCCGCGGCTGTCCCGTCCTGAAGTGCAGTACCCCGACTACGCGGTGTGGCAGCGCGGCCGGCTCGACAGCGGTGACCTGGACAGGCTGGGCGGCTACTGGCGGGACAGGCTCGCGGGCGCCGAGGTGCTGGAGTTCCCGACCGACCGTCCCCGCGGTGACAGCCGGACCTTCGCCGGCGGCAGCGGCGACTTCACGGTCGGGCACGAAGGCCTGGAGCGGGCGGGGGAGTTGGCCCGAAAGGAAGGCACGAGCCCGTTCGACGTCCTCGTCGCCGCCTTCTTCACCCTGCTGCACCGCTACTCCGGCCTGCAGGACCTGGTGATCGGCTCGCCGGACGCGGGCCGACCGCACGACGCCCTGTCCTCCGTGGTCGGACTCTTCACCGACATGAGGGTGCTGCGCGCCGATGTCTCCGGCGACCCGACGTTCCGTGAGCTGGTCCGGCGGGTCGCGCGGGTGTCGTCCGAGGCGTACGAGCACGGCGGGCTGTCGTTCGACAGGCTGGTCGACGCGGTGAACCCGGTCCACGACCCTTCCCGTTCACCGATCTTCCAGATCGTCTTCGGCACGGAGGACTTCGGCGCCGAGGGCGTGCGCACCGCCTCCTGGCCCGGTCTCGTCGCCTCGCAGGAGCGCGTCCGGTCCGGAGCCTCCCGGTTCGACATGAGCTGGAGCCTGACGCGGCCGTCGGCCGCCGGGGAGGCGCTGCTGCGTATCGAGTTCAACACCGACCTGTTCGACGCCGACAGCATCGCCAGGTTCGCCCGGCACTACGACGGACTGCTGCGCACCCTGACCTCCGCGCCGGACGCCCCGCTGTCCACCGCCGAGGTGCTGAGCACGGCGGACAAGGAGTTCCTCGCCGAGGTCGGCCAGGGGCCGATGCGGCCGATCCGCGAATCCACCGTCGTGCAGGAGTTCGAGGCACGCGTCCAGGAGTCGCCGGACGGCGTGGCGGTCGTCGTCGCCGGCGTCGAGACCAGCTACGCCGAGCTCAACGCCCGCGCGAACCGGCTCGCCGCCCTGCTGCGCAAGCACGGCGTCGAGCCGGGCTCACGGGTCGGCCTGTGCCTGCGCAGGAACGTGGACGTGACGACCGCGATGCTCGCGGTGCTCAAGGCGGGCGCGGCCTATGTGCCGCTCGACACCACACACCCGCCCGCCCGGGTCGCGGAGATCGCCGCCGACGCGGAGGTCAGCGCGGTGCTCGCGCACGCCGACGTCGTCAAGACCGTGAGCGAGGTCGACGCGCCCGTCGTGACGCTGGACGACGTCCGCGACGACCTGGCCGCGATGCCCGACGGGAACCCGCCGCTCGCCGCGAAGCCCGGCGACATCGCGTACGTCATCTACACCTCCGGCAGCACCGGCCGGCCGAAGGGCGTACTGCTCGAACACCGAGGCGTCGTCAACTTCATCGACTCCACGCGCGACCTGTTCGATCTGACGCCGGCCGACCGGGTGCTCGGGTTCGCCTCGGTGACCTTCGACGTCTCCGTGTTCGAGACGTTCTCGGCGCTGTTGACCGGAGCGCGGCTGTACCTGGCGACCGAGGACGAGCGGCTGTCCATCGACCGGCTCCAAGCGCTGATGGAACGGGCCGGCATCACCGTCATCGATCTGCCTCCGACCGTGATGCCGCTGCTGGCGCCGGAGAAGTTCGCCGCCCTGCGGATCGCGTTCGTCGGCGGCGAGGCGTTCAGCGGTGAGCTGGTGAACCGCTGGAACCCGGGCAGGCGGCTGTTCAACGGCTACGGGCCGACCGAGTGCACGGTGACGATGATCGTGGAGGAGTGCGGGGGCACCTGGGAGGCCTCGCCGCCGATCGGTCTGCCCATGACCAACCATGTGGCGCATGTGCTGGACGGTGACCTTCGCCAGGTGCCGGTCGGTGTGCCGGGTGAGCTGGTGATCGGCGGTGCCGGGCTCGCGCGCGGCTATCTCCGACGCGAGGAGCTCACCGCGGAGAAGTTCGTCACCGACCCGTTCGGCACCGCGCCCGGCGGACGGCTGTACCGCACCGGCGACCTGGTGAAGCGGCTGGCGGACGGACGGCTGGTCTTCCTCGGCCGGCTCGACCAGCAGGTCAAGATCCGCGGGCTGCGGATCGAGCTGGGCGAGGTGGAGTCGGCGCTGACCGGCTTCGAGGGGATCGGGCCGGTCAACGTACGGGCGTGGGCCGACGACTCCGGTGACAAGCACCTGGTCGGCTATGTGACGGGCATCGCCGAGCAGCAGGTGCCGTCGGTGCGCGAGCATCTCGGCACGCTCCTGCCGTCGTACATGATCCCGTCGTACTTCGTGGTGCTCGACGAGCTGCCGCTCACCAGCAGCGGCAAGGTCGACTGGCGCAGGCTGCCGCCGCCGGACCTGACGCGTACGGACAGCGAACCGGGCGACGCGACGGTCACCGAGACGGAGCGCAGGCTGCTGCACGACGTGCTCGCTCCCCTGCTGCACGACGGCCGGATCGGTGTGCGCGACGACTTCTTCCTGGCGGGCGGCAACAGTCTGCAGGCCGTTCAGCTGATGTCCGCGATCAACCGCCGGTTCGGGGTGGAGATCTCGCTCGGCGACTTCTTCGTCTCCCCCACCGTCGCGCACCTGGCCGCCACCATCGACTCCGTCCGCGCCGCACGGCGCGACGACGACGGCGATCCGCTCGACGCGCTGGCGAGCCTGGCCGGACCGGGCGACGACCGGGCACCGGTGGTGATGCGTTCGTCGGGCCCGGCTCAGGTCGTCCTGCTGCACCCCTCGGGCGGTGAGCTGTTCTGCTACATGCCGCTGCTCCGGGCGCTGCGCGAGGACATCGGCGTGATCGGTTTCTCCGCCGATCCGCAGGACGCCGCCGTCGCCCCGCACGAGGGGATGGCGGCGACCGCCGCCAGGATCGCGCAGGCGCTGACCGCGCGCGGCCTGCCGGAGTCGTGCTGCCTGGCCGGCTGGTCCTACGGCGGTGTGCTCGCCTTCGAGGTCGCCCGGCAGATCGAGCGGGAGACCGGGCTACGGCCACCGGTGGTGCTGCTGGACGCCGACTACGACGAGGACACCGACCCGCTCGACGAGCCGACGGTACGCCAGCGGTTCGTGCACGACGTCGCCAGGCTGACCGGGCGCGACACCCCGTCGATTCGGGCGGTGCTGGACGATCCGGTGGCCGGCACGGCCGACGTCGCGCGGACCCTGTCGCGCGTCGGCGTCGAACTGGACCTCACCGAGCAGGAGTTGGCCTCCCGCTTCGCGACCTTCCGGTCCTGCGCCCTGTCGATGCAGGCGTACCGCCCACCGGGTCCGTACGGCGGACCGGTCACGGTGCTCGCCGCCTCGCCGGACAACGCCGTGGGTGAGCGGTGGCGGACGGTGAGCACGGGCCGGTTCCGGGCGGAGAACGTGCCCGGCGATCACTACACCCTTTTCACAGAACCGGCATTGAGCCGGGTAGTCGCGGCGATCGAAGAGACGCTCGCCTCTTGAGGAGACGCACATGCGGTTCGGGTTCACCGAGGATCAACAACGGTTCCGGGCGGACGTACGCAGGACGCTGCGGTCCGCGGAGGTGCGGGCCGCGGCGGCGGAGGCCACCGGCGCGGACGGTGTCGAGCCGGACGCTCGCCCGCTCTACCGCCTGCTCGGCAAGCTGGGGCTGCTTGCCGTGCACTGGCCCGTCGAGTACGGCGGAGAGGGGCGCCCGCTGACAGATGCCGCGATCGTCGCCGAGGAACTGGTGCGCGCGGGGGTGCCGGACACCCTGCATGTCAACACCATCCAGATCGTCGGCCAGTTCCTGGTGATGGCGGGCAGCGACGAGCAGAAGCGCCGGTATCTGCCCGCGCTGGCCCGCGGTGAGAGTTTCGCTTCGGTGCTCTACACCGAACCGGACGCGGGATCGGATCTCGGCGCGCTGCGGGCCGTGGCCGAACCGGACGGCGACGGCTACCGGATCACGGGCACCAAGGTGTTCAGCCTGAAGACCCGGTTCGTGGACCTCGGGCTGTGCGCGGCCCGCACGACGCCGGGTGCCGGGAAGTACCAGGGGATCAGTCTGTTCCTGGTCGACATGAACGCTCCCGGCGTAGCGGTGTCGCTCATCCCGGGCATCGGCGACGAGCACTTCCACCGCATCGACCTGGACGCGGTGCCGGTGCCGGGCGAGAACCTCCTCGGGCCGCGCGACGAGGGGTGGCCGCTGCTCAATGAGGCACTGGCCATCGAACGCACCGGTCTCGACTACTACCTCAAGGCCGAACACTGGCTGGAGGCGGCACTGGAGGCACTGACCGACCACGGGGCCGACGACCCGCACGACGCGCACCTCGAACAGATCGGACGCTGGTACGGCGCGCTCACCGCCGACCACGTCCTCGCCTGGGAGGTGCTCACCGGCCTGGCGTCGGAACAGGTCGACCAGGTCTCGACCGCCGTCGCGAAGTACCACAGCAGCGAACTCGCCCAGAGCGTCGCGGCGTGGGCCGCCGACGTCCCCACCCCTGAGCAGCGGGCCGACCGCACACGAGCGGCTCTGACCCTGGACTCGGCCTTTCGAGAGGCGCCGGGGCTCACGCTGTCGGCGGGTACCTCCGAGGTGATGCTCCAGATCATGGCCGCCGCGTTCGACTCCCTCGGACAGGAGGAGCACTGACATGGACCTCACCCCCGACCCTCTCTTCGTGCAGTTGCGCAAGGCACTGCGCGACGGCCTCGCCGGCGTGCCCGCCCCGGACGGGGTGCATGGCGCGCCGGTGGCCGACGGAGCGACCGGCCCGACCCGGACCGTCCTCGACGCGCTGGGCGCGGCCGACTTCGAACGGCCGGCCTCCGCCGGCGGACTCGGCCTCGGCCTGGCCGCCGGGGCGCTGGTCAGCGAGGAACTCGGCCGCGCGGCACGCGGCAACTCCTACCGGGCCGACGCGATGGCGGCCGACATGGGTGGTCCGGCAGGCGCGGCACTGGCCGGACTGGAAGCACTGCCGGTCGGCAACCGGGTCACCGCGACCCCGCGCGCGGGCGGCTGGGAGCTGACCGGCACGGTCACGGTCGACGACCCGGAACCCGGGACGCTTCTCGTGGCCACCAGGACGGGCGGCGAGCCGGTGCTCGTCGCGGTGGCACGCGGGGCGGCCGGCCGCACCACGCAGAGCGAGTGCCGGCCGCCGGTCGTCCGGTTGGCGGCCACACCGGTCACCGCTGCCGACATGGTCGGGGCGCTGGACGACTCGCCCACCGGTCCGCTCGCGCGAGCGCGGCTCCGGCAGGCGGCCTACCTGCTGGGCATCGCCGACGGCGCGCACCAGATCGCCGTGGGATACGCCGGTTTCCGGCGGCAGTTCGGCACCAGGCTGCGTGATCTGTCAGCGGTCTCCTTTCCGTTGGCGCGGGCCATGGTGGCGTTGCGTGCGACCAGGGCGGCGGTGTACCAGGCGGCCTGGTCGGTCGACTCCGACCCGGACGAGGTCGGTACCGCACCGGTCGTGGCGCTGGCGATGGCCGCCGAGACCGCGCGCGAGGTGGTGCGGCTGAGCATGCAGAGCTGCGGGGTGCGCGCGATGACGGCGGAACTGGGTCTGCACCGGTACTTCCGGCTGGCCGCGGCCGAGTCGGCCCGGTACGGCGATCCCGCCGCACTGTGGCGGATCGTCGGCGCCGACCGCGTCCGCACGGCCCGGGGCGCCGCCGCCGGGGCGGGTTCTCCGGTCACGGCGGCGGCCCGGCAGTAGGGGTCAACTCGCGCGCAGGCCGATGGCCGGCTCCAGCCTCTCGTCCGCGAGGGGCTGTCCGGCCGAGTGGATGAGCCCGGTCCGGTAGGCCAGTGACACAAGCTCGGCGCGGTCGCGGACGCCGAGCTTGGTGCGCACTCGGTAGAGATGGGTACGGACCGTGGCCTCACCGATGATGAGTTCGCGGGCCACCTCCTCGGTGGACATGCCCTGCGCCACCATCCGGGTCACTTCCCGTTCCCGCGGGGTCAGCTCGGTCACCTCCGGGCAGGCCGCGGCCTCCTGGGGCTCCGGCTGCGCACGGAACCAGCTGACGAGGCGCTGGGCGATGCTCGGTGCGAGCATGGTCTGCCCGGCGGCCGCCGCCTGGATAGCGGTGATCAGCTCCTGCGGGCTCGCGTCCTTGCCGAGCAGGCAGCTCGCGCCGGCGTGCAGCACGTCGCTCACGGTCTTGTCGGCGTCGGACGCGGTGAACACGACTACGTTGGGCGGCTCGTCCTCCTTGCCGAGCCTGCGGATCATCTCCAGGCCGGAGATGGTCTGGAGGTTCAGGTCCGTCACCACGACATCGGGCCGCGTGGTGCGTACACGAACGATGGCTTCCATGCCGTTGTCGGTCGTGCCGATCACGTCGATGTCCGGCACCGCGTCGAGGAGGGTCCTCAGACCGTCCGCGATAACAGGCAACTGGTCACAGATGAGAACCCGAATGGTCATTGTGTTCCCCCTCGATAAGGATGACGAAGCAGCCTCGCTGTCCTGAACCGGATCGCGGTGCGCGAGGGTGCGAGGCTCGCTCCGGAAGGCATCTGTACGGCCTCATCGACGTGACATGCAGCAACCTGTGTGACGTGAAGGGAGACCGGACGCGGGTTCGATCAGCCGTTGCCGTTGTTGCCACGGTGCGCGAGGACGACCCCGCCCGTCGCGGAGCCGGCGGCGACGGTGCGCTGCTGGACGCTCTCCGGCGCGTCGGCGTCGGAGGAGGCCGTGAATCCCCCCAGAAGTGCGCCGAGAGCGAGGGCGGAGGCGGCGATAGGAGTGGCGCGCATAAGTGTGAGCTCCTTCAGAACGGCAGGCCTTTTCGACTCCGCTGATGCTCCCGATTCGTCTTCCCGGCCCGTTCCCCTCTGGACACCCGCCCGATCCCCGCGTCGTGGGCCGCCCGACGCACAGGCCGTCATCGGGCCGTCTCCGGCACGTTCATGAGGGAGAAGAGGTCGTCCGCCGCCGAGCGGTGGTGCTGGGCCGCCTGGGGGTGTCCCTGGGCCTCGGCGGTACGGGCGAGGCCCCACAGCGCGCACGCCTCGTCGTAGCGCAACTCCATACGGCAGGCGATCTCGTGGGCCAGCAGCTGCTGAGCCTGAGCCGTGTCCAGGTCGCCCTGCGCGTACAGCACCCGCCCGACCGAGAGGTGCACGGTGGCACGGTGGATGTCGTCGGTACTGCTGGTGGCCTTGGCGAGCGCGTGGTCGGCGCTCTCCGCCGCCTCCTCCAACTCCCCCAGGCGTACCAGTACATCGGCTCTGCGGGCGAGTACGAGCGGCAGTACGGAGGGCATGCTCATGCGCTGGCACCGTTCCAGCGCCGCGTCGGCCCGGGCGAGCGCCTCCTCGAAGCGGCCCAGGCCCTCGATCGCCTGGGAGAGATTGCTCAGCGCGTCCACGGAGAGCTGGATCTCCTTGATCGATTCGAAGATGGTCACCGCCCGTACCGCCGACTCCGCCGCCTCCTCGAACCGTCCGAGCCGCACCTGGATCAGGCTGAGCGTGCTGAGCGACGAACCGTCGAGCCGGGTGAAACCGAGCTCCTGCGCACGCCGGTTGGCCTCCTGGCTCAGCTGCAGCGCGCGTTCCAGCTCCCCCATACTGTTGTACGCCTGCCCCAGCCGGGCCCGGCACTCCGCCTCGCTGTGCTCGTCCGCCATCTGCCGGGACAGTTCCACCGCTTCTTCCAGCCGGGCGACCGCTTCGCGCAGCTGTCCCTGCCGCCATTTGCCCATGGCCAGATTCATCAGGTTCAGCCGGGTCAACGACTGGTCCCCGAGGCGCCTCGATGCCTTGAGCCCTGTCTCCAGTGCCGCGTTCGCCCTGGCGTCGTAGCCGCGGATGCTGGAGTGGAAGCCCAGCTCACGCGGCAGCCGCGCGGCGTGCCACAGCAGTCCCCCCTGGTACGCGGCGTCCACCGCCGCGAGCAGACTGTCGCGGTGCTGGTCGAGCCACTGGAGCGCCGTGTCCTCGTGGTCGAACTCGTCGTGTGGCAGGACTTCCTCGTCGCGGTCTCCGAAGTGGCGCCGTCCGGGAAACAGCGTGTCGCACGCGCGTTCCGCCGTGCTCAGGTAGTGGTCCAGCAGTCGCCGCACCGCCTGCCCGTCCTCCGGCGCCCGCTGGCCCTGCGCGACGCGTTGCACGAAGCTGCGCACCAGGTCGTGCAGCGCGTACACGCCCGGCTCCCGGGCCTCCAACAGCCGTACGTCCACCAGTTCTTCCAGTACGTCCTCGGCCGTCAGGACATCGGTGTCCAGCAGGGCGGCTGCTTCCTCGGCGTCCAGATAGCGTCCGGGGTGGTACCCCAGAAGCCGGAAGGCCGTGCGCTGTTCCCGGGGCATGGACTGGTACGACAGCAGCAGCGCGCCCGCCACTCCCCTGCCCTCGCTGGTGAGTTCGTCCAGCCGCCGGTCGTGGTCCCGCAGCCGTTCGACGAGTCGCTGGACGGTCCAGTGCGGACGGTTCGCCAGCCGGGCGGCGGCGATCCGGACCGCCAGCGGGAGTCCTCCGCACAGCCGCAGCAGCTCACGGGCCGCGTCCGGCTCCTTCTCGACCCGTGCGGCGCCGAGGGTGTTGCGCAGGAGTTGCTGGCTGTCCAGCTCCGGAAGGGCGCCCACGGAGAGCCACTCCACCCCGTCCAGTCCGGTCAGCCGCGGGCGGCTGGTGATCAGGACCACGCTGTCGGACGAGGCGGGGATCAGCTCCCGTACCTGCTCCGAGGCGGCGGCGTTGTCCAGCACCAGGAGCATGCGACGGCCCCGCATGTACGACTGCCACCGCGCGGCGCGTCCGGCCGGCACCGTCGGAATCTCATCGCTGGGGATGCCCGCGGCGGCGAGCAGATCTCCTTGTGCGTGGAACGCGCTGAGCGGCGTCTGGCCCGGTGTGAAGCCGTGCAGGTCGATGAAGAGACTGCCGTCCGGATACTGCTCGGCCAGTTGATGGGCGGCCCGGATGGCGAGGGCCGTCTTGCCGCCGCCGCCCATGCCGTCGAGCGCCAGGACCGTCGGCCAGCCCTCCGGGGCACGTCGGGCCGCGTCGCAGATCCACCGCAGCTCCAAGCTGCGGCCGGAGAAGTCGGGCACGTCGAAGGGCAGCGCGTGCGGAGCCTCGGTCACCTGGTGCGGGACACGGGGCACGGCGCGTTCCGGGCGGCTGAGCGAGGGGTCCTGGCGCAGGATGCGTTCGTGCAGTCCGGTCAGCTCCGCGCCGGGGTCGATGCCCAGTTCGTCCGCCAGGTGCCCTCGGGCACGGGCGAACTCGTCGAGCGCTGCGGCCTGTTGGCCGGAGTGGTAGAGGGCGAGCATCAGCCGGCTGCGCAGCGCCTCGCGCAGCGGATGCTCGTCGACGAGGACACGCAGCTCGCCCGTGATCCCGGCGGCCTCGCCCGCCTCGATGGACAGATCGTAGAGCTGCTCGGCGGCGGTGAGCCGCTGCTCCTCCAGAGCCGTCGAGGCGGCGTCGACCACCCGGCCGCCGGAACCGGCCAGCACCGGCCCCCGCCACAGCGCCAACGCCTCACGCAACTGTGCGGCGGCCCGCTCCGTCTCCCCCGCGTCCCCCGACGACCTGGCCTGTCGCAACAGCTCCTGGTAGCGCAGCAGATCGAGTTGCCCGGTGTCGACGACCGCGCGGTACCCCGGCCCGTCGGTGACGATGATGTCGGGGCCGTACGGAATACGGCTGCGCAGTTTGGCGACCGTCTTGCGCACCTGGTGCTCGGCGCTGTCGGGCGGTTCCTCGCTCCATGCGGCCGCCACCAGACGGGAGACGGGCACGACGCGCCCCGCCTCCAGGAGCAGCGTCACAAGGACACGTTGTTGCAGAGCTCCCGTGAGAGATACGAGAGCGCTGCCGCTACGAACTTCCAGAGATCCCAGAACCGCGAATTCCGGTTTAGGGCTTGTACTATTTTCAATAAGTTTTGACGTCGCGGCCCGCACCCTGACCTCCCCCGTCAGCAATGAAATGCGACACACGTCACCGTGAGATTAGATCATCTCGCGGAGAACCTGCACCAGGCAGATTAACTTCCGCGGTCCGTCTCCGTGCCTTCACCGCTTCAGAAGGAGAACACAACTACCCGGCACGCGTCATCGGGCGGCCGGCCGGATATCGGCGACAAGGTCCTTTCGCGCCTTGGCGACCCGTTCGCGGGTTACTTCCGGTGTGTCACCCTCGACGACCACATAGGCGCGCCGGGCGCGTGGATCGCCGACGGGAGGAATCCGGTCACCGACGGTGTACGGGAAGCGGGCGCCGCGAACCCACGGGGTCACGGCGATGTCCTCCGTGCCGGTGTACGTCTCGAGTCGCCCTTCGGGCAGCAGGAAGAAGCCGACCTCCGCGTACCCGGAAGCGCTCGGCACGACCGGACGGTCGCCCTGGAGGCCCGTGAAGACCGCCGCCTCCAGGTCGAATCCGCGCGCGATGTCGATGAGCAGGGGGATGCGGTCGGCGCCCAGGTGCGCGTGGCAGGACACGATCCGCGGCCCGTCGCGCAGCAGCGCCACCTGCGTGTGGGCCGGGCCGAAACGGTATCCGCTCGCCGTCAGCCGCTCCTCGACCGCCGCCCCGATCATCTTTTGCTCGACGTCGGTCAACGGCGCCGGATGAAGGTGGCCGGTCACGACGAAGTGCGGTGGCCCCGTGGTGCGTTGAGCCGTCATCCCCACGATGTGATGGGTCCCGTTCACGGTCAGCGTCTCGACGCTCACCCTGGGAGCCTCTGCCGGGGCCCGCTCGCCCTCTTCCCGGACCTGGAGCCGTTCGTACACCGCCGGAGGGTTCGGAGACAGGCCCAGCCGCCATGCCTCCCGGACCACCGGCAGGACGGAGCCGCCGTGTCCGCAGTGCAGCACTGCGCCGATGTCATGGCGCTGGGCGGTACGGCTGATGACCTCGCGCAGCCCGGCCTCGTCGGCGAAATCGGTGAGCAGCAGCTGTTCGGAGACCTCTTCGACGCGTGGCGCGAAATCGGCCTCGAGCTGCGACGGATCCCATACCGACCAGATTCGGAACCCCAACTCCAACCCTCTTCGCACAAGTTGGTGACTCGGCATCACCAGGAGCAGCCTGAACTGCGAGCTTTTCGGGGAGTGTGCACACATACACGGCACTGTGTACGGGGGCCTTCCCACCCTGTTCCCGTTAGCTTCCCCATCGGGCGTCGTCGGCTGCCGAAACCGGGGATTCCGCCCCTGACCGCCCTTCGAAAGGCAGCACTCGATTATCTGCAACCCCACCTATGGCGGAAATTCGCCTTGCATTACGTGGCACTTCCAATTTATGCCTCGTCCGCAGTCCGCCGCTCACAGCGACCACGCGGTCAGCAATTCATCGGGGCCGTAGGCAGCGTCAAGTCCCGCACATTTGCTGCGCGGCCGTGATGCTGTCGCGGCGCCGGGTGTCAGTCACGCGCCGAAGGGGACGTCCTGCGCCGGTCGGGCATCCTGCTCACGAAGCGCGGCGGGGCACCGAACAGCAGCGTGTCCGCCAGGCCCTTGATGCCAACCAGGGGCCCGACTCCGAAGAGTCAGACCCCTTTCGACCCGCACGTCTGCCAGACCGGCATCGTGATGGTGTGTCACCCGCTACACGTTGAAGCGGAACTCCACGACAAGGCTCTGACCTGCGGAAATGCGGGCGCATCCCAGCACCATCCCAGCACGGGATGCGCGACAAAGTACAAGAAGACCCAAGGTCGCCAACGCTACCCGGCAGTACCCGCACGTGCCTGAAGTCTGAGGAACTTCTACGCACGCCACATCAGGCTCGTGCCACCGCGTCGAACCTCACCGGACGCCACAGCGTCCGCGCTCGCTCGCGGCCCCCCAGGACGCCGACGGCCAGCTCCGCCGCCTGGCCACCGTCCAGGATGCACGTCCAGACCTCGGGGCCCGCGCGAGCGTCCACAGATCCAGCCCAGGTGCTCGGCCAGGGCCCTCATCGACAGAGCGTCCGCGCCCTCCTCGTCGACGACCTGCAGCGCCATGGCGACGATCCGGTCCGGTGGGGCCGGCGGACGAACCGCGGCGCGGCGCGGCGCACCAACTGATCCGTCTCCTCGCTCAAGACCACCGTGGCCGTAACACGCGGGGACTTCCTCTTGACACCAAACCATATCGGTAACAGTGTAGCCATTATGAGTACCTGGTCTGAGCCCCAGCCCGATTCCCGGTTCGTCGAGGTGGACGGCCTGCGGATCCACTACAAGCGTGCTGGGCACGGCCCGGCACTCGTGCTGCTGCACGGCAGTGCCTCATCCCTGCAGCACTTCGACCGCGCGACGGATCTACTGTCGGATTCGTTCGATGTCATCCGACCCGACCTGCCGGCGTTCGGACTGACGGGCCCGCGCAAGGACCGCGACTACGGTGTTCCGGCGTACGCCGCGACGGTGGCGGGCTTCGCGGAGGCGCTGAGCGTGCCGCGCTACGCGTTGGGCGGCAATTCCCTGGGCGGCAACATCGCCTGGAACGTCGCGCTGGATCATCCGGAGCGGCTGACCGGCCTAGTACTGGTCAATGCCACCGGCTACCCGGAGAAGACGGTGCCCGCGGGGATGCGCCTGACCCGCAACCCGCTGGTGCGGCCCCTGCTGAGGCGGGTGATGCCGCGCGGGGCGATCGAGCGCAGCCTGCGCGAGGCCGTCGGGCCGCATTCGCAGATCGTGGACGACGCCATGGTGGACCGCGCCTATCAGCTCATGAGCCGCCCCGGTAACCGCTCGGCGTTCGTCGACTTCTGCAACACCGACCAGCCGGACCGCAGCGCGCAGATCCCCCGCATCACGGTGCCCACGCTGGTGCTGCGCAGCGCGAGCATCGACGGCCAGCACTTCGCCCGCGACGTCCCCAGCGCCCAGGAGCTCGTCCACCCCCACGGCGGACATCTGCTGCCGGAGGAGGAACCGGAGTTGGTCGCGGACGCGATCGCGAAGTTCCTCGGCTCCTGCGCCGACACCCCCGCGAACTGAGGGCAAGGAGGCCCGTTCCATGAAGTACCTCGTCGCCTCGGGCGAGGACCGCAAGCTCACCGCCGACTCACGCAAGGCGCTGCGCGGCAGTTTCATCGAGCTGTCCGACGGCGTCACCCACTACGAGTTGACGGGGCCCGAGGACGGAGAAGTGGTCCTGATGGCGGGCGGTCTGACCATCCCGCTGTTCTACTGGGACGGCCTCGTCAGCGAACTGCACGCCCGCGGGCTGCGCACGCTGACCTGCAGTGCCTACGGCCGCGGCTACTCCGACCGGGTACAGGCGCGTTACGACGAGAGGCTGTTCGCCCGGCAGCTGGCCGAGCTGACGGACCGGCTCGGCCTGACGGCGCGGCCCCTGCACCTGGTCGGCACCTCCATGGGCGCGCTGGTCAGCATGACGTACGCCTCCCAGTACCGCTCGTCGCTGTCCACGCTCACCATCGTGGGCCCTGCCGGTCTTGCGAAACCCCGCCTGACCTCTCCCCACCGGCTGCTGCGCAACGACCGGCTGGCCGGCCTCATCGCCCGGCGGCGCGGCCGACAGATCCTTCAAGGACACCTGGGGCACAACATCCGCGACCCCGAGCTCGGCGCGAAACTGACCGAGATGGTCCTCGACGCCTTCCGCTTCGAGGGCTCGCTGTACGCGGTCTTCGACACGCTGCAGCATCTGCCTTTCACCGGCCGTGACGACCTCTTCCGGCGGACGGGGGCACTGGGCATTCCGACGCTGCTGCTGTGGGGCGACGAGGACAACGTGACGCCGCTGACGCAGTTCGACACGGCGCACGCTCTACTGAAGCCCCAGAAACATCATGTAATTACCAAATGCGGGCATATGGCCCCCTTCGAACGGCCTCGCGACATCGCCGATCAGCTCGTCCCGTTCGTGTCCGCACGCACCGAAAGGCTCGACTCATGAACAACCCGCAGGCCATCGACGTACTGATCATCGGTGCCGGACCCTCGGGCTCCGCCCTGGCGATCGACCTCGTACGCCGCGGACTCGACGTCCGGATCGTCGACAGGTCCCCCCACGCTTTCGACGGCTCGCGCGCCAAGGGCATCCAGCCCCGCAGCCTCGAAGTCCTCGAAGACCTCGGCGCTCTCGACGACGTGCTGACCGGCGGCGACATCTATCCCAAGCTCGGGCTCCATGCAGGACCCATCGGTGTGCCGTGGAAGATGTTCCCCCACAAAGAGGCAACCCCGGACGTCCCGTACCCGAACACCTGGCTGATCCCGCAGTTCCGCACGGACCGCGCCCTGCACGCCCGGCTCGGTGAGCTCGGCCGCGAGGTCGAGTTCGGCAAGGAACTGACCGAGCTGACGCAGGACGAGGACACGGTGGTCGCCAAGGTGGTGGGCGCGGACGGGGTCGAGGAGATCGTCACCCGCTATGCCGTGGGGGCCGACGGCGGCTCCAGTGCGGTGCGCAAGCAGCTCGACATCGGTTTCGTGGGGACGACGGACGAGTCCGACCGCGTGCTGATCGTGGATGCCTCCGTAAGCGGCCTGGCCCGCAACCGGTGGCACATGTGGCCCGGCCTCGGCGGCAAGCTCATCGGCGCCTGCCCGCTCCCCGACAGCGACATGTTCCAGTGGATGATCCGGCTCACGCCCGACGAGAAACCGCCCCAGGAGATCGGCGCCATCATCGACCGGATCCACTCCCACACCCGCAACCGCCACATCCAGCTGCACGAGATCCACTGGAAGTCCGTGTTCCGGCCCAACATCCGTCTTGCGCAGCACTACGGCCGCGGACGTGTCTTCCTCGTCGGCGACGCGGCGCACGTCCACACCCCGGCCGGTGCCCAGGGCCTGAACACCGGTATGCAGGACGGCTACAACCTCGGCTGGAAGCTCGGCCAGGTCCTCGCCGGAGCCGACCCGGCCCTGCTGAGCACCTACGAGGCCGAGCGGCAGCCGATCGCCGCCAGGGTCCTGGGCCTGTCCACGGAGAAATGGGGCGGCATCGCCAAGCTGGACCCCTCCAGCATGAAGCGCGGCAAGGACGAGCAGCAGCTCTCCCTGACCTACTACGGCGGCCCGCTCGCCCCCGCCGACAGCGGCGACACCAGCACGCTGCACGTGGGCGACCGCGCCCCGGACGCCCGACTGCTCGGCGCCGACGGCGGCGAGACCCGCCTGTTCAACCTCTTCCAGGGACCGCACTTCACCGCCATCGCCTACGGCCCCGGCGCCGCCCGGGACCTCGAACTCCTCGACTGGCCGACGACGGGCGCCGAGCTGAAGCGGCTGACCGTCGGATCGGCCGCGGGCGACGGCCGCGCCTTCTCCGACCCCAAGAACACGCTGCAGAGTGCCTACGGCCTGACCGGCGACACCCTGCTGCTGATCCGTCCCGACGGCTACATCGGGCACATCGCCACTCGGGATTTCCTCACCTCCACACAAGCCGCCGTGCGGGCAATGACGCCGCAGGCAAGGAGCCGCACCATGTCCCAGTCGAGCCACACCTCCCCCGGTTCGGGGGCCACTGAATGAGCCGCATACTGCTGCGCGGGGCGCAGGTCATCACGATGACGCCGGACCGGCCGGACGCCGAGCATGTCGACATACTCGTCGACGGCGACACCATCGCCGCCGGCTGACAGACCGCAACGGCCCCCACCCATGAACCGCGCGCCGACACACACGACACCCCGTCCTCGTCGACGCGATGGCCAGGCGCCCTCAGAGCCGTACACCGCGGCCTCGTTCCCACAGCAAGAAGGTGCCGTGAGCAGCCCCATCCCGACTACCGCGAGGATGCCCCGCGACGCTCTGCACCAGGAGCAGATCATCCAGGCGGCCATCGCCCTTATGGACGAGGGCGGCATCCAGAGTCTGACCATGCGAAGACTCGGCAGCCGTCTCGGCATCACCGCGGCGGCACTCTACTGGCACATCAAAAGCCGACACGATCTGCTCCTGCTGGCCGCTGACACCGTCTGGGGGCAGACGCCTCTCCCCGCTCTCGACGGCCTCGAATGGCGTCCGGCCCTCCTGGCCATGGCCGACAACCTGCGTTCGATGCTTCTCAGGCACCCCTGGCTGCTGGCCGCCATGACCGTCCAGCCTCTCGACGGCCCGGCCAAGGACCGCCATGACGAGCACCTGCTCGCGGTCTGCGAGGCGTCCGGCCTCACCAGGCGGGATGCCGAGCAAGCCGCCCAGAGCGTCGTCACGTTCGCGATCGGCGCCGCCCTCGCAGCCACCCCTCGCCCGTATGTGTCCTTCGGACTGCAGTCGCTTCTCGACGGCGTCGAAGCCAGGCTTGTCGCCCCTACCTGACCCGACACAGCACAAGAGGCAGACGCCCAGCTCGACCACCTTCCTCTGCACAGACAGGGCGACGGGCAGGAGACCTGATCTCTCCTCAACCTCACGCCTCCACAGGCTGTGTCGTACCAGGAGTTCGGAAACAGCTGCTGGTCGGTGTGCAACACCGCTCTCGAAAAGCGGGGCGAGGGCTCGCCCGACGTCGGCTGAAGATCGCCTCTCACCCGCTCAGGAGGCCGCGGACCGCACGATGGCAAGGGTCGCAGCACGCCCCTCGGGAGCGGGGACGAGCGGGTAGGCATGGACTGCCCCGTCGCACACGATGACATTCACGGCCGCCCCTTCCGCAGCAGCCCGTTCTTCCAGGCGCCGGACGTCCGGGTAGAACAAGTCGCGAGTGCCGATGTAGACGTCGATGGGCGCCAGGGGGGCAAGCGGGCCATTGACGGGACTGAGCCGGGGTTGGGCGGGGTCATCCCCGCCTGCCCAGCCACGTCCGGCCGCGAGCAGGTCGCTGGTGGTGAGAAATGGATCTCGGGCTTCGGCCTCGGGAATCGCAGGGTTGGTCAGCGTCAGATCCAGCCAGGGGGAGATCAGTACTACTCGGGCCGGCTGGGGCAGACCCGAGCCGACCAGGCTCTGCGCCACGCCCAGAGCCAAGCCCGCGCCGGCGGAGTCGCCCATGATCGTGACCTGGCCGGCGTCCAGGTCGCTGAGCAAGTCGCGGTAGACGGCAGTGACGAAGGGATAGGCGTCACGGTAGGTGTACTTCGGCGCCAGCCCGTACTGCGCCACCTCGACTCGTACACCGGCATCCGCAAGCTGCGATATCAACTGCCAGTGCTGGGGCAACATGTGGCTGATGTAGGCGCCGCCGTGCAGATAGACGACCGCTCGCTCCGCCCGGCGCCCGCGCGGACTGACGGTGTGGCATTCGAAACCGTCGATGCTGCGCGATCCCACATCGTGCCGCTGTACCAGTTTGGCGGGCGGACGAGGCGGCTCCTTCGATGCAGCCACGGGGCCCGGGGCCGTCCTGCGTTTACGGGTCAACCGCAGGTACGCGGCGACTACGTTCATCTGGGGACTGCTCATGTACGGCTCTCCTTCTTGGCACCGCGATGCCGTCCGCCTCGCGGAGGTTGTCACATGTGCAGGACCGGTCTGACGAGCCCTACTTCGTAGGCGAAAGCCACCGCCGGATCATGCGCGCGGCAAGGCGTGGCAGGGACTCGTCGGCGGCGATCAGCAGGGTGTGGTCATGGTGCTGGTTTTTCGTGGTGGGGGAACCGGCGGTACGGGCGTGTACAGCGCTCCCCGAGTACGCCCTACTCGTGTGCGATGTGTGCGCGGTGTTCGGCGAGCACGTCCAGTCCGAAGTCGGAGGTCAGGTCACGCCACACCGAGTGGGCGTGGTTGGCGTACCGCTGTGTGTTGTCGTACTCGATGAGGACGCGAGGGTCCTGCACCCGGTAGTAGTGCGGTTCCCCCGCGTCCGTGCTGCCTGCCCAGCCGAAATGCACCGCGTCGAGGACGGTGTCAGAGGCGTAGTGGGTGTCGTAGGCGTCTGCGAGGAACTCGGGTGCCCGTCCGGTGTAGAGGGTGACCAGCCGGTGCAACAGGTGCCGCTGCTCGTTGTTCAGGTCGCGACCGCTGATGCCTTTGGGGGGAATCGTGATGGCCACGCGCGCGTGATCGTTCTCGGTGTATCCGCTGCCTGCTTCCGCCCAACGGTCGATGTCGTTGACGAGCCGGTCCAGCTCAGGGTCGGCGAACTGGCCGCGCCACAGGTCCTGCATGTGCATCATCGTGTCGCCGTGTTCGACGCGTGGGCGGTTGCCGGAGACGATGTCCGAGACTGCGGACGGGTGGAGCAGGGCGCTGTGGAGTTGGCCCGTGTCCAGGCTGCGGACCAGTTGACGGGCCGTCTCCTCAGGGCCTTGCAAGGGCCGCAGGGTGCCTCCGATCAGCTCGGTCGTGGCCGGGTCGGCACCGATGAAGCAGGGGGTTGTGGAGACGAGCCGGCCGGCGACGACGAGGTTGTTCAGGGAGATGTGATGGCCGCCGAACCGCCATGCCCAGACCCGGTCGCCGGGGCGGCCGAAGATCCTCAGCCAATACAGGCCGGGGTCCCGTCCGCGCTGCCGGCCCCAGTGGACCCGCCACCCTTCCAACTGGTCCAGGACGTTCTCCAGTCCCATCACGGTGGTGACCGTGGCGTAGCCCGGGATGGACAGTCCTGTGGCCACCAGCCGCATGGCCAGGCTCTGTTGGCGGGCGTTCTGGTCTCGGACGGCGAGCCCGCCGTGGTCGGTGGGGGTGTAGAACCAGCGCAGCCGCTCGGCCTCCGCGTCCGGGTGGAGCGGGGAGTTGTAGGCGGCGAGCGGGAGTTGGTCCTCGCTCAGGCTGTTCAGCCAGGCGGTGGCGGCGTCGGCCATGGCGGTCGCCGCCTTCTCCCGCTCGGCTGCCAGGGCGGCGTCGGGCACGGTGCCCTCTCGGTCACCGGTCACCGGTGGACTCCGGGTCCTCGGAGATGTCGAGCATGACCTTGATGGCGTTGCCCCGGCGCTCGGCGTAGGTGTCGAACGCCTCGGCGACGTCGGGCAGCCCGAAATGGTGGGTGACCAGTTCCGCGGTGCGCAGCCGGCCCCGGGCGGCCAGGCCCACGGCGCGGGCCACCGAACGGGTGCCCTCGCCGCGGACCGTGTGGATCGAGATGCCGTTCATCACGGCGTGGTTGAGGTCGGCCCGTACGGGCTCTTCGAAGAAGCCGACGAGGACGACCTTCCCGGACCGCTTGGCCATGCGCAGCGCGTCGTCCACCGCACTCGGGGCGCCGGAGCACTCCAGGACGATGTCGGCGCCGATCCCGTCGGTCGCCTCCCGAACCGCCGCTACGGCGTCCTCCTCCCGGGAGTTGACGACCAGGTCCGCGCCGAAGGACTTGCCGATGGTGAGCCTGGCTTCCCGCGTGCCGGCCAGGGCCACGGTCCTGGCCCCGAGTTCACGTGCGACCTGTACCGCGAGCAGACCTATCGGTCCGGGGCCGATCACCGCGACCGTGGATCCGACGAGCAGGGTGTCGAGCACGTCGAAGGCGTGCATCACGGTGCCCACGGTGGTGAGGACGACCGCGGCGTCGAAGTCCAAGGTGTCCGGCAACCGGTGGAGGGTCGCCACGTGGTTGAGCGCGTACTCCGCGAAACCCCCGTTGACGGTCATCCCCTGCACGCGGTGCCCGGTGTGCCGCAGGCCGTAGTTGAGACAGTCCGTGTAGGCCCCGGCCAGGCAGTTGGCGCAGCGCATGCAGCCGCGGTGGGCTTCCGTCACCACCCGGTCGCCGACCCGGAGCTCGTCCACGGCGCTGCCCACCGCGGCGACGACGCCGGCGTACTCGTGGCCGGGTACGAACTCGCCCGCGGCCGGGCCGCCGTCCTTGAAGAAGCGCCGACTGCGGATCTTCAAGTCCGTTCCGCACAGGGACGCCCTGCGGACGTGTACCAGAACGTCTTCCGGTCCCACCCGCGGCACGGGAAGCGTCGTGACGGCGAGGGTGCCGGGCTCGCCCAGCACCGCGGCCTGCATGGTTTCCGGCAAGGACATAGGGGCCTCCAGTTACGGCCATGAACATGCCTCGGGAATCGACGGACCGAAACGGCCCTGTTCCCCACCTCATCTTGCACGCCGACAACCCCTATTCCCTATTCGCGGCGCATAGGCATCCCTTATGCATGTCGCGAGAGATTCCTATTGGAGACCCATCACGACCTCGTGGCAGTGTCATTTGGAAACGACGAACGGGGCCACCGCCCAAGGAGCGAAGCTGTGGATCTGGGAATTTCGGGCAAGACCGCGCTCGTACTGGGCGGAGGTGGGGGTCTCGGCGGCGCGATCGCCCAGGCTCTCGCCGCGGAAGGCGCCGCTGTCGCCGTCGCGGACATCAGCCCACAGGCCGCCGAGCGCACCGCCGAGGCGGTGGCCGACGCGGGCGGGAAAGCCGTGCCCCTGGAATGGGACCTCGCGGACCTGGGCGCGATCGACCAGCACATCACGGCAGTCGAAGGGGCGCTCGGTCCTGTGGACATCCTGGTCAACAACACGGGAGGGCCGCCGCCCTCGCCGGTTGCGGGGCAGGACCCCGACCTCTGGCTGAAGCACTTCCAGTCCATGGTGCTGTCCGTCATCGCGATCACGGACAGGGTCGTGCCGCTGATGCGGAGCCGCGGCTGGGGCAGGGTCATCACCAGCGCCAGCTCGGGAGTGATCGCCCCCATCCCCAACCTGGGGCTGTCGAACGCCTTGCGGGGCAGCCTGCTCGGCTGGTCCAAGACGCTGGCCCGGGAAGTCGCGGCAGAGGGTGTCACCTGCAACGTGGTCGTTCCGGGGCGGATCGGCACCCAGCGGACCAAGTTCCTCGACCAGGCCAAGGCCGATCGGGAGGGCAAATCCGTCGCGGAGACGTCCGCCGAGAGCGTCGCGTCGATCCCTGTGGGCCGCTACGGCGAACCGCGGGAATACGCCGCCGCCGTCGCCTTCCTCGCAAGCGCCCAGGCCTCTTACATCACAGGCTCGGTCATTCGCGTCGACGGCGGACTCATCGCCAGCCTCTGAAAAAGACATCGGAATTCTGAGGAGGCAGAACAATGGCACCCCTGGACCGCAACAGCAATGGTGTTTTCGCCATCGCACCAACGCCCTTCGACGAGGAAGGCGCAATCGATTTCGACTCGCTCAGCCGACTCGTCGACTTCTACGCAGACGCCGGCGTCACCGGACTGACCCTCCTGGGCCAGATGGGCGAAGCACCCAAGCTGTCCCACGAGGAAAGCGTGCGCATCGTCCAGCACGTCCTCAAGCGCACCGATCTGCCGATCATCGTGGGCGTCTCCGCACCCGGCTACGCCGCCATGCGGGCTCTCGCGGTCGACGTCATGTCAGCCGGTGCCGGCGGCGTCATGATCGCCCCGCCGAACACGCTGCGTGCCGACGACCAGATCGTGAGCTACTACGAGGGAGCGGCGGACGCCATCGGCGCGGACGTGCCGTTCGTGATCCAGGACTATCCGCTGTCCTTCTACGTCGTCATGTCCCCTGCCGTCATCGCCCGCATCGCGAACGCCGCGCCAGGGTGCGTGATGCTCAAGCACGAGGACTGGCCGGGCTTGGAGAAGATCAGCGCGCTCCGGCAACTCGAAGCCGACGGAGCGATGCCCCGCCTGTCGATCCTGTGCGGAAACGGCGGCCTCTTCCTGGACTTCGAGACCGAACGCGGAGCCGACGGAGCGATGACGGGCTACTGCGTTCCCGAGCTCCTCGTCGACGTGGTGCGCCACACCGCCGCCGGCGACCGTGACGCCGCCCATGACATCTTCGACGCCCACCTGCCCCTGCTGCGCTACGAACAGCAGCCGGGCATCGGCCTGGCCGTGCGCAAGTACGTCATGAAGCGCCGCGGAATCCTGGCCTCCGACACCCAGCGCAAGCCCGGGGCCGCGCTGTCCGCGCGTGCCCGCACCGAGGTCGACTACCTGCTGTCCCGGCTCACCCGCAAGGACAGCAGGGTCGCACTCATGGCATGACGCACACGCGAACTGCGTGCCATGCCGACTGATCCTGAACCACACCGGATGTGTGGTCACAGCACGAGCACCGGGCAGCGCTCGGCCGAGTAACTTGATCACATGCAGCTACGTCAGCTGGAGTACTTCCTCGCGGTCTGGGAGGCGGGCTCCTTCAGCGGAGCGGCTGCGCGGCTCTATGTCACGCAGCCTTCGCTGTCCCAGCAGATCGGTGCCCTGGAGAAGGAGCTGGGCGCGGTCCTGCTGGAGCGCGGCCGGCAGGGGGTGACGCTGACTCCCGCGGGCCGTGTCTTTCTGCCCCGAGCACAGAACGTCGTCCGTGCGGTGCAGGACGCGCAGGACTCGGTGCGCGAGGTGGTGGAGGGCCGTCAGGGCGACGTCCACGTCCTGACCGTACGGTCCGTCGCCTCGGGGATCCTGCCGCCGTCCGCGGCGCGCTGGCACTCGACGTACCCCTCCACCGTGCTGAGACTGCACGACTACTCCCACCGCCGGGACCTCGAAGAGGCCATGCGCAGTGGCCAGGGCGACATCGCGGTCGGTCCACGGCCCGACCCGTGGGAGGGGCCCGTCGTCTCCCTGGGATATGAGGAGATGGTGGTGACCGGCTCGGCCGAATACCCGGCGGGAACAGCGGCTGATCCGGCCGAACTGGCCGCTGCCGACTGGGTGCTCTACGAGCAGGAACAGGGCATGAGCGAAGTGGTGGACCGCCTGGCAGGGCGCCTCGGGTTCACGCCGCGTGCCGTCGCACGCACGGGCCAGGTCTCCGCAGCGCTCCTGTTCGCGGTCGAGGGGATCGGTGTGACGGTGACACCGGAGAACGCGGTGCCGCTGCGCTGGTCGAGGCACGCCCGGCGGATCGGGCCCGGCTATTTCCGGGAACTGGTGGTGTTCAGCAGGAAGCTCCCCTCCCAACTGGCCGAGCGGTACCGGGACATGCTCACCACTTTGGAGTTGCCGCTGACCGCGGAGCGGGATCTGCCCGAAGGAGCACTCCGCTTCTAAGGGCAGTGCCAACGGCCACTCAGTTCTCCCCGGAGCGTCAATCAGCCTGCGGGCCAATACCAAGGCCGTTGAGGGAACCTCAGCGTGGCCGCGAAACCTGGCGACGGGCACCGGCTGGGTGAACGTCGTTACGCCCACGACACCGCGAACTCACCCCGAAGCCGACCATCATAACGGCTACACTGTTACCGTTATTGGGCTAGACTGAGCCGCTGCATCGATCGACCAAATCGCCCGTCTGGGCGCCGAGCGATGCACCCGGCCGGCAACTCGACCGCGCCCGATACATCCCATAACGGTCTCGTGACGACCTGCCCGCCATCAGGCCGTCACCCTTGACGCCCACGCCGCCGCGACGCCGGCACCCTGGAGATACCTCATGATCCTCACCATCACCCTCGCCTGCGCCATCGCCCTGATCTTCGGGGGGATCGGAGTGCTCAATACACTCGCATTGCCGAAGGCGCGCGAGCTGGCCGCCGAGACCGGCTTCTCCGTCGCCGCCTACCGCCGCATCGGCGTGCTGCAACTGGCAGGAGTCGCCGGCGTGGCGCTCGGCCCCGTCATGCCGCCGCTCGGCGGCCTCGCGGGGGCCGGGCTTCTCCTGCTGCTCGCCGGAGCTGCGGTCGTACACCTGCGCAAGGGCGACCCGGTTGCCAAATTCGCGCCCGCCGCCGTGTGCGCGGTGCTTGTCGCCTCATACCTCGCGGCCTTGTTCGCCTGAAGCGCTGCGGATCGAGTCCACGCCTCCACGGATGGGCAGCTCCGGCAGTTTCGCCCTGAAAGCAATGCTGCCCCGAACGCAGCCACCTGGGCTCGAGGGCGCTCAAGCCGCGACCGCACGGTCCGCCTGCCTTCGCCGGCGCCCCTCCGTCCACAGTGCCGACCCCCGAGGGGTAGACAATGCCCGTCCTGATCGTGATAGCGATCTACGCTATCCGGATCGCACGCGCCCCCTTGGACGCGCGCCTGAAGAAGCGCCACGTCGGACCTCTGTCGGTCACGACCGGAGCGGTCATGCTCTATCTGGCCTGGGACTGGCTCAGGCCCGAGGGCTTCAGCGCTGTCTATTTCGTTGGCGAGTTCGCCGGCGTCCTGTCCGTCTACCTGATGTCCTGCACCCTGGTGCTGGCCACCCGCCTGATGTGGTTGGAGCAGTGGTTCGGCGGCCTGGACCGCATGTACCGTCAGCACAAGCTGTACGCCGTATGGTCCATACTCCTGCTCACCCCCCACCTGCTCCTCCACTTTTTCTCCGGTTTCGACGGGAGTCAGTACGGCTACGCCCACCGGACCGCGTCGGTAGGGATGGGCCATCTCCTCGGCGCCGTCTCCGCCATCGGCCTGCTGCTGCTCGTCCTCATCTCACTCGGCCAGGTCGGCCGCATCCTCCGACTGCCCTACGAGCGCTGGCTGTTCCTGCATCGCCTCACCGGCCTGCTGCTCCTGTCGGCACTGTTGCACGGCTGGTTCCTCGATCTCATCATCAACGGGTCCACGCCCCTCCTGGCGATCTACGTCACGATGGCCACCATCGGCATGACCGCCTACACCTACGACGAACTGGTGCTACGGCACAGGGAACCCCGGGCGGACTACACCATCCACCGTGTCGAGCGGCCGACACCCGACATCCTCACCCTCACCCTCACGCCCACCGGCGAGACGACGCTTCCCGTGACAGGGGGCCAGTTCGTCTACCTGCGGGTCGGCGGCTGGCACGAACACCCCTTCAGCGTCGCAGGAATGCAGGCCGACGACTCGGTACGCCTCACCATCCGTGCCCTGGGCCGCGGTACACGCCGCCTCTACACGGACATAAGTGAAGGACACCCCGCAACCCTCAAGGGTCCTTACGGCATGTTCGACCACACCCTCGGTGGACCCCGGCAGATATGGATCGCGGGGGGCATCGGTATCGCGCCCTTCCTCGGCTGGCTCACCCACCCCGGTGCAGCGCCGCCCCGCACCGATCTCTTCTACTGCGCCCCCACCGCCGAAGACGCACCGTTCCTCCCGGAACTCACCGCAGCGGCAGCACACCGCCCCGAGCTCCGGCTCCACCCGACGTTCAGCCGCAGCCACGGCCGTCTGAACGCCGAAAGAATCCAGGCCGAGGCCGGACCGATCACCCCCGACACGCACGTCTTCCTCTGCGGCCCCGCCTCCATGATCGAAAACCTCACTCGCGCCCTCCATCGCCAGGGCGTCCCCCGCCAGCATCTCCACGCCGAGCACTTCGCCTTCCGCTGACGAGCCGCCGACCACACGAGATCACGCGCTCAGCACCAGCAGCTGTGGCGACGCTCCAGGCCGACCGAGATGACTCCGTGGGCGGGCGGCCTCAGGTTCGCATCGTCCTGGCTGGTCAGGCGTCGTCGCGCAGGTGGGCAAGCCCGCTGAGAAGGAGTTCGAGTCCGAAGGAGAACTCGTCCTCGATCGGAACGGGCATCGACCCGGCGACGGTGACCGTTGCCGGAAACAAGGCTTGATCGGCGCTCTCAAAGACGGCGGACAGTTGCGCGTCGTCGAGTTGCCCGCCGCCATGCCCGTTGACCTGTATGGCGAATCCGAGGACGTAGCGGGCGAGGGTGGCATAGGCGTGCGCGGCCAGTCGCGGCGGGAAGCCGCTGTCGAGCAGCGCCGCGACACAGTGCTCCCGCAGCGCCATGGCGTTCGGCCCCAGGGGAATCTCTTCGACCATCAGGCGCGCCGCGTTCCGGTGCCGCGCCAGGGCCTCGAACATGGTGTGCGCGACCGTCCGCAGCGCTTGCTGCCAGCCCATCGCGCGGAGTTCGTCGCCATCCAGCTCCACGGCGCCGAACATGCGGTCCACGACATGGGCGACCAGCGCTGCCCGGTTGTCGAAATGCCGGTACAGCGTCGCCGTGCCCGAGCCCAGGCGCTGGGCCAGCGTCCGCATCGAGAGAGCGTCGGCCCCTTCATCGTCCACGATCTGCAGTGCGGTGGAGACGATGCGCTCCAGCGGCAGGGGCGGACGCCCCGGGCGCCGAGCCGATGCCGTGGTCGCTCGCGTAGGACCAGGTGCTGCCACTGAACGTCTACCTCCTCGGCCAGCACCATAACAGCAACACCGTATCCACTATGAAGCTCGCCGGTTGGACATGAAGAGGCGGCACCCCCTTCGATCAGCCCATCGACGACCGCCCAAGAGAAGCGACCGCTCCGGCTACAGCCGGGGCGGTCACGATGGAGGCCGGACAGGATCCGGCCGGTCAGCCGGCGGTCAGGACCGCGCGAGGTCCAGGCCCGGCGTTCCAGGCGTCGGTGCACTGCTCCAGCGGGTAGGTGGTGGCGTCGACGGTGATCTTTCCGTCCGCGAGAACCTGAAGGTAGGCCATGCCCTGGACGAGGTAGCGATCCATCGGGAAGGAACCGATGCCGCTGCCCGACAGCCGGAACGGGCGGCTGCGCAGAAGGGAGGCGGGTACAGCAGCGTCCTCGCCGGCCACGGAGCCGATCTCGACATAGCTGGTGGGTGCCGCGCCGGGGATGCTGTGCAGGGCCTCGAAGGCCGATTCGGCAGGCGTGCCCCACAAATAGTCGAGCACCAGCTCGGGACTGCGGCCGTCCAAGGCGGCAGCGATCGCCTTCGCATCCTGGGCCTTGCCGCCGGTCAGCTCGACGGTCTCGGCTCCCATGCCGGCGACTCGCGCCAGGTCCGCGGCGCCCCTACCGACGCCGATGATCCTCTGCACGCCCAGGGCGCGGGCGTTCTGTACGGCGAGTCCGCCGGCGGCGCCGGTCGGACCGAGGATCAGCACAGTGCCGGGCACACGCTCGTCCACGTGTGCGGTCAGCGGCATCCACGAGGACATCCCGGGCTTCATGGCCGCGGCAACCGTGACCGGGTCGGCGCCGGCGGCAGCGGAGCGGCCATCGTGACAGCCATCCGCTCGGCGAAGGTGCCCCATGGCAGCCGGGTCTCGCCGGTGTAGGCGAGCGTGCCGTCCGCTTTCCGGGCGACGGCGTCCACGCCCGGGACCATCGGGTACTTACCGGTGCTGCTGTAGTGCACACCGTCGACCTTGGCTCGCACGACCGGGTGGATCGCGGCGGCCACGAACTCGACGATCTCGAAGCCGGGTCCGGACTCCGGTTCAGGGAATTCCTGGTACTGGGGGGCGGCGCCCGCCTGGGTCACCACTGCCGCTTTCATCTGGCCTCCTCGGCGCCGGGTACAGGGCGCCGTGCGGCCCACCTGATTACGGATACACTGTAACCACATTTAGCCAGATTCGCACCTTAGGCGCTCGATTCAGGCATTTCGTGCGCCCGGGTGGGGCAGTCCAATCCCGACCCGCTCCCCCGGACGGACGCCCACCTGACCAGGCCAGGGCACCGGTCGCCCCGTCCCGGCGCATCGACAGGAAGACCTTCCATGACCGCTCCCGCTCCTGGCAGCCCTCCTGGTGGGACCCGCCCTGTTCCTGACCTCACGCCCCGCCGTGGCCGCCCCTCGCTCGACCCCGGTCACATCGTGGCGACAGCGCTGAAGCTCGTCGACGAGCACGGCGTTCCGGCCTTCTCCCTGCGCATGCTCGCGGACACTCTCAACTCTGGAACGGCGATGTTGTATCGGCACTTCGAGAGCAAGGACGAGATCGTCGCCCACATCGTCAATCGCGTCCTCGGCGAGGTCGAACTGCCTCACCTCAAGCCCGATGCGCCGTGGCAGGACGTCCTGTCCGCGATGGATCCGCGCTTCTACGAGGTGCTGCGCCGCCACCCGAACGTGGTCCCGGCGCTGATCGCCCAGGTGCCCGTCGGTCCACATGGCCTCGCGCTGCGCGAACGCGTCCTGCGCACGCTGCTGGAGCGGGGCATGCCGGCCGATCTCGCGGCTCGCGCTTTCACAGCCGCAGGAACAGTGTCAGACCCAACGCCACGGCCAGGGATGTTAGTTCGCTCAGGCCCGATTTGAACGACTCTGAACCCAAGCCGTTTCTGATCAACACCAAGAACTGGCCTCGCCCTTAGCGCGCCTTCCAGCACCTCTCATCCGAACGGGGGGTCCTGTCGGCGGCCCCGAATTCCCGTAGGAGCAGCGGGCATTGGGTTCCAGGCCAGCACACTCAGGGAACGGCAGGAGGCTACATGGACCAGGCCCTCAACGAGCGGCAGCAGGCTGTGCTCGACTGGGTGAGTCAGGGGTGCCCCGACGGAGTCTGGCCGGACAGCACGTACAAGACCAGCGGACAGGCCCTGCAGAACCGAGGACTCGTCAAAATCACCAAGCGCCGCGGGAATTGGAGCGCCCACCTCACCGAGAAGGGGCGGCAGCATCTCATCGAACGCGGCATCCACCCCGTGGAGCAGAGCGCCCGGCCGCCGGAACCGCCCGCCCGGAAGCCGGCACCACCCCGTCCCAGAGCCGTGCCGAAGGCCCGTACGACCTACGCGGACCAACTGCTCGAAGAACTGGCCGCGAACGATGGCTGTCTCATCAAGCCCATCGAATCCGGCCCGCACGCAGTGAACTGGGCATCACGCGTCAGCGCCGCCCGCAAGTCCGACAAGATCCCCCGCACCCAGGAACTCCGCGGATACCCGACCCACAGCGGATACGAAATCAAGCTCGTCGACATCCCCGCCTGGCGCCTCGCCGAACTCACCCCGCTCCCCGTGCCGGCCAGACTCACCAAACCCCATGCCGTCGTGGCCGCCCTCCAAAAGCAGCCGCAGCCCATGGGCCTGACCAAACCCCTCCAGGGCCGAGCCCTGCGCATCATGCAGACCCTCATCACCGCCACCGAAGCACAGGGCCATAAGGCGGCGCTCGGAACCACACAGGGCGCGCCCCCGCCACATCGGCGCCGTAAGGCGCCACCGCATTTCACCATCACCGCCCAAGGCGAAAGTGTCGGATTCCTCGTCCTTCAAGAACAAGACCGCAGCGAACACGTCCCCACGGACAAGGAACTCGCCGACACCAAGAAATACTCATGGATGCGCATTGCCCGCTTCGACTACACCCCCTCCAGCCGCCTGCGTTTCATGCTCCGCGGGGGCAGCCCGCACCGCGCCAGCGAATGGGCCGACCTCCCCGACCGGCCGCTGGAAGACCAACTCGCCGAGATCGTGCAAGAGGTCGGCCTGCGCGGCGAAGCCGCGGAACGTAAACGTCTTGCAGACCAGCAAGCCAGAGAGGTGCAGCAAAAGCGGTGGGAAGCCGCCATGCAGGAAGCCCGCGCCGCCTACGCCCACGCCTATCGCGTCAAACACCTCGGAGAACAGGCAGACGCCTGGCACAAGGCCAACCACCTGACCGAATACGTCACAGCAGTACGCGACCGCGCCACATCACTGCCGCCCGGGCAGGAACGGACCGAGATCGAGGCGTGGCTCGCATTCGCGGGCGCGCACCTCCAACACCTCACCGAATCCGCCTCAGCACCAAAGCTGCCCACACCGCCGAAGCCCAGCGGCGACGACCTCAAGCCCTTCCTTGGCCACTGGAGCCCCTACGGACCCCGCTCCTACTGAGCCTTGGGCTCCGCCCGCGACCTGAGGAACGCGCCAAGAGGCGGAAGAGCGGCAACATAGGCGGATCGCCGGTTACCGAAACCGGTGATCCGCCGAATACTTGGAGCTCCACCACCATTCACTGGCCAACCACCGAAAGACAGAAGGTGGACCAGGGGAGCTCACACCGCCACAAGCCGGATCCGCTCACCGCACAGCTTGGCCATGTCGTCGACATCGGAAGTCAGCATGACCACGGGGCGGTGCTGTCGCAGCGCCGCCTCGGCGACCGCCGCATCGATCGCGTACTTGTGCCCGTGCAACCCGGCATTCATCAGCAGCTTCGAGGCCGCCCTCGCCTCCTCGTCGCCCACCGGGACGACCCGCAGTCCGGAAAGCACCCAGTTCAGGCGGGACTTGTTCGTACGGGCGTGGACTGCCTCGATGATGGTGAGCGCACTGATCACGACCTCCATGCCGCGCGAGCGCGCCTCAGCGATCAGAGCCACCACCTGCTCGTCGTCGGCGAGCAGCTTCGAGAGTCCCTCGCTGTCGAGGATCAGCGTCCCCTCGTGGCTCAGCCTGCGGCGGGCCACTCGGCCTCCTCAGCGAACACCTCGTCGAAGACCTGCCGCGCCCGCTGCCGAGCCGGCTCGGAGACCGGCCCTTTGCGGCTCTCGTAGTCCGCCAGGTACTCGTCCAGGACCTGCCCGCGCAGCTCACGCTCGACCGCCTCGGCGATGAACGCGGAGAACTCCCGCTTGCCCACCCGGGCACGGATCGCCTCCGCGGTCCCTTCGGGCAGCGACAGGCTCACCCGCGTCGCCGGGCCTTCCCCGATGCTGTACGTCGTCTCACCCATACCCCGAGTGTGTCAAACGAGTAGGAAAAGCGCCACGGCCTCCGCGCGGCGCCCCAGACTCGTGAAGAAGACGTGTGGATGAAACCCGTCCCGTCCTCCCCGCGCACCGGTCAGATCACTGCCCAAAACCCAGCACGGGCTTCTCATCCCATCCCAGCACGATCCCAGCACGGTACGGATGACCAGGGATGACGACAGGTGACGAGGGGTCAGCTATCCCAGCACCATCCCAGCACGGGAAAAAACCAAGGGCCCGACCCCGAAGAGCCGGACCCTCTCTGACCTGCACGTTTGGTAGATCAGCGACGTGGCGATATGTCACCCGCTACACGTTGAAGCGGAACTCCACGACATCCCCGTCCTGCATGACGTAGTCCTTGCCCTCCATACGCGCCTTGCCCTTCGCGCGGGCCTCCGCGACAGAGCCCGTCTCCACCAGGTCGGCGAAGGAGATGACCTCGGCCTTGATGAAGCCCTTCTGGAAGTCGGTGTGGATGACGCCGGCCGCCTCGGGGGCGGTGGCGCCCTTCTTGATCGTCCAGGCCCGGGATTCCTTGGGGCCGGCCGTGAGGTAGGTCTGCAGGCCGAGGGTCTTGAAGCCCACGTGGGCGAGGGTCGCCAGGCCGGGCTCCTCCGCGCCGACCGACTCCAGCAGCTCCAGCGCGTCCTCCTCGTCGAGCTCGGCGAGGTCCGCCTCCAGCTTGGCGTTCAGGAAGATCGCCTCGGCGGGGGCGACCAGGGCGCGCTGCTCGTTCTTGAAGTCCTCGTCGACCAGCTCGTCCTCGTCGACGTTGAAGACGTACAGGAAGGGCTTGGTGGTGAGCAGGTGCAGGTCGTGCAGGAGCTCCTCGTTGCCGGAGCCCTGGACGATGCCCGCGGAGAACAGCGTGTCGCCCTTCTCCAGGATCGCCTGGGCCTCCTCGACGGCCTTCACCTTCGGCGCGATGTCCTTCTTGATCCGCGACTCCTTCTGGAGCCGGGGCAGGACCTTCTCGATGGTCTGGAGGTCGGCGAGGATCAGCTCGGTGTTGATCGTCTCGATGTCGTCCTTGGGCGAGACCTTGCCGTCGACGTGGACGACGTTCTCGTCCTTGAAGGCGCGGATGACCTGGCAGATCGCGTCGGACTCACGGATGTTCGCGAGGAACTTGTTGCCCAGGCCCTCACCCTCGGAGGCGCCGCGCACGATGCCGGCGATGTCGACGAAGTCGACGGTCGCCGGGAGGACGCGCTGCGAGGAGAAGATCTCGGCCAACTTGGTCAGACGCGGGTCCGGGACGCCGACCACGCCGACGTTGGGCTCGATCGTGGCGAACGGGTAGTTGGCCGCCAGCACGTCGTTCTTGGTCAGGGCGTTGAACAGGGTCGACTTGCCGACATTCGGCAGACCGACGATTCCGATCGTGAGCGACACGTTGCGACTTCCCGTACGTGAGAGGACTTCAGGGGCTGGGCTGGGGCCCGGTCCTTCTTCGATCTTCGATGCAGATGACGCGGATGCACGGGCCGATCCACCAGTCTACGGCGTGCCGCGCCCGGCCCCGGCGCCCTGTCGAACACGTGGCCAAGGTCGACCCCAAGGTGTGTCCGCGGGCCGATTCGCCGCATGAACCGACCTAGGTTGGAGCAGTAGAGGAAGCCAGGGCGCGGGGCGAGGGCCGGTTCGCGCCGGACGTGGGCGGAATCCGGCCGGACGGGGGCAGTGTGGAGCGGCGCGAGGGTCGTACGAGGCGCGGCGAAAGCGGGTTGGCGCGGGGTGAGAGCGGTTCGGGCCGGGCCGGCTGGGCCACCCGGGCGTCGCGATCGGCGGCGGCCGCCAGGTCCGCCCGTTCATCAGGGTCCTCTCCATCATCGGGCTCCGCCCGGTCGGCCCGTGCCCTCGCCTCCGACCGGCCCGCCCGCGCCGATCGGCCCGTAGCCCAGCGCCGACCGGGGACCGACCGGACCGCGCCGGCGGTACGGCGACCCGCACCCCTGCCCGCTCCGGCGCCGCAGGCCGTGCGCCGGTTTCCCGACCCCCGGCTGACCGGGCTGGGCAGTGGCCTCTTCTGCGGTGCCGTGATGCTGCTGCTGGGCTACCTCGACGTGCTGCTGTTCGGGTCGTCGTTCACGGTGTACGGCGTGCTGTACCTGCCGGTGTGTGCGCTGACCGCCGTCTGGGTGCGTGAGGGCGATCTGCTGACCGCGCCGGTGGTCGTACCGATCGCGTTCGCCGTGGGGGTGCTTCCGGTGGCCGGCGGCGGGGGGCTCGGCGGGCAGCTGATGGGGCTGGTGACCGCCCTCGCCACGGAGGCCGGGTGGCTGTACGCGGGGACGCTGATCGCCGCTCTCGTCGTGGTCGTACGCAGAGTGCGCATGGTCGCCAGGAGGGCAGCGGCCCGCCGCCGGCCGTATTGAGCCGGCGGCGGGACGTCCGCCGCGTCCGCGGCCGTCCGGTGCGGTCAGCCGTCCTGCTCCGCCGCGTGCATCGCGGCGCCCACGATCCCCGCGTTGTTCTGCAGCTCGGCGGGGACGATGTCCGCCTTGATGCCCTCGAGGTAGGGCAGGAACTTCTGGGCCTTCCGGCTCACTCCGCCGCCGATGATGAACAGCTCCGGGGAGAACAGCATCTCGACATGGGCGAGGTACTTCCGGACGCGGTGCGCCCAGTGCTCCCAGCTCAGCTCCTCGTCCTCCTTGGCCTTGCTGGAGGCCCGCTTCTCGGCGTCGTGCCCGTGCAGTTCGAGGTGGCCCAGCTCGGTGTTGGGTACCAGGGTGCCGTCGATGAACAGGGCGCTGCCGATGCCGGTGCCGAAGGTGAGGAGGATCACGGTGCCCCGGCGGCCGCGGCCCGCGCCGAAGTGCATCTCGGCGACGCCGGCCGCGTCCGCGTCGTTGACCACTGTCACCGGGTGGCCGCCGAGGCGGTTGCTGAACAGCGTGCGCGCGTCCGTGTCGATCCAGCTCTTGTGGACGTTGGCCGCCGTACGGATCGTGGAGCCGCCGGTGACCACGCCGGGGAAGGTGAGCCCGACCGGACCCGTCCAGCCGTAGTGCTCGACGACCTGCTTCACACCGTCGGCCACGCCGTCGGGCGTGGCCGGGTGCGGAGTGAGCACCTTGAAGCGCTCCTGGGCCAGTTCACCTCTGTCCAGGTCCACCGGGGCGCCCTTGATCCCGGATCCACCGATGTCCAAGCCGAAGATCTGCATGGCTCTACGTTACGACGCAGGGCTGACAGTCACTCCCCGGAGTCGCCGGAGACCGCGGACCCCGTGCGCTCGGCGATCAGCGCCGCCGCCTCCTCGCGCAGGTCGCGGCGCAGCTCCTTGGGCAGCGAGAAGGTGATCGACTCCTCGGCGGCCCTGACCAGCTCGACGTCGCCGTAGCCGCGCTGGGCGAGCCACTCCAGGACCTCCTCGACCAGCACCTCCGGGACGGAGGCGCCGGAGGTGACGCCCACCGTCGTCACGCCCTCCAGCCAGGTCTCGTCGATCTCGCTGGCGAAGTCCACCAGATAGGCCTCGCGCGAGCCGGCCAGCTTGGCGACCTCGACCAGGCGCTTGGAGTTGGAGGAGTTGCGCGAGCCGACCACGATGACCAGCTCGGCCTCGGCGCCCATCTGCTTCACCGCGAGCTGGCGGTTCTGCGTGGCGTAGCAGATGTCGTCGCTGGGCGGGGAGATGAGCTGCGGGAACTTCTCCTTCAGCGCGTCGACGGTCTCCATGGTCTCGTCGACGGAGAGGGTGGTCTGGGAGAGCCAGACCACCTTCGACTCGTCGCGGACCTCGACCTTGGCGACGTCGTCCGGGCCGTCGACGAGCGTGATGTGGTCGGGGGCCTCGCCGGAGGTACCGATGACCTCTTCATGGCCCTCGTGCCCGATCAGGAGGATGTCGTAGTCCTCGCCCGCGAAGCGGACGGCCTCCTTGTGGACCTTGGTGACCAGCGGGCAGGTCGCGTCGATGGTGGCGAGCCGGCCGCGGGCGGCCTCCTCGTGGACGACGGGGGCGACGCCGTGCGCGGAGAACATGACGATGTTGCCCGGGGGTACCTCCTCCGTCTGCTCGACGAAGATGGCGCCCTTCTTCTCCAGGGTCTGCACGACGTACTTGTTGTGGACGATCTCGTGCCGGACGTACACCGGAGCGCCGTACTGCTCCAGGGCTTTCTCGACGGCGATCACGGCGCGGTCCACACCCGCGCAGTAGCCACGGGGGGCGGCGAGCAGGACACGGCGGCCAGGCGAAGCAGTCATGCGTCCCATCGTAAGGGTGCGTCCGGGGGCGCAAAGATCGCGCGGGTGACGGGTTGGTGGCGAGACTGGCGGTGGGCTGTGAGGGGTGGGGACCGGGGCGACGGGCGAGGCGGCGGAGGTCACGCGTCGTCCAGCACCCGCACGGTGGAACGTACGGCCGATGAGGGACCCGGGCTACGCCGGAGCCGCGGCTTCCGTGACCTGGTCGTCCACGGGCCGCCGCCCATCGCGCCCATGGCACCGTCAGCCCCGCATCGGATCGCCGATGACCGTCAGTCCGACCTGCCCGGCGACCCAGGAGGCCTGACGCAGCATGTACGCCTCGTTGTCCCTGTCGCGTACGTGGACGAGGACGGTGTGTTCGTCGACACGCTCCTGCAGGGCCGGCGTCGGGCTGTTGAACAGCGCGGTGACCTCGGCGTGCTTGCGATCCGCGTGCAGCCCGAGTTCGGGCACCTGCGGCCAGCCCAGGTTCCACCAGTGGAGCCGGCCCACATGCCGCGCGGCCAGGGCCACGAAGTCGTCCTCGATGCTGCCGAGCGGCAGATCGCACAGTTCCATGCGCAGCGGAAGATGGTCCGCGAGGAGGCCCGGGTCGAGGGGCAGGCCGGTGCCGCGGACGCCGCCGATCAGCCCGGTCGGGTCGACGAGCTCGCCCCGCTCCCACATGACGGGCCCGTCCCACGTGAACCACGCCTGGGGCCACCGGGCACGGGCCCGCAGCACGTCGTCGACCGCGGGCAGATCGACGTCGGCCATCACCTCCGCGTGCCGTGTGCCGCCCACGGCCACCAGACGTCGCGCGATGCGCAGCGCGACGGCGGGGTCGGTGGTGCGCAGGACGGGAAAGCCGAGGTCGACGGACATGCGGGCAGCCTCGCACGGCCGTTCCCGGCCGACGAAACCGTTTTGTCGGTACCGGCCGCTACGCTCGCGGCATGGCTGTGAACACGACCCCGGAGTCCCCCCTGCCCGTCGGTGAGGTGTCGCGGCTCATCGGGGGGTGGATCGACCGGCTCGGGGCGGTATGGGTCGAGGGGCAGATCACCCAGTTGTCGCGGCGGCCCGGCGCCGGGGTCGTGTTTCTGACGTTGCGGGATCCGTCGTACGACATCTCGGTGAGCGTGACCTGCTATCGGCAGGTGTTCGACGCCGTCGCCGACGTGGTGAGCGAGGGCGCCCGGGTCGTCGTACTGGCCAAGCCGGAGTGGTACGCCCCGCGCGGCCAGCTCTCCCTGCGGGCCACCGAGATAAAGCCCGTCGGCGTCGGCGAGCTCCTCGCCCGGCTGGAGATGCTGAAGAAGTCCCTCGCCGCCGAGGGGCTCTTCGCACCGGAGCGGAAGAAGGCGCTGCCGTTCCTGCCGCAGCTCATCGGGCTCGTCTGCGGTCGGGCCTCGGCCGCGGAGCGGGACGTCCTGGAGAACGCTCGCCATCGCTGGCCTGCCGTCCGCTTCGAGGTGCGCAACGTCGCCGTGCAGGGTGTGCACGCCGTGCCGCAGGTGGTGCAGGCGGTCAAGGAGCTCGACGAGACGGACGACGTGGATGTGATCATCGTCGCCCGCGGCGGCGGCAGCGTGGAGGATCTGCTGCCCTTCTCCGACGAGCAGTTGGTGCGGGCCGTCGCCTCGTGTCGCACGCCGGTCGTCTCCGCCATCGGGCACGAGCCCGACAACCCCCTCCTGGACCATGTCGCCGACCTGCGGGCCTCCACTCCGACCGACGCGGCCAAGAGGGTCGTACCGGATGTCGGGGAGGAGTACGAGCGCGTACGGCTGCTGCGCGACCGGGCCCGGCGGTGCGTCGAGGCGCTCGTCGAGCGGGAGGAGCGCGGGCTCGCCCACGCCCTCGCGCGGCCCTCGATGGAGGATCCGCACCGGATGATCGACGAGCGGGCCGACCATGTGGCCTCCCTCCTCGACCGCGGCCGCCGCTGCCTCGGCCACCTCCTCGACCGGGCCGAGTCCGAGCTGACGCACACGCACGCGCGCGTGGTGGCCCTCTCCCCCGCGGCGACCCTGAAGCGGGGGTACGCGGTGCTCCAGCGGGCCGACGGTCATGTGGTCCGGGATCCGGGCGAGGTGACCGAGGACGAGGCGCTGCGGGCGCGGGTCGCCGAGGGTGAGTTCTCCGTACGAGTCGACGCACGAGCCGATGCATAGGGTGGGCGAATGACCAGCAAGGTGGAAGAGGCGCTCGGGTACGAGCAGGCCCGGGACGAGCTGATCGAGGTCGTACGGCGACTGGAGGCGGGCGGTACGACGCTGGAGGAGTCCCTCGCGCTCTGGGAGCGGGGCGAGGAGCTGGCCAAGGTGTGCCGGCGCTGGCTCGACGGGGCACGGGCGCGGCTGGACGCGGCCCTCACGGAGGAGGCCGAGGCCGAGAAGGCGTCGGCCGAGCGCGAGGACGGCGAGGGCCGGCCGTAGGGCGGGTCGTGGCGTAAAGCCTGGTGAGACTGTGAAGCGGATCACCACGCCCTGCTTTTTGTTGAACCTTGAACTTGTCTGACGTACCGTCGACGACGTCAAGCGGTCCCCGGTCCGCTTACGCGCCACGACACATACACACACGCACTTCCCGAGAAGGTTCACGCATGTCTCTCGTTCTTGACCCCACCGCGCAGGACCTGCTGTTCCGCGAGGCCCGCACCGCGAACACGTTCACCGACGAGCCGGTGACCGAGGAGCAGGTCCAGGCGATCTACGACCTGGTCAAGTACGGCCCCACCGCCTTCAACCAGACCCCGCTGCGGATCACCCTGGTCCGCTCCGCCGAGGCTCGCGAGCGCCTGGTGCAGCACATGTCCGAGGGCAACCAGGCCAAGACCGCCGCCGCCCCGCTGGTCGCGATCCTTTCCGCGGACAACGAGTTCCACGAGGAGCTGCCGACCCTGTTCCCGGCGTTCCCGCAGGCCAAGGACGTCTTCTTCAGCGAGCGCGTGGCCCGCGAGAACGCCGCCGGGATGAACGCCGCCCTCCAGGCCGCGTACTTCATCGTCGGCGTCCGCGCGGCGGGCCTCGCGGCCGGCCCGATGACCGGCTTCGACTTCGAGGGCGTCCGCAAGGAGTTCCTGGACGACGACCACACCCCGCTGATGGTCGTCAACATCGGCAAGCCGGGCGCCGACGCCTGGTACCCGCGCTCCCCGCGTCTCGACTTCGACCAGGTCGTCACCACGGTCTGATCCGACCGCACCGCGCATACGAAAGGCCCCCGGCGATCGCCGGGGGCCTTTCTCGTCCGGGCAGGGTCACTCCGCCTTGAGCGCCTGCGCCATCTGCGTCAGCTGTGCGAAGGACCCCGTGCCCGCGACCACGGTCGTCGCGCCCTTCTCCTGGTGCACGAGCGCGTCGTAGCGGCCGCCCGTGTAGCGCGTCCAGGTCCGGTCGCCGATCTTCTCCGTGACCTCGGTGGCCTGCCCGCCCTGGGTGGCCTTCTCGAGGAACGTCGCCGGCTTCTCGGCCGACTGCTCGACCTGCACGTACCCTCCGCCCGAGGTGTGGAAGCCGAGATGCCAGGCGTCGAAGTCGTCGCCCTTGAAGCGGACGGAGGTCGCCTTCCAGGAGTCGGACAGGCCCTCGGGCGCGACCACCGGGTAGGACGCCGCGCGGCGGGCCGTGAGCAGCTCGACGCGGTAGTCGACCCTCGGCAGGTCGGGAGCGCCGTCCTCATGGGGAACGAAGAGATAGATGACTCCCGCCGCGAGCACGGTCACTCCGAGCGAGAGGACCATGTTGCGGACCGACTTCTGCTTAGCGTTCGAACCTGCCACGCCCCCTATCGTCGCAGGTGCCCCCGCCTGCTCATCCGTGGGGCCCCCTGCTCATTCTGCGCGCCCGAGGATAGAGTCAGGGAGGTCACCCTCATCCGGCCGTCGTCGTATCAGAAAGGTGCGCCTCGATGACCGAGAATCATCATCATCTGCCGTCCGAGCTCGAAGTACCCAGCGAAGCCCCCGACCGCAACCTCGCCCTGGAACTGGTCCGTGTGACCGAGGCAGCGGCGATGGCCGCGGGCCGATGGGTCGGGCGGGGCGACAAGAACGGCGCCGACGGCGCCGCGGTGCGCGCCATGCGGACCCTCGTCCACACCGTGTCGATGAACGGCGTCGTCGTCATCGGTGAGGGCGAGAAGGACGAAGCGCCGATGCTCTTCAACGGGGAGCGGGTCGGCGACGGAACCGGGGCCGAGGTCGACATCGCCGTCGACCCGATCGACGGGACCACGCTGACCGCGAAGGGCATGCCCAACGCGATCGCCGTGCTGGCCGCGGCCGACCGTGGCTCCATGTTCGACCCGTCCGCCGTGTTCTACATGGACAAGCTGGTCACGGGCCCCGAGGCCGCCGACTTCGTCGACATCGACGCGCCGGTGGCCGTGAACATCCGGCGGGTCGCCAAGGCCAAGCGGTCCACGCCGGAGGACGTCACCGTCGTCATCCTGGACCGGCCCCGGCACGAGGGCATCATCAAGGAGATCCGGGACGCCGGTGCGCGGATCAAGCTGATCTCCGACGGCGATGTCGCCGGGTCGATCTACGCGCTGCGTGAGGGCACCGGCGTCGACATGCTGCTCGGCGTCGGCGGTACGCCGGAGGGGATCATCTCGGCCTGTGCCGTGAAGTGTCTCGGCGGGACCATCCAGGGCAAGCTGTGGCCGAAGGACGACGAGGAGCGGCAGCGGGCGATCGACGCCGGGCACGACCTGGACCGGGTGCTGATGACCGATGACCTGGTCGCCGGGGACAACGTGTTCTTCGTCGCCACCGGGATCACCGACGGTGAGCTGCTGCGCGGTGTGCGGTACCGGTCGGAGAACGCGACGACCGACTCGATCGTGATGCGGTCGAAGTCGGGGACGGTGCGGCGGATCGACTCCGAGCACCGGCTGAGCAAGCTGCGGGCGTACAGCGCGATCGACTTCGACCGCGCGAAGTAGCGCCCAGGCGGACGTTGGGCGCCCCCTGTGCGGAGGGGGCGCCCTTTTGCTTTGCTCTCAGCCCGCCTGTGCTATCCGGTCGGCCGTCCTCGCCGCCTTCTTCAGTTCCATGTCACGACGGCGGCGCCGGGCCAGCACCACTCGGCGTTCCGCCGCGGTGAGACCGCCCCAGACGCCGTACGGCTCGGGCTGGAGGAGGGCGTGTTCACGGCACTCGACCATGACGGGACAGCGGGCACAGACCCGCTTGGCCGCCTCTTCACGGGAGAGACGGGCCGCGGTGGGTTCCTTGGAAGGGGCGAAGAACAGGCCGGCCTCGTCGCGGCGGCACACGGCCTCGGTGTGCCATGGGGCGTCTTGGTCCCTGTCTCGCACTGGCACCCGCTGGGCCGGAACGGCAGCTACCTGCAGGGACGAATGCGGCGGTTGCAGCACGGTCTACTCCTGACGACGGCTTCGCGAGCGAGAGACGATGCAGCAAGGTCTACCCGCTGTGCGCGCGCCTATGCAGTCAGTTCCGAACCGCTGGATTTCGAGGGGTACCGCGCATTGCCGTACGGCCCTCCGGCGCCATCGCGGGGCGCGCCGGGGGCGGTTGACTTCACAACCGTCAATGATCCAGATGCTTGCGCAAACTCTTGTCGACCTTGCGCTGAACGCGATCGAGGATGTCCGCGACGACCTTGCCCCGTTTCGGCCTGCCCTCGATGTTGCCGAGCACGGCCCAGCCGTCGACATGGACGACCGGCGACTCGGGGTCCTCGGCGTCGAGATGATCCACCTCGAAATTGCCGAGCACACCGCCGCCGGTGCCGCGCAGCGAGACGTTCTCCGGGACGCGGACCTCGACGTTGCCGAAGACCGAGATCGCCCGGATCACCACCTGCTGGTACTCGAAGAGGGCCTCGCTGAGGTCTATCTCCACGCTGCCGAAGATCGCGTACGCATGGATACGGCGGCCCGCGCGCCAGCGGCCCCTGCGGACGGCGCTGCTGAACACCGCGACCACGTTGTCGTCGGGCTCTTCCGGGATCGCGCCGGGGGCCGGGCGACTGGGAGCGGGGGCATGCGGTGTGCGGCGCTGATGCGCGGCCGGCAGGTCCCGTATGAACACATCCAGTTCACCGACCGTCTTCGCCGCCAGGACACCCTCGACCCGCTCGGCGTGCTCGTCGGCGGTGAGGCGCCCTTCGGCCAGGGCGTCGCGCAGGATGTCGGCGATCCGGTCCCGATCGGCGTCGGAGGCACGAAGTTCGGCGGCGGCAGCGGGTGCGGTGCGCTTCTGAAGGTCCACGGCAGCAGCGTACCCAAACACGATAGATCGCGATAGCCCCCTTCCTCGCCCTTTGACCGGCATCGAACTGAGCCTTACCTCACAAGCTCGCTGCCGGCGGCAGGTTCTACGCTGGTGGGCGCTTGCCAATGGAGGCCGGCCGCGCTGTCTGTTTAGTGAGGAATGGGCGACATGCCTGAGTTCGTGTACACCGATCTGCTCCCCATGGGAGAGGACACCACCCCGTACCGGCTGGTGACCTCCGAAGGTGTCTCCACCTTCGAGGCCGACGGTCGGACGTTCCTCAAGGTGGAGCCCGAGGCGCTGCGCAAGCTGGCCGAGGAGGCCATCCACGACATCCAGCACTATCTGCGCCCGGCCCACCTGGCCCAGCTGCGCCGCATCATCGACGACCCCGAGGCGTCGAGCAACGACAAGTTCGTCGCACTGGACCTGCTGAAGAACGCCAACATCGCGGCGGCCGGCGTCCTCCCCATGTGCCAGGACACCGGTACGGCGATCGTGATGGGCAAGCGCGGGCAGAACGTGCTGACCGAGGGCGGCGACGAGGAGGCCCTCTCGCGCGGCATCTACGACGCGTATCTGAACCTCAACCTGCGCTACTCGCAGATGGCTCCGCTCACCATGTGGGAGGAGAAGAACACCGGGTCGAACCTGCCCGCGCAGATCGAGCTGTACGCCACCGACGGCGGCGCCTACAAGTTCCTCTTCATGGCGAAGGGCGGCGGCTCCGCCAACAAGTCCTTCCTCTACCAGGAGACGAAGGCCGTCCTGAACGAGGCCTCCATGATGAAGTTCCTGGAGGAGAAGATCCGTTCGCTGGGTACGGCCGCCTGCCCGCCGTACCACCTGGCGATCGTCGTCGGCGGCACGTCGGCCGAGTACGCGCTCAAGACCGCGAAGTACGCCTCCGCGCACTACCTGGACGAGGTCCCGGCCGAGGGCTCGCCGCTCGGGCACGGGTTCCGGGACAAGGAGCTGGAGGAGAAGGTCTTCGAGCTGACGCAGAAGATCGGGATCGGGGCGCAGTTCGGCGGCAAGTACTTCTGCCACGACGTTCGGGTGGTGCGGCTGCCGCGGCACGGTGCGTCGTGCCCGGTGGCCATCGCCGTGTCCTGCTCCGCCGACCGTCAGGCCGTCGCGAAGATCACCGCCGAGGGTGTGTTCCTGGAGCAGCTGGAGACCGACCCGGCCCGGTTCCTGCCGGAGACGACGGCCGAGCACCTCGAGGCCGACGGTGACGTGGTCAAGATCGACCTCAACCAGCCCATGGACGAGATCCTCGCCGAGCTGACCAAGTACCCGGTGAAGACCCGGCTGTCCCTCTCCGGTCCGCTGGTCGTGGCCCGCGACATCGCGCACGCCAAGATCAAGGAGCGGCTGGACGCGGGTGAGGAGATGCCGCAGTACCTGAAGGACCACCCGGTGTACTACGCGGGTCCGGCGAAGACGCCGGAGGGTTACGCGTCCGGCTCCTTCGGGCCGACGACGGCGGGCCGGATGGACTCCTACGTCGAGCAGTTCCAGGCGGCCGGCGGGTCCAAGGTCATGCTGGCGAAGGGCAACCGCAGCAAGCAGGTCACGGACGCGTGCGATGCGCACGGGGGCTTCTACCTCGGCTCCATCGGCGGGCCCGCCGCCCGTCTCGCCCAGGACTGCATCAAGAAGGTCGAGGTCGTCGAGTACGAGGAGCTCGGCATGGAGGCCGTCTGGAAGATCGAGGTCGAGGACTTCCCGGCGTTCATCGTCGTGGACGACAAGGGCAACGACTTCTTCCAGGATCCCGCCCCCGCGCCGACGTTCACGTCGATCCCTGTGCGGGGCCCTGGGCTGGCCTAGTGCCTCGGGTGCGGCGGGAGACGGATCTCGACCCCGCCGCCCCTACCCGTCCCGTCCCTGGGGACTGCCGCCCCCAGACCCCCGCTGTCGGCCCTGAACGGGCCTCGTCCTCAAACGCCGGACAGGCTGAAATGCCTGGACCGGCGTTGAGAGGCGGCCCCGCGCCACGGACGGGTCAAAGGCAGGAACAACCGCGTCGTCCGCCACGCTTACCCAGGCATGAGCGACTACCGCATCGAGCACGACTCCATGGGCGAAGTACGCGTCCCCGCCCACGCCAAGTGGCGCGCCCAGACCCAGCGTGCCGTCGAGAACTTCCCCGTCTCCGGGCAGCGCATCGAGCGGGCCCACATCGAGGCCCTCGCCCGGATCAAGGGCGCCGCCGCCAAGGTGAACGCGCGGCTCGGGGTGCTCGACAAGGAGATCGCCGAGGCGATTCAGGAGGCGGCCGGTGAGGTCGCCGAGGGGCGGTGGGACGAGCACTTCCCCGTCGACGTGTTCCAGACCGGGTCCGGGACCTCGTCCAACATGAACACCAACGAGGTCGTCGCCACCCTCGCGACCGAGCGGCTCGGGCGGGACGTCCACCCCAATGACCATGTCAACGCCTCCCAGTCGTCCAACGACGTCTTCCCGTCCTCCATCCACATCGCCGCCACCGCCGCCGTCACCCGTGACCTGGTCCCGGCGCTGGAGCACCTCGCCTCGTCGCTGGAGCGCAAGGCCGAGGAGTTCGCCGATGTCGTGAAGTCGGGGCGGACCCACCTCATGGACGCCACGCCCGTGACACTGGGGCAGGAGTTCGGCGGATACGCCGCCCAGGTGCGGTACGGAGTCGAGCGGCTCCAGGCGTCCCTGCCCCGCCTCGCCGAACTCCCCCTGGGCGGCACCGCCGTGGGCACCGGCATCAACACGCCGCCCGGCTTCTCCGCCGCCGTCATCGAGGAGGTGGCCCGGTCCACCGGACTTCCGCTCACCGAGGCGCGGGACCACTTCGAGGCCCAGGGCGCCCGGGACGGCATCGTCGAGACCAGCGGGCAGCTCAGGACGATCGCGGTCGGGCTGACCAAGATCGCCAACGATCTGCGCTGGATGTCCTCCGGACCGCGCACCGGGCTCGCCGAGATCAGCCTGCCCGACCTCCAGCCCGGCTCCTCGATCATGCCCGGCAAGGTCAACCCGGTCATTCCGGAGGCCGTGCTCATGGTCGCCGCGCAGGTCGTCGGCAACGACGCCACCGTGGCCACCGCCGGAGCCGCCGGCAACTTCGAACTGAACGTGATGCTCCCGGTCATCGCGAAGAACGTCCTGGAGTCGATCCGGCTGCTCGCGAACGCCTCCCGGCTGCTCGCCGACCGCACCGTCGACGGCATCGTCGCGCACCGCGAACGGGCCCTGGAGTACGCCGAGTCGTCCCCGTCCGTGGTCACGCCGCTCAACAAGTACATCGGGTACGAGGAGGCCGCCAAGATCGCCAAGAAGGCCCTCGCCGAGCGGCGGACGATTCGCCAAGTCGTCCTGGAGGGCGGGTATGTGGAGCGCGGTGACCTCACCCTTCAGCAGCTGGACGAGGCGCTCGACGTCCTGCGGATGACACGGCCGTAACCGATGATCACGGCCGTGTGAACCATGACGGCCACCGCAGCGTCGTATGCCTGTGGCACCTAATATCTGTTCATGGCAGACGGTGGAGCGATGACGACGAGAGTGGAAGCGGGCGGATCGACGGGCTTCTGGGCGCCCGGGACGCAGATCCTGTGGCGGTACCGGGAGAACGGCGGCCCTCGCTTCCATATCGCGCGTCCGGTCACCGTCGTACGCGACGACGCCGAGACGCTCGCGGTATGGCTCGCGCCGGGGACCGAGTGCGTCAGGCCGGTGCTCGCCGACGGGACGTCCGTGCACGAGGAGCCCCTGGAGACGCGCTACACCAAGCCGCGTTCCGTCCAGCACGACCGGTGGTTCGGGACCGGGGTGCTGAAGCTCGCGCGGCCCGGTGAGCCGTGGTCGGTGTGGCTGTTCTGGGAGCCCGGATGGCGCTTCAAGAACTGGTACGTGAATCTTGAGGAGCCGCTGACCCGTTGGACCGGCGGAGTCGACTCCGAGGACCACTTCCTCGACATCTCCGTGCACCCGGACCGCAGTTGGCACTGGCGGGACGAGGACGAGTTCGCGCAGGCCCAGCGGGACGGGCTGGTGGACGACCGGGTGGCCACTCGGGTGCGCCGGGCCGGGCACGAAGCGGTGCAGGTGATCCGCTCCTGGGGGCCGCCGTTCGCCGACGGCTGGCAGAACTGGCGCCCGGATCCCTCCTGGGCTGTACCTTCTTTGCCTGAGGACTGGGATCGCACGCCCGCGCACATGTCCTCATGAGACCCTTGATGCGCCCCCGGGCTACAAACGTAGGATCGTCCTCCGCAAGGGCGCGCAAGGGCAACTACCGGAGTGCGCGCCGGGCTTGACCGATCGTCACCGAGGGGCGGCAGGACGTGAGCGAGGGTTACCAGGGCAACGCCGGGACGGGCAGACGCTCCACCGGCGGCACAGGAACTGCCTCTGGCCACGCGGGGATTCCGTTCCTGGGGCACGTATTCCGGGTATCGGAGTTTCGGCGGGACGAACTGCGCGCGCGGCGCGCAGCCCCGGACGGATGGATTCGAAAGGCGTGACGGAGCAGCCGACCTCCTTCGAGCGCCCCGAGACGGGCGTGGACCCTGCGGAGCACCGCGGGGCGCTTGTGCGTACCTCGACACCGTCGGCGGCGCACTCCGCGCCGCCGCACCCCCCTGGCGGCGCAGCCGGAGGCGCCGGCGCCTTACCGGCGCAGGCGCGCACCGGAGAGACCCCCTCCACGCCGGGCACCACCGCCCCGTCCGGCCCGAGCAAGGAGCCCCCAGTCATCGCCGGCAACGGCCCCGAGCACTCGCAGCCCTCCGTCGCCGCCGAGCCCGACAGCCACCGGCCGCGGCCCGTCCCGGAGGCCATCCCGCCCCAGCCCGGCACCGAGCAGCCGCAGTCGTCCGCCGAGCGGCGCACCGGACAGGGCGTGGTGCCCGGCCGGCCCACGCCCATGCGGCGGGACGGCGACCGGCTGCGCTTCGTGGGCGCCGCCACCCGGCGGATCGCCCGCGGCATCGACCTGGACGAGATCGTGATGGGGCTGTGCCGGGCGACCGTGCCGACCTTCTCCGACGCGATCCTCGTCTATCTGCGCGATCCGCTGCCGGTCGGCGACGAGCGGCCCACCGGTCCCGTCGTGCTGCGCCTGCGCCGCACCGACCGGATCCCCGAGGAGCGGGACACCGAGGGCGGCTTCCTGCCCGCGGGGGCGCAGCCGGAGCCGACGGAGCTGTCCGAACTGTCCTCCGTCACCGCCGAACTGTGCGAGGTACGGCCCGGCGGCGCGCTCGCCGAGGTGCTGCGCGGCGTACGTCCCGTCTTCGCCGACGCACCCGCGGCCCGCGCCGCCCTGCCGGAACTGCTCGGCGACGACGGCGAGTTGATCATCCCCGACGGGCAGCGCGCGATCCTCGCCCCGCTGCGCGGCCGACGCCGGGTCATCGGCGCCGCGGTGTTCCTGCGCCGCCCGGAGCGCCTCGCCTTCGAGCCCGACGACCTGTTGGTCGCCGCCCAGCTCGCCACGCACAGCGCGCTCGGCATCGACAAGGCGGTGCTCTACGGCCGTGAGGCGTACATCGCCGACGAGCTCCAGCGCACCATGCTGCCCGAGACGCTCCCCCGCCCGACCGGCGTGCGGCTGGCCTCCCGTTACCTGCCGGCGGCCGAGACGGCCCGGGTGGGCGGCGACTGGTACGACGCGATCCCGCTGCCGGGCAGCCGTGTGGCGCTGGTCGTGGGCGACGTCATGGGCCACTCCATGACCTCGGCGGCGATCATGGGCCAGCTGCGCACCACGGCCCAGACCCTCGCCGGCCTCGACCTGCCCCCTCAGGAGGTCCTGCACCACCTCGACGAACAGGCCCAGCGCCTGGGTACCGACCGCATGGCGACCTGCCTCTACGCGGTCTACGACCCGGTCTCGCACCGCATCACCATCGCCAACGCCGGCCATCCGCCGCCCGTCCTGCTGCACCTGGGCGGCCGGGCCGAGGTGCTCCGCGTCCCCGCGGGCGCGCCCATCGGCGTGGGCGGCGTCGACTTCGAGGCGGTGGAGCTGGACGCACCCGCCGGGGCGACCCTGCTCCTGTACACCGACGGCCTGGTCGAGTCACGCCTGCGTGACGTGTGGACGGGCATAGAGCAGCTGCGCGAGAAGCTCGCCGCGACCGCGCAGCTCACCGGGCCGGACCATCCGCCGCCGCTGGAAGCCCTGTGCGACGAGGTGCTGGACATGCTCGGCCCGGGCGACCGGGACGACGACATCGCCCTGCTCGCCGCCCGCTTCGACGGCATCGCACCGAGCGATGTGGCGTACTGGTTCCTGGAGCCGGAGGACGCGGCACCCGGCCGTGCCCGAAAACTGGCCCGGCGCGCCCTGGCCCGCTGGGGCCTGGAGGAACTCACCGACTCGGTCGAGCTGTTGGTCAGCGAGGTCGTGACGAACGCGGTGCGGTATGCCTCCCGGCCGGTGACGCTCCGGCTGCTGCGCACCGATGTGCTGCGCTGCGAGGTCGGCGACGATGTACCGCAGTTGCCTCGGTTGCGGCAGGCCCGGGCCACGGATGAGGGTGGGCGCGGGTTGTATCTCGTGAACCGGCTGGCTCGGCGCTGGGGAGCCACGCGCTTGAGCACCGGCAAGGTTGTCTGGTTCGAGTTGAATCGCGGCTGATCGCCGTAGGGGAACTGCACGTCGCCGACTGCGGGTGCGTTGTGGCTGATCGCGCAGTTCCCCGCGCCCCTGAAGGGGCGCTGCCCTACTGGTTGTTTCCGGGTCTGACCGGGTCCAGGGTGATGTCGTCCGTCGGCGTGGACGTCGGCTCGTCCGTCGGTTCCTCCGTCGTCGGCTCCTCGGTCGGCTCCTCCGTCGTCGGCTCCTCCGTCGGCTCCTCCGTCGTGGGCTCCTCCGTCGGCTCCTTCGTCGTCGGCTCCTCCGTCGGCTCCTCGGTCGTCGGCTCCTCGGTCGGGGTCGGGGTCCACGTCGGCTGGACGGCCGCGCCCTGGTCGGTGTCGAGGTCGAACCTGGCGTCCGGGTCGGTCACCCCGAACATGTACGCCGACCAGATCTGCGCCGGGAAGCCACCGCCGTTGACGCGATCCTCGCCGCCCGCGCCGTACATCTTGGTCTGGGCGTGGGTCTTCTCGTCCTCGCCGAACAGACCCACCGAGGTGACCAGGTCAGGCGTGTAGCCCGTGAACCAGGCCGACTTGTTGTCGTCGGAGGTACCCGTCTTGCCGGCGACCTTCTGGCCGTCCCTCTTGGGGTTGTTCGCCACGGACTGGCGGGCCGTACCGTCGTCGACCACGCCCGTCAGCACCGAGGTCACCGTGTCCGCGGCCTCGGGGCTGATGACCTGCTCGCCGATCGGGTCGGGGATCTCGACCGTACGGCTGTTGTGCTCGGCCTTCTTGAGGATGCTGGGCGTGACCTTCTTGCCGTGGTTGTCGAGGGTGGCGTACACCCCGGCCATCTGCAGCGGGCTCGCGCCCATGGTGCCCAGGGTCTGCGCCGGGACGGCCTGTTCCTTCTCGGTGTTCATGCCGAGCTTGCCGGCGACGTCCATGACGTTCGGCATGCCGACGTCCACGCCCATCTGCGCGAAGACCGAGTTGACGGACTTGTTCATCGCCGTCTGGACGGTGATGTCGCCGTAGTCGCGGTCGTCCTCGTTCTCGGGCGCGAAGCCGACCTTGTTGCCGTTGGCGTCCACGACCGGCCGCTTGCTGGTGCCGTCGTAGATCGTGTTCGCGGTGATCGGCTTGCCGGACTGCGTCTCGGCGCTCTCCTCCAGGGCCGCGGCCAGGATCACCGGCTTGAACGTGGAGGCGGGCTGGTAGTCGGTGCGGGTGGCGTTGCTCGTGTAGTGCTTGAAGTAGTCCACGCCGCCGTACAGGGCGACGACCTTCCCCGTCTCGGGATCGACGGAGACCGCGCCCGCCTGGACGTTCGCGTCGACCTTGCGCTTCTTCTTGTCGAGCTTGCTGGTCAGCTGGGCCTTGACGGCCTTCTCCAGCTCGGTCTGCTTCTTCTTGTCGACGTTCAGGGTGATGGTCCAGCCCTGGTCGACGACGGCGGCCTCGGCCTGGGAGCGCGTGATGCCCTGCTCCTCCATCAGCCGGTCCTCCAGCTGACGGTTGGCGAGCTCGACCAGGTAGCCCTTCTGGCCCTCCAGCCCGGCGGTGGGCTTGGGCTCCTTCGGCTCCGGGAGCTTCGTCATGGCCTGGCGCTCGGACTGGTCGAGCCAGCCCTCCTCGACCATGTTGTCCAGGACGTAGTTCCAGCGGTTGGTGACCAGCCTCTTGCCGGTCTCCGACGCGGCCTGCCAGTCGTACTGGCTCGGTGCCTGGAGCAGTGCGGCGAGGTACGCGCCCTGCGCGACGGAGAGTTTCTCGGCGTCCTTGCGGTAGTACGCCTGGGAGGCGGCCTGGATGCCGTAGGCGCCGCGGCCGTAGTAGCTGGTGTTGATGTAGCCGGCGAGGATGTCGTCCTTGGTCATCTGGCGGTCGACCTTCAGGGAGATGACCATCTCCTTGAGCTTGCGGCTGACCGTCTGCTCCTGGCTGAGGTAGTAGTTCTTGACGTACTGCTGGGTGATGGTCGAACCACCCTGCGCGCCCTTGCCCATCACCGTATTGAGCACACCGCGGGCCGTGCCCTTCAGGTCGATCCCGTTGTCGTCGTAGAAGCTCTTGTTCTCGGCGGCGACGAACGTGTACTGGACCTTCTTGGGCACTTTGGACAGGTCGACGATCTCGCGGTTGACGTCGCCGTCGCGGGCCAGGGTCGTGCCGTCGCTGTACTTGTAGACGTTGCTCTGACGCAGTGCGGCCTGGGCGGCGGCGTTGTCCTTGGGCACGTCCACCGCGAGGTAGAGCGCGATGAAGGCGCCGATGCCGAGCAGGCAGAAGCCGAGGAACGTGCCGAGGATCTTCTTCCAGGTGAACAGCCGGCGTATGCGGCCCTTGCCGTCGCCGCCCTTGCCCCCGCCCTTGGCCGCCCGGCGGGCCGCGGCCCGGCCGCCGACCGCGGTCGACGGTGCGCCGATGACGGTGGTCGACTCGCCGGCCCCCGTGTTCGACGGCGTCCCGGACGAACGCCGGGGCGCCGCGCGGCGGCCACCGCGCTGCCGTGCTCGTCTCTCTTCGGCTCGTCCCATGGGTCCGTTCCGCTCCGCTTCGTTCTTGTGTGCGCTGCTGCCACACAGGTTCGCCGCTCAGGTCAGCTCAGAAAGCTAACACCGGAAGATGTGACAAAGGCCGGTCGATCCGGTCTTTTGCGGACGTGACAATCAGCACCTGTCCCACCGGAACCGACGGCTCAGGGGTGCATAGGGTTGCCCGCTCGGGGTAAAGTGATATCACTTAGCTAGACCGAAGCTAGTGGAAACCCACTACGGCTTCCGAAGAAACGGGGGATATCACCCATGTCGAACGACAAGATCGGCGACAGGACAGGCGACAAGGCCGACGCCGCAGCCGTCACCGCGGACGTACCCGAGATGCCCGCGCCACGCGTACGTGAGTTCACGGCACACAGCATCGGCGGCGGGCTCGCCCTGCTGCTGGGGCTGGTCGGGCTGCTGGTCGGCGCGGGGCTGATCGCCGCCTCCGGCACGGTCTCCGGGGGCGGCGGCAAGGCGGCGCTGATCATCATCGGCATCCTGGTCGCCATCGCCGCGATCCTGGCGATGTGCGGCCTGAACATGGTCGCGCCGGGCGAGGCGCGGGTCGTCCAGCTCTTCGGGCGGTACCGGGGGACGATCCGGGAGGACGGGCTGCGCTGGGTGAACCCCTTCACCTCCCGCACGAAGATCTCGACCCGGGTGCGCAACCACGAGACGGCCGTACTGAAGGTCAACGACGCCTACGGCAACCCGATCGAGCTCGCCGCGGTCGTGGTGTGGAAGGTCGAGGACACCGCGCAGGCGTCCTTCGAGGTGGACAACTACCTGGAGTTCGTGGCCACACAGACGGAAGCAGCGGTACGGCACATCGCCATCGAGTACCCGTACGACGCCCATGACGAGGGCGGCCTGTCGCTGCGCGGGAACGCCGAGGAAATCACCGAGAAGCTCGCCTTCGAACTGCACGCGCGCGTGGAGGCGGCCGGCGTGCAGATCATCGAGTCCCGCTTCACGCATCTCGCATACGCTCCCGAGATCGCCTCCGCGATGCTCCAGCGGCAGCAGGCCGGGGCCGTGGTCGCGGCCCGGCGGCAGATCGTCGACGGTGCGGTGGGCATGGTCGAGGCGGCGCTCGCGCGGATCTCCGAGCGGGACATCGTGGAGCTGGACGATGAGCGGAAGGCGGCGATGGTGTCCAACCTGATGGTGGTGCTGTGCGGCGACAGGGCCCCGCAGCCGGTCCTCAACACCGGGACGCTCTACCAGTGACGGTTCCCTCCGGGGGTTCAGCCCCTCAAGGTCGGCCGCAGCGCAAGCAGGTGCTGCTGCGGCTCGACCCGGCCGTGTACGAGGCGCTCGCACGCTGGGCCGGCGACGAACTGCGTTCGGCCAACGCCCAGATCGAGTTCCTGCTGCGGCGCGCTCTCGCCGAGGCGGGGCGTCTGCCGGGCGAGACCAAGCCGATTCCCCGCCGGGGCCGCCCTCCGGCGAAACCACCCGAGCCTCAGTAGCAGAACCGTGACAATCGGCCCCCACCTGGGCCTTCACACCCCCCGCCATGATCTACACACTCCGCGTATACATGGGGCGTATACACCCCATGTAGAGTCCTTGGCATGTCCATCGGTCACACCCTTCTAGGGCTCCTGGAGTCGGGCCCCCGCCACGGCTACGACCTCAAGCGGGCCTTCGACGAGAAGTTCGGTCACGACCGGCCGCTGCACTACGGCCAGGTCTACTCGACGATGTCCCGCCTGCTGAAGAACGGTCTCGTCGAAGTCGACGGCATCGAGCCCGGCGGCGGCCCCGAGCGCAAGCGGTACGCCATCACCGACGCCGGGATCACCGACGTCCAGCAGTGGCTCGCGACGCCCGAGAAGCCGGAGCCGTACCTCCAGTCGACCCTCTACACCAAGGTCGTCCTCGCGCTGCTCACCCGGCGCAACGCGGCCGACATCCTCGACACCCAGCGTGCCGAGCACCTGCGGATGATGCGGATCCTCACCGACCGCAAGCGGAAGGGGGACCTGGCCGACCAGCTCATCTGCGACCACGCCCTCTTCCATCTCGAGGCCGACCTGCGCTGGCTGGAACTGACCGCCGCGCGCCTCGACAAGCTGGCCGAGGTGGTGGCCAAGTGACTCCGCCTCCCGGTTCCCTGCTCGCGGCCGAGGACCTGCGCAAGGCCTACGGCCCGACCCTCGCCCTCGACGGCGCCGAGTTCTCCATCCACCCCGGCGAGGTCGTCGCCGTCATGGGCCCCTCCGGCTCCGGCAAGTCGACCCTGCTGCACTGTCTCGCCGGCATCGTGCCGCCCGACTCGGGCTCCATCACCTACAACGGGCGCGAGCTGGCCACCATGAGCGATGCCGAGCGCAGTGCCCTGCGGCGCTCCGAGTTCGGGTTCGTCTTCCAGTTCGGGCAGCTCGTGCCGGAGCTCACCTGCGTCGAGAACGTCGCCCTTCCGCTGCGGCTGAACGGCACCTCCCGCAAGGAGGCCGAGAAGGCCGCCCTGTCCTGGATGGAGCGGCTGGAGGTCGACGACCTGCGCAAGAAGCGGCCGGGCGAGGTCTCCGGCGGTCAGGGGCAGCGCGTCGCCGTCGCCCGTGCGCTGGTCACCAGCCCGCGCGTGCTGTTCGCCGACGAGCCGACCGGCGCGCTGGACTCCCTCAACGGCGAGCGCGTGATGGAGCTGCTGACGGACGCCGCCCGTTCCACCAACGCCGCCGTCGTCCTCGTCACGCACGAGGCGCGGGTGGCCGCCTACTCCGACCGCGAGATCGTCGTACGGGACGGCAAGTCCCGCGACATGGAGCGGGTCGTATGAAGGCGCGGGGGCAGTGGGCCGGGGATCTGGCCATGGGGGTGCGGTTCGCCTTCGGCGGCGGACGTGAGGGCTGGGTCCGGGCCCTGCTGACGGCCGTCGGGGTCGGCCTCGGAGTGGCGTTGCTGCTTCTGACGACCGCGATCCCGAGCGCACTGTCCGAGCGCGACCGGCGCGGCGGCTCCCGGGACGACTTCACGTACAGCGGGGAGGTGCTGCCGAAGTCGGACGAGACACTGGTCATCGCCCGTACCGACACCGTCTTCGGCAGCAAGGACGTACGCGGCCGGCTGATGGAGCCCGAGGGGGCGCGGGCGCCGATGCCGCCGGGCGTCGAGAAGTTCCCCGCGAAGGGCGAGATGGTCGTCTCGCCCGCGCTGGACCGGCTGCTCAAGTCCGACTCGGGCAAGCTGCTGCGCGAGCGCCTCCCCTACGAGGTCACCGGCACCATCACCCAGGCCGGGCTCATCGGACCCGGCGAACTCGCCTACTACGCGGGCGCCTCCGGCCTCGCGGACCGGCTGTCCGGCGGCACCGTCGAGCGCATCGACTACTTCGGCCCCTCCACCGGCAACGCCGAGGACCCGCTGGACCCGGTGCTGATCCTGCTCGTGCTGATCGTCTTCATCGTGCTGCTGCTGCCGGTCGCGGTGTTCATCGCGGCGGCCGTGCGCTTCGGCGGCGAGCGCCGGGACCGCCGGCTCGCGGCGCTCCGCCTGGTCGGCGCGGACGGGCGGATGGCGCGCCGGATCGCGGGCGGCGAGGCGCTCGCCGGGGCGCTGCTCGGGCTCGTCTTCGGCACCGGCTTCTTCCTGGTGGGGCGCCAGCTGGCGGCCCTGATGGAGGTGCGGGACATCAGCGTCTTCCCCAGCGATCTCAACCCGTCGCCCGCGCTCGCGGTGCTGGTCGCCGTGGCGGTGCCGGCCGCGGCGGTCCTGGTGACGCTGTTCGCGCTGCGCGGGGTCGTCATCGAGCCGCTCGGCGTGGTCCGTACGGCGAAGCCCCCGCGCCGCCGGCTGTGGTGGCGGCTGCTGCTGCCGCTGGGCGGCCTCGCCCTGCTGTACCCGATGGTGGGGCAGGGCAACAGCAACGGGGACTTCAACCAGTGGATGGTGATCGGCGGCACCGTGCTGCTGCTGGTCGGCGTCACCGCGCTGCTGCCGTGGATCGTCGAGGCCGTGGTGGCCCGGCTGAACACCGGCTCGGTCTCCTGGCAACTGGCCGTCCGCCGGCTCCAGTTGAGCAGCGGCTCGGCTGCTCGCATGGTCAACGGCATCGCCGTCGCGGTGGCCGGGGCGATCGCGTTGCAGATGCTCTTCTCCGGAGTCGAGGGCGACTACACCAAGCCCACGGGCGACGATCTGAACCGGGCCCAGATGGAGGTCTCCGTGCATGGCGACGTCTCGCTGGCCGAGGTCGGCCGGCAACTGGCGCAGACCAAGGGCGTACGCGATGCGTCGGCCCTCTCCCTCGGTACGGCCGGAGAGCGGGCGAAGGAACCGGACAAGTCGGTGGAGGTGGCCGTCGGCAGCTGCGCCGAGCTGCGCGAGGTGGCCCGACTCGCCTCGTGCCGCGACGGCGACGTCTTCAAGATCCTCGGCGGCGAGTACGACGACGATACGAAGAAGCTCGCCGAGCCGGGCGGCACCGTGTACTTCGACCCGGCGTACGCCGGGACCGCGAGCCACACGGTGGCCTGGAAGGTGCCCTCCGGCATCAAGACGGCGGCGCATCGCGAGGACCCGACCGGCTACGAGCGCAGCGGCCTGCTGTTCACCCAGGGCGCCCTGCCCCAGGGCGCGAAGGCCGGTCTGAGCCAGCGGGTGTACCTCTCACTGGACCTCACGGAACCGGACGCCGCCGACTACGCGCGCAACAGCGCCGCCCGGCTCGACCCCCTGTCGGACGTGTACACCCTGACGGCGAGCACGCGCTCGCTGCAGTTCCAGTCCATCCGCACCGGGCTGTTCGTCGGCGCGACCTGCGTCCTGATGCTGATCGGCGCGAGCCTGCTGGTCTCCCAGCTGGAGCAGCTGCGCGAGCGCAAGAAGCTGCTGTCGTCCCTGGTCGCCTTCGGCACCCGGCGCCGCACGCTGAGTCTGTCGGTGCTGTGGCAGACGGCGATCCCGATCGCGCTGGGTCTGCTGCTGGCGTCGGCGGTGGGACTGACGCTGGGCGCGGTGCTGCTGAAGATGGTCGACACGTCGGTGCGGGTGGACTGGGCGAGCGTGCTGGCGATGACGGGCATCGGCGCCGCGGTCGTGCTCGCGGTGACGCTGCTCAGCCTGCCGCCGCTGCTGCGGCTGATGCGGCCGGACGGTCTGCGCACGGAGTGACACTCACTCCTCGCCGTCCAGCATCCGTACGGGCAGCGGCCGCAGCGCCTGCCGCAACGCGGCCGCCAGCTCCTCGTACTCCGCTCCCCGCGCCGCCCCCGCCCGCATGGCGAGGGCGACGCGGCGGGTGGGCGCCGGGTCCGCGAAGTACCCGGTGAGCAGCTGGTTGCTGCGGCTGGTCTCGACCTTGACGGCGGTCCGCGGCAGCAGGGTCACCCCGAGGCCGCCGGCGACGAGCTGCACCAGGGTGGACAGCCCGGCGGCCGTGGTGGTGACCGGGGCGTCCGCACGGCCGGCTTCGCGGCAGATGTCGAGGGCCTGGTCGCGCAGACAGTGGCCCTCGTCCAGGAGCAGCAGGTTCAGCTCCTTCAGCGCCTCGCGCGGGATGCCCTCGCGGCCACCGAGCCGGTGCTCGAGCGGGGTGACGAGCACGAAGTCCTCGTCGAAGAGCGGGAGTTCGGCGATGCCGGGCACCCCGAGCGGGACCGCGAGCAGCAGCAGGTCCAGGCGGCCGGAGGTGAGGCCGTCGACCAGGCTCGCCGTCTGCTCCTCGTGCACCTGGAGGTCGAGGTGCGGATACCGGTCGTGGGTGAGCCGCAGGACCGTGGGCAGCAGGTAGGGCGCGACGGTGGGGATGACGCCGAGGCGCAGGGCACCGGTGAACGGGGCCCGGACCGCCTCGGCTTCCTCCATGAGCGCCCCGACCTCCGCCAGCACGGCCTTCGCCCGTACGGCCAGCCGCTCGCCGGCGGGCGAGAGCAGCACCTTGCGGGTGGTGCGCTCCAGCAAGGTCACTCCGAGTGACTCCTCCAGGGCGGAGACGGCTCCGGACAGGGCGGGCTGGCTCATGCCGATCGCGGCGGCCGCGTCCCGGAAGTGGAGGTGCTCGGCGACGGCCGCGAAGGCCCGCAGCTGGGCGAGGCTGGGCTGCCTCCTCTTACCTACGGTCACTGATAGATCCCTCCGATCAACCTGACCGAGTGTAGCTATTTCCCGTATCAATGCAGCCTGTGCCAGGATCGGTAAGGTCCAACCCATGGGAGACACCTGTACCGAACGGGTGTCTCTTCGCTGCAAGGAGAGCGTGTGCTCACTGTCGGTGACAAGTTCCCCGAGTTCGAACTGACCGCCTGCGTCTCGCTGGAGAAGGGCTCGGAGTTCGAGACGATCAACCACAAGACCTACGAGGGCAAGTGGAAGATCGTCTTCGCCTGGCCGAAGGACTTCACCTTCGTCTGCCCGACCGAGATCGCGGCCTTCGGCAAGCTGAACGAGGAGTTCGCCGACCGCGACGCCCAGGTGCTCGGCTTCTCCGGTGACTCGGAGTTCGTCCACCACGCCTGGCGCAAGGACCACGACGACCTGCGCGACCTGCCGTTCCCGATGATGGCCGACTCCAAGCACGAGCTGATGCGCGACCTCGGCATCGAGGGCGAGGACGGCTTCGCCAAGCGCGCGGTGTTCATCGTCGACCAGAACAACGAGATCCAGTTCTCCATGGTGACCGCCGGCTCCGTCGGCCGTAACCCCAAGGAGGTCCTGCGGGTCCTGGACGCCCTCCAGACGGACGAGCTGTGCCCGTGCAACTGGAGCAAGGGCGAGGACACCCTGGACCCGGTCAAGCTGCTTGCCGGAGAGTGAGTGACATGTCCCTCGACTCCCTGAAGTCCCGCCTACCGGACTACGCCAAGGACCTGAAGCTCAACCTGGGCTCGGTCATCGGCAATTCGGACCTCCCGGCGCAGCAGCTGTGGGGCACGGTGCTCGCCACCGCGATCGCCTCGCGCTCCCCGATCGTGCTGCGCGAGCTGGCGCCGGAGGCCAAGGCGAACCTCTCGCCGGAGGCGTACACCGCGGCGAAGTCCGCGGCCGCGGTGATGGCGATGAACAACGTCTTCTACCGGACCCGGCATCTGCTGTCCGACCACGAGTACGGCACCCTGCGCGCGGGGCTGCGGATGAACGTCATCGGCAACCCCGGCGTCGACAAGGTCGACTTCGAGCTGTGGTCGTTCGCGGTGTCCGCCATCAACGGCTGCGGCCTGTGCCTCGACTCGCACGAGCAGGTGCTGCGCAAGGCCGGCGTGGACCGGGAGACGGTCCAGGAGGCGTTCAAGATCGCGTCGGTGATCCAGGCCGTGGGCACCACCCTGGAAGCCGAGGCCGTGCTGGCCGACGTCGAGTAGGCGCGGTTGCTCTGTGGACCCCGCTCACTGTTCGTGGGCGGGGTCCTTTGCCGGTTGTCGCGGACCGGCGCTCGTCGGCGCCGTCTGCTGCGAATACGCCCGCAGATACCCCACGATCGTGTTCGTCACCGCCACCAGCGGCACCGCCACCACCGCGCCGCCGATCCCCGCGACCATGCCGCCCGCCGCCACCGACAGCACGACGGCCAGCGGATGGACACGGACCGCGCGCCCCAGGATGAACGGCTGCAGGACGTGGCCCTCGATCTGCTGGACGGCGAGGACGACCGCGAGGGTCATGACCGCGGTGAAGATGCCCTGCGTCACCAGCGCGACGACCACGGCCAGGGCACCGGAGGCCACCGCGCCGACGAGCGGGATGAAGGAGAAGAGGAAGATGAAGACGGCCAGCGGGACGGCCATCGGCACATCGAGGAAGTAGATGCCGATACCGATGAACACGGCGTCGATCAGGGCGACGAGAACCGTGCCGCGCACATACGCCGTCAGCGTCGCCCAGGCCCGCGGCCCGGCGCCCGCCACACCCGGACGGGCCGCGGCCGGGACCAGTTTGAGGGTCCACTGCCAGATCCGCTTGCCGTCGTAGAGCAGGAACAGCGTCGAGAAGGCCGCCAGCAGGATGCCGGTGAGGGTCTCGACGATGACCGTGACGCCTTCGAGGCCGGCCGAGGTGATCTCGTCGGTGTTGGCGCCGACCGCGTCCCGGAGGTTCTCGGCGATCTCGTTGATCTGCTTGTCGGTGACGTGGAAGGGGCTGTTGAGCAGCCAGTTGCGCAGTTCGTCGATGCCGTCCTGGACCTGGTCGGAGAGGTTGTCGATGTTCTCCATGACCTGCCAGGTCACGAACCAGCCCAGCAGTCCGATGACGACGAACCCGAGGATCGCGGTCAGCGCGGTGGCCGGTCCGCGCGGCACGCCCCGCCGGGTCAGCCACGCCACCGACGGCTGCATCAGCGCGGTGAGGAGCAGGGCGATGACGAAGGCCAGCACGACGAGTTGTACGGCGCTGATGACCCGCATCAGCACCCAGACGGTGCCCGCCAGCACCAGCAGCCGCCAGCCGGCCTCCGCCGCGACCCGTACGCCCCACGGCACGACCTGTGCGGGGTCGGGCCGGGGCGGTGCGGCCGCGGGCGGGTGGTCGGGGGGCCGCGGGACATGGTCCGCGGGCGGCGGTGGGGCGTCGGGGGGCTCGGGCGTGGGTTCGGCGAGGGTGGCCGTGGCGACGGCGGACCGCTGCTCCGGCTCGTACTCCACGCTCTCCCGTTCCACCGCGGCGCGGCGCTCGTCCAACCGCTCGCTCATCTCGGTCAGCCCGGCACCGATCCGGCCGAGCCACCCTGGCACTCGCGACATGATCCGTCCTCTTCCCCCGCCTGTTCCCACCACTCCCCCCGGAGTCGTTCGGTCCGACCGTACATGGCCCCGCCCGGAGAAGCGCGAAAGCCCCTCACCGAAGGACGGTGAGGGGCTCTGCAGGGTTGAGCGCGGGCTCAGTACCAGTGGTTGGCCTGCCAGAAGCTCCAGGCGCCGCAGGGGCTGTCGTAGCGCTCGTTCATGTAGTTCAGGCCCCACTTGATCTGGGTGGCCGGGTTCGTCTGCCAGTCCGAACCGACGGACGACATCTTGGAACCGGGCAGGGCCTGGAAAAGTCCGTAGGCGCCCGACGAGGCGTTGACCGCCTGGTAGTTCCAGCTGGACTCGTGGTCCACGATGTTGCTGAAGCACTGGAACTGGTCGCTCGGCACCATCGAACGCGCCATCGCCTGGATCTGCGAGACGGTGTACGAGCTCTGGACGGGGAAGTCGGCTGCGGAGGACCGGGAGGCCTTGGCCTCGGCCTCTTCACGCTCCTTGGCTTCCTGCGCCGCCTTCTCGGCCTTCTCGGCGGCTTCCTTCTTCTCGATCGCGGTCTGAGCGGCAGCCTTGCGGGCGGCCTCCTCAGCGTCCTTCTTGGCGCTCGTGTCCGCGGCGATGGCCTGGACATCGGCCTGTGCCGACATGGACTCGAACTGCACCTGGGCCTGCTGGCCCGCGGGTATGTCCGCGAGGAGCGTCGAATCGGCAGCCGTCGCCTCGGCGTCGTTGTTCTGCGCGGTGCTGCCCGAGGCAACGCCGACGACGCTTCCGACAGCGGTGACCGCGGTGGCAGAGGCCACTGCGAATCCCCTGACCGAAATCGGACTCACACGGTTTCCTTCCAGCATCGTCCGCTTCGGTGACCCTGGCGGACGCAATCGTGCCCCTTGCTCTGGCCTCCCAACTGCGGGGTCACGGGAGGCTCGGACCCGATGGGCAACTCCCTTGCGAGGAGCACCGCGTGGTGACTCGGGCGGCATACGACGGCGCTATGGAATTGGCTGTGGTGCTGCTGTGGTTCCGTACCGCTGGGGGTACAGGTGTGTCGTATGCGGGGCCTGACAGGAGTGAGACTCTGCCGCACCCGGACGCCGCAAGGCAATTCTGTGTTGCGTGTGAAAGCTCACACCTTGTTTGTCCCAGGGGTTTTGAGGAAAGCCGCACGCGCCAAGGCGCCGCCCGGATAGGCTCACTGCCTTTCCGAACGGCGCCAACCAACGAGTAGCTACCGCAAGTTGAGCACTTGGGTCAGATCTGCCCGTCCTCCAGCATTTCGGTCACAAGGGCCGCGATCTGGGACCTCTCGGACCGCGTCAGCGTGACATGGGCGAAGAGCGGATGCCCCTTCAGCTTCTCCACGACGGCCACGACACCGTCGTAGCGCCCGACCCGCAGATTGTCCCGCTGGGCCACATCATGGGTCAGAACGACCCTTGAATTCGCGCCGATTCGGGACAGAACGGTCAGCAGGACGTTCCGTTCCAGTGACTGCGCCTCGTCCACGATCACGAACGCGTCGTGCAGCGAGCGTCCGCGGATATGGGTGAGGGGCAGCACCTCCAGCATGCCGCGTGCGGTGACCTCTTCGATGACCTCGCGGCTGGTGACCGCGGACAGTGTGTCGAAGACCGCCTGCGCCCAGGGGCTCATCTTCTCGGCCTCGCTGCCGGGCAGATAGCCGAGCTCCTGCCCGCCCACCGCGTACAGCGGCCGGAAGACCATCACCTTCTGGTGCTGACGGCGCTCCAGCACCGCCTCCAGACCCGCGCACAGCGCCAGCGCCGACTTACCGGTGCCGGCCCGGCCGCCCATGGACACGATCCCGATGTCCGGGTCGAGCAGCAGATCGAGCGCGATCCGCTGCTCGGCGCTGCGGCCCTTGATGCCGAAGGCCTCCCGATCGCCGCGCACCACCCGGACGTTGCCCTCGGGCGTGATCCGGCCCAGCGCCTTGCCGCGCTCGGAGTGGATCGTCAGTCCGGTGTGCACGGGCATGTCGGAGGCCTCGGGGACATAGACGTGCCCCTCCTCGAAGAGGATGTCCACCTGTTCGCCCGGCAGGGTCAGTTCGGACATTCCGGTCCAGCCGGAGGAGTCCGTGATGGCGAGCTCGGCGCGGTACTCCTCGGCGAGGAGACCGACGGACGAGGCCTTGATCCTGAGCGGCAGGTCCTTCGAGACGACGGTGACGTCGAACCCCTCGGCCTGCAGATTGCGGGCGACCGCGAGGATGCGGGAGTCGTTGTCCCCCAGGCGGTAGCCGCTGGGCAGCACGCTGGGGTCCGAGTGGTTGAGCTCGACACGGACTGTCCCGCCGAGATCCCCGATCGGAATGGGGGCATCGAGACGGCCATGCCTCACCCGGAACTCGTCGAGCAGGCGCAGCGCCTGCCGGGCGAAGTAGCCGAGTTCGGGATGGTGCCGTTTGGCCTCCAGTTCCGTCACCACGACGATGGGGAGCACGACCTCGTGCTCGTCGAAGCGGTTCAGGGCGTTCGGGTCGGCCAGCAGGACGCTGGTGTCGAGAACGTAGGTGCGCCGGTCTGGCTTGTGGCGCTTTGTGCTGGTCACCACGGAAGGACGTACCCCCTCGGATGAGGTCGGGGAGCGACGGAGTGGGGCTGGACCGGTCGTCGGCCGCTCTGCACGGGCCGAAAACCGGCCCCCCGCGTCTTCTTCCGTGCCGTGACCGCACGGTGGGGCTGGTGCAAAGGGCCTCCCGGGCGGACGGCTCCGGCGCCGCCCGCTGAGATACGACACCCGTGGTTCGGGTGTCGACCTGCTTGGCTTATGCCCTCGAACATGCGGCGCCATGCCAGCGCATATGACGGCGCGCTGGTGAACTCCTTGTTACTTCTGTCCCGGAGAGGGTCGGTTTTGCCGCGCCCGTATACGGCGCCGAAGGCGCCGGAAGGTGCTCAGCCGCCGTAGCGCCGGTGCCGGGCCGCGTAGTCGCGAAGGGCCCGCAGGAAGTCCACCTTGCGGAAGGCCGGCCAGAAGACCTCGCAGAAGTAGTACTCCGAGTGGGCTGTCTGCCACAGCATGAATCCGGACAGCCGCTGCTCGCCGCTGGTGCGGATCACGAGGTCGGGGTCGGGCTGGTCGCCGGTGTAGAGGTGGCTGCCGATCAGGTCCACACTGACGGACTCGGCGAGGTCCTCCATGGCGGTGCCCTTGTCGTGGGCGTCGACGATCATCGAGCGCACGGCGTCGGCGATCTCCTGGCGGCCGCCGTAGCCGATGGCCACGTTGACCAGTATCCCGTCGATGTGGGCGGTGGACTCCTCGGCTTCCTTCAGCCCGTTCTGCATCTGCGAGGGCAGCAGGTCGGGGTTGCCCACGTGGTGCACGCGCCAGCGGCCGTCCGCGGCGAGGGTCCGTACGACGTCCTCGATGATCCCGAGCAGCGGACCGAGCTCGTCCTGCGGCCGGTCGAAGTTGTCCGTCGACAGCAGCCAGAGGGTGACGACCTCGACGTCCGTCTCGCTGCACCAGCCGAGGAACTCCTCGATCTTCTCGGCACCCGCCCGGTGACCGTGCACGGTGGTGGAACCCGAGGCCTTCGCCCAGCGCCGGTTGCCGTCCATGATGACGCCGATGTGCTTGGGCACCTGAGCGTGGTCCAGGTGACCTTCCACCCGGCGTGCGTACAGCCTGACCAGCAGGCCGCGCAGCTTGTCGCGCAGGTTCACGTGTTCGTCAGCCCCTCCGTACGGCGGTCCCCTCCGGCGAAGCGTACCCCTGCGGGGCTTGGGCGGTGGTTATGGGGTGCGGCGGGCGAGGGCGCCCCGCACCCCTTGGGGCGTTGCAGGTCCCGGCACTTGGATGCACCCCCTGGCGCGGGCAGAAAAAACGGGCCGGTCCGTGGGGGGGAGACGGACCGGCCCGAGGGGGGGTTTCCACCATAACCCTTCGTAAGTGATGCTGCGTGCATCGGCGTGCCACAACTACTCTCCGAAGTCGCTCGGCGACGGGCCGGTGGCCACGAAACGGCCCTTTCATGGCGGATTCATGGCGGCCCGGCAGCGGATTCCCAGGGGAAACGGGTGAGATAGGGCCGGATCCGGAGGATTTGGCGCACCTTGAGGCCTGCCTGGCGACTTGTCCGCGCATCCCCCGCCCGGGTGACCCCGACCGCGAACGCGCGCTTGACGGCGCACGGGAGCACGCGGGGCGGACGCGGTGTCGGCGCGACGCGCGTTCAACAGGGGGCCGTTCCGGGGCATGGCACCGCGCAGTCCCCTCCACCGCGCGGTGCCGCCGCGCAGCTTTGCGTACGCGAATTACCTTGGTCTGAACTTACGTGAAGAGCGAAGGGAATACGAGTCGGCCGCCATAACAATGTGGAAAAGGTGAGGGTTCCTTGGATGCGCAGGGGGCCGGAGGCCTTCGCTCACGGATGCACGGTTTGCACCGGACGGCTCGCCTAGGCCGTCTGGCGGACAGCTTCCGACCTACATCGGGCCTACGGTCGCCGTATGACAGCGATGGCGAAGAAGACGGCGGGCGGTGCGAAGCCGGAGATCACCTGGGACCGGGCGAGCGCGCGACGGCTTGAGCGGCAGTTCCTGGCCCGTCCCGCCGGGCCCGGCACCCCGGTCGCGGAGGTGGTCGGGGCGATGCTGGGCGCGCATGCGCAGGTGCTGTCCGCGGCGGAGGTGTCGGTGGGGGTGCGGGCCGCCGGGGTGACACGGGCGGAGGTACGGACCGCGCTGTGGGAGGACCGTTCGCTGGTGAAGACGTTCGGCCCGCGCGGCACCGTGCATCTGCTCCCCGCCGCCGAACTGCCGCTGTGGTGCGGGGCGCTGACCGCGATTCCGACGGGCCAGAGCCCGTTCGCACCGGACACGCGCGTGACGCCGGAGCAGGCGGAGCAGATCGTGGCGGCGATCGGGGACGCCCTGGACGGGGTGTGTCTGACCGTGGACGAGCTGAGCGAGGAGGTCGTGGCACGCACCGGTGCCTGGGCCGGCGACCTGGTGATGCCCGCCTTCCAGGACCTGTGGCCCCGCTGGCGGCAGGTCATGCACCGGGCCGGCCAGTCGGGCGCCCTGTGCTTCGGCCCGAACCGGGGCCGCAAGGTGACGTACACCCGCCCCCCGGCCTTCGACCCGATCCCGGGAAAGGCGGCCCTGCGGGAGCTCGTACGACGCTATCTGCGCGGGTACGGCCCCGCGACACCCGCGAACTTCGCCAAGTGGCTCGCGGCGCCGGCGGGTTGGGCGGGCGCCCTGTTCACGGAGCTGGCGGAGGCCGGGGAGATCGACGAGGTCGGCTTCGAGGGGGCGGCGGGCTGGGTGGCGGCGGGGGACGCGGAGTTCCCGGACGGGCGGGTGCGGGGGGTGCGGCTGCTGCCGTACTTCGACGCCTACGCCATCGCCGCCCAGCCGCGGGAGTCGCTGTTCCCCGGGGAGGCGTACCGGCGGGCGCTCGCGGGAGGCCAGGCCGGGAACTTTCCGGTGGTGCTGGTGGACGGCCGGGTGGCCGGGGTCTGGCACCAGCGTCGCCAGGGCCGTCGTACGACGGTGACCGTGGAATTGGTCGGACGGCGGGTGTCGGCGCGGCTGGAGCGGGAGCTGGGCGAGCAGGCGGAGCGGGTGGGGGAAGTGCTGGAGGCGAAGGCGGAGCTGGTGGTCGGGCCGGTGACGGTCGGCCCGCACGCGTGAGCGTGACGCCGGCTCAGGAGGCGGGCTTGCGGGCCTCGAAGAGGTGGCGGGTGCTGTGCGCGACGAACGGGCCCTCGGACCCGATCCGCTCGTGCAGGGCGCGGAGTCGGGGACGGTACGCCTCGACGGTGAAGCCGGGGACCATCCACACCACCTTGCGCAGGAAGTGGATGACGGCGGCGATGTCGTGGAACTCCATGCGCAGTTCCTCGGCACGCAGCTCGACGATCTCCAGGCCGGCGGCCTCGGCGCCGGCGCGCTCGCGGTCGGGGTGGCGGCCGTCGCGGACCTCGGCGGGCTGGGGCCCGAGGAAGTAATCGACCAGCTCGAAGACGCTGTGGGGCCCGACGTGCTGGGCGAAGTAGGTGCCGCCGGGCCGGAGGACGCGGGCGATCTCCTGCCAGTGCGGCTGCACCGGATGCCTGCTGGACACCAGGTCGAAGGCGCCGTCCGCGAAGGGCAGCGGGGCGTCGTCCGGCGCGGCGACCACCGGGACTCCGCACGGGCGGAGCAGGGCCGTGGCCTTGGCGACGTTGGGCGGCCAGCCCTCGGTGGCGACGGTGAGCGGCGGGGCCTTCGGAGCGGCGGCGAGGGCGAAGTGCAGGACTTCGCCGCCTCCCGTCTGGATGTCGAGCGCGGAGGTGGCGGCGGCCAGCCGCCCGCCCAGGGACCGCGCGTATCCCCATGAGGGCCGCGCCTCGGTGGCCCGCCCCTCGAACCAGGAGAAGTCCCAGCCCTCGGTGGGGACGGCGACGCCCTCGGCGACCAACTCCTCGAACGACCCGCTGTCCTGTCCCATGCGGTCATGATCGCAGGGCGCTGTCAGTGGCTGCTGATAATTTCCGGCGCCATGACGAACTCGACGTACACGGCGGATGAGAAGACGACACTCCGGGCCGGCCTCGACCGGCACCGGGACGCGGTGGTCTGGAAGCTGGAGGGGCTGGACGACGAGCAGTTGCGCCGCCCGATGACCCCGACGGGCACCAGCCTGCTGGGCCTGGTCAAGCACCTCGGGTCGGTGGAGTACGGCTGGTTCGTCTCGACCTTCGGCGGCGAGGTGGAGCCGCTGTGGTTCGACCCGTACAGCGACGAGGACATGCGGGCGGACCAGGGCGAGACGACACAGCAGATCATCGACTTCTACGGCCGTGCGCGCGCCGCGGCGGACCGGGTGATCGCCGAACGGTCGCTCACGGCCCTGGGGAAGCCCTCGTGGCGGGACTCCGAGGTGTCGATGCGGTGGGTGCTCGTCCACATGATCGAGGAGACGGCACGGCACGCGGGCCACATGGACATCGTGCGCGAGCTGATCGACGGGGCGATGGGGGATCACCGGCCGGGCTGACCGGGGAGCACGAGCAGCACATGCTCGTCCTCGCCATGGTGGAGGGTGCCGGCCCGCTGGAAGCCGTGGTGTTCGAGGAGGCGTACCGAGGCCGTGTTGGCGTGGAAGGGGTCGGCGTACAGGGGGCGGGTCCGCTCCGTGTCGAGGAAGAGGGCGAGGGCCGCGGTGCCGACGCCCCGGCCCCAGTACGGCCGCCCCAGCCAGTAGCCGAGGAAGCGGCGGTCGCCGTCCCACCAGGAGACGACACTGCCGGCCACCTCGTCCCCGACCGTGACGGTCCGCACGAGACAGGTCTCGTCGCCGAGCACACTGGTCCGCCAGTGCTTCATGAAGGCGTCCCGCGGCCGGGGTGTGAACCTCGAGCGCCGGACGGCCTCCGGGTCGTGCTCGTAGGCGAGGAAGGCCTCGAGGTCGGAGTCCAGGACCTCCCGGATGCGGACGTCCACGCTGTCGATGCCCGGGTCAACGCTCATGCCTCGGAGTGTGGCAGCAGCCACTGACAACGCCCTCGTGCCGACCGGACACGGCCTAGGGCACCAACGGCCGCACTTCCTCCGCCACGAACCGCACGAACGCCTCCGGGTCCGGCTCGTCCCCCGTCGGCTGGAGGACCACGGTGTCGGCACCGGCGTCCGCGAGCCGTTGCACGGCCTTCGCCACGGCTCCGGCGTCCCCGGCGACCCCGAGGTCGGGCACGGCGGCGACCCCCTCGGCCTCGAGTTCGGCCTTGAGCCGGGCGGGCCCGTCGGCCCCGGTGGCGGTGAGCAGATAGACGACGACCTCATGCGGCTCGCCGCCGGTACGTCCCGCCGACTCCCGCCCCTCGTCGATGAGCTGCCGCGCCCTGCGCACGCCCTCGGGCGGAGTCGAGGCGGTGAGCAGCGTCCCGTCGGCGGCGGCACCGGCCAGCCGCAGCGAGCGGGGTCCGGTGGCACCGGCGATGACGGGCACCGGCTCGGCGGGCGGCCAGTCCAGGGCGACGTCGTCGAGCTTGACGTACCGCCCCTCGACGGTCACCAGCTCCCCGCGCAGCAGGGCCCGCAGCGCGTCGAGATGCTCCCGCAGCAGAGTCACCGGTGACTCGGCCCGCGCTCCGACCTGCCCCATCCAGTCCTGCACGCCGTGTCCGACGGCGAGGATCGGCCGCCCCGGGAACATCCGGTACAGACTGGCGGCCTCCATGGCGGTGATCGCGACATTGCGCAGCGGCACGGGCAGCAGCCCGATGCCGATCCTGACACGCTCGGTCCAGGCGAGGGCGGCCGCCGCGGTGGAGATCCCTCCCTCACGGAAGCAGTCCTCCCAGAGCCAGAGCTCTTCCAGGCCTGTCTCGTCGGCGAGCCGGGCGACGGATCGGAGGCGTTCGGGGGCGAGCTGGGGACGGAATACTGCGCCGAGTCCGGTCATGGGGCCTTTCCTACCCGGGTAACACTGGCCCGACAACCCGGAATTCTGCAGTGGCGGGAGGCGGCCGAGGATGGCGCGGCGATGGCGTGATGGGCATGGGGCCCTGGTCGTGCACGGGGAGCGGGGGGATGTGCCGGTTCCCCTGGAGGTGGCCTCGTCGTACCGGGCCCGTACGAAGGGGCTGCTCGGGCGGGATGCCGTCGACGGGGCGATGCTGCTGACGCCGGCCGGCAGCGTGCACACGTTCCGGATGCGCATACCCATCGACGTCGCGTATCTCGACCGGCGGCTGAACGTCATCGCCGTACGCACCATGAGGCCGGGTCGGCTCGGGCTGCCCCGGCTCCGCTCCCGGCATGTGCTGGAGGCGGAGGCGGGGGCGATGGCCGGGTGGGGGGTGCGGGTCGGGGTGCGGGTGACGGTGGACGTGGGGTGAGGCCGCCCCCGCCGGGTCAGCCGTCCGAGCGCGGGAAGGAGACCTCCACCCGTCGGTTCTTCTTGCGGCCGGCCTCCGTCGTGTTCGAGGAGATCGGGTACTCCTCGCCGTAGCCCCGGACCTCGTAGGTGACCGTGGAGTCGTTCAGCTCCGAGTCCAGGACTCCCTGTACGGCGTTCGCGCGCTGCCTGGACAGGACGTCACCGTGGGCCAAGGAGCCCAGGTTGTCGGTGAACCCGAAGACACGGATCCGCGTGGCGTTCTGGGTCTTGATCTCCTCCGCGATCGAGGCGATCCGGGCCTTCGCCTCGCCGGTCAGCTTCGCGCTGTCCTTGGGGAACAGCACCTCGGCCTGGAGCGCGAACTTCACGTCCGCGTTGGTGTCCTCCCGGCGTTCCTCGCCGCTCTGGTCCTCGACGACCTGCTTGATGTCCAGGACCTTGGGTTCGGCGAGGGTGGCGCCTTCCGGGAGCTTGAGGTCGGGGTCGTTGGCGTCCACCTCGACGGGGGCGCTGGCGCTGGCCTCGGTGCCGGGCGGGACGCCGGGGTCGTCGTCGGCGTCGGCCGTGGTGGCGCCGAGGATGTTGGCGGCGACCATGATCGTGGCGGCGGTGAGGGTGAGGGTGAGGCGGGGGGTGCGGGTCATTTGGGCCTCACCCGGAGATCGTGATGTCGGCCGGCGCGAACATGGGCAGTTGGAGGCTCACGTCCGCCGTGTCGGTGGGCGGTGCCGGGAACTGCATGAACACCGGGATGGTCTCGCCCGACTTGATGGATGAGATGCCCGTGGTGGTGAGCGGGCGGCCGTCCGTGTCCCTCAGGACGTAGTAGCGCTTCTTCCCCTTGGAATCGACCAGCGTGGCCCCGCCGAACGAGCGGCCGTTCCTGATGATCTCGGTCTCGTTGCCGCTCAACTGCGCGGGGATGGCCAGCGTCTTGTCGCCGTCGTTCTTCAGTTCGCCACTGACCGTGATGAATCCACCCGTGTCCCGGGAGGCGGAGCCGATCTGGAGCAGCAGACCGTTGGGGCCCTTCAACTCGGCCAAGGGGTCACCCGCCTGCTCCTCCTGAGCACTCGGATCGGATCCGCCGGTGCTGGGCGCGGACGGCGAAGCCTCCGGCTTCTTGTCGTCGCCTCCACTGCCGCAGCCGGCCGCACCGAGGGCCAGTCCGGCCGCGACGGTCATCGCGACCATCCCCCTACGGGCCTTCGTGGTGAACCGAATGCTCATGCCTCTGCTTCCTTCGTCATTCGTCGTTGGCTTGTCAGTCGGCCAGATGGACGTCGAAGAGGTCCTCGGGTTCCGGAAGGGTGCTCGGGTCGTCCGGGTCCGGGTCCCAGTTCGTGTCGTCGCAGGTGAGTTGCGGCAGTGGCAGTGTGTCGTTCCCGTCGCCCTCGTCGGCGTCCCCGCCGGGAAGGTCGAAGGTGCACAGCGGCTTGATCACGGCGATGGCTGACGCCGTCGAGTGCTTGTCCTCCGTGCCCGGGACTATGGAATCACCGACGGACTTGTTGGTCTCGACATCGACCTTGTAGCCCAACAGTCCTTGCGGACCGCAGCCTTCGACATCCGCGTCGTTCTGGGCGGCGAGTTCGTAAGCCCGCCAGCAACCGTCGAGCACCGCGGTGTCGCCGTCGAGGATGTCCCGCCATTTCGCCGGGTCCGCCACGACCTCCAACCAGTCCCCCGCCAACCGGTCCCGGGTCTCCTGCGCCGCCGCGAGGGCTGCCGCGTCGGCGGCGGTCTGGGCTCCGTTCCTGTTTGCCGCGGCCTGGCCGACCGCAAGGTACGCGAACGCGAGAAAGAGCAGACCCGCCACCACTGTGATGTAGATGGGGAAGGCCTGCCCTGCGTCGTGCCTTCGGGGCCTCGTCAACCGCCGGTGACCTCGGTGATCTTGTCCGTGATCGCGTTGAAGATCGTCTGCCCGATGTCCGTCCCCGTAATGGCCAACACAATCGCCACAACCACCGCGATGATGCCCAGATACTCCACCGCCGTCTGCCCCTCGTCGTCCCGCACGGCGCGGGAACGCAGGTTCTCGACGGTGGTGTGGATCCAGTTGCTCATGGTGTTCCCCTCTGGGCTCGCAAGTCCGGTGAGAAGTCTCGGGAGAAAAGTAAGCGGGAATTCCCCGAACACCAGAGGGTCCCTGGGCCCAATTCCCGGCCCCGGCCGAAAACCATCGCTGTGTCATCGCCGGTCAGCTCCGTCCCGGGTGTGAACCCGGCGCCGTGCCCAGCCACTTGGCGGCGGCCTGCGCGCGACTGGTGCTGTGGAGTTTGGCGAAGATCCGGTTGATGTGGTTCTTGACCGTCTTCTCGCTGATGAAGCAGGTGGCGGCGATCTGCTGGTTGTTCATGCCCGCTGCGATGAGGTCCATGATCTCCGCCTCCCTCCTGCTCAGCCGGAACCGCGATCTGTACGACGAAGACTGTCCCACAGTCGATTGCACTTGCGAAAGCGGTTCCCCGGAATTCCCTGTAACAGTTGGGAGTTCATCGTTTGCTTGCGCGAGCGATGGCCACGCCGCAGCCGCCGCCGTAGGCGTCAGCCGTGGTCTCCCCCGCCGGACATCCCGTACGGCCTCCAGCAGTTCGTCCGTCGTGAACTCGCCGTGCACCAGATAGCCGGCGGCCCCCCGGCGCAGCGCCTCGCGGACCGTCTCGGACTCCCCGCTGTACGTCAGCATCATCACCGGCGCGATGCGTACGAGATGCGGAAGTGCCGCGATGCCGTCCATGCCCGGCATCCGTACGTCCAGGAGGATCACGTCGGGGCGGTGCCGGCGGGCCGCCTCCTGGGCCTCGTGGCCGTTGGTCGCCTCGGCCACGACCCGTATGTCGGCGTGGGTGGAGAGGAGGGCCGTCAGGCCCGCCCGGACCACCGGGTTGTCGTCGGCCACGACCAGTCGGAGCGGCGGCGTGGCGGGCGGGGGTGATTCCGACGTCTTCATGGGATCGCCTTCGTCGTCGTCAGGGCCGCCAGGGGCAGTTCCAGGCGGACCTCCGTGCCACGGGCGTGGGTGCCCTTGCCGAAGTGGATGCGGGCGCCTATCGACGCGGCGCGTTCGGCCATGCCGAGCAGGCCGAAGTGGCCGGTTCGGCGGAGCTGGTCGAGGGTGGCGTCGGGCGGCAGGCCCCGCCCGTCGTCCCGCACCGTCAGGCAGAGAACCTCGCCGCGGACGCCCGCCCGGATGTCGACCCGGGTGGCGTTCGCGTGGCGGTGGGCGTTCTCCATGGCTTCGGCCGTGATGGTGAGGAGCTGGCGGGCCACGGCGGGCGGAACGGCCGGTGCGGGGGCTTCGCCCATCCGGTCGCAGGTCGCCGGCAGGCCCGTTCGCGCGGTGAAGTCCCTTGTCTGATCCGCCAGTTCGGGTGTCACGTCCGTCATCCGGTCCGGGTCGGACTCTCGGCGCAGGTCGGCCAGTAGTTCCCGGGACTCCGCCGCCGCTCTGCGGGCCGAGCGGGAGACCAGTTCCGCCTGCTGTCCGATGCGGGCCGCGTCCAGCGGGGTCGCCGCCGCCGAGACCGCGAGGCCGTCGGCCGCCAGTGCCACGCCGTGCAGCGTCTTCGCCACCGAGTCGTGCATCTCACGGGCCAGCCGGGCCCGTTCCGCGCTCACCGCCTCCGTGACCGCGAGGCGCGCCCGGACCGTGGTCAGCGCCTCGGTCGCCGTGCCGAAGCGGAGCATGAGGTTGCGCAGCGAGGAGCCCAGCGCACCCGTGATGACGCACAGGCCCGGCAGGAGCAGCTTGTCGGCCAGGCCCGCGGACCGGGCGTCCGTGTTGATCGCGTAGGCAAGGAGCAGGATCAGGGACTGCACGCTCGCGAAGACCGCGGCGCCCCGGTAGCCGTAGACGATCCCGGCGAGCAGCGGGGTGCAGACGCTGACGTAGGCCAGAGTCGTGTCCGGGCCCGCGGAGATCAGCAGCAGGGACGTGAAGAGGGTGTCCGCCGCCAGGAGGGTGGGGTGGCGCAGGAGGAGCGGGCCGAAGCGTTCCCAGTCGCGGAACAGGACGTAGGAGCCCATGAAGGTGACCACGACCGCCGCGCCCACCAGCCGGGTGCCCAGGCCCGGCGCCGCGCCCAGCAGGGCCCCGGGTGCGGACAGCGCGATCATGGCGAGCCGGAAGCCGAAGACCTGGCGGCACATCGCCTGCAGGGCGTTGACCTGGAGCGGGATCCGCGCGGACCGGTCCGGCTCCCCGGAGCCGTCCGCGGCCCGGCGACGGCCTCGCAGCAGCCCGAGGCCGAACCTCGCACCCCCGGCCCCCGATCTCACCCTCAACGGCATGCCTGCCACGGCCCCTCCCCCTACTCCCCCGTCAGCGAACCGAAGTCCGTGCCCGACCCCAGCAGCAGCCCCGCCCCCAGCAGGATCATCGTCGCCGGAACCATGAACGTCGTGATCATCAGCGTGGCCCTCGGCACCGCGCGGGCCGCCTTCCGGCGGGCGTTCTGGGCGTCGGTGCGGCGCATGTCCTTGGCGAGGGCGACCAGTGTGTCCACGATCGGCGCGCCCAGTTCCTCGCCCTGCTGGAGCGCCGTCACGAACATGGCCACCTGTTCGGAGTCGTTGCGCCGGCGGAGCTCCGCGAAGGCCTGGCGGCGGCTCATGCCGAGGTCCATCTGGCGCAGGGTGATGCGCAGTTCGTCGGCCCATGGGCCCTCGTACTTGGAGGCGACCCGGTCGAGTGCCTGGCGGAAGCCCAGGCCGGCGCTGACGACGACCGCGAGGACGTCCAGGAAGTCCGGCAGGGTGCGTTCGATCTCGTCCTTCCTGATCCGGATCGCCGACCAGATGCCGACCTCCGTCCAGAAGGCGCCGAACGCCAGCAGCAGCAAGGCCACCAGGAACTGTCCGCGCAGCAGGAACACCAGGAAGCCGACCGCGCCCAGGAAGCCGTACACCGCGCGCCTGGCGGCATAGCGGTCGATGGTGAGGCCGCCGGGGTTGCCCGCGAGGTCGATCTTGCGGCGGTACTTGGCGACCAGCTTCGGGCCCATCAGGCGCAGTACGGCGGGGGCGTAGCGCATGCCCATGCGGTCGATGAGCGAGTCCACGGCGCCGGTTCGGGTGGCGCCGATCTCCAGGGCCAGCGCGAGATCGCTGGGCAGTCTGGTCTCCGCCCGGTACAGGCGGATGCCGGCGAAGACGCCCCAGACGCTCAGGGCCATGACCGTCGCGAGCAGGAGTCCGATTCCGAGTTCCATCAGCTGTCCCCCGCCCTCAGACGTCGATCCGCGAAAGGCGGCGGATCAGAATGAAGCCGACCGCGTACAGTCCGAACGCGGTGAGCACCGCGGCCTGGCCCAGCGGCGAACCCGTCATCCGGTCCAGGGCGCCGTCCTTCACCCCGTTCATCAGGAACAGCGACCCGATGCCGAGCACCGGGACCGCGTACGAGGTCATGCTCACCTGGGACAGCTGGGTACGGACCTCGCGCCGGGTCTCCTTGCGCTCCTCCAGCGTCTCCGTGAGGTTCCGCAGCGCGCTCACCACCTGGCCGCCGGCCCGGTTGGAGAGGACCAGCGTGGTCACCAGGACGACCAGTTCGCGCGACGGGAGGCGTTCGGCGAGCTCGCCCAGGGCGTCGTCCATCGAGGCGCCGAGGGCCAGCTGGTTGGAGACGTTGGCCAGTTCCTCGCCCGCCGGGGCCTCCAGCTCCTCCGCGGCGAGGCCGATCGCGGTGCGCAGGGCGAGACCGGCGTGGGCGGCGTTGGCGAGGATGCGGGCGAGTTCGGGGAGTTGGTTGATGAACTTCTCGATGCGCTTCTGGCGCTGCCAGTTGAGGAACTGGACCGCGGCCCACACGCCCAGCAGGCCCGCGATCGGGCCGAAGAAGGGGGCCAGGGTCGCCTGGCCGATCAGCCACAGGCCGGCCACCGTCGCCAGCATGTAGACGAAGAATTCGCCCGGTGTGACGTCCAGACCCGTGGCCACCAGCCGCAGTTCGAGCTGTTTGCCCAGTTTCGTACGGCGCAGCCGGCGGTCCAGGTCGACGAAGCGGCGGCGTCGGCCCCCGGCTCCGGTGAGCTGGCCGGTGGCGGTCAGGCGCTCGACCAGGGCCTGGCGCTGTGCCCGCCCCGCGGCGTAGGCGTGGACGCCCAGCACGGCCAGCGCGCAGGTCAGCAGCACGATGCCGGTGGTGAGCGTGATACGGGTCTGGAGGTCCATGGTCGGGGTCCTACCTGGCTTCTCGGGTGGCGAGCTCGAGCGGGGTCTGGGCGACGCCGAAGGCCTGGGGTATCGGCTGGCTCGCCATGTAGAGGCGGTCGGCGGTGCGGCGTGGCAGCGGGTAGTACGCGAAGGCGCCGTGGACGCGGCCGTCGGGCGTCATCGGTTGGGCGTTGAAGCGGGCGACCGTCGCCAGGCGGTACGGCTCCGCCCCGTGGCTGTCCAGGATCGCGATCTCGGTGATCCGGCGGGCGCCGTCCGGGAACCGGGTCAGCTGGATGAGCACGTCGACCGCGCTGTTGATCTGGTCGTGCAAAGCCTCGAAGGGGACCGTGACATCGGACATGGACGCCAGCGTCTTCAGACGCATCAGGGCGTCCTCCGCGCTGTTGGCGTGCACGGTGGCCAGCGAGCCGTCGTGGCCGGTCGACATCGCCTGGAGCATGTCCAGGGACTCACCGCCTCGGACCTCACCGACGACGATCCGGTCGGGCCGCATCCGCAGCGAGTTGCGGACCAGGTCACGGATGGTGACCTGGCCCTTGCCCTCGACGTTCGGCGGGCGGGACTCCAGGCGGATCACATGCCCCTGCTGGAGCTGGAGTTCGGCGGAGTCCTCGATGGTGATGATGCGCTCGCTCTCGGGGATCAGGCCCGACAGCGCGTTGAGCAGCGTCGTCTTCCCCGTGCCCGTGGCGCCGGAGACGATGACGTTGAACTTCGCCTGCACCAGCCCGGCGAGCAGATACACCATGGGCTCGTCGAGCGAGCCGAGGCCGGTCATTTCGTGCAGGGTGAAGGAGCGCGGGAAGCGGCGGATCGTCAGGGTCGCGCCGGTCAGGGCCAGCGGCGGGATGATGACGTTCACGCGCTCGCCGGAGGGCAGCCGGGCGTCGACCATCGGATTGGACTCGTCCACGCGCCGGTTCACCGTCGAGACGATCCGCTCGATGGTCTGCATCAGCTGGTCGTGGGAGGGGAAGCGGAGCGGCAACTGCTCCACCCGGCCCCCGCGTTCGACGAAGATCGCGTCCGGGCCGTTCACCATGATCTCGGTGATCGACGCGTCCTCCAGAAGCGGCTCCAGGATGCCGAGGCCGAGTGCCTCGTCGACCACCCGGCGGATCAGCTGCGAGCGCTCGACCGTGGACAGCACCGGACCCTCGCGGCTGATGATGTGCCCGAGCACCCGTTCCAGGCGGGCCCGCCGCTCCGCCGCCGCCAGCGAGCTCATCTCCGCGAGGTCGATCTCCTCCAGCAGCTTGGCCCGGTAGGAGGAGACCAGGTGGCCGTCCTCGCCCCGGCTGCCGTGCTCCTCGGGGGAGTTGATGCGTGACCTCAGACTCATGTGGATCCTCGTTCAGTGGTCGAGCGGCATGGTCGCGGTCTTCTGGGCGTCGTCGAAGTCCCAGCCGGGGACGATGGACGGGATCTGGACGGTGGCGGTCACGGTGATCGAGTCGCCGCCGGACGCCTCCGAGCAGCTGACGGACAGCCAGTCGCTGATCGCGTTCACACAGCCGTCCTGCGCGCTCCCGTCCAGCGAGGCCGCCCGCGCCCCCGCCCTGGCCGCGGTGCCGGCCTGCTGGGCGGCGTAGGCGATGAGCCCGATCTGCACGCCGGCCATGGCGACGAGGATCAGGATCGGGATGAACCCGAGGTACTCGATGGCGACCTGACCGCGGTCGCGGCCCGCACGGCCGGGGCGAAGTCGGTACGGCATCTCAGTCCTTCTCCTCCTGTACGGCCCCCGCGTGGCCCTCGACGGTGAACGGGAAGCCGATCGCGCCCGGGAAGAGGACGGGCACCCGGAGGGTCACATCCGCCGTGACAAAGCCGCCGCTCGCCCCGCACTCCACTCCGGCATCCCCCTGCCATGCGTCGGGAAGGTGCTCCAGCCCGGCCTCCTGGCAGGCCGACTGCCCCTCCGACGCCGTCCCCGCCCGCACCGCCTCGTCCGCAGCATTCCCCGCGAGCGTGTACGTGTACCCCACCAGCACGCACTGCCACAGCAGCACCAGCGTCAGGGTGATCAGCGGCAGCATCCCGAGGAACTCGACGGCCACCTGCCCCCGGTCGTCCCTGAACCGCCCCTTCACCGCCCTATTTCCTTTCGCCTGCGGAAGGTCAGCGCCGCCCGGTCCGCGCCCCGCGCCCTGCCGACTCGGCGCTGCTGTACGGCCCCCTCGGTGCCTTTGACCAGGCCCAGTTCGCCCGCGAGCGCCCAAAGGGCCTGCTTCACCGTGCTCTTGCCGTCCAGCTCGTGCACCCGGCCGGCGTCGACCGCGCCCTGGAGTTCCTTGAAGTTGGCGGGAATCGCGGTGACGGCGATGCCCGTGCCGGTGATGCGCTGGATCAGGGCGGGCTGGATCTCCGTACCGCGGGTGTGGCGGTTGACGACGATCGTGGTCTCCTCCGCCTTGCGGATCTGCAGGCGGTCCCACATCCGTACCGTGCGTTTGGCGCCGCGTACGGCGACCACGTCCGGCGTGGTGACGAGCAGGGCGGTGTCGGCCATCTCCACGGCGGCCGCGCTCGCGCCCGACAGCTGGGCGCCGCAGTCGATGACGACGACCTCGTAACGGGAGCGCAGGGCGCTGACGATGTGGCGGGCGGCCCGGTCGGTGACCTCCTCGCCGCGTTCGCCGTCGCCGGGGGCGAGCAGCAGCGCCACGCCCGTGTCGTGCCGGAACACCGCGTCCGCCAGCACCCGCGGCGAGATGTCGTTGATGGCGGCGAGGTCGACCACCGAGCGGCGGAACTGGATGTCGAGGTAGGACGCGATGTCGCCGGTCTGGAGGTCCATGTCGAGCAGCGCGGCGCTGCGGCCCGAGGCCTGCGCGGCGAGGGCCAGCTGGATGGCGGTGAGGGTCGCCCCCACGCCTCCCTTGGCGCCGCTCACCGTGACCACCGTGCCGCCGACGCCGCTGAACACATCACCGCCGGCGCCCAGATGACGCCGTACACCCATGGACCACTGGGCCACCGCGTTGACCCGGCTGGCCAGTTCCTCGTAGCTGAGCGGCAGTGCGACCAGGCCGCGGGCGCCGTAGTCCATGGCGGCCTGGAAGAGACCGGGGCTCGCGTCGGAGGTGACGAGGATGACGCCCACCGCCGGGAAGCGCAGGGCGACCTCGCGGATGAGTTCCAGGGCGGGGACGGGGCCGATGCGCTCGTGGACCACGACGACCTCGGGCAGTTCGTCGATGGACTCGGCGGCGAGACGGGCGAGGGTGTCGACGAGCTGGGTGGAGTCGGTCACCGGGGCGACCGGCTCGGCGTCGGGGAGCTGGCTGAGCAGCGTCGTGAGGGACCGGACCGCGTCCGCGTCGCCGACGGCCGGGAGGATCCTCGTGGGCATGGGGGCCTCTCACTTGTCCTTGGCGAGTTCGTACGTGCGGTTCGTCGCGGGGATGTCGGAGTCGGCGCCGGGTGCCACCAGGGCGAGCCGGACCTCGTCGGCGAACGACTCGGCGTACGTGAGGCGCTGGGCGTCGATCGGTTCGAGGGCGAAGGTGATCGGGACGGCCTCGGTGGGCCGCCGGCCGTTGTCGTTGTCGTCGGGCTGGAGCGAGGTCAGTTCGCCGACGTCGATGACCCGGGCGTTCTCCACGATCAGCCTGGACTGGTCGGGATCGCCGTCGCGTTCGCCCTCGAAGGTGGCGTAGACGTTGACCTTGGAGCCCGGGGTGATCTTGCCGGCCACTCCGGTCGCGGCGTCGATCATGATGGCGATCTCCTGCTCACCGGTCTGGAGGGCGGGCTGGTCGACGATCATGTCGCTCTGGAGCAGGGAGCCCTTGCGCAGGTTCGTGACGGCGATCTTGCCCCGGACCTCGCGGAGATCGGTGACCGCGTTCTCCGACAGCCACCGTTCGGGCATCTCGATCTTCTCGAACTGGCCCGCGCTGAGCGGTGTGTAGGGGGCGACGTTCCGCTTGAGCTGGTAGGCGGTGACCTCCGGCCCGACCTTGGACTTCACGTCGCTGATGACGGACAGGACACCGGCGAAGGCGCCGAGGGCGCAGACGATCGACAGGAGCAGGAGTATCACGCCGCGGCGCTGACGGGAGTTCATGAGCCGTGCAACCTCATTGGGGGAATCGGTCGGGGGGCGGTCGGGGTGGGGCCGGGTCCGTCAGCCTGCGCGGGCCGGCTGCTCGTGGGTGGGCGGGACGGCGGAGCAGAAGACGCAGCGGTCGCCGATGACGTCGATGCCGCACCAGTGACAGGAGTTCTGCCGTACGGAGGTGACGAGCTGGTAAAGCACCGACAGGTCGGGCAGATAGGCGCAGAACTCGATCAGCTTGGCCGTCCCCCACCAGGTGGCCGACTCGGCGGGCAGGACCACCTCGCGCAGGCCCTGTGCGTTCCAGGACTTGGCCAGGGTGGCGGTGACCCAGTCGGACTGCAGCTGCCCCTGGGCGACCAGCATCGACGTGCCGAACTCCGGGCCGGCGAGGGTGGCTCCCGGGGCGATGCGGACCAGCTGCGGGCCGGGGTGGGCGAGGACGCCGAACTGGCTGCCGGGCATCCAGGACTTGGCGTGCGACTTGAGGTCGACGGGGACGCGGTCCAGCTTGGTGACGGAGCCGAGGAGCGCTCCGGCGTGAATGTAGTGGGTGAGCAGCCGGCCGGCCGAGGCGAGGATGCCGGGGCTGAGGTCGCAGGAGGCGAGCTGGCGCAGCTGGCGGGCGAGGACCGCGAGGCCGAGCGGGGGCAGTTCGGGCCGGAACACGGCGATACGGTCGCTCTCCAGCAGGGACCGTACGGTGTGCAGCCGCTGCTGTACGCCCCGGGGAGCGGCCTGCGAGCAGACGACGATCACATGGCCGTGCTGCTCGATCAGCGTCTGCATGCCCGCCAACGACCGTTCCAGCGGCTCCCGGTCGAGGTCCCCCAGCACGACGGCGGGCACGGTTCGCTCGTCCTGCGCCGGCAGCGCCATGTCGGCGCTGGTCACGGCAATGGCAGTTGACACGCGTCGCTCCCCGTTTCCCGCCCGGTTTCGGTGCGTCGGTGTTACTCCGGTGCACCGAGATGACTTCATTGCGTGACTATCTCAGCACTGTATCCACGGCTCGATGGCCGGAGAACAGCGTTTCTGTAGCCGGGAAGGAACTCTGTTCGCACAAGTCACGCCAAAACGGGGCAGGTTGCGCACGCCAATTCTCCATGACCGGAATCTCTTGACACTCGGATTGGTCTGGACCAACTTGGTTGACATGTTCATACACAGACGACAGGGGCGCCGCGGCCGACCGGCACGCCTCTGGGCGGCAGCCGTCACCTCCGCCCTCTCCCTCACCTTCCTCAGCGCGGGCCACGCGGCCGCGGCGGACGTCAACAACGCCAAGAACGCCGGCTTCGAGTCCGGCCTGACCAACTGGACCTGCTCCGCGAACAGCGGCGCGACCGTGTCCTCCCCGGTGCACGGCGGCGCCACCGCCCTGAAGGCGACCCCGGCCGGACAGGACAACGCCCGCTGCACCCAGTCCGTGGCGGTGAAGCCCAACTCGACGTACTCGCTGAGCGCCTGGGTGCAGGGCGGCTACACCTACCTGGGCGTCACGGGCACGGGCACCACCGACGTGTCGACCTGGACGCCGGACTCGTCGTCCTGGAAGCAGCTGTCGACCACCTTCACCACCGGCGCCTCGACGACCTCGGTGTCCGTCTACACGCACGGGTGGTACGGGCAGGCGGCCTACTACGCGGACGACCTGTCGGTCTTCGGCCCCGACGGCGGCGGTGGCACCGACCCGACCCCCACGATCCCCGGCGCCCCGAGCGGGCTCAGCGTCTCGGGTACGACCTCCTCGACCGTCTCCCTGGCCTGGAACACCGTCTCGGGCGCGACCGGCTACAACGTCTACCGCGGCGGCACCAAGGTGACCGCGGTGACCGGCACTTCAGCGACCGTGACCGGGCTCGCGGCCTCGACGTCGTACTCCTTCCAGGTCACGGCGGCCAACTCGGCCGGTGAGTCGCCGAAGTCGGCGGCGGTGACGGGGACGACCACGGCCGGCCCGGTGGGTCCGGCCCTGCCCAAGCACGCGGTGACCGGCTACTGGCAGAACTTCAACAACGGCGCCACCGTCCAGAAGCTCGCCGACGTCCAGTCCCAGTACGACATCATCGCCGTCGCCTTCGCGGACGCGACCACGACGCCGGGCGCGGTCACCTTCAACCTGGACTCGGCCGGGCTCGGCGGCTACACCGTCGACCAGTTCAAGGCGGACATCAGGGCGAAGCAGGCCGCCGGGAAGAAGGTCATCGTCTCGGTGGGCGGTGAGCGCGGCACGGTGTCGGTGAACGACTCCACGTCGGCGACGAACTTCGCGAACTCGGTGTACTCGGTCATGCAGGAGTACGGCTTCGACGGCGTCGACATCGACCTGGAGAACGGCCTCAACGCCACCTACATGACGCAGGCGCTGCGCTCCCTGTCGTCCAAGGCGGGCTCGTCGCTGGTCATCACGATGGCGCCGCAGACCATCGACATGCAGTCGACGTCGAACTCCTACTTCCAGACGGCCCTGAACATCAAGGACATCCTGACGGTCGTCAACATGCAGTACTACAACAGCGGTTCGATGCTGGGCTGCGACGGCAAGGTCTACAGCCAGGGCTCGGTGGACTTCCTGACCGCCCTGGCCTGCATCCAGCTGGAGGGCGGCCTCGCCCCGTCCCAGGTCGGGCTCGGCCTGCCGGCCTCGACGCGGGGCGCGGGCAGCGGGTACGTGGCGCCGTCCGTCGTGAACAGCGCCCTGGACTGCCTGACCAAGGGCACGGGGTGCGGTTCCTTCAAGCCCTCGCGGACCTATCCCGACCTGCGCGGCGCGATGACCTGGTCGACGAACTGGGACGCGACGGCGGGCAACGCCTGGTCGAACGCGGTGGGGCCGCACGTGCACGCGCTGCCGTAGGCGCCACCGACCTACCCCATCGGACGGTAGTGGCCGAGCACCCAGGCCAGCTGCGGGAACCACTCCTGCAGCCGCGCCCGGGGCTTGGCCTCCACCGCGCACTCGTGGAACCGGCCGTCCGGGTGGACCACGGCGACCATCAGCGCCTTGCCGTCCGGACTCGCCTTGTAGTGGACGCCGTGGATCTCGGGCCAGCGGAACTCCAGCGTGTGCCCGGACATCTCGAAGACGACGCCGGACGCGTCGACGACGATCGCGTTGCGCTTGTCGACGGCCAGGAACTCCGGGCCTGCCGGGACCGGGGCGGGTGCGTACGCGGGCGGTGCGGGGGCGTACTGCGGCGGGGGTGGGCCGAAGCCCGGCATGGGGGGTGGTGGCTGCTCGGTCATCCGTCGGGTCCTTGGTCCAATGCTCGCGGTGCCCAATGTGAACTCTCGGTGCTGCGGTGACATTCTTCCTCGCCGATTCGAACACAGTGGTTTGCTGTGCCCGTGGAACACGGTCAGGAGCACTTCGAGGCACGGGTACGACGGCTGCGGCCGATGTGGCGGGCCGTGGTGGTGGCCGGTGTCGTCATCGCATGCGTCGCGATCGGCGCGGCCCTGCTCGGTCCCCGGGGCGACGAATCGCACGCCCCCTCCCCCGGCCCCACCTCCAGGGCCGACCTGGTCTCCGCACTCAGGCAAATGCTGCCAGAGGGCAGGATCACCGAGCCAAGCAGACTGGGCGCAGGAAGCAGTCCGTATGGCACGGAGATCGTCTACGACGACGGCAAGGGACCGGCGGCCATCCGCCTCGGCTTCGACCGCTATATCCCGAACGACATGCAGGGCGAGATGACCATCGGCTGTCCGACCACGGCCGGGTCGGAGGACGACAACTGCGTAATGACTTCGCTGCCCGACCACTCGCGCGTGACGCTGCTCAGAACGTACGCATACCAAGATGACCGGCGCCTGGACACCAAGGTGTGGTCGGCCCAGCTGCTCACCTCCAGCGGGCAGTACGTCAGCGTCACGGAATGGAACTCCTCCGCCCCGTCGGGGGCTCCCATTAGTCGGGCCGAACCTCCACTGTCCGCAGCGCAGTTGAAAGAGCTGGTCACGGCCGGGGTGTGGCGGCGGATCGTGGACGCCGTCGTCGACGAGCGGAAGGGCTGGGCGCAGTCACCCACGCCGAGCGAGGGCGAGGTGCCCACCGTGGAGGCAGTCAATGACACCCTCGCTGCGCTCCTCCCCAAAAACCGCCAAGTCTTCGAAACACGCAACGATTACCCGTACGTCGATGTCTTCGACGTCAAGGCCAAGAACTTCGTCCCGATCGAGACCACGGTCCTGATCGACGTCCAGCAGGACACCCCGTCCGACATGGCCGACGAGTCGTACGGTGCCGACGCCGAGACGCTGCCCGACGGCACCAAGGTCGCCACCCGGCGGGGGCCGGGCGACAAGGGCGTCGAGGAGAGCGTGATGTGGACCGTCGACACGCTGCGGACGGACGGTCTGCGTGTGGTGATCAGTGCGTACAACCCCGCCAGCCGTGGCGTTCCTTTCCGCTCGACCCCGAATCTGACGATGGAGCAGCTGCGGGAGATCGCCCTCAGCCCGAAGTGGGACCGGTTCAGCTGAACGGCTCTAGAAGAACTCCGACCACGGCTGGTCCCAGACCTGCTTCAGGCACAGCACCAGGAACAGCAGCCCGGCGATCGCCAGCATCACGTTGCTCACCGGCCCGTTGCGCCATTGACTCGGTGTGCGCGAGGAGTTGAGGAGCCACAGCAGGGTGCCGGCGAGGAACGGCAGGAAGGCCGCGCCCAGGACGCCGTAGATGATGATCAGGCGGAAGGGCTCGCCCTGGAAGAGCAGGACGATGGGCGGGAAGGTCAGCCACAGCAGGTACGCGCGGAACGGCCAGGAGCGTTCGCGTGCGCCGGAGGCGACCTCCTCGCCTTTCTGCTCGCCCTGGCCCCGGAAGCGGGCGACGAAGTCGGCGAACATCAGGCTCACGCCGTGCCAGACACCGATCAGGGAGGTGAAGGAGGTGGCGAAGAAGCCGATCAGGAAGAACTTGGCCGTCGCGGTGCCGTACTCCGCCTCCAGGATGTCGGTCAGTTGCAGCAGGCCCTTGTCGCCGCTCGCGATGGCCACGTTCGCCGAGTGCAGCAGCTCCGCGCCGACGAAGAGCATCGCGATCACGAAGATGCCGGTGGTGGCGTAGGCGACCCGGTTGTCGAGCCGCATGACCTTCATCCAGCCGGTGCTCGTCCAGCCCTTGGCGTTGACCCAGTAGCCGTACGCGGCAAGGGTGATGGTGCCGCCGACACCGCCGATCAGGCCCAGGGTGTTGAGGATCGAGTCCTTCTCGTCTGGCAGGACGGGCAGCAGGCCGGCGAAGGCGTCCGGGAGGTTCGGGGTGACCCTGATCGCCAGGTACACCGTCACCACGAACATGACGCCCACCAGGACCGTCATGACCTTCTCGAAGACGGCGTACTTGTTGAACCAGACGAAGACCAGGCCGACCAGACCGCAGGCGATGGCCCACCACTCCAGGTCCATCACGTCCGGGAAGAATGCCTGCAGCGGCAGCGCGCTGGACGACATCGCGGCCGCGCCGTAGACGAAGCCCCAGATCACGACGTAGACGCCGAAGAAGTACGTGGTCCAGCGGCCGAGGCTGGCCCAGCCGTCGAAGAGGGTACGGCCGGTCGACAGATGCCAGCGCCCCGCCGCCTCGGCGAGGGAGATCTTCACCAGGCAGCCGATGACCGCGGCCCAGAGCAGGGTGTATCCGAAGTTGCTGCCCGCGATGAGGGTGGCGACCAGATCGCCGGCCCCGACACCGGTCGCGGCGACGACGATGCCGGGCCCGATGTACCGCCAACGGGATGTGCCGGGTGGGGGGTTACTGCCGGAGGATGCCTCAGTCGACGTGGGGTTACCTGTGGTGTCCGCCATGCAGATCAAGAAACCGTAAAGAGGCCGGGTCGACAAGAGGGCGGGCACGGACGGACTACCCGCGGCGCGGCGACACCCCCGGACCGTGGGACGAACCCCCGACGACGAGCCCCGGCGCGCACCGGCATGTGCCGAGCTCGAACCACACCGTCTTCCCCACCCCGTCCCGTACCTCGCACCGCAGGATCCCGTGCGCGGCGGACAACGTGAGCCGGAACCGGCTCGCCGCCTGTCTCAGGGCGTTCGTGGCGAGGTCGCTCACGAGGCGCTCGGCCACGTCGGCCAGTTCTTCCAGATCCGCGAGTCCCCATCCCTCCAGTTGCCGGCGGACGGCCGCGCGGGCCTCGCCGACCGCGGAGGGACGTGGTTCGTACTCGACGCTCAGATGGCCTGCCCCTATGGGCGGTTGGGGATTGAAGCCGTACAGCATGGGTCCAGGGTGAGGGGTACGGGGGTACGTCCGCATGGGGAGGAATACCCGATTCCATACCTGCACCCGGAACTCCCTACCCGTACTGGAGCCGTACGCTCGCCCCGTCCCCCTCGACCCGCACATCGACGTAGGCACACACCTGACGGGCGAACCACAGCCCCTGTCCGGGCTCCAGTTCCGCACTGGCCGGCGGTACGAAGCCCGCGAGCGGGTCGTCGACCCGGTGCCCGGTGCGCAGTTCGCAGACGCACGCCGGGGCCTCGCCCCACAGCAGCGCACCGTCGAGCGGGCCGACGGCGGCGGCCGCCTCCGCGACGGCCGTGCCGAACAGCTCCGCGTCCGCGGCGGACAGCCCCTGCACGGTGGCCCAGGTGCGTACGGCGTCGGCGGCAGGGGCCGGGCCGGTGAGGCGCTCGGCGTCGGCGGGCGGCGGTGGCAGGGGTACGGCGTCCAGTTCGGCGGCGAGCCGGAACGGGTCCTCGTACACACCCGTCCCGGGGTGGGCCCGGCGGGCCGCGGCGACGATGGCGGGGCCGGTGACGCGGGCGTCGTAGGCGCACAGCGCGGTCGTGGCGTGCGGGGCGAAGAGGAGGTTGGCGAGGGCCTCGTAGCGGATCCACTCGGCGGTCTCACGCGGCGAGCGGCCCGCGCGGCCGCCCCAGACAGGCTCCATCAGGAGATGGACACGGCCGCCGGGGCCGGCGTTCGCGGCGAGGTAACCGGCGCCCTGGGCGATGGCGTTGGCGGCGGAGCCGGTGTACCAGTCGGTGTGCGGGACGAGGCCGATGTCCTTCGCGTCGGTGCCGAGGGCGTCGCGCAGCAGGTCGAGGTTGCCCGGGGCGGCGATGACGACCGGTGGGGGCTCGCCGGGCGCCGCGAGGGCTTCGGTGAGGAAGGGGAGGGCGTCGGCCAGGAACTCGTCGTCGGTGTCGAAGACGCTCATACGGTGGTCGAAACGGTCCTGGGGCGGGGTGGGTCGGGCGGTCATGGTACGGGCTCCTGTCGGGTGCGGATCGGGGGTGCTGCGGCCGCCTCGACGGCCGTGGGTGTCAGCGCTGGGCCGCCACCCAGGCCGCGATCTGGCTGCGGTTGCTGAAGCCGAGCTTGCCGAGGATGCGTTCGACGTGGCCCTCGGCCGTGCGGCGGGCGATGACCAGGCGGTCGGCGATCTGCTGGTTGGCGAGTCCCTGGGCGACCAGTTCGGCGACCTCGCTCTCACGGCGGGTGAGGCGCACGCCGGTCGCGGCGCGGCCGGGTCTGGGACGGCCGTTCGGCTTGCGGCCGGCCGTGGGCCGTGGGGGCCTTCTGCCGTCGTCGACGGCGTACTCGACGGTCTCGGTGAGGTCGAGTCCGGCGCCGCGCTCGTACGCCCGACGGTAGTCGGGCGGGCCCAGTGCCTCGCGTGCCCGGGTCTCGCTCTCCCGGCGGGTGGACTTAAGGGACGCCGAGCCCCAGCGGTCGCGGTCGATGGCGGACCAGGTGCGGTCGGCGGCGCCGAGCAGGACGGCCGCGCGCTCCTGGGCGCCTGTCTCGGTGGCGGTGCGGGCCAGGAGGTCGAGGGTCAGGGCGATGCCGATGACGTCGTGCACGGCGAGTTTCAGGCGCAGGGCATGGCGGGCGTGGTGTTCGGCCCGTTGCCAGTCCCGCTGCACGGTGCGGGCGAGGGCGAGGATCCGCAGGACGTACGAGTGCACCCACTCCTCGCCGTGCCGTTCGCACATCCGCCGGGCCCGCTCGCAGACCTCGACCGCGCGGTCGGCGTCGCCCAGGAAGCCCAGGGCGCAGGCTAGTTCGACCTGGTCCAGGCCGTGGAGGCTGAGGTGCTGGCCGGGGACGGGGCCGCGGGCGACGCTCGCCTCGAAGTGCTTCAGCGCGGCCGGCAGATCGTCCATGAACAGGGTGATGACACCGATGACGTACTCGGCGTGCGCCGCCTCCGCCTCGTCGTCGAGGTCTCCTGCCAGCGCGTGGGCGTCGCGGGCGCGGGCGAGGCCGGCGGTGAGGTCGTGGGTGGCGGCGGCGAGGAGCCCCGCGATCCACAGGCCGCGGGCCCGTTCGCCGGTGGGCTCCGGGTTGGCGGCCAGGGCGCGCTCGAGCCAGATCCGGCCCTCGCGCGGGGCGCCGCAGGCGTGCCAGTAGAACCACAGGGTGCCGGCGAGGCGCAGTCCGGTGAGGGATTCGCCCTGGGTGGTGAGGCTGAAGTCGAGGGCGGTACGGAGGTTGTCCTGGTCGGCCCGGAGCCGGGCGACGATCTCCCGCTGCCCCGGCCCGAACCAGGCGCTCTCACAGGCCGCGGCGCGGCGCAGCATCCAGTCCCGCTGGCGCCGCCGGGCCGCGGCCTCCTCGCCGGGGAGCCGGCGCAGACGGTCCAGGCCGTAGTGGCGGAGGGTGTCGAGGAGGCGGTAGCGGATGCCGTCGGGCCCGGACTCCCGGGACAGGACGGATTTGTCGACGAGGCCGGTGATGGCGTCGAGGACGTCATGGTCGTGAGCCGACGCCCCTTCAGGGTCCGCCCCCGCCTCCCGCGCACACACCGCCTCCGCCGTCTCCAGGTCGAAACTCCCCGCCAGCACCGACAGCCGGGCCCATACCGACTGCTCGCCCCCGGTGCACAGTTCGTGGCTCCAGTCGACCGTGGCGCGCAGGGTCTGGTGACGGGGCAGGGCGGTGGGGCTGCCGCCGGTGAGCAGGCGGTAGCGGTCGTCGAGGCGGGCGAGCAACTGGTCGACGTCCAGGACGCGCATCCGGACGGCGGCGAGTTCGATGGCGAGGGGCAGGCCGTCGAGGCGGCGGCACAGACGGGCGGCGGAGGCGCGGTTGGCGGCGGTGAGACGGAAGCCGGGGACCACCGCGGCGGCCCGGTCGGCGAAGAGGGCCAGGGCCGGGCCGCCGTCCGGGTCGGGGACCGGCAAGGGGCGTACGTCCAGCAGGTGTTCCTCGGTCAGGCCCAGCCGGTGGCGGCTGGTGGCGAGGATCCGTACGCCGGTCGTGCCGTGCAGCAGGGCCCCGGCGAGTTCGGCGCAGGCCGGCAGCAGATGTTCGCAGTTGTCCAGCAGCAGGAGCAGCCGGCGGTCCCGCAACCGCTCCACCAGCGCCTGAAGCGGCGGCTGCGCGGTGTGGTCGTGCAGGTCCAGCGCGTCGGCGGCGGCGAGCGGGACGAGCGCCGGGTCCTCCAGGCCGGAGAGGTGCACGAAGCGCACGCCGTCGGGGAAGGTGCGCCGTACGCCGGCCGCGAGGCGTGCGGCGAGGCGGGTCTTGCCGACGCCGCCGGGGCCCGTGAGCGTGACGAGCCGGGTCCTCGCCAGCAGTTCGCGTCCGGCGGCCAGTTCGGCGCGCCGGTCGACGAAGCTGGTCGTCTCGACCGGCAGTCGGTGATCCCGTCGTGGCGCTGATCCGCCCATGATCAGCTGTTCCTCCGGGTGTGGTCGAAGGCTGGGGAGGCGGTGGGTGCGCCGGTCCCCGCCACTCCGTCGCTCCCACCGCTCTCCCCTTGCGCGGATCACCACACTCCCCCCACCCGGCGCCGCCTTGCACGCCCGGATCACACCCCGGGGTGGACTTCCCCCGGGACCGCTCCGCACAGCGGCCGCGCGCGTACACTGCGCGGCCGATTTTCGGATGGTTCACGCCATCGGCACCCCGCCCGCTCTTGACCCGTTCATGCCATAGCCGCACGATGAGCGCCACACCCGCACCACGTACCCGCACGTCGCACTGAACCCCACCCCCCACTCCCACAAGGAGAATTCATGCGACTTCGCATACGCGGCTCAGGCGCCGGGAGCGGCAGACGGACCGCCGCCCTCGCCGCCCTGCTCGCCCTGACCCTCGCGGCACCGCTCTCGGCGAACGTGTCGGCCAACGCCGACAGCGCCGACGGCTCCGCCAAGGCGGCCTCGTCGGCCGACGACATCCGGCAGTACGAGGTCCGGCTGCAGGCGACCGCCAAGGACCGCACGGCACTTCAGCGGGCCGGCGTGACCGTGGACGCCAGCGACGACCACGGCGTCGTCGTCTCCGGCCGGGCGGACCAGATCAAGAAGCTGAGGGCACTCGGCTACGACGTCACCCCGCTCGGCGCGGTCCCCGACCGGTCCGCCGGCGAGGACGACGTACGCCTGTACGACTTCCCGTCCGGCGACTCGCGCTATCACAACTACGCGGAGATGACGAGCGAGATCAACTCGATCGTCTCGGCCAACCCCTCCATCGCGAGCCAGCGGGTCATCGGCACGTCGTACCAGGGCCGGAACATCGTCGCCATCAAGATCAGCGACAACGTCGGCTCCGACGAGGCCGAGCCGGAGGTCCTGTTCACCCATCACCAGCACGCCCGTGAGCACCTCACCGTCGAGATGGCGCTGTATCTGCTGCGCGAGCTGACCTCCGACTACGGCAGCGACTCCCGGGTCACCGGCATGGTGAACAACCGGGAGATCTGGATCGTGCCCGACCTCAATCCGGACGGCGGCGAGTACGACATCGCCACAGGCTCCTACCGGTCGTGGCGCAAGAACCGGCAGCCCAACTCGGGTTCGTCGGCCGTGGGGACCGACCTCAACCGGAACTGGAACTACCGGTGGGGCTGCTGCGGCGGTTCCTCGGGGTCGACGTCCTCGGAGACGTACCGGGGCGCGTCCGCCGAGTCGGCGCCCGAGGTGAAGGTGGTCGCGAACTTCGTGCGCAGCCGGGTCGTCGGCGGCAAGCAGCAGATCACGGCCGGGATCGACTTCCACACGTACAGCGAGCTGGTGTTGTGGCCGTTCGGGTACACGTACTCCGACACCACGACCGGGATGACGGCCGACGACCGCAACGCGTTCGCCGCGGTCGGGCAGAAGATGGCCGCGAGCAACGGCTACACGCCGGAGCAGGCCAGCGATCTGTACATCACCGACGGGTCGATCGACGACTGGCTGTGGGGCAACCAGAAGATCTTCTCGTACACCTTCGAGATGTACCCGAGGTCCGGAGGGGGCGGGTTCTACCCGCCCGACGAGGTGATCGAGCGGGAGACGGCCCGGAACCGGGATGCGGTGCTGCAGTTGCTGGAGAACTCGGACTGCATGTACCGGTCCATCGGCAAGGAGGCCCAGTACTGCGGTTAGTTACTCGGCGTCGTCTTCGAAGTAGGCGTCGAGGACCGCGTCCAGTTGCTCGTCCCACTCCTTGAAGCGGCTCCTGGCCGTCGCCTCGATCTCGATCGGGTACCAGCGGCGGTCAGGAGTGTGCACCGTGACGGTGTATCGCTTCCCGAAGCGCGGGGACTCGGTCTCCAGGGCGCCGATCTCGTCCCAGCGGAACTCACACTCCTGGTCGTCCAGGGTGAGCCTTACGCCCTTGTGGTCGACGACGATTCTGGCCCGGCGATCGGCGGCCTCGAAGACGGGCCCGTCGGCGGGCGTCTCCTCGTCGTCGTCATCGTCATCGTCCTGGACGTCGGCCTCTTCGGAGGTCTCGTCCGAGGTCTCGTCGCCGGTCTCGACATCGGCCTTCGCCTCGGGCTCCTCGGCTCTCTCGAGGACCGTCTCCTCGACGTCGCCGTCCTCGGCCGCGTCCTCCTTCTTCGACGCGGGCGAGGTGAGCCCGGGGATGAAGGCCGGGTCGAACCCGGCGCCCTCCAGGGGCTGGCTGCCTGAACCTATGCGCTGCTCCACAGCCGAGCAGTATGGTCGACAACCCTGTGTCCCGCACAACCAGCCCCCGCATCGTTATACGAACAGGCTCAACACCGCCGCCACCACGAACCCCGCCACCGACAGCACACTCTCCAGCACGGTCCACGTCTTCAACGTGTCCCGCTCGGTGATGCCGAAGTACTTGGCGACGATCCAGCTGCAACCATCAGCGAGCTCCGCTCGCGGGCACCGTCGTTGACATGCGAGACGAAGACCGAGCCAAGAAGCCGGCGGCCCCCACCAACACAGCGAAGGCCGCCTCCATCCCGCACCTCCCGATCAAGGCGCGATCACCGCTAGACGAACAGACTCAACACCGCCGCCACCACGAACCCCGCCACCGACAGCACACTCTCCAGCACGGTCCACGTCTTCAACGTGTCCCGCTCGGTGATGCCGAAGTACTTGGCGACGATCCAGCTGCAACCATCAGCGAGCTCCGCTCGCGGGCACCGTCGTTGACATGCGAGAC